>NZ_JABUEC010000004.1:0-625710 GCF_019836065.1 Rhodococcus sp. BP-332
AGGGGAAACGCCCGGACCCATTCCGAACCCGGAAGCTAAGCCCTCCAGCGCCGATGGTACTGCACCCGACAGGGTGTGGGAGAGTAGGACACCGCCGAACAACCCTTCCCAGAAAGCCCCCCGACCACCGGTCGGGGGGCTTTCTGCATTCACGGGTCATGCACCGGCAGAAGGACTTTCGCCGTGCCCCCCGCCGGCCGGCATGGTGCTACCGGGAGGCGCCCACTGCCTTCATGGCAGCTGCGACCACCTTCTCGACGCCGTCGACATCCGGCACTCCCGCGCCGTGCTCGTCCGCCTGGAGGTCCTCGAGGGTGTCGAACTGCGACTGCAGCAGAGACGGGGGCATGAAGTGCTTCCTGCGCGACATGCGGTCGAGAAGCGTGTCGTAGTCCGCTTGCAGATGGACGAAGAACAGATCCGGGTAGCCCCCGCGCAGCCAGTCCCGGTACCGCCGCGTCAGGGCGGAACAGGCCGCCACCGACGTTCCACCCTCGTCTGCCACTCGTTCGATCTCACCTGCCACCGCGGCGAGCCACGGTCGACGGTCGTCGTCGTTCAGCGGGTGGCCTGCAGACATCTTGTCGATGTTCGCCTTGGGATGAAAAGTGTCGCCCTCGATGAAGGTGCTCCCCAGTGTCGTCGCCAGTGCGCTGCCGACGGTGGTCTTCCCGGTCCCCGACACACCCATCACGACGATGTGTCTCGGAATGCCGTCGGCGTGGTCCGTCACGTCAGAACACCACCCAGAGCAGTGAGGCGAGCGCGAAGACCGCGAGTCCCAATGTCGTTTCCATGACCGTCCAAGTCTTCAGAGTCGTCTTCTCGTCCATGCCGAAGAATCGGCTGACGAGCCAGAAACCCGAGTCGTTCACGTGCGAGAGCACGGTGGCTCCCGCAGCGATCGCGAACACGAGCAGTGCGATGTCGAAGTTACCCAACCCGAGCTCGACCACCTGAGCCGAGACCAGGCCGGCAGTGGTCGTCAGCGCCACCGTCGCGCTGCCCTGCGCGACGCGGAGAGCCGCCGCGATGAGGAACGCCTGCACGATCAACGAGAACCCGAGATCCGACAGTGACTCCGTCAGAGACGCACCGATGCCGCTGGCGCGAAGGACTCCGCCGAACATTCCGCCGGCGCCCGTGATGAGGATGATCGCGCACACCGGGCCCAGGGCGTCGTCCATGAGCGACGTGGCCTTGGAGACGGAGAACCGTCCGGGTGCCAGGACCACGAGCGACAGGAGCACCGTCAGCAGCAGAGCGACGGGTGTCTGCCCCAGGAGAATGAGTGCGTCCGCCCACCCGGCGTCCTCCGAGACGATTCCGGCGGTCTGCAGCGTCGAGACACCGGTGTTCAGGCAGATGAGTATCAGCGGGAACAGGAGCAGTCCGAGGACGGCCAGGAAGCGCGGTGGCGCGACGGGCGGAGCGTCGGGGTCGTCGGCTGCATCCGCGAACAGCGCGGCCGGGCTGGTGACGAACCGGCGACCCAGGCGCGTACCGACCAGGTAGGAACCGAGGAACCACGCGATGATCGCGACCGGGAGCCCGACGACGAGAGTGACGCCGATGTCTCCGCCCATGAGGTCCGCCGCTGCCACGGGTCCCGGGTGCGGCGGCACGATCGCATGCATGGCCGCGAAGGCGCCGGCTGTCGGCAGCGCGTAGAGCAGGACGGATCCGCCGAAGCGCCGCGCCACCGAGAAGATGATCGGCAGGAAGATGACGAGACCGGCGTCGAAGAAGATCGGGAACCCGAAGATCAAGGCGGCGACGCCGAGCGCGAAGGGAGCGCGTTTCTCACCGAAGCGTGCGATGAGGGTGTCCGCGAGAACCTGGGCCCCACCGGTCTTCTCGAGGAGTCGGCCGAGCATCACGCCCAGCGCGACGAGCAACGCGACGTTGCCGAGTGTCCCTCCGAAGCCCGAGAGGAGCGTGTCGGGTACGTCCGCGAGCGGGATGCCTGCGGCGACCGCCGTCACCATGCTGACCAGAACGAGCGACAGGAAGGCGTGGAGCTTCACCTTCATGATGAGGAAGAGCAGGACGGCCACGGCGATGGCCGCGACCGACAGCAGGTAGGCCGTTCCGTGTACCGGTTCCATGATGTCCACGCCGAGTCACCCTTTCGCGTGCCGAGATGTGTCCCGACACTAACGGCGCGACTCGCACGCACGGCGTTGCACGCGCCTCACCGTGTCCGAATCGTCACGTCCGGCGGGGTGTCATCGAGCGCGTGCCACGCGGCCCTCGTCCCACACCGGTTCACCCGACTCGTACACCCGACCGTCCGCCCCGAAGACGAGGAACCGGTCGAAACTCCGAGCGAACCATCGGTCGTGCGTCACCGTGACCACGGTTCCGTCGAACGCGACGATCGCGTCCTGCAGGGAGTCGGCCGACTCGAGGTCGAGGTTGTCGGTGGGTTCGTCGAGGAGAAGCATCGTGGCGCCGGACAGCTCCAACAGCAGGATCTGCAACCGTGCCTGCTGACCACCGGAGAGGTCGTCGTACCTCTGCTCCGCCTGGCGGGAGAGCCCGT
Source organism: Rhodococcus sp. BP-332 (assembly GCF_019836065.1). Lineage (NCBI taxonomy): Bacteria > Bacillati > Actinomycetota > Actinomycetes > Mycobacteriales > Nocardiaceae > Rhodococcus > Rhodococcus sp. BP-332. The sequence continues at coordinate 2,546 of NZ_JABUEC010000004.1, forward strand.
AGCGGTCCAGTGCGCGGGACGCGGCCTCCCGTCCCATCCCGTCACGGTGCGAGGTCCCGCGGTGCAGGATGTCCAGCAATGTGTTGCCCTCGAGGTCGGGACGGGTGTGGGTCTGAGCGAACAGTCCCGGGCGGACCCGCGCACCGAGAGTGGCTGTGCCCGTGTGCGGTACGGGTGCCAGGTCGAGTTCGCCGACGGGAAGGTGCTCGAGGTCGGGATCGGTTCCGCCGGCAGCGAGCAGCCGCAGGAAGTGCGATTTGCCGGACCCGTTGGAGCCCAGTACGGCCACGCGGTCGCCGTACCAGATCTCCGTGTCGAAGGGCTGCATGAGTCCGGTCAACTCGAGTGACGTGCACACGAGTGCACGCTTCGCGGTCCGTCCTCCCGTGAGCCGTACAGCGACGTTCTGGCGGAGCGGCACCGCCTCGGGTGGGCCCGCCTCCTCGAACTTCGCGAGCCTCGTCCGGGCCGCCTGATAGCGCGAGGCCACACCGTCGTTGAACTTCGCCTTCTCGCGCAGCCGCAGTACGAGCGCCTGCAGTTTCACCCGCTCCTCGTCCCACCGCGCCTTCAACTCGTCGAGTCGCGCGTTCCGCTTCTCGCGTGCCTCGGTGTAGGTGGAGAAGCCGCCGCCGTGCACCCACGCCGAGGCGCCGTTGATCCCTGGCTCCAGTGTCACGATGCGAGTTGCGGCCGTGGACAACAACTCTCGGTCGTGGCTGATGAACAGTACCGACTTGTCCGACGCGGCGATGGTGCGCTCGAGCCACCGCTTGCCCGGCACGTCGAGGTAGTTGTCGGGCTCGTCGAGCAGCAGCAGCTGATCGTTGCCCGCGAACAGTGCCTCGAGCACGAGCCTCTTCTGCTCGCCGCCACTGAGCGTGGACGCGGCCCGCCATTTCGCGCGTTCGAACGAGGTGCCCATCGCGGCCATGGTGACCTCGTCCCAGAACGGCTCGAGGTCGTACCCACCGATGTCGCCCCAGTCGGACAGCGCCTGTGCGTAGGCCATCTGGGTCGCTTCGTCGTCGTGCTCGATCATCGCGTTCTCGGAGTCGTCCAGTCGCCGGGCGGCCGTACGGACGGGCTCCGCACACACGGACAGCAGGAGGTCACGCACCGTCGACTCGTCGCGCACCTGGCCGACGAACTGCCGCATCACCCCGAGCGTTCCGGAGCGCGTCACGCTCCCCTCGTCCGGCGGCACGTCACCGGCGACGATGCGGGTGATGGTGGTCTTGCCGGTGCCGTTGGGTCCGATCAGTGCGGTCTTGGCGCCGTCACCGACCCGGAAGGACACGCCGTCCAGCAGTTGGCGGCCGTCGGGCAGGAAGTAGTCGACGTCGGACAGTTCGAGATGGGACACAGGACGTCAGACTACGGCCGGTCGATCGCGTCCTCCACGCCATATTCGTGCGTCGCTGGAGACGTCGCGGAACCCCGTCGGGCAAACTTGACCGATGCAGCCCACACAGCGACCCGTCACTCCCGGCGAGACCGGACGGCCGCGGCTCGTCGCATCGGACGTCGACGGAACGCTCATCGACCACCACGAGCGCGTGACGGCTCGAACGAAGGCCGCGGTGCACGCCGTCGTGGCGGCCGGGGACACCTTCGTGCTGTCGACGGGTCGACCGCCGAGGTGGATCGGGCCCATCGTCGAGCAGCTGGGTCACGCGCCCATGGCCGTGTGCGCCAACGGCGCCGTGATCTACGACAGCGAGAACGACGTGGTCGTGTCGGCGCGGACGTTGAGCGTGACCGATCTGGCCGAGCTGGCCGCTCTTGCGGAGTCCCTCATCGCCGGGTGCGGCCTCGCGGTGGAGCGGGTCGGCCGCAGCGCGCACGACGCGGCGACGCCGCAGTTCGTGAGCTCCCCCGGCTACGAGCACGCGTGGCTCAACCCCGACAACACCGAGACGTCCTCGGAGGAGGTGCTGTCCGCCCCCGCCGTGAAATTGTTGATCCGGCAGTCGTCGATGACGAGCGGGGACATGGCGGCCGCGCTGACGTCCCATGTGGAGCACCTCGCCGACGTGACCTTCTCGACCGACAACGGGCTGATCGAACTGAGTCCGCCCGGGGTGTCGAAGGCGTCGGGACTGCTGGAGATCGCGCGCACTCTCGGCATCGACGCGTCCGAGATGATCGCCTTCGGAGACATGCCGAACGACGTGCCGATGCTGACGATGGTCGGCCACGGCGTCGCGATGGGCAATGCGCACCCTGCTGCGATCGCCGCGGCCGACGAGGTCACCACGAGCAACGCGGACGACGGCGTCGCCCGCGTGCTCGAACGGTGGTGGAGCTAGAGGAGAACGATCAGCCGACGGGCGCTGCCTCGGGAGCCGGGGCAGCCTCGGGGGCCGGTGCGGGAGCGTCCACCGGCGCGCCGGCGTTCATCTCCGCGGTGTACGTGTCGGTGAAGGTCTTCACGACCGTCGTCACGATGCCCGTGATCTCGTCGAACGAGAGCGACCCGTTCTCGAAGTCGGACTGCCATCCGTTCGGGATGCGGTACTCGTCGGACGTCGGCAGTCCGAGGGATCCGGACTCCGAGCCCATGGCGACGAACTGCTTGAAGATCTGGCCGAGCACCGAGACCACCTGGCCGGTGGGCGTCGTGTAGATCGATCCGTTGGCGAAGTCCGCGCGGGTCTGTCCCTCGGGTGCGGGGAGCAGTCCGGTCAGGGCGGCGCCGAGTCGACCCGACTCACCGCCCTCTGCGACCCACTTCTGCACGATCGGGTTCTGAACGCCCATCGCGAGGAGTTCGGACACGAGCCCGGTCAGCGTGTTGCCGGGTGCCGGTGACGACGCGTCGACACTCGGGGGAGCGGCGACGGGCGGCGCCACCAGGCCCTCGTCGGTCGAGGTCCCGGTACCGGGCTCCGCCGGTGTCGGGGTGCCGGTCCCGTTCAGGTTGGCTGCCGCGATGGACCGGATGTCGTCCATACGTGCGTAGGCGGCGTCGCCCGGGCACTCGGTGTTGCCGACGTCGCGGTGCGCGAAGATCACCGGGAGATCGATCGAGCGGCCCTGCTGGACGAACGTGTACTGCGTGCCCTCGGACGTCATCGTGGTGGTCCCCTTCGGGTCCAGGCCGGCCTTGCCGAGACGCCACCCGAGGAACTTGCCGGCAGCGTCGAGCGACTCCTGCGTCGGCTGCTCCGAGCTGTAGTCGCCCATCAGCGCGATGCCCATGGTGTTCTCGTTGAAGCCGCCCGCGTGCGCGCCCTCGACGTTGCGATCGAGGCCACCTGCGCGGCCCTCGAACACCTGGCCGTACTTGTCCACCAGCACGTTGTAACCGATGTCGCACCAGCCCAGTGTCTGCGCGTGGTACGCGTAGATCGCCCGGACGATGCCCGCGGACTCGTCCTTGCTGTAGTTGTTGCTGCCCGCGGTGTGGTGCACCGTGGCGCCGCCGAGAGAGTCGTCGTACGTGGGCGAACCGCAGCGCTTCGACTCGTCCGCTCCCCACTGGGCGCGGGTGATCACGGCGGGGCCGGAGCCGTCGACGGGGGTCGCGATGTCACTCAGCGTGCTGTCGGCCGCCGAGGTGCCGGGCGTGATGAGCACGGCGGTCGCGTCCGCGAGGGCGTTCGCGATCGGCTGGGCCCGTAGCGGGCGGGACGACGACGCCGGGACGTAGCCGAGCTCGGGTGCCGGCGCGAAGGGATCGGCCGCGTCGGGAGCGGGAGCCGCCTCGGGTGCCGGTGCCGCCTCGGGAGCGGGTGCCGGCGGCTCGACCGGGAAGGCCGGGTCGGCGGGGTTCAGCACGGCGCCGGCCGGGACGGTGGGGCTCAGCAGGAACTGGACGCGCTTGGTCAGGCCCACGTAGATGGGCTCCGTGCCGTTGGCGACGGCGGGCACGTCCGAATCGGTGCGACCGGTGTCGATGGACTGCGTCTCGTTCCACGGACCCCAGGAACCGTCGTCGAGCTGGGCACGCACACGGGCCACCGCAGAGCCGAGCTGGTCGGCCGTCAGCGCGACCATGCTGAAGGGGGTGTCCTGGGACACCTCCTTGACCACGGCGCCGTCCTGCGAGCCGTCCACCTCGGACGGCGCGGGGGCAGCCGGATCGGTGGGCGACGCGGCGGGCACCTCGGGAACCGTGAGTCCGGGGATGGACGGGATCTCGAAAGAGTCGGGCAGCGACAGATCGCGCAGCGACCCCAGGTCGATGTCCGGCAGATCCAGCCCGGTGAGTTCCTTCACGGGGATGACGATGTCGGGTGCGTTCGCGAGCGCCAGCTTGGCGATCTGCGTGGGAACGACGGTGGTCGTGTCGTTGGCCGCGCGCACTCCGGTGGTGCTGTCCCCGACGGCGTAGACCACGACAGGACTCGTGACCGCGAGTGCGGCGACGACACCCAGAATCAGTGACGGCTTCGGTCGACGGTGCAAGACGATTTCTCCCCTGGTAGACGTTGCCCCGCGATCACCGTCACATGTGACGGATGTGACTCATGTGATAGATGATGCGCAACAAGCGCCACACTAACCACAGAAACACCAACCATCAACCTCAAGTAGAGGGTTCGGCCAGGTGTTCGAACGATTCGCCCGTCGGGAGGGTCGACGTGCGGGTTGCGGGACGACTACACAGCGTCGGATACCCTGGTCACCCGTGACTGATACTTCGCGAGGACGGTACGACCTGATCGTCGTGGGGTCCGGTTTCTACGGCCTCACGATCGCCGAGCGGAGTGCCGCGGAACTGGGAAAACGAGTGCTCGTGCTCGACCGGCGCTCCCACATCGGAGGCAATGCCTACTCCGAACCCGAGCCCGGTACCGGCATCGAGATCCACAAGTACGGCGCCCACCTCTTCCACACGTCGAACGAGAAGGTGTGGGAGTACGTCACTCGCTTCACCGAGTTCACGGGCTACCAGCACCGCGTGTTCGCCCTGCACAAGGGCCAGGCGTACCAGTTCCCGATGGGCCTGGGCCTGGTGTCCCAGTTCTTCGGCCGCTACTTCACTCCCGCCGAGGCGCGCGCGCTCATCGAGGAGCAGTCCAGCGAGATCTCGGTCGAGGACGCCGCGAACCTCGAGGAGAAGGCCATCGCGCTGATCGGCCGCCCGCTGTACGAGGCGTTCGTCCGCGACTACACCGCCAAGCAGTGGCAGACCGATCCCAAGGATCTGCCCGCGGGCAACATCGCGCGGCTCCCGGTCCGCTACACCTTCGACAACCGCTACTTCAACGACACCCACGAGGGTCTGCCCGTCGACGGCTACACCGCGTGGCTCGAGAACATGGCGAAGAGTGACCTCATCGAGGTCCGGCTGGACACGGACTGGTTCGACGTCCGTGACGAACTCCGGGCCGAGAGCCCGGACGCGCCGATCGTCTACACGGGACCGCTGGACCGGTACTTCGACTACTCCGAGGGCGAACTGGGTTGGCGCACACTCGACTTCGAGACCGAGGTGCTCGACACCGGTGACTTCCAGGGCACCCCGGTGATGAACTACAACGATGCGGACGTGCCCTACACGCGCATCCACGAGTTCCGGCACTTCCATCCCGAGCGCGACTACCCCGCGGACAAGACGGTCATCATGCGCGAGTACTCCCGGTTCGCGGAGTCGGGAGACGAGCCGTACTACCCCATCAACACTCCCGACGACCGCGCGAAGCTGGCGGCCTACCGGGCCCGCGCCAAGCAGGAGACGGCCGAGAACTCCGTCCTGTTCGGCGGCCGACTGGGCACCTACCAGTACCTCGACATGCACATGGCCATCGCCAGTGCGCTCACCACGTTCGAGAACACGTTGCGCGCGCACCTCGAATCCGGTGCCCCACTGGGTGATTCGGCGTGAGCGAGGACCAGTTGCTGGGGCGGTCGCTGCTCCAACGCATCCTGCTCCCGCGCGCCGGTGAGCCGCTCGACGTCCGCACCCTGTACACGGACGAGGCCCGCACCAACCCGCGCCGCGCGCATTCGCTCTCTCGCACCTCGGTGTCCATCGGATCCGAGTCGGAGGTCTCCTTCGGCACGTACTTCAACGCGTTCCCGGCGAGCTACTGGCGACGGTGGAGCACGCTGGATTCCGTCGTCCTGCGGGTCGAGCTGATCGGCCACTGCCGCGTCGACGTCTACCGCTCGAAGGCGGACGGGTCCCGGATCCACGTCCAGGGCGGCGACACCGACGACGCGACGACGGTCGACGGCGACGTCACGACTCTCGAGTTCGTCGTCGAGCTCGGTCCCTTCGAGGACGGCGGATGGATCTGGTTCGACGTCACCACGGACACCGACGTCGAGGTGCGGTCCGCCGGGTGGTTCGCACCCGTCGACGCGCCCGGACGCGCGTCCGTGGCCATCGGCATCCCCACGTTCAACCGGCCGACGGACTGCGTGAAGGCGCTGACGGCGATCGCGTCCGATCCACTGGTCATGGCCGTCGTCGACGCCGTCATCGTGCCCGACCAGGGCACCCGCAAGGTGCGCGACGAGCCCGGATTCGACGACGCCGCGGCCGCGTTCGGCGATCTCCTCAGCATCCACGACCAGGCCAACCTCGGTGGATCCGGCGGATACAGCCGGATCATGTACGAGGCGCTCGAGAACACCGACGCCGAGCACATCCTCTTCATGGACGACGACATCGAGATCGAGCCCGACTCGATCCTGCGGGCGCTCGCCATGGCCCGCTTCGCGAAGGTGCCGACACTCGTCGGTGGCCAGATGCTCAACCTGCAGGCACGAAGTCACCTGCACGTGATGGGCGAGAAGATCGACACCGGCATCTTCATGTGGGGTGGCGCCCAGAACGTCGAGTACGACCACGACTTCGCCGAGAAGCCGCTCCGCGAGTCGACACTGCTGCACCGCCGGATCGACGTCGACTACAACGGCTGGTGGATGTGCCTCATCCCGCGGGTGGTCGCCGAGACGATCGGTCAGCCGCTGCCGCTGTTCATCAAGTGGGACGACGCCGAGTACGGACTGCGAGCCCGCGAGGCCGGGTTCCCCACGGTGACTCTGCCGGGGGCCGCGATCTGGCACATGGCGTGGAGCGACAAGGACGACGCCATCGACTGGCAGGCGTACTTCCACCTGCGCAACCGCCTCGTGGTGGCGGCGTTGCACTCCCCGGGTTCCGCCCGCGGCCTCGTGGTGAACACCGTCAAGGCCACGATGAAGCATCTGCTGTGCCTCGAGTACTCCACGGTCGCGATCCAGAACATGGCGATCCGCGACTTCCTCGCCGGCCCCGAGCACATCATGGACATCCTGCCGACGGCGCTCGCCGAGGTGCACCGGGTACGCAGGCAGTACCCCGACGCCGTGGTCGTCCCGTCGTCGACGTTGCTCCCGCCGGCCAGCGGCGCGGACGTTCCCGCCGTCGCCGAGCCGGTCGGCGCCGTGGCCAAGGTGTCCCGGCTGGCGAAGGGCCTGATCCACAACGCCCGAGGTGCGCAGCGGCAGCACCACGACCGTCCCCAGCTCAACGTGCCGACGCTCGATGCGCGCTGGTACCTGCTCTCGCAGGTCGACGGTGTCACCGTCACCACCGCCGACGGACGCGGCGTCGTGTACCGCAAGCGGGATCCGAAGATCGCCTCCGCGCTGCTCGGAGAGGCGCTCTCGCTGCGCCGCGAGCTGGCGTCGCGCTTCCCCGAGCTGTCCGACCGGTACCGTCGCGCCGTGCCCGAACTCACCAGCAAGGAGCGTTGGGAACGTGTCTTCTCCTATCCGAACTGACAACCTGGTTCGAACCGACCTGCGGGTCCTCACCGCGGTGCAGGGCAGCGTCGGATCACTGCCGGGCGCCGTGCGTGTCGCTCGGGGGATGTCGCACTTCGGTGAGCACGCCCTCGGGTGGATCGCCATCGGCGGTGTCGGTGCCGTGGTCGACTCGGCGCGGCGCGAGCAGTGGGCGTCGGTCGCGGTCGGTGCCGTCGGTGCGCACGCGGCGTCGATCGTCGTCAAGCGCATCTCGCGGCGTCGGCGCCCGACCCATCCGTCCGTGCGCGTCGGCGTCTCCACGCCCAGCCGGTTCAGCTTCCCGTCGTCGCACGCGACGTCCACCACGGCCGCGGCGCTGCTGATCGGCCGCGCGAGCGGTCTGCCCGTGGCACCGGTGCTGGTGCCCGCGATGCTGGTGTCGCGCCTGGTGCTCGGTGTTCACTACCCTTCCGACGTACTCGTGGGCTCCGCGCTCGGCGCGCTGTCCGCGGCGGCGACGGTGCGAGCCGAGAAGAACGCGGCGGTCCGATTCGGCCTGACCGGCGGAGACGCAGCGGCCACGACAGCAGGAGCAGCATGAGCGAGGAACCCGCCGTCGTCGGCGCGCCCCCGAAGAACCTGGCCACGGGCATCGTAAAGGCGGTGCGCCCGCGCCAGTGGGTCAAGAACGTGCTGGTCCTGGCGGCGCCCCTGGCTGCCGGCTCGGTCACCGAGAGCTCGGTGCTCCTGCCGGTCGCGCTCGCGTTCCTCGTCTTCTGCATGGCCGCGTCGGGCATCTATCTGGTCAACGACGCGATGGACGTCGAGGCGGACCGGGCGCACCCCACCAAGCGATTCCGTCCCATCGCGGCGGGTGTCCTCCCGGTCAACCTGGCCTTCGCGATGGCGGTGGTGCTGCTCGGCGGCGCGATCGGGCTCTCGTTCCTGGCCAACTGGAACCTCGCCGTGGTCATGGGCGTCTACATCGCGGTCCAGCTCGCGTACTGCTTCGGCCTGAAGCACCAGGCGGTGCTCGACATCTGCATCGTCTCGTCCGGCTTCCTGCTGCGCGCGATCGCGGGCGGCGTGGCGGCCGACATCCCGCTGTCGCAGTGGTTCCTGCTGATCATGGCCTTCGGATCGCTGTTCATGGCAGCCGGCAAGCGGTACGCCGAACTGCAGCTCGCCGAACGCACCGGCGCCAAGATCCGCAAGTCGCTGGAGAACTACACCACCACCTACCTGCGGTTCGTGTGGACGCTCAGCGCCACGGCCGTCGTCATCTGCTACGGACTGTGGGCCTTCGACCAGGACGCGAAGAACGGCAGTTCCCTCTTCGCGATCTCGATGGTTCCCTTCACTGTCGCTATCCTGCGGTACGCAGTGGACGTGGACGGTGGCGAAGCGGGCGAGCCCGAGGAGATCGCACTCGGGGACCGGGTGCTCCAGATGCTCGCCATCGTGTGGATCGGAGTGGTGGGTGTCGCTGTCTACCTCGCATGAGGAACTGACAGAACGTACCGGCGACGAGCAGTCGCGGGCCGAGGACCGGGTGGGAGCGCCCGGGTGGGCCCGAGCGACCGGCGTCGCCGGTATCGCCGTGGTCGCGGTGCTGACCTTCTGGGGCGCCTGGGACCGCCGTTGGATCGCGGACGACGGACTGATCGTGCTGCGCACGGTACGCAACCTCCTGGCCGGCAACGGGCCGGTGTTCAACGCGGGCGAGCGCGTCGAGACCAACACGAGCGCCGCCTGGACCTACGTCGTGTACGCCTTCTCGTGGCTCAGCGGTGTCCGCCTCGAGTACGTGGTGCTGACCATCGCCCTCGTGCTGACGACGGCGGCCGTCACGGTCGCGATGATCGGCACGGCACGCCTGTACGCCGGGCGCGCGGTGCTCGTGCTCCCCGCAGGAGCGCTCGTCTACATCGCCGCACCGCCGGCACGCGACTTCGCGACGTCCGGCCTCGAGTCGTGCCTGGTCATCTTCTGGATCGCGGTCCTGTGGTGGCTGATGCTCCGGTGGGCGGACCGGCGGGTGGAGAACCCGTCGACGGCACTCGTGCTCGTCATCGCGTTCTGGGGCGGACTGTCGCCCCTCGTCCGCCCGGAACTCGTCATCGTCGGCGGCCTCGCGCTCCTCATGCTCGTCGTCGCGACGTCGGGATGGATCCGCCGCGGAGCCGTCGTCGTGGTCGCCGGTCTGCTCCCGGTGGGCTACCAGATCTGGCGCATGGGCTACTACGCGCTGCCGTACCCGAACACCGCGGTGTCGAAGGACGCCGGCGGCGCCAAGTGGGCGCAGGGTTCGACGTATCTGTGGAACCTCGTGGGGCCCTACGCCCTGTGGGTGCCCGCGGTGCTGGTCGTCGTGGCCGCGGCACTGGCCGCCACCCGGATCGGGCCCGGTGCGGCTCGCCGTGGCGAGGCGCCGAGCGGTCTCGCCGGACTGGTCTCGCGGATCCGGACGCCGAGCGCCGTGGTGGTCTTCGCGCTCGTGTCGGGTCTGATCTCCACGGTGTACGCCGTGCGCGTGGGCGGCGACTTCATGCACGGCCGCACTCTGCTCCCCGCGCTGTTCCTGCTGCTGCTCCCGGTCGCCGTCGTGCCGATCCCGCTGCGGCGCGGGATCGTGGCGCTGGTGTCGTGCGTCGCGCTGTGGCTCGGCGTGGTCGTCTGGGCGGTCTTCGCGGCCACCACCACCGGCATGCCGCAGGGCACGACGGTCGGGCGTAGCGGCATCGTCGACGAGCGGGCCTTCTACTCCGAGAACACCGGCCACCGCCATCCGATCCTGGCCAGCGACTACCTGGACTACCCGCGCATGCGGGCAATGGTGCAGACCATCGAGAACACGCCGGACGGCGGTCTGTTGCTGCCGTCCGCGCAGTTCACCTACTGGGACGTGGTGCCGCCGCCCCTGCCGATTCCCGAGGGCGGCGACGAGCACGTCGTCTACTTCCTCAACTTGGGAATGACCAGCATGAACGTGGGGCTCGACGTCCGGGTGCTGGATCAGATGGGCCTGGCGTATCCGTTGGCGGCGCACACGGAACGGCTCGACAACGGCCGCATCGGACACGACAAGAACCTGTACACGGACTGGGTGGTCGCGGACACCGGAATGGTGGACGTGCATCCCTTCCTGCCGTTCTATCTGGACGAGGAATGGGTGGAGCAGGCGCAGGTCGCGTTGACCTGTCCGGAGACGCAGGAACTGCTGACGTCCTACCGTTCGGAGCTCACGCGGGCCCGATTCGTGCAGAACTTCAAGCACTCGTTGGATCTCGCGGGGTACCGATTCGACCGGGTGCCGAAGTACGAAATACAACGGTGTAATTTGGAGATGCCCCCGGAGCGGCCCGCATCGTGACGATGTGCGGCAAGTGAGATCCGCGTCACAGTGAGATCACCGGGTCATGGCGTTTCGGTGTCGTGAGTATTCCGATTTCGACGTCCCGGCTGGATTCCGGCATCTCGTTTGTGTAACGCTGTCTCCGTCGGCGGAGATATGTGTAGATGATGTGCGTCGACGTGCAGGATCGCCCGCGGGGCGATCGTGCGCGGAAGACGAGACCGATGGTTCAGGTTCCGAGGTCTTCCTCGGAGCGTGACCGGATATCGATCGACGAAGCGGTGCGGCCGTCCGGCTGCACGGAACTGTGAGAGGCCGAATGTATGCGTGACGGGTCCGTTACCGATGTCGCTGGTGACGACAGCGCTCTGCCGCGTAAGGCTTCACGCCTGCGCACCCCCCGAGTGGGCCGACGTATGCGTCAGGCCCTCGTCTCCGTCGTGATGGCCGCCGCCATCCCCCTCGGCCTCGCGGTCGTGGGCACCGGAGCCACTGCCAACGCCGAGATCCGTGCCGGATTCGACGTCTGGTCCGACTCGTCCATGGGTCCGATCAAGAGTCGCGTCTGGCGCGCCGCCGACGGCAACACGTCGAAGGTCGTGTACCTCCTCGACGGTCTCCGCGCGACGCCGGACATCAGCGGCTGGGAGCACGAGACCAATGCGGGCTCGTTCCTCTCGGACAACAACATCAACGTCGTCCAGCCGGTCGGCGGTGAGTCCAGCTTCTACACCGACTGGTACGCACCGTCGAACTTCAACGGCCAGCAGATCACGTACAAGTGGGAGACGTTCCTGACGCAGGATCTCCCCAACCGTCTCGCAGCGGGTGACCTCGGCTTCTCGCGTCAGAACAACGGCATCGTCGGTCTGTCGATGGGCGGCAGCGCTGCGCTGACGCTCGCCGCGTACCACCCGAACCAGTTCAGCTACGCCGGCTCGCTGTCCGGCTACCTGAACATCTCGGCGCCCGGCATGCGCGAGGCCATCCGCGTCGCGATGCTCGACGCCGGTCGCTACAACGTCGACAGCATGTGGGGACCGCCCTGGAACCCGGCGTGGCTCCGCAACGACCCGTTCGTCTTCGCGCCGCGTCTGCGTGACAACGGCACGCGTGTCTGGGTCTCGGCCGCCAGCGGCCTCCCGGGCAACTACGACCGTCCGGGCTCGCTGCTCGACTACTACAACACCGCCAACGGCATGGGCCTCGAGGCTCTGGCGCTCGCCAACAGCCGCGCGTTCCAGGTCCGCATGGCCTCGATCGGCGCCAACAACGTCACCTACAGCTTCCCCGCGCAGGGAACGCACCGGTGGGGTTACTGGTTCGATCAGATCGTGCAGATGATGCCCGACCTGAAGGCCAACATCGGCTGAGTCAGCTCGGTAGTCGACTGCCCCGGCCCTCGCTTCGGCGACGGTGTCCGGGGCTGTCGCATGTTCTGAGGCGACTCCAGTAACATTTGCACCACCAGTCACAGCGAGTCTCCCCGAGACCGTCGTCGTGACCGTGTAGAACAAGATCGGCGGCACTCTCGACGGACCGGACCTCTCCGGCACGCCGACGGCCCCGCACAGTCTGACGTTTCGAGGAAGCGAGTCCCACACATGCGAGTTCCGAACGGCCGGAGAGCGCGGATCCTGTCCGCCCTGGCGGTCACGCTGGTTCTTCCGCTCGCAGGGGGCCAGGCCGCCACGGCGGTCGCGTCTCCGGTCCACGCGGCACCGGTCCAGTCAGCGCCGCTGCGCGCGCAGGCGGATGCCGGCGCCACCGTGTCCGCGGTCGATTGGATCACCGACCGCCGTGTCGCGGTGTGGGTGAACTCGCCGTCCATGGGAGTCCCGATCCAGGTGCAGCTGCTGCTCGCGCGCGACTGGAACAAGAACCCGCAGGCCACGTTCCCGTCGGTGTGGATGCTCGACGGCATGCGCGCGACCGACACCGAGAACGGCTGGACCGCCGAGACCGATGCCGAGTCCTGGTTCGCCGACAAGAACGTCAACGTCGTGCTGCCCGTCGGCGGTCAGTCGAGCTTCTACTCCGACTGGGCCGAGCAGAACAACGGCCGGAACTACAAGTGGGAGACGTTCCTGACCAAGGAGCTCCCGCCCATTCTCGAGCGTGACTGGCGCTCCAACCAGACGCGCGCGGTCGCCGGTCTCTCCATGGGCGGCACCGCCGCGATGACGCTCTCGGCGCGGAACCCGGGCTTCTTCCGATTCGCCGGATCGTTCTCCGGCATCCTCAGCACCACGACGCTCGGCATGCCGCAGGCCATCGGGTACGCCATGCAGGACGCGGGCGGCTTCGACGCCGGTGCCATGTGGGGCGTGCCGTCGAGCGAGCTGTGGGCTCAGCACGACCCGTACGTTCTCGCGGAGAAGCTGAAGGGCATGAGCCTGTACGTCTCGAGCGGCAGCGGTACCGCCGGACCGTACGACCAGCAGTCCGACATCCCCGGCATCAGCACCAACTACGCCGGCATGGGTCTCGAGATCCTGTCGCGGCTCACGTCGCAGACGTTCGCGACCAAGCTCAACAAGCTCGGCATCCCGGCCTCGATCAACTACCGGCCGTCCGGAACCCACTCGTGGCAGTACTGGCAGTTCGAGCTCCGCCAGGCATGGCCGCAGATCGCCACCGCCCTCGGTGTCGAGGTGGACAAGCCCGCGTGCAGCGTCGGCGGGAACATCGGCGGCACCGCGAGCGCCAACGGATGGCTCGGCGACTGCCTCACCTCCGAGTACGACGTCGCGGGTGGGCGCGCACAGGACTTCCGGTTCGGTCGCATCTTCTCCTCCGACGGGGGCACGAACGTGGTCGCCGGTGCGATCGGTGGCGCGTACGCGGCCAACGGTGGTCCGGCCGGCGCGCTGGGCATGCCGCTGTCGGGTGAGCTCGGAACCCCGGACGGCCGTGGACGCTACAACTCGTTCCGCAACGGAATGGTCTACTGGACCCCGCAGACCGGTGCGCACGCAGTGCGCGGCGCGATCCTCGACGAGTGGGCCCGCCAGGGCTACGAGGGTGGGCCGCTGGGCTACCCGCTGCGCGACGAGGTGCAGACCCCGAACAAGCCGGGTGCGGTCCAGGGCTTCGAGATCGGTGCGATGTACTTCTCGCCCGACACCGGCACACACGCCGTGATGGGCAAGATCATGGAGAAGTACGGCCAGCTCGGGTGGGAGAACGGGGCACTCGGCTTCGCGAAGACCAACGAGGTCCCGGTCCGTGACGGCGGTCGTTTCACCGAGTTCCAGGGCGGCAACATCTACTGGTCGCCCGCGACCGGCGCGTGGTCCATCCTCAACGGCCAGATATTCGACGCGTGGAAGAGCGCCGGTTACGAGAACGGTCGCCTGGGATACGTCACCAGCGATCAGTTCGACATTCCCGGCGGTGTCCAGCAGAACTTCCAGAACGGCTTCGTGACGGTGCGGGACGGCGTCGTCCAGATCGTTCCCTGACCCGACACCGGGCGGTGCCGACACGGTGGGACTTCGCCTCGGCGGCCGGCCTCCGGCCTTCCCGCACACAGAGTCCTCTCAGACCGTGCCGGTACCGTCCGCTGTCAGTTGCCGTGCCCCGATGACAGTAAGGACGTTTTCGTGACCTCGAGGTTCGCCACCACCGTCGCTCCCGTGATGCTGGCCGTCGCGGCCGGCGCTCTGCTCACCGCGTGCGGCGGCGACGACTCCTCGGCCAGCAGCACGCCGTCCCTCACGTCGAGCGCCACCGCCGCTGCGACCACGACGGAGGCGCCGACCTCCACGTCCGCGTCCGCCACGTCGACCTCGCCTGGCGCGACCACGAGTCCGGGCGCGGCGGCGACCGCTCCCGACGAGGCGGAGCCGGTGCCCAGTGGCTTCCCCGGCCCGACCGAGGTGCCGATCGACGCACGTGGAACCGCGTTCCTCGACGCTCTGAAGTCCCGCGGCGTCACGGTGGCCGGCAACGGCGACATCGCCATCGGCACGGCGAGCTACATCTGCGCCGCCCAGTCCGAGGGTGTGGCGGACGACCAGGTCCTCACCTTCGTCACCGCGAACGTCGGTGCCGAGGCGTCGGCGTCCGGTGCGACCATCAGCGCCGAGGACGCGTCGCGGACCGCACAGACGTACGTCGACGTCGCGCGCTCGACGTACTGCGGATAGGCGGCGCCTCGTGACACGATCCGGTCGGCCCGGGCCGCCGCGTCGGCGTTCGGTGGCGCGCACACTGCTCGTCCTGCTCGCGGTCGCGCTCGTCGTCGTCCTCGTCCTGCTGTTGCTCTGGTACCTGCTCGCGGGTCGACTGACGACACCCGGTCCCGGTGAGCCGCAGGTTCCCGGCGCCGAGCCGCCCACCTCGCAGCCGGCGTCGTGCCCCGACGTGTTCGTGCTCTCGGTGCCGGGCACGTGGGAGTCGAACGCGGCGGACGATCCCTACGCTCCCACCGCGAACCCGATCTCGTTGATGCTGAACGTGACTCAGCCGCTGCAGCAGCAGTTCGGCCCCGAGCGCGCCGAGGTCTACACGGTTCCGTACGTCGCGCAGTTCTCGAATCCCATCGCGTTCCCGCCCGACGGCCAGGCCTCGTACAACGTCAGCCGGTCGGAGGGCGCCGCGAAGGCGAACGAGATCCTGGCGCAGCGGTCCTCGGAGTGCCCGCTCACGTCCTACGTGCTCGCAGGGTTCTCGCAGGGAGCAGTCATCGTCGGCGATCTCGCCGCGTCGATCGGCGCAGGGGCGGGTCCGGTTCCGGCGGAGCGAGTCCTCGGCGTCACCGTAATCGCGGACGGCCGACGCGACGGCACCAGCGCGCAGCAGATCGGCCCGCCGGTGGACGGCGTGGGCGCGGAGGTGGCTCTCGGCGGTCTCGACGTACCCGGAATCACCATGACCGGTGCCCGCCAGGGTGGGTTCGGTGCGCTCGCCGATCGGACCTTCTCGATCTGCGCTCCCGGCGACCTCATCTGCGCGGCGCCGCCCGAGGCGATGTCGCTCCGGAACATCCCGTCGTCGCTGACCGCACTGGCCGGTGCGGCGGGTAATCCGGTGCACGGCAACTACGCTCGGTACGTCGTCGACGACGCCGGCACCACCGCCACACAGTGGACGGCGAACTGGGCGGCGGGGCTCGTCGCGTCGGCTCCGACGCCTGCTCACAGCTGACGGAAGGTGCTGCGCGGGGCAACTTTGGTCTCGAGCCGGTAACGGTTAGAGTGGCGAGTCGGCTTCGACTCCGGCCACCGCACCTTCCCTCGACGCTGCAGGAGAGAAAATTCATGAGTTCTGCCGACGCCGCGGCCACCACTGCGCCACTGCGCACGTTCCGCTTCGCGGCAGGTGGTGAGGGCAACCCGGACGAGGGCGGCGCACGGCGTTTCGTGAAGTTGGCGCAGAAGGCGGAGGAGCTGGGTTTCGACAGCTTCATGATTCCCGACCACCTGGGCAACCAGGTCGGCCCCATCGCCGCGCTCGGCGCGCTGGCCGTCGCCACCGACAAGATCCGCCTCGGGACCGCAGTCCTCGCGAACGGTTTCCGTCACCCGGCGGTGCTGGCGAAGGACGCGACGACCATCGACCAGATCTCCGGCGGACGGCTCGAGCTGGGCATCGGTGCGGGCTGGCTCAAGGAGGAGTACGACAAGGCGGGCATCGCCTACGAGAGCCCCGGTGTGCGCATCGAGAAGCTCGACGAGTCGCTCACCATTCTCGACACCCTGATGCGTGGGCAGGAGTGCCACTTCCAGGGCAAGCACTACCAGGTGAACGGGTTGCAGGGCAGCCCGCGGCCGCGCCAGGGCCCCCGGCCTCCCATCGCCGTGGGCGGCGGCGGCCCGAAGATGCTCGCGATGGCAGCCAAGCACGCCGACATCATCTCCCTGGTCCCCAGCACCACGCGCGAGGGCAAGCTCAAGCTGTCCGAGATCACCATGGAGAAGAGCATCGAGCGTGTCGAGCTCATCCGCGCCGCTGCGGGCGACCGGTTCGCCGACATCGAGCTGAACTGGACCATCACGACCATCCTGATCTCGGACGATCGGGAGCAGACGGCGGAGATGGTCATCGGTGCGCTCGACAACGGCTTCCCGCCCAACATGGAAGTCGACACCCGTCTGACCGTCGAGCAGATCCTGGAGTCGCCGTACATCGCGATCGGGAGCTTCGAGGAGATCGCGGACCAGATCCGGAACGTGCGGGCCCGGACGACGATGTCGTACGTCGGTGTATTCCCGACGCAGATGGACGCCTTCGCTCCGGTCATTCCGCTGCTGGCGGGAGAATGACGGTCGTCGCTCGGCGGGTCTGTACCATGCTTGTGGTTCTCGCTGTCACGATCGGTGAGCGGGACCGGTGAGACTTACCGGTGAGTAAGATGACGACGCTCGAGAACGAGCGCGTGCATCCAGCAGACCGCGCCCACATCAGAACTGGGCGGTGTCGTGTAGCCGGCGGTGTCGCACTGCTTCGGAGGAGAGAATGATGAGTAACTCGTTCGACGATTTCGTCGACGACACCGGCAACATCGTGATCCGCGAGGATCTGACGCTGGTCCGCCACGTCGAGCAGAACGTCGCGGACAACGGCGACGACCTGGCCTACCGCTACGTGGACTACTCGCGGGAGCGCGACGGTGAGGTGCACGAGCTCACCTGGTCGCAGTTCGGTGCCCGTCTGCGCGCCGTGGCCGCGCGCCTGCAGCAGGTGACGTCGCCCGGTGACCGCGTGGCGATCCTCGCTCCGCAGGGCCTCGACTACGTCGTGGCGTTCTTCGGTGCCGTGTACGCGGGCACCATCGCGGTACCGCTCTTCGATCCGGACGAGCCCGGACACAGCGACCGCCTGCACGCCGTGCTCGACGACTGCTCGCCGTCGGCGATCCTCACCGCGACCAACTCGGCCGCCGGTGTACGCCAGTTCTTCCGCGCTCTTCCCGCAGCGCAGCGCCCCCGCATCATCGCGGTCGACGCCATCCCGGACAGCGTCGGCGCCACCTGGACCGAGCCGCCCACCGACATCGACGCGATCGCGTACCTGCAGTACACGTCCGGATCGACCCGCGTGCCGGCCGGTGTGGAGATCACG
The DNA here is from genome assembly GCF_019836065.1 of Rhodococcus sp. BP-332. Taxonomy (NCBI): domain Bacteria; kingdom Bacillati; phylum Actinomycetota; class Actinomycetes; order Mycobacteriales; family Nocardiaceae; genus Rhodococcus; species Rhodococcus sp. BP-332. Next base: position 20,658 of record NZ_JABUEC010000004.1, read on the forward strand.
CACCGCGCCGTCGGCGTCAACGCCCTGCAGATGGTCGACGCGATCGAGCTGAACCACGACTCGCGCGGCGTCACGTGGCTGCCGCTGTTCCACGACATGGGCCTGCTCACGGTGATCCTGCCGGCGCTGGGCGGCAAGTACATCACCATCATGAGCCCGCGTGCCTTCGTGCAGCGGCCGTGGCGATGGATCAAGGAACTCGCCGCCGTGTCCGACGGTGCCGGCACATTCGCGGCCGCACCGAACTTCGCGTTCGAGCACGCGGCACAGCGCGGCCTGCCGAAGAACGGCGAGTCGCTGGACCTGTCCAACGTCATCGGCCTGATCAACGGCAGCGAGCCGGTCACCACCACGTCGATGAAGAAGTTCAACGACGCGTTCATGCCGTACGGACTGCCGAAGACGGCCATCAAGCCGTCGTACGGCATGGCGGAGGCGACACTGTTCGTCTCCTCCACCAAGCACTCGGACGAGGCCAAGGTCATCCACGTCGACCGCACGGAGCTCAACTCCGGACGTGTCGTCCAGGTCGCCGAGGGAACGCCCAACTCCATTCCGCAGGTGTCGTGCGGCTATGTCGCACGCAGCCAGTGGGCCGCCATCGTCGACGCCGACTCCGCGTCCGAGGTTCCCGACGGGCACGTCGGTGAGATCTGGCTGCACGGCGAGAACATCGGCAAGGGTTACTGGGGTCGGGAGAAGGAGACCTCGGAGACCTTCCACAACAAGCTGGTCTCGCGCCAGACGGAGAACAGCCACGCCGACGGTGCGGCCGAGGGCGCGAACTGGATGCGCACCGGCGATTTCGGTGTCTACGTGGACGGCGAGCTCTACATCACCGGTCGTGTGAAGGACCTGGTCATCGTCGACGGCCGCAATCACTACCCGCAGGACCTCGAGGCATCCGCCCAGGACGCGAGCACGGCCCTGCGCCCCGGTTTCGTGGCGGCCTTCGCCGTGCCCGCGAACCAGCTTCCCGACTTCGTCTTCGAGCACGGCGGCGCCGGACTCACCCGAGACCCGGGTGACTCGTCGGAGCAGCTGGTCATCGTGGCCGAGCGGGCGCCGGGCGCCGGCAAGGCGGATCCGCAGCCCATCGCGGACACCGTGCGTGCGGCGATCTCGACTCGCCACGGCGTGACGGCACGCGACATCCTCCTGGTTCCCGCCGGTTCGATCCCGCGTACGTCCAGCGGCAAGATCGCGCGTCGGGCCTGCAAGGCGGCGTACATCGAGGGCACGCTGCGTGGTGGCTACCAGCAGACGGCGTTCCCCGACAATCCCGAAGACTGATCACCCGACGCGGGTAGTTTGGCGAGCTGATGGCTGAAGAAGAGACAACGACGTCCGCACCGGAGCCGACAGGTGACGCCGGGGCCCCGCAGGCGGGCGACATGACCGTCGCGCAGCTGAGGGACTGGCTCCGCGCCTGGGTCGCCGAGGCCACCGGCAAGGACGTCTCGGAGATCTCCGACGACCGTCCGATGGAGGAGTTCGGTCTCGCGTCCCGCGACGCCGTCGCGCTGAGCGGCGACATCGAGGATCTGGTCGGCGTCACGCTGACGGCCACGGTCGCGTACCAGCACCCCACGATCGCCTCGCTCGCGACACGCATCATCGACGGGGAGCCCGAGTCGGAGAGCGGCACCACCGACGACGCGTTCTACCTGTCCGGCACCACCGACGACAGTCACGACATCGCCGTCGTGGGCGTGTCCACCCGCTTCCCGGGTGCCGGCCACACGCCGGACGAGATGTGGGACATGCTGTCCGGCGGACGCGACGGCATCACCGATCTGCCCGAGGGCCGGTGGTCCGAGTTCCTCGGCGACCGTGCCATCGCCGAGGCGGTGGAGAAGACGGTGACCCGCGGCGGGTACCTCGACGACGTCAAGACGTTCGACGCGGAGTTCTTCGCCATGTCGCCGCGCGAGGCGGCCAACGTCGACCCGCAGCAGCGCCTCGCGCTGGAGCTCACGTGGGAAGCGCTGGAGGACGCGCGGATTCCGGCCAACGAACTCAAGGGCACGCAGGTCGGCGTCTTCATCGGCACGTCGACCAACGACTACCAGATGATCGCCGTCAGCGATCCCGACCCGCACCCCTATGCACTGACCGGCACGTCGACCGCCGTCGTCGCGGGGCGCGTGTCCTACTTCTACGACTTCCGCGGGCCGTCCGTCGCGCTGGACACCGCGTGCTCGTCGTCCCTCGTCGCCGTGCACCAGGCGGTGCGCAGCCTCCGCACCGGTGAGTCGAGCCTGGCCCTGGCCGGCGGCGTGAACATGCTGCTCTCGCCCGCCGCGACGCTCGGATTCGGGCAGACCGGCGTGCTCGCACCCGACGGCCGCATCAAGGCGTTCTCGTCGGACGCCGACGGCATGATCCGCTCGGAGGGCGGCGGCCTGGTGGTGCTCAAGCGTCTCGAGGACGCCGAGCGCGACGGGGACACCGTGCTCGCGGTCATCGCGGGCAGCGCGGTCAACCAGGACGGTCGCTCGAACGGGCTGGCCGCGCCCAACCCGGACGCCCAGGCCGACGTCCTGCGGACCGCCTACCGCGACGCCCGCATCGTGCCCACCACCGTCGACTACATCGAGGCGCACGGCACCGGCACCATCCTCGGCGACCCCATCGAGGCCGATGCACTGGGTCGCGTCGTCGGCCGCGGACGCGACGCGGACAAGCCCGCGCTGCTCGGTTCCGCGAAGACGAACTTCGGCCACCTCGAGAGTGCCGCGGGCGCCGCGGGGCTCATCAAGGTGATCCTCGCGATGCGCGAGAACCAGGTGCCGCCGTCCCTGAACTACGCCGGACCCAACCCCTACATTCCGTTCGACGCGGCCAGGCTCCGCGTCGTCGACACCGCGACGGACTGGCCCCGGTACTCAGGCACCGCCATCGCCGGTGTCTCCGGCTTCGGTTTCGGCGGCACCAACGCGCACGTCGTGGTCCGCGAGTACGTTCCCGCCGCGTCGGCGCCGAGCGTTGCCGGCGCACCCGAGTTCGATTCGCCGGAGTTCGATTCGACAGCGGTCGATCCGGAAGCGCTGATCGGGGAGCCCGTGGGCGTTCCCGAGGAGACGCCGGCGGACATCGAGCGGGTACTCGCGGGTGTGTCGGCGTCTCCGGCCGAGTCCGAGGAGGCGCCGGAGCCGGGACCCGTTCTCCTCGCCGTGTCGGCGAGCATGCCGTCGCGCCGTCGTCGTGCGGCATCGGATCTGGCCGACTGGATCGAGTCCGAGGTCGGCAGCACCACGGACCTCGAGGCTCTCGGTCGGTCCCTCGCCCGTCGTAATCACGGGCGCTCCCGCGCCGTCGTGCTCGCCACGACGCGTGCCGAGGCCGTCGCCGGACTGCGCGCCGTCGCCGACAACAAGCCGGGCCCCGGCGTGTTCTCCGCCGACGCGCCCGCGTCCAACGGCCCGGTGTGGGTGTTCTCCGGCTTCGGTGCGCAGCACCGCAAGATGGCGAAGGACTTCTACGCGTCCGAGCCGCTGTTCGCCGCGGCGCTCGATCGCGTCGACGCCCTCATCGAGGACGAGTCCGGGTACTCGATCCGGGCGATCGTCTCGGACGACTCGCTCACGTACGACTTCGAGAACTCGCAGGTCGGGATCTTCGCGATCCAGGTGGCGCTCGTCGAGACGCTGCGTGCGTACGGCGCCGCGCCGACCGCGGTGGTGGGCCACTCGATGGGTGAGGTCGCCGCCGCGTACGCCGCCGGTGGTCTGAACCTCGAGGACGCGGTGCGCATCATCGTGGCGCGTTCGCGACTGCTCGGCGAGGGCCAGGAAGGTCTCGGCGACGCCGAGGCCGGCGCGATGGCGCTGGTGGAGTTCTCCGCGCAGGAGGTCGCCGACCTCACCGACCGCTTCCCCGGGGTGGAGCCCAGCGTGTACGCAGCGCCGACGCACACGACCGTGGGCGGACCGGCCGAGCCGGTGCGACAGCTGGTCGAGTACGCCGAGTCGCTCGGCAAGATGGGCCGCATCCTCGACGTGAAGGGCGCCGGACACACCTCGGCCGTCGATCCGTTGCTGGGCGAGCTCGCGGCCGAACTGATGGGCATCGAGCCCACCCCACTCGCCGTGTCGGTGTTCTCGTCGGTGGACAGGGAAGCGTTCTACCGCGCGGGTCACGAGCCGATCCACGGTGTCGAGTACTGGACCAAGGGCATGCGCCATCCCGTCTGGTTCACCCAGGCGGTCAAGCTGGCCGTGGATGCCGGCTACACCACCTTCGTGGAGTTGTCGCCCAATCCGGTGGCGCTGATGTCCGTCGCCGCCACGGCCTGGGCGACGGGTGTTCCGGACGCGACGCTGATCGCGACGCTCAAGCGCAAGGAGAGCGAGCCCGCGACGTTCCTCGCCGCACTCGCCGACCTCTACGTGCACGGCCATGCCGTGACGCTGTCGAGTCTGTTCGGGCCCGGCGAGTACGCGGAACCGCCACGCACCGCCTTCGTGCGCAAACACCACTGGATCGACGCCGCGGTGCATCTGGGCAGCGGCAGCGCCGGGGGCGCGCGAGTCGCGTTGCCCGACGGCCGCGTCGTCTGGGAGACACCGGTGGCCGGTGTGTCCGCCATCGGAGATCTGGTGTCGACACTCGCCGGCGAGGTGCTGGGCGACGTGACGGTCGGCGCCGTGGTCACGCAGCGCCCCGTGCCCACCACCGGTTCGCTCACCACCACGCTCACCCCGCATCCGGGCGGTGCGTCCCTCCAGGTGCACTGGAACGACGGCACCCTCTTCGTGCCGGTCGCCGACGCCGTGGTCACCGCGGCGGGCAGTGTCGGATCGCTGGCTCCCGCAGGCGATTCCGCCGCGGCGGCTCCGTTCGTGGAGGAGGAACCCGAGGTCGTCGACGACTTCGGCGATCGCTGGATCCCGAACGGGACACAGACGATGGAGGATCGTCTCGCGATCATCGTCGCCGAGTCGATGGGGTACGCGCCGGAGGATCTGCCGGCCGAGATCCCGTTGATCGAACTGGGTCTCGACTCACTGATGGCCGTGCGCATCAAGAACCGCGTGGAGTTCGAGTTCGACATCCCCCAGGTGCAGTTGCAGGCCGTGCGCGACGCCAGCCTGCGTGAGGTGGAGAAGTACCTCCGCTACGCGCTGGACAATCGCGAGGAGGTCGCGGCGCTCGCCGAGCAGCAGGAACGCGAGCGCACGGCCGAGCAGGCCGCCGATCAGACGCCCGAGCAGGAACCCCCTGTCGCACAGCCCGATCCGGTGATCGCCGAGCCCGAGACGGTGGTCGACGAGACCGTACCGGGATCCGACAGCGGCCAGGCGGGCCCGACCACGGCGACGGCGTTCGAGGCGCCCGTCGCCGACGCGGTGACCGACGTGGGCGACGCACAGTCGTTCGCGGAGGCGACCGGGACGGACGTCGCACCGCGTGACGCCGCGGAGCGCCTCACCTTCGCGACGTGGGCCGTCGTGACGGGGCAGTCCGCCAGGGGCATCTTCAATCCCCTTCCTGTGCTGGACGATCCGACGGCCGAGAAGCTCGCGGAGCGTCTGAGCGAGCGGTCGAAGGGCGAGATCACGTTCGACGACATCCTCGACTCGGAGACGATCGAGCAGCTCGCCGACGTGGTGCGGCCGTTCCTCGAGTCGGGCGACGTCACCGGACTGGTGCGCACGCTGCGCGCTCGCCCGGAGGGCTCCACCGCGGTGCCGGTGTTCGTCTTCCATCCCGCGGGCAGTTCGTGCGTCGTGTACGAGCCGCTGCTCAAGCGACTCCCGGCGGACACGCCGATGTACGGCTTCGAGCGCACGGAGGGACCGATCGAGGATCGCGCCCGCGAGTATCTGCCCCTGCTCCGGGAGATCCAGGGCGACGGGCCGTACGTGCTGATGGGCTGGTCCCTCGGCGGTGTGCTCTCGTACGCCGTCGCGACGATGCTCCGCGAGGAGGGCGCCGACGTGCGCTACGTCGGGCTCATCGACACCGTCATGCCGTACGAGCCGATCCCGGACACCGCGGAGGAGATCGAGCTCCGCTGGAAGCGCTACGCGCAGGTGGGCAAGAAGCTCTACAACGTCGACTACCCGCTGCCGTACGAGAAGCTGGCACAGGCCGACGACGACGGCCAGATCAAGATCATCATGGACATGGTCAAGATGAGCAGCGCCAAGATCCCCAGCGGCATCATCGAGCACCAGCGCACGTCCTGGTTGGACAACCGCGCGATCCAGACCGCCCGGCCCCAGCACTACGACGGGGACGTCACGCTCTACATGGCGGACAAGTACCACGACGACGCCATCGCGCTCGAGCCTCGACTCGGCAAGCGGGAGCCGCACGGCGGCTGGGCGCCGTTCGCACCGAATCTGGACATCGTGCACATCGGCGGTGACCACCTCGCGGTGATCGACGAGCCGTACATCCGCGCGATCGCCGCGGATCTGACGGGCAAGATGCGAGACATTTCGGCGTCGATCACGCCGGAGGGAAGCGAGTCGCACACGTGAGCACCACTGCCGCCAAGCTGGCCGAACTGCGCGAGAAGTTGGAGGTGGCGCGGGAACCCGCAGGGGACGTCGCCATCGCCAAGCGCGCGAAGAAGGGCATTCCGAGTGCGCGCGAGCGCATCGACATGCTGCTCGATCCGGGTTCCTTCGTCGAGATCGGCGCCCTCGTCCGCGCGCCCGGCAACCAGGACTCGCTGTACGGCGACGGCGTGGTCACCGGCCACGGCACGGTCGACGGCCGACCGATCGCCGTGTTCTCGCACGACCAGACCGTGTTCGGCGGCACCGTCGGCGAGATGTTCGGCCGCAAGGTCGCGCTCATCATGGAGTTCGCGGCGGACGTCGGTTGCCCGTGCGTCGGTATCAACGACTCGGGCGGCGCGCGTGTGCAGGACGCCGTCACGTCGCTGGCCTGGTACGCGGAGCTCGGTCGTCGGCAGGAACCGTTGTCCGGCATGTGCCCGCAGATCTCGGTGATCCTGGGCAAGTGCGCCGGCGGCGCCGTGTACGCGCCGATCAACACCGACATCATCGTGGCCACCGAAGAGGCCTACATGTTCGTCACCGGCCCGGACGTCATCAAGTCCGTCACCGGCGAGGACGTCAGCCTCCACGATCTCGGGAGTGCCCGGAAGCAGGCCGAGTACGGCAACGTGCACCACGTGGCTCAGGACGAGAAGGCAGCGTTCGAGTGGGTGCGCAAGTACCTGTCGTATCTGCCGTCGAACTGCCACGAGCAGCCGCCGGTCATCAACCCCGGTCTCGAGCCGACCATCACGGACGACGATCGTTCGTTGGACACCTTCATGCCGGACTCGGACAACGCCGGGTACGACATGCACGAGATCCTGCTGCGGATCTTCGACGACGGTGACTTCCACGAACTCACCGCACAGACCGCGTCCAACATCATCGTCGGGTTCGCCCGCGTCGACGGTCGTCCGGTGGGAGTGGTGGCCAACCAGCCGATGCACCTCAGCGGCGCGTTGGACGCGGCGAGCAGCGACAAGGCGTCTCATTTCATCAACATCTGCAACGCCTTCGAGATCCCGCTCGTGTTGGTCACGGACACACCGGGATTCCTGCCGGGGCTCGAGCAGGAGAAGATCGGCGTCATCAAGCGCGGTGGCCGGTTCATCTTCTCGTACGTGTGCGCATCGGTCCCCAAGGTCACCATCGTGATCCGCAAGTCGTACGGCGGCGGATACGCGGTGATGGGGTCGAAGCAGCTCGGCGCCGACATCAACTTCGCCTGGCCCACAGCACGTATCGCGGTGATGGGCGCGGAGGGTGCGGTGTCGATCATGGCGCGCAAGCAGCTGGCCGAGGCGGGCGACAACGCCCCGGCTATCCGTCAGGGATTCATCGACTTCTACAACGAGCACGTGGCGACGCCGTGGGTGGCCGCCGAGCGCGGTTACATCGACGCCGTGATCGAGCCGTCCACCACGCGTCTCGAGATTCGCAAGGCCCTGCACATCCTGCGCGACAAGGCGAAGGAACCGCGACCGAGAAAGCAGCATCTGTTCCCGATCTAGTTCCGCCGGGGCTATCGTGCTGCCATGAGACGGACCGTGGTCGTCCTGGCCTGCGTCGGAGCGGTCGTGGTGCTGGTGGTGGCCGCGGTGGTGGCGGTGGTGATCACGCGGTCGTCCACGACGTCTCGCGACGATGCGCGGTTCCAGGAGTCGATCGCGTCGTTCTACGAGTCACCGGACACGCCTGCCGCGCCGGGCGAGCTGATCCGCATCGAGCCGATCGACGATCTGGACGTGCCCGGCGGCACGGCCTACCGGATGCTCTACGGCACCCAGCGTCCCGACGGGTCGCCCGCCGTCTCGTCCGGAATGCTCATCGTGCCGACGGCACCGGCGCCGCCGGGTGGGCGTCCGGTTCTGGCGTGGTCTCACGGCACGCTCGGCTTCGGAGACGAGTGCACCCCGTCGCGGCGGTACCACCCGACGATGGAGGACACCCTGGACTTCACGAACTGGTTGCCGTCCGTGATGGAGCGCGGGTGGGTCGTCGCGGCGACGGACTACACGGGCCTCGGCACCGCCGGTGACACGTACTATCTCATCGCCCGCAGCGAGGCGCAGGACGTTCTGAACTCGGTGCGGGCGGCGCGCGATCACGCTCCGGCGCAAGCGAGTTCGGTGTACGCCACCTTCGGGCACTCGCAGGGCGGTCACGCGGCGATCGGCACGGCGATGTTCGCCGACTACGCGCCCGAGCTCCGGTCGGTGGGCGCGGCGGCGGCAGCGCCCGCGGCGCTGCTGGGTCCGCTGTTCTCCGAACAGTGGAACACGTTCGTGGCGTGGGGGATCGGGCCCAGCGTCGCGGTCTCGTGGCCGGTCGTGTATCCCGACCTGCCGCTCGAGGGGGTGCTCGGCGACGCGGCGATGTCGCGCTACCGGTCGCTGGCCGACGGGTGCATCACGGACGAACTGCCCGAACTGCTGCTCGAGCGCGCCGAGGGGGAGCAGTTCTTCGACTCCGACCCCATGCAGAACCCGGACTGGGCTGCCGCCGCAGCGGATCAGGCAATCGACCTCTCGCGCGTCGACGTACCCCTCTTCGTCGTCCAGAGCCTCGCCGACACGGTCGTCCTCCCGAACACGACGGCGCTGCTGGCCCGGACGGCCTGCACCGCACCGTCTCCCGAGTCCGACGTCGCCTGGATCGGCCAGGTGGCACACCAGGACACGGCGAAGGTCGGCGGCCTGGTGGCGGTCGACTGGTTGCAGGACCGCTTCGACGGCGTCCCCGCGCCGAACTCGTGCTCACACCCGTCGCCGATCGCGCCGGCGGAGCCCACGGGGTGACGAACGCCGTCTAGTAGACCCGCAGCGTCCCCGGCGACCACAGCCCGCTCCGGGTCTGCTCGGTGACCTCGACGGTCGCTGCGGACGCGCTCGGATCGAACCTGTCGTAGCGCTCGAGCGAACCCCAGTCGCGTCCCCAGTCGTGGTTCAGGTACGTCGGGACGGTGGTGGGTGTCGCCAGCATCTCGGTGAAGCCCAGCGGGCCACCGTTCTCCGCGGCCTGCCACGTGTCGGTGGACGAGACCGCCAACCCGCGATCGGGCAGGATGCGGAAGTTCGGCACCTCGGCGACGCCGTCGAGATGGTCGAACGGACGCTGGCACGGGAACTGCAACCCCACGGCCCAGTCCAGCAGGACGGGCTGCGTCGTGCCGATCTCCTCCTGCAGCGGGACGACCACGGGCACGCGGGGCGGCGTGAAGGCCAACCACTGGTCACCGGTGAGGTTGGGATCGTTGGCGACCACACGCACGGCATCCGCATCGGGGGAGAGCTCGTCGAGCGGGATGCGCAGGTTGCGCCACGACGGTGCCGGGCCGATGTCCTTGGGGAGGTAGTCGCCCTGGACCTGCACCGAGCCGTCCGGCTGCCGGATGCCGTACTCGACGCGGAGCGACTGACCGTACGTGTTCTCGCCGGTCTCCTGGTTCTCGGACCAGATGCGGCCGGCCGCACTGACCACCACCAGGGGCGCGTCGTCACTGCGTGCGGGGAGGCCGTACCAGCTCGACGTCGCGTAGGCCGGTGTCTGCACCCCGGTCTGGTACGAGCCGAGGACGGGTGTCGTGGCGGGGTCGAGCCCGAAGGGCAGGCGCGCGGTGGAGCCGTTGACGCCGGCGGCGCCGACACCACCCGCGGTACCGGAGGACTGGCCCTCCTCGAAGGACGCGCCCACGGACTGCTGGTCGGTGTTGCCCTGTCCGGGCTTGACCTCCACGGCGTCGGCACTGAGGTCGGTGGGGATGCCGTTGGGTGTGAAGCCGACGGGCTCGGCGCCGCCCAGTGGGCCCGTGGCAGTGTCCACCGGTCCCGGAAGTGGCGACAGCACACCGGCGTTCGGGTCGGACTCCACGAGGACATCCCCGGCCAGTCCGCAGCTGTTGCCGGCCAACGCCTGCACGTTGGAGCGACCGAGCGAGTAGGCGGGGTACTGCGAGACGGCACCCTTGAGGAGCGAGAGGATCTCGAACAGGACGAGCAACCCGGCCACCACGGTGAGCGGCGCGGCCGCGAACTTGCGGATGCGCCGCCCGCGTTCGGTTCCGGGCTTCGGTTGCGGCGCAGCGAATCCCTCGCGGAGATAGTGCCATGCCGCGAGTCCGACGGCGGCGAAGAACAGGATCAGCAGCACGGTGTTGGACTGGATCCCCTTGACCGAGACCACCTTGTCGAACCACGGCACGCCGTAACTCGAGACGTACCAGTACCCGTTGATGCCCGAGAACGACAGTGCGAGAACGAAGGCGAGACCGACGACGAAGACGGTGCGGTTGCGCCGCGACCGCAGTGCACTGGCCGAGACCGCGACGGCGGTGAGCGCCGCGAGCGAACCGGCGATGCCGGCGTACACCCCGAAGTGGTGGGTCCACTTCGTCGGGTTGAACATCATGAAGAAGATGGTGCCGAAGACGACACCGATGAGACGCCACGCCGGACCGGACGGGACGCCCGGGATCCGCTTGCGCCGCAGCAGGACGAACACCGTGGTGAAGAGGCACAGCAGCATGGTCAGGAAGGCGAAGCGGCGGGCGACCGATCCGTCGACCGTCTGGACGAAGAGGTAGTAGTACCGCAGGAAGTCGTTGTACCAGGGCAGGTTCGGACCGATGAGCGTGCGCACACGCGTCGACTCCTGGACCGCCGCGAAGGTCTGGTCCCCGTAGACGACGATGAGGACCAGCACGCCGGCACTGGCGATGGGTGCCAGCAGCGGCAGCGTCCCGACCATGCGGTGCCGTTTGACGACGATGCGCACCAGCGGCCGGATGCCCGTCAGGATCGCGGCGACACACATGAGGCCGGTGGGTGCGGCGGCGAGGGTGAAGGCGCCGATCAGCGCTGCCATGGCGGCGGGGAGCAGCCGTCCGGTCGCGATGGCGCGCTCGACGGAGCACCACGTGAGCAGGGCGCCGAGGGCCACGACGGGCTCGGGACGCAGCCCGTTGTTGTACGGCAGCCAGAAGGCGAGGAAGACCAGTCCGCCGGTCCAGACGGCGACCGAGTTGACGCGCACCGCGCGCCCGAGGCGCGGGACCACCTCGCGGCTGATGACCAGCCAGCACAGGATGCCGGCGATCAGCGCGGGCAGGCGCATCCAGGGGCTCGCCGTCGAGATCTTGGCGAACGCGGCCAGCACGTCGTAGTACCAGCCGAAGGGCGCCTCGGGGACGCCGAACCAGCGGAAGTAGTTGGCCATGTAGCCGGCGTTCTCGGAGACGCGGGCCATGGTGAGCAGGTACCCGTCGTCCGCGGTGTTGGCGCCGAAGAAGTGCCAGCCGGCGAGTGCGCCGACCACCACCGCGTCGATACCGGTGACCTTCCACCAGTGCGCGGGGAAGAAGCGGCGGTGGGTGCGGCCGTCGACACCGTCGAGCCTGGCCAGCGCACTCAGTGCGAGCGCCGTGCAGGCGATGGCGGCGGCCATGGCGAGCAGCTTGAGCACGGTGGGCGACGACGAGAAACGGGAGTCGACGGCGATCGACACGTCGAGGCCCGGGTACTGCGCGGCGCTGCCGGCGAGGTCGGAGTAGACGCCGACCACCTGGGGCCGCAGGTCGCCGCCGAGCTGACCCGCGCGGGGATTGCCCTGTGCGTCCACGAGCCCGTCGAACGACGCGGACGTGGCATCGATGGTGGACGTGAAGGTGATCGCCCCGCACGCGGCCGACTGCACCTCGGAGCGCGGGGCGGAGGCGATCACGACGTTGCGGTCGAGGACGTCGACCGTGTTCTCGCCGACGCGGACGAACATCGCGTTCAGCGCGGCGCCCTCGCCCTGCGGCGGCGCGGTGGAGAGGAGGATGCCGCCCGCGTCCGGCACGTCCGCGACGGCGCTGCAGGGGATGGAGACCGACATCGAGACCGGCACCTGGGACATCAGGGGTGCATCGACACTGTCGACGGTGCCGTCCTGCGGCCACTGGACGACGGCGTCGTCCTGCGTGACCGGAAGGAACGGGGTCAGAATCGCGAAGAGAACACCGAGAACCCCCGCCACCATCGCCACGAGGCGGGTGGTGCGGTACTGCTGTCGGACGTCCACCGAGCGATCCGGGCCGGCAGGTGTCGGCGCGGTCGGCGAAGAGGTGAGGGCGTCGGGCACGGCTCCCGATGTTATGCGACCGTGATCCGGTTGCTGCACCCGCTGGTTACTTACTGGTACTTGATGTGTCCGGGCGACCAGATGCCCGAACGCGACGACGTGGTCACGTCGGGTTCGACGGCCACCGCGTCCGGGTCGAGGGGCAGATAGCGCTCGAGGGATCCCCAGTCGCGACGGAGGTCGTCCGCCAGGTAGGTCGGTACCGTCTCCGCGCGCAGGACCAGTCCGGTCCAGCCCAGAGGGCCGCCGCCGACGGAGTCCTGCCAGGCGTTGGTCGACTCGGCACCGTTGCGGTCGGGCAGGATGCGCCACTCCGGCAGTTCGGCGACTCCGTAGCGGTGGTCGAACGGCCGCTGGCACGGGAACGCGAGTCCGACGGACCAGTCCAGCAGCACCGGGTCGGTGGACCCGACGACGTCGTTGAGAACAGTGGTCCGCGGTGCGCGCGGCGGGGTGACGGCGAGCCACTGGTCGCCCGCCAGATCCTCGTCGGAGGCGACGAGTCGCACAGCGTTCGCGGTCGGCGGGACCTGGTCGAGGGGGACCCGCAGGTTGCGCCACGACGGTTGCGGGCCGATGTCGATGGGTGCGACGCGTCCGAGGATCTCCTCGGCACCGTCCGCCCCGACCGTGGCGTACTCCACCTCGAGGCTCTGCCCCGGGGTGACGATGCCGTCGGTGTCGACCGAGCGGATACGACCCGCGGCAGTGACGGACAGGAAGTCTCGCTGCGCGGCGTCGGGCAGCGCGTACCAGCCGGACGTGAGGCTCGCCGGTGCGGCGTCACCGGAGCCGAAGCTGCCGAGCACCGGCGTGGTCGCGGGGTCCAGCCCGAACGGCAGCGCGATCCGCGAGCCGTTGACGCCGGTGCCGGCGGTGGTGCCGCCCCCGGTGCCCGCGCTGTTCGCGGTGGCCTGCTGATCGGTGTCCGAGGGGTCGACCGAGTTGGCTCCGCCCGTTGCACCCGAGCTCTCGCGATCAGCGCTCAGATCGCCGGCGACGCCGTTCGGGGTGAAGCCGACGCTGTCGGTCCCGGCGAGCGGGTCGGCGCCCGGCTCCGGGTTCAGCGGCTGGAGCATCGAGGCGTTCGGATCGGTCTCCACCAGGACGTCGCGTGCCAGGCCACACGATTGACCGAGGATCGAGTTCACGTTGGACCGGGCCACCGAGTACGCGGGGTACTGCGACGCCGCCCCTTTGAGCAGGGACAACACCTCGAACAGCACCACGAGGCCGGCCACGACGGTGAGCGAGGCCCCGCTGAAACGCCGGGTCCGCGCCGGCTCGGCGCCGACGTAGGGAGCGCGGAAGTGTTGCCATGCGGCGTACGCGAGCGTCAGCACGGTGAGCCCGAGCAGCAGCGTCGCGAAGCCCTTGCCGGCGATGGACGGGGGCTTGTCGAACCACGGCACGCCGTAGCTCGAGACGTACCACCACCCGTTGGACCCGGTGAACGCCAGCGCGGTGAGGAACAGGACGGCGGCCGTGAACAGAGTCCGGTTGCGCGGTGAACGCTCCGTCGCCGACATCACGGCGATGGCGGCGAGCGCGGCGAGAGACCCTGCGAGCCCGGCGTAGACGCCGAAGTGGTGCGTCCACTTGGTCGGCGTGAACATCATGAGGGCGAGGGCTCCGGCGACGATGCCGAGGATGCGGCGGGACGGACCGGTCGACGTTCCCGGGATCCGGCCGCCGCGACGCAGCATCACGACGAGACAGGTCACGAGGCACAGCAGCATCGCGAAGACGGCGAAGCGGCGGGCGAGCGATCCGTCGGGCGAGATGTTGAGCAGAGCGTCCCAGCGGTACCGCTCGTCGAACCACTTCACGTTGGGTCCGACCGCGGATCGGACACGGGTGGCCTCGAGGACGGAGGCGACGGTCTGGTCGGCGAACACGGCGAACAGCACCACGGTGCCCGCCGCGAGGATCGGGGCCAGCAGCGCGGGCAGTCCGACGGCGTGGCGCCGACGGACGACGATCTGGATGACCGGGCGCGCGCCGGCCAGCAGCGCGGCGATCGCGATGAGGCCGGTGGGTCCGGCAGCGAGGGAGAAGGCGGCGATCACCACGGCCACGGCCGCGGGCAGCAGGCGCCCGGTGGAGACCGCGCGCTCGATGGAGCACCAGGTGAGCAGAGCGCCGAGCGCGATGATCGGCTCGGGACGCAGGCCGTTGTCGTAGGGCAGCCAGAAGGCCAGGAAGACCAGACCGGCCGTCCACACGGCCACCGGTCGGGTGCGCACCGCGCGACCGAGGCGCGGGATGACCTCCCGAGAGATGACGAGCCAGCACAGGACGGCCGCGATCAGCGCGGGCAGGCGCATCCACGGGCTGGCGGTCGACACCTTGGCCAGTGCGGCCAGCATGTCGTAGTACGGCATGCCGAAGGGCGCCTCGGGCACGCCGAACCACCGGTAGTAGTTGGCCATGTATCCCGAGTGCTCGGAGACCCGCGCCATGTTGAGCAGATATCCGTCGTCCGAGGTGTTGGCGCCGATGACGTGCCACAGCAGCAGCGTCCCCACGACCACGGCATCCACGCCGGTGACCCGGAGCCAGTGCCGGGGGAAGAACCGCCGTGCGCGCCGGCCGTCGGCGTCGTCGAGCCGGTGCAGTGCGACCAGCGACGCGATGACCAGGAGCGACCCCAGCACGATCGCGAGCAGTTTCAGCGTCGACGGTGAGGAGGAGAACCGAGAGTCCACGTCGATGCGTACCGACATGTCGGCCGGTGCGGATCCGGTCAGGTCGCTGAACACCCCGACGGTCTGGGGTCGCACGTCGCCCGGGGCCGTGCCGGTGAGATCGCCGACCGCCGCGGTGGTGCTCTCCGGCGTCGAGGTGAGAGTGAGCGCATCGCAGCCGGCCACGGTGTCCGCGGGCACCGAGAGCAGCAGTTGGTCGCGCAGCACGACGGTGACGTCGCCGGCGTCGGTCCGTGTGACCACGAGGCCCACGCGCCGGGCATCCGGTGACTGCGGCGCGACGGTGGACAGCACCAGGCTGCCCGGCGTGGCGTCGGCGAGAACGGAACACGGGACGGTGGCCGACAGCGAGAGCGGGTTGTACGAGACGAGGGGCGTCTCGACGCTGGTGAACGAGCCGTCCTGCGGCCAGGTCACGGACGCGGCGTCCTGCTCGACGGGTAGGAGCGGGGTGAGGATCGCCAGAAGTGTGCCGAGCAGACCCGTGACGATCGCGACAATGCGCGTGATGGCGAACTGTCCCGACCGGCCTCCGGCCTTCCCGAAGGCGAATCGACTCGGTCTCGACGCCGGGGCCGGTGGTTCGGTCGTCGTCTCGGCGGTTGTCGGCACGCCACGATGCTAAGCGACGAGACCCGCCCCGCCAGAATCCGCGACCGTCAGCGGACGTCCCACACGTACGTGCCGTCGATCTCGGTGGCGGTGCGACCCAGCAGATCGTCGACGGTGTCGCGCAGTGCCTCCTGGTTCTCGGTCGGGGGCAGCATCACCACGTCGGCGTCCCAGAACGCGAGGTCCTCTCGCGCCGTGCGTCGCTGATCGTCGTTCAGTGTCGGGACGATGCCGGTGCGTCCCGCGGTGCCGAGCAGCTTCGCGGTGGGTCGATCGATCGCGCCGTACTTCGCCTCCCCGTCCGGTTGTCCGCTCGGTCCGACGAAGTAGCCACCGGCGATGCGGTACTCGAGCCCGGTGTCCACCTGCCAGCGCAGCGCTGCGGCGGTGCCGGGATTCGGGACCGGCACGGTGACGATCGATCCCGGGTCGTCGGTGTCGACGTACTCGCGCCACGTCCCGTCCGCCAGGAACGACGGGGTCTCTCCCCGGTCGGCCGTCGGCAGCGGTGTCGGTGCGAGGGGGACGAGTGCGACGGCGAGAGCGCCCGTCCACACCACGGCGACGCGGCGCGACGCGGGTGCGGTCAGGACGTGATCGGTGACCATCGCGATCAGCAGCGCCATGGCCGGCACCGCGGCCAGTACGAACCGGGTCTCGAGGACGGACTGCAGGAGCGGGATCCGGTCGAGGTACTCGCCGGGCAGGGCGATGCCGGTCTCCGTCCCGTCGACCACGAGGGCGACGCCCAGTGAGGCGACGCCGAGGATCAGGATCGACACGAAGGCGGCCACCGCGATCGGACGGCGGCGCAGCACCACGGCGGAGACCACGACGAGAAGCAGCAGCGGGATGCCGAAGTACGCGTTCTGCTCGGTGGGGTTCAGGGCGACGTCGTCCATCGGAAACGCTGCACCCCAGAGCGACTGGGGCGGGAACCGGACGAGTGACACCAGATCGTTCCCGGGCAGATTGTGGTCGAGGTAGCTGTAGTGCTGTCGCCCGCGGAACTGCCACCACAGG
This sequence comes from Rhodococcus sp. BP-332, assembly GCF_019836065.1. Classification (NCBI taxonomy): domain Bacteria; kingdom Bacillati; phylum Actinomycetota; class Actinomycetes; order Mycobacteriales; family Nocardiaceae; genus Rhodococcus; species Rhodococcus sp. BP-332. The sequence continues at coordinate 37,639 of NZ_JABUEC010000004.1, forward strand.
GGTACCGCGACGAGCACCGCTGTCAGCAGTGCGGCACCCAGCACGGGCAGGGCCGCGTGCCGGATCATGGGGACGAACCGGCGCGGCCGGAACACCCAGTACAGCACCGTGATCAGGGCGACGGCGACCGCGAAGACGAGGAGCGGCTCTTCGCCGAGCATCACCTGCCACGCCACCAGGAGACCCAGGACGACGGCGTGACGGCGACGGCGAGTGTCCTCCGCGTCGGCCATTCGGACGAGCAGATACAGGATGAACGGCAGCACTCCGAGCACGACGAAGTTGGGGTGGGCGTTGGCGTGCGAGATCATGCCCGGCGCGAACCCGCAGAGGAGCCCGCCGAGACCCGCGGCCGCACGTGACCGGATCACGGTGCGAGAGAACAGGAAGTACCACCCGTAAGCGGTGGTCGCCAGCCCGAGCGTCAGGGCGAGGGTGAACGTGGCCGCCGGTCCGAAGGCCAGAGTGATCGGTGTCAGAGGTACCGACAGGCCGAGCATCGCGGTGTTGGCCATCATGTTCACGCCGTCGGGCGCGTTCTGCAGGTCGGAGAAGAACGGGTTGTCGAGATGGGTGACCGAGCGGGCGGTCACGGCGAAGAACCACTCCCACATGGTCTGGTCCTGGCCGCTGAAACGGAGGTACTGCGACTGCAGGTGCTGCCACTGGTTGTGCAGCACCAGCACGGACAGCAGCGTGTAGACGGTGGCAGCGAGGAGGTCCGCTCGGCGGGCGGTCACGTGCGCACGACGAGGACGAACGGACCGATCTCGCGGATCTCGAACCGAGGGTCGTCGAACAGCGACTCGGGGTAGGAGACGGTGTAGCGGCGCACGTTCGGATCGTTGGGGTACACGTCCTCCGCGAGACGCAACGTGTAACCGTCGGCGCCGCGACGGAAGAGGAACGCGTCGGGGGCGCGCCACGGCAGGGCATCGAGGGCGGCGATCAGTTCGTCGCTGCTGCGCAGATCGCTCCACGACTCGATGGCGTCGGCGCGGGCGGCGAACTCGGCGAGCGGGTTCGCGTAGTGCGACGTCAGCCCCTGGAACCCGAAATACGGGTGGTACGCGAGGAACGTCGTGTCCGAGGTGAGCAACACCGTGTCGGTCCGCGGACCGGGCCGCGCCTCCTGGAGTGCCGCGTCGACCTCGCCGTAGTACGACACGGCGCTCGGTGGTCTCTGATCGGCACGGACTCCGTCGCCGTCGGTGTCCGTGTACGCCACCGTGATCTCGTTCTGCAGGACGTGGGGGATGTCCTGGGCGAAGGCGACGGCGCCGACGATCCCGACCGCGACGGAGACGGTTCGGACCCGGGGCGACTCACTCGCCACCAGGTACAGCGCCCGAGCGCCCTCCACGAAGCCGAACACGCCCGCGGCGCCGAGGATCAGCACCAGCACCGCCTCGAGTCGGAAGCCGAGCAGGGTGGTACCCGCGACAGTGGCGAGCATCGACAGCAGGCACCACCCGTAGACGGCGACGACGCCGAGACCCAGGGCCTGCGCACGGCGAGAATCACGGACTCGCACCACGATCCACAGAGTGCCGACGAGGCACAGGGCGCCCGTGAGGGTGAACTGCGCCATCGGGAAGGGCAGCTCGGACCCGGACTCCGGCAGGTAGTGCAGAGCGGTTCCGCTCTCCGCCGTGCTGCCCGTCAGCGACGCGAGCAGGTACGGCGCCCAGACGGTGAGCGCGAGCAGCCCGGAGATGCCTGCGATGACGACGAGGCGAAGTGCCGGGTCGAGCAGCACTGCGAGGGAACGGTTCTCCCGATAGCGCAGCACCGCCGCGACCACCGCCATGAGCACGACGGTGAAGGCCGCGATACCGAGATAGAGGGTGTAGACCGTCGCGGCGACACCGAGGAACAGGCCGGTGCCGACGACGGCTCCCCATCCTGCGCCGCGCGTCGACCCCGGGCGATGGAGTGCACCCCACGCCAGGATCAGCACGGGCGGGATCATGACTGCGATCGTGGCGCCGTACGCCTCGGGCGAACCGTAGGCCAGCATCAGGGCCGTCACGCCGAGCGCGACCAGTACTGCCAGGTCCGCCCGAACGAGACTGCGCCACAGCACGAGCGAGACCACGGCGGCGACGGCGAGGGACGCGATGGCGTAAGGCTTGTATGCCTCCCACCCGGCAATACCGAGCGCGTCCGCGACCCGGCCACCGACCCAGAACCACCCCGCGGGGTAGTACGGCGGGAGGTCGGCGTAGGTCATGTCGGCCAGTGCCGGCGAGTCGGTGAGGCGAGTGAGGTACTCGGTGCGGAACTCCTGATCCACCGAGATGCCGAACAGGTACAGCTTCGTGGCGGCCAGCGGCATGCCGAGTGTGACGGTGACGAATCCGCAGAGGCCGATCCACGACAGCAGGGTCGCGACACGGGGGGAGCGGCGCAGCCGGAGCATCACCACCGACGCGGCCAGCACCGCGAGAGCAGCCACCTGCCCGACCGTCGCGACGGCGCGAGTCACGTTGGAGGAGTTGAACGCCGGCCACTGCACCAGGGAGAAGGCGTACAGACCGACGGCCGCCACCGCGGCCGCGACGACTGCCGCGGCGACGGCCTCTGCGCTGGTACTCAGAGCCGTCCGCATGACTCTGTTCGGCATGGCCCTGCTCAGATGGGGAGTTTGCGGAAGATCGGACGCGGGACGTGCCGCAGCGCCATCATGACGAAGCGGAAGGGCCCCGGAGCCCACACCAGATCCTTGCCCTTGCGGGACGCGGACACGGCCAGTTTGGCGATGTCCTCCTTGTCCACCGTCAGCGGTGCTTCCTTGACGTGCGCGCTGAACTTGGTGCGCACCATGCCCGGACGGATGACGGTGACGCGAGGTCCGAACTCGCGCAGGGCTTCCCCGAGGCCGAGGTAGAACCCGTCGAGTCCGGCCTTGGTGGAGCCGTAGACGAAGTTGGAGCGGCGCACGCGCTCGCCCGCGACGGAGGACATGACGATGATGCGGCCGAAGGCCTGCGCCTTCATCTTCTCGCCGAGGAGCACACCCACCGACACCGACGCGGTGTAGTTGATGTTGGCCGTGAGCACGGCCTTGTTCTGGTCCTGCCACAGCAGTTCCGGATCGAAGTCCACCGCGAACGCCACGATCGCGACGTCGACGTCGCCCTTCGACCAGGCCTCGTCGATGACCTTCGGGTGCGACGCTGTGTCGAGCGCGTCGAAGTCGATGACCTCGACGGACTTGGCGCCCTTGGCCGTCAGCTGAGCGACGGCCGCGTCACGCAGGGGATCGTTGGGCAGCGCCGCGAGAATCACGCGAGCCGACGACGTCGAGAGGTACTCCTCGGTGATCGCGAGGCCGATCTCGCTCGTGCCACCCAGTACGAGAATGGTCTGCGGGTCGCCCACAGCATCGATCGTCACAGCAGTTCCAACCTTCTGGCCATATCCGAGGCGAAGACGCCTGTGGGGTCGACGGACCGCCGAACGGCGATCCACTCGTCGATGCGCGGGTACATCGCGTGGAACGTGTCCGCGGACGTCCGGGAGTCCTTGGCTGTGTAGAGCCGTCCGCCGAACTCGAGCACCCGCCGGTCGAGGTCCGCGACGAACGCGCCGAGACCCTCCTTGATCGGGAAGTCGACGCAGACGTTCCAGCCCTCGATCGGAAAGCTCAATGGCGCTTGGTTTCCCGGCCCGAAGAGCTTGAAGACGTTGAGGAACGAGTAGTGCCCCGAGCGCTGGATGTCGTGAATGATCTTCTTGAACTCGCCGACGGCCTGCGGCGGCACCACGAACTGGTACTGCAGGAATCCGGCCGGGCCGTAGGCCCTGTTCCACTCCCCGAACATGTCGAGCGGGTGATAGAACTGCGTCAAGTTCTGCACCTTGCCGCGGTAGGTACCCGACTTGCGGTACCAGAGCTCGCCGATGGGTCCGAACGTGTACTTGTTCGCGAGGCCGTTGGGGAACACGTCGGGGAAGGTCAGCAGCGGCTTCGCGCTGAAGCGCAGCGGATCCTTCTGCAGCTTCGCCGGCAGCTGGTCCAGGGTCGCGAGCGATCCGCGCGACAGCGCCGCACGTCCCAGCTTCGGCGGACCCGAGATGGCGTCGAACCAGGCGCTCGAGTAGTCGTATCGGCTCTCGCTGCCGTCGCTGTGGATCGCGATGGTCTCGTCGAGGCTCGCCGTCACGTCGCCGTCGGCGATGAAGTACGCGGTCTCGGTCGGCGTCATCTCGATGGTCGCCCGCAGGATGATGCCGGTCAGGCCGTTTCCGCCCACCGTGGCCCAGAACAGCGGCGCGTCGTCGCCGTCGGGCGTGATGTGGCGGACTGTGCCGTCCGCGAGCAGTAGCTCCATCGAGCGCACGTGATTGCCGAAGCTGCCGGCGCTGTGATGGTTCTTGCCGTGGATGTCACACCCGATGGCGCCGCCGATGGTCACCTGACGAGTGCCGGGGAGCACGGGGACCCACAACCCGAACGGCAGTGCCGCACGCATCAGCTGGTCCAGGCTCACTCCACCGTCCACATCGACGATGTGCGTCTCCGCGTCCATCGAGTGGATGCGGTTCAGTGCGCTCATGTCGACGACGAGCCCGCCGCCGTTCTGCGCGTTGTCACCGTACGAACGGCCGAGTCCGCGGGCGATGACGCCGCGCCGCAGATGGGACGGCTTGCTCTCGTTCTGCTCCGCGACCCGGAGGACGGCGGCGGCCACGATCTCGGGATCGGACGTGGTCAGCACCTGCGCCGTGGTGGGCGAGGTACGTGCCCACCCGGTGAGGGTGCGCGCACTGGTGGGTGGCAATTCGGTGATGGACATCGTTCGTCAGGTTACAGGCAGTGAGAGGGCCAGTACGCTGACGCTCTGTGTCATCAGACGATCACCAGCGCCTTCCTCTGCCCGTCGAGATCCCCGTCACGGAGAACACCGCCGACGACGCGCTGGATCTGCGGACCCAGATCGTCCGGTTCCTCGTCACCGGGGTGCTGTCGGCCGTCGTCGACTTCTCCATCACCATCGCGCTGCAGTACGGCCTGGACGTGCAGCTCTCGCTGGCCAAGGCCGCGGGATTCGTCGTGGGCACCACCGTCGCGTACCTGATCAACCGGCGTTGGACGTTCGCGGCACCGCCGTCGCGGGCGCGGTTCGTGGCCGTCGTCGTCCTGTACGCGGCGACGTTCGGTGTCCAGAACGTGCTGTACACGCTGTTCGGGCACCTGTGGCCCGAGACGATCCTCTACAGCGCCGCGGCGTTCGTCATCGCGCAGGGCACCGCGACGGTGATCAACTTCGTGGTCCAGCGAGCGGTGATCTTCAAGCTGCGCTAGGCCCAGTCCTTGAAGGCGGGTGCCGCGGCGTCCTTGTCGGAGAGTTGGTAGGTCAGGGGTGTGCCGTCGCGGCCGTGGGTGGGCCAGTCGATGGCGAGGTCGGGGTCGAGCGGGTGGATGTCGCGGTCCGCTCCGGGGGTGTACTCGAGGCTGCACAGGTACATCACCGTGGAGTGGTCCTCGAGGGAGAGGATCGCGTGCCCGAGCCCGACGGGCAGGTACACCGCGCGGCGGTCGACGTCGTCGATGAGCACCGAGTCCCAGGTGCCGTACGTCGGTGAGTCCTTGCGGAGGTCGACCACGACGTCGAGGAACGCGCCGCGGGTGCAGGTGACGTACTTGGCCTGCCCGGGTGGGTCGACGGTGACGTGAATCCCGCGGAGCGCACCGGCGGCGGAGACCGAGCAGTTGGCCTGCAGCAGTTCCAGGGGGTGCCCGACGGCGGCGGTGAAGGCGGAGTCCTTGTGCCATTCGAAGAACACCCCGCGGTCGTCGCCGAACTGGCGGGGAGTGAATTCGAACGCCCCGGGGACGCGCAGTTCGCGGAAGCTCACGGTCGGTGTCCTCTCTCGAGCAGGTCCAGCAGGTATGCCCCGTATCCGGACTTGAGCAGTGTCTGCGCGCGGGCGCGCAGGTCGTCGTCGGTGATGAACCCGCGTCGCCACGCCACCTCCTCGGGGGCGCCGATCTTGAGGCCTTGGCGCTGTTCGATGGTGCGCACGTAGTTGGAGGCGTCGAGGAGCGATTCGAAGGTGCCGGTGTCGAGCCACGCGGTGCCGCGGGGCAGCACCTGCACCTGCAGGGTCCCCGCCTCGAGGTAGTGGCGGTTGACGTCGGTGATCTCGTACTCCCCGCGAGCGGAGGGGGCGAGGTCGCGGGCGATGGCGATGACGTCGTTGTCGTAGAAGTACAGCCCCGGTACCGCGTAGTTCGACCGCGGGTGCGTCGGCTTCTCCTCCAAGGACAGGGCGGTGCCGCTCTCGTCGAATTCGATGACCCCGTACGCGGTGGGGTCGGAGACCTCGTAGGCGAACACCGCGCCGCCGTCGATGTCCCCGAACCGGCTCAGCTGCGTTCCCAGGCCGGGGCCGTAGAAGATGTTGTCCCCCAGCACCAGTGCGGCGCCCTCGGTGCCGATGTGCTCGGCGCCCAGCACGAACGCCTGCGCGAGGCCGTTGGGTTCGTGTTGCACCTTGTAGGTCAGCGAGATGCCGAACTGGGAGCCGTCACCGAGCAGCCGCTGGAACTGCTCGGCATCCTGCGTGGTGGTGATGATCAGGATGTCGCGGATCCCGGCGAGCATGAGCGTGGTCAGCGGGTAGTAGATCATCGGTTTGTCGTAGACGGGCACCAACTGCTTGCTCACGCCCTGAGTGATCGGATGCAGCCGCGACCCCGTGCCACCGGCCAGAATGATTCCTCGCATGATGGTCGAGTCTTTCAGACTGCGCTTCGCGCCGCTCTCCCACGTAAAGTGCCGCCCATGAGAATGCTCGTGACCGGCGGCGCCGGGTTCATCGGCGCGAACTTCGTGCACCTGACCGCCCGCACCCGCCCCGACATCGAGATCACCGTCCTCGACGCCCTCACCTACGCCGGCAACAAAGCCTCCCTCCAGCCTGTCGCCGACCGCATCACCTTCGTCCACGGCGACATCACCGACACCGCCCTCGTGAACCGCCTCGTCGCCGACACCGACCTCGTCGTCCACTTCGCCGCCGAATCCCACAACGACAACTCCCTCGGCGACCCCTGGCCGTTCGTCCACACCAACATCGTCGGCACCACCACCCTCCTCCAAGCCGTCCGCACCCACGACGTCCGCTACCACCACATCAGCACCGACGAGGTCTACGGCGACCTCGAACTCGACGACCCCGCCCGGTTCACCGAGAACACCCCCTACAACCCCTCCTCGCCGTACTCCTCCACCAAAGCCTCCAGCGACCTGCTGGTGCGAGCCTGGACCCGCTCCTTCGGCGTCCGCGCCACCATCTCCAACTGCTCCAACAACTACGGGCCCTACCAGCACGTCGAGAAGTTCATCCCCCGCCAGATCACCGGCGTCCTCACCGGCATCCGCCCCAAGCTCTACGGCGCCGGACTCAACGTCCGCGACTGGATCCACGTCGAGGACCACAACACCGCCGTCTGGACCATCATCGACAAGGGCGCCCTCGGCCAGACCTACCTCATCGGCGCCGACGGCGAGGTCGACAACCGCACCGTCGTCGAGACCATCCTCGAACTCTGCGGCCACGACAAGAACGACTTCGACTTCGTCACCGACCGCCCCGGCCACGACCTGCGCTACGCCATCGACAGCACCCGCCTGCGCACCGAACTCGGCTGGACACCCCGCTACTCCGACTTCCGCAGCGGACTCGCCGCCACCATCGACTGGTACCGCGACAACGAATCCTGGTGGGCGCCGCAGAAAGCCGCGACCGAAGCGGCCTACGCATCGGCCGGCGAACGGACGCTCTGATCAGACGGGTTCCGGCGGCTGGTGCGTGATGCGTCGCCGCAGCAGCACGTACACCGCGCGGCGAAGGAACGACGTCACGAGCGCGCGAGCATTACCGATACGAACGTCGTTCTCGGACAGCAGGTCCGGGTAGGCCGCGCGCAGTTTCCGATGGAATCCCGCGGCCTGCCCCGCCTGTTCCCGCGCCAGGCGCACGCTCCACTGCCCGGCATTGATGCGGAACGCCGCGAGCGACGAGCGGATGGCCACCACGTCACCTGTGAGTGCGACCTCCGTGAAGGTCGCCTGATCGATGAGGAACGGGTGGTCGTTGTCCCACCAGCCGATGTCGGCGAGGGCGTCTCGTCGCATCAGGACGCATCCCGGCTCACCGAAGATGTTGGAGCCGGCGAGCACCGCGGTGCGTGCGGCCGTGCGTCCGTCGACGAGGCCGGACAACTTTCCCAGTCCACGCGTGGCGATGATGGTCTTGCCGGCGGCGTCGACGAGCGTGCGTTGCGACGCCACCAGGACGGCCGACGGGTGCGCGTCGAACGCGGCGACCTGGTCGGCGATCGACGTCTCGGTGATCGTGTCGTCGCCGCACACGAGTTTGATCAGTTCGCCCGTGGCCAGTCGACTCACTCTGTCCCAGTTGCGTTTCGCTCCGCCGCCGGCCTCGGTGTGCTCGACGCGGATGCGATCGTCGTCGTAGCGGGCGATGACGTCGAGGGTGGAGTCGGTCGACGCGTGATCGGCGATCACCAGCTCGAAGTCTCGGTAGGTCTGACTCAGGATCGACTCGATGGTCTCGCCGATGAAGTCGGCGTTGTTGTACGCCGGGACCACGATCGACACGCGGGGTGCCATGTCAGGAACCTTTCACCGAGGACGAGCGCTTGAACGAGAAGTCGCGGTAGCCGAAGAAGCTGATGCAGGCGGTGAGCAACGTGATGACCAGCTGGGACGGGATGGGTGCGAATCCGAGTACCGAGACGGCGACGGTCATCGCGGCGAGGTTCACCGCGAAGGCCCCGGAGTTGACCACCACGAAGCGCCAGAAGTCGCGAAGCACGTGTCCCCGCACCCGGAAGACGAGGTAGCGATTCGTGCAGAAGGCAGTCAGCACGTTGCACAGGTAGCCGAGCACGATCGCGGCGTGATAACCGAGCGTGTCACCGATCGCGAGCTGCCAGACGATGAACCAGACGGTGCCGAGCACCGTGTTGAAGCCGCCCACCAGGAGAAAGACGAGTCCTTGGTTGCCCATCAGGCGGAGGAGCGGGCCGACCGGCTGCGCGTCCACGACGACACGGTCGTCGTCGGCAGGTTGATCGGCGGTCACCACGGCAGTGTCTCAGCAGCGTTCACCGTGGCACAAACTCGCGGACCCGCTCCGGGTTCGTCACCCGCGGTGGCCGGCGAGGAGCGAGGACCGGATGGACTCCAGCGTCGAGGCGATGCCGGCGGGCAGCGTGCGGTGAGTCCTGCGATCGATCTCGGGCCAGACGGTGGATCGAAGACGCAGGTCACGGCCCTGGAGCGAGGACAACGGGGAGGCGGCCTGGACGACGAGCGGTCGCCGACGGAAGACGGACCTGCACGCGCCGAGAATGGCGCCGATGGTGACGGCATTCCCCGAGGCGAAGATCTTGGTGACGGGCTCCGTGCGCTCCCGCGCGGCGACGTCCAGGGCGTCCGCCACCATCTCTGCCGCATCGGAGATGTAGAGGTAGTCGCGCAGGGTGTCGATGGGCACGTAGATCGAGATGGGTGATGCCAGCAGGTACCCGCGGCACAGGTGGGAGATGAGGCCCTGCGGCTTCGACAGGTTCTGTCCCGGTCCGTACAGGTTGGCGAAGCGGCCGACCACCACCGACGCATCGGTGCGTCGACCGAAGTCCACCGCTCTCTGCTCGGCGCGTAGCTTCGCGTGGCCGTACTCGCCCAGCGGCGCGACCGCGCTCGACTCGTCGTGCGGTGCGTCGGGCGTGCCCGCGTAAACCCCACCGGCGGACGACGCATGAAAGACGGTGACAGGCTCCGGCCTCGGGACCGCATACGACTCGAGCTGTGCCAACGCGTGCGCGAACAGGTCGTTCTCCCGGTCGAAGGCCGCGCGCGGCGTGCCGTTGACGCCTGCGCCCGCACACCACACGACATTGACGCGGCGTGCGTCGGAGGTGGCCACCGCTCGCGCGCGAGAGGTGATCACGGTGCGCGCCGCGTCCTCGTCGAGCCACGGGATCGTCTCGGTCACCACCCGGTGCCCACGACGGGCGAGTTCGGCGGAGACGGCCGAGCCGAGAAGTCCACCACTCCCGACGACCCAGGACAACGTCGTCACGAGAGGTCGGGGTTCTCGGCGTCCCGGTTCTCGGCGTCCGGGCTCGGGGACACCCGGTCGGCCCGACCCAGTGGCCCGGCAGCCGGATCGCCCACGATCAGATAGGGAGGCTTTCCCATCGCGGTCTTCACGTTGACGCCGACGTACTCGGCGACGACGCCGAGAGAGAACAGGGTGGCCCCGAATCCGAACAGCAGGACGACCATGGTGGACGCCCAGCCGCGGACCTCGGTGTCCGGGTCGAAGAACGTGTACACGACGAGGAGATAGGCGACCAGGACGAGACCGAGAACGGCGAACACCACCCCCAGCACGCTGACCAGACGCAAACCCTTGGTGCCGCTGGAGAGAACCATGCGCCAGAAGTGGGACAGCAGGGTCCGCAGGTTGTAGCCGGAACGCCGTCCCTGTTCCTCGCGCAGCGTCACCGGGCTGGTGGTCACACTGCCGGCGATCCACCCGAGTGCGACGTCGAGGTACGCCTCGGATCCGGCGTAGGCGGCCACCGACCGTCCGACCTCGCCCACGACCATGCGGAAGCTGCTGTACTGCACGGTGTTCTCACCGGCCAACGCCTTGGCGATGAGCCACTTCGAACCCTTGCTCGTCGCGTTGCGCCACAGTCCGTGCGGGGCGGCGTTGGTACCGCGGGCGTAGACGACCGAGGCCTGCTCGTCGAGTGCGGTGTCGAGAAGTCCGCCGATGTCGGCGGGATCGTGCTGCCCGTCCTCGTCCATCGTGACGATCCACTCGCCGCCACTCGAGGCCATGCCCGCGAGCGTCGCGGGGTGCTGCCCGAAGTTGCGACTGAGCCAGATTCCGCGGACGAACGAGTGACGGTCCGCCAGGTCTCGGATGACGGCCGCGGATCCGTCCGGGCCGTGGTCGAACACCAACAGGACCTCCTCGACCACCGCGAGTCGGCGACCGGGGGTCAGAAAGGGCCGGGTGAGGGTCTCGAGCTCGTCGGTCAACGGGCCGAGGGTCCTCTCACCCTGGTAGACGGGAACGATGACCGAGATCCGGTGCGGAAGCTGATCGTCAGTCACGAGAGCCGACCCTATAACGCTCGACGGCGTCGGGCGTCGAGCACCACCAAGCCGGCCAGCACGACCAATCCGCCACCCATGGACGCGAGGCCCAGTTTGAAGCCGGGTGGGCGGAACTTGATGGCCAGCTCAGCGTCCGTCGTCCCCGGCGGCACATCGACGTACAGGAATGTGTCCCCGAGTCCCCTGGTCTGCAGCGGTTCGCCGTTCAACGTCGCGGTGTACCCCGGCCACGCGAGCCGGGCGAAAATCACGCTGCCTCCCGCCTGAGACGTCACACGGAGGCTTTCGTCCACCGCGCTGGATGCAGTCGGCTCGACGTCCGCGTTCACGGTGGCTGACACCGTGCCTGATTGCGTCGAAACGTATCCGCCGGTGCGCTCGAGCACAGCCACCTGATCAGACTGCGGACGCGGGACGTCGACCCACTTCCACCCGGCCGGAACCGGCATCTGGCGCCACATGGGGTACTGGGCCTTCTGGACGACGACGCGATCTACCAGCATCAGATCAGCAGTTGTCTTACCTGTGTAGACGTCGGGGCGGAAGGTGTTGCGGTACGCATCGTCACACGTGGAACCGTCGAACTTCATGCACAGCAGGTCGCCGAAAGCTTCGTTGCCGACCGGGGTGTAAGCGCTCACGTAATTCAGGTCGAGGACCTTGGCGAAGTTGCCGTACACCTGAGCGCTCCAACGTTCGGCCGCCTCCGCTCTGCTACGGCCGGTATAGCCTCGGTCACCCAGCTGCAGGGTGGTTCCGGTCCAGTCCGGAAAGTTAGCTCTCGCTTCGCTCTGCGACGTTGGAAACTTCCATTGCCACAATAATTTCGGATAGTTGTTGACCTGATACAGCGCGATCGGGATGACACTGACCATCAAGACCACCGCGGTCGGGCGCAGACCCCATTTGCGGGTTGCTCCGATCAGCAGGACGCCGGCCAGTCCGACGAGCAGTGCAGACAGAAGATGTCTGCCCGCGAGTTGGGGCCCTGAAGACATAGCGCGGATAAACAGGACTCCGACGAGTATCGATGCAGCGATGAGCCGGCCGCGGAGGCCACGGAAGGTACCGTGACGGCTCACGAGGACAGTGACGATCACCAGCAGCGTGCAAGCAACGAACGGGAGCAGGCGCGCCGGCCAGCGAATCGGGCCGATCTCACTCGGACCTGCGGTGAACAGCAGTAGTGCACCCAGAAGGATGAGAGGGCCGCTCATCTCACGCAGGGTCTGGGGAACGCGTCGCCAGTCAACGAATGCGAGGACAGGCACGAGAAACCATGCGATGTACGTGACCGGGGCCATCGTGGTCTCGGTCGCCCACGACTCCATGCTGGTCACAGCGGTGGGTAGGCTTGCGCTGAGGCTTTCCGACCACGGTGCGACCAAGAAGTTATCGTTCAGCGTTCCCTGGGCACCGGATCGCCAGGTCACTCCTGATGTGAGAACTCCAGGCAGAAACGTGATGGCACCGCACATGGCGGCGGCTACGGAAACGGCTGCCAGTTTCATTACGGGAACGAGAAGACGCGCCCGAAGATATTCGCCGATCATGACCGAGCCTGCGACGACGCCAGCCATCAGTGCAGCGTGGACGTAGCCGACGCTGATGGCGAGATACAGGAATGCAAAGACAGGTATGGGACCGGAATCCCCGCGTACGTACCGGACGGCACTGGCCCACGCTTGAATGACCCAGGCCATCCCGATCAGCGAGGTCACCCACGAAGGCTGGTCGAAGAACAAGGTGAAGCCGCTGAACGGAACGGCTGCTCCTGCCACCGCAGCCCACATCGGTCGTGCACCGTAGGCGAGCGCCACCCGGAAGACACCCAGCGCGAGCACGACAGCGAAGCCGATTTTCACCAGCGCTGCGTACAGGGCTAGGTCATCGAAGGACGGCGCGATGACGTTGATGATCATCTGGACGGGATTCCAGAGCCCGCCCTGGCCTTCGACTGGATAGTTGCCCGCCATCCACTGAGTGGTGACGAGGGGGAGGAGTTGCCCCTCGCGCATCAAGCGTCCGAGTGCCAACCAGTTTCCTACAGCTCCGGACTCGGTGTCATCAAGGTAGAAGTACCGGTGGTCACTGATCAGGATGGCGAAGAACCCAACAAGGACGGTGGCGGCCGTTCCGAGTCCCCATATGCTCGTCTCGCGGCGGGAATGGATAGGCGCGGTGATCACACGCTCCTCGCTTCCGCCTGCGACCCGTCGGTCCGATTGTCGCCCTGACACGGCGTGCACACGCGCGAAGGGGCCGTTCGGATTGTTATCGTAGGTCACAGACCGGTCTCGAAGAAACAATGGGGTGCCCCGGGCTAGCCGTCTCAAACCTCAGCACCACGTCATCTCTCAGGAGTTTTCCACTTCATGTCTTCGACGCCCCGCACGATCGCCACCGACGCACTGACCCTCCAGCGCGGTGTGTTCCTCGGTCCCTCCACCAGAGTGAATCCCGATCTGTACGCCGTGATCGAGAAGGGCAGCGGGGATCGCAGGCGCCACGACATGACGCTCGCGAAGAACTCCTTCGCTCACACCAACACGTACTTCGGGCGCTTCGCGGCGTCCTACTGGCAGCGGTGGACCACGGTCGGCGCGGTCACGGCGTCTCTGCGCATCGCGACGAGCGGCCGTGTCCGAGTGCGACTGCTGGCCTCGGACATCGCCGGTCACCGCCGCATCGTGTCGGTGCAGGAGACGCGGAGCGACGCCGTGCTGACATTCGAGGCTCCGCTCGACAAGTTCGTCGACGGGGGTGCCCTCTGGCTGGAGTTCGAGACGTTCGGCGAGTCCGCCGTCGTCGACGGCCTCGAGTGGACCCACGCCACCACGGTGCCGAGACGTCCGGTGGCCATTGCCATCTGCACGTTCAACCGCGCCACGGACTGTGCGCACACGGTAGCCGCACTCGCGTCCGACGACGTGGTGTTGTCGCTGATCGACACCGTGCACGTCGTGGATCAGGGCACGGACCTCGTGCAGGATCAGCCGGAGTTCGCCGATGCGCGGGCGCGGATGGGCGACACCCTGGTGTACCTCCGGCAGCCCAATCTCGGTGGTGCGGGCGGCTTCACACGCGGACTGTACGAGGTGACCGCGTCTCGGAGCGGTGTCGACGTCATCCTCATGGACGACGACATCCTGTGTGAGCCGGAGACGGTGCTGCGTCTGAGCGCCTTCGCCAACGTCACGGCGCAGCCGACCCTGGTCGGTGCGCAGATGCTGTTCCTGCTCAATCCCGACTACCTCAACGTCGGCGCGGAGGAGGTGGACTTCCTGCACCTGCAGCACGGCCGCACCGTCGGAAAGGCGTTGTCCAACAAGAGCATGATCAAGAAGAACCAGGAGCGCCGGGTCGACGCCGGCTACAACGCCTGGTGGACGTGCCTGATCCCGTCCGAGGTCGTCGAGGAGATCGGTCTCCCGCTTCCCATGTTCTTCCAGTGGGACGACGTGGAGTACGGCGTGCGCGCCGGCCGTGCGGGCTTCCCGACCGTCACGCTGCCCAACGCGGCGGTGTGGCACGCCGACTTCTACTGGAAGGACTTCGACGACTGGGCGCGGTACTTCAGTACGCGTAACTCGCTGATCGTCGGGTCTCTGCACAGCGACCTGAACACGACGGTGTTGTCGCGAATGTTCCTGCGCCACATCGCCGAGTACGTCGTCGGAATGCAGTACGGCCTCGCACACACCACCTTGAAGGGTATCGAGGACTGGCTGTCGGGGCCGGACCATCTGACCGACGGCGGCATGGCGGCGATGGCTCGTATCCGAGCCGACCGCAAGGAGTACCCGGAGACGATCATGCACCCGGCGGCCACCGCGCCGGTGCCCTCCGCGGAGGTGCGGGTCTCGCGGGCGGGCGGGCAGCCGAGCGCGATGCGAGCGGTGTTGGCCAAGCGCGGTGTCGACCAGTTCCTCGGACGTACGATCGGCGGTCTCGTCGGCGTCACGCGCGAGGACGCCCACTGGTGGCACATCGCCAGGTTCGACCACGTCGTGGTCACCGACGCATCGCAGGGCGGCGTTCGAATCCGCAAGCGGGACAAAGCACGTGGGGTCGCGCTGATGGTGCGTGCCGTCAAGGTGATGCGGCGTCTGCGGCGGGAGGCTCCTGCTCTGCAGGAGCAGTACCGTGCGGCCGGTGCCGATCTCATCGCACGCGAGAACTGGGCCCGGCTCTACGGGATCGACGCCGACGCTCCGACCACCGAATCGGTCAGGTGAGCCGGACCGCCACCTGCTCGTTGTTGGACGTGTAGGCGAGGTACTCGAACGTCACCCCGGTGCGGTGGACGAACTCGGTCCACGCCTTGTACTCGTGCAGGGCCCAGCCGGGGAAGTTGAAGAACTCGTCGAACACGATGACGGTGCCCGGCACCAGTCGTGACTCGAGACGACGCAGGACGAAGTCGGTCGACGAGTACAGGTCGGCGTCGAGGTGCAGGAACGCGACCGGGCCGCGGTTCTTCGACAGGAACGGCCCGAGGGTCTGCTGGAACATGCCCTTCACCAGGTGCGCTCCTGGAACGTCCGGTAGAGCGTCCTGAGCGAAGGTCCCGGCCTCGAAGCCGGTGCGCCAGTCCTCCGGCAGGCCCTCGAAGGTGTCGAAGCCGGCGATGACTCCGACGTTGGCGGCGCGGCGCCACTCGTCGACGATGATCGCCAGCGTGGTCCCGGTGGCGACCCCGAACTCGAGTGCCATGCCGTCGATGGACACCGCACCCAGGGCGTGCCGCAACGTGAGGTCGGGACGGGTGAACGACGGCGTCCGCGGGAGGTGGTCCTCCACGAAGTCGGCACTCGAGGCGGTGGCCTCGAGGTCCGAGGCGAACGGGATGTCGCGGCGCATCCGGAACTCCAGCGTGGTGATGGATTCCTGGAGGTCGGCGATCGTCTTAGCCTGACCCGTGATCAGGTCTATCAGCTCACTGTGACGACGGTCGGCCTCGGGTGCCACGGCGTCCTGGACTGCCTGCACGACCTTGCCCCGCGCCGAGGCTCTGACGCGTCGACTCCACCGCATCACCCGCACCGTCCACTCGTCATGGGGACATACCGTAGTTCAGGGTTTGCGGAAGTACTCATCCCGGCCGAGCTTGCGCAGACGCAACCACTCGCGCAGGCCGCGGAGGTCCCGTCGTGTGACCACGAAGTACCACCCGAAGCGCACCCATTCCTGCGGGAGAAGCTTGCGCATGCCGGGTTGAGCCATCAGGTATCCGCGGTTGCGGTATGTGAAATAGCGCTTGGTGGCGTCGTCCGGATACTGCGTGTGCATCCGGCCGCCGAGGATCGGCTTGAACTCGTCGGCGCCGTTCGGATGCAGGTACGCGGTCTGCAGGCACGTGCCGAAAGCCAGCCCCGAGCGTGTGAGGCGACGGTGGATCTCGACCTCGTCGCCGCGGACGAAGAGCCGGAGGTCGGGGACACCGACGGCGTCGATCGCAGCGGCCGAGAACAACGCACCGTTGAACAACGACGCGTAGGACGGCAACAACTCCTCGTCACCGAGTTCGGACCGCCACCGTCGCCACGCGGTGCCGCGTCGCAGCGGGAACGCGAGGTGATCGGGATCGTCGATGTCGCACACGACGGGGGAGACCTCGTCGAGGCCGTGGCGCACCGCGCAGTCGAGGAGCGTGGCGAGGACGTCCGGCCCCTCCGGCCTGCCGTCGTCGTCGGCTAGCCACACCCGCTCGGCACCGAGGGACAGCGCGTGCAGCATCCCCAGCGCGAAGCCGCCGGCCCCACCGAGGTTGTGCTTGCTCCCGAGGTAGGTGGTCGGCACGGCCGCGCTCTCGACGAGCTCGCGGACCGCTGTCTCGTTCGCGTTGTCCACCACGATCAGATGGTCGAGCGGACGGGTCTGCGACGTCAGGACGGCGAGGGACTGGGCCAGTAGCTCGCGGCGCCGGTGGGTGACCACCACGCCGACGATGAACTCAGGCATGCGGATCGTGATCGGCCTGGCCACGATCCGCGGCCTCCAGCTCACGAATGACGTGCGCGACGTGGTCTCCCGCGTCGTCGCCCTCGTACGACCGCACGACCTCCTCGATACCGCCCTGCTGCCGCACGTGGCCGTGATCGATCCACATCGCCGAATCGCAGAGCTGGGCGAGGAACTCGTTGGAGTGCGAGGCGAAGACGAGGATGCCCGAGCGCTGCACGAGCTTCTGCAGACGAGTGCGCGCCTTCTTCATGAACTCGGCGTCGACTGCGCCGATGCCCTCGTCGAGCAGCAGGATCTCGGGGTCGATGCTCGTGACGACGCCCATGGCGATGCGCACGCGCATGCCCGTCGAGTAGGTGCGCAGCGGCATGTCGAGGTACTCGCCGAGCTCGGTGAAGTCGGCGATCTCGTCGATCTTCGACATCATCTGCTTGCGTGTCTGGCCGAGGAACAGGCCGCGGATGATGATGTTCTCGTAGCCGGAGATCTCCGGGTCCATGCCGACGCCCAGGTCGAAGACCGGCGCGACGCGACCCCGCACGACGGCACTGCCGCGGGTGGGTTCGTAGATGCCCGCCAGCAGGCGCAGGAGCGTCGACTTGCCCGCACCGTTGTGGCCGACCAGTCCGACGCGGTCGCCCTCCTTCAGTGAGAGCGTGATGTCGCGCAGCGCCTCCACGACGACGACGTCACTGCTGTTGCGTCCGATGGTGCCGCCGGCCTTGCCGAGGAACGCCTTCTTCAGCGACCGGGTCTTGGCGTCGAAGATGGGGAAGTCGACGCACGCGCCGTGCGTCTCGATGCTGACTGTCATGTGTGTCTCGTCCGATCAGACCCAGTAGGGCACGCGGGCCCGGAACGTACGCATCGCCACCATGGTGACGGCCAGGCCGACCACGGTGAACGCCAGCACGATGTACCAGTGGTACGCCTGCTGGTCCTCGCCGATCAGGGGCGCGCGCAGGATGTCGAGGTAGTGGAACAGCGGATTGATCTCCACCAGGCGCGCGCGGTCCGCCGCGGCCCCGCCCATCTTCTGCAGATTCGCCGTGGTCCACACGATCGGCGTCATGAAGAACAGCAGCGTGACGACGCTGCCGAGGATCGGGGCCAGGTCGCGATAGCGGGTGGCGATGATGCCGAAGAGCAGTGACACCCACACCATGTTGACGACGATCAGACCGAACGCCGGGATCGCCATGACGATGGTCCAGTGCAGCTCGGGACGGAACACCGCGAGCATGATCAGGTAGATCAGCATGTTGTGGCCGAGGAGCAGCACCTGGCGCCACACGAGCCGATAGATGTGCACGCTCAGTGCCGACGGCAGCTGCTTGATCAGGCCCTCGTTGGCCACGAAGACGTCGGCGCCCTCGAGGATCGACGCGCTGATGAGGTTCCAGATGATGAGCCCGACGGTGACGTGGGGCAGGAACGACTTCAGGTCGATGTCGAGGAGGACCGAGTACAGCAGACCCATCGCGACGGCCTGCACACCCGTGGCGATGGTGATCCAGAACGGGCCGATGACGGAACGCCGGTACCGCTGCTTGATGTCCTGCCATCCGAGGCTCAGCCACAGCTCACGCTGGGCGTAGCCCTGCCGGAGATCGCGGACGGCCCGGCGGAACGTCTGCGAATCGGACGCGGGTGCATCCCCGGAGTTCGAGTCCCCGGTGTTCGAGTCGATCGCTGGTGCTGCCACGACCGACGACCCTACAGACGAGAACCGTCAGAGGTACTGGCCGGTGCCCTGCCCGTGCTGGCCCTGACCGCCGCCGCCGATGGACACACCGGGCGGAAGTGCACCCTGGCGCATCTGCTCGAGCTGGGCGCGCGCCGCCATCTGCTGAGCGAAGAGTGCAGTCTGGATGCCGTGGAACAGTCCCTCCAGCCAGCCCACCAGCTGTGCCTGGGCGATGCGGAGCTCGGCGTCGGACGGCACCGCGTCCTCGCCGAAGGGCAACGCCAGGCGCTGGAGCTCGTCGCGCAACTCCGGCGCGAGTCCCTGCTCGAGCTCACGGATGGAGGAGGTGTGGATCTCCTTGAGGCGGGTGCGGCTGGCGTCGTCCAGCGGTGCCGCGCGCACCTCCTCGAGGAGCTGCTTGATCATGGTGCCGATGCGCATGACCTTGGCGGGTTGCTCGACCATGTCCGCCAGCGATTCCTGATCGTCGCCGTCCGACGAGTCGCCGGCCCCGGTGACGTTCGCGCGGGCCGCGGCGGCCGCCGCCTCGCGGGGACTGAGCGCGATCGGCTGCCCGTCCGGACCGATGACGACGACGTGGTCGGCGCTGTCGTCCGCGCGGCCGCCGTCCGAGTTCTGCTCGTGTGAAGACGTCATGTCTCCATCTTGACCCGGGTCGCTCACCAGGGTGGGGTCCGGGGCGTGCCCGTGCGTGCCCGCCCTGTCGCCGTCGGCGCCTAGAGTGTGCGGCATGACCTACGACGTCGCCCGCGTACGAGGGCTGTTTCCCTCGCTCGGCGACGGCTGGATCCACCTCGATCCGCAGCTGGGCATGCAGATCCCCGACCGGGTGGCCACGGCCGTGTCCACCACCTTCCGCGGGACCGCATCGACGCACATCGGTCGGCACCCCTACGCGCAGCGCAGCGCGAAGGTCGCCGACGACGCTCGGCAGGCCGTCGCAGATCTGGTCGGTGGAACCCCCGAGGGCGTGGTCCTCGGTCCGGACCACGGCATCCTCCTGACCGCTCTCGCGGAAGCCCTCAGCACGCGTCTCGGCCTCGGTACGGGCATCGTCCTGTCCCGGCTGGACGACGAGGCGAACGTGGCACCGTGGCTGCGCATCGCCAATCGGTACGGCGCCCAGGTGCAGTGGGCCGAGGTGGACATCGAGACGTGCGAGCTCCCCAGTTGGCAGTTCGGGGAACTCATCGCGGCGAACACTCGGCTCGTCGCGCTGACCGCGGCGTCGACGGTGGTGGGGTCGGCCCCCGACGTCCGTGTCGCCGCCGACCTCGTGCACGACGCCGGCGGGCTGCTGGTCGTCGACGCGGTGGGTGCGGCCCCCTACGCGGTGCTCGACATCGAGGAACTCCGGGCGGACGTCGTCGCCGTCAACGCCGCGGCCTGGGGTGGGCCTCGCGTCGGAGCGCTGGTGTTCCGAGACCCCGAGCTGCTCGACCGGTTGCCGTCGCAGGCGCTCGACACCGATGCGAAGGGTCCGGCGCGGCTCGAGGTCGCCGGTCTGCACTACTCACTGCTCGCGGGGATGACCGCGTCCGTCGACTGTCTCGCCGCCCTCGACGAGAACGCGAGCGGGACACGTCGACAGCGTCTCGAGATGTCCATCGGCTCGCTGCAGGACTATCAGGATCGGCTCTTCGCGTACCTGCAGGAACGTGTGGCGGCACTGCCGCACGTCATGGCCATCGGTCAGGCGTCCAGCCGCATCCCGTGCCTGAGCATCAGCGTGGACGGCGTCGACTCCGACAAGGTGGCGGCGCGACTGGCGGACAACAGGATCGACGTGGTCGGTGGCCTGCACGGCGGCAGCCGCCTGCTCGAGTCGCTGGGTGTCGCCGATGCCGGTGGCGCGATCACGGTGGGGCTGGCGCCGTACACGACGCGGCACGAGATCGACCAGCTCGTCACGGTTCTCGAGACGCTGACCTGACCCGCGCCCGTCAGCGGACGCGCAGGATCACCTTGCCCACCGTGGCGTGGTCGTCCAGCATGCGATGAGCCTGCGGTGCGTCCGACACCGGCACCTCCGCGTGCACGACGGGCACGACGGCACCGTCGGCGATCATCGGCCACACGTGCTCGCGCACCTGGCGCACGATGTCGGCCTTGCCGCCCGGGCCGGTGAGGGGGCGCGCCCGCAACCCGGCGCAGTGCACACTGCCGCGCTTGGCCATCAGCGCGCCGAAGTCGAACTCGGCCACCCGGCCGCCCTGCATGCCGATCGTGACCAGGCGGCCGTCCATCGCGAGCGCAGAGATGTTGGGAGAGAGGTACTTCGCGCCCATGTTGTCGAGAATGACGTCGGCTCCGTGCCCGTCCGTCGCGGACCGTAACTCCTCGGTGAAGTCCGAGGTCTTGTAGTCGATGAGGATGTCCGCGCCGAACGATCGGCAGATCTCGAGCTTCTCCGCCGAGCCGGCGGTCACCGCGACGCGCGCGCCGAGGGCCTTCGCCACCTGGATGGCGTGCGTGCCGATGCCGCTGCCACCGCCGTGGATCAACAACGTGTCCCCGGCGGACAAGCCGGCGTACATGACGACGTTGGACCACACCGTGCACGCGACCTCGGGCAGCGATGCGGCCACGTGCAGGTCGAGCCCGTCGGGAACGGGCAGCACCTGTCCGGCCGGCACCACCACCTGCTCGGCGTAGCCACCGCCCGCGAGCAGCGCGCAGACCCGGTCGCCGACCTTCCACGAGGTGACGTCCGCACCGACGTCGGCGATCACACCGGAGCACTCGAGCCCGAGGATGTCGGTGGCGCCGGATGGCGGCGGGTAGTTGCCCTGCCGTTGCTGCAGATCGGCGCGGTTGACGGCGGACGCCGCGATGGAGATCAGGACTTCTCCCGGCCCCGGTACGGGATCGGGTACCTCGCTCCAGACCATGACATCGGGGTCGCCGTATTCGGTCAGTGTGATCGCATGCACAGGGTCGATGGTATGCCGCGGGGCGTGAGTTGCGACGAGGTCATACCATTCGACTCGGTGACCGGACGAGACGATGCGAACGACGTGCGGCCCGGCATCGGACAACCGGTGGTGGGCCTGCTGGGTGACGTCCGCATCCGCGTCGGTACGCAGTTCTCGGGTGTGCCGGGTCTGCGAGCGCGGACACTGCTGGCGCTTCTCGCGATGACTCCCGGCAAGTTCGTCTCGGTGTCGACGATCATCGACGAACTCTGGCCCGACGGCGGACCGGAGTCGCCGAAGTCCGCCGTGCAGACCCAGGTCTCGCGTCTGCGGTCGGTGGCACCGATGATCGAGACAGGACCGGCCGGGTACCGCCTCTCACTCGATTCGAACGACGTCGACCTGTGGCGAGCCCAGATGCTCGCCGCGTCGGCATCGTCCCTGAAACCTGCGGAAGCACTCGACACGGTTGCCGACGCGGTCGCGCTGTGGCGAGGCGAGCCCGGAGGTGATCTGGGCGACAGCACCGTGGCGGCCGACGTCGCGAAGGCTGCGGCAGACATCCGCGACACGCTGGACTCGATCGCCGTGGCTGCGTCGTCGGATGTCGGTGACCACGCGTCCGCGATCGAGATCGCACGCCGACGCTGGCACCGCGACCGTGCCGACGAGACCGCGGCGTCGTCGATGATGAGTGCGCTGCACGCCGCGGGTCGCACGGCCGATGCGATCGCCGTGTTCGCCGAACTCCGTGAGCTGCTGGCAGATCGGTGGGGCATAGATCCGTCGCCGGTCGTCGCGGCACTGCATGCCGATCTGCTCGGCGCGACAGTTCCGGTCGAGCCGGTCGCGCTGTCGGGCTACCCGGTGGTGGGAGTCCGTCACGCCTCCACCGAGCTCGTGGGCCGGACGGACGACATCGCGGCGGTGGAGAGCCTGCTGTCGAGGGCGCGACTGGTGACCGTCACCGGTCCCGGCGGAAGTGGCAAGACGCGCCTGGCTCACGAGATCGGTCGTCGTGCGACACAACGGGTTCCGGTTGTCGTCGTCGAGTTGGCACCTCTGCGGAGTGGAGACGACGTGGTCGCCGCCATCAGTGGAACCCTGGGACTGAACGAGGCGGACGTCGTGATGGGGTCCTTGCCCATCGGTCCTGTCCATTCCGCGCGTGACCGGCTTCGGGACGCGCTGGCATCGCGTCCTCTGCTGATGATCCTGGACAACTGCGAACACGTGTCGACCGATGTGGCCGGCGTGGTGGACGAAGTGATCGGGGCGAGCGATCTGGTGCGCATCCTGACGACGTCTCGAACGCCGCTGGGTGTCGCTGCCGAGTCGATCTACCCCCTTCCGCCGTTGGTCGTCGATGCGGGCGGTTCACCGGCCACCGATCTGTTCATCGCCCGTGCGCGGGCGGTACGACCGACCGTCGTGATCGACCCGGACAGGATCGCACGGTTGTGCACCCGTCTCGACGGTCTGCCGTTGGCCATCGAATTGGCCGCGGCGCGTGCTCGGTCGATGAGCATCGAGGAGATCGACAACGCGGTGGCCGATCGATTCTCGTTGTTGCGCAGCAAGGATCGGACTCGACCGGAGCGGCATCGGACGCTGCATGCCGTCATCGACTGGAGTTGGCAACTGCTCGACGACGGTCAGCGCCGTGCGCTCCGACGGTTGTGCCGCTTTCCTGCCGGCATCACCTCGCATGCTGCGCGGGCGGTAGCCGAGTTCGAGCCGGGTGACCGCATCGACGACGCGGTGGACGGTCTGGTGGAGCACTCGTTGCTCACGGTGGACGAGTCGGACGGGATGAGATTCCACATGCTCGAGACCGTCCGCGAATTCGGCGAGGAGCACCTGGCACGCGACCCCGCCGAGCGCGACGCGGTCACCGACGCGATGGTCGCGTGGGCCTCGTCCGTCGCACGGCAGGCCCTCGAACTGCATCGGAACGGCAACCGCAACGCGGTCGTTCCGGCGATCGACGCCGAGCACGACAATCTGCTGGCAGTGCTCCGTATCGCGGCGGTCGAACAGCGCTGGTCCGACGTCTTCACGATCTTCCCCGCTCTTGCCTACCTGTGGTCTGTGCGGGGTGCGCACTCGGAAGTCGTCAATTGGTCGGTGCGCCTTCTCGATGCGACCGATGTCGATCCCCGCGGTGTCCCCGACGACATCGTCGTGTTCGCCTACGTCTTCATGGCGTCGCACCTGGGATACGGAGGCTCGCCCCGGCAGGCGGCCCGCGCGCGCACCGCGTTGCGACGCGTTCTGCGGGCCAGACCGGGAACATCTCCGGCCCTGCGGTTCCCGGCGATGCTGCTCCTGCACCGCGCCGACGGCACAGGGCTGGCGAGGGTGCTCGCGGAGGCGGTCAGATCTGCAGACCCGGAGATTCGAGGTACCGCGCTGATGTTGCGCGGATCGCTGCGGGAGAACCGCGGTGACCTGTACGGCGCGGAACGCGATCTTCGCGCCGCGGCGTCCATCTCGCACGATGCCGACGATCTGTGGGGCATGGCTCAGGCTGCTCAGTCACTGGGGAGTATCCACGGGCAGACCGGGAGGCACGAGCAGGCCGCCGAGTTCTATCTCCACGGGGCGCAGTTGCTCTGGCGCCTCCACGCGTACGAGGAGAGTGTTCAGACGCGGACCTTCGCCGCTGCGTCTCTCGTCGCCGCGGACCGCGTCGGTGACGGGTTGGCTCTGCTGTCGGATTTCGGGCACGGCGATCGCATCACCACGGGGCTTGCGGTGGTCGCGTCCGACGAGGCGATGAGGCATCAGACGCGAGCCACGGTTTTCGGAACTCGGGCCGAGGCGATGCTGCGTGGAGGAGATGTGTCCACCGGTCTGGCGCTGTATCGGGACGCCGCCGAGCAGTGCCGGTCGGGGTGGGACGACATCGGAGATCCGTACGCCGTGATGTTGGCCTGCGCCTGCGTGGATGCGCATGTGCTGCACGGCGATCATGGCAGGGTGGAGGATCTGGTTCGGTGGATCCGCACCCGCGTCTGCGCTCCCCGCAGTGCTCTGGCGCGAGGGGATCTTCCTCAGCTCGGTGCCGTGGCCTGCGCCGTGGGGTCGTATCTGATCGCCTGCGGGCGATCGCACGAAGGACCGATTCTTCTGGCCGCTGCGACGTCCGTCGCGGCGCGACAGGACTTCCCGTCGATGACGATCGACCTGCATCTGGGTCTGGCGCGCCGAGTGCTCGGCATCGACGCGGTGGAGACGGCCCTGCTGCGGCGGCCCCGCACCCGGGCCGCCGCAGCGGAGTCGATCCTGGCCGCGCTGACGGATCAGGCCTTACGCATGTAGGTGCGCACGGTGAGTGGAGCGACGACCAGAACGATGATCGCCGCGCCCAGCAGCGACCACACCACATGGATTCCGGCGTGGCCGGTTCCGGCGAGTTCGCGCACCGCGGTGACCACCTGGGAAACCGGGTTCACGTTCACGAAGGCCTGAAGCCATCCGGGCATGGTGTCCACCGGGACGAAGGCGTTCGACAGGAAGGTCAACGGGAAGAGGATCAACATCGACACGCCCTGCACGGCGGACGCCTTGCTCATCAGGACACCCATCAAGGCGAAGATCCAGCTGATCGACCATGCGCACACGATCACCAGGCCGCCGGCGAGCGCAACTCCTACCGCAGCGCCCTCGGGTCGGTAGCCCATGGCGAAACCTGTGGAGAACGTGATGACGGTGGCGATGACGTACCGGACGACGTCGGCGAGCAGTGCGCCCGCCAGCGGTGAGATACGTGCGATCGGAAGGGCTTTGAACCGGTCGAAGACGCCCTTGTCCATGTCCTCACGGAGTTGCGTGCCGGTGACGATCGACGTGGTGATGACCGTCTGGACCAGGATTCCGGGAATGATGACCGGCAGGTAGCTCGCGATGTCGCCGGAGATGGCACCGCCGAAGATGTAGGTGAACATCAAGGTGAAGACGACCGGAACGAAGACGACGTCGAACAGTTGCTCCGGGTTGTGCTTCAGCTTGAGCAGACCTCGATACGCCATCGTGACGGTGTGGCGAGCGGACATCGAGACGGAGATCCGCTCGACCGGGGCGTCGACGAAGCTGGGCGCCGAGGTGGGGCTGGTCAGGGTGGTGGTCATGCGGCGTTCTCCTCGGATGTGGCGGCCGCGGAGTCGGGCCGACCGGTGATGGACATGAAGACCTCGTCGAGGCTGGGTTTGGCGACGGTGATCTCGGCGACGTCGATCCCGATGTCCCGCAACGAGATCAGAATGTCCGGTGTCGCCGAGGCATCCTTCATTGGCGCCGTGACGCGGCCCGATCCGGTGGCCGCGGACGCGTCGAGACCGAGGCGGGTGCTGACCAGGACACGTGCCTCCTCGGTGCGTCCGGGGTCGGCGATCACCAGAGTCATCGTGGACGTTCCCACCGACGCCTTCAGACTGTCGGCCGTGCCGTCGGCGATGACGCGTCCCCGGTCGATGACGGCGATGCGGTCGCACAGCTGATCGGCCTCGTCGAGGTACTGGGTGGTCAGCAGGACCGTCGTGCCCTCGGACACGAGTCGGCGGATGGTGTCCCACATCTGTACGCGCGTGCGAGGGTCGAGGCCGGTGGTGGGTTCGTCCAGGAACAGCAGCGGAGGTGTCGAGATGAGGCTCGCGGCCAGGTCGAGTCGCCGCCGCATTCCTCCGGAGAAATTCTTCAACGGCTTCGACGCGGCCTCGGTGAGGGCGAACTCCTCGAGAAGGTCGTTCGCACGTCGTCGGCTCTCGGCACGGCCGAGGCCGAGCAGTCGGGAGAACACGACGAGATTCTCCGTTGCGGTGAGGTCTTCGTCGACCGACGCGTACTGGCCCGTCACGCCGACCAGGGAACGCACGGCCGTGGGCTCCGCGACGACGTCGTGGCCGAACACCCGTGCGCTGCCGCCGTCCGGGCGCAGCAGGGTGGCGAGCATGCGGACCGTGGTGGTCTTTCCCGCTCCGTTGGGTCCGAGAACTCCGTAGACCGCGCCGCGGGGAACGGTCAGGCTGACGCCGTCCACCGCGCGCTGTCGGCCGAAGTTCTTGACGAGGTTGTCTGCTTCGATGGCTGGTTGCATGCGCTCAGCGTGCACCGCTCCGCTGTCACGGCACTGTCGTGCCGGTGTCGTGCCGGTGTCGGATCAGATCCGTGACGGCTCTTCCCACAGGTTGATGCCGGACTCCTTGGCGTGCTCGTCGATGCGGCTCAGTTCGTCGTCGTCGAATAGGAGTTGCGCGAGTGCACCCACGTTGTCGTCGAGCTGCTCGACGGACGAGGCGCCGATCAGCACCGTCGTGACCCGCGGGTCCCGCAGCGCCCACGCCAACGACATCTGGGCGAGCGACTGCCCCCGCGCCGCGGCGATGTCGTTCAGCGCGTTCAGATGCCCGCGCATGTCCTCGGTCAGCCACTCGGGATCGAACGACTTCCCCTGTGCCGCGCGCGACTCGTCGGGGATGCCGCCGAGGTACTTGTCGGTCAGCATGCCCTGCGCGAGAGGGGAGAACGCGATCACGCCGACTCCCAGCTCGTCGACGGCCGGCAGTAGATCGGACTCGATCCAGCGATTGAGCATCGAGTAACTCGGCTGGTGGATCAGCAGTGGCACTCCCGCATCGGACAGCAGTGCCGCCATCTGGCGGGTGCGCGCCGCCGAGTACGAGCTGATGCCCACGTAGCGCGCCTTGCCCTGCTCGACGGCACTGACCAGCGCGCCCGCGGTCTCCTCGACGGGTGTGTCCTTGTCGGGGCGGTGGCTGTAGAAGACGTCGACGCTGTCGAGCCCCATGCGCTCGAGTGAGCGGTCCAGTGAGCTCAGCAGGTACTTGCGCGACCCGCCGAAGCCGTACGGGCCCGGCCACATGTCCCACCCCGCCTTCGTCGAGATGACCAGCTCGTCGCGGTACGGCCCGAAGTCCTCCCGCAGGATACGGCCGAAGTTGATCTCCGCGCTGCCGTACGGCGGCCCGTAGTTGTTGGCGAGATCGAAGTGGGTGATGCCGAGGTCGAACGCGCGACGGAGCACGGCCCGCTGCGTGGCGAGCGGTACGTCGTCACCGAAGTTGTGCCACAGCCCCAGCGAGATGGCGGGCAGCTTCAGTCCGCTCTCACCGGTACGGCGGTAGGGCATCGCGGTCGGGCGGTCGGTGTCGTAGCGGTCGGGGGAGGCGACATAGGGATCCGGCATGGCGCCATCCTGCCGGACATGTGACGCTCACCAGCGTGAAATCGTGTTGCCGGGCGTGCGCGTTCGCTAGCGTTTGCGTGTGAGCACTTTCGGCAACTTCCAGAACGAGATCTACCTGACCGGGCTCGGCGGCACGACCCCCGACCTGCCGATGACGGCCGACGGTCTCGAGGAGCGGGCGCGCGAGACGCTGTCCGCGGCCGCCTTCGCGTACATCGCCGGGAGTGCCTCCACGGAACGCACGGCGCGTGGGAACGTCGACGCGTTCGGCTCCCGCAGGATCGTTCCCCGGATGTGGCGCGGGGCCAGCGCACCGGACGCCCGCGACCTGTCGGTGACCGTGCTGGGGACCACCCTCGCCGCACCGGTGCTCACCGCGCCCATCGGCGTCCTCGGCATGGTGCACCCCGCGGCGGAACCCGCCGTCGGGTCGGCCGCCGCCGAGCTGGGGATCGGCTCGGTGCTGTCCACCGCGTCGTCCACCCCACTCGAGGACGTCGCGGCGGAGTCCGGCGAGAACTGGTGGTACCAGCTGTACTGGCCGTCGGACGACGGCGTCGCGGAGTCACTGGTGCGTCGTGCCACCGCGGCGGGAGCGAAGGTCATCGTCGTCACGGCGGACACCCCCGGCATCGGGTGGCGTCCGCGCGATCTCACGCTCGGTCATCTGCCCTTCCTCCGCGCCGAGGGCATCGCGAACTACCTGTCCGATCCGGTCTTTCGCTCACGCCTGGCGTCGCCTCCCGAGGAGAGTGCCGAGGCGCTGCAGATCGCGGTGCTCACCTGGGTCGGCATGTTCGGCAACCACACGCTCCGCCCGTCCGACGTCGCGCGGGTGCGTGAGTGGACGCATCTGCCCGTCGTGGTCAAGGGGATCCTGCACCCCGACGACGCCCGTGCCGTCGTCGACGCGGGTGCCGACGGCGTCGTCGTCTCCAATCACGGTGGGCGACAGGTGGACAACTCGATCGCCGCGCTCGACGCGCTCGAACCCGTCGCCGCGGCCGTCGGGGATCACGCGACCGTGTTGCTCGATTCCGGTGTCCGCTCCGGCGCCGACGTGGTGGTCGCGCTGGCCCTCGGCGCCGACGCGGTGTTCTACGGGCGGCCGTGGGTGTACGGCCTGGGACTCGGGGGCCGGGAGGGTGTCGTCCATGCGCTGCGGTGCCTGCTGGGCGACCTCGACATCACCATGGGACTGGCCGGGCTGTCGTCGGTCACCGAGGTGGACGGGTCGATTCTGTACCGGTCCTGAAGATGCGCAGGTCGGCACGCGCGGGGGTCACCGCGGTCTAGCCTTCCGTCATGGTCGTTCACAGTGCGCGTCCCGAGGAGTCACAGACCGCGGCCCCGCCGGTGGCCTGGTTGAACGAGGCGGAGGCCCGCGCGTGGCGCGCGTTCATCGATGCCGACTACCGCCTCATGGACACCCTGAACCGCGACCTGCACACGCGAGAAGGCCTGACCCTGGCCGAGTACCGCATCCTGGTGCGACTGAGCGAGGCTCCCGACGGTTCGCTGCGGATGAGCCTGCTCGCCGACGGCGTGCTCTCGTCGAGGAGTCGGCTCACGCACCAGATCCGCCGAATGCAGGAGCAGGGCTTGGTGGTTCGAGATACCTGCGACGAGGACGGGCGCGGTGTCCTGGCCGTCATCACGGACGACGGACGTGCCCGCCTGGCCGCAGCGGCACCGTCGCACGTCGCCGCGGTACGGCGATGCCTGATCGATCTGCTCACGGCCGACGAACTCGCGACGATGGCCGAGGTGTTCGAGAAGGTCGATCGACGACTGCTCGCGGGAGACCACTAGTATCGATCGCGGAAGCGTGGCAGAGCGGCCCAATGCACTCGCCTTGAAAGCGAGAGACGTGTGAAAGCGTCCGGGGGTTCAAATCCCTCCGCTTCCGCAACGAGTATTTGCTCTGAACTCACCGAAAGGTGCAGTTCAGGGCATTTTCTCTATCGGGATTGTGACCGTCGGTCTGCCGTCTGCCCATTCTTTGCCCACACTCTGCGATAAGGCCGCGTGATCCAGCGCCACTCCAACGGCATCGAGATCGTCGTCGAACAGGTCCGCGTATACGTCGAGCGTCATCGCCGCAGACGCGTGCCCGAGCATCCGCTGCAGCGCCTTCACGTTGACACCCGCGCTGATAGCCAGACTCGCTGCAGTGTGGCGCAGATCGTGCGGGGTGAGCCGAGGAACCGCAGACTTGGCCACGGCCCGTGTGAACCATCCTGTCGACGACACCGAGCGCCGCAGATAGTCTCCTCCGCGGCCCGGAAACACCAGGTCGTGAAGTCCCTTGCCCTCGCAGAGACGCGCCAGCTCTTCGACGAGAAAGCCAGGTACCGGTACGGCGCGGGACTTGTGGGACTTCGGGGTTCCAACGTGGATCTGCTGTTCGACCTGAACGGCGTTTTCGACAATGTTGAGACGTCGCCGCGGCAGATCAAGGTGGCGCACGCGAAGCCCGATCGCCTCACCCCACCGCACGCCGCAGTATGCAAGCACGAGGACCAGGACGCGATGCTGGCCGGCTGCAGCGGCGAGCTCGGCAACCTCGGCGTGAGAGAGGTAGACGTGTGCCTTGGGCTGCTTTCGAGGCAGGTTCTCGACGCCGCGTGCCGGGTTCTTCGCGAGCCGCTTCGATTTCACCGCCGAGTCGAGCACTCCGGCCAAGACGCCGTAAGCGCGGATGACGACCGTCGCACCCTTGCCGGAGCGCGTGAGGTCCGCAATCCATCGCTCGACGGAATCGAGGTCGATGTCAGTCAGTCGGGTCGTTCCCCAGCGAGGCTCGACATGAACACGCCAGGCTGTCTCGATCGACTTGAAAGTCGACGGCTTTACGTCGGACTGCTTGCGGTAGAGCCATACGCTGCCGATCTCGCTGACTGAGACGACGCCGAGCTTGTACGGGACATATTCACCGCGCATTTTCTCGACTTCGACCGTAGCGAGGAAGGCTTGAGCATCGCGTTTGGTCTTGAAGCCCCTCTTGTCCGTTTGCTTTCGGTCGGGCGTCCGGTATCGCACGCGGTAGCGCTTTCCGCCGGCAGTTGTGTAACTACCTATCGTCGCCACGGTCGAGAATTTCTTGTAGTTCCGACTGGAGCTGGCGGGTGATGCTGCCCCGACGCTGTGCGTTGGCTCCGTCGCCAGCACGCGCATCACGCTCCTGAGAGAAGCTTCGCCCCCACGTCACAGCACAAACTTCTGCAAGACCTCGTTTGGACAGGCCGAGTTTTTTACGCGCCCGTTCCTCCGCGCTTCCCGAGGCGGCGAGAATGGTAGCTGCGGTGGAGAGCCGCTGGATCGAGGCCTCGCGTTGCACGGTCCTCAACTGCGTGTTCCCTGCCTTGTTGGTGACCGGAACCCTCAGATCGCGCCTCATTACTGCATCTGAGACGTGCTGAGGCTCGACTGGTTTCCCGGCAAGCCAAGCTGATAGCAAGGATCCATCAACCGTCAGACGGTCGTTGAGCTCGACTGGCTCATTTGTCGTCAAAAGCGCTGCCACGGTGACGTCGTAGCACCCGGCTTCGGCCAGTGCCATGCACACTGCAATAAGGGTGGGTATGGATGGAGCTGCTCGACCCGCTTCGAAGTCCGCAACTCGCGATTCGCTCCAAGGCAGCCCGTGTTGCCTTGCGAACACTGCGAACTCGTCCAAGGTGATCTTGGCGGTTAGCCGGAAGGTCTTCGCGTTCTGGCCGATCAGACGCGAGAGCGCCGACTGCTTACTGCTCATACACCCAACCTACGTCAGTCGACGTAGGTTGACAACTGCTGCCAGATGACGCATAGTCTCAAGCATCGTCGAACGACGAAGCCTGAGGAGAAGCCATGGAGAATCGCACGCGGCTGGCAACGCCGCTGGAAGTTGCCGAGTTCTTGGGGTCCACTGTTGCAGGAATTGCGCAGATGCGGCATAGAGGAAACGGGCCCGACTTCATAAGAACCGGCAGTCGAAAAGTCATGTACCGATGGGAAGACGTGACCGGCTGGGTTGAGCGGCAACGCTTCTGTCGAACCGACCGCCCGTCTGGCGGGGCAGGTGTGCGCTGACGGGCTGTAACCGGGATTTTGACGGCTGTGGTGAGCAAGGTGCTTGCCTCGAACGCCCCCGCGCTGCTGCGTCAACAGCAGGTATCCGCGAGGGCCAGATCACCATCCGAGAGGAAAGATCACCGTGGTCAATATTAGACCAGAACAATCAGAATACATTCGCGCCGGCATCGAGCGAATTCGTCGGCTGCCGAGAAACCATCGATTTGTGCTTGCGGAGCTTGCTGAGAACTTGCCCAAGCCTGAGCATGCCTACGAGTCGGCACGCTTGGTAGGCGAGGCGCGCAACACGGGCCTGATTGTGCGTGTTGGTTATGGTCCAGCAAGAAGGCCGAAAGCGCCGCTCGCGCCCGCGAACGTATGGTGTCGCACGGGCAAGAATCTGATCGCTCAGTTCTCGTGAACTTGCTGCGGTCTAGCGCAATCGCGTACGCGTCCGGCGGTTTGCGTGTCTTCCCGCTTGCCCCGCGGTCGAAAGTGCCACTTCTTTCGAGTAGGGAAGGCGGAGCGGGTTTCCTGGATGCGACCGTCGAAGTACCGAAAGTCAGCGAATGGTGGACGCAAGTTCCGAACGCGAACATCGGTCTTCGACCGCCTGTGCGACCAGACGGCTGCAAGATTGTGGTGATTGATGTTGATGTCCAAAACGCAGGCCTGGTCACATGGCGTCGATTCCTCGAAACATACGGCCCGACTCCACCCACGCTTACTGCGCGCACTGGACAAGGGGGAGCGCATTTATGGTTCTGGGTTGACGGGAGCTGCAGATCCACTCTTGGGCCCGGTATCGATTGCAAGACCGGCGTCAATGGGTATGTAGTGGCCCCGCCCTCAAGGCACCCGTCTGGCAGAACCTACACGTGGATCTCAAACAATGTTGTCGCCTGGGCCCCACCTTGGCTTAACCGCCAAGTTGAGAAGCCAGCCAAATCCACTCGGGCCCGAAAACTTGATACCAGCAACGGTAGCTTCGGCAACTACGGCTTGGTGCAAACTGTTTTGAACGCTCGTGAAGGAGAACGAAACAACCTCCTTTTTTGGGCCGCGTGTCGCGCCCTCGAGACTGGTATGAGTCTGGAGTACGAAACATCGCCACTCTGTGGAGCCGCGCTCGCGATCGGACTGGGAGAGTCTGAAATCCGATCCGTCTTTCAATCTGCACGAAAGCGGCACGACCAATGACCGAAGACCAGACGGTTGACAATCCCGCGGATCTTTCTTGGAACGACTTGATCGAACTGCCGCCCAGACGCCCCGACGACGATGGACAAACAAACGAATCCCCAAGTTTGCCCGCCGCTAACAGCGTTTCAATCGCAGCGCTATTAGTGGCCATGGCACTCGATCAGTACGAGCTCGGACGCACCCCTGCGGATAGCCCCTACGTACGGCCATTAGGCGGGCATGTAGTCCGGCAGATGAGGGGCGGCACCACCGGCTTGCGGTCGCATCTCGCGAAGGTCTACTTCCAACGTCAGCGGAAGATCGCACCCTCAGCGGCTCTGACCGATGCGATCGCTACTTTGGAGGGCCTGGCAGGGGACGCCCCTGTTCGAGAGGTCCATCTCAGGATCGCGGAGCACGATGAAGCGATCTACCTGGACGTGGGGGACGCCGACGAGTCCGTGATAGTCATCCAAGGCGG
The DNA here is from genome assembly GCF_019836065.1 of Rhodococcus sp. BP-332. Classification (NCBI taxonomy): domain Bacteria; kingdom Bacillati; phylum Actinomycetota; class Actinomycetes; order Mycobacteriales; family Nocardiaceae; genus Rhodococcus; species Rhodococcus sp. BP-332. Next base: position 71,333 of record NZ_JABUEC010000004.1, read on the forward strand.
TACGTGGACACGCACAAGCGGAGATATCCCAGTCCTTTTCCGTCGGACCTCCCTGTCTGCCCCCTTCGTAGACCCTTGTGTTGGTGGTGAGTTAGACCTGCTCTGGGAGTCGGTTAACGTTGCGGTCGAAGATCGACCGCTGGTCATCGCTTTTCTAATCTCCGCACTGATTCAACCAGATGTCCCAAAGCCGATCCTTGCATTGTTCGCTGAACAAGGGTCAGGAAAGTCGACGGCGACGCGCAAGATTGTGGACCTGATCGACCCATCACCTGTCCCATTGAAGAAGACTCCGAGAGACGCCGAAACCTGGACACTGATGGCATCGGCCTCCTGGGTAGTAGCGCTGGATAATTTGTCGAAGGTGCCGGAGTGGCTATCGGACTCGCTGTGCCGAGCATCAACTGGCGACGGCGACGTGAAGCGCACGCTGTACACAGACGACGGGTTGTCCATCGTCAAGTTCAATCGCTGCGTTATTGCGAACGGTATTGATGTCGGGGCTCATCGAGGCGATCTCGCGGAGCGCCTCATAAATGCCGAGTTGCTTCGCATCCCCAGTTGTCAGAGACGAAGCGAAAAAGACTTGAACGACACTTGGGAGATCACGAAGCCCATTATCTTTGGTGCGCTTCTTGATCTCGCAGCCAAAGTCCACCTACATCTGCCCAGTGTTGCACTGGTCAGTCACCCCCGGATGGCTGACTTCGCTCAGGTACTTGCGGCTGTAGACAGCATCTGCGGAACGGAGGGTCTCGAAAGATATCTTGGCAAAGCCGCCCTGTCTGCCCAGGACACACTATCGGCGGATCCGTTCATTGAGCGGATCCTGTTGACGATCACGGCAACATTCAGCGGTGGTGCCACGGAGTTGCTGCGTCGCTGCCAGCCTGAAGAGATTTCGTGGCGGCAGCCGCTCGTTTGGCCGAAAAATTCGAGAGCGGTGACTGGCATCCTCAGGCGAAACGCGCCTGCAATGAGATCACTCGGTTGGGGTGTTGAAGACGATGGAGGAAAAAATCGCGACGGAATCGCCAAATGGACGCTCACGCCACCGGTTGAAGCTGAGCGAACGCCACCGATCCGCTCGAACTAAGTCAGTAGGTGTGCCCCGTGTGCCCCGTCCAAGATGTAACTGACCCTTACGCGGGGAACACGGGGCTCATATTCACACTTTGTCATGCGTCGAGCTCACCAACGATGCGAACCGTGTTCACTGCCACTGTTGTCACCCGTTTGATAAGTCCGACGATATAGGTGGGGTCATCGTGCTCATCGCACCAATCGTTGGGGTCGTTGACAATGCCCGACGCTCCGTCGGTCTTGACTTGGTAACGGTCGATGATCCACGCGAGAGCGGAGCGCGACCCGAGCATGTAGTCCTCCGCTTCAGCGGGGATGCCCGTGATGGTTACCTTTGGGTTGTAGACGATGGCAGTATGATCGGCCTTGCCGCGCCACTTCATCTTCTGCACGCGCCAAGTATCACGGTCGGAGGCGTCAACGCCGGCCTTTACCTCCACCGTCAAGGGGTACGGCTCGGCAGTCTCGTAATCTTTGTGGAGATTTGCGAGTCGGCGTCCGGCTTCGGCGAGCTTATTGAACCGCTCGACGGTGTCCGGGGTTGAAACATGCGGAAGCATCTTTTTTAGATCGCCAGCGTAGGTCTCCCGATAGCTTGGGACGTGGAGCTGGCCGTAGACAAATAAGAAGATTCGATCCTTGGTGACCGTGTGGCCAAGCTGGTTGCGATACAGGGTCAGGATTTCGTCGGTGATGTTGTCGACGCGTCGATACCCGTACTCGTCGACCTTGGCATCATCTTCTGATGAAGCGAATTCGAGTTCCTGGCCGTTGTCGGACTGAACCTGCTCATATGTCCAGCGTGGGAAGAACTGCCCTCCTTGACCGAAAAAATTTACATCGGGGATGGAGGTGAGCATGAGACCACAAAATGGTGATGCTGTGCCGCCGACGTTGAGCTGAATACCAATATTGGTGTGGTTGGCTGTCGGGAACACCGACGGTATCTGCGACCGCTCATGGTTCAGGTAGCGGTCGAAGTAACACCACTGTGAATTCATCGGTCGGTAACTGCCGACCCGGACACCTGTTGGATCGAACTCGACCCGTCTCCCCCTGGCGAGATGGGTCCGGAGACTGCGTGACCACTTTATGCGGGAACCATCAGCGGCGGATGACGTTTCGGCTAGCCAGTTGGTGACCGTAGCCTCCGTCGGGCGCATTATCGAACGCTCTGCGCAGTAGGTCTGGAACGGTGCTAGTTGGTCGTTGTAGTTCGCGATCAGACCTGTCGCGGAGTCGAGCAAGGTCTTGCGTGAGCTGTTGTACACCCAGGCGTCGCGAGAAGTCTCAAGGCCACGGGAGAACGCCCTGAAGATTCGTGGCTGGCTGGCGTTGCGGTCGCGTGAACCGATCACGGGCCACGACCCAAACTCTTCGTCTCGTTGACTCGTCCAGTCACCATGCTTGTTCGGTCTGATGTCCTGCCACTCGATATTGTCGATACGGACGCTGTCGACGATGCGAAGCTTTTCCTCGCGGCTGAGGTAGTCGCCAATGTCGCGGTAGTAAATCTCGCAAGGTCCGGTGCGGGTGGCGTCTTTGACACCCACCAGGATCGCCACGGTCGAGCGACTGCCCGCACCGAACACCTTCCCTCCTTCCCGCCGCGACAGTTCACCCGAGGTTCGTTGGTTGCCTCGAAGGTTGTAGACGTACAACTTTGCGTATTCGTCGGCGAAGGACAGCCTGACACCGGCGGCGGTGTTGCCGTCGATCCAGCCGCCGTTGGAGACGAAGGCGACGATGCCGCTATCACCGACTCGGTCAGTTGCCCAACGGAAGGCGCGGTAGTAAGAGTCATAGAGGCTGTTTTTGTTGGTGCCCTTCGAGCGGGCGACGTAGGTCTTCTCCAGGCGACTGTCAAGTGTGGGGTACTTGATGTTGGCGTTGAGGTCGTTAGCGCTGGTCTGCCCGACCGAGTAAGGCGGGTTGCCGACGATGACGTTGATCGGCATCGCCAGCTGCTTCTCGATGCGCGAGTTGTTCTGCGGAAACATGATGGCGTCCATCGTGTCGCCGTCTTCAGTGATCTGGAATGTGTCCGCCAGAATAATGCCCTCGAATGGGACGTACTGCCCCTCTACGCCATCAGGGGTCGTTAGCGCGTGGAACGTCGACTCGATGTTGACCGCCGCTATGTAATACGCGAGCAGCATGATCTCGTTGGCGTGCAGCTCACCGGCGTACTTGCGCACCAAATCGCCCGGCAGGATCAACCCGGACTGCATCAACCGGGTGATGAACGTGCCAGTGCCGGTGAACGGGTCGAGGATGTGAACGCCCTCGTCGGTGAGGCCGCGCCCGAAGCTCTCGTTCGATACATGGTCAGCGGTGCGGAGAATGAAGTCGACGATCTCCGTCGGGGTGTAGACGATGCCCAGCGCCTCGGACTGCTTCCGGAACGCGATCCGGAAGAATCGCTCGTACAGTTCGGCGATCACCTGTTGCTTGCCTTCGGCCGAGTTCACTTCGGAGGCACGTACTCGCACGGAGGCGTAGAACTTCTCCAAGCTCGACGCCTCAGCTTCAAGACCGGAATCATCGAGGGCATCGACCATCGACTGCATGACGATCGACACCGGGTTGTGGTCGGCGAAGTCGTGACCGGCGAACAGGGCGTCGAACACCGGTTTGGTGATCAGGTGCTGGCTGAGCATGCTGATGGCGTCGTCGCGGGAGATGGAGTCGTTCAGGTTGTCTCGCAACCCGGTGAGGAATTTCTCGAACTGCGCAGCGACGTCAGCCGAAGCGCCATCGAGTAATGCGTTGATGCGGGTGATCTGCGCGTTGGCAATCTCAGCGACGTCCCCTGCCCACTGCTCCCAATAGACGCGAGTGCCGACCTTGTCGACGATCTTCGCGACAATCGCTTCCTGCCACTCCGAGAGCGAGAACAGCGCCATCTGGGTCGCCATCTCACCGCTGGTTTTGTCAGCGTCACCAGTTGGCTGGTCGGCGGGGGTCGTGCCGTCCGAGATCGACTCGTCGCCATCGCGTGTGGGCCCGATGTGCCCGCCCAACAGCCGGTCGGTGCCTTTGCCAGTCTTTTTTGGGGCGTTGGCGTTGAGGGCGATGGAGTTGACCATGGCGTTGAAGCGGTCGTCGTGAGCACGTAAAGCGTTGAGGACCTGCCAGACGACCTTGAAGCGCTGATTGTTCGAGAGGGCCTCCGATGGGGAGACTCCGGCGGGGACGGCGACGGGCAGAATGATGTATCCGTAGTGCTTGCCCTCGGATTTGCGCATCACACGTCCGACTGACTGCACCACGTCCACGACGGAGTTGCGGGGGTTAAGGAACATCACCGCGTCCAGCGCGGGGACATCGACACCTTCGGAGAGGCACCGGGCGTTGCTGAGGATGCGGCATTCGCCTTCGGGGATCGGTGCCTTGAGCCAGGAAAGTTGTTCGTTGCGTTGCAGTGCGTTGAAGGTGCCGTCGACGTGATGGACCGTGCAGGTCAGCTCTCGGTTGGTGGAATCGATGTGCTCACCGTCGTTTTCGGTGTCGTCGAGCAGTTCGCGGTAGGCGTCGACGACGGCAGGAAAGACCTCGGCGATCTGCTTGGATGCTGCGATGTCTTTGGCGAACGCCACGGCGCGCTTCATCGGGAGCTCACCAGGAGTGAATCCGTCGCCGTCGGTGGTGCGTCCGGCGCGTTTGGCGAGACCGTTCCAGCAGCCGACGATCTTGGAGGCGTCGTCGAGTCGGAGTTCGCTGAAGTTTCCGGCGAGCTGTTTCTGCATCGGTGAGGCGATGAGTTCCTCGTCGACGGTGAGAACGATGACCTTGTAGTCGGTGAGCAGGCCGCGCTCGACGGCATCGCCAAAGGAAAGACGATGGAACTCGGGGCCGTACGTTCCTTCGTCGTCCATCGACGTCAGCTCAGCAGAGTGTTCCTCGGCCTTGTCGCGCACCTTCTCATCGAAGATGCGGGGTGTCGCGGTCATGTAGAGCCGGCGGTCGGCTTTGAGGAACTCGGCGTCGTGCACCTTGACGAAGTTCGAGTCGTCGTCGCCGAACAAGGTGACTCCGGTGGTGCGGTGTGCTTCGTCGCAGATCACCAGATCGAACGGGTCGACGCCTAGCCCCTGAGCTGCTGCAACCGCAGGCAGGGATTGGTAGGTGGTGAACACGACCGTCAGACCCTTGGCGCGCTTGCGGTGCGCCATCTCCGACGCGAGCGTGGCTGGATCGGTGGTGACAGGGATCGCCACGTCGTGAACGTTGAAGTCCTCGGCAGACCGAGAGACCTTGTTGTCCGAGCACACTGCGAAAGCTCGAAGGGGAAGTTGGGTCTGCGCGGTCCACTCCCGCAACGTCTGGGACAGCAGCGAGATAGAGGGGACCGCGAACAGGATGCGTGCGTGCCCGCCGGTTTCCGATGCAGTCTGTTCGGCGACCTTGAGGGCCGTGAATGTCTTGCCCGTCCCGCACGCCATGATCAACTTACCGCGGTCGTTGCCCGCGGAGTAGCCAGCGAATACAGCATCTATTGCGTCCTGCTGGTGCTGCCTGGGATCGTGGCGTTTCGCTTCACTGAGGTTGATCGTCAGATCGCCCTGTGGCCATGCGATGTCCCAGTCGATCGGTGACTCGGCGATTTCGGCTAGACCGATGCGTTGCACTGGGATTTGCTGGTTCTCTAGCGCCGCCTCTGCGTTCGTACCCCATCTGTCGGTGGTTGAGATGATCACACGATTCGTGAACGGCTTTTTCCCGGATGCAGTGAAGAATGAGTCGATGTCGCCCTTCGCGAGCATGTGGGTGGGTTCGTAAAACTTGCACTGCACGGCAGTTAGATCGCCGGTGTCGCGGTTGCGGGCAACGAGGTCGATGCCAGTGTCGGGCTTCCCGGCGCGGTCGGGCCAGTCCATCCACCGCCAAACCTGGTCGTACTCCTGGCTGAGCAGGGGATCGAGCTGGAAGTAACGAACCATCAGCCGCTCAAACTTGGTACCGCGCTCTGAATTTGAGGGGGCCGTTCTGAATGCATCGATGACCTCGTGCACTGAACCCACGTCGACTCCAATCCGTTAACGCTGACATCTGGTGGTGGCCATCCTGCCTCCAGCGGCGCGGGAGGAGGCCGGCGGCTACCGCCTTCCCTGATCGACTCATGGTGAGCGGCAGTTCGATCGTGCTGCAGAACTTATGCACCCCGGCCCCATCCTTCTCGGAGCCGAGGCGCAGCGACGCTGGTCGACGTACGCGAGATCGCCAAGCGTGCCCAGGTCGTTCGTAGCAGGGTGCCGCGTACGGGAGTTAAGGACGAACTCCAGGGCACCGTCTACGGGTACACCCGCGGGCCTGCCTGTGAGGCCCAGATAGCGCTGAAACGCCTGTTCGGTGGGCACGCCCATCCAGAAGCAACCCGACAAATGTTCGACAACTGCCCGACAAGAGCTTGTGACGATGCGCCTACGAAGGCCCGACTCGCCAATCTGTATTGGGACGCATCCTGGATGCTAAGTCGGGCGGAGTTGTTCGCCTGTCGTTTGGCCGGCTGCGAGATGCCTATACAGCGTGGTCCGGCTTACACCCACGACCCCCGCGATCTCCTTCAGGTCCAGTCCATCCGCACGCATTTTTTTCACTTGCTTCAGCTTGGCGGGCGTGAGCTTGGGTGGTCGCCCTCCAGTCCGCCCGCGTTCGCGAGCAGCTTTCAGCCCGATGTTGGTTCGTTCGCGGATGAGGTTGCGCTCGAACTCTGCGAGTGCACCGAAGATCGAGAAGATCAGTCTGCCGCCGGGGGTGGTCGTGTCTATTGACTCGGTGAGGGACCTAAAGCCCACACCTCGTTGCTCAAGGATGTCCACAGTTTCGAGTAGATGGGGAAGTGAGCGTCCTAAGCGGTCAAGCCGCCACACCGCAAGGGTGTCACCAGGGCGAAGAGCGTCGAGGAGGGCATCGAGCTGTGGGCGAGCGGTCGTTGCTCCGCTCGCGACGTCGGTCCACACGCGGTAACAACCAGCGTCACGCAGTGCGTCCTCTTGACCTGCAGTCGTTTGCTCGGATGTGGATACGCGTGCGTACCCGAGGGTCTCGGCCATGACTGCCATGTTACAGAACTCATCTCGTCCCAGTATTATGAAACGCGAGAAATGAACATGAGTTTTGGGACTTGGTCGCAGCAGGTGGGGAAAGCTTCCGCGGCCTGGCAGGCCGATGTACCGAAAACGGTCGTTTTTGAAACATCCGTTTGGATGCGAAACCCTTGGCCCGGCTTGCATCAGGAGTCGTCCAGGTGTCCATGTTTGCGCGGGTGGACGGCTGTGGTGGAGCAACTTAAGCCCCGCAAGCGGGTAAAATCTACTCAGCGAGGAACCGCGGCGCGGTGCGGTAACGCTTTATTTCGCCTGAGCTGGAGCGCACAGTGGTACGGACGTCCGGTCCGACATCTTCGGCTTACCGCAGGGCGTGACGCATAGCCCCTACCTCCTGGACGGAACAGCGACATCGAAGCATCGCGCCGGAGGAGGACCATCTTGCGGCGCGTGTGACGACTTCGGCGCTTCTGGGCGCTTGACCTGCAAGTTCAGTGTGGTGTTCAGTGCAAGGGCTCCTGCTCCACTTTGCATAAGTTCTAAAACGGCGCTACCATCGGGATGTCTGCCGAGCAAGCCCGCCTTTGGACGTGCGACGTGGATATGAAGTACGGCTCAGTCCGTGACTTCGCCCCCGAAGTCGCTGACGACTGATGGAGAGCTAGATCGAGCAGGGGAAAGCTCCAAACAACATACTTAATCCCCGAAAGCTACCTCCGGCCCATGGGCGATCACCGTCAGATCAACGACTTCTTGGGACGTAAGACTCGATCGTTTGGCTATGCCTCGCCTTTATTGGCGAGGCATTGCTGCTATCTGCGGCCTTTGCGACCCTTCCGCCGGTGCGAAGGCGTTCTAGGTTCCCTCTGAGTTGTGCCAACGAGGGTGCCGTCGTACACCTTCTTGCCTGCACCCGCGCTCGGACGGATGAAGGCGTTCGGATGAATGTTGACGTAGTTCATCACTCCCTCCCATCGTTCCCACCCGTTCGCTAGCGTCTTCCTGCCTGCCTTCAGCTGAACATCCCAGTGAAAACCGAGAGGTAAGGTCGTCCCGGCAACGTGGAGCAACTCCCGTGTGTGCATCGCCTTGGCAATGCCCCACTCTTTCCCCTGCTTATCGGTCCACGGACGCGTATGAACAGCTTTGAAGTCGCTGATCTCTGGGTCTCCTAGGCAACCGAAGCGGTCGAGCCCCGCGAAACAGACGGACGGCAGCAGCCGCGGCTCGTCTGCCCAAGAGCGCAGAACCGGGGGCTTTTGCCACCAGGTGAGACCGTTGTCGATCGCTTGCGCAGCCTCGGCGGCCTTCGTGACCAGCTGGAAGGATGCTTTCTGGCTTACGTAGTGCTCAAGTGGCTGGCTACCTTTTCGTGTTGGTCGCTCACTTGGGTCGTTCTGGACACGGACGCCTCCAGTCGCGAGGACGATTGTGCGACGCCGGTGCACGGTCCGGTACAGCCTTTTGACGTCGCAAGCCTTGAGAACCGTGATGCTATGTTCGCCCTGAGGGTTCTTGAGTTCACCGACGACCTCGGTCGCGGGACTAAGCCCTCGTTCGTCAATCTCAGCGCGCAGTGCCTGTACTGTCTTGAGCTGCGCCTGAGATGGGTCGGGCACCCTCACCAGCCAAATTGAGAGCGGCCAGTCGACGTCGCTCGGACTGTCACCATCTCGGTATCCCGCAGCCAGAGGCGGGTCCTTGTCAATGTCGTCCTCGGGCGCAGTGTCAGCTGGCAAGTTTGCCCGCGCCATCACCGCAGGTGCGCTCGCGAAACGGCGGACGCGGGTAACTGCAAGGCCTTGAGTTCGTCCTCAGTCATCGCTCGCACGACATCAAGCACCAACGCCAACAGGCTGCTCGCGTCTTTGCCCACAGAGGGAGGTTCCGTGACGACAAGTGTGCGGCTCGGCCTTCGACCTGAGAGGTTGGTGACGAATAGATCATCTGGGGGGTTCAGGTCAGGGGATTTTTCAAACCAAACCGTTAGGTGATCAACCACAAGCCGCTTGAGCTCGATGGCCCACTCTGCTCGCTTAGCCGGCAGGGCCTTGATCGATCCGCGAGCGTCAGTTATCCACCTTGCGGTTTCCTCGGGTGTGAGGAAAGTGTCGCCGAAACGCTTCCGTGCTTCGTTTAGTTCCTCTCGGGTTATCTGTGGAATCCGGATGCCATCCGCGGGTGGGGAATCCGACTCCGACCTGACTGCTTTTCCACCGAGCCACCAGTAACCGCCGGGCCTCGTATAGTCCAACGCGGCTCGCCAGAGGTCCTCTCGAACCTGCAAGTGTTCGAGCTCCGTATTTGAAGAGGGTCTGTGACGGGCCACGCGAGCGCTGCTTTCTGACGGTGCGCTTGCTGAAGGCGGCGTGACAAGTTTGACGGTAAAGGGCGCTCTTGTTCCCTCTAAGGTGACGAGATCATCGAGCGACCGAATCAACGAGTTGAATGAACCGAAGCCGTAGGTACTTTCGCTAAATTCTCGATCGGTCAACATCAGCAAGGTGTTCTTCAGTACGGCTGTGGTCATCGAGTCTCCCGACCGACCCTGGCTTGCTGCAAAGGCGAAAGCGCTCTTTATGAGCGCCGGCAACGGTTGCACGTCAGTAGTCGCGGCTACGTGCGGGTCCCTGGCGGGGAGCGGTTGGCCGGTCAAGGCGTAGTCCGCGGAATCGACCGGTAGTAGTCACGCATCAGAGAGGGTGAGATCTGGGCGTCGCTCCGTTCTCCCGCTTTGGATGTACCTCTCGCGAGTCTCCAGGGGTCTTCTCGATGTGTCTGGTCACTCAAGACGCGTGCGGAAAGTGGCCCGTAAGCTTCAACAACGGTCTTGACTACCGCAGATTCGCTGGCAGTCAGCTTGCGCGAGTCTCCGAGGGGCCAGTCTGCGACCTCGAACTGGCCCCGGTGATGACGATAGAGGGACACGGTAACCGGCCCATTTGCCCAGGCCTCGATATGATCGTCGAAGAGCGCTCGATTCGTCCAAGCGAGATGCCAAGCTTGCGAGTAGTAGACGAGCTTCTGCAGCTTCATTGTGCTCACAGGGCGGCCATGAAACTCAAGGACTGTAGCGGCTACATCATGCACTTTTGCCACGTTACGATCCCTCCTCTTCGTTCCGCGAAGCGTACATACCCTCCTATCAGGGAGCCGCAACCTCCCTAGCCAATCGGTCTAAGTAGTGGTGCAGGCACGGCATGGCGGAACCGAATCGGCTTGAGATCGGTATCGGCGGGTGCCCACCCATCGATAACCATGGCGGTCCCGGATGTGGTGACCACGTCGTCGCCGCTTCGGTGCCAGGTAATACCGCTGACCACGAAGAGGTCGGTGGGCTGGAAGGTTCGGGCATGATCCACCTCGCCATGTGTCAACTCGACACTGGCGGCAGGTCCCGTGGACCCTTTCACCTCGACGTGACGCTCGATGGGCAGGTCGCCAGTGCCCACAAGGAGGAGGTCGAAGGGCTTTGACGATCCAACGTCCTTATATAGATAGCCCAACGACGAATAGTGCTGGATAGCCTGAGTCACTGCTTGCATCTCGATAGCCCGCCGGACCTTGGGGTCCGAGATGTAGCCCGCTTCACGCGCCTGACGCCTGTCGGATCGCGTTGTCGCTGAAGTTTCTGTGTGCTCGTCGGTATCTGCGCCTGAACCATCGTCGTTTAGCTTTGCAGCAAGCAGCTCGGGCAAAGCATCGAATAGAGCCGCCGGAAACTTGGTGAGGTAGCCTCCCTGCTTCGGCCTTAGAGTCCCGTTCTCAAAAAAAGCGAACGGGAAGTAGACAAGTCCGGCGACACTTGCCTGCAATGCGGTATCCACCGCCTGAACGCTGCTCAGTCGACTGTTTAGATCATCGATCGTGACGGTCGTGTTGAACTGGGTGTAGTCACGGAGGAGCGCTTCGCGACCGGTGGTTGCACTGTTATCGTTATAGACGAGATTCTCGACGTCGTATGGAACCCCATCGACCTTCGACCACCCTGCGAATTGAGATGGGTGTCCGTCACGCTCGGTTGTCCAATGCAGGACCACGTCGCCGTCTTGAACGTGATTTACAAGCTCCCAATATGGGGCCGCTGCCCCATTCTTGTTCCTAAACGGCGCTCTGATGCCGTCGCCGAAATCGTGCCTCCGAATCGTCTCCATCCAGTAACGCTCGGCTGGTCTTGAGGTCCACCACTCGTTGATCGCCACTAGGCAACCATCGCACGCAGGTTTCGCGTCTGGAGCGCGCCACACTGGCAGCGCGTGCAATCTAAGACCATCGGCTGTCGCTCGCGTTCGGTAACTCGACTCAGGCCAGATGGTACAACAGTTCGCAGTCGGATCTACCGAACAGCCATGCTGCGCTCGGCAGCAACACCCTTACCATGCGTCCCACATCCGCAGCACACGTCTCGGTGCCGAGCCGTCCTGCTTGCCGTTGGATATGCTGGCCCGCATCATTCGCCTGTTCAGGGGGGTCCGCCGTGGCAAGGGATGAATCAATACTCTGCGTGTTCAAGGACTCGTTGGGTGACACCCCTGCCGGTCTACTCAAGCGGGACAACGCAAGGTTCGGTTCGAAAGAGATCGAGTCGGTTCGTGAGATTTATTCTCAGTGGCGAGCGGTCCCACAAGATTTTGCACCTGCGAATGACGAGCTGTGGCCGCTGATAAGCCACCACCAGGATGTCAGCAGTGGTGGCGCAGTCCTGCGGGGGTATGGCACCAAGAAGCATAAATTCGCCCCAACGCCGGTAGCGGCGAAAGACGAGCTCGCTGAATTAGTGATGCACTTGGTCGCGTGTACTGGGGTCGTATTCGCCGACCCCTTACGCCGCTTGTTCTACGACGACTTAGATAGACCGCAGGCGCGGGTCGAAATTGACGTCTTCACAGGGGTGGTCGAACACCTCGCCATGATCGAGGAGCCGATACGCCGGGGAGCGGTTCACGTGTCGAACGTGCATCCGACATTGGAGAGCTCCGATCGCCAAATCTGGCTTGAGCCGTTCGGACTCGGTCCCTCGCTATCTACGCTCCTGAAGCTTATCGAGGTCGGCTACGGGTTGCCGGAAATCTCGCGTGCACGTGCGCAGGCGTACGCCGACGATTGTGCGGCCCTCCTGAGAGTTTGCGGCATTAGACCGATGGATTTGCCGGCGGGTGTCAACAATCCTTTAGTTGCCATCGAGCTGTTTGGGCGGGCCCTCATGGAGGTGTCATGGCAACTGGCGAACGTCACAGAATCCACAGCGGACCTCTACCTGGCGAACGCGCTCGAACGTCGAATTTTTGAGGTGCTGGTCGAAGACTGCGGAGACCAGTACGAGGCCCTCCAGGTCGGCGGACGGCGTGAACCCGGCCGTCGTCATCTCAAGATGCTCGCTTCGACCGGGCTACCACTGTTCGAGCCAACCAGGCTGAGTATGACTGACGTTCTGGATGTCCGCTCCGACAGCACGTTCACGGGCTGGCGCAGTGAGCTGTCGAAGGCGATGGACACCTATCAAAACGCGTTGCTGGCCGGCGCAAGATCCCAAGACGCGTCGGCGCAGTTTGCCGAGCACATCCGAAGCGCTGGTCTATCGCTGGCACGCGATGCAAAGAAGTCTTCGTTCAAGACCGCCCTTGCAGCGGCGACCGTTCCAATGTCTGTTGGGCTCGCATCGTCCACCGCAATGGGGATCGCAAACAACTCGCAGACTATTGCGTTGGGCGCGGCAGTCGCAGGCGTCAGCACAGCAGCGGTAACTCTGGGCAGCTACCTGCGGGGCAGGCCATCAAGGGCGGACGCCGCTAGGGGTCGATTCATTGCAGCGTTCGACCTCGACGCCGCGAGAAGCACGTGATGCTGCATGCTCCAGTTAGACCGCCAGAACACATGCGGACACCAAGGTTTTGGTGGCTGCTCTTGTTGCCCACGTTTTGCCCACAATCAGTGGGCATCGAGTGGGATTGATAGAGAGCTGTCGTCACGTTAACTGCCTGCTCAGCCGGAGGTTGTTCCGCTGAGCAGGTGGTGCAAGAAGGGTTCAAATCCCTCCGCTTCCGCCAGTGCGATGTGATCGACGACGAACGCCCCCTCCGTCCGGAGGGGGCGTTCGTGTCGGTCGGTGCCGCGTTACTTCTGCTTCGCGGCGGCGAGTCCGCGGGCCACGATGGCGGCCTGCAGGTAGCGCAGTCCCGAGGGCACGCTGGGATCGATGCCGGTGAGCTGGCCGATGCGCTTGAGGCGGTAGTCGACGGTGTTGGCGTGCACGAACAGGTGCCGCGCGGTGCGCTGGCGGTTGAGTTCGTGACCGATGTACGACGTCAGCGTGTCGAGCAGCTCGGGCGCGTCGTCGAGGGGCTTCAGAGCGCGGAGCAGCTGCTCCCGGCCGCGGCCCGGACGGGTGAGCTGGTACTCGAGCACCAGGTCCTCGGTGCGGTACATCCCGGCCGGTCGGCCGAGTTGCCGTGTGAGCGAGAGCAGTTCGTAGACGTGCTCGGCAGCACCGGGGATGTCCTCGCGCTCGGCCGACGTCATCGTGGCGGTGATCGGGATCTCGCCGGCGCGGGAGAGTCGCTCGACGAGGGTGTCCACCCACTCGCGTTCGCGTGGTGCGGGCAGGAGCACGGTGCCGCCGTCGGTGCTGAGCAGGGCCAGCGGCGACTTGCCGCACATGGTCGCGAGTTCCGCCTGGATGCGGCGCAGCTTGCGCCGTGCGGACACGGTGCGATCGACGACGGGGTTCGCCTCGTCGGGATGCTGCGGGAAGTGCAGCGCGATGACGAGGTACTCGTCGGCGAGGTCGATGCCGCACTGCTGCGCGGTGGACAGGGCGTTCTGCCCGCCGCTGAGCAACGTGGTCACCAGAGTGTGCGTGGCGGTGTGGTGCTCGGACGCGACGGAGCGGTACTCCTCCACGTACGCCATGGACACCTCGGTGGTGACGGCCTCGAGGAGGCTCACCAGGACGAGCGAGTTGTCGGTGACGTTCTCGATGTTCTGCGCCTTGGCGTCACGGCTGACGAGAGTGAGACCGAAGCGGAATCCGTCGTGATAGGCGCGCAGGATCGAGCGCAGCGGCACCCCCTCGCGAGCCCAGCGAGCGGCCGCGTCGTGGACGTTGGCGAGGTCCTTGTCCGACGGCGTCTTGCCCGATTCGAGCATGCGGACGGCGAGACCCAGGCACTTGACGGTGACCTCGGTGACGTCGCCGTGCAGGAGCTCGCCGGGGAGCGTTCCGCAGGGGGTGTTGGCCTGGAAGTGATCGACCAGATGACGCGCCACCCCTCGCAGATCGCTCATCGCCAGAGAGTTTGTGCGGGTGCCGGCGATCAGGCCCGCTTCCATGTGTCCCGGAAGCGGCTTCGGAGCTGTCTTCGGTGTGGTCATCGATCCCCCCATGACTGTGTAGTTCATGTCAGTCGTGCATGTTCTCGGGGTACCGTAACAATCATTAACGGGTCCCGAGATTGTTTCGAGATACCTATTCGAGAGCCACGGTATGCGCTCAGGCCCACTGCGGTGTCTGTTCCCGTTGTCAGGCCAACCGCTGTGACCTGCGATGACACCCCTGCATGACGCCTGTTGAGGCAAAACAAGTCGCGTTTTCACCTAGTTCCATCTTGCTTTCACACAATTGACGGTGACCCACTTCATGAAATGTCACACACGTGGGTGATGCCTCGGAGTCCGGTTCGCGTGTCGTCCACCGTCTCGCGGTACGCTTTCGGCACGGTTCCCGGTCTCGGTGTCCTCGTCGCCGGTTCTTGTGACCGCAGACAGGACGTCGGGCAGTCCTTTGGACCTGAAGGTGGCGTACCTACCGGCAAGTAAGTTGGTACGCGTTCCCCCGGGCGCGCGGGACGTTCCGCGCGTCGTGTCTCTCTGTTCACCGGTGGCTCCACGCGAGCCACATCGGACGAAAGGTCTGTCGATGCGACGTCCCGCTCTGCTCGCCGCGGGGTGCCTCACCGCGCTGACGCTTCTCGGCTCCGCGCCGGTGGCGGGTGCGCAGCCGGGCGTTCCGACGCCGGCCGTGGACGCGTCGTCACCCACTCGCGTCGTCTCGGTGACCATGGCGACCGATCGCCGGGCCGTCATGTCGGTGTTCTCCTCGTCGATGAACCGCGAGATCCAGGTGCAGGTGTTGCTGCCCGCCGATCGATCGGTACCGCGTCCGTCGCTGTACATGCTGGACGGGGTCAGTGCGGGCGAGGAGTCCGGCTACACGGAGAGCACGTGGACGCAGAAGACGGACGCGGTCTCGTTCTTCTCGGACAAGGCCGCCAACATCGTCCTTCCCGTCGGGGGACGCGGTGCCTACTACGCCGACTGGGCCCAGCCCGATCCCGTGCTCGGAGTCAACAAGTGGGAGACGTTCCTGACGTCGGAACTGCCCCCGTTGATCGATGCCCGCTTCGACGGCAACGGCGTCAACGCGCTGATGGGTCTGTCGATGGGCGCACAGGGCGCGATGAACCTGCTGACCAAGCATCCCGATCTGTACACGGGCATCGCCGGATTCAGCGGTTGCTACGACAACCGCTCCAACGAGACGAAGAACGCGGTGCGTGCCACCGTCGGGTCCACCGGAGGCGACGCCACCAACATGTGGGGCACGAACGCGGATCCGCTGTGGGCCGAGAACGATCCGAGTACCCGCGTCGAGACGCTCCGCGGCAAGCAGGTGTACCTGTCGACGGGCAACGGATTCCCCGGACCGTACGAGGCGGGTGGCGGTTTCGGTGAGGAGATCATCGACGCGCTGACCGTGGGCGGCCCCCTCGAGGCCGCCGCGAACATCTGCACCACCGGCTTCGCCGACACGCTGCGCGCGGCGGGTGTCCCGGCGACCATCGTGTTCAAGCCGTACGGCACGCACTCCTGGCGCTACTGGCAGGACGAGATGCACAACTCGTGGCCCGTCGTGGCCGGGGCGCTCGGCCTGTAGCTATCAGGGGCGTACACCCTCTCCGTCGACCGCACACCCTCTCCCGCCGGCTGCGGAGGGTGTGCGCCTCACGCAAGGGGTGTGCACAGTCTCTGGTGCTCCGCCGTGAAGATCTTTCGGCGTGTGCCCGAGTGCTGCGCGTCGACCCGCCCGGTTGTCGGGGGCGTACACCCGCTCCGTCGACCGCACACCCTCTCCCGCCGGCTGCGGAGGGTGTGCGCCTCACGCACCGCGTGCGCACACGGGTCCTATCGCGAGGCCGTGGCCCCGGCGAACTGCTCGGCAGCCGACGCGGCGAACGCGAGGAACGCATCGTTCTCGTGTGGGTCGCCCACGGTCACGCGTACGCCGTCGTCCCCGTACGCCCGCACGATGACACCGGCCTCGGTGGACGCTGCGGAGAAGTCTCCCGACTCCGCCCCCAGCGGGATCCACACGAAGTTCGCGGACGACTCGGGCACCTGGAACCCCATGTCGCGCAACGAGTCACGGAGGCGCGACCGCTCGGCCGTCACGACTGCCGTACGTGCGAGGAGTTCGTCCGAGGCCGCGAGCGACGCGACGGCGCCACTCTGCGCGACACTGCTCACGCTGAACGCGGTGTGCACCTTCTTCATCGACGTGATGATCGACGGTGCTCCGACGGCGTACCCCACCCGCAGTCCGGCGAGGCCGTAGGCCTTCGAGAACGTCCGCAGCACCACCACGTTGGGCCGGGTTCGTCCGATCTCCACGCCGTCGATCGCGCGGTCGGTGTACTCGAAGTAGGCCTCGTCCAGCACCACGACGATGTGGTCGGGGATCGCGTCGAGGAACCGTTCGAGGTCGGCGGGGTCCACCACGGTGCCCGTCGGGTTGTTCGGGTTGCACACGAACATGAGACGGGTCTTGTCCGTCACCGCTGCGGCCATCGCGTCGAGGTCGTGCACGTCGTCGTGAGTGAGCGGCACACGCACGGCGGTGGCGCCGGCGACGAGCGTGACGATGGGGTAGGCCTCGAACGAGCGCCAGCCGAAGACGACCTCGTCCCCGGCGTTGCAGGTGACCTGGACCAGCTCCTGGCACAGCGCGACCGATCCGCAGCCGACGGCGACGGTGGTGGCCGGGACGTCGAGGAAGTCCGCGAGCGCCTCGACCAGGACTGTCGACTGGTTGTCGGGATAGCGGTTCACTCCGGCCGCCGCCTCGGCGATGGCCTCGCGAACGCTGGGCAGCGGGCCGGCCGTGGTCTCGTTGCTGGCGAGTTTGATCGCGCCCGGGAACGAGCGACCGGGCAGGTAACCGGGGATGGCATCGAGGTCGGGGCGCGTGCGTGGGGTCACGATCACCGATTATGCGCGGCGGTCGGACACAGTGTGGTCGCGGCTCTCGCTCGACCCTCGCTTTCGCCATTGTGTGCCATTACCGTGGAGCCATGTCGGGTCTCATCGAGGACACTGCGCCCATCCGCCCCCGCGACGAGGGTGCGGACACCGCCACGCTCGATCGCGTGCCGCTCACCGCGTTCGAGCCGGACAGCAGGGCTCGCGGCGGCATCGTGGTGTTGCACGAGGCGCGCGAGCTCCCGCAGGCCCTGCTCGAGTTCATGCGGTCCCTCGCCGCCGACGGCTGGTTGGTCGCGGCGCCGCACCTGTTCCACCGGGCGGCGGGCGACGACGAGGTGTTCGGCACGCCGTTGTTCGAGGACTTCGACGCCACCGTCGACTGGCTGCAGAGCCGAGGCGTCCCGACCGACTGCATCGGCGTCATCGGATTCGACGACGCCGGAACCGCAGCCGCCCTGGTGGCCACCGATCGAGCCATCGGTGCGGCGGTGAGTGTCGCGGCTCCCGGCATCGTCGAGGCGCTGACCACGGATGCGCTCGCTCTCGTCGACGCGGCGGCATCCCTCAAGGCGCCCTGGCTCGGTCTCTACGGACGCGACGACGTCCGCACTCCCGTGGAGCACGTGGAGCAGTTGCAGGAGGCCGTGTCGAAGGCGTCCGTCGCCACGCTCGTCGTCAGTTACGCCGGTGTCGAGCATCGTGCGGACGAGGAATCCGCCGTGTCGGAGGAGTCGGCCGGCGAGGAGGCGATCGTCGACGCCCAACGTCGCATCTTCGACTGGTTCGACAGTCATCTCCGATAAGACCGCCCCACCAGCCGTTTTGCGTCTACTCCGGCGCGTGTGTAATCTTCCTTCTCGGCGGTTCGCAAGGACCGGTGCCCTCGAAAGAGGTCCAGGAGGCGTGCCAGAGCGGCCGAATGGGAGTCACTGCTAATGACTTGACCCTTCACCGGGTCCGGAGGTTCAAATCCTCTCGCCTCCGCCACTTTCGACTTCGGTCGGAGGACAACTGAACAGCACCACAGCATGCGCCCGTAGCTCAACGGATAGAGCACCTGACTACGGATCAGGAGGTTAGGGGTTCGAATCCCTTCGGGCGCACCACAGAGAGCCGGTACCAGGATCATCCTGGTGCCGGCTTTCTGCATGTACGGGTCCGGCACCTCTGTGTACTATGCGATGGAACATATAACCGGGTTCCGGCCCGCCACAGGGGGAGTGTGTCGTGACCGAGTTTCAGACCATCACTGTCGAACCGCGTGGGCACGTCCTGCACATCGGGCTGAACAGGCCGTCGAAGCGGAACTCCTTCACCACCGACATGATCCGCGAGCTGTCGACGGCCTACGGAATGGTGGAGGAGGACGACGACCTCCGTGCCGGCGTGCTGTTCGCCCACGGTGAGCACTTCACCGCCGGTCTCGATCTCGTGGACGTCGCCCAGCACCTGACGGGCGATCGCCTGCCGTTCGCCGAGGGTGGGCGAGATCCGTGGCGCCTCGACGGGACGTGGACCACTCCGGTGGTGACGGCGGTGCACGGCTGGTGCATGACGCTCGGCATCGAATTGCTGCTGGCGTCCGACATCCGGGTCGCCGCAGCCGGAACTCGTTTCTCCCAGATGGAAGTTCAGCGCGGTATCTATCCCTTCGGCGGGGCGACCCTGCGCTTCCCTCGCGAGACCGGCTGGGGGAACGCGATGCGGTGGATGCTCACCGGCGACGAGTTCGACGCCGAGGAGGCTCATCGCATCGGGCTCGTGCAGGAGGTCTGCGCGGATCCCGCGGCGACGATCGAGCGCGCGATCGAGCTCGCTCACCGCATCGCGGAGACCGCTGCGCCACTCGGTGTGCGGGCCACGCTCGAGTCCGCGCATCGCAGCCTGATCGAGGGGGACGCGGCCGCGGCTGCGCAGCTGCTCCCCGAATCCGGGCACTGTTCTCGACGTCCGATGCGGCCGAGGGGATGCTGTCGTTCGTCGAGAGACGGCAGGCCACCTTCACCGGCAGGTGATACTCATCAGATCCACACCACGAACGGAGCATCGGTGACGACGTCGGACGAACGCAGACTCATGGCCCTCGCGGCAGTGGCGGGTGTCGCGCAGAACGCGATCGCCCTGCCCTACGTCCGGAAGCACGGGACACGATCCGCCGCCGACTTCTTCGTCGGGAAGATCTGGTCCACCGTGCCCGGACGGTTCGCGATGGTGGATCTGATCCTGGTGGTGATCGCCTTCCACGTCTGGGCGTTGCCGGAGGCGCGGCGACTCGGCATCGTCCGGTGGTGGCTGGTCACGGTGCTCCTCACCTTCGGCGTGGGCATCGGCTCCGCCATCCCGTTCTTCCTCGCCGTGCGCGCGCGGACGGTCCGTGTCGCGGGCTGACGATCGACGAGAGCCTCTTGGATAGGGTTCTCGCGTGGCAGAGGACGTGGATCGCGTCTACGGCGGACGGTCGATGACGGATCGACGTGCCGACCGGCGACGACGGTTCCTGCAGGCCGGCATCGAGGTGATCGGCGACAAGGGGTACGCCGCGACGTCCGTCGCCGACATCTGCTCGGCCGCGGGTCTGGCACGCAGCCAGTTCTACAGCGAGTTCGCCAATCGCGAGACGCTGCTCGTCGCCGTGTACGACCTCGTGCAGGACGATGCCCTCGCCGCGGTCGTCGCCGCGCTCGCCGACGCGACGGACCGCACCCGACGAGCGCTCGTCGTCGCCGCGATGACCGCGCTGATCGACTCGTTGGGACGGGACCCACGTCGGGCACGCATCTCGTACCTCGAGATGGTCGGGGTGAGTGACGACGTCGAGCAGCACCGCAGCAGGCGCCGCGCGACCTGGGCCGAGTTCATCGAGGCGACGCTCCGTGCCGAGATCGGCGCCGACTTCGTCCCGCCGGGCGGTCACCGGCTCGCTGCCACCGCCTTCCTCGGGGCGCTCACCGAGTTGGTGTCGGACTGGTCGCGCACCCCGCCGCCCCGGCCACGCGTGGACGGGATCGTCCAGACGATGATCGCCGTCCTCGGCGCGTTCGTTCCTGACCTCGATCGATAGCGGGGATTGTTATCCAGCCCACAACGCTCTACAGTCCTGATCACAATCATGGACACGCGTGTCCAACATGTTGGATGTGCTGAACACTGTTGCCGGGCGCACATGCGACTGCTGTCGAGGCTCGGCGCGAGAAAGAGTGAGATCGATGTCCGCTCGTCGGTTCCGTCCTTCGTACGCACTTGCGGTGGTGGTGGCCGCCGTGGCGGTGTCCGCGACGGTGGTCACGCCCGTGTCCGCGGCGCCCACCTTCCCTGCGATCCCTGAGTTCGACACCGACTTCTACCTGCCGCCCGACGCCGTGGTCGCCGCCGCCGCACCGGGAGAGATCATCGCCGCGCGTCCCGTGGACCTGGCCACGCTGAATCTGATCCCGACGCAGGTCGACGCCTGGCAGTTGTCGTACCGGTCGAACAACGGCCGGGGCGAGCCGATCCCGGCGGTGACCACCGTCATCACCCCGCGCGGCGCCGCCTCGGCTCCGCGTCCGCTGCTCTCGGTGCAGATGGCCGAGGACTCACTGGCCGCGTACTGCGCGCCGTCGTACGTCATGCGCCAGGGTGCGATCCCGTGGCCTCTGACGGGTGCCGTGACGTCCGGCGTGCAGTTCCTCGAAGTGCAGGCAGCGCTGGCCCAGGGCTGGGCGGTGTCGGTTCCGGACCATCAGGGGCCGAACAACGCGTTCGCCGCCGGGCCGGTCGCCGGACGCATCACGCTCGACGGCATCCGGGCGGCGGAGAGTTTCGCTCCGATGGGACTGTCCGGGGTGGACACGAAGGTCGGGATGAGCGGCTACTCGGGCGGAGCGATCGCCACCGGACACGCCGCCGAACTCGCCGGGACCTACGCCCCGGAGCTGAGCATCGTCGGCGCCACGGAGGGCGGCACCCCCGCCGAGCTCGCCGCCCTGGTGAACAACGCGAACAACGCGCTCGGATCCGGCATCGTTGCGGCCGGCATCATCGGCGCCAGCCGTGAGGACCCCGACTTGGCGCGATTCGTGGACGAACACATCGATCCCGCGGGTCGGGCCCTCTTCGCGGCCAAGGACAACCTGTGCGTGGGGTACACCTCTGCCCTGCTGCCGTTCCTGAACCTGAAGGGTTTCCTGCGGACCGAGGGGGATCCGTTGGAGCAGCCGGTGGTGAAGAAGTCCCTGGACGCGCTGAACCTCGGTGGCACGACGCCGACCATGCCGGTCTACGTCTACCACTCGAACCCGGACTGGTTGGTTCCCGTCGGGCCGGTGAACGGGATGGTCGACGCGTACTGCAGTCGGCCCGGAGCGAACGTCACCTACACCCGCGACCACTTCAGCGAACACCTGTCGCTGGAGGTGATCGCGTTCCCGAGTGCCGTTCTGTGGATGCGTGATCGGTTCGCCGGTGTACCTGTGGAGCCCGGTTGCCGTACCGCCGACGTCGGGTCCATGGCACTGGACGAGCGCACCTATCCCGTCTGGGTCGATGCTGTGGGCGAGATCGTCGCGGGTCTGTTCGGGAAGCCGATCGGGGGATGAGGCACCTCGTGTGACGCCCGCGACGGGCCGGTCAGAGTCCCCGGTCCGGAGCGCCCATGTCACCGGTCGTCGGCGTGCCGTCCGCCAGCGCGTACTGCAGGAACACGGTGCCACCGGGGCTCGCCTGCGGTGGGGCCACGAGGGCGAGGCTCGTCGGCAGAGCGCCGGTGTCGAACACCGTCTTTCCGACACCCAGCACGATGGGGTGCAGCCACAGGTCGAGGCGGTCGAACAACCGCTCCCGCAGCAGCGTCTGCACCAGGTCCAGACTGCCCACGACCTTGATGTCCTGATGCCGCTCTCGGATCTCGCGCACTGCGGTCGGTAGATCCGGGCCCAGTACCGAGGATCCGGCCCAGTCGAGCGTGCGCGGATCGCGCGAGGCGACGTACTTGGGAATCCCGTTGAAGAGACTCGCGATGCCGTCGTCCGGTCCGCCCTGCTGGTGCGGCCAGTACGACGCGAAGATGTCGTACGTCCGTCGCCCGAGCAGTAGCGCATCGGTGCCGCGGTAGGCCGCATCGATCTGCGCGCCGGTGATGTCGTCGATCAGCGGCGCCTGCCAGCCGCCGAACGGGAACCCGTCCGGGTCCTCGTCGGGTCCGCCGGGAGCTTGCCCGACGAGGTCGAGCGTCGCGAACATCTCGATGGTGATCGTTCCCATGGCGTCACTCCTCGGTCGTGTGTGACGAGATGGACCACCGAGCGGTTCGGAAGTCATCGCGGAGGGCTGTGGCGACCGGCTACCGGAGTGCTGCAGCCGTCTGACCGAGCACCTCGATCAACCCCTCGAGATCGGGCTCGTCGTCGGTGGGGTGGGCGACGACCGTCGTGATGCCGAGGTGCCCCAGGCGGGCGACCTCGTCCGCCACCTCCGCCGCGCCGCCCGTGACCGCGAGCCCGCTCGCATCGGATTTGCACCAGCGCGCGACCTCGTCGCGAATGCGGTTGTCCGCGCCGGCGCCCACCGCCACCAGTCGAGGCGCGATGACGCGGTGGTCGGCGGAGCGCCGCGCTGCGCTCACCTCGGCACACGAGGCGGCCAGCTCGTCGTCCGACATCGCGGCCGCGAACAAGGTGCCGTCCGAGTGGGATGCCGCGTAGCGCAGCGTCTTCGGACCGGTACCGCCGAGAAAGAACGGTTCGTCGGGCGCCGGCCACTGCAGCTGCACGGCATCGAGGGTGACGTACCGGCCGTCGACGGTGACCTCCTCCCCGCGCAGCAGCGCCTGTAGAGCGGTCGAGTACTCGTCCAGCAGCGTCATCGGAGACGCGACGCGGGCGCCGACCTGCCCCATCCAGTGCTGCACGCCGTGTCCGGCACCGGCGAGGAACCGGCCGGGGAACAGTCGATGCAGCGACGCGACCTCCATGGCGCACAGGGCGACGTTGCGCAGCGGCGCGGGCATGAGTCCCAGGCCGACCTGGATGCGCTCGGTGCTCGCCAGCACTGTGGCCGCGGTCGTCAGCCCACCGTGGCTGAAACAGTCCTCCCACAGCCAGAACTCGTGGAGTCCCGCCTTTTCCGCGGCGCGTGCGGCCGCGATGAGCCGGGCAGGGTCGTGGGCGGGGGTGAACACGATGCCGAGTCTCGTCACGAGTCAGTCGTAGCAGATCGAGCGCCCGCCGTGGGCGCGTCGGTTCGTTCGGGGCCGAGACGTGCCGCGACCGTGGCCATCGCCGTCACGAGACCGGGCGGGGCGACGTCCTCGAGGTCTGCGTCGAACCGTGCGAGGGACGCGGCCACGGCGACCCACGACCACGAGCCGACCGTCACGCGGCACCGCTCTGCGTCGACGTGTTCCACTACCTCGTCCGACTCGGTGAGGAACGGCCGCAGCGCCTCGGCCGGCAGGCGGACGACCGCCTCGCCGACGCAGGGCCAGGTACCCGTCTCCGATCCGCCCGGGACGGGCCGCGGTGTGAAGCGTCTGCCGGTCGGTGGGCGCAGCTCCATGCGATCGAGTCGGAAGATGCGCCAGTCGTCGCGCGCCAGATCCCATGCCACCAGGTACCACCGCGCCCGCGCGGTCACGACGCCGTATGGCTCGACGTGTCGCGACGAGGGTTCGGACGAGGGGGATGTGTATGCGAACCGCAGTGCCTCGGTGCCGACCGCACCGGCGACCGCCAGCAGTGTTCGGCTGTCGACCATAGGCGCGGACTCGGGCGGAGGCGTCGTCGCCACGCGGTCGAGTCTGTGGCGCAACCTGCTCGGGAGCACCTGACGCACGGTGGCGAGAGCTCGGGCGGCAGGCTCGGCCACGTCCACGCCGAGTGACGTGGCACCGCCGAGGGCGACGGCGAGTGCCACCGCCTGGTCGTCGTCGAAGAGCAGAGGCGGAAGGTCGGCGCCCGCGTCCAGGCGATAGCCCCCGTCGGGCCCCTTCGCGGACGACACCGCGTACCCCAGCTCGCGGAGCCGGTCGACGTCCCTCCGGACGGTGCGCGGACTCACCTCGAGTCGCCGAGCCAGTTCCTCGCCCGGCCAGTCCCGTCGGTGCTGCAGCAACGACAGCAGCGTGAGCATGCGGGACGAGGGTGCGGGCATGCCGCCGATACTGCCCGAAGTAGCGGACAGAAACTGGCCGCTTCGACCGACACAGTGGGTCCGCAGGCGGTGATCACCGCCCGCGAGAGACCACCCATGAGGAGAACCCCATGACCGTGACCAGCACCCTGCATCTGAACTTCGACGGCGACGCGCGCGCCGCGCTCGAGTACTACCACTCGGTGTTCGGCGGCGATCTCGTCGTGGTCCCGTACGGCGACACGAGCCCAGATCAGGCCGACCAGGTGGTGTGGGGCCAGGTCTCCTCGCCGGACGGCTTCCACGTGATGGCCTACGACGTGCAGCACGACCTCGTGCGGGACGCGGGCCGCAACGCCTTCTACTTCTCGTTGCGCAGCACCGACACCGACGCGATCACCGGCTACTGGACGGCGCTCGCCGCGGGGTCGACCGTCGAGGTGGAACTCGGTCCGTCGGTGTTCTCCCCGCTGTACGGCAAACTCACCGACCGCTTCGGTGTCGTCTGGATCATCGATGTCATGGTGCCGTACGGCGGCTGAACCGTGCCCAGTTGTCGTGCAGCACAGCGCGGGACCAGTCGTCACCGAGTCCGAGGCCGACCACGCTCTCGACCGCGTGCGCGTACGAGTAGGGGATGTTGGGGAAGTCGCTGCCGAACACGATCTTGTCCTGCAGGTCGCGCAGGCGCGGCAACGCCGATCGCGGGTAGGGCGCGAGCTGTTCGGTGAAATCGGTGAACACCATCGTGGTGTCGAGCCCGACGTTGTCGAACGTCTCGGCCAGGGTGAGGAAGTCCTCGTACTCGGGCATGCCCATGTGTGCGATCAGCAGGGTGAGTGTCGGAAAGCGGTGCAGTAGTGCGCGGATCGGGTCCGGTCCGGTGTGGCGACCGGGTTCGGGTCCCGATCCGCAGTGGATGACGACGGGTACGGCGGCGTCGTCGAGAACCGCCCACACGTCGTCCAGGTACGGATCGTGGACGTCGATGTCGCCCACCTGCACATGGCATTTCATCACTCCGACCCCGTCCTCGACGGCGGTGCGGACGTACCGAGCAGCGTCCGGTTCGGGATGAAAGGTGGCGGTGCGTACACAGTCGGGTGTCCGGTCCGCGAACTCCGCGGCCCACCCGTTCAACCACTCCGCCATGCCGGGCTTGTGCGGGTACAGCAGGGACGTGAACGTCCCTACCCGGTACCTGCGCAGCAGGTCGGTGCGTTCGTCCTCGTCCACGCGGTACTCGATCGGCCACGCGGTACCGAGGCGGTCGTCCACGGAGTCGAAGTAGTTCCACACCTTGGCCAGAACGCTGTGCGGCATGAAATGCGTGTGCACGTCCACCAGTGACTCGAGGCGGAGGTCGTCGAGCACTCGGTGGACCCGGCGGATGTCGTCGTCACGGTTCTGCACGGGATCGATCCTCGCATCGCCGGCGCGCCCGCGACGGCACTCCGGACCCTTGACTTTGCGGACACTGCGTGTCTGTAATAAGACGATGACGGGATCACTGCAGGGACGAGTCATCGCCATCACCGGTGGCGCACGGGGAATCGGCCTCGCGACGGCGCGCGCGCTGGTCGCCGCCGGCGCCAGGGTGGCGATCGGAGACGTGGACGCGGACGCCCTCGCCGCCGGGGCCGAGTCCGCGCGGGTGCACCTGCACGGAGCACTGGACGTCACGGACCCGGCGTCCTTCGACGCCTTCCTCGACCGCGTCGAGCGTGAGCTGGGCCCGGTCGACGTCCTGGTCAACAACGCCGGGATCATGCCGGTCGGGGCTCTGACGGACGAGCCGGACGCGGTGGCACGCCGAATCATGGACGTGAACGTGCACGGCGTCATCATCGGCACCAAGTCGGCGCTGCACCGCATGGTGCCGAGACGGCGCGGACACGTCGTCTCCATCGCCTCGATGGCGGGTGAGACGGTGGCGCCAGGCCTGGCCACCTACTGCGCCAGCAAGTCTGCGGTCATCGCGTTCACCGAGGCGGCGAGGGTGGAGTACCGATCCTCGGGCGTCGAGTTCTCCCTGGTCCTGCCGTGGTTCGTCAACACCGAACTCACGGCGGGAACGAGAGACGTGCCCTTCATGAAGAAGGCCGAACCCGAGGACATCGCGCAGGCGGTGGTCCGGCTCGTCGAGAAGCCGCGACCCAAGGTGCGCATCCCGGCCTCGGCCGGCGCGATCGTCGTCAGCCAGCGCTTCATGCCGCGCCGACTCGGTGAGTTCGTCAGTCGCCGTTTCGGATCCGAGCAGATCTTCCTCGGCGACGTGGACGCGGAACGGCGTCGCGCGTACGAGGACAGGGCGCGCGGGCAGTCGTCCGCTCCCGAGTCGACGCGCTAGCGGCGCACGCTCGCCAGCACCGCGTCGACCAGTCCGTCGATGTACGTGTCGTCCGCGGTGGCGGCGGACGGCGCCTCGGTCGCATCGTGTGCGAACAACACTCGGCTCAGAACGGCGCCCGTGAGCATCTCGAGCAGCAGTGTGGTCCGCACGTGTTCCGGTAACTCGCCGCGGGACACGGCGCGGCGGACGATGTCTCGGGTCGCGACGAATCTGCTCGTGCTGATGGTGGCGGTCAGCGCCTCGAGGAGATCGGGATACACGCGGGCGTCGAGGGCCACGCGTACGGCGATGAGCCCCGAGGAGTCTCGGTAGCCCCGCAGGAGTTGACGAGCCAGTTCCGTGAGATCGCCTGTCAGGGTGCCGGTGTCGATGGGGTCGACGAGGGGGAGCACGGTCTCCAGAGCCCCGGTGAGGAGTGCCTCCTTGGTGGGCCACCGACGGTAGATCGCCGCGCGGCCCACGCCACCGCTCTTGGCGACGGCATCGATGGTGAATCCCGCCCACCCGGTGCGCCAGTACACGTCCACGACGGCGTCGTACACCCGCGATTCCATGGCGGGGTCGCGTGGCCGCCCCCGTCGCGCCGTGCCGTCGGTCGACTCCATGCCATCAGATTACAGACAACTGGTGTCTGTAATAAGGTGATCCCATGTCACAGGAAGCAGACCGCATCCCGGTCGTCATGGGCGTGGGCGATGTCGTGTCCGGCAGCGCCGGCGCTGCGGCCGACCCCGTGGAGCCGATGGAGCTCGTGCTGCGCGCGGTCCGTGCTGCGCTCGACGACAGCGGAACGTCGGCGCTCGGCGCCGCGGTGGACGCGATCCACGCCGTGCGCACGACGAGCTGGAACTACGACGATCTCCCGGCTCTGATCGCAGCACGGCTGGGGGCGTCCGCGCCGACGCGGTCCACCAGCACCATCGGCGGTCACCACCCCGCGCGCCTGATGGACCGAGTGGGGCACGACATCGCCGCCGGTCGCAGCTCCGTGGCACTCGTCGTCGGCGGCGAGACGCAGGCATCCGTGCGAGCACTGACGAAAGCCGGAACGGATCCCGTCGAGCTCGGCTGGGCCGTCGCACCGGGCGGCCCGCCGACCTTCGCACCGGACGACCTCGGCAGCGCCGAGATGCAGCGAGCGGGCATCCTCGCCCCCGTCCAGATCTATCCGCTGTTCGACCGCGCTCGGGCCGACCGTCTCGGTCTGCGACCCAGCGAGTCACTGACGGCGTCGGCAGAGCTGTACTCGCGGTTCTCCGCTGTCGCGGCGCGACATCCGGTCGCGTGGAGTCCGGTCGAGCGGTCGCCCGACGACATCGCCGGCGTGGACGCGTCGAACCGCGCGGTGTCCGACTGCTATCCCCTCGCCATGAACGCCATGCCGTTCGTCGACCAGGCCGCCGCGGTGCTGGTGTGTTCGCTGGCGGCAGCGCGCGCGGCCGGGGTGGACGAGGACCGCATCGTGTACCTGTGGGGCGGCGCCGGTGCGTCCGATGCCCCGGACATCATGGCGCGCAGCACCTTCGATCATTCACCGGCGCTCCGAGCGGCGGTGCGCACCACCCTCGCCGCGGCGGGTGTCGCGGGTGCCGATCTCACCTTCGTCGATGCCTACAGCTGCTTTCCCGTCGTCCCTCTCCTGTTGATGGACGAGCTGGGACTGTCGTCGGATGCCACTCCCACGGTCCTGGGCGGCCACTCGTTCTTCGGTGGGCCGCTCAGCAGCTACTCGTTGCACGCGGTCGCGGAATCGACTCGGCTGCTGCGACAGTCCCGCGGCGGACGCGCTCCGGCGATCGCGATGGTGCATGCGAACGGCGGCTACCTCACCCACCAGCACACCGTCCTGTTGTCGACCGATCCGCACGAGGCCGGATACGTCGGGAACCCCGATGCGGTGACCGTGTCGGCGACAGCGGTACCCGTGACGCACGGCCACAGCGGTCGCGCGACCCTCGAGACGGCGACTGTCATGTTCGGGCGCGGCGGGGAACCGGTACAGGCGCTCGTCATCGCCCGCACACCCGAGGGTGACCGCATCGCCGGTCGTACCGGGGCGGACGCCGCGGCGGCGCTTCATCGAGTGGTCACCGACCGCGACGTCTCACCGGTCGGCCTCACGATCGACGTGGTGGACGAGGGCGGGAACCTGGACATCACCCTCGACTCGATCACGGCGAACGGCAGGGGAGTACGGGCATGAGCGATCAGGACGTGGTTCTCACGGAACGGCGCGGACACGTGCTGCTGGTGACGTTGAACCGCCCCGCCGCGGCCAACAGCGTGAACGCAGAGGTGCACACCCTGCTGGGCGAGGCGTGGGAACTGGCGGACGGCGACGAGTCGATCCGTGCCGTCGTCCTCACGGCGGCGGGCTCCGGCACCTTCTGCGGCGGAGCCGATCTGAAGGCACTCGGCACGCGGGGTCCCGACGGCGTGACCCCTCCGGAGACGGCACACTGGGGCTTCGCCGGCGTCACCAGGCACCCGATCTCCACGCCGATCGTCGTCGCGGTCACCGGGAACGCACTCGGCGGTGGGACCGAGATCGCACTGTCCGGTGATGTCGTGATCGCCTCCACCACTGCACGATTCGGGCTTCCCGAGGTGCATCGCGGGCTGATCGCGGGAGCGGGCGGACTCTTCCGGCTGGTCGACGCGATCCCGCGAGCGATCGCGATGGAACTGATCCTCACCGGTGAGCCCATGAGTGCGGACGACGCGGCGCGGTGGGGACTCGTCAATCGTGTGGTGGAACCGGACGCCGTTCTCGACACGGCGCTTCGGTTGGCGGAGACCATCGCGGCGGGAGCGCCTCTCGCGATCCGCGCCAGCAAGGTCATCGCCCGGGGCATCGTCGACGGGCGCATCCCGTCCGAAGCGGCCGCATGGGAGGAGACCGACCGCGCGCTCGCGCAGTTGTCCACGTCCTCCGACACGGTCGAGGGGATCATGGCGTTCATGGAGAAGCGCGAACCCCGGTGGACGGGGCGCTGATCGGCGCACGACGTCTCGTCGCGGCGGCCGCGCTCGGGTCCGCTGCGGGTGTGGCCCTCGTGGTTTTGTTCACCATCGTGCCGCCGCCGTGGGATGCGCTCGTGAACACGAGTGCGCTGTGGGGCTTGGTGCCGTTCGCGGTGGCGGCCCGGTCCCCGCACGGACGCGGTGTGGCAGTCGGAGTCGCGTCGATGCTCGCGCTCGTCCTGGTGTGGATCCTGCTGTCGCCGAACGTGATCCCTGCGCGGGAAGTGCTGGTCTTCGTCCTCGTCGGACTCGGTGCGGGGGCGGTGTGCGGCGCAGCCGGTGCTGCTGTCGGGCGTGACCGCCGTGTGAGCGGGACGGTGGTCGTGGCGGGGATCGTGCTCGGTGAGGCCGTGTACGGGACCGTCGTGGTCGGCGGTCCGCACTGGTTCGTGGAAGCCGCGCTGGCGGGCATCCTCGTGCCGGCGTGTTGCCGCACCGCGGCGACACGAGTCCGTGCGGGACTCGGTGCCGCCGCGGTGGCGGGTGCGCTGTTCGGCGCCTACTGGGCCTACGACGCGGTGCTCACCACCTGAGGGGTGTCAGGCCTTCCACTCCGCGGTGCGTTCCGGGGTCGCCTGCGCCAGCGCATCGACCGTCGCGTCGACTCCGAAGTCCTTGCCGTACACGGGTGTACCCGGCTGCTGGCGCCAGGAGTCGGCCAACGATCCGGCGTCGACGACGTCGAAGCCGATCTCGTCGATGACGGCGGACACGATCTTCTTGGCGTCGGCATCGTCGCCGGCGATCGGCAGCGCGATGCGGCCCTCGGTGCCGGCCGGGACGCCCTTGTTCAGGAGGTGCTTCCACCAGATTCCGTTGAATGCCTTCACGACCGGCTCGCCCAGCAGTTCCGAGACCCACACGCTCTCCGGTGTGCCGTCCTCGATCGCGTCGATCTTGCCGTCCCGCTGCTGCGGGTAGTAGTTGTTCGTCTCGATCACCGGAGCACCGGGCTTGCGGGCCGAGAGGATGCCGGACGCGAGGTCCGGCGTGTTCTTCTGCGGGATGCTGACGATGACGAGATCCGCGTCGGTCGCGGCGTCCTTCGCCCAGACCGCGGTGGCGCCGGTCTCGGACGCCAGATCCGCGAGGGTCTCCGGATCCCGAGAGTTGGCGACGGCAACCTCGTGGCCCACGGCGCGCAGCCGTCGGGTCAGGGTTCCGCCGATGTCGCCTGCTCCGATGATGCCGATCTTCACGTGCTTCTCCTTCGGTCGTGCAACGAACGTCTCGTTCGGCCAACCCCGTCCGCGTGGGAATGATTCCCTCGTGGCGGCGGATCCTCGGCGCACCGGCGGTCTCTCAGGGCGCGCCGAACCCGGCGTCGGCCAGCACCTTCCGTCCGTCGGGACCGGAGACGAAGTCGACGAAGGCGCTCGCGATGTCCGGTGCGCCGGAGTCGGCCAGTGCGGCGATGGGATAGGAGTTCACCGCGCCCGACGCCTCCGGGAACGGCACGGTGACGACGGCGTCACCGGCGCCGGCCGCGTCGGTGACGTAGACCAGGCCGGCATCGGCCTGACCGGACGTGACCTTGCCCAGAACGTCCGTCACGGACGATTCCTCGCTGGCAGGGGTGAGGCTCACCCCGGCGGCCGTCTCGATCTTCTCGGTGGCGGCACCGCACGGAACCTGCGGCGCGCACACGACGACCGTGGCCCCGGACGTCGCCAGGTCCGAGAACGAGCCGATCCCGGCGGGGTTGCCCGGCGGAGTGACGATCGTCAGAGTGTTGGTCGCGAACGTGACCGGGTCACCGTCGATCAACTCGGCGTCCCGTGCCTTGTCCATGGTGATCGTGTCCGCCGAGGCCAGAACGTCCCCGGGCGCACCCTGCGACAACTGGGACACCAGATCGGACGACCCCGCGAACGTGAACGTCACGGTGGTACCCGGGCGGGTCTGCTCGAACTGCTCACCCAGCTCGGTGAACGACGCCTTCAGCGACGCGGCAGCGAACACGGTGATGCCGTCTTCGGCCGGTCCGGGCGAGGAGCACCCCGTGAGCGACAGTGCCACCACCGCCGCGCACCCCAGCACTGCGATCCTCGTCGTGACCATGTCGGCTCCTTTCGCCGCAGATGCGGTTCGAAGGAGACCATATAGGAGCATGCGCGCCCGGAGGGGTCAGACGTCCTCGAATGCGGCGACCACGAGATGCTGAGTGCGTCGGCCGAGCGGAATCTCTGCGTCCGGGCGGCGAAGTGGGGCTGCATCGCCGTCGAACAGGGCGACGATGTCGTCGGTCGGTACCGAGGATCCGCTGTCGTCGAGGAACCTGAGGGCGACGATCGCGGTCGCGTGGACACGTCCGTCGACGTCGAAGATCTGTTCGAGATAGGCGTTCTTCGCGTCGACACCGAGGAAGCGGGTGGACACCGAGAACTTCGTCCACAGGGTGAGGGAGCGGACGTACGTGATGGTCTGTGACGCGACGACGGGATGCCACCCGCGTCCACGCAGGGCTCGCCACAGGCCACCGCGCACGAACATGTCGACTCGGCCCGCGTCGAGGACGGACAGGTATCGACCGTTGTTCATGTGCATCAGCACGTCCAGATCGGACGGTGCGACGCGGAACCACGTACGGGTCGGGTCGACCCGTACCGGCCCGCGTCCCGTGCGCCACGGCGCCATCTGTCGGAGCAGGCGGAGCGACATCAGCATGGCGTCACTATGACGGTTCGGTCGCCCCGCGGAGTCGTCAGGGTTCGGTCGGCATGGACGTGAGGTGCGCGAGGAGCGGCGCGGCACGGGTGAGCAGAGCCGCATCCTCCGCTGACATGGCCGCGAGTCGGCGTCCGACGGCGTCGATCCACACGTCGTCGATCATCTCACCGTGTCGACGTGCCGTGGCGGTGGAATGCAGCCGACTCGACCGTCTGTCACCGGGATCGGTGTCCCGCGCGAGCAGCCCCTTGTCGATCAGACGTCGCACCGTCGTGCTGACGTTGCTGCTATGCAGGCCCAGCATGCGGGCGACGTCCGAGACGGTGGTCCCTTCGTGGCTGACCACCACACGCAGAACCTCGAGTTCGGAATGGGGGAGGGCGGGCAGTCCGGACTGTCGTTCGCCGAATCGGCGCAGCGACCACACGAGAGCCCGCACCTCGCGGGCGATGTCGATCACATCGGACTCGCTCACTGGACTTCCAGACGCCATGACTGACATTCTACTCATGTGAGTATGTATAAAGTTATATCCAATACGGAGGCCACCCGATGAGCGTCGACACTCGGTCCGGCGACACCGTCGACTCGACCGCCGCGCGGCCGGTGGCGTCCGGCGTGATCGCGATGCTGGCGCTCCTTGCCGCCGTCGCGCCCCTGTCCATCGACATGTATCTGCCGGCATTCCCCCGCATGGCCGAGGAGTTCGGTGTCAGCGCCACGGCGATCCAGCTGACCCTCACGACGTTTCTCGTCGGTCTCGCGATCGGCAACCTGGTGATCGGGCCGCTGTCCGACCGCTTCGGTCGACGCCCCTTGCTCCTCGTGGGCACTTTCGTGTCCATCATCGCGACCATCCTGTGCGCGTGGTCTCCGACGGTCGAGTGGCTCACCGTGTTCCGGTTCTTCCAGGGCTTCACCGGCGCCGCCGGCGTCGTTCTCTCCCGCGCCGTCATCAGTGACCGTGCACGCGGCGCGGCGGCCGCCAAACTGTTCAGCCTCCTCGTGCTCGTCAACGGAGTCGCTCCCGTCATCGCCCCGCTGCTCGGCGGTGCGGTCATCGGTCTGACAGGGTGGCGCGGCGTCTTCTGGGTGCTCGCCGGTGTGTCCGTCCTGATGTTCGTGGGTGTGCTCGCACTCCTGCCGGAGAGTCATCCCGCCGAGCTCCGCAGCACGGGCGGACTCTCCACCATGACCGCGGACGCACGGGAGGTGCTGTTCAACAAGCGATTCCTGGGCTATGCGGGCGCGTTCGCCTTCGGCTTCGGCGTCATGTTCGCCTACATCTCCGCATCGCCCTTCGTGCTGCAGGAGGTGCACGGGCTCTCGACCACGTGGTACTCCATCGCCTTCACGGCCAACGCACTCGGCATCGTCGTCACC
This sequence comes from Rhodococcus sp. BP-332, assembly GCF_019836065.1. Classification (NCBI taxonomy): domain Bacteria; kingdom Bacillati; phylum Actinomycetota; class Actinomycetes; order Mycobacteriales; family Nocardiaceae; genus Rhodococcus; species Rhodococcus sp. BP-332. Next base: position 105,260 of record NZ_JABUEC010000004.1, read on the forward strand.
AGTGGTGCCAACGCCAAGCTCGTCGACCGCGTCCGTCCGGAAGCGCTGTTGCGCATCGGTCTCGTCTCGATGGTCGCGTTCTCGGCACTGCTCGTCGTCGACGCGGTGGTCGGGCCCTACCTGTGGGCGACCCTGGTACTGCTGTGGTTCGCCGTCGCCAGCCTGGGTCTGGTGATCGCCAACGCGACGACTCTCGCACTGGGAGAGGCGCGCCGGGCCGCGGGCACGGGATCGGCCGTCATGGGCGCGGCCCAGTTCGGCCTCGCCGCGGTCATCTCGCCGCTGGTGGGACTCGGCGGCGAAGGCACCGCGGTGCCGATGGCCGTCACCATGCTCGTCAGCGCGATCATCGGCCTCGGCGGGGTGGTGCTCGGAACCCGTTCCCCCACAGAGCAGTCGGTCACCGAGGCACACTGAGGACGAAGGCGGTGCCGTCGTACACGACGTCGCCGCCGTGGGCCCGCGCGTAGGTTCGGGCGATGGTGAGGCCGAGTCCCGATCCCTCCGAGGTGCGAGCGCTGTCCAGCCGCACCATCCGGTCGAAGATCCGCTCGCGATCCTGAGCGCCGATGCCCGGTCCTTCGTCGGACACCCGGATCGTCGCGGTGGTACCGGCGTCGCGCACGTCGACGGTGACGACGCCGTCCGGCGGTCCGTGGCGCAACGCGTTGTCGGCGAGGTTGGCCAGGATTCGAGCGAGTCGTGCGGCGTCGACCGGCGCGACCACGCTCTCGCCGGTCACCACGACGGTCGAGTCCGGTGCGAGCAGCCGCGCCCGGTCGGCGTCGGCACGGGCCAGAGCGAGAAGGTCGTGGTCATGCCGATCCAACTCCACGTCGTCGTCGGTGCGCGCCGACATCAGCAGATCGTCGATCAGCCGGGATGCGCGGCGTGATTCACGAATCATCGACGCCAGCAGTCGTTCCCGCACGTCGCGCTCGGTGTCGACGCCGCCCCGCAGCAGCGTCTCGGCGGCGGCGGAGATCCCGGCGACCGGCGTTCTCAGATCGTGAGCAGCATCGTCGACGAACTGCCGTGTGCGATCGGCGGTGGCACGCTCGCGCGCCTCGGCTCCTTCGAGCTCGTCGAGCATCTCGTCGAATGCCGTTGCGGTCTCACCCAGCTCGGTGTCCGACCGGGTGGGAGCGAGTCGATCACCGCGATTACCCCGGGTGATCGAGCGGGCCAGTGCCGTCATGCTGCGCAACGGTCGGAGCGATGCGCCGACGACCACCGCCATGAGCAGTGCCGCCACCGCCGACGCGACGAGCACCAACGGAATCAGCACCACGAGCAGCTGCCGCTGCACCGCGTCGATCGAGGACGTGTCGACGGCGACCGTGAGAACCGATCCGTCGGTCAGGGTCGTCGTCGAGACCCGCGTCGGCCTCGTCTCCTCCGGGCCCGGTGGGGGTCCCGGCGGGGGACCGTCTCCCGGCGTCGTCGGGGGGCGTAGTGCGGGTGGCGGTGTCGTCGCTCGGAGCGCGAGGTCGCCGACGATACGGCCGTCCGTCGTCACCAGTTGCGCCGCCACGTTCTCTCCCTGTGTGGCGGAGACGATCTCGGTGGGATCGGCACCGTTGTCCAGCAGTTGCTGCGCGGTGGCGGTGCGGCCGGCGAGGCTGTCTCCCGCCGAGGCCTCGAGCTGGCGTTGCAGCAACACCGTCGTCGCCACGACGATGCCGACGAGCAGGACGAGCACCACCGACATCACCGACACCAGCAATCGCAGGCGCAGAGATCCGGTGCGGAGACCGCGACGGGGTGGGGTCGTCATGCCGTCGGACTCACGGTGTCGGCGGCCAACACGTAGCCGATGCCGCGCCGAGTGTGGAGGATGCGCGGGCCGAATTCCTCGAGCTTGCGACGCAGCGCGCTGATGTGGACCTCGACGAGGTTCTCGTCGTATGCGTCGTACCCCCACACCTGCGTCAGGATCTGGGTCTTGGACACCGTTCGCCCGCGCTGAGCGGCGAGGTAGGACAACAGCTTCCACTCCGTGGCCGTCAGGTTGAGGGCGTTGCCGCCCCGACTGGCGTCGCCCGATTCGGTGTCCACCGACACGTCTCCGCACTCGATCGAGGTGGCGACCGCGCCGTGTCGTCGGAGCACCGCGGTGACGCGGGCGAGGAGCTCCGCCATCGCGAACGGTTTCACCAGATAGTCGTCTGCACCGGCGGTGAGCCCGGTGACGCGGTCGGACACCGAGTCGCGCGCCGTGAGCATCAGCACCGCCGCGTCGCTGCTGCGGCGCGCGACCCGCAGGAGCTCGAGTCCGTCCCGGCCGGGAAGCATGATGTCCAGGACCACGAGGTGGGGTCGATGGTTCGCGAGCGCGGCCTCGAACGCGGAACCGTCCGCGTCGGACCGGACGTCGGCACCCAGGTCCGCGATCGCGGTGGACACTGACAGCCGCAACGTCTCGTTGTCCTCGATCACGAGGATTCTCGGGGTCGCTGCGGGTCGCCGTTCGGTCACGACACCACTATGCGGGTCCCGAGCTGAAGACTTGCTGAAGACGAGGCCCTGATCGCCGCGACTTCAGGCAGGCTTCAGGTCCACGATCGAGTGTCGACCTCACGAACGGCGCCGCCCGGTGCCGACGAGAGATGAGGACGACAATGTCGACAAGAGTCATGCGTGTCAGGACAGGCCGACTGATCGCCGGAGCAGTGCTCGCCGGTGGGCTGCTCCTCGGAGCGGTGGGAACCGCGTCCGCCGACGGCCCGGGCGAGGCGCCCCCGGTCTCCGAGAGCGCGGCGCCCGACGCCTCGGCGCCCGCACCCGACGCTGCGGCACCCGACGCCGGTGCGACGTGCGCGACGCCTCCGGCTCCGCCGGAGGATGCTCCCACTCCGCCTGAGGGTGCACCGACTCCGCCTGAGGGTGCACCGACTCCGCCCGAGGGTGCTCCGACTCCGCCTGCTGCGGGTGAGGATGCTCCCACTCCGCCCGAGGGTGCTCCGGCTGCCCCCGAGGGTGCTCCCACTCCGCCTGCTGCGGGTGAGGATGCTCCGACTCCGCCCGAGGGTGCACCGGCTGCCCCCGAGGGTGCTCCCACTCCGCCTGCTGCGGGTGAGGATGCTCCGACTCCTCCCGAGGGCGCCCCGACCCCGCCTGAGGGTGCACCGGCTGCCCCCAAGGGCGCGCCGGCTCCGCCTGCGCCCGGTTGCGGTCCTGACGGTGGCCCGGCGGGCCCCGGCCATGGTGGTCCGGCCGGTCACGGGCCTGCAGGTAAGGGTCCGGGCGCAGCGCCGGGCGCTCCGGCGCCCGAGGGTGCTCCCGCACCGGCCGAGTGCGAGGCCCCCACACCCTGATCGTCTCGCGTGGTGTCGGCACGCGTTGCCGGCACCACGCGCACGGGTTCCAGCGCCGTGCACCCCGTACAGCCGGCCGGAGCGGGTGTTCACCTGCAGGAAGGGGTGCACATCGCCCGGTGCCCAACCCGTTCGCCCGAATCGTGGACTTCTGCCATCGCTCTGCCGGGGGGCGTCCACGATCACCGCCGTCCTTCGACCCGCACGGGTTCCAGCGCCATGCACCCCGTCCAACCGGCCGCAGTGGATGTTCACCTGCAGGAAGGGGTGCACATCGCCGGTGCCCGGCACCACCAGCCCGAATCGTGGCCTCCCTCTCGGGGGCTGCGCGTCCGCGATCAGCGCCGCACCCGCACAGGCCCCAGCGCCGTGCACCCCGTTCAACCGGCCGGAGTGGATGTTCACCTGCAGTAAGGGGTGCACATCGCCTATCGCATCGCCCACAGCGCCGACCCCCCGACCGGCAGCACCCCGCCCTGCCAACCGTGAGCCATCGAACAGTACGTACTCTCACTATCAGTGTACGATGGACCCGTGACCACCGCCGACCCCCTCGCGCTCGACCGTCAGGTGTGTTTCGCCCTGGCCGTCACCAACCGCGCGGTGCTCTCGGTCTACCGGCCGATTCTCGAACCGCTCGGACTGACGCACCCGCAGTACCTCGTCATGCTCGCCCTCTGGGAGCGGGCACCGATGTCGGCGGGGGAGATCGCGTCGGCTCTGCAACTCGAACCCGCCTCGCTGACGCCGCTGCTCAAGCGGCTCGACGCCGACGGTCTGCTGACCCGGCGCCGGAGCGACACCGACGAGCGCAGGCTGGTGATCGACCTGACCGACGAGGGTCGAAAGTTGCGAGGTTCGGCGGAGTCCATACCGGGCACCGTCATCGAATCTCTGGGTGTCGACGTGAGCGTGCTCGAACAACTCCACGCGGTGCTCACCCGGATCAACACCGCGGCCATCGCGGCCGGTGCACTGTCGACCGAGCGGAGGAGCACACGATGAGCAGGACTCGCCCGGGGCCGCTGCAGTGGATCGGTTATTCGTTCGGCCGCACGTTGCCCCTGTCCATGCAGGCCTGGGTGCGTGAGGACCTGATCGGTGATCGTGCGGTTCCGCGTCATCTGCTGCGCAGCATGGTGCCGTTTCTCCCCATCTTCGCGGCGTTCCTGCTGTTCCCCGGTGAGTTGTGGCTGCGCGGCGCGATGATCCTGCTGGCGGTACTTCTCGCGCTGTTCTACGCCGCCGCGTACATGGAACCCAACCGTCGACGTCGTCTCAAAGCGCACGGGTTGTCGCCGGACCTGCAGAACCCGAAGAAGGTCGCGCGGGACGAGGCGGAACGCCGCGCCTACGAGCGCTGGCACCCCAACCGCTGACACCCGCTGTGGCCCTGCGGGCCGTCGCCGACGAGAGTGGGTGCCGTGCGACTGTGGCCGACCGGACTGCGCGACGGCAGTGACCCCGATCCGAGATTCACGCTCGCGAACGAGCGGACGTTCCTGGCGTGGATCAGGACGTCACTCGGCCTCGTGGCCACGGCCGCGGCACTCGAGGCGTTCGGTGGGGATCTGCTGCCTCCGTGGCTGAGAACCACCCTCGTGCTGGGGCTGCTCACTCTCGCGGCGGTGCTGGCCGTCGGGTCGTTCGTGCGCTGGATCCGTATCGAGACGGCCATGCGCCGGCGGGCGTCACTGCCCCTACCCGCTGCGGCGGCGCTGCTCGCGGGGGGTCTGGTGATCGCCGTGGTGGCGTTCGCGGTGGGGCTGTACCTGTGACGGAGGCACCGGGCCTGCAGGCCGAGCGCACCACGCTCGCTCGGGTGCGGACCGCACTGACCATGGCGGTCACGGCTCTGATCGTCGCTCGTGCGGTGCGAGATCATCCGCCGCTCGTCGCGATCGCGGTGCTGTGCGCTGCGCTTCCGATGGTGTCGGTCGTGTTCTCGACGAGGACCCATTCCCGACTCGTCGACGGCATGGACCGGGACGTGCTCCCCGGTGCCGCAGGCCGGCTCGTCGTCCTGCCCGTCGTCGTCGTCCTGCTGGCAGTGGTCACCGCGCTGGGTCTGTGAGAGCAGGTCGTCGGATGACTCGACGACGCGGACCGGGGTACTCCCCGCCGGTGACGAGACGATCGAGATGCTGACCGCCGCCCTGTACGGCATCGGCACGGCGCTTCCCCTGGTGATCGGTGCGGCGATCGGGCTGCGGTGGACACTGCCGAAGCGGGTGTTGGCCGGTCTCATGGCCTTCGGTGCCGGGACGATGATCGCCGCCGTGTCGTCGGAACTGTTCGAGCCGGCGTTCCGTCAGGCCGGCATCCTCGTCGCGGGCGCGGCGCTGTTCCTGGGCGCGGGTGTGTACGTCGTGGCCAGCCATCTGATCGAGAACAAGCTCGGGCCCGCAGCGATCGGGTGGGCACTGATGCTCGGCACGATCCTCGACGGAGTCCCGGAGAACACCGCGCTGGGTGTCTCCCTGACGTCCGGTGGCGGGCTGGTGCTGCTGGTGGCGGTCGCGGTGGGCAACGTTCCGGAGGCTGTCGGTGGTGCATCGTTGATGCGGGACCGACACGACTTCTCCGCGGCTCGGGCGATGACCCTGTGGACGGCCACGGCGGTCGTGCTCGTGGTGGTCACCGTACTGGGCCACAAGTTGTCCGACGCCGTCCCGGAGGTCGGCATCTCGACGGTCCAGGCGTTCGCGGGCGGTGCCACTCTCGCCGTGCTCGCGGACTCCCTGATGCCCGAGGCCTACAAGGACGGCGGATGGTGGGTGGGCATGTCCACCGCGCTCGGCTTTCTCGTGGCGTTCGCACTCGGCGGATAGCTGTGACCGGGATCACTCTGCATGGACGTGCGCTTTCCGCGCCGGGCCTCGACTCACCTTTCAGAACGCGATGGTCACCCGCCGTCGCTCCGAACGAAAGGGTTCATCATGGGAATCGTCGACAAGGCAAAGAACGCAGCAGAAGACGCCATCGGCAAGGCCAAGGAAGTTGTCGGTGACGCCACCAACAACAAGGACCTCGAGGCCGAGGGCAAGAAGGACCAGGGTTCCGCCGGCGTGAAGAAGGTCGGCGAGAACGTCAAGGACACCTTCAAGTAAGACTGCACCACTCCACACCCGGGCGGCGCCGGACCCTCAGCGGGTCCATCGCCGCCCGTGGTGTGTCCGGACACTGTCGGGTTCGACGCACACCTCGCTCGAACCGACCGAACGGACATGTTTCTTCCGCGGGTCCGCGGACCATCACTCCTTCGAGCATCCGCTCACTCGATCGCCGGCCAGGACCGGCGACATCGCGAAAGGCACCACCATGACCGACACCACCACCCACGCACACACCGGACGTCGCCGTGCCGGAGGCTTCGTCTCGAAGCTGTCTCTCCTGATCGCGCTGCTCCTCACGATCGCACTGGTGATCTTCATCCTGCAGAACACCGTGCACACGACCATCAACTTCATCGGGTGGAACTTCGATCTGGCACAGGGTGTCGCACTCCTCGGTGCCGCCGTCGTCGGTGCCGTCATCGCCTGGACAATCTCGGGCGCGGTCCGGGTCCGACGCGCCGTCAAGTAGCGCGTCACCGCGGCGATCGGACATCCTCTCGTAGGAGTTGTTCGATCGCCGCAGCGGGCATCGGGCGCGCCAGATGGAAGCCCTGTGCGAGGCGACCGCCGCATGCGCGATACGCCTCGGCCTGCTCGGCGGTCTCGATGCCTTCACCCACCACGTCCACTCCGAATGCAGTGCCCAACAACACGATCGCGGCCACGATGGCGTGTGGTCTCGCACCGGGTAGCGCGTTGACGTACGACCCGTCGATCTTGAGACAGTCGAAGATCGGATAACGGTCCAGATACGCGATGCTGCTGTGTCCGGTTCCCAGATCGTCGAGTGCGAACGACACCCCCATCGCGTGCAGCGCCTCGAGAGTGGTGGCCACGCGGGCGTTCTCCTTCACCCACACGGTCTCGGTGATCTCCAACCCGAGGCGCGTCGCCGGCAGGCCGGTCGCGTCGAGAGTGCGTCGGACCGACTGCACGAAGTCCGGATCGTTGAGCTGGTGGGCGCTCACGTTCACGCGTACCGAGACGTCCTCGGGCCAGCGCACCGCATCCGTGCACGCGGTCTGCAGTGCCCACAGGCCGAGGTGTCCGACCACGCCGGTGCGCTCCGCCACCGCGACGAACTCACGAGGCGAGACGCTGCCGAGTGTCGGATGATCCCAGCGAGCCAAGGCCTCGGCGGCGACGACGGCGCCCGTCACGAGGTCGACGATCGGCTGGTAGACGAGCCGCAGTTCGCCGTCCACGAGAGATCGTCGGAGATCTGCGGCGAGTCGGAACACGCGATCGGCCTCGTAGCGATCGCGCACGTCGTACACGTCCGTGGTCCCGGGAGCCGTGCCCTTGGCGCGGTACATGGCCAGATCCGCGCGGCGCACCATCTCCTGCGCGGAGGGCACATCGTCACCGGCCACGGCGATTCCGATGCTCGCACTGAACGGGATGGGCTGATCGCTCTGCGGATCGACGGTGGCCAGCGCTGTCGAGATGCGCACCGCCCGGCTCCGCGCGTCGGCCTCGTCCACCACGTGGTCGCACACGACGAGAAATTCGTCGCCGCCCAGCCTCGCCACCGTGTCGCCGACCGCCACCGTGCGCTCGAGCTTGCGCGCCAAGGTGATCAGCGCCGCGTCTCCACTCACGTGTCCGAGGCTGTCGTTGACGGTCTTGAAGTCGTCCAGGTCGGCCAGCAGGACCGCGACGGTGGTCTCGCTGTCCGCGGCGCGAGCCACGGCCTCGTCGATACGTCGGTACGCGAGCGCTCGATTGGCCAGACCGGTGAGCGGATCGTGGAGTGATCGGTACCGCAGTTCGTTCTCGAGCTCGATACGCCGGATCGCCGCGACCAGGATGTCCGTGGCCGTCCGCAGGAACGTCACGTCCCGATCCGTGTACTCCCGCGGAGCCGCGCTGTGCACGGCCAGCACCCCGGGCCGAGGCGTGGAGTCGAACGGGACGCAGACGGTGCTGAGCAGTCCGCGCGAGCGCATCGTCGTGGTGTCGAATCGCGACTCGGTCCGCGCGTCGGAACAGATGACCACCGTGCCGGAGGAGAGGGCGAGGCCCGGAGCCGAGCGGGTACCGGTTCCGAACACCTCGGGCCGCTCGCTCACCCCGCTGTAGGCGACGACGCGCAACGCGGTGCGGGTGTCGTCGAGGCGTGCGATCGACGCGCACTCCGTATCCATCAACGACGAGGCGGCGCTGGTCGTCGCGTCCAGAATGGTCGTCAGATCACCGTCGACCGCGAGCCGCCCCAACAGGCCGACAGCACTCTGCTCGCGAGCCCGGTGGGCGGCCGATTCCAGGACGTCGGTGAGGGCGCTCTCGTGACCGGTTCGCAGCCGTCGATCACGCATGATCGACGCGATCACCGGCTCGTCGCGCTCACCCGCGGGAACCAGGAACGTCGAGATGGAGACCGGTACGGGTTCTCCGGTGTCGAGCCGCCGGAGTTCGCCGACACCCTGCCAGTGGCCGGTGGTGTGCAGCGATCGTTCCACGTCGGGCGCAGCGAGCAGACCGACGTCGGAGAAGAAGTTCGCCGTGGTCAGGCGGAGCACGGCGTCGAGTGACGGTGCGCCGACGAGCGCGAGGCCCGCCGGGTTCAGGTGGAGGATGCGGCCGTCCCGTGCGGACAGGGACACCAGCTCGGGCGCGTTCTCGAACACACCCGTCAGAAGGGCGGGGTCCAGGCCGTCGAGCGTCACGAACGACCTCCGAAATGGGAAACGACCGGCGTCTCCGGCCCGATTCACTCGGGTATCCAGAGAACGCCGGTCGACACCACTCGTTCGTCAGATCAGTGCTGCCGTCACCGGCAGCGCGTCGTCACTCCCCGCGCGGAGGGAGCTTCGCCTCGACGCCGCCACCGTTGTGCTCGGGGCCCGAGTCGGGGTGACCTGCCGGCACGCGGTTGCGGAAACGAGCCGCCTCGCTGGGCTTCGACGAGGAACCCCCGACGCGCTCGCCGCGATACGGTCCGGGCTTCGGGGCCATCTTGCCGCCGGGGAAGGCGAGCCGAATGATGGTGCGCTGCACCGATCCCCACTGCTTCATCAAGGGGCCCGAGTTGTACGGAAGCTGGTAGCGCTCGCAGATGTCCTTGATCTTCGGCGCGACTTCCTTGTACCGGGTGCTGGGCATGTCCGGGTACAGGTGGTGCTCGACCTGGTAACTGAGGTTGCCACTCATCAGGTGGAACAGCGACGAGCCCTCGATGTTGGCCGCTCCGACGAGCTGGCGGACGTACCAGCCGCCGCGGGTCTCGTTCTCGGTCTCTTCCTTGCTGAACGTGTACGCCTGGTCCGGGAAGTGACCGCAGAAGATGATGCCGTGCGACCACAGGTTGCGGATGATGTTGGCGACGAAGTCCGCCGTCACCGTGGCGACGAAGGTGCGTTCGATGCCGGCACCGTGCTTGTCCAGAACCTTGGCCACGGAGTTGGTCGCCTTCGACGAGCTCAGCGAGCGCAACCGCGCACCCAGCTTCGACTTGCCGGCGCCCGAGACGCGTCCACCCGAGACGACCTGCACCGCGCCGTAGGCGAGCGCACTGACCGCGGGCCAGCCGATGTAGTCCTTGACGATCTGACGGCGCGCCTTGGTCCCGATACCGCGCAGATCAGTGAGCAGGTCCTTCATGGGCTTCTCGCCCTTGCGGATGGCCTCGATGTCGAGGTCGTGGAGCGCGACGCCCCACTCGAAGAAGGCCATCAGCAGCAGGTTGTAGAACGGCTGCGCGAGGTAGACGGGCGACCACGGCTGGTTCGGGTCGATCCGCATGATCTCGTAGCCGAGATCCTTGTCCTTGCCGCGGATGTTGGTGTACGTGTGGTGCACGTAGTTGTGCGAGTGCTTCCAGGCCTCGGCGGTGGACGCGGTGTCCCAGTCCCACACCGACGAGTGGATGTCCGGATCGTTCATCCAGTCCCACTGGCCGTGCATGACGTTGTGGCCGATCTCCATGTTCTCGAGAATCTTGGCCACACCCAGGCAGGCCGTTCCGGCCATCCAGGCGGTGCGGCTCTTGGAGCCGAAGAGGATCACGCGCCCCGCGACAGCGAGCTGGCGCTGCGCCGCGATGACCGTGGTGATGTAGTTGCGATCGCGCTCACCGAGGTCGGCGTAGACCTCGTCGTGAATGGCGTCGAATTCCTTGGCAAGCTGTTCGATGGTCTCTTCGCTGAGATGTGCGAGCGGACTCTCGATGGACACTTCGGTCTTTTTCCCGGTGTCGATGCTCATGACGAACCCTCCCTGTTACTGCATGTGAATCGGTCTCGTCAGAGATCGATTTCGATATCTCCCTCGGCGGTGTTCACGCAGATGCGTACCGCCTGCCCCGTAGGCTCGGAGACTTCCCCATTACGTAGATCTCTCAAACGTCCCTTCTTCAGGGTTCCGGTGCAGGTGTGGCAGATGCCGATCCTGCAACCGAACTTGAGATCCAGCCCCGCTTCCTCCCCGGCCGCGAGAATGGGTGTGCCTCCGTCGCATTCGACGTCGGTGTCGCTACGGATGAAGCGGACCGTGCCGCCCTCTCCTTCTTCGTCACCGCCACCGATGACGGGTTGGAAACTTTCGTAGTGGAATTTCTCCGGGTCACCCTCGGATTTCCAGTAGTCGCGCAGATCGTCCAACAGGTCGCCGGGACCGGAGCAGAATGCCTCGCGCTCACGCCAGTCGGGGCACAACTCGTCCAGATCGGTGGCTTTCATTCGACCTCGCTCCTCGGTCACCCGAAGGTCGAGACGCAGCGACGAGTGCTTGCGATCGAGGCGCTCGAGGGTCTCGGAGAACATCGTCTGGTCGCGACTGTGCACGGAGTGGATGACCACGACGTCGTGCATGGCGTCGAGGTGGTCGAGTTCGCGCAACATGCTCATGATCGGTGTGATGCCACTGCCCGCGCTGATGTAGAGCAGTTTGGCGGGCACGGGATCGGGGAGGGTGAAGACTCCCTCGATCTCGCTCAGTCGCACGATGTCGCCCGGCTTGATCCCTTGCACCAGGAACGGGGACACCGTGCCCTCGGGAACCAGCTTGGGGCTGACGGAGATCAGGCCGTGGTCGCCGTGCGGGTCGGAGGTGATCGAGTAGGCGCGCCAGTGATAGCGGCCGTCGATGACCACGCCCAGTCGGAGGTACTGGCCGGGCTGGTGCCCACCCCAGTCGTACCCGGGCCTGATGAACACCGACACCGCGTCGGTGCCTTCCCTCTCGACCCGGTCGACCTTCCCGCGGAGCTCCTGGGTGGTCCACAACGGATTGATCATCTCAAAGTAGTCGTCCGGCCTCAGCGGGTTCGACAGATGTTTGAATGCCTTGAGCATGGTTCGGCGGAGTACCGAAACCTGGGGTCGTGCGCCGCGTTCTGCCACAGGTCACACGCTATCGCCACGGCGCGGATCCGCGTCCGTAAACGGACGATTGTGGACAGAAACGAGTCCGTTTCGCTTCCGTCGTCGCGGTGGACGAAGATTCGTGTCCGAGGTTTGGATGCGAGCGTCCTGGTAGCCGCCCGACGGGCGGCGGACGTGCGACGACGAGGGGTGAACTGTGCCGATCGTGGACAACGCCGTGTACGTGCACGGGGCGCGTACCGACGAGCCGGAGAGTCTGGATCGCACGTACGAGCTCCTGCGGGCGTGCGGCGGCATGGCGTGGATCGGGCTGTATCGTCCCGACAAGGCCGAGATCGACTCGGTGGCAACCGAATTCGGGCTGCACCGATTGGCGGTCGAGGATGCCGTCCAAGCGCACCAGCGGCCCAAGCTCGAACGCTACGGCGATCAGTTGTTCGTCGTCCTGCACCCCGCGCGCTACATCGACGAGACCGAGAAGGTGGAGTTCGGCGAGCTCCACGTGTTCTGCGGTCCCGATTTCGTCGTCACCATCCGCCATGCCGAGTCACCCGACCTGGGCGTGGTCCGTAAACGGCTCGAAGGTGCGCCGAAGCTGCTCGAACTGGGAACCGAGGCCGTGCTGTACGCGATCCTCGACCAGGTGGTCGACGAGTACGAACCGGTCGTCGCCGGTCTGGAGAACGACATCGACGAGATCGACGACCAGCTGTTCACCGGCGACCCGGACGTCTCCCGTCGCATCTACGAGCTCTCCCGCGAGGTGATCGAGTTCCAGCGCGCGACCCACCCGCTGGTGTCGATGATCGAGGCCCTCGGCCGCGGCTCGGAGAAGTACAACGTGGACATCGAGCTGCGGCGCAACCTGCGCGACGTGCTCGACCACGCGATCCGCATCACCGAGCGCGTCGACTCGTTCCGCGCCAACCTGCAGAACGCCCTGTCGGTGCACACCACCCTGGTGGGTCAGCGGCAGAACGACGAGATGCGTGCGATGACCCAGGTGAGTCTGGAACAGAACGAGCAGGTCAAGCGGATCTCGTCCTGGGGCGCCATCCTCTTCGCGCCGACTCTCATCGCCGGCATCTACGGCATGAACTTCGAGCACATGCCGGAGCTGAGCTGGACGTTCGGCTATCCGGCGGCTGTCAGCGCGATGCTGGCCGCGTCGTGCGTGCTGTACATCGTGTTCCGGAGACAGAAGTGGCTCTAGCCCCGTGCGGCTCAGCGCAGCCGGCCCGGCGCCAGGTCCTCCGCGGTGACGCCCCGGTCGGTCACATCGGCCGGTAGCGCCTCGCCGCGGACCAGCGCCGCACCGACGCGCGCCAGTGCCGCGCACGTCTGGATGCCGTACCCACCCTGACCCGCGCACCAGAAGAAGCCCTCCACGCTCGGGTCGAACCCCACCACCGGTGTGCGATCGGCGACGAAAGAGCGCAGACCGGCCCACGACGACCGGACACGGCGGCTCGTCACCACGGTCGCCTCCGTGATCTCGTCCAGGGCGCGGGCGATCTCGAGATCGTCGGGCTTCGCGTCACCGGGCGGGCACGGTGTCTCGTCGGCAGGGGAACAGAGCAGACGGACAACCTCCGGCTTGATGTAGAACGACTCGTCCATGTCGCTGATCAGCGGGTGGTGGGTGTCGGCGATCTCGGGCGGCGCGTCCATCACGGCGATGGTGCGTCGTCGCGGCTGCAGGCCGATCCTCGGTACGCCTGCGAGGTCGGCCATGTCGTCCGCCCAGGCACCCGCCGCGTTCACCACCACCGTGGCGACGAGAGTGTCGCCGGTCGAGAGATCGACCCGCCACTGCTCGCCGACTCGGTCGATCGCGACGACCCGCGCCCCGGTGCGAACGGTGCATCCGCGTCGGCGTGCTCCGCGCAGGAAGCCCTGGTGCAGCGCGTCGACGTCCATGTCGAGTGCGCCCGGTTCGACGATGGCCGCCTCGACTGCCGCAGGCCGCAGGAGGGGCGCCCGGTCCACCGCCTCGGCGGTCTCGAGCAGGCGGGCATCGGGAGACAGCGTCCGCAGAGTCGTGAACATCTCCGCGAGAGCGTCGCCCCGGCCCGGACGTGCGAACTGCACGAAGGGGCGTGGAGTCATGACCGTTCCGCGCACCATGTCCGGCGGGTCCACGAGGAAGGCTCTGCTCGCCGTCGTCAGGCCACGGATGACGTGGTTGCCGTAGGTCTCGAGGAACATGGCGGCCGACCGTCCGGTCGAGTGCATCGCCAGGGTCGACTCCCCTTCGAGGAGACACACGGTCCGATCGGACGAGAGTTCCCAGGCGAGCGAGGCACCCGCGATTCCGCCGCCGATCACCAGTACGTCGAGGGCTCGAGAGGCGGCATCGGTGGTCATGGCGGTCGAGGGTAGGCGGCCCGTGTGGAAATCGGGCGCCAGGGGTACCCCGTCCCGCGCGCAACCGTGCGCGCACTCGAACATCGGGAGCCGTCATGAACACAGCTGTCTGGATCGTCATCGCGGTCGTGGTGGTGTTGCTGCTCGTCGCCGTCGGCGTCGCACTGTCGAAGAAGGCGAAGCAGAAGCGCGTCGAGCAGGCCGGTGAGATCCGGGAGCGGGCCGCCGAGCGCAGCGCGGAGGTGGAGCGGTCGGAGGCGCTGGCGCAGAAGTCGGAGGCCGACGCCCGTCGTGCGCAGGCCGAGGCGGACGCCGCGGCAGCGGAGGCCCGCATCGCGCAGCAGCGCGCGCAGGAGCACCAGGGCACTGCCGCTACCGGGCGTGACGAACTGGACCGTGAGTGGGAGCGGGCGAACAAGCTGGACCCGACCGTCCACGACGACGGCACCCCGCGTCGACAGGACGCGAACGCGGCACAGCAGAACCAGAATCCCGCAGACCGGAACGTCACGGACCGGAACGTCACGGACCGGAACGTCACGGACCGCACCACCGGTCTCGGACACGCCGATGCGCCTGTCGTCGGCCCGCACGACACTCCGGGACGCCACGAGCGCTGACGTCAGTCGCCGGGGCGCACTGCCTCGGTGACCCGCTCCGCTGCCACGGCTGGATCCTCGTGCTCCCAGATGCGCACGACGGTCCAGCCGGCCTCGTCCAGTCGACGATCCGTGTCGCGGTCCCGAGCGACGTTGGCAGCCAACTTGTCCGCCCACCACTGGGCGTTGTTGCGCGGGTGGGTGGCGTGCTCCGGGCAGCTGTGCCAGAAGCATCCGTCGACGTACACCGCGACTCGGCGACGCGGGAACACCACGTCGGCCCGTCGTCGCATGCCCTTCAGTGGGGCCTTGTCGACGAAGTACCGCAGTCCCGCTCGGTGCAGTTCCTTCCGCAAGGCCACCTCGGGCTTGGTGTCACGCCGCTTCTGTTTCTTGAACCGGGCACTGGTCGCGGCGTCCGTCGGCGGCGTCGCCCGAGCGTCGGGCGTCATTCGTCGTCGTCGATCTCGGACCAGCTGGGGGCGAACCTGTTGCGCCGCTCCACTTCCGAGTGCACCACCTCGACGAACTCCTCGAACGAGAGTGTGGTGCGGTCCGACGGACGGCCGTTGCGCGGCGGCGCGTCGTCGACGTCGAAGAAGCGCACCTCACCCCTGTACGGACCGTCCGGCTCGTAGAGACCGATGAACACCTTCTCGAACAGGTCGTAGCGCGTGTCCTCGGCCCCGAGGTCGACCCACGCTCGGCCCGGCATGCCGACGACGGGGCGCTTGCCGCGGCCCGACCGCTTGGACAGCGTCGTGACGTGGTGCGCGAACGAACTCTTGCCGATGTCGCTGCTCTTCGCGGGATCGCCGTCCTCGCACGTCGACCAGGGCTCGAACATCACGGCGACGAGCACGCTGTACGGCTGGCGCTGGTGCAGCACCATCGCCTCACCCCGCAGTTCGTGGTCGTTGCGCACGATGTTCTTGGTCCAGCGGCCGAGCCGACCGGACGTGGGGCTGTAGTCCTGGAAGCTGTAGGTCTTCACGGACACGCAGAGGATGAGGCCGAGCGTCGGATCGAGTGCCTTGACGTCGAGCCGCTTGCGTCCCTTCGCGACGTCCACCTGCGCTTCCTGGCCCAGGCCGTGCGCGTCGGGCGTGATGGACGGATACCGAGGCCTCAACGCATCGGCGACCACCTGCGCGAGGTTGTTGGACAGGCGCTGCGCGTAGTTCTTCTTCTCCCCGCGGTCGGCATCGGGCGCGGGACGGTCGCCGGCGAAGTCGAGTGCGAACGTCAACGGGAACATCAGGCCACGCGAACGGGTTCGGGGACGACGGGATCGTCGGTCATCCGGTGCAGGTGCGACTCGACCGTGTCGAGGAAGCCGGGGGCGAAGCGCAGCCGACCCGAGCGTGCGCGCTTGAGGAACCCGGCAGTGGCCCTGGCGGACAACAACTTCGACTCCTCCAGGAATCCGCTCAGATCCTCGTAGGGGTGCTGGACCGGCCAGGTGCTCGCGGGTACCCCGAACGCGCGACGGTCACGGCCCCACGCGGCCGACGGCCAGCTCTGGCCGGGTACGAGCTCGGTGTCGGACCCCTCGTCGTAGGGAGTGCGGGTGGCCAGCTGCTCACCGACCCACGTCGCCATGCGCACGCTCACGGCGTTGCCGACGAGCTTCCACCGGTGCCCGGCCCGGACACCCGGGGACTCGACGGCGGGGGCCGTCCACCCGGCGTCGAAACCCTGCAGCCGTTCGGCGTCCGAGATGCCCGGGGTGACCAGCTCGCCGGACGGGAGCCGGACGGCCGGGGGACTGGCGATGCCGAGAGTCGATCCGCCCTTGAGCGTGGGCACCGCGTTGATCGCCCAGCCCAGGCCGCGCACCCCCTCGGTCCAGTAGAAGCCGCACGGGAGGACGTCGGCGTCGCCGGCCTCGGGGATGCCCGCGTCGGGTCCGAAGAGCACCTCACGCGGGTCGTCCGTACGTGAGGCGAGCATGACGACGCGCTGACGCCGCTGGGGCAGGCCGAACGAGCGAGCGTCGACGACGCGATACGCCCACATGTAACCGAGATCCTCGAGCGCATGCGTGATGTGCCGCATCGCCGCGCCGCGGCCGAGCTGCAACATGAAGGGCACGTTCTCGATCAGCAGCCACCGGGGACCACGTTTGCGGGCGACGAGTCGGAAGACCTCGTCGACCAGACCCGATCGCGCGCCCGTGATGCCCGCCGTGCGACCGGCCTGTGAGAGGTCCTGGCACGGGAAACCGGCTGCGACCAGCTCTGTTCCGGCGGGGAGCGCCCGCAGCGTCGCGACGTCGGTGTGCAGCGGCACGTCGGGAAAGCGCGAGCGCAGCACCGCCCCCGCGCCGGCGTCGATCTCGCAGAGCTGAGTGGTGGACCATCCGCTGCGCGCCAGGCCCAGCTCCAGACCGCCGATGCCGGCGAACAGGCCGACCATGGCACCCTGGCTGGACACGCGTACCCCCGCTCACCGTCGTGTGCGACGGCGGCTCCGGACACCGACGTCGATCTCGAGTGAGGCTACTCGAGAACACCGACACGGCGTCCGACCGAGAGGGCGACACCGCTGTGAGCAGCGCCCGTAGACGGGGGCGTGGTGCGCCGACTCACGCCCACTGTCGACGAAAACCCTGCTCGTGACCGTTTCATCTCGCGAGAACGGGGCACTCGAACGTTGACGGGGACGCGGATTCACAGGCAATTCGCCCGGCTCCGGTACTTGTCGTGCTCGTGTGATCTACCGTGAACGCGTGACCACACCCACCGCCGATTCCCTGTCGTCCGCCGACGTGACGGGCTCGTCGTGGCCGGCCATCCTGACGTGGCGCGCGCACAGCGCCCCGCGTATGGAGTCGGTGCGCGTCCAGCTCAACGGCAAGCGGATCAAGGCCGCCGGCCGGATCATCGGCGGCGAGTGCGACGAACACCCGGCGTTCTCCGCGTCGTACGACCTGGTCACGGACGAATCGGGAGTGACCAAGCGGTTGTCCGTGCGCGCGGCCGTCGCCTCGGGGGAGAAGCAGGTCTCCATCAGTCGCGACTCCGAGGGCTACTGGCTCGTCGACGACGGGTCACCGACCCGCAGCTCGTTCGGCGGTGCGCTCGACGTCGAGCTGGTGTGGAGCCCCTTCTTCAACACGCTTGCCATCCGTCGTCTCGGCCTGCAGACGAACCCGTCCGATCATCAGGTGCCCGTCGTGTACGTCGGTCTGCCGGTCCTCACCGCCCGCGCGGAGACACTCTCCTACAGCCGCGGTCCGCACGAGTTCGAGGTGGTCTCGCCCGTCGGGACGTCGGCCGTGAGCGTCGACTCGGACGGGTTCGTCGCCGACTACCGGGGACTCGCCGAGCGCATCTGACGGGCCGACCGTCACGCCCGCCGGGGCAGCCGCTGGACCACACCGCCGCGGCGACCGGCGTCGACGAGGTCGCCCTGCCAGGCGGGCGAGCCGACGACGACGTCGGTGATCTCCCACCACTGCAACTGCTCGTCGTAGCGCGACCGCGCCGCATGGCCCGCGGACACCAGTGTCTCGGTCGACGCGTCGGCGACGAGAGCGTCCCTGGCGCTGTGCAACGCGGCGAGCGCCTCGTCGAGCGCGTCGACCAGGGCGGGCGCGTTGGCATCACACATCGCGCTGACCAGGGCTGGAGCTGTTCCTGCCACACGGGTGCCGTCGCGGAACGAGCCGGCTGCCAGCCGCAACGTGAGCTCCCCGCCCTGCGCGCCCACCGCGGCGAGTGCTTCCGCCAGCAGATGCGGGAGATGGGACACGCGGGCGACGGCGCGATCGTGGTCGTCGGCTCGGGCCGGGACGACGACGGATCCGGAGGACAGTGCGAGATCGGCGACCGCGAGCCAGGCGTCGGGATCGGTGCCGTCGTCCACGGTGACGACCCAGACCGCGTTGCGGAAGAGATCGACGTCGGCCGCGAGCCACCCCGAGGCGGATGTGCCGGCCATGGGATGTCCGCCGACGAACCGAGCGCCGAGTCCGGCACGTGCGACCGCGGCCGCCATCTCCGCCTTCACACTGACGACGTCCGTGAGCACGCAGTGCGGCGCGTGCGCGGCCACCGATTCCAGGACGGTGTCGACCGCCGGCATGGGCACCGCGACGACGACGAGAGCGTCCTCCTCGGCGGCACGCTGGAGGGCGGAGGCGATGTCCGCCGTGACGTCATACCCGTCGGCGCGAGCGGCGTCCACGGCACCGGTCGATCGGTTCCAACCCCATGCCGGGCGACCCGAGTCGACCACGGCGCGCAGTAACGAGCCGCCGATGAGGCCGAGGCCCAGGACGCAGACGGGACGGTCGGGTGTGTTCACCGGGGGAAGATTTCCACATCGGCACCGTCCGCCGGGTGCACGACACCGAAATCTCCCGCTGTTTCACCTGAACAGGGAGGTCTGCACGCCGGGGCGACGGTGTGGGACTACGGTTGCGCGCATGGCTGCACAGCGCGGAGGCAGTACCTCGTCCCAGGGTCGAGGTGACAACCGCTCCGACGACTACGACGATCTCGAGGGGTTCGCCATCGCGGTCGTCCGCGAGGAGGGCACGTGGACGTGCCGGCCGTTGTCCGCGGACGCCCTGACGAGTCTCAGTGCCGCCGAGACCGAGCTTCGTGAACTCCGCAGTGCCGGTGCGGTGTTCGGGCTCCTCGATGTCGACGACGAGTTCTTCGTCGTGCTGCGTCCGGCACCGTCGGGCACGCGGGTCCTGCTGTCGGACGCTACCGCGGCGATCGACTACGACATCGCGGCCGACGTCCTGGACCGACTGAACGTCGATGTGCCCGATCTGGATCCGGACGAGCTCGACGACGTCGAGCCGTGGGACGAGGGCGATCTGGATCTGCTGAGCGACATGGGTCTTCCCGAGCCGGTCCTCGGCGTCATCCTGGCCGAGTCCGACCTCTACCCCGACGAGCAGCTCGGCATGATTGCCGCGCGACTGGGATTCGCCGCGGAGTTCGCCGCGGTGCTCGACAAGCTGCCTCGCTGACCGTGGTGCCTCTCCACCTGCGTGACGTCTGGATGCGTCGCGCTCTGGAGGTCGCCCGCACCACGCCGGCGGGCGACGTTCCCGTGGGTGCCGTCGTCGTGAACGCCGACGGTGACGAGATCGCGTCCGCGGTCAACGAACGCGAACGCCGCGGGGACCCGACCGCCCACGCGGAGGTGCTCGCGCTCCGCGCCGCCGCCGAACGGCACGGGGACGGCTGGCGACTCACCGGATGCACTCTCGTCGTCACGCTGGAGCCCTGCACGATGTGTGCGGGCGCGGCGGTGCTCTCGCGAGTCGACGGGCTGCTGTTCGGGGCCTGGGAACCGAAGACGGGCGCCGTCGGCTCGCTGTGGGACGTGGTGCGGGATCGGCGTCTGACGCATCGACCGGAGGTGGTCGGCGGCGTCCTCGAGAGCGACGCGGCCGGTCTGGTTCGGGACTTCTTTCGAACCGCGAACGACGTTTGACGCGATCCGTCGACGGGGTATTACTGCCCGGTAGGACACCAGGCGCGACGTTGCGTCGCCCGCCCCGCCGAAACGGAGGGGTGGATGACATGTTCTTCCGCTTCGAAGGAGCACCACATGGGTCTCGACGACAAGATCGGCAACAAGGCAGAAGACCTCAAGGGCAAGGGCAAGGAAGCTGCGGGCGATGCCACCGGCGACCAGGACCTGAAGGCCGAAGGCCAGGGCGATCAGACTTCCGCCGCGTTCAAGGACGGCGCGGAGAAGGTCAAGGATGCAGCGTCCAACATCAAGGACAAGCTCACCGGCCACTGAGCCACCCGCATTGTGACTCCTGACGTCGCGATTTCGGATCCGCGCCACCCATCCGGTAACGTATCCGCCGGTGGCGTGTCCGAGCGGCCTAAGGAGCACGCCTCGAAAGCGTGTGACGGGTAACCCCCGTCCGAGGGTTCAAATCCCTCCGCCACCGCCATGAGCCCCCCACCTGCCTCGGCAGCTGGGGGGCTTTGTCGTTCACCAACTTCGGGTACACCGACGAGATGAGAAACATGAACGCGATGGAGAACCGCACCCTGGGACGCACCGACCGGCAGGTGTCGTGCGTCGGACTCGGCACCTGGCAGTTGGGAGCCGACTGGGGCGACGTGTCCGAGGAGGACGCCGTGGCGGTGCTCGACGCCGCCGTGGACAGCGGCATCACCTTCTTCGACACGGCCGACGTGTACGGCGACGGGCGCAGTGAGCGGGTGATCGGCGGATTCCTGGCCGATCGCGGCCTGCGGGACACCGTCACCGTGGCGACCAAGATGGGTCGACGCGTCGACCAGGTGCCGGAGAACTACACGCTCGCGAACTTCCGCACGTGGGTGGACCGGTCGCGCGGCAACCTCGGTGTCGACACCCTGGAACTGGTGCAGCTGCACTGCCCGCCCTCTGCCGTGTACGGCGACGACCAGGTGTTCGATGCCCTCGACACCCTCGTCGAGGAGCAGGCGATCGCGCACTACGGCGTCAGCGTGGAGACGGTCGCGGAGGCGCTCGAGGCGATCCGCCGACCGAACGTGGCCACCGTGCAGATCATCGTCAACGCCTTCCGGCTCAAGCCCGTCGACGAGGTGCTGTCCGTCGCCGCCGATGCCGGAGTCGGCATCATCGCGCGGGTGCCGCTGGCATCGGGCCTGCTCTCGGGGAAGTACGACGAGTCGACGACGTTCCCCGAGAACGATCACCGCAACTTCAACCGCAACGGTGAGGCCTTCGACGTCGGCGAGACGTTCTCGGGCGTTCCGTTCGACACGGGCCTTGCGGCGGCTCGTGACTTCTCCGCCCTGGTCGCGGACGCGGCTCCGGAGGGTACGACGCCCGCCGCCGCCGCCATCGCGTGGTTGTGGCAGCACCCGCAGATCTCGACGGTCATCCCGGGAGCCCGCAACGTGGACCAGGCTCGTGCCAACGCCGAGGCGGGGCGCGTCGCGCTTCTCGGCGCCGAGTTCGATGCCGGCGTGCAGAGCATCTACGACCGCTACCTCCGGGACGTCGTTCACTCGACGTGGTGACGGAAGCTTTTCACAGGGGATTCCCAGGCCGCAGCGGTGGCCGCACGTTGAAGCGACAACTAAAGTTCGTCCCATGAAGAAGAAATGGTGGATCGCCGGAGCCGTGGTCGTCGTCCTGGCGATCGTGGCGCTCGTCGTCGGACCGCGCATCTACTTGTCGATCGAGAGCAGCGATCCGGCGGCGTCGGTGTCCACCTCCGGTGCCGAGGCGGCGACGGGCGATCTGGACGGTGAGTGGACCGTCACGCCCGGTGACGCAGCGAACCCGACGTCGGCCGGGTACACCGTCGCCGAGGTGCTCAACGGCACCGACGTCACGGTCGTCGGCACCACGCCGGACGTCTCGGGAAGCGCCACGATCGCGAACCAGCAGCTCACCGCCGGTGAGATCGTGGTGCGCACCGAGACCATCACCACCGACAGCGATCGGCGCGACAACCAGTTCCGCGGCAACATCTTCGATGTCGCGAACAACCCCACCGCCACGTTCACGGTGACGTCGCCGGTGGACCTGTCCACCGTGCCCACCGACGGCACCACGGCGACCGTCACCCTCGACGGCACGCTGACCCTCAAGGGCCAGACGCGCGACGTGAGCGTCGAGACGCAGGTGCTCCGGTCGGGCGAGACCATCGTCGCCTCGGGCAACATTCCCGCGACGTGGACCGACTACGGCATCGAGCCGCCGTCGCTGGGCTTCGTGACCGTGGATCCGACCGGGTCCGTCGATTTCCTGGTGACGCTCGGGAAGGCCTGACCCTCGGGCGTCCAGCCGGGTGGTCCGAAGACGTAGCCGAGTTTTTGACGCAGAGTCGCCGCCGTCCGCACGTCCCGTGCGATGGCGGCGTACTCGTGTGTCTGGAGCTTCAGGATGTCGAACGTCTGCACCGGAGTCGTCAGCCCGTAGTGCGGTCGGAACGTCTCGTCGGCGTAGGTCCCGAACAGGCGGTCCCACACGATGAGGATGCCGGCGTAGTTCTTGTCCAGGTACTCCTTGTCGCGGCCGTGATGCACGCGGTGGTGCGACGGCGTGTTGAAGACGAACTCGAACCAGCGCGGCATCCGGTCGATGCGCTCGGTGTGCACCCAGAACTGGTAGACCAGGTTGATCGCGAACCCGGTGAACACCATCCAGGGCGGGACGCCGAGCAGGGGCAGCGGCAACCACATCAGGATCTCGCCGCTGTTGTTCCACTTCTGCCGTAGTGCGGTGCTGAAATTGAAGTACTCGCTCGAGTGGTGCGCCTGATGCGTGGCCCACACGATGCGCGTGCGGTGCGCGATGCGGTGATACCAGTAGAAGAGGACGTCGACGCCGAGCAGCAGGATCACCCACGTGTACCACTGGTCCGAGGGCAGCTGCCACGGTGCGACATACGCGAAGATCAGCGAATAGCCCAGCAGCGCCAGGGTTTTCCATGCGGTGGTGGTGGCGATGGACACCAGCCCCATCGCGATGCTGGCCCGGGCGTCGGCGCGGAGGTAGCTTCCACGGGCCGGTCGGCCGGGTTCGTCCTCGGTCTCGTCGCCGTGGCTCTCGAGGACGATCGCTGCGGTCCACTCGAGCGCGAGCAGAACGAGGAATGCCGGCACCGCGAGGGCGACCGGGTCGCGGAGCGCGGTCGGCAGACTGTTCCAGAGATCGGCGATCACCCGCCGCAGTCTACGTGACCGCGGTCACACCGAGTTCAGGCGCGGTACTCGCGTACCAGCGGGCAGTCGAAGGGGTTGCGCTTCGACAGTCCCACCTGGTTGAGGTAGCGGACGACGATGCCGTAGGACTTCACGAGCGACGTCTCGGTGTAGGTCACCCCGTGCTTGGCGCAGTGCTCGCGCACCATGGGCCGCACCTTCTTGAGGTTCGGCCGCGGCATGCTGGGGAACAGGTGATGCTCGATCTGATAGTTGAGGCCGCCCATCATGAAGTCGGTGACGGGGCCGCCGTCGACGTTGCGCGACATGAGGACCTGGCGGCGGAGGAAGTCGATCTTCGCATTGGCCGGAACCAGCGGCATCCCCTTGTGGTTGGGCGCGAACGAGCCGCCCAGCAGAACGCCGAAGACGGCGAGGTGCACGAGGATGAAGCCGACCGCGAGCCCCGCCGGCATCGCGAGGAACGGCAGTGCGAACCCGATGGTGAGCCTCAGCGCGATGAGCGACAGCTCCAGCTTGCGGTGCTTGATCTCCTTGGAGCCGATCAGCGTGCGCACGCTGGCGACGTGGAGTGCGGCGCCTTCGAGGGTGAGCAGCGGGAAGAAGAGCCAGCCCTGGCGGCGGGTGAACGCGCCGTAGAAGCCGGTGCGCTGCGCGACGTACTCGGGGACGAAGGCGATGGGCCCGTTCCCGATGTCGGGATCCTTGCCGATCTGGTTCGGCGCGTTGTGGTGCTTGCTGTGCTTGCCCTGCCACCAGTGCAGCGAGAGTCCTGCGAAGGTGCCGGACAGGATGCGGGCCGTCCACTCGTTCCACTTCGCCGAGTCGAACATCTGGCGGTGGGCGCCGTCGTGACCGAGGAAGCCGAACTGCGTGCTCACGACGGCGAGGGCGACGGCGAGCGCGAGCTGCCACCACGAGTCGCCCAGGAGGAACGCACCGACCCAGACGGCGACGAAGGCCGCCACGGTGCCGATGATGCGGGACCAGTAGAAACCGCGGCGGCGGGACATCAGCCCCGAGGCGCGCACGGCGACGGACAGCTCGGTGTACGAACTGACGAATCGATCTCTGGGGCGTTCGGCGGTGACGGACACTGGTGCCTCTGTTCTGTGGACGGTCTGGCCACGGTGGCTGTCGGTCGTTCTGGCAGTCGATGCAGTGGTGAGAACCGCGGAGAGGGCGGGAAGTGCTCAGGTCACGCCTCTGTCACAAGTGTGACACAGGCAGGGCACGGCGTCGACAGTCCGAGAGTGTCGGTCGTCTTCTCTCAGTGCATCCACAGACGACGGTCGACGTGGCCGGGCGTGGTCGTACCGCGCCAGGTCGGCGCCGTGGCGTAGTGTTCGGATCACGAGCACGCCGCGGTTCTCACCGGCGCCTCGTTCTCCCCCTCGTGACGGACGACTCGTTCTCCTCACCACCGAACTACTGATGAAGGGGTTTCCATGGAACCCGAACTGATCTTTCTCGCACCCGTCACCGCCGACGCGGAGCCCGTCGAGGCTCCCGCGACGTCCGCTGCCAGGGACGTCGTCAACGCGGCGCCGCCCGTCTACACCCAGCTGTTCTCCGAGAAGAACTGACTCCTCTCGATCGCCTGACATGACTGAACCCCGGGACGACCGGTCCACGTCCACGAGTACCGCGGTCACGACCTCGGTGGCGCGGCGCATCACGCCCGGCCGTGAGCAGGACTTCGTGGCCTGGACCGATGCCGGAATCAGTGTGCTGCGCACGTTCGACGGGTTCCTGGGCGGCGGGTGGCTGCGCTCCTCGACCGATCCGTACGAGTACTACGTGCTCTACCGATTCGATTCGGACGCTCATCTGCAGGAGTGGCTCTCGTCGCCCTTCCGGCGTGCCTGGGTCGCGCGTGGTGTGGGTGTGGCGGACGACCATGTGACGCATCGCCTCACCGGGGTCGAAGGGTGGTTCGAGCCACAGTCGACGCTCACCGACGCGGTCCGCGTCGTGGGCGCTCCGCCGCCTCGGTGGAAGCAGGCCATCGTCATCTGGTCGGCGTTCTTCCCCCTGTCTCTTCTGCTCAACACCCTTGTCTCCGAGTACCTCTCGCTGGGTCTTGTACTCCGGACCCTGCTCGTCACCCTCGTGAGCACACCCCTCATGGTGTACGTCCTGCTGCCGTTCATCACCGCCCGTGTGAAGCGCTGGCTCACTCCCTGACGGTTCGAAACACCGCGCGAGCGTGGTGAGCGTCACAAAAGTGCACACCACTGCAAACTTGCCGAGCCGTGCAAGTTCCGTACTGTGGGATTCGTGAGTTCCGGACTACGCGACCGCAAGAAGGCGGAGACCCGTGCAGCGCTCAGTGCTGCCGCGATCCGTCTCGGGCGGCAACAGGGTTTCGACACCGTGACCGCCGAGGCGATCGCCCGCGACGCGGGGGTGTCGACGCGCACGTTCCACAACTACTTCTCCAGCAAGGAAGAAGCGGCGCTGTACTACCTCGAGCAGGCAGCGTTCGAGTGGGTGGACCTGATCGAACACCGTCCGCAGGACGAGGACTTCTGGGACACGGTGCGCGCCATCGTCTTCGAGATCGTCGACGATCCCGAGCGCGAGTTGACCGAGACTGTCGCGGTCGCGCGGTTCGTCGAGGAGTCGCCGGCTCTGCTGGCGAAGAAGCTCGAGTTCGACCGCTCGCTCTCCGCGGCGTTCAAGAAGGCCGTGGCCCGGCGCACCGGGCTCGATCCCGATCGGGACCTGTACCCCTCGTTGGTCCAGGCCGCGGTGGGCGCCACCGTCAGCGCCGCACTCGGATTCTTCGCCGAGGCATCCGAGAAGGGCTCCACCACAGCAGAATCCGCCGGCGAGGTGGTCCGCCTCGCCATGCAACAACTCGAACGGGGCTTCCGAGCGCCGCTCACCGGTTCCACCCCGCTCCCGCCCGACTGATCGCGCGTCCGTCCGTCACCCGCAGTACGACACCCCCCCGAACGAGGAGAACTCTCATGGCCACCTTCCTGTATCGCATAGGGCGGTTCTCGTACCGTCGGAAAGGCATCGTGCTGCCGATCTGGCTCGCCATCCTGGTGTTGGCCGGTATCGGCGCGGCCACGTTGTCCGGCCCGACGAGCACGTCGTTCTCCATCCCGGGAACCCCCGCCCAGGCTGCGCTGGATCTGCAGAAGGAGCGCTTCGGAGGCGGCGAGGATCCGCTCACGTCGGCGTCCGCGCAGTACGTGTTCCAGGCACCCGCGGGCACCACGCTCGACTCGCCCGAGAACACGGCGGCCATCGACGGCGTCATCGCGAACATTCGCGGCATCGCCGCCGTGAAGGACACGGCCAAGGCCGATCCCGCGGCCGGACCGGTGCCCGAGGGTGCCATGCCGCTCCTCGATCCGATCGCCGGCAACCAGGCGATCGTCGATCAGTACGCGGAGGCCGGTCTCGCGCCGGACGTCGCGGCCGCGAACGCCGCGGCCGTGTCGCCGCTCTCACCGGACAAGACCATCGGCATCCTCGACGTGCCCATCACCGGCACCGTCACCGATGTCACGGCCGAGATCCGCACCGAGCTGACCGACGCCGCCCAGCCCGCCCGTGACGCAGGGCTCACCGTCGAGATCGGTGGCAGCGCCATGCAGGCCGCCGAGCCGCCCGGCGGCACCGCCGAGCTGATCGGCCTGGCCGTCGCCGCCGTCGTCCTCGTCGTCATGTTCGGATCGCTCGTCGCCGCCGGACTGCCGCTCATCACGGCCATCGTCGGCATCGGCGTCACCAGTCTGACCATCACCACCGCGTCGGGCTTCGCCGAGCTCACCCAGTTCACGCCGATTCTCGCCATCATGATCGGCCTGGCCGTCGCCATCGACTACTCGCTGTTCATCGTCGCCCGGTTCCGTAACGAGCTGAGCGAGACGGACGACCGTGAGGAAGCCGCGGCACGCGCCGTGGGAACCGCTGGCAGCGCCGTCGTCTTCGCCGGCACCACGGTGCTCATCGCGCTCGTGGCACTGCGCGTCGTCGGCATCCCGTTCCTGTCCCAGATGGGTCTGGCCGCCGGCTTCGGTGTCTTCGTCGCCGTCCTCGTCGCGCTGACCATGCTGCCCGCCGTCCTCGGACTCTTCGGCGCGAAGGCGTTCGCCGGCAAGATCCGCACCGTGCCGGACCCCGAGCACGACGACAAGCCGACCAACGGCTTGCGATGGGTGCGCATGGTGATCAAGCGTCCCGCACTGGTGCTCATCGTCGGTGTCGTGATCCTCGGTGTCATCGCCGGTCCCATGACGTCGCTGCGTCTGGCGCTTCCGTCGGTGGCCACCGCCGAACCGGGTACCCCCGCTCGTGAGGCGTACGACCTGGTCGACCAGGGCTTCGGCCCGGGACGCAACGGTCAGCTGCTGATGGTCGTGGACGCGAGCAACGTCCCCGAGGCCGATCGGACGGCGGCCTTCCAGGCCGTCGTCGACAGGGCGGCGGCGGAACCCGACGTGACCAACGCACAGCAGGCCGGGCTCAACCCGGCGGGCGACACCGCCCTGGTGTCGGTGACTCCCAAGAGCTCACCGATCAGCGAGGACACGCAGAACCTGGTGACCGCGCTGCGCGACGCCCGGGGTGGTCTGGAATCCGAGTACGGCGTCACCTACGGCGTCACCGGCCAGACGGCGCTCGAGATCGATGTGTCGGATCGGCTCCAGAAGGCCCTGATCCCGTACCTCGCAGTCGTCGTCGGATTGGCATTCCTGCTGCTCATGGTGGTGTTCCGATCGATCCTGGTGCCGCTGACGGCGACGCTCGGCTTCCTGCTCAGCGTGCTCGCCACCTTCGGTGCCACCGTCTTCATCTTCCAGGAAGGTGGACTGGGACTGATCTCCAACCCGCAGCCCATCGTGAGCTTCATGCCGATCTTCCTGATCGGTGTGGTCTTCGGACTCGCGATGGACTACCAGGTCTTCCTGGTGTCCCGGATGAGGGAGGCGTACGTCCACGGGGCGACCGCGAGCGATGCCATCGTCACGGGCTTCAAGTACGGCGCCCGCGTCGTCGCTGCCGCGGCGGTCATCATGATCTCGGTGTTCGCGGCGTTCATGCTGGAACCGGACTCGTTCATCAAGTCCATCGGTTTCGCTCTCGCGGCCGCCGTGTTCTTCGACGCCTTCATCGTCCGCATGATCCTGATCCCCGCGGTCATGGCGCTGCTCGGCGACAAGGCCTGGTACCTGCCGAAGTGGCTGGACAAGATTCTGCCGAACGTGGACATCGAAGGTGAGAAACTCGTCCGCAGGACGGACGAGACCGCACCGGCGACCCAGCAGCCGGCGAACCGGAGCTGAGTCGATGAACTGCACCCACCACGCCTGTCGTCCGACGGGTCCTGTCGAGAAGGAAGGATGCACGACGTGTTGATCTCACTTCTCCGCCGGTATCTGGCGCCGTACCGCGGCGCGCTGACAGGCGTGGTGGTGCTGCAGTTCGTGGCCACCGTGGCCTCGCTGTACCTGCCCAGCCTCAACGCCGACATCATCGACAACGGCGTGACGACCGGCGACACCGGCTACATCCTGTCGACCGGCTCGATCATGCTGGCCGTCTCCGCCGTGCAGATCGCGTGCTCGATCGGCGGCGTCTACTTCGGAGCACGCGCCGCCATGGCGGCCGGCCGCGACATCCGCGGGGCGCTCCTCGACCGCGTCGGCACTTTCTCGGCGCGCGAGGTCGGGACGTTCGGCGCTCCGTCGCTCATCACCCGCAACACGAACGATGTTCAGCAGGTGCAGATGGTGGTTCTGATGGGCTGCACCATCCTGGTGATGGCGCCCATCATGTGCGTCGGCGGCATCGTCATGGCTCTGCGCGAGGACTTCGGACTGTCGTGGCTCCTCGGTATCGCCGTTCCTGCGCTGGCGCTGAGCATGGGCTTCGTCGTGGTCCGCATGGTTCCGGCATTCAAGGTCATGCAGAAGCGCATCGACACGGTCAACCGCGTTCTGCGCGAGCAGATCACGGGCATCCGCGTGGTGCGCGCCTTCGTGCGCGAGCCGTACGAGGTGGAGCGTTTCGACGACGCGAACACCGCCCTCACCGCCACCGCACTGCAGGTCGGTCGTCTGGTGGCGCTCATGTTCCCGGTGGTCATGCTCATCAGCAACGTCACCAGCGTCGCGGTGATCTGGTTCGGCGGTCACGCCGTCGACGAGGGACGCATGGAGATCGGATCGCTGACGGCCCTGCTGAGCTACATCATGCAGATCCTGATGTCGGTGATCATGGCGTCGTTCATCGCGATGATGATCCCGCGCGCCAGCGTGTGTGCCGAGCGCATCACCGAGGTGCTCGACACGAATTCGTCCGTCGTGCCCTCCGCGAAGCCCGTCGTCTTCGCCTCGGCGCCGTCGACGGTGGAATTCGACAAGGCCGCCTTCGCGTATCCCGCGGCCGATCACCCGGTGCTCTGCGACGTGTCGTTCCGGGCGACGGCCGGAACCACCACGGCCGTGATCGGCAGCACCGGCTCGGGCAAGACGACGCTGATCAACCTGATCCCGCGTCTCATCGACACGACCGACGGAGTGGTGCGCGTGGGCGGAACCGATGTGCGAGAACTCGATCCGGAGGCGCTGCGAGCGGAGATCGGACTGATCCCCCAGCGGCCCTTCCTGTTCTCCGGCACCATCGCCTCCAATCTTCGCTACGGCAAGGAGGACGCCACGGAGGCCGAGATGTGGGACGCACTCGAGGTGGCGCAGGCCGCCGACTTCGTCCGCGAGATGCCCGAGGGTCTCGAGACCCCCGTCGCCCAGGGCGGCACCACCGTCTCCGGTGGGCAGCGTCAGCGACTGGCCATCGCCCGCGCCATCATCCGGCGGCCGAGCATCTACGTCTTCGACGACGCGTTCTCCGCTCTCGACCTGACGACGGACGCGAATCTCCGAGCGGCCCTGCGCCCCATCACACGTGACGCCTGCGTCATCGTCGTCGCGCAGCGGGTGTCCACCATCCGCGACGCGGACAGCATCGTGGTGCTCGACGACGGCAGGATGGTCGGCCTCGGTACGCACGACGAGCTGCTCGAGACGTGTCCCACCTATGCCGAGATCGTCGACTCGCAGCGCACCGCAGCGGGTGTCGCATGACGCGGCCCGGCGGTCCTCCCGGTCCCGGTGCTCCCGGCACGAAGGCGATGAGCTTCGGACCGTCCGTCAGGCGGCTACTGCGCCGGCTACTTCCGCAGCGCATGCTGCTCACGGTGGTCCTCGTGTTCGCCGTCGCCAGCGTCGTTCTCACCGTTCTCGCCCCGAACATCCTGGGCCGAGCCACCAACCTCATCTTCGACGGCATCGTCGGCCGTTCGCTCGACCCCTCGTTGTCCAAGAAGCAGGTCGTCGACGGTCTCCGCGCCTCGGGTGAGGGCACACGCGCCGACATGGTGTCGAGCATGGACGTCGTCCCCGGTCGGGGAGTCGACTTCGACGCCGTCGGCAAGGTCCTGGTCCTCGTCCTGATCCTCTACATCGGGTCCGCACTGCTGTCCTGGGTGCAGGGCTACATCCTGAACATCGCGCTGCAACGCGTCATCAAGCGTCTGCGTACCGACGTCGAGAACAAGATCCACCGGTTGCCGTTGCGCTACTTCGACTCCCACAAGCGCGGCGACGTGCTCTCGCGAGTCACCAACGACATCGACAACGTCTCGCAGAGCCTGCAGCAGACACTCAGCCAGCTCGTGGTCTCGGTGCTCACGGTCTTCGGCATCCTGGGCATGATGCTGTGGATCTCGCCGCTGCTCGCACTGGTCGCGATCCTGACGGTGCCGCTGTCGATCGTGGTGACGGCGATGATCGCCAAGCGCTCGCAGCCGCACTTCATCGCGCAGTGGAAGCAGACCGGCGCGCTCAACGCACAGGTCGAGGAGGCCTACACCGGCCACGAGCTGGTCAAGGCCTACGGCCGCCAGCACGAGACGGCGCGGGTGTTCCACGAGAGCAACGAGGAGCTGTACCAGGCGAGCTTCCGGGCACAGTTCATCTCCGGAATCGTCATGCCCGCCATCATGTTCCTGGGCAACCTCAACTACGTCGCCATCGCCGTGGTGGGCGGACTGCGCGTCGCGTCCGGCACGCTGAGCCTGGGCGAGGTGCAGGCCTTCATCCAGTACTCCCGCCAGTTCACGCAGCCGCTCACACAGATCGGCTCGATGGTCAACCTGCTCCAGTCGGGTGTCGCCTCCGCGGAGCGCATCTTCGAGATCCTCGACGCCGAGGAGGAGGGCGCCGATCCGTCGGCACCCGTCACCCCCACCACGCGCAGTGGACGCGTCGAGTTCCGGGACGTGTCGTTCCGCT
The DNA here is from genome assembly GCF_019836065.1 of Rhodococcus sp. BP-332. NCBI lineage: Bacteria > Bacillati > Actinomycetota > Actinomycetes > Mycobacteriales > Nocardiaceae > Rhodococcus > Rhodococcus sp. BP-332. The sequence continues at coordinate 136,970 of NZ_JABUEC010000004.1, forward strand.
ACGAACCGGAGCGTCCGCTCATCGACGGGCTGTCCTTCGTGGCGGAGCCCGGCCAGATGGTCGCGATCGTCGGCCCCACCGGTGCCGGCAAGACGACGCTCGTGAACCTCGTGATGCGGTTCTACGACATCGATTCCGGCTCGATCACGCTCGACGGTGTGGACACGCGTGACATGACGCGGGCGACGCTGCGATCGCGCACCGGCATGGTGCTGCAGGACACCTGGCTGTTCGGCGGCAGCATCCGCGACAACATCGCGTACGGCAACAGTGGCGCCACCGAGGAGTCGATCATGGAGGCGGCGCGGGTGAGTTACGTCGACCGTTTCGTGCACTCGCTGCCCGACGGGTACGACACCGTCATCGACGAGGAGGGCAGCAACGTCAGTGCGGGCGAGAAGCAGTTGATCACCATCGCGCGCGCGTTCCTCGCCGACCCGGCCGTGCTGATCCTCGACGAGGCCACCAGCTCCGTCGACACCCGTACCGAGCTGCTGGTGCAGAAGGCCACCGCGGCCCTGCGCAGCGATCGCACGAGTTTCGTGATCGCGCACCGCCTCTCCACGATCCGCGACGCCGATCTGATCCTGGTGATGGAGAACGGGTCCATCGTGGAGAAGGGCACGCACGACGAGCTCATCGCGGCGCGCGGCGCCTACCACCGTCTCAGTGCGTCCGGCCTGCAGGAGCAGCAGTTGGCGTCTGGTTCGATGGGGGCATGACCGACCTCTTCACAGTCGAGACCCGTATCGAGGACCATCTCGGTCGAACCGGCACCCTGCGGACGCCGCACGGCGACATCGAGACCCCCGCGTTCATCGCCGTCGGCACCAAGGCCACCGTGAAGGCGGTGCTGCCGGAGTCGATGAAAGAGCTGGGCGCACAGGCGGTCCTGGCGAACGCCTACCACCTGTACCTGCAGCCGGGGCCCGACATCGTGGACGAGGCCGGGGGACTCGGCACGTTCATGAACTGGGACGGCCCGACGTTCACCGACAGCGGCGGGTTCCAGGTGATGTCGCTCGGCGTCGGGTTCAAGAAGGTCATCTCGATGGACGCCACTCGGGTGGAGTCTGACGACGTCATCGCCGAGGGCAAGGAGCGCCTCGCGCACGTCGACGACGACGGCGTGACGTTCAAGTCCCACCTCGACGGATCGCGGCACCGCTTCACTCCCGAGGTGTCGATGCAGATCCAGCACCAGCTCGGCGCGGACATCATGTTCGCGTTCGACGAGCTGACCACGTTGATGAACACCCGTGCGTACCAGGAACAGTCGCTGGACCGTACGCAGGCGTGGGCGGTGCGGTGCATCGCCGAGCACGAGCGCCTCACGGCCGAGCGCGCCGACAAGCCGTACCAGGCGCTGTTCGGTGTGGTGCAGGGTGCGCAGTACGAGGACCTTCGTCGGAAGGCGGCACACGATCTCGAGACCATCGTCGGCGAGACCGGGCGCGGATTCGACGGCTACGGCATCGGCGGCGCTCTGGAGAAGCAGAACCTCGGCACCATCGTCCGCTGGGTGAACGAGGAACTGCCCGAACACAAACCGCGCCACATGCTCGGGATCAGCGAGCCGGACGACTTCTTCGTCGCCATCGAGAACGGTGCCGACACGTTCGACTGCGTGAATCCGTCACGCGTGGCCCGGAACGCGGCGATCTACACACCGGACGGGCGCTTCAACATCAACACCGCGCGGTTCCGTCGGGACTTCACGCCGATCGACGAGGAGTGCGACTGCTACACCTGCGCGCACTACACGCGGGCGTACATGCATCACCTGTTCAAGGCCAAGGAGATGCTGGCCTCGACCCTCGCCACCATTCACAACGAGCGGTTCACCGTGCGGCTGGTGGACGACATCCGCGCCTCCATCCGCGACGGGCGGTTCCAGGAGTTCAAGAAGGACACGCTGGCGCGCTTCTATTCCTGAGCCGCAACTCCCCGCGAGTACGTCAATAGTGTCGTGATGTCGTGCTCGACAGCGACAGTATCGACGTACTCGCGGGGCAGGGGTGGGGTCAGTCCGGGGAGTAGGTCGGCTCGCGCTTCTTGATGTACGCGATGACGGCGTAGGTGATCGGGAGCACGAGCACCTCGACAAGGGTCTTCCACAGGAAGCCGACGATGACGTAGTTCACGAAGTCGGCGCCCGTCGTGATGCCGATGACGCCGGCCGCGATGCTGCAGAAGATCAGGGTGTCGAAGAACTCGCCGACCACTGTCGACCCGATGAGGCGGGCCCACAGGTGCTTCTCCTTGGTGCGTTCCTTGATCTTCACCAGCACGATGGAGTTCAACAGCTGTCCGACGGTGTAACCGGCGAGACCGGCGAGGACCAGGCGCGGCACGACGCCGACGACGGTCTCGAGTGCGGCCTGGTTCTCGTAGAACGACGCGGCGGGGAGTTCGATGGCGATCCAGAAGCAGACCGATGTGAGCAGGAGAGAGCCGAAGCCCAGGTAGATGGCGCGGCGCGTCGCCTTGAGCCCGTACACCTCGCTGAGCACATCGCCGAGGATGTACGCGAGGGGGAAGAGGAAGAACGCGCCGTCGGTGTTGATGGGGAGAATCTGGAAGGGCCCGAGCGAGACGTCGGACGCGGCGAAGAAGGCGACACCCTTGCTGGCGGCCACGTTCGAGATCAGCAGTGTCGCGACGAAGAGCGCGACGATGGCGGGGTAGAAGCCACGGCTGATGTGGGCGAACGAGGCCTGTCCAGACGGAGTGTCGCCGTCGGTGGCGGTGGAGTTGGTTGCAGTCACCGGTCGATCCAAGCACCGAGACGACGACGGGCGCGAATCCCCGAAGGGATCCGCGCCCGATGTCGGTGTGTGCGGAGGCTACTTCTTGACCACCTGGGTGCCACCGGCGAACTGATCGTGCTTGCCCTGCTTGGTGGGGCTCGAGTTGACCGTGACGGCGATGACGATCACGGCGATGAACGCGAGCAGACTACCGAGGAACGGGATGATGTTGAGCAGCGTGAACGCGTTGCGGATCGCGGACTGCTGCAGCGTCGGCCGCGGCGTGCCGGCGGGACCGTGCACCTGGAGTCCGAGGATCTTCTTGCCGAGTGTCGCGCCCTGGCTGACCTCGAGGCCGACGAAGTACGCGAACGTCAGGACGCCGGAGAAGAGTCCGGTGACGAGGATGTTGTCGGTCGCACCGAAGATCGCGGCGAGGATCAGCGCGACGATGCCGACGATGATCCCGTCGATGATGCGCGCGCCCAGTCGAATGCCGAGCCCACCGGGCTGACCGCCGCCGGGCACTCCACCGAAGTTCGAGCCACCGTAGTTGGTGGTGTTGTCGAACTGCGGGGGCGTCGGGTAGCCACCCTGCTGGGGGTAGCCGCCCTGCTGGGGGTAGCCACCCTGCTGTGGCGGGACGTTGCCCTGCGGCGGCGGGTAGTTGCCCTGCGAGGGCGGGGGGTAACTGCCCTGCGAGGGCGGCGGGTAGGACCCCTGCGACGGGGGCGGGTAGGAACCCTGCTGCGGCGGCGGGTAGCTGCCGGGGTTCTGCGGATCCTTGCTCGGGTCGAAACCGCCTGTGGTCATGATGTCCTTCTCGTACGGGTTGACGTGTCGGAGTCTTCTCGCGGCCACCTTACGTCCGTTACGCCCCGACCGGTGTGCGATGTTCCGTTGCAACGGGGTCTCGATCAGTGACCGAGCACGAACCACGGCTCCCTCGGGAGCAGGTCCAGGGACCAGTGCGAGGCCAGGTCGGACAGCGATTCGTGCGTGCGCTCGGACGGAACCCCGATCGACGACGCGATCTCGGCGCGGACGTCGGACACGGTCTGCCCGGCGGCGAGTCGGTCGCGCAGGGTGACGGCGCCGTCCCGCTTGGCGAGGCGCTTGCCCGTCGGTCCGAGAGCGAGCGGGACGTGCACGTACTCCGGGATCTGCACGCCGAGCAGACCGGCGAGGTAGGCCTGACGCGGCGCCGACGCGAGCAGGTCGTCCGCGCGAATCACCTGGTCGACGCTCTGGAACCCGTCGTCGACGACGACGGCGAGGTTGTAGGCGGGAACGCCGTCCGTGCGCTGGAGGACGAGGTCGTCGACCACGCCCGTGAACTCGCCGACGAGGGCGTCGGTCACGGTGAACGACCGCGTGTCCGAACGCAACCGCAGCGCGGCGCGTCGGCCCTCGGCGCGGCGGGACGCGCGTTGCGCCTCGGTGAGATTCCGGCAGGTTCCGGGGTACGCACCCTCGGGAGCGTGCGGTGCGGACGCGGCCTGCTGGATCTCGCGGCGGGTGCAGAAACACTCGTAGACACGGCCGTCGGCGGCGAGGGAGGCGATGGCCGCGGCATAGGACTCTCGGCGATCCGATTGCCGCACCACCGGCCCGTCGACGGTGATGCCGACGGCGGCGAGATCGTCGAGCTGACGGTGCTCGGCGCCCGGTCGCACGCGATCGAGGTCCTCGACGCGCAGGACGAATCCGCGTCCGGTTCCGCGGGCGAGGAGCCACGCGAGCACAGCCGTGCGGAGGTTCCCGATGTGGAGGTCGCCGGAGGGGCTCGGTGCGAAGCGGCCGTTCACTCGCCGCGACCCATGAGCTCGTCCCGTCGGGACGCGACCTCCGTCCGCAGCGCGTCGACCACCACCCCGACCTCGGGGCGGCGCAGCGTCTCGCCGCGCACGACCAGCCAGTAGGCCAGGGTGACCGACACCTCCGAGCGCAGGATGCGCACGAGATCGCGGTGCCGGTCGGCCATGAAGCACGGCAGCAGGCCGATACCGGCGCCCGCCCGCGTGGCCTCGACGTGCACGAAGACGTTGGTCGAGCTCACCGAACTCCGCATCACCGGGACGTCCGACGACGGGGGAGCGTCGCCGACGGCGACGGAGCGCGCGAGATCGAGGTCGTCGACGTGGAGCATCGACTCGACGAAGTAGACGAGGGGATGGCCGGCGAGGTCGAGTCGGGTGGTGATGGTGTCGTGGTCCTCGAGGTACTCCGGAGTGGCGTACAGACCGAGGCAGTACTCGCCGAGGTGCACGGCCTCGGCGCGGTGCACCTGAGGCGTGCCGACGACGATCTCGATGTCCATTCCCGACCGTTGTTGCGAGGCGCGTCGCGTCGCGGCGACCAGTTCCACGGACACCTCGGGGTGCCGTTCCTGCACACTGACGGCGGCCGGCGCCGCGATGTAAGCGCTGAATCCGTCGGTCGCGGAGATGCGGACGACACCGCGCAGCGACGCACCGCCCGGGTCCACCAGGCCGCGCACCACGCTGTCGACCGTCTCGGCCGCGGCGAGTGCGTGTCGGCCCAGGTCGGTGAGTTCCCAGCCGCCCGAGGTGCGGACGAGTACCCGACCACCGAGTGATTTCTCCAGTGAGGCGATGCGGCGCGACACCGTCGTGTGATTGACACCGAGGCTGTCTGCGGCGGCGGTGAAGCGGCCGCTGCGCCCGACGGCGAGGAGGACGAGAAGATCGTCCGCGCTGGGCGGCGTGTGCGCCGAGGAGCGTCCGGACGAGGTCATGTGTGCATCTTTGCAGTTCGGTCGTGCGCGCGCGGCCATTGTGCGGCGCGGTGATCTGCGTCGATACTCGACTCGGCGTGTGCCGTGGGTCACTGTCCCGGCACCGGAGACTCAGCAAGGAGAATGTCATGTCGGTTGTCGACAGGGTGGATCGCGACGAGGAACCGTCGGGTCTGCGGAAGGTGGTCGCCGCATCCATGGCGGGCACCGTGGTCGAGTGGTACGAGTTCTTCCTCTACGGCACGGCGGCGACGCTCGTGTTCAGCAAGATCATGTTCGCGGAGGGAACCAGCGAACTCGACGCCATCCTGGCGGCCTTCGTCACGTACGCGGTCGGCTTCGTCGCACGACCGCTCGGTGGCATCGTCTTCGGTCACTTCGGTGACAAGTACGGACGTAAGAAGCTCCTGCAGTTCTCGCTGGTGCTGGTCGGCGCCGCCACCTTCCTCATGGGCTGCCTGCCGACGTTCAACCAGATCGGGTACTGGGCGCCGGCACTTCTGGTGACGCTGCGCTTCATCCAGGGCTTCGCGGTGGGCGGTGAGTGGGGCGGCGCAGTGCTTCTCGTCGCCGAGCACAGCCCCAACAAGAGCCGCGGCTTCTGGGCCAGTTGGCCGCAGGCCGGTGTCCCCGGCGGCAACCTGCTCGCGACGGTCGTCCTGTTGGTGCTCACCACCGTGCTCTCGGAGGACGCGTTCCTCAGCTGGGGCTGGCGTGTCGCGTTCTGGCTGTCCGCCGTCATCGTCTTCGTCGGCTACTACGTCCGCACCAAGGTCACCGACGCACCCATCTTCGTCGAGGCGCAGAAGCAGGCCGAGGTCATCAAGGCCGCGTCGTACGGCGTCTTCGAGGTCGTGAAGCGTTACCCGCGTGGCGTGTTCACCGCGATGGGCCTGCGCTTCGGCGAGAACGTCATGTACTACCTGGTGGTCACCTTCTCCATCACCTACCTCAAGGTCGAGGTGGGAACCGACACCAGCACCATCCTGTGGTGGATGCTCATCGCGCACGCCGTGCACTTCGCGGTGATCCCGTTGGTCGGTCGCCTGGCGGACACCGTCGGACGCCGTCCGGTGTACCTCGTCGGTGCGGTCACCGCCGGCACGTGGGGCTTCTTCGCCTTCCCCATGATGAACAGCGGCCACAACGTCGTCATCATGCTGGCGATCATCATCGGACTGGTGTTCCACGCCTTCATGTACGCCACCCAGCCGGCGATCATGTCCGAGATGTTCCCCACGCGTATGCGGTATTCCGGTGTGTCCCTGGGCTATCAGGTGACGTCGATCGTCGCCGGGTCGCTCGCGCCGATCATCGCGGTGAAGCTGCTGGACGTCTACGGCTCGTCCGTGCCGATCGCCTGGTACCTCGCCGGCTCCGCGCTCATCACGCTGATCGCCGTCGTGGTGGCTCGTGAGACCAAGGGCATCGCGCTCGAGAGCATAGACATCGCCGACGCGAAGAACCTGGCCACCGAGGCCGAGCTCGCGAAGGCCGGTATCCCGACGAAGTAGGCACGCACACAGCATCGCGCCCTCTCCCGCATGACGGGAGAGGGCGCGTTCGTGTGTGTGTCAGGCCTCGGCGACGAGGTGCGGACGCGAGGCACCGGCCTCGCAGTCACGCATGAACTCGGTGAAGATGCGGTCGAAGCGGTCGGGATTGTCGAGATGCGGGAAATGCCCTGCCCTCTCGAAGATCTCGACGCGGCCGTGCGGCAACTCGGCCCGAGCGTTCTCGGTGTGCGAGTTGGGGATGATGCTGTCGCGCGCACCCCAGACCAGCATCGCCTGGATGTTGGGGAAGTTGGCGAAGTGCGGTGTCGCACTGATGGTCTGACCGCGGAAGCTGATGACGGAGCGGGCGGTCGCGAGGAACGCGCGGCGGGTGCCGGCGTCCTGGACCGACCCGAAGCTGCGCCACGCCTCGGAGGAACTGGCGCTCATCAGGGGGAGTCCCAGCTTGTCGAGCCGATCGATCGCGAGATCGGTGAGGCCCCGCACGGTGCGGTTCGCCATCAGCGGGAGAACGAATTCGCTGCCCGGCAGGGTGGCCGCACGCAGGAGCGGGCTCACCTCGGGGCCGAGTCCGCCGCTGGCGATGAGCACCATGCGCTCGACCAACTCGGGGAACAGGTACAGCGTCTGCATCGCGATGCCACCGCCGAGCGAGTGGCCCACGAACGTCGCCGACGTGATGTCCAGGCTGTGCAGCAGGTCGCGCACCGTCGCGGCGTGGGAACTGATGGAGTAGTCCCCGGCGGGCTTGTCCGATTCACCGTGGCCGAACAGGTCCGGCACGATGACGCGGTACCGCTGCGACAGGGTGTCGATCTGCGGTTCCCAGTTGTGATGGGAGCCCAGCAGCCCGTGGATCAGGATGACCGCGGGGCCGTGTCCGATGTCCAGGTACTTCAGTTCGTTGCCGTGCAGACTGAGTGTCTGCATGTCCGGCTGTGCGGTATCGAGTGCCGCCATGGGAGATCCCTCCGTTGTACTACCGCTCCAGTGTGCACGCTGGTGGGCGGCGGGGAGCCGTTCCGCGAGCATGTGATCCCAGACATTCACTGCCCGGCGGCGGTGTCGGTCACAAGAGGTTTCGGTGGCGAACGACGCGATCAGTGCGTCAGATACACCTTCACCGCCACGACGATCGCGGCCAGCACTGCGGTGGCGATACCGGCCAGGACCAGGCGAAACGACAGTCCGCGGCCGCGCAGACGCTCGGCGACCACCGGGATCGACGCGATACGCAACGTCACCAGACCACCCGCGAGCCCCTGCGCGAGTGCGCCGGGCAGGATCTCGAGCCACGCCAGCGCCAGCAGCAACGACGGCGCGACGCCCGAGGAGGCGATCGGCAGCGAGTCCCGCAACTCCTCGCGCCAGTCGACGGTGTCGTCGTCGACGGTGCCGGCCGCGACGGCGTCCGCGAAGATGTGGGCGAGGAAGGTGGTGAGCGTGGTGCCGATCACCAACAACGCCGCCGTACCGTTCGCGATGGACGACGGACTGGCGGCGACCACCACGGTCATCACCAGCACGTTTCCGTAAACGTAGGCCGAGAGACGTCGGGTGGCGCGGTGCGGGGGCAGCACGCCGGCCCTGCGCGTCGTCACTCGGCGGTAGAGGGATCCGACGGGTCCGGGTGTGCTCATCCCGGGAATGCTGCCAGGTGGAGAGGAGTCGCGATGGCCCTGGTCGTGCGCGGTGTCGGGTGGCCACGCGGGGAGCCGCTGCTCGGAGTCACCGACACGGACACCGGCGAGGTGACGTCCCGGCCGGTGCTGTCGTCCGCACTGCGATACCGCGCGCTCGACGCGCCGGGTGTGCTCTGGTGCATCGGTCGCCGCGCCGAGGACGGCCGTCCCGTGGCCTGCCCGAACGGTGCGCGCGCCACCTCCGGGGTGCACTGCGACGCCTGTGTCGCGGCGGATCCGTACCGGTTCGTCCACATAGTCCACCGGCAGGACTTCCTGTCGAAGGGGCTCGAGAGCGTCGTGATGCAACCGCACTGGCTCTACGTCGCGACCTTCGCCGACGGGACGGACAAGGTGGGAACGGCGGCGGATCCTCGGAAATGGGGACGGCTCACCGAGCAGGGCGCTGTGGTCGGACGCTACGTCGCACGGGCGGTCGACGGACGCGTGGTGCGGCACCTCGAGGACGCGATGACCGACACTGCCGGTCTGCGCCAGGCCGTGCGCGCCGCAGCCAAGGCGGCGGGGTTGACCCGCCCGATCGACCTCGCCCGCCTCGACCGATCGAACGCCGACGCGGCGACACTGGCGCGCGAGGTGCTCGCCGACCTCGGTCCCGACTTCTCCGACGACGACTTCCGTGTCGTCGACGAGCAGTGGGAGCCGCCCGCGGGCCGAGAGGCGGCCTTCACGGGTCGGCGCACGGCCTATCCGCTGGACACTGCCGTCGGTGCGCACGGCCTGACCGTGCAGTGGTGCATCGGTTCCGCCGTCGGCGCGACGGTGGCGGAGGATCCGGATGCCGTCTACGTCGCCGACCTGGCCCGACTGCGGGGCCGCCGCATCGAGTGGGGCGAGTTCGACACCGCGCTGCCCGCCATGCAGGAAGCACTGTTCTGAGTTTGTCCCCGGCCGCCGCGTGGCATTCGTGAGCCATGCCGACCTATCGAGTGAGAGACACCAGCGACGACTCCATCCTGGCCACCGCCGAGCACGAGGACGTGTCGACGGCCGAGGCGTGGGCGGCCGGCGTCGTGGAAGGGCTCGACCCGGCTCCCGTGACCTGGGTGCTGGACAGAGAGTGAGAACGAAGAAGACCCCCGTGCAGTGCACGGGGGTCTTTCTCTGCGGAGGATAGGGGATTTGAACCCCTGAGGGCGTTAACCCAACCCGCGTTCCAGGCGAGCGCCATAGGCCACTAGGCGAATCCTCCGTCGGCTACCTTACCGGCGACACCCCCGTTGAGACGAATCGGGTCGGTTCGGTGGTGCGCGGGGGATGTGGCTAGACTCGTCCACGGATCCCGCGCGGCGCGCATCCTGTGAACTCCCCCAGGGCCGGAAGGCAGCAAGGGTCAACGGGCTCTGCCGGGTGCGCGGGGTCCCCTTAACTTCCCGCCACGCGCAGTCGCCTCGAAAGGCCCTCCTCGCCATGACCGGCCAAGCTCAACTCGGACTGATGAACCCCGACGAGATGGCCGCGGAGCACGAGAAGCGCACCGCCGAGTACGAGGCACTGGTCGCACGCGGACTCTCGCTGGACCTCACCCGCGGCAAGCCGTCACCCGAGCAGCTCGATCTCGCGGCCGGCCTGCTCACCCTGCCCGGTGAGGACTACCGGGACGGCAAGGGCACCGACTGCCGCAACTACGGCGGACTGCAGGGTCTGCCCGAGCTGCGCGCCATCTTCGGTGAGCTACTGAACATCCCGGCCGCGAACCTGATCGCGGGAAACAACGCGAGCCTCGAGATCATGCACGACCTCGTGGTGTGGGGGCTGCTGCACGGCACCGTCGACTCGGTGCGTCCGTGGTCGGCCGAACCCGTCGTCCGCTTCCTGTGCCCGAGCCCCGGTTACGACCGGCACTTCGCCATCACCGAGAGCTACGGCATCGAGATGATCCCGGTGACGATGAACGAGGACGGCCCCGACGTCGCCGAGGTCGAGCGGCTGGTCTCGGGCGATCCGCAGATCAAGGGCATGTGGTGCGTGCCGAACTACGCGAACCCCACGGGCGCGGTGTACTCGGAGGAGGTCACCCGCGCTCTCGCGACGATGCCCACCGCGGCCGCCGACTATCGGCTGTTCTGGGACAACGCCTACGCGGTACATCCGCTGGCAGACGAGTTCCCGCCCGCGTACGACGTGCTGAGCCTGGCAGCGGATGCCGGTCACCCGAACCGTCCGTACGTCTTCGCGTCCACGTCGAAGATCACCTACGCCGGTGCCGGCGTCAGCTTCCTCGGTTCGTCGTCGGCGAACCTCGACTGGTACCTGGGCCACTACGGCAAGAAGAGCATCGGCCCCGACAAGCTCAATCAGCTCCGCCACCTGCGCTTCTTCGGTGATGCCGACGGTGTGCGCGCACACATGGCGAAGCATCGCGAGATCCTCGCGCCGAAGTTCGCGATGGTCCAGGAAATCCTCGACGACAGGCTCGGTGCCTCGAAGGTCGCATCGTGGACCGAGCCCGACGGTGGCTACTTCGTCAGCCTGGACGTGCTCGACGGCACCGCAGCGCGCACCATCTCCCTGGCGAAGGACGCCGGCATCGCCCTCACCGGCGCCGGCTCCGCCTTCCCGTACAAGCGCGATCCCGACGACCGGAACATCCGCCTCGCCCCCAGCTTCCCGTCCACCGACGAGTTGTCCGCGGCGATGGACGGCGTGGCCACCTGCGTGCTGCTGGCCGCGACGGAGAAGCTGCTCGGGTCGTAGTTCGGTCGGGTTCTCACACCGATTCCGGCAGGTTTCACCGGCTGCAACCCCTGTGAGTTGCGGAAACCGGTGACGGTTCGACGCCTGTGGATGGCCATGAGCAGCATTCCTGGATCTCGGCCACGATCGTCACATGAGCGACGAGGGCGGAGCCGCAGAACTGATCCGGCGCGCGGATCTTCTCGGCCGAGGTGTGTCCGACGCCGAGATCCGCAGTGCACGCAGGTCCGGGTCCATCGTGGCCGTGCGGCGGGGGTGTTTCGTCGACAAGCGGCGTTTCACCGACTCCGCGCCGGAGGCTCGACACCTTCTCGCAGCCCGGGCAGCCCTGGCCGCAGGCGGACCGGGTCTCACGCTCAGCCACGAGTCGGCCGCGCTGGCGTGGGGCATGTCGTTGTGGCAGGGACCGCCACCGCTGGTGCACCTGACGGTCGACAGGCCGACCGGCGGACGTGTCGACGCGGTACGGCACCTCCACACGCATCCACTCGCCGATGTGGACGTGGTGATGCGTGACGGTGCGAGAGTGACCTCCGCGGCGCGGACCGTAGCGGATCTTGCGTGCGCCTCGAGCTTCGAAGCCGCTGTGTGCGTTGGCGATTCGGCGCTGGCATGCACTCCGACATCGATCGACGACATCACCGAGGCCATCCGCGGGTGTGGCCGTCGGCGCGGCGTCGCGGGCGCTCGACGTGCCGCCGCATTCTTGGACGGTCGTAGCGAGAGCGTCGGCGAATCGCGCAGTCGGGTGTACCTCGATCGGCACGGGCTCCCCGCGCCCGAGCTGCAGATCGAGATCGTGATCGACGGGCGCACGTATCGGCCGGACTTCCTGTGGGAGGACCAGCGCGTGCTCGGTGAGTTCGACGGGATGGTGAAGTACACCGGTGGGGGCGAGGCGACCGAGAGCGTGATGGTCGCCGAGAAGCTCCGGGAGGACGCTCTGCGTGCCGCCGGGTGGATCGTCGTGCGGTGGACGTGGGCGGACCTCGTCGACGGTCGGCTGGCGCAGCGCATTCGTGCTGCGCTGTCCGCGTGAAAGAATGACGCCATGGCCACGACGCTGAACCTGGTGGGGGATCCCGACGCCGACGCCCTGCTCGCCTCCGACCCGCTCGCGCTGCTGATCGGGATGTTGCTCGATCAGCAGGTACCGATGGAGTCGGCGTTCGCCGGTCCGAAGAAGCTGGTGGATCGCATCGGGTCGCTCGACGTCCGCGCGATCGCCGAGATGCCGGAGGACGACTTCCTCGCGATCTGCTCCACCCCACCCGCGGTGCACCGGTTCCCCGGGTCGATGGGCAAGCGGATCCAGTCGATGTGCTCGTACATCGTCGACGAGTGGGACGGCCGCGCCGACGCCATCTGGACGGACGGCGACCCGGACGGCAGAGAAGTGCTGAAGCGACTGAAGGCGCTGCCCGGGTACGGCGATCAGAAGGCGCGCATCTTCCTGGCTCTGCTGGGCAAGCAGATGGGTGTGGAGCCGGCCGGGTGGCGCGACGCCGCCGGATCGTACGGCGACGACGGCTCCCGACGATCCATCGCCGACGTGGTCGACGCGACCAGTCTGGGCGAGGTGCGCGAGTTCAAGAAGGCGGCCAAGCGGGCCGCCAAGGAGAGCGCAGGATCGTAGGTTCCCGCCGACCGTTCTGTCGGTCGACGTCGGTACTCTCTCTCGCGTGGCCCTGTACCGGAAGTACCGTCCAGCGACGTTCGCGGAAGTGGTCGGGCAGGAGCATGTCACCGAGCCTCTGTCCGTCGCACTGGACTCGAAGCGCATCAATCACGCCTACCTCTTCTCCGGCCCTCGCGGGTGTGGCAAGACGTCGTCCGCACGCATCCTGGCGCGGTCGCTCAACTGCGTCCAGGGTCCGACGTCGACGCCGTGCGGAGTGTGCGGCTCGTGTGTCGCGCTCGCTCCCGGCGGCCCGGGCAACCTCGACGTCATCGAGCTCGACGCGGCCAGCCACGGCGGCGTGGACGACACCCGTGAGCTGCGTGACCGCGCGTTCTACGCGCCTGCGGAATCGCGCTACCGCGTCTTCATCGTGGACGAGGCCCACATGGTCACGACGGCGGGCTTCAATGCGCTGCTCAAGATCGTGGAGGAGCCGCCCGAGCACCTGATCTTCGTGTTCGCGACCACGGAGCCGGAGAAGGTGCTGCCGACCATCCGCAGCCGCACCCATCACTACCCCTTCCGGTTGCTGCCTCCGCTCGCCATGCGCGGTCTGATGGAGCGCATCTGTGCGGAGGAGAAGGTCACCGTGCAGGATGCGGTGTACCCGTTGGTCATTCGTGCCGGTGGTGGCTCCCCGCGCGACACCCTCAGCGTGCTGGACCAGCTGCTCGCCGGTGCAGGTGACGAGGGTGTGCAGTACACCCGCGCACTCACTCTGCTCGGCGTCACCGACGTCGCGCTGATCGACGAGGCCGTCGACGCACTGGCCGCCCGGGACGGTGCCGCTCTGTTCGGCACCGTCGAGAAGGTCATGGACGCGGGCCACGATCCCCGCCGGTTCGCGGTGGACCTGCTCGATCGGCTGCGCGACCTCATCCTCATGCGTGCAGTCCCCGATGCGGGGGAGCGCGGACTCGTCGACGCCCCCGCCGACATGCTCGAGCGGATGCGCGACGAGGCGGAGCGCATCGGCCCGGCCACGCTGGCCCGATTCGCGGAGACGGTGCACGCCGGACTCGGTGAGATGCGCGGCGCCACGGCTCCCCGGCTGTTGCTGGAGGTCATGTGTGCGCGGATGCTGCTGCCGGCGGCGTCCGATGCGGAAAGTGCTGTGCTGCAACGGTTGGAGCGACTCGAACGGCGCCTCGACGTGACCCTGCCCGCAGGCGAGGCCGCTGCGGTCGAGGCCGAACATCAGCACGACCGCCTCGAGGCGGCGGCGCAGCAGCAGACGTACCGCCGTCCGTCCGAGCGGGCGGCCGAGCCGGCCGCCGCTCCCGCGCCCGTCGTCGACGCCCCCGCAGCCAGAGTCGCTGCACCGGAACCGGTCACACCCGAACCTGCGCGCCCCGAACCTGCGCGCCCCGAACCTGCGCGCCCCGAACCGGCCGCAGCGCAGCCGCCCGCAGCGCAGCCGGCCACCCCTGAGCCCGAGCCGACCCCTGAACCCGAGCCGACCCCCGTAGCCGTGGAACCCCCGGCCGCCGAACCGACGACACCCGAGCCCGCCGAGAGGGCACCCGAGCCGGCAGAGACCGCCCCCGAGACAGCACCCGAGCCCGCCGCGCCGAGTCCCGCCGCGGCGGAGGGTCCGGATGCCGCGGACGTGCGCGCCGTCTGGTCCGAGGTGCGGACGAAGGTGCGGGAGCGCAGCCGCACCGTCGAGGTGATGCTCTCGGGCGCCACCGTGAAGTCCGTCGGGGACGGGGCGATCGTGTTGGCTCACGACTCGGTACCGCTGGCCAAGAGGCTGGTCGAGCCCCGCAACGCCGAGGTCATCAAGGACGCGCTGCGTGACGTCTTCGGCGTCGAGTGGACCGTGGTCTGCGAGGCGGGCGACGGCACCGCCCGGTCGGCGGCACCGGCGCCGGCATCCGCCCCGGCCGAGCGCCCGGCGTCCACCGGCCCTCGGTTCTCGCGCCCGAGCAGGTCGGCGCCCACCCCGGAGCCGGCACGGCCGGCGCAGTCCGGCAGCGCCCCGGCGCGGTCGACGCCCTCGCGCCCGTCCGACGACGACATCCCCCCGCCGCCCGAGGAGCCCGACTATCCGGACGACCCGGGTCCCTCGCCGTACGACGGTCCACCTCCCCCGGAGAGCCCGGAGGAGCAGGAAGAGCTCATGAAGCAGGCGAAGGAGCCGGTCGATCCGTCGACGCGTCGCGATCCGGACGAGGTCGCGCTCGAGCTGCTGCAGTCCGAGCTGGGTGCCACCCCGCTGAAAGACGTCTGACCTGCTGCTGACGGTGTGAAACACCGGCAGGAGTGTCACAGTGCGCGCTCGTTTCGGTCCTTTCGGCAGCGCGGCTCCATGCCTAGGATGAATGGCGTCGAGGTCTGTCCTCGTGGGCGCCGGTGTCTCCAGTGCACCGTGCTGCCCGAGTCTCACGTCGGAAGGAACTGTGTTCAGTGACCACAGAGGCATACATCTACGAAGCCATCAGAACACCGCGAGGTAAGGGCAAGAACGGGTCGCTGCACTCGGTCAAGCCGATCTCGCTGGTCACCGGGTTGATCGACGAGCTCCGCCGTCGTTTCCCCGACATGGACGAGGATCGCATCTCCGATCTGATCCTGGGCGTCGTCTCGCCCGTGGGAGATCAGGGTGCCGACATCGCCCGTACCGCGGTGCTCGCCGCGAAGATGCCCGACACGGTCGGCGGCTTCCAGCTCAACCGTTTCTGCGCGTCCGGCCTCGAAGCCGTCAACCTCGCCGCGCAGAAGGTGCGGTCGGGCTGGGACGAGCTCGTCATCGCCGGTGGCGTGGAGTCGATGTCCCGCGTTCCCATGGGATCGGACGGCGGCGCGTGGGCCATGGACCCGCAGACCAACTACGACACCTACTTCGCCCCCCAGGGCATCGGCGCCGACCTCATCGCGACGATCGAGGGCTTCACCCGTGAGGACGTCGACGCGTACGCCGCGCAGTCCCAGGAGCGCGCTGCAGCCGCATGGTCGGGTGGCTACTTCACCAAGTCCGTCGTGCCGGTCACGGACCAGAACGGTCTGCTGATCCTCGACAGTGACGAGCACATGCGCCCCGGCACCACCGTCGAGTCGCTCGGCAAGCTCAAGCCGGCCTTCGAGGGCATCGCCGCGATGGGCGGGTTCGACGACGTCGCGCTGCAGAAGTACCACTGGATCGAGAAGATCGATCACGTCCACACCGGCGGTAACTCGTCGGGCATCGTCGACGGTGCGGCCCTGGTCGTCGTCGGCAGCGAGGACGCCGGCAAGTCGATGGGCATGACGCCGCGCGCTCGCGTCGTCGCGACCGCCACCAGCGGCGCCGACACCACCATCATGCTGACCGGGCCGACGCCCGCGTCGAAGAAGGTGCTGGCCGCGGCCGGCCTGACGGTCGACGACATCGACCTGTTCGAGCTGAACGAGGCATTCGCCTCCGTGGTCCTGCGCTTCCAGCGCGACCTGAAGATCCCGGGCGAGAAGCTCAACGTCAACGGTGGCGCCATCGCGATGGGCCACCCCCTCGGTGCCACGGGCGCCATGATCACCGGCACCGTGCTCGACGAGCTCGAGCGTCGGAACGGCCGCTACGCACTGATCACCCTGTGCATCGGCGGCGGCATGGGCGTGGCCACCATCATCGAGCGAGTCTGAGGAACAGCATGAGTGACAACATGATTCAGTGGGACCAGGATGCCGACGGCATCGTCACCCTGACGATGGACGACCCGAACCAGGGCGCCAACACGATGAACGAGCTCTACAAGACCTCGATGGGCGCCACGGTCGACCGCCTCGAGGCCGAGAAGGACTCCATCACCGGTGTCGTCGTCACCTCGGCGAAGAAGACCTTCTTCGCCGGTGGCGATCTCAAGAACATGATCAAGGCCGGCCCCGCCGACGCCCAGCAGATCTTCGACGAGGTGCAGACGGTCAAGTCGCAGCTGCGTCGGCTCGAGACGCTCGGCAAGCCTGTCGTGTCCGCGATCAACGGCGCCGCACTCGGTGGCGGCCTGGAGATCACGCTGGCGACGCACCACCGCATCGTCGCGGACGTTCCCGGTGTCCAGCTCGGCCTGCCCGAGGTGTCGCTGGGCCTGCTGCCCGGCGGCGGCGGCGTCACCCGCATCACCCGCATGATGGGTATCCAGAACGGCTTCATGTCGGTGCTGTCCCAGGGCACGCGATTCCGCCCGGCCAAGGCGCTCGACCTCGGTCTGGTGCATGAGGTCGTCGGCAGCGTCGAGGAACTCGTTCCCGCTGCGAAGGCATGGATCAAGGCCAACCCCGAGGGCGGCGTCGCCCCGTGGGACGTCAAGGGCTACAAGATCCCCGGCGGCACGCCTTCCAATCCCAAGCTCGCGCAGATCCTTCCGGCGTTCCCGTCGAACCTGCGCAAGCAGATCAAGGGCGCGCCGATGCCGGCACCGCTCGCGATCCTGTCCGCCGCGGTGGAGGGTGCGCAGGTCGACTTCGACAACGCGTCCACCATCGAGTCGCGCTACTTCACGTCGCTCGTCACCGGCCAGGTGTCGAAGAACATGATCCAGGCATTCTTCTTCGACCTGCAGGCGATCAATGCCGGCAAGTCCCGCCCGGACGGCTACGAGAAGACGCAGTTCACCAAGGTCGCCGTGCTCGGCGCCGGCATGATGGGCGCGGGCATCGCCTACGTCTGTGCCAAGGCCGGAATCGACGTGGTGCTCAAGGACGTCGAGCAGGTGTCCGCGGACAAGGGCAAGGCGTACTCCGAGGCCATCGAGGCCAAGGCGCTCTCACGCGGCAAGACCACGCAGGAGAAGTCGGACGCGCTGCTGGCGCGTATCCACCCGACGGCCGATCCGAAGGACGTCGAGGGTGCAGACCTCGTCATCGAGGCGGTCTTCGAGTCGCAGGACCTCAAGCACAAGGTCTTCCAGGAGATCGAGGACCTCGTCGCTCCCGATTCGCTGCTCGGCTCGAACACCTCGACGCTTCCCATCACCGGTCTCGCGACGGGTGTGAAGCGCCAGGAAGACTTCATCGGTATTCACTTCTTCTCGCCCGTCGACAAGATGCCGCTGGTCGAGATCATCCGTGGCGACAAGACCTCGGATGCCGCTCTGGCCAGAGCATTCGACCTCGTGCAGGCCATCAAGAAGACCCCGATCGTCGTCAACGACAGCCGTGGCTTCTTCACCTCGCGCGTGATCGGCACCTTCATCAACGAGGCCATCGCCATGCTGGGCGAGGGCGTCGAGCCCGCGACCATCGAGCAGGCCGGTCTGCAGGCGGGCTACCCGGCGCCGCCGTTGCAGCTCTCCGACGAGCTGACGCTGACGCTGATGCAGAAGATCCGCAAGGAGACCTACGACGCGATCGTCGCAGCCGGCGGAACTCCTCCCGAGGATGCCGCGGGCGCGGTCATCGACAAGATGGTCGACGAGTTCGAGCGTCCGTCGAAGGCCAAGGGTGCCGGCTTCTACGAGTACGTCGACGGCAAGCGCACCGGCCTCTGGTCGGGTCTTCGTGACGCCTTCAAGTCGGGTACCTCGGAGTCGTCGTTCGAGGACCTCAAGGAGCGCATGCTCTTCATCGAGGCGATCGAGACGCAGAAGTGCTTCGACGAGGGCGTGCTGAACACGACGGCCGACGCCAACATCGGCTCGATTTTCGGTATCGGCTTCCCGGCGTGGACCGGTGGCGTGCACCAGTACGTCGTCGGCTACGAGGCCGCGGACGGCTCGATCGGCAAGGAGGCGTTCGTCGCCCGTGCCGAGGAGCTGGCCAAGCAGTACGGCGAGCGGTTCACTCCGCCTGCGTCTCTGCGCTAGTCACGAGTACACGACAGCCCCGCACCTCCTGGTGTGGGGCTGTCGTCGTCTCAGCTCAGGACGCGCGCGGCGAAGTCGAGTGATGCGGGCATGGAGGCCATCAGGGTGCCGATGTGATCGGGCGTCGGAAAGGTGACCAGCTGGAAGTCCGTACCGGCAGCGGTCATCCGGGCCGTGTGGACGAACATGAGCGGAGCCGGAACTGTCTGATCGGAGAGGCTCTGAGTCACGAGGAGCGGCCGGTCGTAGCCACTGACGGGGACGGCCTGCATCTGCTCGAGCACGGGGGCCAGCGGCGTCAACGGGCGCGTGAGGAGCTCCCCGAACTGGGCCGGGTGCGCCGAGCGATAGTCGCGGAACTCGGTGCCGCACAGCGTGGTCGCAGCGTCGAGATACTCGACGCCCTTCGGCGTCAGGTACTGCCGGACGTCGAGTTCCGGACGCTGGTCCGCCAGTCCGGCGAGGGTGTAGAAGACGTAGCCGAGAAAGCCGCTGGGGACGACCGGCGGGAGAACCGGACCGACCAGCGGGAGCACGGTGTCGAGCCCCGTCGGGCCGGCCACGGACACGGCGCCGCGGAAGTCGAGGTCCGGTGCGCGGGTGGATGCCGCTGCGGCGGTGAAGAAGGACGTGTTGCCGCCCTGGGACAGGCCGGTGGTGATCCATTCCGGCGAGAGCCGATCGCTGAGCATCGTGTGTGCTGCGCGGACGATGTCGATCGCGTTGGCACCGGCGGCGGGTCCGTCCAGATAGGCGTGCACACCCGGAGTCCCCATGCCCGCGTAGTCGGTGGCCACCACGGCGTGGCCGGCGGCCAGCCACGCCTCGATCGCCGGACGCTCGTACTGCGCGGTGCCCGTCGCCGACGGTGCACACGAGTCGGCGACACCGGTGGTGCCGTGGGCGTAGGACACGACCGGCCATCCGTCGGCGGGAGCATCGCCTGTCGGCACGAACACCGTGCCCGTCGACTCCCCGGCCTGCTCGGCCGTCCGCAGCGTGGAGTAGCGCACCACATAGCTCTCCGCGGCGCCGGCGGGTGCCAGCGCGGGATCGAGCGCGGTGCTGGAGAGCACCGTGCCCGCGGCCGTCTCGGCGGACGCGGGAGCAGGGACGAGAAGGACGGACGACGCGAGTGCGACGCACGCGACGAGGACCGGTGGACAGAATCGTCGGGGAAGAGAAGTCACGGACAGCAGTCCATCATGTCGAGCGGCGTCCGTGGTGTGTCCCGTCGCGACGATGTGTCTCGTCACGAGAACGGGCCCGACGCGGCATCAGGGGACTAGGTTCGACACGTGAAGACTCCCGTTGTCACCGTCATCGGTGCCGTGATCGCCGTCATGGGCCTGCTGTTCAGCCTCCAGGGATTCGGGGTGATCGGTGGCAGTGCGATGAGCAACACGACCACCTGGTCGATCCTCGGCCCCGTCATCCTGATCGTCGGAGTGGCGATCGTGGTGGTGAGCAGGCGCCGAGGGGTCTAGTCGGAGAAACGCCTGCGCAGGTCGACCTTCACGACCTTGCCGCCGGCGTTGCGGGGGAGCGCCTCCACCAGCACCAGGTGGCGCGGGTGCTTGTAGTGCGCGAGGCGTCCGTCCAGCCAGCCGACGAGGTCGGGAAGCGTGAGGTCCGGCTCGTCGGTGCCGCGCTGCGCGACGACGGCGACGGGCACCTCACCCCAGCGGTCGTCCGGGCGGCCTATCACTGCTGCTTCGAGGATTCGGGGGTGGGAGAACAGCACGTTCTCGACCTCGGCGCAGTAGATGTTCTCGCCGCCGGAGATGATCATGTCCTTCTTGCGGTCGACGACGAAGACGAAGCCCTCCTCGTCCTGACGCACCAGGTCGCCGGAATGGAACCAGCCGCCGTGGAACGCGTCCGACGTGGCGGCAGGGTTCTCCCAGTACCCGTGCATCAGCGTCGGCCCGCGATAGACGATCTCGCCGATGTCACCTCGCGGGACGTCGACCATGTCGTCGTCGACGACCCGAGCCTCCACCGTGGCGACGACGCGTCCCACGGACCCGAGTTTGCGGAGTGCGTCGCCGCCGTCGAGGACGCAGGTGATCGGCGACATCTCGGTCTGACCGAAGACGGCCACGGTGAGGGCGTCGGGGAAGGTCTGCGACATCGCCCGCAGGACGGTGTCCGACGCCGGCGCCGCACCCCACGAGATCACTCGCAGCGACAACGTCCTGGGGCGGCGCGCCTGTTCCGCGCAGACCGCCTGCCACTGCACCGGCACGAGGAACAGGGTGGTCACCGCCTCGGCCTCGAGGACGTCGAGCAACGCGGCCGGATCGAACGCACCGACGGGGTGGACGACGGTCGGGATGCCGAGCTTGAGGCTGGGGGCGATGCTGCCCAGGGCGGCGATGTGGAACATCGGTGACGCACAGAAGTTGATCTCGTCGACTCCGTACATCTGCAGGGCGCGAATGCAGGTCAGCGCCTGAGCCTGCATGTTGGAATGAGACAGCACAGCACCTTTGGGGCGGCCGGTCGTTCCCGAGGTGTACATGATCAGAGCCGGTGCGTCGTCCGGGACGTCGGTGTCCGGCGCGGGCGCGCCCTCGCGGATCAGAGCCTCGTAGGTGTCCCCGTCTCCGCCCACCACGATCGAGTCCGCGACGCCCACCGCCGCGGCGAGCGGCACCAGAGCGTCCTCCACGACGATGAGGCCGGCGCCGCTGTTCTGCGCGAGGTAGGTGATCTCCGGGGCGCTCATCCGAAAGTTGACGGGCACGGCGATCGCACCGACGGCATTGATGGCGAGCACCGATTCGATGTACTCGGGCCGGTTGAGCATGAGGATCAGCACCCGGTCCCCGGCCGTCACGCCACGGTGGGCCAACCCGCCGGCGAGTGCGTCGACACGATCGCAGAGGCCGCGCCAGGTGTGCGTCGTCCCACCGAACCGCAGCGCCACGCCCGCGGGATTCATCAGTGCGTGTCGACGTACCTGGTTGTTCCAGTTGTCCCGCCGTGCGCGTCCGGGCTGCGACTGATCCGCCATCTCGGGTGTCCTCTCGTGGAGTCGCACCCACTCGGGTGTCGACAGTCCCCGTGATTCGACACCCGAGACAGCGTCCGTGTCAGTGGATCAGCCGATCCACCAGGGCCGCAACGGAAGACCCGCGTCGTTGTTCTCGTCGAGCTTGACGGCGAGTACCTGGTGCAGCTGGACCACGTTGCGCTCGAAGCCCAGGCGTGAGCCCGCCATGTAGAGGCCCCACACGCGCGCGGTGCCCTCACCGACCTCCGCGACGCAGGCGTCCCAGTTGTCGACGAGGTTGCGGCACCAGTCCCGGAGCGTCATCGCGTAGTGCTCGCGCAGGTTCTCCTCGTGACGCACTTCGAGGCCCACGTCCTGCATCTCGGTGATGATGCGGCCGGATCCCGTCAGCTCGCCGTCGGGGAAGACGTAGCGGTCGATGAAGCCGCCGGCCCGCGCCGACGAGCGGTTGTCCGGGCGGGTGATGCAGTGGTTCAGGACGCGGCCACCCGGGCGCAGCTTGCCCTTGATGAACTCGAAGTACGCCGGGTAGTTCGAGACGCCGATGTGCTCGGTGAGGCCGATCGACGACACGGCGTCGAAGTCGCCCTCGACGATGTCGCGGTAGTCGCTGTGACGCACCTCCGCGAGATCGCTCAGACCGTCGGCGGCGATGGCGTTCTGCGCCCACTCTGCCTGCTCGCGCGAGAGCGTGGCGCCGATGACGTGGACGCCGCGACGGGCCGCGTAGCGCACCATCGAGCCCCAGCCACAACCGATGTCGAGCAGTCGGTCGCCCGCCTTCAGGTTCAGCTTCTCGAACACCAGGCGGTACTTGTTCTCCTGCGCCTCCTCGAGCGACGCCTCGAGAGTCGGGTAGGCGGCGCAGGTGTAGGTCATCGACGGGCCGAGCACGTACTCGTAGAACGTGTTCGACACGTCGTAGTGGTGGTGGATGCTCTCGGCGTCCCGAGTCTTGCTGTGCCGCAACCCCTCGGCGATACGACGCCAGCGTGGGAGGGACTCCTGGGGCGGGGGAGCGATGGGACGCAGCAACTCCCATCCGAGAGACCGGGTGACGGTCGCCAGTGCGCGCGCGGACGGACGTTTGAAGTGCAGGTCGTCGCCCAGCATCCGGAGCACGTCGTACGGGTCACCCGGGTGGGCGCCCTCGATCTCCAGATCGCCCGAGACGTAGGCGCGAGCCATGCCCAGGTCGCCGGGGGCGGTCGCGAGGTAGGTGGTGCCGCGGGGTGAGGTGAGCCTGAGCCCGTACTCGGAATCCTCGGCACCGGCCGTACTGCCGTCGTACGCCGAGAATCGAACGGGCAGATCACCTTCGGTGAACTGCTCGAGAATCTCGGCGATGGAGAGTTTGGGGGAACCGCCGGACAGGCCGGGGTTCCGTTGATCCTTGAATGTCGTCATCGACGATGCACCGCCTTCGAATACAGATCCAACAACCGCGAATCGGGGTCGTACTTCTCTTTGAGTCGGCGGTAACCGTCACCGCCGTAGAGGGCATCGAACTCGGCCCTGTCGTAGAACGAGTCCGAGTAGAGGGACTTGTGACCGTCGAACTCGGTCACCTTCTTCTCGATCCGACGGTTGGCTGCCCCGTCGGGTTCACCGGGGACCACGGGCACCGACGACCAGAAGCCGACGTTGACGTAGGTGCGGTGAGGTTCGAGCGGATAGAGGGGCCACCCGCGTACTCCTGCGTCGGAGTCCTGCGCGTCGGCGTACCCGTCGGGTTCGCGAAGTCGCAAGGGACACAGCCACAACGGCTCGATCGGGATCTCGTCGAGGAACCACGAGACGAACGCGGCCGTGTTCTCGATCGGCACCTCGATGTCCTGCACGACGCGCTCGCGGATCGGGTTGCCCTTGCGCTTCTCGAGACGGTCGGCGATGTCGTACTTCTGGTCGAGCGCGATCAGCTTCCAGTAGAAGCTGCTGCGCAGGTACTTCTTCGGCCAGAGACGTCGGATGCGCGGGTTCTGCGCACCGAAGGCGCGCGAGCACCAGAACCAGTCGGTGTCCCACCGCCACAGGTAGTCGCGCACCGTCAGGCGGTCCGTTCGCGGTGCGGTGCCGTCGTGCTGGATGGACCGGTAGAAGATCGCCGAGTCGGTGTAGTCGCTCACCGGTCCCGGCTCGTCGGTCTGCCGGCCCAGGGTCAGATAGGCCTCGGTCCCGGAGAACACCACCCCGTCGAGGTAGTCGACGCGGTCACCCTCGTACTCCCGCTCCGCGACGATGCGCGCCATGACCGTCTGCACCGACTCGAGGTCGTGGAACCGGACGTGGCGCAGGGCGACGTAGGGAAGGACGGGCTCGAGTTCGATGCGCAACCGTGTCGAGTAGCCGAGGGTGCCGTAGGAGTTGGGGAACCCTCGGAAGAGGTCGCCGTACTCGTTGTCGGGAGTGGCCGTGACGACGTCACCCGATCCGGCGAGAATGTCGATCTCGAGGACGGACTCGTGCGGAAGGCCGCTGCGGAACGACGTCGACTCGATGCCGAGGCCGGTGACCGCGCCGCCGAGCGTGATGGTCTTGAGCTGCGGCACCACCAGGGGAGCGAGCCCGTACGCCAGGGTGGCGTCGACGAGGTCCTCGTAGGTGCACATTCCCTGCACGTCGGCGGTCATGGCGTCGGGGTCGACCGAGATGACGCCTCCCAACCCGGAGACGTCGAGTCCGGGGGCGGAGTTCTTCGGCCTGGCCCGGAAGAGGTTGGAGGTCTTCTTCGCCAGGCGGACGGTCGCGTCCCGAGGAATGGCACGGTAACTGGCCAGAAGCCGTTCCACACCCGCCCGATGTCCCGCTTGTCCGATCTCGTGCGGACGGTTGCCGCCCCCGCCGGGTTCCCGCGCTCCCCCGAGCGCCGCATCGACTGTCTGAGCCACGCGAGAACGCTATACGGAGGTTGTTCGCAACGCTATGGAAGGTGCCTCCCGACGAGGAAACTTCACACGATCGTTGCGCTCGATTCGCCCGGGCGTGGACGTGAAACAATGAATGTCACCGTCCGTCCCACCCCGACATCAGGAGTTCTCCCCGTCATGGCCAAGGTCAGCGCGAGCAGTTCCCTCACCATCAGTGCGGCTCCCGACAAGGTCCTCGCGGCACTGTCCGACTACGAGACGGTGCGTCCGCGCATCCTGCCCGAGCAGTACCGCGACTTCGCGGTCGTCGAGGGTGGCCAGGGCGACGGCACCGTCGCTCGCTGGGTCCTGCAGGCGACCGAGAAGCGCTCGCGGAACGTGCTCGCGACCGTGTCGGTGTCCGGCGCGACCGTCACGGAGAAGGACGCCAACTCGTCGATGGTGACCACGTACCTCGTCGCCCCGAGCGGTAGCGGGTCGTCGGTCACCACCACCACGGAGTGGACGGGCGCCGGCGGTGTCGGCGGCTTCTTCGAGAAGACGTTCGCGCCCCTCGGACTGAAGAAGATTCAGGCGCAGCTCCTGCAGAACCTCTCGCGCCAGGTGGAGTGAGGCACGCGGCTACGCTCGACCGACACGATCTCGTCACCACTTCGGAAGGACACCCGCCGTGCAACCCGGTGAACAGCCCGACATGTCCCAGCTGCTGCAGCAGGCCCAGCAGATGCAGCAGCAGTTGATGGCAGCCCAGGCGGAGATCGCCGCGACGGAGGTCACCGGCCGCGCCGGCAACGGTCTCGTCGTGGCGACGGTGAAGGGCAGCGGCGAGGTGGTCGGTCTGACCATCGACCCCAAGGTCGTGGATCCCGACGACGTCGAGACCCTGCAGGACCTGATCATCGGTGCGATCGCCGACGCGTCCCGCGCCGCGGGTGAGGTCGCGTCGCAGAAGCTCGGTCCCCTCGCCGGCCTGGGCGGCGGCGGACTCCCCGGCCTGCCCGGCTTCTAGAACCGGGTCGAGAAGCGTGTACGAAGGTCCGGTCCAGGATCTGATCGACGAGCTGGGCAAACTTCCCGGTGTCGGACCGAAGAGCGCGCAGCGCATCGCCTTTCATCTGTTGGGGGTCGAGGCGCCCGAGATCGACCGCCTGCAGAAGGCGTTGCAGCGCGTCCGCGACGGGGTGCAGTTCTGCATCGTCTGCGGCACCGTCTCCGACAAGGAACTGTGCCGCATCTGTGCGGACCCGCGCCGCGATCGGACGAAGATCTGCGTCGTCGAGGAGCCCAAGGACGTGCAGGCCGTCGAACGCACCCGCGAGTTCAAGGGCAGATACCACGTGCTGGGCGGCGCGCTGGATCCGCTGAGCGGGGTCGGTCCCGATCAGCTGCGCATCCGGGAGTTGCTCACCCGTATCGGCAATCAGGAGGACGGCGTCGACGTCTCCGAGGTGATCATCGCGACCGACCCCAACACCGAGGGGGAGGCGACGGCCACCTACCTGCTGCGCATGATGCGTGATTTCCCCGGCCTGTCCGTCACCCGGCTGGCCTCCGGACTGCCCATGGGCGGCGACCTCGAGTTCGCGGACGAGCTCACGTTGGGCCGTGCGCTGTCCGGCCGCAACGTGATGAATTAGCGCTCGAGCCGATAGAGGCGCTCGGGTCGCCCCACGTTGCCGTAGTCGAGCGAGACGGTCACCCGGTCGACGTCGCTGAGGTACTCCAGGTAGCGGCGAGCGCTCGACCGCGACATCCCGGTCCTCTCGGCCATCGTGCTCGCCGAGGTCTCGCCGGGATTCTCCCGCAGTTGGTGCTCGACCATGGCCAGCGTCTCGGCGCTCAGGCCCTTGGGGAGCCGCGTCGCGGTCCCGCGCACGCCGAACGCCTTGTCGACGGCGTCCTGCTCCGCCTCGTCGATCGCGGCCAGCGACTCCCGTGTGCGGCGGTAGTGCTCGAGGCGCTCCTGCAGTGCCTGGAACTTGAACGGCTTGATCAGGTAGTGCACGGCGCCCGCGCGCAGTGCCTTGCGCACCGATTCGGCCTCGCGCTCGCTGGTGATCACCAGGACGTCGAGGTCGGGGATGATCTCCCGGAACGGGCCGATGAGATCGAGCCCGGTGACGCCGGGCAGATGGACGTCCAGCAGCACCAGATCGGGACGGGTGGACTCCACCTTCTCCAGCGCTTCCTGCGCCGTGTGCGCCACCCCGCACACCTCGAATCCGGCCACCTTGGTGACGAAACCGGTGTGCACCCGCGCGACCATGAAGTCGTCGTCCACCACCAGCACCCTGAGTGTCATCGCGTCCTCCCCCCGGATCCGGTGACGGCCCGGAAGACCGTCCACCGCGTACCGTCCTCGACTCTGTCACTCACGCCGACCTCACCGCCGCGTCGGCGGCACACGACACGTACGAGGGCGAGGCCGAAACCGTGCCCGTCGAGCGACGTCCCCTTGGTGCTCCACCCCTGCTCGAACACGCGATCCGCATCCTCCGTGCCGATTCCGGGGCCGTTGTCGGCCACCTCGACCTCGATCCCGTCCGCGTCCGCGACGATCCGGACGCGCACCACCGCGTCCACCGACTGCCCCTCGAGGACTGCGTCCACAGCCTGATTCTCGAGGACTGCGTCCACAGCGTTGTCGACGAGGTTGCCGACGACGGTGCAGAGGTCTCGGGAGGCATCGTCGTCGAGTCGCGGGAGATGTGAGGCATCGTCGAGTGCCACGGTCACCGAGCGGGCCGCGGCGGCGCCGATCTTGGCGATGAGCAGCGCCGCGACCCCGAGATCGTCGATGCGGTCGGTCACGGTGGACGTGAGGCGCTCACGATGCTCGGTGATGCCGTCGACGTACCGCTCCACCTCGTCGTACTCACCGAGCTGGACCAGTCCCGAGATGGTGTGCAGCTGGTTGTCGAACTCGTGGATGTGCTCCCGCAGTGCCGTCGAGCTGGTGCGGCTGATGTCGAGTTTGCTCTGGACCTCGCTCAGTTCGGTGCGGTCACGGAACGTGGTCACCGTGGCCACCTTCCGTCCCGACGCCTCGATCGGCACCGTGTTGAAGACGAGGATGCGATCTCCGGTGAGGACGAGCTGGTCGCCGTCGTCGCTCGGGTGACGCAGGACGTCGAGGACCCGGTCGTCGAGTCCGAGCTCCTCCACCCGCCGGCCCACACCGTCCTCGTCGAGGCCGAGCATGTCGTGTGCGCTGCGACTCAGCAGCACCACCCGACCCGACGGATCCAGCGCCACCACGGCCTCCTTGAGGCCCTCGAGCATCGCCTGCCGCTGGCGCACCAGGTCGACGATCTCCCCGGCCTCCATTCCCATGGTCTGCCGCTTGACGCGTCGGGCCAGCAGGATCGACCCGACGGCGCCCAGAACGGAGGCCACGGCAAGGTAGATGACGAGGTCCGGGGTCGCCTGCGCGAGGCGCTCCCACACCGACGGGTACTCGCGGCCGACGATCGCCACACCGACGATGCGGCCGTCGGCATCGAGCACCGGGACCTGTGACTGCACGGACGCGTCGGGGGACACCGCGGTGTTGGCGCTCGTCTCGGCGAGACCGGTCCAGGATCGGCCCGTCCGCGCGCCCGCTCCCTCGGCCGCCGATTCCTGTCCCACCCGCGACGGGTCGGTCGCGACGACGATGATGCCGTCGGGGTCGGTCAGTTGCGCGTAGTCCAGACCCGAGACGGCCCGCACCGACTCGACTGCACCCTGCAGCGCCGTACGAATGCGGGGCTGGGCGGAGGCGAGCAGTTGTCGCACGGTGGGACTCGCGGCGAGGTTCTCGGCAGCCGACTGGACGCGCAGACCCTGTTCGCGCTGGAAGGTCGCCGACGCCTGGGCCAGCGACAACCCGCTGATGACGACGAGCACCGCGACGATGATGAGAAGCTGCAGTGCGAGCAGTTGCGACGAGAGGGTGCGGCGTGTTCCGAAGATGCGCAGTCGCCGCCCGATCACGAGGTGAACCGTACCGCCGGGCGCGCGCGGAATTCGTGCATCTGCGTGCGTTACGGACGCTCACAATGAACACAATCCCGTTTGTGCACCAAAGGGTGACCACAGTCACAGGATCCGACACAGTGAGACCGTGCCCATGAACCGACGCCTCCGCATCAGCGCTCTCGCAGCGTTGCTCGCGGTGCTCTGCACGGCGACCGCGTGCAGTGCGGGGGTGTCGGCCATGGTGACCGGGGCGGAGGAGCCGGGACTTCGTGTCATCGCTCCGTCGGTCGCCGGTGGCGGTTACGACCTGACCGCTCGCAGTCTGGCCCGAGGTTGGGCCGCGGAGGGCGTCGTGGTGGACGACGTCCTTGTACTACCCGGATCGGGTGGTGTCGTGGGACTCAATCGTCTCGCTCTCGAACAGGGCAACGATCGACTCCTGCTGGTGATGGGGCTGGGTCTGGTGGGCGCACTGTCCACCACCCCGTCCGATCACGAGATCGCGGACGTCACCCCGATCGCCCGACTCGTCACCGAACCCGAGGTCGTCCTGGTGCCGGCAGCATCCCCGCTGCGGACTCTGGCCGATCTCACGAACGCCTGGCGACAGGATCCCGCGGCTCTGCAGTTCGCCGGCGGCTCCGCGGAGGGTGGGCCGGACGGGTTGTTCCGGACGCAGCTCGCCCGCACCGTCGGTGTCGACCCGCGAGCATCCGAGTACCGCGTCTTCGACGGCGGCGGCGAGTTGCTGCCGGCCCTGTTGACCGGCGAGGTCGACGTCGCCACCACCGGCGTCAGCGAATATCTGGACCAGATCGCGTCCGGTACGGTCCGGGCGCTCGCCGTCTCGAGCTCCGAGCGCGTCGACGGCATCGACGCGCCCACTCTGCGGGAGCAGGGAGTCGACCTCGACTTCGACAACTGGCGCGGCATCCTCGCCCCGCCGGGACTGCCACCGGAGCGCGTCGACCGCCTGATCGCCGACGTCACAGCACTGGTCGGGTCGCCGCTCTGGCAGGAGATCCTGGCGCAGAACGGGTGGCGGGACGCGCTGCTCACCGGAGACGACTTCGCGTCGTTCCTCCGCGAGCAGGCCGACCTGGTCCGCTCGACCATCGATCCACCCACCGTCGGCTGACGCCGCACACCTCCGTACTGCGCCACACCTGTGCCCGCAGCCTGCCTCGACACACCCTGCACTATTCGAACAACGAGGAGTAGTAACCATGTTGGTGATACTCGGCTTCCTCATGGTTGCCGCTTTCATGTTCCTGATCCTGACCAAACGAGCGACCCCGGTGGTCGCCCTGATCCTGGTCCCGGTCATCTTCGGCCTGTTCGCCGGCGCCGGGCTCGGCATCGGCGACATGATCACGGACGGCATCAAGTCGCTCGCCCCCACGGCAGCGCTGCTGTTCTTCGCGATCATCTTCTTCGGCATCATGATCGACGTGGGTCTGTTCGACCCGCTGGTGCGCGGCATCCTCCGCCTGGTGCGCAACGATCCGATGAAGCTGGTCGTCGGCACCGCGGTGCTCGCCATGGTCGTGTCCCTCGACGGTGACGGCTCCACCACGTTCATCATCGTGACGTCCGCGCTGCTGCCGCTCTACCTGAAACTCGGTGTCTCACCGGTCATCCTGACGGTCGTCGCCGGCCTCGCCAACGGCACCATGAACATCATCCCGTGGGGTGGCCCGACCGTTCGCGCCGCGTCCGCACTGGGCATCTCGCCCTCCGACGTCTTCATCCCGATGGTCCCGTCGATGATCGCCGGCCTGATCATCGTGCTGCTCTTCTCGATCCACCTCGGCCTCATGGAGCGTCGCCGCCTCGGCTCGCTGATCTACGACACGGAGCTGGTGGGCGCCGGCGTCGGCACCGACGGCACCGGAACCGGAAACGGCAAGACCCGTCGCAGTACCGGAAGCGCCGACATCACCACCGGCGACGACGAGAACGACGGCAAGGCCGGCCAGTTCATCGACGGCCTGGACCCCAACCGCGACACTCTGCGTCCGAAGCTGCTGTGGTTCAACGCGATCCTGACCGTCACGCTGCTCGTGATCCTGGTCATGGACATCCTCCCCATCCCGGTGCTGTTCATGATCGCCGCCTCCATCGCGCTCACGTTCAACTTCCCGAAGGTCAAGGAGCAGGGCGAGGCCATCGCTCGGCACTCCGCCTCGATCGTCTCCGTCGTCGCCATGGTGCTCGCAGCTGCCGTCCTCACCGGCGTGTTCTCCGGTACCGGAATGGTCGAGGCCATGGCCGAGTGGCTCCTCGGCGTCATCCCCGACGCGATGGGTCCGTTCCTGGCCGTCATCACCGGAATCCTGTCGATCCCGTTGACGTTCTTCATGACCAACGACGCCTTCTACTTCGGCATCCTTCCGGTCCTCACCGAGACCGCCGCCCAGTACGGCATCGAGCCGGTCGAGATGGCCCGCGCCTCCATCACCGGACAGCCGGTGCACCTGCAGAGTCCGCTGGTTCCCGCCATCCTGCTGCTGGTCACCCTGGCCGGCGTCTCGCTCGCCGACCATCACCGCAAGGTTCTGTGGCGCGCGACCGTCGTGTCCCTCACCATGCTCGCCGTGGGTGTTCTCCTCGGCCAGATCCCCTTCGGCTGATCAGCATCCACGAGAGAGAGGAGTCACCGACATGAGTGTCGCCGTCGTGCACAACAGTTCCGAGGAAGGCCGCAAGGCACTCGGATCGGCAGTCCAGCAGGCCCGGTCCGCAGGAACCGAACTGGTCGTCCTCCACGCCTTCTCCGGATCCGCGGATCCCTCCTCGGAGGCGAAGGAGACCACCGCGGTCGAGGACTCGATCCGCGCGTCGCTCGCCGCGCTCGGAGAGTCCGAGGCGCAGTGGACTCTCGCTGCGGCCCAGCCCGATCCGGACGCGACCACCACACTGCTCGCGCTCATCGACAAGGCGGACGCCGAGTTGCTGGTCGTCGGGTCGCGGCATCGGTCGGCCGTCGGCAAGTTCCTGATGGGACAGGCCGTCCAGCGCCTGCTTCTCGAAACACCGGTACCGGTGCTGCTCGTCAAGTCGTGAGCGGAGTTCGTACCGTCGCTGTGAGCGCCACCCGCTGGGTGGCGCTCACAGCCGTGTCCGTGGCCGGATGGTTCGCGCTCGACGCCGTCGGACTGACGGCGCCGTCGTTGTTCGCGGCACTGGTGGTGGCGGTGGTCTTCGCCCTCACCGGACTGGGGCCGCGCGCCGTCCCGCGCGCGGGATCCATGGCGGCGCAGGGAACGTTGGCCGTCACCATCGGTCTCATGGTGGATGTCGAGACGCTGAGTGCGCTGGGGGA
This sequence comes from Rhodococcus sp. BP-332, assembly GCF_019836065.1. Lineage (NCBI taxonomy): Bacteria > Bacillati > Actinomycetota > Actinomycetes > Mycobacteriales > Nocardiaceae > Rhodococcus > Rhodococcus sp. BP-332. The sequence continues at coordinate 169,027 of NZ_JABUEC010000004.1, forward strand.
CAACTGGTTTCCTGCGGTCGCCATCGGGATCGCGACGCTCGTCGTCAGCGCCGGCTGCGGTGCACTGCTCGCATTGAACAAGGACGTCACCGCGGCCACCGGGATGCTGGCGCTGATCGCGGGCGGGGCCACCGGTCTCGTCGCGACAGCGAGAGAGCTCGGCGGCGACGAACGTGTGGTCGCGGTGGTGCAGTACCTGCGGGTGGCACTGGTGGTGGTGACCATGCCTCTGGTGGTCACGTTCGTGTTCCACGCCGACACCCACTCGGTCGCGGCGGCCGCACCCGACGAGAATGCGCTGCCGTGGTGGGTGGGTCTGCTGTTCCTGCTCGGCGCTGTTCTCGTCGGCATCGCGGTGGGGCGGCTCGCGCGGCTTCCCGCACCGGCCACGCTGGGTCCGCTGATGGTGTCCGGCGCCTGCGCGCTGCTGGGCTGGCCCGTGGGCATCGAGGTTCCCATGATCGTGCTGCCACTCGCGTTCCTGGTCATCGGATGGCAAGCGGGACTGGCGTTCACGATGTCGAGCATGCGCCTGATCGGCCGACTCTTCCCCTACGCGTTCGCGCTGGTGCTCGGCATCGGCGTGATCTGTGCGCTGCTCGGATGGGCGCTGTCCGCGTGGACCGGGACCAGCCTGCTCACCGGCTACCTGGCGACGACCCCCGGCGGGTTGGCGGCAGTGCTCGCGGTGTCCGCGTCCACCGGGTCCGACGTCACGTTCGTGGCGTGCGTGCAGCTCATCCGGCTGGTTTCGATGCTCGTGGCGGCACCGCTCATCGCCCAGCTCCTGATGCGCCGGGCGGCGCGGAGGCCGGCCGAGGATCCGGTCTCGGTCTAGCGGCGCAGACGCTCGGTGCGCAGCTGCTCGACGTCGGCCAGGTGCAGCGGCTCGAGGGAGTGACCCAGAGCTGTCTCGAGCAGATGGTCCGCCAGTTCGGGATTGCGGGCCAGCGCCGGTCCGTGCATGTAGGTGCCGATCACCGAGCCCTGCACGACGCCCTCGTTGCCGTCGCCGACACCGTTGCCGATGCCGTGCTCGACGCGCGCGAACGGTGCGGCATCGGGACCGAGAGTCGTACCGCCGCGGTGGTTCTCGAAGCCGGTCAGCGTCTGGGTCAAGCGGTCGGACACCGGGCGGGTGATGACCTCACCGATCGATCGGGTCTCCTGCGGCGCCGTGGTGACGTTCAGCATCGAGACACCGTCGACGCGTTCGCCGGAGCTCGTCTCGTACCACTCGCCCAGCACCTGGATCGCCGCGCAGATGGCGAGCACCGGTGCACCGCGCTCGGCGGCGCGCTGCAGTCCGGGGTAGCGCGCGAGGTGCTTCGTCGCGAGTCGCTGCGCCGAGTCCTCCGCTCCGCCGAGCACGTAGACGTCGAGGGACTCGGGCACCGGATCGGCGAGGGTGATCGACACGATCTCGGCGTCGAGTCCGCGCATCAGCATGCGCTGGCGCAGGACGAGCGCGTTGCCGCTGTCGCCGTACGTGCCCATGACGTCGGGCAGGACGAGCCCGATACGAAAATCAGACACTGGGTGCCTCCTTCGCGGTCTCGCGCGCCAGCGCCCGGCCGAGGTCACGGAAGGCCGTGTAGTTCGCCAGGACCTCCACGCGCCCGGGTGGGCAGGAGGCGATGGCCCGCAACGGGTTCGGCACCACGGTGTGGTCGGCTCCGGCGTACGTCAGGCGAACTCCCAGGTCGGTCGCACGTTCACCGGCCGCCACCACCGTGGTGTTCTCGAAGTGCTCGAACCGCACGTCCCACAGCCACGACAGGTCCTCGCCGTCGGGCACCTGGCCGTTGACGGCGATCACCAGGCCGTCGGCGGCCGGGTCGATCATCGACAGTGCTTCCTGCCATCCGGCGGGGTTCTTGGCCAGCAGCATGCGCACGGTGTGGGATCCGTACTGGATCGAGCTGTAGCGGCCCGCCACCTCGTCGACCGCGGACACCGCGGCGACGGCCTGCGCGGGATCGGCGCCCATCGTGACCGCGGCAGCGACGGCCTGCGCCGCGTTTCCGCGGTTGGCCCGGCCGGGCAGCGTCAAACTCATGGGGAGCACGAGACCGTCGGGGCCGTACAGGTTCTCGTCGTCGAGCCACCACTGCGGCTCCGGCCGCGAGAACTCGCGCCCGCCCTCCAACAGACCTGTGCTGCGCCAGTGCGTGCCGTTCCACTCGATGGGTTCCCCGGTGCGGGGGCAGCTGACCGAGTCGCCGACCCACCCGCCGCCGGCGGCCACCCACACGGTCCGCGGAGCGTCGTACGCCGCGGACGTCATCAGCACGTCGTCGCAGTTGGCGACGACGACGGTGTCGGGATGGGCGACGATGCCCGCGCGGAGCTTGCGCTCGATCATGTTGATCTCGCCGACGCGGTCGAGCTGATCACGGCTGAGGTTCAACAACACCAGAACCTCGGGGTTCACGGCGTCGCACACGTGCGGGACGTGCAGCTCGTCGACCTCGAGGGCCGCCAGCGGCGCGGTGCGCCGTGAGTTCAGCGCGGCGACGATGCCCGCGTCCATGTTGGCGCCGTCGGCCTGCGTCGCCACCTCGCCCAGGGTCGCGAGCGCCGCCGCGGTCATCCGGGTGGTGGTCGACTTGCCGTTGGTACCGGTGATGACGGCCGTGCGTCGATTCGCGCCCAGGCGCGACATGAGGGCCGGGTCGATCTTCAGCGCGACGAGACCGCCGATCATCGATCCCTTGCCGCGACCGGCCTTCTGCGAGGCCCACGCGGCCGCGGAGGCCGCCGACAGTGCCAGGCGTCCGCGGGCTCCGAGGTGCCGTCTGCTGCTGTCGATCATGGTGTCCGATCCTCCCACACGGGAAGGAACTCAGGACGCCCCGAGGATCCGTTCGATGTCGTCGAGCACGGCCTGTCCGCCGCGAGGTCCCACGCCGGTGATCCAGTACGACTGGTCGACGAGGTGCGGATTCGGGAACGCCGTCGTGTTCGACGTGACGGACGTGGGCATCGACGCCGGATCGTCCGGTGTCGCCGACGTCACGACCACGAGATCGGCGCGGGCCTCCGTCGCCAGTTCGGGGGAGACGTCGACACTGATCTCGTTCGACCACTCCGGGCGGGGCGGCGTGGTGAACCCGGCGCACTCGAGGGTGCTGCCCGCGAAGGACAGCGGTCCGTAGAGCGTGAGCTCCTCGTTGCGTGGCCGGATGAGCTGCGCCGTCGACCCGGCGGTGTCGAACCTGTCGGCGATCTCGTCGCACCGCGCGTCGTACTCGCCCAGCAACGGCTCCGCGTCACGTCCGAGGGCGCGCCCGACGAGGCGGACGTTGTCCTGCCACGGGTCGCTCTGCGACGCCATGAACACCGTCGGAGCGATCGCGGACAACCGCTCGTACAGCTCCGAGTGGCGCGTCTCCGTTCCCAGGATCAGGTCCGGCTGCAGAGCCGCGATGGCCTCGACGCGAGGCTCCGCGACGGTGCCGACGGTCTCGATGCGCGACGCCTCGTCGCCCAGATACGGGGGCACCCCCGTCGCCTCGCTCAGCACCGACGTGCCCACCGGAACGACGCCGAGCGCGACACTCGTGTCGAGCTGGACGGGTTCGAGAGTGACGACTCGCAACGGCGACGAGGGCACCTCCGTGTCCCCGCGCGCATGGGTCACGGTCCGGGTGCTGTCCGCGGCGTCCTCGGCTGTCGCATCGGTCGAACACGCCGAGGCCACGAGGGCCGTCGCGGCGAGCAGGGTCGCCAGGACAGTACTTCTTCTTCCGAACACGCTTGCCGAGCCTCCGTCACAGTGATGGTGAGGGGACCCTAACCGACGGTGGCTCCGGACGGGGGAGTCACGATCCGGGGCTCGGTCGGTGTGGTCGTCGCGGATCGCGGCGAGCGGCTCAGACCCCACGTGCAGCCGCCGATCACGACGGCCGCACCGACGAGGGAGAGGACGCTCGGCGTCTCGTCGAGCACGAGCCAGGACGCACCGATGCCGACGACCGGGACCAGCAACGAGAACGGCGCGACGACGCCGGCGGGGTAGCGGCTGATCAGGACGGTCCACAGTCCCGAGCCGGCGATCGTGCCGATGAGCACGATGTAGGCGAGCCCGATCAACCCGGAGAACTGCCCGGCCGACACCACGTCGCCGATGGCGGTCCATCCCGTGGTCGGACCCTCGACGACGGCCGACAACGCGAACATCGGCAGCGGGGGAACCACCGTCATCCACAGCATGAGTCGCATCGGCTCGACGGGAACGCCGGAGGCCGGTCGAGATGCTCGTGTCGCCAGTCGGTTTCCGAGATTGCCGAAGGCCCAGCTGAGGCCTGCCAGCAGCGTCAGCAGCACGGGCAGGAGGGTGGCGTTGTGGGCGCGATCCCACCCGATCAGAATCATGCCCCCGACGGCGATGCCGATCCCGATCCACTGGCGCGGCCCGACCTTCTCCCGCAGCAGCAGCGCGCCGAGAACGACGGTGAACGGCGCCGACGACTGGAGCACCAGCGAGGCCAGGCCGGTGGGCATGCCGGCGTTCATCGCGGCGAAGAGGAACGCGAACTGCAGCAGGCCGAAACCCGTGCCGTACAGCAGGAGCCAGCGCACCGGCACGGTCGGTCGGCGGACGAAGAGGACGACCGGAACGGCGATCACCGCGAACCGCAGGGCAGCGAAGAAGAACGGCGGGAACTGGTCGAGCCCGGCGCGGATGGCGAGGAAGTTCAGTCCCCAGACCACCACGACGATCAGTCCGAGCAGGCGGTCGCGAGTGGTCATGACCTCGAGTGTTCCGGGTGCGACTGCTAAGAACAATCGAATTGTGGTGACCAGTAGCTGTAGCGTTGCTACATGAACGTCGACCGGTTGCGCGTCCTGCGGGCGCTGGCAGATCGCGGCACGGTCGCCGCGGCCGCCGACGCGCTGTCGATGACACCGTCCGCGGTGTCGCAGCAGCTCAAGGTGTTGGCGAGGGAGGCGGGAGTCGCCCTGCTCGAACCCGACGGGCGCCGCGTGCGGCTCACCGCGGCGGGACGCGCGCTGCTTCCTCACGCCGACGACGTGCTCGCCGCCCTCGACCGGGCGTCGGAGGAGATGGCGTCGTACCGCGGCAGCGCACGCGGAACCGTTCGACTGGCGCTCTTCCCCTCGGGCGCCGCACTGTTGCTGCCGGGGGTTCTGGACCGGCTCACCGAGGCGGGTGTGGATGTCGACGCCCGGGACGAGGACGTGCCCGCGTCGGCCGTGCCGGCGTTGCTCGCGGACTACGACGTGGTGCTGACGCATCGGGACGAGCGCGCACCGAGCATCGCGTCCGAGCGGGTGGAGGTGCGTTCGCTGATGCGCGAGCCCATCGACCTGGTGCTGCCGCCGGGGCACCCGCTGGCGGAGCGTGATGCCGTCGACATCGAGGATCTGGCAGACGAGCGGTGGATCAGTGTCCGCGGAGGGTTCCCGGTGGACGACGTGCTGCTCTCCATCGCGACGGTCACCGGGGTGGCGCCGCGAGTGAATCTGCGGATCAACGACTTCCGGCTCATGGAGGAACTGGTGGCCCACGGCCACGGGATCGCGCTGATGCCGCGCCACGCCTCGACGCACCCGGGTGTCACGCAGCGCCGGTTGGCCGGGGTGCGCGCGGCCCGCATCTACGACCTGGCGACACGACCCCGCGCCGCGGAGCGTCCGGCCGTGCGGGCCGTGGTGGACGCGTTCGCGGCGCGGGTCGCGGAGGTCACTGCGTGACCCGTGCGCCTTTTGCGTATTCCTGGATGCGCAGAAGGCGCACGAGGGCTACGCCCCGGATCGTGCCGCCCGGTTCACGGCCGAGACCACGGCGCGCAGTGATGCCGTGGTGATGGAGGTGGCGATACCGACACCCCACACGATGGTCTCGCCGCCGCCGGGCAGCCGCACGGCCGCCTCGACGTAGGCCGCGGCCTGGGCGTCGTCGCCGGCGGACATGGCGTGCTCGGAGTAGTCGAGGACGCTGACGTCGTACCCGATGGAGCCCAGCGCGTCGACGAAGGCGGCGAGTGGACCGTTGCCGTCGCCCGTGATCTCCTGCTCGGCGCCGTCGACCTTGACGATCGCGGAGATCGAGTCGATTCCGCCGTCCTCCTCGGCCGCGGTGACGCGCTGCCGGATGCGCTCGAGGGGAACGATCGGGGCCAGGTACTCCTCGGAGAACACGTCCCACATGGCCTTGGGCGACACTTCGCCGCCCTCGCCGTCGGTGACGCGCTGCACGGCCGAGGAGAACTCGATCTGCAGTCGGCGCGGCAGCACCAGACCGTGGTCCGACTTCATGATGTAAGCGACGCCGCCCTTGCCGGACTGCGAGTTGACGCGGATCACGGCCTCGTACGTGCGGCCGACGTCCTTGGGGTCGACGGGCAGGTACGGAACCTGCCACAGCACGTCGTCGACGTCCTGATCCTGTTCGTCCGCAGACACTTTCATCGCGTCGAGGCCCTTGTTCACGGCGTCCTGGTGGCTGCCGGAGAACGCGGTGTAGACCAGGTCGCCGCCGTACGGGTGGCGCTCGTGGACGGGCAGCTGGTTGCAGTACTCGACGGTGCGCCGGATCTCGTCGATGTTGGAGAAGTCGATCTGCGGGTCGACTCCGCGAGTGAAGAGATTGAGGCCCAGCGTGACCAGGCAGACGTTGCCGGTGCGCTCACCGTTGCCGAAGAGGCAGCCCTCGATGCGGTCGGCGCCGGCCTGGTAGCCCAGTTCGGCTGCGGCGACGCCGGTCCCGCGGTCGTTGTGCGGGTGCAGGCTCAGCACGATCGAGTCGCGACGTTCGAGATTGCGGTGCATCCACTCGATGGAGTCGGCGTAGACGTTGGGGGTCGCCATCTCGACGGTCGCGGGCAGGTTCAAGATCATCGGGTTCTCCGGTGTGGGAGCGATGATCTCGGTGACCGCGTCACAGACCTTCTTGGCGTACTCGAGCTCCGTGCCGGTGTAGGACTCGGGCGAGTACTCGTAGCGCCAGTGCGTGTCGGGGAACTTCGTCGCCTCCTCGAGCACCTTGCGGGCACCGTCGGTCGCGATCTTCTCGATGGCGTCGCGGTCCGCGCGGAAGACCACGCGGCGCTGCAGGATCGACGTGGAGTTGTAGAAGTGGACGATGACGCTGCGGGCGCCCTCGCACGCGACGAACGTGCGCTCGATCAGTTCCGGTCGGCACTGGGTGAGCACCTGGATGGTGACGTCGTCGGGAATCGCACCGTCCTCGATGATCTCGCGGACGAAGTCGAAGTCGGTCTGGCTCGCGGACGGGAAACCGACCTCGATCTCCTTGTAGCCCATACGAACCAGCAGTTCGAACATGCGGCGCTTGCGCGCGGGGCTCATCGGGTCGATGAGTGCCTGGTTGCCGTCACGCAGGTCCACGGCGCACCACTGGGGTGCGCGATCGATGACCTTGTCCGGCCAGGTGCGGTCGGGGAGGGTGAGCGGTTCGACCTCCTCGGCGAACGACCGGTACCGGAACGTCGGCATCGACGAGTTCTTCTGGGTGTTCCACGAGGGCTGATCGGCGGGCGCAGGCTTGGTGGGGGTGGTGACCGTGCGTGAGCCGGATACGAAAGCGTCGGCGGGTGACATCGATGATCTCCGTTGTGAGGAAGGGGACGACCGGCGCCGAAAAGACCCGCGACAGGGAGCCGGTCTGTGAATCAGACCCCGTCGCGGCGACGAAGGAGGAGGGCGAACCCGGCGCCGAACATGCGGGTCACCCTACTCCGTCGCCCGCGCGGACGACACCGGCACGTCTCACGGGCGCGGTGCCACGTCCGCCCACCGCTCCGGTTCCGCCAGCATGGCGCCGTCTGCGGTGCGCCAGCAGGCGGACAGGAGGTCGTACCCGGCCGCGTCGACTCGCAGGTGCGACTCCCACCTCGCCGACGTCCACTCCCGGTCGTCGCTGACGGCGTGCTCGGCGGCGAAGGCGGCCCCGACGAGCTCGAACTGCACGTCTCGCCGCGCGGTCATGGCGTCCGGATGGGTGGGTGTCACGGTGCGCAGCAGATCCGCCGTCCGGCGACAGGCGTCGAGAACGCGCCCGTCGCACCACAGCAGGCACCGCCGATGAGCGTGACGAGCGACCACCCACATCGACGCCAGCGCGCACACCACACCGATGCACGTCTCGACGAGACGTTCGGTCGCGAGCGGCCACGCCTGCGCACCCGGATGGGACGCGCCGCCGATGAGCAGCGCCAGGGGCGTGATGAACATGACGGCGATGCCGTAGTTCCGAGCGATGACCAGTTCGATGAGGAACTGCAGTGCCATCAGCAGCAGGACCAGCACGAACCCGCTCGGTGACAGTGAGAAGACGATGGCGAAGAGCACCACTCCGACGGCCGTGCCCACCAGGCGGTGCAGGGCGCGGACGGTACCTCGTGGTCGGTCGAGGCCCTGTTGCAGCACGAGGACCGCGCCGATGACAGCCCAGTCGGGCCGCCCGAGCCCGGCGACGACGGCGATCGCGCCCGAGGCCGCGGATGCGCAGAAGACGCGGAGCGCCGTGGTGGTGGCGTGGGAATCGACGTGCAGGGCCCGGAGCAGCCGGAACCTGATCGTCGGGCGCGACATCGGGACGGAGGGCGTGTGATCCGGAGTGACGTGCACGGTGTCCGACGCGTGCTCGGGATCGAGCGGTGCGTCGCCGATGATGCGCGCGAAGTCGAGGTGGACTCTCCGTAGTCGCAGGACCAGCGGATCGTCGATCCGGCGAGCCGGTATCCCGGCGTCGTGCAGCGCGGCCCAGGCGCGATCGACCGCGACGGCGGCGCGGTGCCGGGCACCGACCGCGGGATCGCCCGCGGTGCGCGCCTCACCAAAGACGGTCACGCTCCGCTCGGCGGCCGCCACGGCGTCACGTTCCGGTTTCGACGCGTCGCGCAGCGCCGGTGCCATCGACACGACCAGGGCCCACAGCGCTCCGAGCGCGACGCAGGCGGAGTTGACCCACGCCGTCACCCCGCTCTGCGGGACGATGGTGGCGATCGCGCAGGTCAGGACGAAGAAGAAGGCACCGGGCGGTCCGAGACGGAGCGCATCCACCACGAAGGTCGCGACGGTGCCCAGGACGGTGAGCACCACGACGACGAGGACGGCGCCCACCACGGAGTTCCGCGGGTCGGCGTACTGGCCCACGAGGCCGCCGACAGTGGCGGACAGCACGAGTGCGAGACCGGCCCACAGGACGACCGACCAGCGGGACCGGAACGGCCGGCCCTCGCCGTAGACGACGGCGAATCCGCCTGCCGCGGTCAGCAGGGCCTCGGTGGGAAAACCGAGCGCGAGCAGCGCGAGTGCCGGAACACCGAACGCGAGCGCGGCGCGGAGGCCGCCGGGCCAGCGCGGCCCCACCGACGGCACCGCGACGAAGAGTCGTCGGCGCCGAGGACGAGGCGGTAGAGCGGACGGGTCCGGGGCTGTCACCACCTGATGGTAGGCACGCGATTCCCCCCGGACCCCCGCAGGTCGGTAGGCTGCTGACCGTTCCGGCGGCACCCGTCGCACCAGTGGATGTCCAGCGGGACGTTCTCGACTCGGGAGGTAGCACCAGCGTGGCACTCGTCGTTCAGAAGTACGGAGGATCCTCGGTGGCGACCGCCGAGCGGATCCGGCGCGTCGCTGAACGGATCGTCGAGACCAAGCGCAAGGGCCACGACGTGGTCGTGGTCGTCTCCGCGATGGGAGACACCACCGACGAACTGCTCGACCTCGCGCAGCAGGTGTGCCCCGCCCCGCCCGCGCGCGAGATGGACATGCTGCTCACGTCGGGCGAACGCATCTCCAACGCGCTCGTCGCCATGGCCATCCACTCCCTCGGCGCCGAGGCCCGATCCTTCACGGGATCGCAGGCCGGCGTCGTCACCACCAGCGTGCACGGCAACGCCAAGATCATCGACGTGACGCCCGGGCGCGTCCGCGACGCACTCGACGAGGGCTCGATCGTCCTCGTCGCCGGTTTCCAGGGCGTCAGCCAGGACAGCAAGGACGTGACGACGCTCGGGCGAGGTGGGTCGGACACCACCGCCGTCGCGCTCGCCGCCGCGCTGAACGCCGACGTCTGCGAGATCTACACCGACGTCGACGGCATCTTCACCGCCGACCCACGGATCGTTCCCGACGCCCGTCACCTCGAGAAGGTTTCTTTCGAGGAGATGCTCGAGATGGCGGCGTGCGGCGCCAAGGTCCTGATGCTGCGGTGCGTGGAATACGCCCGCCGCTACAACGTTCCCGTCCACGTCCGCTCGTCGTACACCACCAAGCCAGGGACCATCGTGTCCGGATCCATGGAGGACATTCCAGTGGAAGAAGCCATTCTGACCGGTGTCGCGCACGACCGGAGCGAAGCGAAGGTCACGGTCGTCGGCCTGTCCGATCAGCCGGGCTTCGCCGCCAAGGTCTTCCGGGCCGTCGCGGACGCCGAGATCAACATCGACATGGTGCTGCAGAACGTCTCGCGCATCGACACCGGCAAGACCGACATCACGTTCACGTGCCCCAAGGCCGACGGACCCACCGCGGTGGAGAAGCTGACCAAGCTGCAGGGCGAGATCGGCTTCACCAAGGTGCTCTACGACGACCACATCGGCAAGGTCTCGCTCATCGGCGCCGGCATGAAGTCGCACCCGGGCGTCACCGCGACGTTCTGTGAAGCGCTCGCCGACGCGGGCATCAACATCGACCTCATCAGCACCTCGGAGATCCGTATCTCCGTGCTGACCAAGGACTCCGAGCTCGACGAGGCCGTGCGCGTGCTGCACGCCGCCTTCGGCCTCGGCGGCGACGAGATCGCCGTCGTGCACGGCGGAACCGGAAGGTAGGAGCACCATGACCACGAATTCCACCGGCCTCCACATCGGAGTCGTCGGCGCGACCGGCCAGGTCGGCGCCGTCATGCGAACCTTGTTGGCGGAGCGTAAGTTTCCCGTCGCCTCGATCCGTTTCTTCGCGTCCGCCCGGTCCGCCGGCAAGACCCTGCCGTGGGGCGACGGCGAGATCACCGTGGAGGACGCGTCCACCGCGGATCCCACCGGGCTCGACATCGCGCTGTTCTCGGCCGGCGCCACCATGTCCCGCGAGCAGGCGCCGCGCTTCGCCGCCGCCGGCGTCACCGTCATCGACAACTCCTCCGCGTGGCGCAAGGATCCCGACGTCCCGCTCGTGGTCAGCGAGGTTAACCCCGAGGCGACGAAGAATCTCGTCAAGGGCATCATCGCGAACCCCAACTGCACCACCATGGCGGCGATGCCGGTGCTCAAGGTGCTGCACGACGAGGCCGGGCTGCAGCGGCTCATCGTCTCGAGCTATCAGGCCGTGTCCGGCAGCGGTCTCGCCGGTGTCGAGGAACTGGCGACGCAGGCGCGTGCCGTGGTGGCCGACGCCGAGAAGCTGGTGCACGACGGCAGCGCCGTCGCGTACCCCGATCCGACGGTCTACACCGCGCCGATCGCGTTCAACGTCCTGCCGCTCGCGGGCTCTCTCGTCGACGACGGAAGCGGCGAGACGGACGAGGACCAGAAGCTGCGCAACGAGTCCCGCAAAATCCTGGGTCTGCCGGACCTGCTGGTGAGCGGCACGTGCGTCCGCGTTCCCGTGTTCACCGGCCACTCGCTGTCGATCAACGCGGAGTTCGCGAACCCGCTGTCCGTGGAACGGGCGACGGAACTGTTGTCGTCGGCTCCCGGCGTGCGCGTGGTGGCCGTGCCGACGCCTCTGCAGGCGGCCGGCGCCGACGAGTCGCTCGTCGGACGCATCCGGCAGGATCCCGGTGTGCCGGACGGTCGCGGACTCGCGCTGTTCGTGTCCGGCGACAACCTGCGCAAGGGTGCTGCCCTCAACACGATTCAGATCGCCGAACTCTTCGTTCGGTAGTGCGGGAAGGCCGGAGGCCGGTCGGGTTCGGCGGGACGGCGGGAAGGCCGGAGGCCGGTCGGATCAGGCGGGAAGGCCGGAGGCCGGTCGGATTCGGTCCCGCGCGCTCAGCTCTCGAGGGCGCGCAGGGTGCGGTGCGTGTCGCGTGACGGCACGTACCCACCCAGGATCGAACTCCAGGTCCACAGGCGTCCGTCGAGTCGGTAGCGCCCGTGGGGGAGACCGGCGTCGAGCGCTGTCGCCTCGCCGCTGACCACGGCCGAGAGCATCACGCTCTCGTCGACGACACCGACCACCATCGCATCGACCGTGGACACCGGCTCGTCGGCATCGCGGCCCGACGAGTCGACCAGCGGCTCCATGACCGCCTCGGTGCCCTCGGGAGCGTGGAGGAAGCCGGAGTCGTGCGAGCACCCGTCGGCCTGACACTGTTCGAATCCGGCGATCACCTCGAGCCGCTCGATCAGTGGCCACAGGTCCTGCGAATGCCAGCGGGACAGTCCGCTCTCGCCGCCGTAGGCCTCGCTCCAGGACGCGAACACGGCGGTGAACTCCTCGACCACCGGTCCGTGCCGGTACCAGCAGCGGGGGATGCGCTCGGTCAGCTCGTAGCGGTCACGCAGCCACCACACCCAGTCGGTCACCTCGTCCCACAGGCGGGCGGCGTCGTCGGTGTCGAGATAGCGCCACGTGTAGCGACCGCGGGCGCGATCGGGACCGGGGAGAGTGCCCGGACGAGGTCGAGCGCCGCGGCCCGAAGGATCACCGTGGTGCGGGAAACCGCCGTGGTAAGACATCGTGTCCTTGCCGGCCGCGCGCCAGGGTGGTGGCGAACAGCCTGCTCGAGAGTGGCCGTGTGGTGCCGGGCGCCCCGGGGCTCGAACGCCTCGCACTTCGACGTGAGCGCACGGTGGACGAGGTGACGACACCGCACGTGCGACGAATCGACTTCGACAGTAGGTGCAGGTCAGTCGTGCCGCAAGTAGACCCTGTCCAACCGTTGGTCAAAGATATTGTCGGTGATCGGAATACGAACCCGCCACGGGAACGGCGCCCGATGTGCACTCACTCTCGAACTGATCGAACGATCAGTAGGACGACTTGGGGATCGCGATCCACAGGACCAGGTAGATCACGAACTGCGGTCCCGGAAGGATGCACGAGAGGACGAACAGCAGGCGCACGAGTCCTGCGCTCAGACCGAAGCGCTCGGCGAGACCGCCGCACACTCCGGCGATGAGCTTGCTCTGACGTGAACGGGTGAGCCTGCGGGCCGGGCTGGTCATCGTGGGACCTCTTCTTCGTCGGTGACGTGTCGTCGCGGGTCGGACACCACGGCAACGTGCGGCGCCGGTGCCGGGTTCCCGTGCCGCCGTCGTGCGACGACGGTGAATGCTCGACGTGAGTGTTCGTGCGACGTTCTCGGCGCGGTCCTCGTCCGTACACGGCTCACCTCGACACTGGGCCGCATGCGCATCGTGCAGGTGGCCAACTTCTACGGACCTCGTTCGGGCGGTCTGCGGACGGCCGTGGACCAACTCGGAGCCGGCTATGTCGCTCGCGGCCACGAGGTGACGGTCATCGTGCCCGGCGACGTCCACTCCGAGACGATGTCTGCCACCGGGGTGCATCGCATCACCGTCCCGTCCACCCGGCTCCCGATGACCGGTGGCTACCGGGTGGCGAGGCCGTCCGTGACGGCCGATGTCGCGGCGAGTCTGCGACCGGACGTGCTCGAGATCTCGGACCGTCTGACCCTGCGTGGCCTCGGAACGTGGGCGCGCCACAGAGGGATTCGCAGCGTGATGATCTCCCACGAGAGGCTGGACCGACTGCTCGGACAGGTGTTGCCCGTCCCGGTGGCGCGCGCGGCGGCGGACGTCGCCAACAGGCGATCCGTCCTCGGTCACGACGCGGTGGTGTGCACCACCGCGTTCGCGCAGGAGGAGTTCGACCGGATCGGCGCAGGCGCACACCGCATCGCACTCGGGGTGGACCTCGAGTTGTTCCACCCGTCGCGTCGCCATCGCAACGAGGGACGGATGATCCGGCTCGTGCACTGTGGACGGCTGTCGGTGGAGAAGCACGCCGAGCGGAGCGTCGACGCCCTGGCACACCTGCGCCGCGAGGGCATCGACGCACGCCTGGTGGTGGTGGGCGACGGTCCGCGGCGGTCCGCGCTCGAGCGGCGCGCCGAGGGTCTGCCCGTGCACTTCGCCGGGTTCGTCTCAGACCGCGAGCGCGTCGCGCGGTTGCTCGCCGAGGCGGACGTCGCGGTCGCTCCCGGACCGCACGAGACGTTCGGGCTGGCGGCCCTGGAGGCACTGGCGTCGGGCACACCCGCGGTGGTGTCGGGAACGTCCGCGCTGGCCGAGATCGTCACCCCGGACTGCGGCGCAGCAGTGGCCAATCGCTCTCGCGACTTCGCCGAGGGCATCGCCGCGACCCTGGCGCTCCCCTCGGGCGGACGGCCGACGGCCAGGGCGAGGGCGGAGCAGTACGGCTGGCCGACGGCGGTGGAATCGATGCTCGAGGTCCTGTCCGGGCGGTGACGGTCGGCCCGCCCTGAACTCCGGCTAACTCACTTACATTCAGTCTGGACTGTTTGTAAGAAAGCCGATATGGTCGCAGATGTGACCGAGACCACCGCCGTGACCGAGCCGGTGGCCCAGCCCGCCCGCCGGACGCAGGCCGAGCGCACCGCCGGCACGCGGGCCAAGCTTCTCGACGCCGCCATCGACACGTTGGTGGACGTCGGATACTCCCGCGCCAGCACTCAGGAGATCGCACGTCGGGCCGGTGTGTCCCGCGGTGCTCAGCTCCACCACTTCCCGACGAAGGAAGCGCTCGTCGTGGCGGCCGTCGAGCGGCTCGTCGAGCGACGCCTCGACGAGCTGGTCGGGGTCCACCGCGGTGGGCCCGTCGGCCCGGCGCTCCTGCTCGACGCCTTCTCCGGCCCGTTGTTCAACGCGGCGCTCGAACTGTGGGTCGCCGCCCGCACGGATGCGGCACTGCACGCCGCGGTGGAACCACTCGAGCGTCGAGTGACCGAGGTGTTGCAGGAAGGCGGCCGAGAGCTCTACGGGGACAGCATGTCTCCCGCTGCCTTCGACCTGAGTATCGAACTCGCACGAGGGATGGCCGTGTCGGCCATCTTCCGAACCCCCGAGGAGGAACACGCGATGCGTGCACGATTGTTGCCGGAGTGGGAGCGGGCGGTGACGGAGCTGTGACGACCACACTGCCCGCGCACGTCGATGTTCTCGTCGTCGGATCGGGATTCGCCGGTATGGGTGTGACGGCGCGGGTGCTCCGCGAGGACCCGTCCGCCGACGTGCTCGTGATCGAGCGTGCCGACGACGTCGGTGGGACCTGGCGCGACAACACGTATCCCGGTGTCGCGTGCGATGTTCCGACGTCGCTGTACTCGTTCTCCTTCGCCCCGCACTCCGACTGGAGCCACACCTTCGCTCGTGGACCGGAGATCCATCGGTACCTGCGCGGGGTGGCCGACGACTTCGGGATACGAGACCGTCTCGTCACGGGTTGCGCGCTGCTCGGGGCGCAGTGGGACGAGGAACGCTGCGTCTGGGACGTCACCACGGAGAAGGGTGATCTGACCTGCCGAGTGTTGGTCGCGGCCACGGGAACGCTCTCGACGCCGAAGCTGCCCGCTGTGCCGGGCCTCGACACATTCGCCGGCCACACCTTCCACTCCGCGACGTGGGACCACGACTACGACCTGCGCGGCAAGCGTGTCGCCGTCGTGGGCACCGGTGCGTCGGCCATCCAGTTCGTTCCCGAGATCGCCCCGGTCACGTCGCAACTGCACGTCTTCCAGCGCACCCCGGCGTGGGTGATCCCGCGCATGGACCGCACGCGCGGTCCGATCGAGCGATGGTTCTACCGCCGCGCGCCGTGGACACTCGAGGCGCAGCGCGGTGCGATCTACGCCTACCGCGAGATGTACGTCGAGATGATGGCCAAGCGGCCCAAGCTTCTGTCGATCGCGCACACGATAGCCACGGGTTTCCTCCGACTGAAGGTGCGCGACGGCGGACTCCGGAAGCGCCTCACGCCGGGCTACACCATCGGCTGCAAGCGCATGCTGTTGTCCAACGACTGGTACGACACGTTGCAGCGACCGGACGTCGAACTGGTGGACAGCGGTCTGGCCTCGATCACGCCGACAGGTGTGGTGGACGCCGTGGGACGCGAGCGCGAGGTCGACGCCATCGTCTTCGGTACCGGCTTCACCCCCACCGAGCCGCCCGTCGCACATCTGTTGCGCGGCAGCGACGGTCGAACTCTCGCCGAGCGGTGGGGCGGCAGCCCGCGCGCCTACCGAGGTACGACGATGGCCGGCTTCCCGAATCTCTTCCTCATGTACGGGCCGAACACCAACCTGGGACACAGCTCGATCGTCTACATGCTCGAGTCCCAGTCGGCGTACGTCGAATCCGCTCTGCGCGAGATGACGCGTCGCAGCGTCGATGCCGTCGACGTGAGTCCGTCCGCGGTCGACGAGTGGAACGCGTCTCTCGACGCCGACCTGGCCGGCACGGTGTGGAACACCGGTGGGTGTTCGAGTTGGTACCTGGACGCGAGTGGACGGAACTCGGCCATGTGGCCGACCTTCACGTGGAAGTTCCGCAAGGCGACCGCCGCGTTCGACATCGAGAACTACCGCACGATGCGGGCGCGCGGAGGGCCGGACGTCGGCCGAACTGTGGGAAGTACACCGTCGGAGAAGGCAGCAATATGAAGAACACCTACGACGTCATCGTCGTCGGATCGGGTTTCGGCGGCAGCGTCTCCGCCCTGCGTCTGACCGAGAAGGGATACCGAGTCGGTGTCCTGGAATCCGGTCGTCGTTTCGAGGACGACGAGCTGCCCAAGACGAGCTGGCGACTGCGGAAGTATCTGTGGGCGCCCATGATCGGGTGCTACGGACTGCAGCGGATCCACCTGCTCCCCAATGTCCTGGTGATGGCCGGAGCCGGTGTCGGCGGCGGATCGCTGAACTACGCGAACACTCTGTACCAGCCCCCGAGCCGCTTCTTCGAGGATCCGCAGTGGGGTGACATCACCGACTGGGAAGCGGAGATGACGCCGTACTACAAGCAGGCGCGTCGGATGCTGGGCGTCGAGGACAACCCGACCATCACCCCCGCGGACAAGGTCATGCGCGACATCGCCGAGGAGATGGGCGTCGGTGACACGTTCAGCACCACACCGGTCGGCGTGTTCTTCGGTCAGCCGGGGCAGAAGGGTCGCGACGTCCCGGACCCGTTCTTCGGTGGCGTCGGACCCACCCGGACAGGCTGCACCGAGTGCGGTGCGTGCATGACGGGCTGCCGTGTCGGCGCCAAGAACACCCTGGTGAAGAACTACCTCTACCTCGCCGAGAAGGCCGGTGCCATGGTGCATCCGCTGACCACGGTCACCTCGGTGCGTCCCCGCGAGGGCGGTGGATACGAGGTGCGGACGCGTCGCACCGGTGCGAAGCTGCGGCGCAAGGAGACCGTGATGACGGCCGACCACGTCGTCTTCGCCGCCGGCACCTACGGGACCCAGAAGTTGATGCTGGCGATGAAGGAGACCGGAGATCTGCCCCACCTGTCGGACAAGCTCGGGTCCGTGGTGCGCACCAACTCCGAAGCGGTGCTGGCCGCGACGGCGCGTGACCGGCAGATCGACTACACGGAGGGCGTGGCGATCACCTCGTCGTTCCACCCCAACGATCACACGCACATCGAGCCGGTGCGATACGGCAAGGGCAGCAACGCCATCGGACTGTTGCAGACCGTTCTCAGTGACGGCGGCGGCAGGCTGCCGCGACCGCTGAAGACGCTGGGCGTCGCGCTGCGCCACCCGGCCGCCACCGTGCGCAGCCTGTCGGTGAAGAACTGGTCGGAACGCACCGTCATCGCGCTCGTCATGCAGACCGACGACAACTCGCTGGAACTCGGTTCCAGGAAAGGTCGATTCGGTCGGCGTCTGACCTCTCGCCCGGGAGGTGGCAGCCCGCCGCCGAAGTGGATTCCGGAGGGGCACATCGCGATCAGGAAGGCCGCGGACAAGATCGGCGGCGACCCGGGTGGCTCGTTCGCGGACGTGTTCGACATTCCCATGACCGCGCACTTCCTCGGTGGTTGTGTCATCGGTGCGACGCCGGAACGGGGCGTCATCGACGCGTACCACCGGGTGTTCGGGCACGAGGGTCTGCACGTCGTCGACGGATCGGCCGTGAGCGCGAACCTCGGCGTCAATCCGTCGCTCACCATCACCGCCCAGGCTGAGCGGGCGATGGCCCTGTGGCCGAACAAGGGAGAAAACGATCAGCGTCCGCCGGTCGGCACAGGGTACGAACCCCTCGCCCCGGTCCGCCCCGTCGCTCCCGTGGTTCCCGCCGAAGCACCCGGCGCACTGCGACTCCCGCTCACCGTGGTGGGTCGGAACCGCTGAGTCGCGCGGGCTCGACCCCGAGACGACACAGGCCCCGACCTCCTCGCGGAGATCGGGGCCTGTCCCGTTCGGTCACTTGCCGGAGATGGGTCCCAGCAGCGAGGTGGTCCAGATCGCCGAGTTGGCGGACCCTGCCGGGTCACCGGCCGGCACCAGTCCGTTGATGGTCACCTGTCCGCCGGCCAGTCCGCGTGCGGGGTTCGGCGGGAGGGTGAGGCCGCAACTCTGCTGCACGTCGGCGATGCCGGGCAGCGAGTTCTGGCGGCACTGACCGCGTCCCTCGACCGTCAGCGGGCCACCGGGCAGGTTGTCGTACGTGACGGTCAGGGCAGCACCGAATTCGGGCTGCGTCGTCGGGGAGTAGCAGACACGCGCCGTCGCGGCCGTGATCTCGCTGGGCGAGGTCGAGGCCGCGCCCGTGGCCGGATCCACACTCGCCGCGTGCAGTTCGGTGGTGCGCTCGCCTCCCGCACAGGACGGCGACGATCCCACCGATCGGGAGTTCACCTCGCGTGTCACGTTGTAGGCGATCGGGCCCGTCGGCTGCGGGATTCCGGCGGGCGGAGCCGAATCGACGGGCGCGGTGCCCTCGCCGAGCGAGTACAGCGTCCACACCGATCCGGTGCGTCCACCGGGCAGACGCAACGGGTTGGCCACCGAGTTGCTGGTGGCGACACCGGCGCTCACACCGGACGCGTTGGGCTGGATGCGGAGAACGCAGTCGACGGCGCCGCGTCCGGGCGATCCGGGGTAGAGCTCGAAGCCGCACGGTCCGCGCATGTCGAGACGGCCGAGGCCGGGAGCGTCGAGAGTGCCCCACTGGTCGAGGATCTGGGTTCCGTCGAGCCCCAGCCCGTCGCACACATAGATAGGTCCGACGTTGCGCGCCGTCTCGGCGGTCAGCACGCCGGACGCGGGGTCCGACTGGAACGTGTACATACGGGCGTCGAGACGTTCGACGAGGAGGTACTGGGCCGGAACGCCGTACTGGGCGTTGCACCGCGCGGTGTCCTCGGCAGTCGGCCGATTGCCGCTGTCCACCGTGCGGAAGACGTGGAACTGGCCGGGGCCGTCGCTGATCGATCCGAGAAGGGTCGACGGTGCCACCGGTCCCGGGTCGGCCGAGGCGGTGCCCGTGAAGGAGGCGACCGCGGTGACGGCCGCAGCGGCGACGAGTCCCGCCCGCCGCAGAAGACCGGATCTGCTCGAACGACTGTGCATTGTTGTATTCCCCCCAGAACTGCTGCCATCTCGACGACCGAAGAGTGCCACACGAATCCCCCATCTCCGACATGTGTGTGACCTGGCACAATGCCCGCTACGCGGCCCTGGACGAGTGGACACGAGGGGACGGTCGGACTGACCGTAGTGTCCACCGGAGCAGCACAGTGCTGCGCAATTCGTGCCGGGGGGCTCCTGACGTGTCGACGTTCTCTCTGACCAGAGTCATGGTCACCGTGGTGGCAGTGGCCGCCATGACCGTGTTCGGGAGTGCCACGGGGAGTGCGGATCCCGCCGTACAACCGTCGCCGGCGCCCGGTGGCGCACGAACGTTCTCCGAGCTTCCGCTGCCCGGACAGCCGGAGGGCATCGCCGTCGATCCGTCCGACGGCAGCGTGTGGACGGGATCGAATCGGCCCCGATCGACGGGAACGGTCTGGCATCACGACGGATCCGGTGCACTGATCGGCACCTACGATCTCGTGGGGCATTCCCCGGACGCCGAGCACGGGGTCAACGGCATCGCGCTGGACGGCGCGGGCCGGGTGTACGCGCTCGACTGGTCGGGTGCGCGTGCGGTACGACTCGATCCTGCATCGGGAGCCCAGTCGGTCTACGCGACGTTCCCCGATCTGCCGTCCTGTGGTCGGGGGATCGTCCCGTGCGAGCCGAGCCCTGTCGATCGACCCGCGTGGCCCAACTACCCGGTGTTCGACGCGGCGGGCAATCTGTACGTGAGCGATCTGAACCAGGCCACCATCTGGAAGGTGCCCGCCGGCGGCGGTGAGGCTCGGATCTGGTACCAGAGTCCAGATTTCGTGTCGCTGTACAGCGTCAACGGCATGCAGTTCGACGCGCAGGGCCGCCTCGTCTTCGTGGTCACGATCTCCCTGACAGCGGACCCGTCGATCTTCCGCGGGAAGCTGTTCCGCCTCGGCGTCGACGGGAACGGTGGTCCGGGTACTCGCGAGGAGATCGCCACGACGTCACAGGGTGACGGCATCGCCATCGGGGAGTCGGGCCGCGTCTACGTGGCGGTCGCGAACCCGATCATCAACGACGTCGAGATCGTGGAGCCCGGACGTGGCGTCGTCGGCGCGCTCCCGTCCCCCGAAGCGAGGTCGGCGCTGGCGGTGCCTCTCGTCACTCCCGCATCGTTGGCCTTCCGCGGCACGTCGGTGTTGGCGACCAACCATTCCCAGTACGCGATCGACCCCCGCGAGTGGTCGATCCAGGAGTTGGGCGTGGGGGAGCGGGGACTGCCCCTCCTGTACCCGACGCCCTGACACCACGAACGTAACTGGACTGATTCCAGAAAAGGGGTCATACTGGAACGGATCGACATTCTGCGTGTGCGCGAGTCGATGCCCGGGTATGCGGGTACGACGGACGTTCTGCGTCACACCGCGACGCTTCGCGTTTGCCACGAACAGGAGGCACTGGACTCATGACACAGCCGAGGCCCACGACCAACAACGCCGGTATCCCGGTTCCCAGCGACGAGCACTCCCTCACTGCGGGTGCGCAGGGACCGATCCTGCTGCACGATCACTACCTCATCGAGAAGATGGCGCAGTTCAACCGTGAGCGGGTCCCGGAGCGTGTGGTGCACGCCAAGGGTGCAGGCGCCTTCGGCACGTTCGAGGTCACCGGTGACATCTCGCAGTACACGCGGGCGGCGGTGTTCCAGCCCGGCGCGAAGACCGAGATGCTGGCGCGCTTCTCCACCGTCGCGGGCGAGCAGGGCAGCCCCGACACGTGGCGCGACCCCCGCGGTTTCGCGCTGAAGTTCTACACCACCGAAGGCAACTGGGACATGGTCGGCAACAACACGCCGGTGTTCTTCGTGCGCGATCCGTTGAAGTTCCAGGACTTCATCCGCAGCCAGAAGCGCATGCCCGACTCCGGTCTCCGAGACAACAACATGCAGTGGGACTTCTGGACCCTGTCGCCCGAGTCGGCACACCAGGTGACCTGGCTGATGGGTGACCGCGGAATCCCGAAGTCGTTCCGCCACATGGACGGTTTCGGTTCGCACACCTACCAGTTCATCGCTGCCGACGGCACCAAGTCGTGGGTCAAGTTCCACTTCAAGACGGATCAGGGCATCGACTACCTGACACAGGACAAGGCCGACGAGCTGGCGGGCACGTCGCCCGATCATCATCGTCAGGACCTGTTCGGATCGATCAGCAACGGCGACTTCCCGAGCTGGACCGTCAAGGTGCAGATCATGCCGTACGACGATGCCGAGACGTACAGGTACAACCCGTTCGATCTGACCAAGGTCTGGTCGCAGAAGGACTACCCGTTGATCGAGGTCGGCACGATGACCTTGAACAAGAACCCGGAGAACTTCCACGCCCAGATCGAGCAGAGCTCGTTCGAGCCGTCCAACCTCGTTCCGGGCATCGGTGCGAGCCCGGACAAGATGTTGCTCGGACGCATCTTCAGCTACGCGGACGCGCACCGGTACCGCATCGGCACCAATTACGCGCAGCTGCCGGTCAATCGGGCGAAGGCGGAGATCAACTCCTACTCCAAGGAGGGTGCGATGAACATCCACTACAACTCCGCGGAGACGCCCGTGTACGCCCCGAACTCGTACGGTGGTCCCGCCGCCGACACGAACGCGTACGGCGACGACGGTGCCTGGGACTTCGAGCCCCGATTCGTGCGCACCGGGTACGTGCAGCATCCCGAGGACGGCGACTTCGTCCAGGCCGGCATTCTCGTGCGCGAGATCATGGACGACGACGCCCGCGAGCGTCTCGTGGGCAACATCGTCGGCCACGCGCTCAACGGTGTCACCGAGCCTGTGCTGCAGCGGGTGTTCCAGTACTGGAGCAACGTCGACCCCGAGATCGGCAAGAAGGTCGAGGAGGGTGTGCGCTCCGGACAGGGCGAGACCGCCCCCACGACCGGCGCCGGCGCGGTGGACGACCCGGCCGACGAGGCCGCGAAGGTCTGATCCGCTCCGATTCTCGACGCCGCCCGTCGCACCCTCAGCGGGTTCGGCGGGCGTTGCCGTGTGTGATGTAGATCACGTTTGAAACGTGTGGTCAGAATTCTCTGCCGGCTCGCTGCTTCGGGCACCGAAGCGGCGGTGGCAACGCCGACAGGCTCACGTCCCGGCCCGGTTCATCGAACGGCCTCGTCGTATCGCCCCGATCGGTCTGTGTTACCTCGAGTACCTATCAATGGTTCGCGGAAATTGAAGAACGTTCGGTATGTGCGGTTTCGAGAATAGATCTACAGTTCGCTCGCAGCCATTGCGGTAATGGCTCGTCGAAGCGAAACGGGGACCTGCCATGACCACCGATCTCACCGTCGAGACAGAGCGTGACCAGCGCGATGTCCGTCGCCGCAAGGTTAGAGCGCTCCTCGCGGGTGGGCTGGTTCTCGGCGTCGGAGCGGCGGTGACATTGGCTGCATGGAGCGACAACGTGTTCGGCACCGCGCAGTTCACAGCGGAGAACTGGAACGTGCAGGGTGACTTCTCGGCCGCCGGCAGTGGGGCGTGGCAGGAATACAACACCGCCGAGACTGCGGGCACTTTCAACTACACGACGGGCTTCTCCGCGCTGAGCCCCGGCACGACGGTGTACGCGCCGGTTGCCCTGCGCGTCGGCTTGGGAACCAGTGCAGGCGGCGCATACGACGCGGCCGTGACCCTCCGAGGGGCCACGCCGACGACTGGGGCGCTGACACCCCTTCTCACCTATCAGGTCGTCAGCGGCGTCACCGCGGCGAACTGCGCGGCCGGAACGATCACCGGAGGCGCGAGTGTCGTCCCCGTCGGCAGTGCCCTCGGCACGGGAAGCGCCTCCAAGGCCATCACGCTGCCGAAGACCGGCACCGCTCTTCCTCTGTGCTTCGCCGTGACCCTGCCTGCGACCGTGAGCGCGGACCAGGCGGCCGGTAAGACCACCAATTCGGTCACCTGGCAGTTCCAGGCCGAGGCCGTGGTGCCGACGCCGTAATCGGCTGCTCCTCGTCACCCCATGTCTCGTCACGCACCATCTCGGCACACTGCGGCGGAACCGCGGACGCACGACGCCGTCGTCGGACGACGGGCTCGGCTCGGTGCCGTGATCGGTCTGGTCGTAGGACTCGCCGTCGCGGCACTCTCGGCCACCGACGTCGCGGCGTCGTGGACCGACCGGGTCCTGGGCGGATCGGCATTCAGCACAACACCGTTCGGCTTCGAGTCGGCGACGCTCGGGGCGCCCTTCGCGACCCACTCGGAGGCCGCGCCTGCCGTGCTCTCTCTGCTTCCGGCTGCGCCGCTGCTCCCGGGTCAGTCGGTCTACGGCGCGATCTCGTTGCGTTCGGTTGCCGGGTCGCCGGCGGTGGCCGTGACCGTCGACGGCACGGCGTCGGTGCCCTCGGGCCTCGCATCGTTGTTGCAGTACGCAGTCGTTCGATCGCCCACGTGTGACAGCACCTCGTTCGCCTCGACGGCATCGTTCGTCGTCGGCTCGGTCACGGGCGGTGTCCCGTTGTCCGCCGATTCGGCGAGCGGGGCCGTCGTACTCCCGGCAGGATCGCCGACGACCACGGGAACCGTTGTGCCTCTGTGCTTCAGGATGACGCTGCCCGACACCCTCGCGGTGTGGACCGCCGGGGCCGCGTCGTCGACCCTTCGGGCAACGTGGACCTTCCTCGGTACCGCCTGAGTCCACGTGTCCGATCACCCCTTCGCGCCACCAGAAAGTGCTCACACCATGTCGACTCGTCACGCAGCGCCCCCTCGGCGTCGTTCGGCCTTCTCCCGCCTGGGTGACGCCGTTCTCAACGTTCTCGCGCTCGGCGGTGTCGTCTGCATCGTGTTGGTGGTTCTGTCGTTCACCCTGAACATCTCGTTGATCATGTTCAAGACGGGATCGATGGCACCGACGATGCCGACGGGGTCACTCGCGGTGGTGCGGGAGGTACCTGCGGACTCCGTCGTTCCCGGGGATGTCGTGACGATCGCACGGGTCGGCGAGCTGCCTGTCACGCACCGTGTGGTCGAGACCTCGCCCGGCCGCGACGGCGCAACGTTCCTCGAGCTGAAGGGCGATGCCAACGAGTACGAAGATCCGGCCGGATACAACGTCACCGAGGTGCGCAAGGTGCTGTGGTCGGTGCCCGGCCTCGCGAAGGTGGTGGTGTGGTTCTCTAGTCCCCTGGTTCTGGCGCTTCTGACCCTCTCGATGGCGGCTCTCGTCGTGGCGATGTTCTGGCCGAGAACGCCGAAGCGGCCGGTACCGTGAGCCGCCCGCGCTCGGTGGCACTGGTCCTGATCGCTGCTGTGCTGACGGTCGTGTCGGTGGTCTCGAACACGGATGGCACCGTTGCCGCCTGGCAGGGGCGGGACCACGCAGCGGCCACCGTGTCGATCGGATCATGGCCCAGCGCCGGAAGCGCGTACGCGGAGATCGGACGCGTCGGTTCAGCGTCGGGTCTCGCATTCGATCTGCTCGCGGGCGGAACGAACCCGCCGTGGCCCGGACCGGCAGCGACGCGTTCGCAAGCGGCTCCGGGAACAGTCACCAGCACCACGGCCGGGCCGTACAGCAGCGCCGGGGTACTCGGGTTGGCCAACGAGCTGACTTCGCGAGGCGCTGCTCCGGGAACACCGATTCAAGGCTCGTCGTGCGCGGCCTACGGATGGGCGCCGAACACGCCGGCACCGTGCACGACGGTCCCGTCGCAGAGAGTGAACGCGCGCGCAACTCTGTCGTCCTACACGCTGTACGCGTCACTGCTGTCGCTTCTCGGCCTGGGGTCGACAGACGTGGTCTCGGTGCCGTCGCCTGTGACATCGGCCGCATCCTGTGACCTGACCACCTCCGGGCCGACCTACACGGCAACCCCTCCGAGTGCGGCAAACGTGACGACGCTGAACCCTCGGGGTTCGATCACCGTTCGAGGCGGAAACGCCGTCGCGATTCCGCCTGCGGGCGGCACGGTGTCGTTCGATTTCCCCCAGAGCGGGTCCACCGTCGTGGTGCCTGGCGTGTCGGGAACACTTCGCAGTGTCGTCGACAACTCGTCGTCTGCGCGCTCGAGCCTCGTGCTGGAGAACGGCCGGATCCTGAGGCTGGGACTGCTCGGGGGCATCCTTCTCGACATCAGGTTCACCCTGGTGCTGGTCGACGCGGCGTGCGGAGGCGGACCGACCGGGCCCGTGTCGATCACCGCCGCATCTGCGCGAGTAGCCGCAGCGGAACCACCGGCTGCGACGACACCGGTCACGACGACACCGGTCACGACGACACCGGTCACGACGACAGCGGCCGCGACGACAGCGGCCGCGACGACAGCGGCCGCGACGACACCGGTCACGACGACCAGCGCTCAGCCGTCGGCGTCCTCGGTGGTGTCACCGACCGACGCGACGACGATTCCTGCATCGTCGAGCACCGCCGCAACGACCACGACGTCTCCGGCGCCGACCACCACCACCACCACTCCCGCTGCAGCCTCCGCCACGGTGTTCTCCGGGGCGGGGCCCATCACGTCGATCACGACATCCGACGGGCTCGAATGCTCCGTCGGTCCTGATGCGGTCACCTTCACGTGTTCGGACGGCAGCACCCTCGTCTTCACTCCGGTGGCGCTGTCGCCACCTGGCATCGCCGCTGCCACGACCGACGGGCTCTGGTCGCCGAGGACGCTCACGGGGGAGACGGTGCCGGTGGAGGCGGCCACCCGGTCGTGACGCTGCCCTCCCGCCGTTTGTCGTCCCCCACCCCCGGGTAGTCGAGGAGGGTGACTTCTCCCGCCGTTCTGTTCGACATCGACGGCACGCTCGTCGATTCGAACTACGCCCATGTCCACGCCTGGGCTCGTGCCTTCTCCGACGCCGGTATCGCTGTGGACTCGTGGCGGATTCACCGCTCGATCGGCATGGACGGCGCGAAGCTGCTCTCGTCGTTGGCGGGTGACGCACCCGAGGACGCGGCGGAACGCGCGAAGGAACTACACACGCAGTACTACGAGGAGATGTCCTCCCTGCTGTCGCCGCTGCCCGGTGCGCTCGACCTGCTCGGCGCGGTAGCAGACCGCGGGCTGCAGGTGGTGCTGGCCACCTCGGCACCGGAGAACGAACTCGCGATCCTTCGCGGACTTCTCGGGGTCGAGGAGATCGTCTCGGAGTTGACGTCGTCGGATGACGTCGAGACGGCGAAGCCGGAGCCGCGCATCGTCGACATCGCGCTGGACCGTGCCGGCGTCGGTGTCGAGCGCGCCGTCTTCGTCGGGGATTCCGTGTGGGACGTGAAGGCATCCGTCACAGCGGGCGTCCCGTGTATCGGAGTGCGCAGTGGCGGCGTCTCGAGTGCCGAGTTGACCGAGGCCGGCGCCACCGCGGTGTACGACGATCCTGCAGACCTGTTGGCGCACATCGACAGTTCGATGATCGCGCGCCTCGAATGAGAGAGAACGGCTACGCACCGATCGAGAACTACGCGGCGATCGGCGACGGCCGCACCGTCGCGCTCATCGCGGACGACGGGCGCATCGACTGGTTTCCCGTTCCCAATCTCGACACCGCGCCGGTGTTCGCGGCACTGCTCGACGCCGAGTCCGGCGGCCACATCTCGATGTGCCCGGCGGAGGACTTCACGACCACGCGTCGGTACGCCGACGGCACCAATGTCCTGGTCACGACGTTCACCACCGAGTCGGGCGTCGTGAACGTCACGGACTCACTGAACACCGGTGTGGCGGGACGCCTTCCGTGGACCGAGCTCGCACGGCGCGTCGAGGGCGTCGAGGGCAGTGTCGACATGGAGTGGTCCGTCGCTCCGGGGACGTGTCTGGGAACGGCGTCGCCGTGGTCGTACGAGACGGTGCACGGTACGGTGCTGCGCGTCGACGGTGTCACTCTGGGCGTGCGTACTCTCAATGCCGACGACATCGAGCTCGAATCTCGCTCCATCAGTGGTCGATTCACCACCGAGGTCGGTTCGCGCTCCCTCGTGGCCGTGGTCGGTACCGAGGTGGAACCGTTGTATCTCCCGGTGCCGGAGGACGTCGATTCGGGCATCGACCGAACGATAGCCAACTGGCAGATGTGGTCCGAGGAGTTCCGGTACGAGGGCCCCTGGCACGACGAGGTGCACCGTAGCGCCCTCGCATTGAAGCTACTGCTGTACAGCCCGTCCGGTGCCATCGCGGCAGCGGCGACGACCTCGCTGCCGGAGCGGTGGGCCGGTGCCAAGAACTGGGACTACCGCTACGCGTGGGTGCGTGACACCGCGTACACGATCAAGGCGCTGATCCGCTTCGGTCTGCGCGAGGAGGTCCACGCCGCGGTGGCGTGGCTGCTGCGCATCATCCGCAGCAACGAGCAGATCACGCAGGTGTTCTACACCCTGAACGGCGAGATCCCGGGCGGCTCGACATATCCCGACGTGCCGGGGTGGCGCGGCGTCGGTCCGGTGATCAACGGAAACGAGGCGGCAACTCAGTTGCAGCAGGGGATCTTCGGTGACCTGTTCGACATCGTGTCCCTCTACGTCGACGCGGGCAACGTACTCGATGCGCCCACCGGTCGACTTCTCGCGGAGATCGCCGACACGACGTGTGACATCTGGCGCCGCAAGGACGCCGGGATGTGGGAGCTGCCCACGATCCGGCACTACACATCCTCCAAGATGGGCTGCTGGCACGCGCTCGACCGCGCGGTGCACCTCTCCGAGCAGGGCATGATTCCCGGCATCGCGGACAGGTGGGTGACCGAGCGCGACCACATCGCCCAGTGGATCGACGACAACTGCTGGTCCGAGTCGCGCGGCGCCTACGTCTGGTACCCGGGCACGGATGAACTCGACGCCTCCGTGTTGCTGCACGCGGGCAGTCGGTGCGTCGACGACGAGCGGATGTCGAGGACCGTCGACGCTCTGCGCGACGAACTCGGTTCCGGCGACCACCTCTACCGCTACTCCGGCATGCAGATGGTCGAGGGTACGTTCGTCGCCTGCTCGTTCTGGGTCGTCGGCGCCCTCGCCAAGCTCGGCCGCGACACCGAGGCCACCGCACTCATGGATCGACTGGTCACCAGCGGCAACGACGTCGGCCTCTTCGCCGAGATGATCGATCCCGACCGGTCGGCGGAGGACGAACCGTCGACCTTTCTGGGCAACTTCCCGCAGGGGCTCTCCCATCTCGCTCTCATCAACGCTGCGCTCACGCTCGCCAGCGGCCACGACCACACGACCTCCAACACAGGAAAGTAGGACCACATGGACCTCGGAATCACGGGCAGAACTGCTGTCGTCACCGGCGCGGACTCGGGAATCGGGTGGTGCACGGCGCAGATGCTGCTCGACGAGGGTGTCCGGGTCTTCGTCACGGACAAGGACCAGGACAAGCTGGCCGCCGGCGCTGCCGAGCTCACCGGACCGGAGGGTGCCGTCACGGCGTTCGCCGCGGACGT
Organism: Rhodococcus sp. BP-332; assembly: GCF_019836065.1. Taxonomy (NCBI): domain Bacteria; kingdom Bacillati; phylum Actinomycetota; class Actinomycetes; order Mycobacteriales; family Nocardiaceae; genus Rhodococcus; species Rhodococcus sp. BP-332. The sequence continues at coordinate 198,026 of NZ_JABUEC010000004.1, forward strand.
GACGAAGCCCGCCGACGTCGAGGCGATGCACGCGAAGGCGGTCGAGGCGCTCGGCACCGTGGACATCCTGGTGCAGAGCGCCGGCATCACCGGCGCACAGGGCATGTTCCACGAGATCGACGACGACGGGTGGTCGACGACGATCGAGGTCGACCTTCTCGGGCCGGTGCGCGTCGTGCGCGCCTTCCTTCCCGAACTCCGCGCGGGCGGATGGGGACGCATCGTGTTGCTCGCGTCCGAGGACGCGGAGCAGCCCTACATCGACGAGCTGCCCTATTGCGCGGCCAAGGCCGGCATCCTGTCGCTGGTCAAGGGACTGTCGAAGACGTATGCGTCCGAGGGTGTCCTGGTGAACGCGGTGTCTCCGGCCTTCATCCACACCCCGATGACGGACGCGATGATGGACAAGCGAGCCGACGAGCGTGGCACCGACCGCGACGAGGCCATCGAGAGCTTCCTGAAGGAGGACCGGCCGTTCATGGAACTCGGCCGACGGGGTACCCCGGAGGAAGTGGCGTCGGTGATCACGTTCCTGTGCTCGGAGCGCGCCAGCTTCGTCAACGGCTCGAACTACCGCGTCGACTCCGGTTCCGTCGCGACCATCTAGAGAGGACCCACGCCCATGACACGTTTCGGCTACACCCTCATGACCGAGCAGAGCGGACCGAAGCAGCTCGTCGACTACGCCGTGAAGGCGGAGGACGCCGGGTTCGACTTCGAGGTGTCCAGCGATCACTACTCACCCTGGTTGTCGTCACAGGGACACGCGTCCTACGCCTGGACGATGCTCGGCGCGGTGGCGCAGGCGACGTCCCGAGTCGGCCTCTACACGTACGTGACCTGCCCCATCATCAGGTACCACCCGGCGATCGTCGCGCAGAAGGCGGCAACGCTGCAGATCCTCGCCGACGGCCGTTTCACGCTGGGCCTGGGAAGCGGCGAGAACCTGAACGAGCACGTCGTCGGCGAGGGTTGGCCCTCGGTGGACAAGCGTCAGGACATGTTCGAGGAAGCGGTCAAGATCATCCGGCAACTTCAGTCGGGTGAACTGATCACGTGGCAGGGCGAGCACTACCGCGTCGACTCGGCGCGCCTGTGGGACACCCCCGAACACCCGCTCGAGATCGGCATCGCGGTCTCGGGGTCGAAGTCGATCGAACGGTTCGCGCCGCTCGGCGACCACATGATCTCGACGGAGCCGAAGTCCGAGCTGGTCGAGGGCTGGGACAAGGCCAGGCACATCGGCACGGGCCTGAACCGGGAGTCGAAGAAGGTCGGTCAGATCCCCATCTGCTGGGGTCCGGACGAGAAGGCGGCCACCGAGCTCGCGCACGACCAGTTCCGCTGGTTCGCGGGTGGGTGGGCTGTGAACGCGGACCTGCCGACGACGGCCGGCTTCGCGGGTGCGACACAGTTCGTCCGGCCGGAGGACGTGGCCGGAACCATCCCCTGCGGACCGGATCTCGATGCGATCGTCGAGAAGGTGGCGCCCTACTGGGAGGCCGGTTTCACCGACATCGCACTCGTGCAGGTCGGCGACGAGACCCAGGAGCGCTTCCTTGCCGAGGCCGCCGGGCCACTGCTCGAGAAGCTCCGCGCAGCGTCGTCCTGACCGACGGATCGATCAGAGCGCCGGTCCACGCACAGCGTCGTGGGCCGGCGGATCCGTGTCGGTGGACAGCTTGTCGCGCAACGACTCCGAATTCAGCAGCATGTTCAGGACCACCGCGCACAGCGCACCCGCGCTGATGCCGGAGTGGAAGATGGTCTGGAACCAGTCGGGGAACCGGTCGTAGAGGTCCGGCGACACCGTGGGCAACAGTCCGACGCCCACCGCGACGGCGACCACCAGGATGTTCGTGTTGTTGAACGACACCTGCGCGAGCGTGCGGACGCCACTCGCGGCCACCATGCCGAACAGTGCGATGCCCGCGCCACCGAGCACGGGAAGCGGCACACCCTCCACCACGGCACCGAGTTTCGGCAGCAACCCCAGCAGGATGAGGATGCCGCCGGCGAACGTGGCCACATGGCGGGTCTTGACGCCCGTGATCGCCACCAGCCCCACGTTCTGCGCGAACGCCGTGTACGGGAACGTGTTGAAGATGCCACCGAGCATCGTCGACAGGCCGTCGGCGCGCAGACCGTCGGCCAGACGGCGAGGCGGAACCTTCTTGTCGACGATCTCGCCGACAGCGATGATGTCGCCCGTGGTCTCGGTCATGATGACCAGCGCGACGATGCACATGGTGATGATCGCGCTGACCTCGAACGTCGGGAATCCGAAGTGGAAGGGCGTAGTCACGCCGACCCAGTCCTGTTCCCGCACACCACTGAAGTCGGTCATGCCCAGCGGGATCGCGATGACGGTGCCGGCGACGAGTCCGAGCAGGATGCTCAGTCGCTTGGCGGCCGGGGGAGCAAACCGTTCGATCAGCAGGATGATCAGCAACGTGAGTGCGCCCATCCCGATGTACTTCGGATCACCGAAGTCCTCGGATCCCGTTCCGCCGCCGAACCATCCGGCCGCCACCGGCATCAGCGACAGGCCGATGATCAGGATGACCGTGCCCGTGACCAGAGGCGGGAACAGGTGGAGCAGCTTCGCGAACACCGGCGCCAGCGCCATCATGAACACGCCGGACGCGATCACGGAACCGTAGATGGCGGTGACGCCGTACTGCGAGCCGATGGCGATCATCGGTGTCACCGCGGCGAAGGTGCAGCCCTGCATCAACGGTAGTCGTACCCCGAAGCGCCAGAACCCGACCGCCTGGATCAGTGTCGCGATCCCGGCGACGAACAGGTCGGCCGTGATGAGGTACGGCAGGTCGCTCGACTGCAGTTCCCCCGCGGCGACCAGGGCGCTGCCGACGATGAGAGGGACGGCGACCGCGCCCGCGTACATCGCGAGCACGTGCTGCAGGCCGAGTGGAGCCAGCACCGACAGCGGGGGAATGTGGTCGACCGGATGCGTGCCCGCCCGACCGCGAGTGAACCTCGACAACGACACCATGGGACACAGTGTCGGCCCTGCCCGTGTCGTTCGTCGGTCTTCTCGGTTTCCGCGCCGTTACGGCGGCAGCCCATCGGCTCAGAGCGTGGTGGCGGCGAAGGACACGAAGACGACGAACAGTGCGGCGCCGCCCAGCGCGGCTCCGATCATCGCCTCGCGGCCGTTGGTGGCCGTGCCGTCCTCGTCCCGGCCGATACCGACCCATCCGCACACCACCGCGAGGATGCCGGTGGGCACCGCGACGATGTCACCCACGAAGGGCACGAACGCGCAGACCAGCGCGACGATGCCCGCTACCAGCGCGCTGCTGCCCGCGCCGTTGCGATACGCGGGACGTGATGACGGAGTGTCGGTCACACCCGGAATGGTCTCAGGTGCTCCCCGCGGCGCCGCCACCGCCACCCGCGCCGGCCCCGGACACCGTGCCGGCGCTGCTGTTGGTCGAGGTGAACACCGAGGAGAAGACGACCCAGTTCAGCAGTGCCGGGTCCGAGGCGTGCAGTGATCCGGACGGTGAGGCGAAGGCACGCAGCGTCGTTCCGCCGTCCGCGTCCGTGGCCGCCTCGAGGCGCTTCGTGAACGTGGAGCCGAGCCCCAGCGCGACGATGTCGGGCAGTGCGTCGTCCAGATCGAGCGAGGAGTCGTCGTCCTTTCCCGACTGCTTCAACCCGTCACGGTAGGCCTCCCAGGGACGAGCGGCGTCGAGACCGGCAGCCGAGAATCGCGAGTAGGCGACCGTCATGACGAGGCCGGCGATCAGCAGGATCCCGCCGGGAATCGCGGCGACCAGCATGATCGGGGCCCCGGAAGCAGCGACCACGCCTGCGCCCACCATGACTGCACCGCCGAGAAGTGCCAGTCCGACCAGACCCCAGCGTGGTCCGGCCGTGCCGTGGCGCACCCACCCGTTCGCCTCGAGGTGCGCGTCGACGACGGCCTTCGTCGCGCCGTGACCCTGCGCGAGCTTCGTGAGCGCGGCGCTGTCCACCACGTCGCCCTCGGCCTTCTCGGACAGCATGGTCCAGACGGCGTCCTGCACGTCGCCGCGTACCTTGCCGCGGTCGAGCAGTCGGACTCGGAGCGTGTCCTTGCCACGTTTCTTCGACCCGGAACCCGGCTCGGACTCGAGAGCCACTGCGTCGGCCGCCGCGAGCGCCAGCAGCGTGGCCGGCACCGCACTCGCCTGCGCGCTCCGATGGACCAGAGCCGTGACGATCGCGGGATCGGTGGTGTGATCGGGTCGGTAGGTCGTCGGAGGCTGCGCCGACACCGTGGGCCGCGAACGGCGACGGTAGATCTGCGCCGCGCCCGCGGAGCCGACCAGCACGACGGCGAGACCGGTCCACGGGAGCCACGTCGACCCCGGCCCGGCGGCGAACTCGTCGAGCGCCGTCACCGGTGGCCCGACCAGGATGGAGGACTCGAGCCGGTCGATGCCGTTCGTCAGACTGCCCGCGACGTCACCGTCGCGCAGCGGCGGCACCAGGGCGTCCTCGATGATCGCTTCCTGCTCGTCGCGGGGAACATTGCCGTCGTCGAAGGTGGAACCGAGGAAGATCCCGGCCCGAGCCTCGTCGTCGGTACCGGGCTCGCGGTTGATCAGGATGGCACCGGCGACGTCCTGATCGACGTCCGCCGTCGACACCCACGCCTGCTGGAGTGCCTCCACCTGATCGAGGGTGTCGTCCGAGTCGGCGTCCAGTTCGCGGACGTACGCGACGACGTCGGCCCCGGTCTCGGCGCGCAGCGCGTCGAGTCGCTGCTCCAGCGCCTCGACGTCGGCCGGACCCAGCGAGTCCCCGGTGCGGTCGTACACGCGTTGACCGACCGTGAGCCCGTCGAACTGTGTATCACCGGAGCTGTCGGAGCAACCGGCGAGACCGAGCACTGCTGTCGCCGCGATGAACGCGACCGCGAACCGGAACCGTGTCATGCCGTCATGATAGGCAGACTCCACGGTTCGGTATCGCCGGTCGTGATCGGCTGCCGGCGGCACCGTCCGTCCGGCAACATAATTCGGCTGTTCCGACGGCGAGTGTCTCTCATACTGGAGCCATGGCCATCGATCCTCGTGGAAGAGACCTGAAGCGTTTCCTGGAAGACGATCCCGGGGGACCGGTGGTGATGCTCAACCTCCTCCGCTTCGCGGAGGGTGGTCGGGACTCGTACGCGGACTACGCGCGGGAGCTCGACGAGACCTTTCTCCCCCGCCACGGGGGCGAGGTCCTGTTCGCGGGCGACGGCTCGACAACGCTCGTCGCGGAGACCGGACAGAGCTGGGACGCGGTGCTTCTCGTCCTCTATCCCTCGCGAACGGCATTCAGCGAGATGGTGGCCGATCCGGAGTATCAGAAGGTGACGGAGCTCCGCACGACTGCGCTGCAGGAAGCGGTTCTGCAGGCCACTGTCCCCTGGCCCTGACCCCGACATGACGGAAGGCCCTGTACCGGCATCCCGGTGCAGGGCCTTCCGTCATGTCTCAACCACGAGTCGGGGTGGCGGGATTCGAACCCACGACCTCTTCGTCCCGAACGAAGCGCGCTACCAAGCTGCGCCACACCCCGTGGCCGTTCACTCCCCGTCAGGGCAGCTCTGCAACTCTATCGCACCATGGCTTCGGAACGCGAAACGCCCTGTTCGGGTGAGGTCCTGGGCGGACGCTTCGCCGGAACGAGGGTGATCAGGGTGGCCTCGGGACGGCAGCAGAAGCGGTACGGCGCATACGGCGACGTCCCGAGTCCGGCCGAGACGTGCAGTCGGGTGTGGGCACCCCAGCGCGAGGGTCCCTTGACGCGAGAGCGGTCGAGCTCGCAGTTGGTCACCAGTGCGCCGTAGAACGGGAGGCACAGTTGGCCGCCGTGGGTGTGTCCCGCGAGCACCAGGTCGTATCCGTCCGCCGCGAAGCGATCGAGCACGCGCGGTTCGGGAGAGTGGGTGATGCCGATGCTCACGTCGGCGATGGAGTTCGGCGCGCCGGCGATGGTGTCGTAGCGATCACGCTTCAGGTGCGGATCGTCCACCCCGGCCGTCGCGATCCGGACGCCGGACACCTCGAGCTCGCGGCGGACGTGGGTGACGTCCATCCACCCGCGCTCGGTGAAGGCCGCCCGCAGGTCCTGCCACGGCAGCGGGTTCCCGAACACCTTCTTGTGATTCTTCGAGAAGTACTTCAGGGGGTTCTTGGGCACGGGCGCGAAGTAGTCGTTCGAGCCGAACACGAACAGCCCTGGCCGACCGAGGAGCGACCCGAGCGACTGCACCACGGCCGGCACCGACCGCTGGTGGGACAGGTTGTCGCCGGTGTTCACGACGAGATCGGGTTCGAGCCGATCGAGCTCACGCACCCAGTTCTGCTTGAGTTTCTGGTCCGGCATCATGTGCAGGTCGCTGATGTGCAGGACACGCAGCGTCGACGACCCCGGGGCGAGCACCGGCATGGTGGTCTCCCGCAGCGCGAAGGCGTTCCGCTCGATGGCCGTGGCGTAGGTCAACCCCACCGCCGCCGATCCCGCGGCGAGAGCCGCGATCCCTCCGGGAGTGGCGAGAGAACGCGCGGCCGACTGCAGACTCGGAAGCGAGTGCGCCGAGCGACGGGGGAACGCTGATGTACCGGACACCTCGTCGACAGTACCGTTTCCGACATGGCCGAGAACTGTGACATGGAAAAGCGCCTGCGGGCGGATCTGACGACATCGATGAAGGCGAAGGACAAGCTCCGGACGGCGACGCTGCGAATGCTGCTGTCGGCGGTACAGACCGAGAAGGTGTCGGGCAAGGAAGCGCACGAGCTCACCGACGAGGACGTGCTGCGCGTGCTGGCCAAGGAATCGAAGAAGCGCGGCGAGTCCGCCGAGATCTACACCCAGAACGGGCGCGGTGAACTCGCCGCCACCGAGCGTGCCGAGGCGCAGATCATCGACGAGTACCTGCCGACGCCGCTGACCGACGCCGAACTGGCCGACGTCGCCGACACGGCCATCGCGCAGGTGGCCGAGGAACTCGGTGAGCGCCCGGCGATGCGACAGATGGGACAGGTCATGAAGGCCGCCACGGCGAACGCCGCCGGCAAGGCCGACGGCTCCCGCATCTCGGCCGCGGTCAAGGCTCGGCTGTAGGGCACTCGCCGCCGCACGGCACTGCCGCAGCTAGCGCGGCGGTGCCGTCAGCCCGGGGATCGCCGGCAGGGTGACCCCGGGCGGCAACGCCGGGAGCTGGATCCCCGGCGCGGGTGCCGCCGGTGCCGCCCGGACGGACCCGTCGCTGATGTAGATCGTGACCGTCGATCCCGGAATGGCGGAACCCGAGGGTGACGTGCTGACCACGGTGCCCCGACCCTCCGACGACGCGGTGGTCGCCACCTGCACGCGGAACCCTGCGGCCTGCAACTGCGAGGTCGCGGAGTTCTGCGTCAGGCCCGTGACGTCGGGAACCTGGCCGTTGGCCGATCCGCGCACGTACTTCTGGTCGACGGCCGGGAGTCCGACGTCGCCGAAATTCGTGGCCACCGGATCCATCGCGTCGTACCAGGTCCGTGCAGGCTCGTTACCGCCGAACAGGTTGCCCGAACCACACGGGCGCAGGGGGAACGAGCAGATCTCGCTGGGAGTCGGGGAATCGCCGTAGGTGTAGGCGGCGGCGGCGTACCGGTTCGTGAATCCGAGGAATCCCGAGGACCGGTGCGATTCCGTGGTGCCGGTCTTGCCGGACATCGGCAGCGACCAGCCCACCGAGCTCGCGGCGGACGCCGACGTGCCGCCGGGCTGATCGTCCTTGCTCATCGCGTTGGCCAGTGTGTTCGCCAGTCCCGGCTCCACGACCTGCTCGCACGCCTGCTGCGTGACGGGGATCTGCTTGCCGCTGCGATCGAAGACGCTGTCGATCGGGTTGGGCGGGCACCACTTGCCGCCGGACGCGAGGGTCGCGGCCACGTTGGACAGTTCCAGCGGATTGACGTAGGTCGGTCCGAGCGTGAAGGAGCCGAGGTTCGCCTCCTTCTGGTAGTCGGCGAGGCTCTGGTCGGTGCCCTGGCCGGCTGTGCCGGGCAGCGTGTACGAGCGCAGGCCCAGGCGGACGGCCATGTCGACCGTCGGGGTGACGCCGACCGACTCGATCAGCTTCACGAAGGCGGTGTTGGGGGACTGTGCCAGCGCGTCGGTCACCGAGAGTGACTGCGGGTAGTTGCCGGCGTTGGTCACGCAGTACGTCGAGGGAGGGCACCCGCGCGCACCGCCGTCGCCGAGTCCCTTGACCTCGACGCGGTTGGGCACCTGCAGGACCGCGGACGTGCCGAGGCCCTTCTCCATCGCGGCGGCGGTGGTGAAGATCTTGAAGATCGACCCGGCACCGCTGCCCACCAGGGAGTACGGCTGCGGCTGGACGGTCTCGTTGGCGTCGCCGTTCAGGCCGTAGCGCCGCGACGACCCCATCGCGAGGATGCGGTGCGAGTCCTGCCCCGGCGCTATGACGTTCATGACCGTCGCGACACCGTCGAGATCCGGGCTGCTGTTCCCGGACAGGGCGGCGCTCGTGGAGGACTGCACGGCCGGGTCGAGAGTGGTCTTGATCAGATAGCCGCCCTTGTCCACCTGGTCCTTGCTGATGCCGGCGTCGGCCAGGTACTGCAGCGCGTAGTCACAGAAGAAGCCACGATCACCGGCGGCGATGCAGCCGCGCGGCAACTGGTTGGGCTCCGGCAGCACGCCCAGCGGCTCGGCCTTGGCGGCCTCGATCTCCGCCGCGCGGTCCGGGATGTTCTGGATCATCGTGTCGAGAACGGTGTTCCGTCGCGCCATCACGCCGTCGTAGTTGGTGTACGGGTTGAGGGCGGAGCTGGACTGCACCATGCCCGCGAGCATTGCCGCCTGCGTCAGGCTCAGCTGGCTCGCGTCGATGCCGAAGTACGTCTGTGCCGCGTCCTGGATGCCGTAGGACGAGTTACCGAACGGCACCAGGTTGAGGTAGCGCGTGAGGATCTCGTCCTTGGTCAGCTGCTTGTCCAGCGTCAGCGCCATGCGGATCTCGCGGATCTTGCGCGCGGGAGTGGTCTCGATGGCGGCGCGGCGTTCGGCGTCCGTCTTGGCTACGACGAGCAGTTGGTAGTTCTTCACGTACTGCTGATCGAGGGTGGACGCGCCCTGCTCCACCTGTCCGCTGGTGGTGTTGGTCAGGAAGGCGCGCACCGTGCCCTGCCAGTCGACGCCCTCGTGCTCGGCGAACCGGCGGTCCTCGATGGAGACGATGGCGAGCTTCATCTCGTTGGAGATGCGGTCGCTCGGCACCTCGAAGCGTCGTTGCTCGTAGAGCCACGCGATGGGGTTGCCCGCGGAGTCCACCATCGTGGACACGGCGGGCACCGTTCCCTCGACGAGTTCCGCGGAGACGTTGTCCACGGTGTCGGCGGCGCGGTTGGACGCGAATCCGAACCCGCCGGCGAGCGGGAACATGACTCCGGCGAGCAGCGCGCCGGCCAGGGCGGAGCACCCGGCGAGTTTGGCGACAGTCTTGGCGATCGGCACGAACAACAGAGTACGTGGCTCCTCCGGGACACAGCCCGTACCGGACATGTGGACGGCTGACCTGCTCCGATGTGACCGATCGCACGGGCGTACCAGAAAAGTGATCCCCCACCTTGCTTCCCGCGCGGCCTTTCCCCTACATTGATGGACACGATGTGATTCAGATAACAATCACATCAGTTAGTGGGGTGCTCCTCAGTTCGCTGTGCAGCGTGAGCTGCGTCGGCGGGTGGGACGCCCGGAACGCCAGGGAAACGGTGTTCGCCGACGGTAAGGGGTCAACGAATGCACACAGGAACGCCGAATGCAGCGCTCGACATCGGGGAAGCCGAAGCGCGCATCGCATGGGTATCGCAGGCGCGATGCCGGGGAGTGGATCCCGATCAACTGTTCGTCCGCGGCGCCGCGCAGCGCAAGGCCGCAACGATCTGCCGTCACTGCCCCGTGCTCATGCAGTGCGGAGCGGACGCCCTCGACAACCGTGTCGAGTTCGGCGTCTGGGGCGGCATGACAGAGCGTCAGCGCCGGGCCCTGATCAAGCAGCACCCCGAGGTGGACTCCTGGGCCGAGTTCTTCGAGACCCAGCGTCACCACCAGTCGGCCGTCTGACCCACGCCGCCGCCGGGCGACCGGCCACGGTTCCTGTGATCTCCCACCGCGATGTCCGATTCGCGGTGGGAGATCTCTCGTCGCACCGCATGAACTCTTCGTGAACGCCCGACGACGCGTCGGGACCCGTCCGGGGCGCGGGGTGTCTGTCACGCCCGCCCGTGTCGATCGACCACACGCGACAGCGCGGACGAATCGGACCTCCATCGAGTCTGTGTGCGTCACAACGGAATCGGTCGTATCGGAAGAAGCGTGACGCACGGTCGCTCGGCTGCCGCGCCCGCGCGGGAAGGCTTTCCACGCTCTGACCTGCGCCGTCGTCGACGCGGACCGTGGGGGCGCCCGCTCGCCTGCCGCCGCGCCGGTCGTGCCCGGCACCGAATCGGACCCGGCGTTCGGTGCCCCGGCCGCGCCCGGTCCGTGTGTCGGCCCGTCCCTCGCGGTTCGCTTTCCGTTGTCTCGCACGTCGATTGACACCGTCTCACCGTGACCGTTGAATCCTGCTCGGCACTCGCCGCTTGACGGATCCGACGATCAGCGCGGATTCGCTCCCACTGCGAAAAGGACTCGACGGGCATGAAGATGAACAAGATCGCGGTTGTCGCCGCGATGACGATCGTGTCGCTGGGCACCGCCTCCGCGACCGCGTACGCCGATCCGGCACCCGCCGCTGCTCCCGAGGTGCACTGGAACGCCGTGGCCGCGGGCACCGGGCTGCTCGTGACCACCGACTCGGGAACCCTGAGCAACGAGAACAACCACCTGGTCATCCGCGACGACTCGGGTGTCGTCGTCGATTCGGTGCCGCTGGCTCTCGCCGTCGACGGACTGGCGCATCCCGTGTCCGCTCAGGTCGAGGGCAACACCGCGACCCTCGCGGTCGACGCCGCTGCGCCCGCCGCGCCGGTCTACGACATTCCGGGCCTGAACCAGGTGGACCTGCCCGCCGCGGTCGCCGGCGTCAAGGACAACCTGTCGCTCACCGCCACGGTCGGTGGATTCCTCGGTGCCGCAACCGGTCTCGTCGGCGGCTGCCTCCTCGGTGCGGCCGCGGCCGGCGTCGTCTCCGCTCCCGTCGCGCTCCTCTTCGGTGCGGGCCCGATCGCCGGATGCATCGGTGGCGCCCTGCTGCTCGGCGCCGGTGGATCGCTCGCCGGTACCGCCATCGGTGGTCTCGGTTCCGCCGTGGCCAATGCGCAGCAGTTCGTCACGCTGCTCGAGGCGCCGCCCGCAGTGAAGAAGTAGTCACACCGATGCGAGTACTTCTGGTCGGTCTCGCCGTCCTCTGCTCGCTCGTTCTCGGCGGCGGGGCTCAGGCCTCCGCCGCCGAGCGCGTGGAGCTGGGCGGGGGTTCCGGGCTGGTCCTGACGCAGGACGGACGAGAGACACTGTGCAGTCTCACCGTGATCGGTGCGGACACCGCCGGGCGCACCATCGGGCTCACCGCAGGCCACTGCGGGCGGGTCGGCGACACCGTGGCGAGCGAGAGCGACTCCGCCGCAGGAGATGTGGGCTCCGTTGTCGCGGTTCTGCCCGCGTACGACACGGCGATCATCGAGTTCGACGCGGAGCGGGTGGCCCCGGTGGCCTCCGTCGGCAGCACCACCATCACGGCTGTCGGGGATCCCGCACGGCTGGCCGAGACCGTGTGCAAGCAGGGTCGTACGACCGGTGCGACGTGTGGAGTCTCCTACGGTGACATCCTGAACTCCCAGCAGGTGTTCGCCCAGGTGTGCGTGAACGCCGGGGACTCCGGTGCGCCGGTGGTGCGGGGAACGTCCGTGGTCGGCATGGTGAACGCCTACCTCGTGGCACCCTGCATCGGCCCCGCCGTCGTCACCGACCTGGTGTCGATCCTGCGTGCGATCGACGAGAGCGGCGGCCCCGGCGCGGGCCTGCGGCTCACCGCCTGAGCGCAGAGGCTCAGGCGGTGCCGGTCAGCTGATCGGCGACGGCACGCAGTGCGTCGAGATCGGACACCTCGAACGGCAGCGAGGGCACCCCCACGACGGGAACACGGGGGTGAGCGGCGGTGAAACGACGCAGCAGTCCGATCTCGCGCTTCGCGGTGACGGCCCGATGCGCGTGCACGCGAAGCACTCCCGCGGCCAGAGCGGCATCGGGGGTGCCTTCGGCGTCCAACTGGTCGGCGGCCGTGACGGCGTGGTCGGACGGCAGCGAACTCAGCGTCGGGTGCGTGCGGTTGAGCACCAGTCCGGCCAACGGCATGCCGTCCTCGGACAGGCGGGTGACGAAGAAGGATGCCTCCCGCAGCGCGTCGGGCTCCGCGGCCGCGACGACGACGAAATGGGTTCCGTCCTGACGCAGCAGGTCGTACGTGTGGCGCGCACGTTCGCGGAAGCCACCGAACATCGAGTCCAGCGACTGCACGAAAGCGGAAGCGTCGGAGAGCATCTGGCTGCCGACGATGGACGAGACGCCGCGCATCGCGAGACCCACGGCGCCGGTGACCACTCGGCCCAGCCCGCGACCCGGGGCCATCAGCAGCTTGATCATGCGACCGTCGAGGAACGACCCCAGACGCTGTGGGGCGTCGAGGAAGTCCAGCGCGTTGCGCGACGGCGGCGTGTCCACGACCACGAGATCCCAGTCACCGCTGGCGGCGAGCTGCCCCAGCTTCTCCATCGCCATGTACTCCTGCGTCCCCGAGAAGGACGACGCCACAGTCTGATAGAAGGAATTGTTCAGGATCTGCTGTGCCTTCTCCGGCGTCGAGTGCTCCATCACCATCTCGTCGAACGTCCGACGCATGTTGAGCATCATCGCGTGCAGTTCGCCGGTGGCGCCGGGCCCGAGGGCGACCGGCTGCGGAGTGTTGTCCAGCTCGCCGACGCCGAGAGCCTGGGCCAGGCGCCGTGCGGGATCGATCGTCAGCACGACTACCCGGCGCCCGTTCTCGGCTGCCCGCAACGCCATCGACGCCGCGGTGGTGGTCTTGCCGACACCGCCGGAGCCGCAGCACACGACGATCCGCGACGACGGATCGGTCAGGATGGACCCGATGTCGAGAGTGGGAACGGTGCTCATCGCACTCCCTGTTCCGTGAGGTGGTGGGCGAGCTCGTACAGTCCGCCGAGGTCCATGCCGTCGGCCAGAGCCGGGAGCGTCAGGCGCGGCACCGCGAGGTCACCGAGACGCTGTTCGCTCTCGCGCTGGGCCGCGAGCCTCGACGCGTGCTCGATGGACTCGGTCAGCAGGCCGGCGAAGTCGTCCTCCGACAGCGTGATTCCGGCATCGGCGAGTTTCTTCTCGATCGCGGCGGCGTCGAGGTTCCCGGAGGCCGCCTCGGCGAGCGCCTCCGCCGGAAGGAACGACTCCTCGGTGCGGTTGACGACCACGGTGCCCAGTCGGAGATCGGCCGCTGCGAGTTCCGCAGCAGCATCGGCGGTCTCCTGCACCGGCAGCGCCTCGAGCAGCGTCACCAGGTGCACCAGTGTCTGCTCGGAGTGGAGCAGCTTCACCACACCCTCGCTCTGCGATCGCACCGGGCCGGTCTTGGCGAGGTCGCGCATCGCCGTCGTCACGTCCAGGAAGCTCCCGATCCGCCCCGTCGGCGGCGAGTCGACGACGATCTCGTCGTAGAGCAGCCGACCGTTCTTCTCGGTGCGGACCGCACGCTCCTTCACCTTGCCGGTGAGGAGTACGTCGCGCAGACCGGGGGCGATGGTGGTGGCGAACTCGATGGCTCCCACCCGCCGCATCGCCCGGCCGGCGAAGCCGAGGTTGTAGAACATGTCGAGGTACTCGAGGAACGCGGTCTCGATGTCGATGGCCAGCGCGTACACCTCACCACCGCCGTCGGCGGAGGCCACCTTGGTGTCCACCGGGCTCAGCGGGGGGACGTCGAAGAGCTGGGCGATGCCCTGGCGTCCCTCGACCTCGACCAGTAGAACCTTGCGCCCACCTGCGGCGAGGGCCAGGGCGAGCGCGGCGGCGACGGTGCTCTTGCCCGTCCCACCCTTGCCCGAGACGAAGTGCAGTCGAGCGCGGTCCGCTTCGGGCGGCCATCCTCGCTCCGCCTGGGGGGACGATCCGGTGGGGTGCGACGTCGCACCTGCTGTCTCCGACACGTCCTCGACCTTACTGACCCGGTGCGCTATAGGCTCCTGCCATGAGCGCATCGACGACGTGGGAATACTTCACCGCACCCCTGCTGATCCACAACACCAAGGCCATCCTCGACAACTTCGGTGCCGACGGCTGGGAGCTGGTCACGGTCATGCCCGGCCCCACCGGCGAGAACCTGGTCGCCTACTTCAAGCGCCCGAAGAGCTGACATGGGTGTGACGGAGAAGCTCGGCGAGCTCGGGCTGACCCTTCCGCCCGTCGTGCCGCCGGTCGCGTCCTATGTTCCCGCGGTGCGGTCGGGAGACCACGTCTTCACCTCGGGTCAGCTGCCCATGGTGGACGGCGCGCTGACCGCCACCGGCAAGGTCGGGGCCGAGGTGTCGGCCGAGGACGCGACCGCCGCCGCCCGCGTCTGTGCGTTGAACGCACTGGCCGCGATCGACGCCCTGGTCGGCATCGACTCCGTGGTCCGCATCGTCAAGGTCGTCGGATTCGTCGCGTCGGCACCGGGATTCACCGGTCAGCCCGGCGTGATCAACGGTGCGTCGAACCTGCTCGGTGAGCTGTTCGGCGACGCCGGTATCCACGCTCGGTCGGCTGTCGGAGTCGCCGAGCTGCCCCTGGGCGCAGCCGTCGAGGTGGAGATGATCGTCGAGGTCGCACCCGCCTGACGGGTGCGCGTCACCGACCGCTCGCCACGAGGGTCCGGCACTGCTCGATGACGCGCTGCAGAGCGAGTCCGCGTTGTGCCGAGCACTCGTGGCGGGTGCCGGTCCGGACGGACTCCAGGAACTCGTCGAGCAGTACCGCGTAACACCGGTCGGGTGGCGTGGTGCGGTCCGACAACTCGACCAGGCCGCCCGGTCCGCTCGCGCCGACCCGCAGCACCGACGGGCGCACAGGCGTCCGCATGGACAGCGTCACCAGGCTCGTCCGGACTCCGGCGGTGCTCCCGTGCTGCAGAGCCAGCGACCACGTGTCGGACGCGTCGTCACGCCTCGCCCACGCCACGGACTCGACCGGTCCGAGCACCTCCATCGCGAGATCGAGAACGTGCGGGCCGACGTCCATGAGGGCGCCGCCCTCCTGCCGCCACGTCGAGTCGGCGTACTCGCCGCCGAGCAGGGCGCCGGACAGCCAGGTCGCCGTCACGGTCGCGACCTCCGTGTCGCGCACGGCGTCGAGGAATGCTCGGGTCTCGGGTGCGAAGCGACGCGTCAGCGTGACCATCGACGAGACCCCGGCCTCGTCGATCGCGGCCACGAGAGTGGCCGCATCCGCCGCGGAACCGGCGATCGGCTTGTCCAACAACACATGTCGACCCGCGGCAGCCGCCCGACGGGCGAGATCGAACTGCACCTCGGGGGGTACCGCGAACGCGACGGCGTCGACGGAGTCGATCAGTGCATCGACGTCGTCGACGTACGGCACCTCGGGAGCCGTCTGTGCCGCGGCGTCGGGACGGCGGGCCCAGATGCCGGCGAACTCGATGTCGGGATGCGCGGTGAGTGCGGGTGCCGCGGCCTGACGAGCCCAGGGTCCGGCACCGATCAGACCGATTCTCATGGTGCGAGCCTAGGTTCTGTCCCGGTCTGCACCGAACCTGCGTCGGCTGGCACAGTGGTCGCATGGCGGAGAAGGATCCCACGGCATCGGAGAAGCACCCCGCGTACGGACGGCTGCGGCGCGTGACGTCGACCGCGTCCGTCCTCCTGGCCGAGAACCCCGGGAAGATGACGCTGGACGGCACGAACACGTGGATTCTGCGAGCCCCGGGGCACGAGCAGTGCATCGTGGTCGATCCGGGCCCGCGCTCCCGGTCGCACGTCGACCGCATCGCGGCGCAGGGACGCGTGGCGCTGATCCTGATCACCCACCGCCATCACGATCACACCGGCGGTATCGCCCGGCTGCACCGGTCGACGTCCGCGCCGGTGCGCGCGGTCACGTCCACGTACCTCCGAGGTGACGCCGCGCCGCTGGTGGACGGCGAGGTCATCGCGGCCGCCGGGGTGGAACTCACCGTCGCGGCGACACCGGGCCACACCGCCGATTCCGTCAGCCTGGTCCTCGACGACGCGGTGCTGACCGGGGACACCATCCTCGGTGCCGGATCGACCGTCCTGGACGGGAAGGACGGGGATCTCGGTGACTACCTGGCCTCACTCGACCGACTGGAGCAACTCGGTGAGGGACGCGTCGCGCTGCCCGGTCACGGGCCGGACCAGCCCGACACCGCGGTGCTCGCCCGCGCCTACCGGGCCCATCGCGAACAGAGACTCGACCAGGTGCGGGCAGCGCTCGATGTCCTCGGACCCGACGCCACCCCTCTGAAGGTGGTGCGTCACGTCTACGCGGACGTCGACAAGAAGCTGTGGCCCGCGGCGCGGATGTCGGTCAAGGCCCAGCTGACGTATCTGCGCGGTTAGCGTGCGCGCCGGGCGAGTCGCTCGGAGTCGGAGATGAGCACGCTCTTGCCCTCGAGGCGGAGCCAGCCGCGGTGCGCGAAGTCGGCGAGCGCCTTGTTCACGGTCTCGCGAGAGGCGCCGACGAGCTGAGCGATCTCCTCCTGCGTGAGGTCGTGGACGACGCGCAACGAGCCGGCCTCCTGGGTGCCGAAACGCTGTGCGAGCTGCAGCAGTGCCTTGGCGACGCGGCCGGGAACATCGGTGAAGATGAGGTCGGCCAGGCTGTTGTTGGTACGACGCAACCGGCGGGCGAGCACCCGGAGCAGCTGCTCGGCGATCTCGGGGCGCTGATCGATCCAGGCCTTCAGGGCGTCGCGATCCATGCTCACCGCGCGCACCTCGGTGACCGTGGTGGCGGTGGAGGTGCGGGGGCCGGGATCGAAGATCGAGAGCTCACCGAACATGTCGGACGGACCCATGATGGTCAGGAGGTTCTCGCGACCGTCGGGGGAGCGGCGGCCGAGCTTCACCTTGCCGCTGACGATGATGTACAGCCGATCGCCGGGCTCACCCTCGTTGAAGACCACGTGGCCACGCGGGAAATCGACCGGTTGCAGCTGCTTGGTCAGCGCCGACACCGCAGACGGCTCGACCCCCTGGAAGATGCCGGCTCGTGCCAGTACCTCGTCCACGTGTACTCCCTTGCCCTGAAAGATCGGCAGATCTACGAATGTGTCGTCTTCATGTGTCCGGTCGGAGTCTACGTCGCCGGGCGGCCACAGGAGTGATCACAGCCACCCTCGACGCGTCGGCGTCGGACCGGGGGCCGTGTCGGCGGGTGCTCAGCTGGCGCGGCGTGCCCTGTCGTCGAGAAGAGCGACGTCCTCCTCCATGACGTCGCCACCGCGGCGACGTCGGGTGCGGAACCGTGCGAGGGCGTTCGGGAAGCCTTCCGCGGCCAGGGTGGCGACCTCGGCAGAACTGGCGGCGTCCAGGAATTCCTGAACCTCCTGCTCGCGGACTCCTGCGCGGTTCAGCCGCGCCTCGAAGCGCTCCATGGCGAGGGCGAACAGCATCAGCAAGACCGGGAACAGAACCACAGCGAGTGCTTGCATACCGAGGAGTAAACACTGTCGACGTCTCGAAAAGAACACGGCGGGGTCACCGGTGCGGACACGACCGGAGCGTGCTGTCGGGGGCGTTCCGTAGAGTCGTGGCGTGCAGAAATCAGCCGCCGGTCCCTCTCACGTGGGCAAACGAGACGAGTCCGCCCTCGCGCTCACGCGCCGGGCACGCCGGATGAATCGCAACCTCGGCGTGGTCTTTCCGCACGTCTACTGCGAGTTGGACTTCACCACCCCGCTCGAGCTCGCGGTGGCCACCATCCTCTCCGCGCAGTGCACCGACAAGAGGGTCAACGAGACCACGCCGGCACTCTTCGCGAAGTACCGGTCGGCGCGCGACTACGCGGAGGCCGACCGGACGGAGCTCGAGGAGTACATCCGGTCCACCGGCTTCTACCGCAACAAGGCCAACTCCCTCATCGGGCTTGGCCGCGAGCTCCTCGAGCGGTACGACGGTGAGGTTCCCGCCTCGCTGAAGGAGCTGGTGACGCTGCCCGGTATCGGGCGCAAGACGGCCAACGTGGTTCTGGGCAATGCGTTCGACATTCCCGGCATCACCGTCGACACCCACTTCGGCCGACTCGTCCGCCGCTGGGCCTGGACCGAGGAGGAGGATCCGGTCAAGGTCGAGCACGCCATCGGTGCGCTGATCCCGCGCAAGGAGTGGACGATCCTGTCCCACCGCGTGATCTTCCACGGCCGCCGCGTGTGCCATTCGCGGACGCCGGCGTGCGGTGTCTGCCTGCTGGCGAAGGACTGCCCGTCGTACGGGCTGGGGCCGACCGACCCCGTCAAGGCCGCGGGTTTGGTGAAGGGGCCGGAGACGGACCACATCCTCGCCCTGGCCGGCATCGAGACGTGAGCAGGTCGTCCGCGGCGAGGTGGAGCCTGGCCGCGCTCGTGGTGGTCGTCGCCCTCATCGTCGCCATCTGGCCGCGCGGGGACGATCCGACGGGACCGGCGAGCTTCGCCGACTACCGCGACACTTTCGGCGCGGCGCCCACCGACGACGCGACGGACACGGAGCTGGCCCCCTTGCGCACCGAGGCCGCGCTCGCCGCGTGCCCCGTGCCGGCGGCCGGCGCCCCGGCGCCCGCCGGCCCACTGGCGGGTCTGCGCACCACCTGCCTGGCCGACGGAGCGCCGGTCGATCTCGGTGCGGCCGTCGCCGGCACACCGACTCTGCTCAACCTGTGGGCCTACTGGTGCGGCCCGTGCGCGGAGGAACTGCCGTATCTGCAGCAGTACGCCGAGCGTGCGGGCGGTGCCGTTACCGTGGTGACGGTGCACGAGGATCCCCGCCAGGGCAACGCCCTGACCCGACTGGCCGACTACGGCGTCCGACTACCCGGCGTGCAGGATCCGTCCGCTGCCGTCGCCGCTGCCGTCGGAGCTCCGGCCGTGTTGCCCGTCAGCGTGCTGCTCGCCGCCGACGGATCCGTCGCCGCGGTTCTCCCGCAGCCGTTCCGCTCCGTCGACGAGATCGCGGACGCCGTGCGCACCCACCTCGGAGTCTCGGCGTGACGGATCCCACGGGCACGCCGCCGTGGCTGTCCCGTCTGGCCGCCGTGCACACCGTGCGCGACGACGCGAGCAACCCGGTGATCGCCCGCCACGCACCGGACGGGGCGACGGGCAGACCGGCCGCGGTGCTGGTGCTCTTCGGCGGGCGGCCCGACGCGGCGGAGTTGCCCACCGACGCCACCGTGCTCCTGACCCAACGCGCGTCCTCGCTGCGGCAACATCGCGGTCAGGTCGCCTTTCCCGGCGGCGCAGCCGATCCCGGCGACGACGGACCCGTCGGCACCGCTCTGCGCGAGGCGCAGGAGGAGACCGGGGTGGACCCGGACGGCGTGGAGCCGCTCACGGTGCTCGACTCCATCTTCGTGCCCCCGTCGGGCTTCGAGGTGACACCGGTGATCGCGTACTGGCGCGTCCCGAGCGAGGTGTCCGTCGTGGACACCGCCGAGACGGAGCGTGTCGTCGCCGTGCCGCTCACCGATCTTCTCGATCCGGTCAACAGATTCGTGGTGCGCCACCCCCTCGGTTATCGGGGCCCGGCGTTCGCAGTGGGAGGAATGCTCGTGTGGGGTTTCACGGCCGGGGTGCTGTCCGGCGTCCTCGAGACGGCGGGCTGGGGTGCCCCCTGGGACACCGAGGACGTCCGGGACCTCGAGACGTCGCTCGCCGCCGTCGGTGAGGAGTTGCACCCGTGACGGGATCGACCTGGCTCGACATCGGTGTGGCACTGGTGGCGTTGCTCGCCGCGTCGTCGGGGTGGCGGCAGGGCGCGGTCGCGTCCGCCTTCGCCTTCTTCGGTGTCGTCCTCGGTGCCGTCGCCGGCATCCTGCTCGCACCGCGCGTCCTCGACCACGTCGAGGAGGGGCGGATGCGCGTGCTCGTCGGCGTCGCCCTCATCGTCGTCATGGTGATCGTCGGCGAGATCGCGGGCATGGTGTTGGGACGAGCGTTGCGCAGCGGGATCCACAGCCCGGCGGCGCGCTCGGTGGACAGCGTCATCGGTGCCGGTCTGCAGGCGGTGGCCGTGCTCGTCGCGGCCTGGTTGCTGGCCGTCCCGCTCACCGCGGCGTCGCAACCGCAGATCGCCGCGGCCGTGCGCGGATCGTCGATCCTCGGCGCCGTGGACGACGTGGCGCCCGAGTGGGTCCGCGAGATCCCCAACGAGTTCTCGGCTCTGCTCGACACGTCGGGTCTCCCCGACGTCATCGGCCCCTTCGGCCGCACTCCCGTGGCCGAGGTCGGTCCGCCGGATCCCAGCGTGCTGGCGTCGCCGATCGCGGCGGACCTCCAGGACAGCGTGCTGCGGATCCGCGGTATCGCCGAGAGCTGCCAGAAGGCGCTCGAGGGCTCCGGTTTCGTCATCGGGCCGGGCCGTGTCATCACCAACGCGCACGTCGTCGCCGGCACCTCGTCGGTGGCCGTCGACACCGCGGACGGCCCGCTCGACGCGGAGGTCGTCCTGTTCGATCCCGCCGTCGACATCGCGGTACTGAACGTGCCGGATCTGACCGCCGACGTCCTGCCGTTCGCGACGGGGCGTGCGGAATCGGGAACCGACGCGGTGGTGCTCGGGTATCCCGGCGGTGGCCCGTACACGGCATCGTCCGCGCGGGTGCGCGAGACACTGAACCTCACCGGGCCGAACATCTACCGCACCGGGACGGTGGACCGGGAGGTCTACACCGTGCGCGGATCGATCCGTCAGGGCAATTCCGGCGGACCGCTGGTGGCCACCGACGGCACGGTTCTCGGCGTCGTCTTCGGCGCCGCCGTCGACAACTCCGATACCGGATTCGTGTTGACCGCAGCAGAAGTCGCCGACGAGGTGGCAACGGGGCTGCAGAACGGGCAACCTGCCGGTACGGGATCCTGCGTCGGGTGAGGATGCATCGGCTGTCACGCCGAGGAGCGCCCGCACCGCGTACCGTGATCACGAAGGTGGCGTGGAGACGACGTACTCCGCGTCCCCGGCTCGACGGGGGGAGCATCGATGGGGGTACGTCGACGCCGTGACGTGGCGATCACGACACGGGTTGTTCGAGGGGCGCGCGACGTGTGTCCGATTGGTCCGACGGTTCCCGGGGAATCATCCGACGGTCTGCGGCGCGCGGACACGGGATGTGACGGGTGACGGTGACGACGGGAGACGAGGCGAGGATGGGCCGCCGCGGCGGTCGGCAGCTGACGGCGGCCGGCAACTACTTCGACACGCGGTCGAAGGCGGTCATGGCAAGTGCCTCGGGGGCGCTGCCCCTGCTCGTCATCGCGATTCTCCAGCCCACGTTCCTACGGCCGGGCACGCTGCCGCTCCTGGCCGTCATCGTGGCGTTCACCGTGGTCACCGTGGGCATCACCCTGCGTGCCGGTCGTCTGTCCGACCGGCAGTTCACGGTGCTGGGGTCGGGTGGCATGGTCGGCGTCGCCATCTCCGCCTATCTGATCGCCGATCCGTCGGGGTCCCGCGCGGTCACGGCGATGCTGGCGGTCGTGCCCGCCATCGCGGCGTCCGGATCGCCGCCCAAGGTCACGATCTCGCTCACCGGCGCCGCGGTGATCATGGCGACGGCACTGAGCATCAACGGCTCCGAGGGCGCGGTGCGGTTCGTCGCGGCCGGCGCCGCGGTCACCACCGTGGTGGTGCCGGCGGTGTTGATCGCCACCATGCGCAGCTCGCTCGAATCGGTGACAGCCCGCCTCGAGACCCTGGCGAACACCGATCCGCTCACCGGCCTGCTCAACCGCCGCGGCATGTTGCCGCGGGTGAGCGCCATGCTCGCGGAGGCATCGGAGAAGTCCGACGCCATCGTCGTCTCGCTCGTCGACGTCGATCACTTCAAGTCCGTCAACGACACTCGCGGTCACGCGGCCGGTGACGTCGTGCTCACCACGGTCGCCGAGGCGATCGCCGCCTACGTTCCCGAGGACGCGGTGGTCGCCCGGCTGGGCGGGGAGGAGTTCCTGGTGCTCGGCCTCAGCAAGTCCGTCGCGGGGCTCGAGGAGAAGGTGCTCGAGAGCGTCCGCTCCGCGTGCGACGTCACCGTCAGCATCGGAGTGGCGCAGGCGAACGTGGTGTTCGACGAGAGGGGTGGCAACGACGTCGAGGCCACCCTCGACCGACTGACCTACGCGGCCGACCGCGCGCTGTACGCGGCGAAGACGGCGGGCCGCGATCGAGTGGCGTTCGCGATGGAGGACGTCGTCCGGTGGTCACCGACCCTGACGCCGTTGCAGCGCCGCGACAAGACGGAACCCCTCCCGTGACGGCAGAGGAGTGAGCATGAGCGAGCACCGCGTCCTGGATCCGACCGACCTCGGCGATCACGAGGTTCTCGATCGACTGATGTCCGAGATCGGGGACGACGCGATCCTGGACACCACCGCCGAGCAGCTCCAGTCGCTCGACGCACTGCTGCCCACTCCGTCGTCCGAGCTGCTGGACGAGCCGACCCGGTGGGTGCACTACCCCTGGCGTCGCTCGCTCGTGCGGGTGCTCGGTCCGCGCGGGTTCCGGTTGCTGCGCCTGGACCGGAACCGCAACAAGATCACCGTGGGCGAGCAGGATGCTGCGCGGCGCCTGCGCGTCGGCGTCGTGGGTCTGAGCGTCGGCCACGCGGTGGCGCACACCCTCGCTCTCGAAGGGCTGTGCGGCGAGCTCCGGTTGGCCGACTTCGACGATCTGGACCTGTCGAACCTCAACCGTGTGCCCGCGTCGGTGTTCGACCTCGGCGTCAACAAGGCGGTGCTGGCGGCTCGCCGCATCGCCGAACTGGATCCGTACCTCGAGGTGACGACGTTCCCGACCGGGATCGACGAGGCGACCACGGACGCCTTCCTCGCCGACCTCGACATCGTCGTCGAGGAGTGCGACTCGATCGACGCGAAGGTGTTGGTGCGGCAGGAGTGCCGTCGCCGCGGGATTCCCGTGATCATGGAAACCAGCGACGGGGGCGTGCTCGACATCGAGCGCTACGACCTCGAGCCCGACCGACCGTACTTCCACGGTTTGCTCGGCGACGTCGACGCCGCGGCGGTCGCGGGGATGACGCCGCGGGAGAAGGCGCCACTGGCGGGGCGCATCCTCGAGATGGAGCGCATCACGCCGCGCATGGCGGCATCGTTGCCGGACATCGGTACGACGTTGTCGACGTGGCCGCAGTTGGGGAGTGACGTGGCGCTGGGCGGCGCGTCGGTGGCCGCTGTGGTGCGGTTGTTCGGGCGCGGGACACCGCCTCCGTCGGGACGCGTCCGTGTCGGTCTCGAGGCGATCATCGAGAGCACCCTCGTCGACCCCTACAGGGGCTGACCGCTCGCTCGAAGATGGCGCAGCAGAACGTCGGTGACCTCGTCCGGGCGTTCCTGGTGCACATAGTGCCCCGATCCCGTCACGCGATGCTCCACGAGCTGCGGTGCCCAGTGGGAGTCGCGGCGCGCCGTTGTCGGCAGGACGTACGGGTCGGCAGATCCCAGGATCTGCAGCGCCGGTAGATCGACGGTCCGGTCGATCGCGGCGCGGAAGCGGCGACCGTCGGAACGGAACTGGCTGCGGAACGCCCAGCGCTGATACTCCAACGTGCTGTGTGCGACACCGGGGATGCGGACGGCCGACCGCATCCTCGACACGACGTCGCCGAACTCCGTGGACGACTGCCACTGCGCGGACGACCGGGCACGGACGAGTCGCTCCACCTCGGCACCGTCGTCGGCGACGAGCGTCTTTTCGGGTGCGAGCGGAACCTGGTAGCGCAGGAACGACGGCAGCAGCGCCGCGCGTTGCGCCGAGTCCCGGATCGCGGCCCGTCGCAACGAGATCGGATGCGGTGAGGCGAGCAGCGAGATCGAGCGAACAGCGCGAGGGTGCAGCGCTGCGGTCGCCCAGCACACGAGTCCGCCGTCGGCGTGCCCGACGAGATCCGCCTCGGAGTGTCCGAGCGCGCGAACGAGGCCGGAGATGTCACCGGCGAGGGTCCAGCCGTCGTAGCCGCGAGGCGGCTTGTCGCTGTCGCCGTAGCCCCGCAGATCCACTGCCACGGCGTGATAGCCGGCGGCGCCGAGAGCGGTCAGCTGGTGGCGCCACGACCACCAGAGGTCGGCGAAGCCGTGGACGAGAACGACCAGCGGCGCCGGCCGACTCGGATCAGGGCGTCCCGGGTCGGCGGACGCCGAGGTGTCCGCCTCGGCAATGTGGAACCGGATGCCGTTGGCGCGGATGTCGCGGTGCTGCCACGGGCCGGGATATCGGACGGTCGACGGGTCGGGTGCGGCCACTGTCGTCGGTACGCGGGCGCGGTGTCAGCGCGAGAGCGGGGCGCGCACGTCGAGCGCGTCCAGCTGCTTCTTCGGCGATGCGCCGTCGCCCTGGCCCGGCAGCACCGAGGAGGCCGCCTTCAGCGAGTCGATGGTCTTCTCGGGCTTGCGCAGCTTCTTCACCCGGAGGTAGCCGAGGAACGCGAGCAGCGCCGTGATGACCACCATGATCAGGAAGACGATGAGGAACGCGAGCCACCGCGTGACCCACACGTTGAGCAGCTCGGCGAGGAAGAAGAAGAAGAAGAACGAGCTGAAGATCAGGACCGCGAGCGCGAGGATGAAGAGGACGCTGCCCTGCAGTCCCTTCTTGATCTCGCCGGTCACCTCGGCCTTGGCCAGTTCGACCTCGGCGCGGACCAACGTGGAGACCTGTGTCGTCGCGTCCTTGACCAGGGTGCCGATGCTGGCCGTGGCGGGGTTGCTGCGACTGTCGACGTCCGTCAGCGGGATCGAGGAGATACTGGCCGGAGCGGTCGTCCGACCGCTCGTGTCGGTGCCTCGGCTGCTGCTCACGTGCAAGTCCCTTCGAAGATGTTCGTCGCGCTCGACAGTGATCGTCCGGCGATACCGGCCAACCTTATGTCCTTACCCGTTCGGGGCTCACACTATCGCCGCCGGACGGGGCCGGTCCCGCCGGACGTCGGTCTCCGCGTGGTGAGCACTCACGAACCGAGTGGCCGGTATCGGCCCTCACGTCACGATGCGTCGGGTAACTTCCTGCTGACGAACCCGCCTCCCAACAGGAGAAACCCGTGACAAGCACTTCCGCGGACCGCGTTCCGAACCCCGACGGTTCGAACATCGCCGGTCCGGACTCCGATCTCGATGCAGTGGACGGCGTACCTCGCAGTCGCATCGTGATCGCCTCGATGGTCGGAACCTCCATCGAGTTCTTCGACTTCTACATCTATGCCACCGCCGCCGTCCTCGTCTTCCCCCGGCTGTTCTTCCCCGCGGGCAACGACACGACGGCCCTGCTCGCGTCGTTCGCGACGTTCGGCCTCGCCTTCGTCGCGCGGCCCATCGGTTCGGTGCTGTTCGGACACTTCGGTGACCGCATCGGCCGGAAGGCGACCCTGGTCGGGTCACTGCTCACCATGGGCGTCGCGACCTTCCTCATCGGACTGCTGCCGACGTACGACAGCGTGGGCATCATCGCCCCGATGTTGTTGGCGCTCATGCGTTTCACGCAGGGTGTCGGCCTGGGCGGCGAGTGGTCGGGCGCTGCACTGCTCGCCACCGAGACCGCCAAGGAGGGCAAGCGGGCCTGGGCCGCGATGTGGCCGCAGCTCGGTGCCCCCATCGGCTTCCTGATGGCCAACGGGATCTTCCTCATCCTGACGTTGTCGATGGACTACGACTCCAAGACGTCCGGATCGGACCACGCCTTCCTCACGTGGGGATGGCGTGTGCCCTTCCTGCTGAGCGCGATCATGGTGATCATCGGCCTCTACGTGCGACTCAAGCTCGAGGAGACACCGGTGTTCAAGCGCGCCGTGGCCAACGGCCAGCGCGTCAAGACGCCGGTGGCGGAGGTCTTCAAGACCAGCTGGCGTCCGCTGATCCTCGGCACGTTCGTCATGCTCGCGACGTACACGCTGTTCTACGTCATGACGACGTGGGTGGTCAGCTACGGCACCGGCAAGGTGGTCGATCACAGCGGTGTCGCCGTGACCATCGCCTACACGGACTTCCTGGGCCTGCAGCTCATCTCGGTGTTGTTCTTCGCCGCGTTCGTCCCGGTCTCCGGCTGGCTCGCGGATCGGTTCGGCCGCCGCATCACACTGATCGTCATCACGACCGCGATCATCCTGTTCGGCCTGTCGTTCAAGTGGTTCGCTGCTCCCGAGTCCGCCACCGAGAGCCGCATGCTGCTGTTCATGTGCGTCGGCCTGGCGCTGATGGGTCTGACCTTCGGACCGATGAGTGCTGTTCTGCCGGAGCTGTTCCCGACCAACGTGCGCTACACCGGATCGGGTATCTCCTACAACACGGCCAGCATCCTGGGAGCGGCCGTGGCGCCGTTCATCGCGACCTGGCTGGTGAACTCCTACGGCGTCGCGTGGGTGGGCGTGTACCTGGCCGTCGCCGCGGCACTGACGCTGTTCGCACTCGTCGTCATGAAGGAGACGCGCGGACGCGATCTCGACACCGTGTCCTGACGGACTGCCGACAGCAGAGAGGGGCTCGTGCACTCGGTGCACGAGCCCCTCTCTCTGCGTGACGCGTGGTTACTTCTGGCCGGCCTTGGCGATCGCGTCGAAGACGGCGGGATCGACGAGGGTCGAGGTGTCGCCCAGATCCCGGCCCTCGGCGACGTCGCGGAGCAGGCGGCGCATGATCTTTCCGCTGCGCGTCTTGGGGAGCTCCGGGACCACCGTGATCTGTCGCGGCTTGGCGATCGGCGAGATCTCCTTCGACACCTGAGCCTTCAGCTCGGTGATCAGCGCGTCGCCGGTGTTCTCGATGCCCTCGCGCAGGATGACGAAGGCGACGATGCCCTGGCCGGTGGTCTCGTCCGCCGCGCCCACGACGGCTGCCTCGGCGACACCGGGGTGGGTCACCAGAGCCGACTCCACCTCGGAGGTGGAGATGCGGTGACCGGAGACGTTCATGACGTCGTCGACGCGTCCGAGGACCCAGAGGTCGCCGTCGTCGTCGAAGCGCGCACCGTCACCGGCGAAGTACCAACCCTCGGTGGCGTAGCGGGACCAGTAGGTGTCCTTGTAGCGCTCCATGTCGCCCCAGATGCCACGCAGCATCGACGGCCACGGCTCGTCGAGTACGAGGTACCCGTTGCCGCCGGGCCCGAGCATCTTCGCGTCGTCGTCCACGATGGCGGCCGAGATGCCGGGGAGCGGTGTCTGGGCCGATCCCGGCTTGGTGGCGGTGACGCCGGGCAGCGGCGAGACCATGATCGCGCCGGTCTCGGTCTGCCACCAGGTGTCGACGATCGGAGCGCTGCCGGCGCCGATGACGTCGCGGAACCAGCGCCACGCCTCGGGGTTGATGGGTTCGCCGACGCTGCCGAGCAGGCGGATCGAGGAGAGGTCGTGTGCGTCGGGGATCTGTCGTCCCCACTTCATGAACGTGCGCACGAGCGTGGGCGCCGTGTAGTAGATGGTGACGCCGTACTTCTCGACGATGTTCCAGTGCCGGTGCTCGTCGGGAGAGTTGGGCGTGCCCTCGTAGACCACCTGCGTGGCGCCGTTGGCCAGCGGGCCGTAGACGATGTAGCTGTGCCCGGTGACCCAGCCGATGTCGGCCGTGCACCAGTAGACGTCCTTGCCCTGCTTGTGGTCGAAGACGTAGTGGTGCGTGTAGGCGGTCTGCGTCAGGTAGCCGCCGGAGGTGTGGATGATGCCCTTCGGCTTACCGGTGGTTCCCGAGGTGTAGAGGATGAAGAGTGGGTGCTCGGAGTCGAACGCCTGCGCCTCGTGCTCGGGGGAGGCGGATCCGACGGTGTCGTGCCACCAGAGGTCGCGGCCCTCGGTCCACTGCACGTCGATGTCGGTGCGCTTGACCACCAGGACGTGCTCGATCGACGCGGCGCCGTCCACGGCCTCGTCGACCGAGTCCTTGAGCGGCGCGGCCTTGCCGCGGCGCCACTGGCCGTCGGTGGTGACGACGAGCTTGGCCTCGGCGTCGTCGATGCGCGAGCGCAGTGCGGAGGACGAGAAGCCTGCGAAGACGACGCTGTGGGTCAGTCCGAGGCGGGCGCACGCGAGCATCGAGACGATGGCCTCGGGGACCATGGGCATGTAGATGGCGACGCGGTCACCCGAGACGAGCCCGAGATCGGTGAAGGCGTTCGCGGCGCGGCTGACCTCGGCGAGGAGGTCGGAGTAGGTGATCTCGCGGCTGTCCCCGGGCTCGCCCTCCCAGTGGATCGCCACCTGGTCGCCGCGGCCCTCGACCACGTGCCGGTCGACGCAGTTGTAGGCGACGTTCAGTTCACCGCCGACGAACCACTTCGCGACGGGGGCGTCCGACCAGTCGAGCACCTGCTCGAACGGCGTGTGCCAGTGCAACCGGTTCGCCTGCTCGGCCCAGAACGCGAGGCGATCGTCCTTCGCCGCCTGGTAGAGCTCGGATCCGGCGTTGGCCTGCGCGACGAAGTCGTCACTCGGGGGATAGGACACCGGGTGCTCCGATTCCGTGTCCCTGGTCGCGCCGTCGTCGGTCACGGTCTCGGTCATCGTGGTACCTGGCCCCTCTCGGAAGAACTGGTGTGTCGGTTCGGTGTGTCGCGACTGTGAGGGTAGTCACGTGTGACCGGCGCCGCACCGTTGCAGAGGGCTGCGACCCGGGACGTGCGGCGAGAGGTGCGTTCTGCGCGACGGGCGGTGTGCAGCAGCGATGGATGGTGACGAGACACCAAAATCACCTCTCATCAGGCTGTCTGACCGGTGAGGTCCAGTCCTGTCAGGTTACGTCCGTATTTCGGGGCGGACCCGGGTCGTTCCGATTTCGGGGGAGTGCACGACAGACCTTTGTGAGTGTGTCTAAAGTCAAGCAAATATCCGGGTCACGCCGGTCATCGCCCGTGGCCCACCCGACACCCGCGGACCACCCGCGGACGGTGCGTGCAGTCGACCCTGTTCGTGCCGGATTCGATGGAGGACATGTTGAGAGTCAAGAAGACGATCGCGGTGGTCTCGGTGGCCATCGCCGCCGTGGGCATGCTCGCGGCGTGTGGTGGCGGGGGTGGGTCCTCGAGCGCCGAGGGCACCTACAGCCTGTACATCGGCCAGCCCGAGAACCCGCTCGTTCCCGGTAACACCACCGAGAGCGAAGGCAACCAGGTCCTCAAGGCCCTGTTCAGCCCGCTGGTGACCTACAACGACGAGACCAGCGAGGTCGAGTACGACGGCGTCGCCGAGTCGGTCGAGTCGGACGATCAGAAGAACTGGACCATCAAGCTCAAGCCGGACTGGACGTTCCACGACGGCACGCCCGTCGACGCGAAGTCCTACGTCGACGCGTGGAACTACACCGCGCTGAGCACCAACGCCTTCGGTGCCTCGTACTTCTTCGAGAACGTCGTCGGCTACGACGACCTGCAGGCGGCGGACGGTGCGGAGCCTTCCGCGACCGCGATGTCCGGCCTGGAAGCGGTCGACGACAGCACCATTCGCGTGGAGCTCAAGGAGCCGTTCGCGATCTACCCGGTGACGCTGGGCTACAGCGCGTTCTCGCCGCTGCCCGAAGCGTTCTTCACCGATCCCGACGCCTTCGGTCGTCGTCCCATCGGCAACGGCCCGTTCAAGGCCGACGAGGACTTCGTCGAGGGCCAGGGCATCACCCTGACCAAGTACGACGATTACAAGGGCCCGGACGCAGCACAGTCGCAGGGCGTGCAGTTCAAGGTCTACACGGAGCTGAGCACCGGCTACACCGACGTTCAGGCCGGCGGCCTCGACATCATGCTGGATCTGCCGTCGGACGCCTGGGCCACTGCCCGCGATCAGTTCGGTGACCGGTACGGCGAACGCGCTCGCCCGGACATCACGTCACTCGGATTCCCCACGTACGACCCGCGCTTCTCGGATCCCCGTGTGCGTGAGGCGTTCTCGATGGCGATCGACCGTAAGGCCATCACCGAGGCCATCTTCACCAACACCCGCACGCCGGCCACCTCCTTCGGTTCGCCTGTCGTCGACGGTTACCGGGACGACGCCTGCGGCGCCAAGTGCGAGCTGAATGTCGATCAGGCCAATGCGCTGCTCGATCAGGCCGGCTTCGACCGGTCGCAGCCCGTCGACCTGTGGTTCAACGCCGGTGCGGCACACGACACCTGGATGACCGCCATCGGCAACCAGCTGCGCACCAACCTGGGTGTCGACTACGTGCTCCGTGGCGATCTGCAGTTCGCGCAGTATCTTCCGCTGCAGGACTCGAAGGGCATGACCGGTCCGTTCCGTTCGGGCTGGATCATGGACTACCCGTCGCTGTACAACTTCCTGTCGCCGCTGTACAGCATTCCGGCCACGCCGCCTGCCGGCTCGAACTACGTGTTCTACAACAACCCGGACTTCGACGCGGCACTCTCCGCGGGCAACAATGCGGCGAGTACGGACGAGGCGACGACGGAGTACCAGCGGGCCGAGGACATCCTCATCCGCGACATGCCGGCCACTCCGCTCTTCTACGGTCTGAATCAGGCCGTGTGGAGCGAGCGGGTCGACAACGTCAAGATCGACCTGTTCGGTGACATCGAGGTCGCGGACGTCACGGTCAGCTGACCTCTCTCTCGACTCGGTGGGGCGCCGTGCAGACGCAGGGCGCCCCACCGACGCGTGAACCGTGAGACCCCGAAGAGGAGAACCCAGTGGGTCGCTTCATCACGCGCCGATTGCTGTTGACCATCCCGGTCCTGATCGGCGCCTCGTTCCTGATCTTCGCGATGGTGTACGCCCTTCCGGGCGATCCCATCCGCGCGCTCGCGGGTGACCGCCCGCTCGCCCCGGCCGTCGTCGCGCAGTTGCGTGCGCAGTACAACCTCGACGATCCGTTCCTGGTGCAGTACGCCAAATATGTCGGCGGGCTGCTGCAGGGCGACTTCGGCACCGACTTCGCCGGGCGCCCGGTGCTCGACACCATCTCCCAGCGTCTTCCGGTGACGGTGCGGCTGACCATCGTGGCCATCGTCTTCGAGGCCGTCATCGGCATCGCGGCCGGTGTGCTCTCCGGTCTGCGCCGCAACTCGTTCTTCGACAACCTCGTGCTGGTGTCGACGACGCTGCTGGTGTCGGTTCCCGTGTTCGTCTTCGGCTTCGTCGCCCAGTACCTGCTCGGTTACAAGCTGGACCTGTTCCCCATCGCGGGCATCAACGACGGGTGGTACAGCTACCTGCTGCCCGGCCTGGTCCTGGCGTCGTTGTCCATGGCCTACGTCGCGCGACTCACGCGCTCTGCGGTGTCGGAGTCCATGGCGGCCGACTACATCCGCACCGCGCGTGCCAAGGGCGTGGGCTACCGGCGCATCGTCCTGCGTCACGCGCTGCGCAACAGCATGATTCCCGTCGTGACGTTCATCGGCGCGGACATCGGCTCCTTGCTGGGCGGCGCCATCGTCACCGAGTCGGTGTTCAACCTGCCGGGCCTCGGACGTGCGATCTTCGACGCCGTGCAGAGGCAGGAAGGCGCGGTGGTCGTCGGCATCGTCACGCTGATGGTCTTCTTCTACATCTTCTTCAACCTCGTCGTGGACGTGCTCTACGCGCTCCTCGACCCCCGAATCCGATACGAGTAGGCGCTATGACCAACGATGCACAGCATCTCGCCGCCGAGGGCGAGCCGGGCAACGTCGTGACCGGTGAGGCACAGGAACTGGTCGGCCAGGCCAGTCTCTGGGGCAACGCGTGGAAGAAGCTGCGCCGCAGCGTCTTCTTCTGGTTCGGTGCCGTCATCACGGGGGTCCTCGTCCTGATGGCCGTCGTGCCCCAGCTGTTCGCGCGCGGCATCGATCCGCGTGCGTGCACCTTGTCGGACACCCGGCTCTCTCCGAGCTCCGAGCACTGGTTCGGAACGGACCTGCAGGGATGCGACTACTACGCCAACGTCATCTACGGCGCCCGCATCTCGCTGACCATCGGACTGCTCGCCGTCATCGGCGTGCTGATCATCGGCGTCCTGATCGGCGCGCTCGCCGGGTACTTCGGCGGCGTGCTCGACAGCCTGCTCGCCCGCTTCACCGACATCTTCTTCGGCATCCCGCTCCTGCTCGGCGCGCTGGTCCTGCTCACCGTCACCAGTGAGCGGACCGTCACCACGGTGGCGCTGGCCCTCATCGCCTTCGGGTGGATGACGGCCATGCGACTGGTCCGCTCGTCGGTCATCTCGATCAAGCAGAGCGAGTACGTGCAGGCCGCACAGGCACTGGGCGCGAGTACGTTCCGCATCCTGGTCCGCCACATCCTGCCCAACGCCCTCGCACCCGTGCTCGTGTACGCGACCATCGCCGTCGGCACGTTCATCGCGGCCGAGGCCACGCTGTCCTACCTGGGTATCGGGCTGCAGTTGCCGGCGATCTCGTGGGGCCTGCAGATCAACCTCGGCCAGAACTACATCTCCACCTCGCCGCACCTGGTGCTCTTCCCCGCAGGGTTCCTGTCGGTGACCGTGCTGGCCTTCATCCTCATGGGCGATGCGCTGCGAGATGCGCTCGACCCGAAACGGAGCTGACGGACATGAGTGACGACAAGACCGGCCCGATTCTCGGAGTCTCGGATCTGACGATCGACTTCGAAGTCGACAAGACCTGGCGCACCGCCGTGCGCGACGTCTCGTTCGACCTCGCTCGCGGCGAGATCCTCGCCATCGTCGGCGAATCGGGCTCGGGTAAGTCCACCACCGCCATGGCGGTGCCCGGCCTGCTGGCCGACAACGCCCGCGTGAGCGGCAGCATCACGCTCAACGGTCGCGAACTGATCGGCCTGAAGGAACGTGAGCTGAACTCGGTGCGCGGCAAGGACATCGCCGTGATCTTCCAGGAGCCGATGACGGCTCTGAACCCCGTCTACACCATCGGGTGGCAGATCACCGAGGCCATCCGCGCGCACAGCGAGCTCAGCAAGGCGCAGGCCAAGGACCGTGTCATCGAGCTGCTGCGGCTCGTCGAGATGCCGGAGCCGGAGAAGCGCGTCAAGTACTACCCCCACCAGTTGTCCGGTGGCCAGCGCCAGCGCGCGATGATCGCCCAGGCGTTGGCATCCGAGCCGTCCGTGCTCATCGCGGACGAGCCGACCACGGCACTCGACGTGACCGTGCAGGCCGAGATCCTGCAGCTCATGCGCGACCTCCGCGGTCGGGTCGACGCGGCGATCCTGCTCATCACCCACGACATGGGCGTGGTCGCCGACATGGCCGACCGCATCCTCGTCATGCGCGGTGGCGACATCGTCGAGCAGGGCACCTCCGGCGACATCTTCCATCGTCCCGATCACGCCTACACCCGCGAACTCCTGGCCTCCGTGCCCCACCTCGGTTCCCGGACCGGGCAGGCGGGCACCGACGACACCCCCGACGTGCGGTACGCGCTCGAACTCGTCGACGCCGTCATCGAGTACCCGGGTTCGCGTCGCTCCGGTGGCTTCCGCGCGGTCGACGGTGTCAGCCTCACCATCGAGCCGGGCGAGGTGGTCGGTCTGGTCGGTGAGTCCGGATCGGGCAAGTCGACCATCGGCAAGGCAGCCGTCGGCCTGCTCAAGCTGCATTCGGGGTCGTTGTCCATCGCCGGAACGGACATCACGTCGATGTCGACCCGCGACCTGCGTCCGGTGCGCAGCAAGGTCGGCATCGTGTTCCAGGATCCGGGTTCGTCGCTGAACCCGCGGTGGCCCATCGGCCAGTCGATCGGCGAGCCGATGTTGCTGCACACCGAGATGGACCGTGGTCAGCGCAACACCAAGATCGAGGAGTTGCTCGATCAGGTGCACCTGTCGCGGGACATGCGCAACCGCTACCCGCATCAGCTGTCGGGTGGTCAGCGCCAGCGTGTCGGCATCGCCCGCGCCCTGGCTCTCGAACCCACCCTCCTCGTCGCCGACGAGCCGACGTCCGCGCTCGACGTGTCCGTACAGGCCAAGGTGCTCGAGCTCTTCCAGGAGCTGCAGCGGGAGTACGGCTTCGCATGCCTGTTCATCAGCCACGACCTCGCCGTGGTCGAGGTGCTGGCTCGCCGCATCGCGGTCATGAGTGCGGGCAAGCTGGTGGAGTTCGATCGGACCGACACCATCCTGCGCTCGCCGGCCGACCCGTACACGAAGCGGCTGCTCGCCGCGGTGCCCGTTCCCGACCCGGAGCAGCAGGCCGTCCGGCGCCGCGAGCGTGCCGAGTTGATGGCTGCCGAGCGGAACGCCGGATCCACCGCGACGTAGGACCACCGATAGCCTGACCGGATGACCAGCTCAGCCACAGATCCCCTCGGCCCGATCCTGGAGCTCGAGGGGGTGCGCGACGCCGCCGAGCGGGCGCGGAACGCGTTGGGCGAGGTGCACCGGCACAAGGCCAACCGGCGCGGATGGAAGGCGACGGCAGCCGAGGCGGCGGTCCGGGCCGCGCGGGCCTCCGCCGCGATGGAGGGGTCCTCCACGGCAATGCCCGAGGACGGTGAGGCCGCTCCGCCCCTGCTCGCCGGCGCGCTCCGGGTGGCCCAGGCTCTCGACGGCGACTCCCTGCCGATCACGGTGGGCGTCTGGCAGCGGGCGCCGCTGCAGGCACTGGCGCGGCTGCACCTCCTGGCCGCCGCGGACCTGGCGACGACACAGGACGATCTCGGACGACCCCGTGCGGACGCAGCCGACCGCCTCGCGTTCCTGGCGGATCTCGTGACCGGCGCCACGAAGGCGCCCGCCCCGGTGCTGGCCGCCGTGGTGCACGGAGAACTGTTGGCGCTGAAGCCGTTCGGCACGGCCGACGGCATCGTGGCCCGGGCGGCCTCGCGGCTGGTGGCCGTGTCCACGGGCTTCGACCCCCACAATCTCGGTGTCCCGGAGATCAGTTGGGCGAAGCGGCTCGCCGCGTACCGCACCGGCGCCGACGGTTTCGCCCGCGGCACCGAGCAGGGCGTGGGGAGCTGGGTGCTGTTGTGCTGCGGCACCTTCGAGGCCGGAGCAGCCGAGGCGACCACCATCGCGGACAACTCCGTCTGACGCATGAAACGGGCGACGCTGCCGAGTTCTCACCTCGACGACGTCGCCCGTCAGCACGAACGTCGGTTACCAGGCGTGCAGAGTGGGTTGCGGCGGAGCGGACTCCGCGAGGCCTCGGCGAGAAATCGTGCGCCCGGGACTCGTGTCCGCAACCAGTGCGAAGTTCTCATCCCTGATGCGCGACTTTCGCAGGCCCACAACGCTTGTGCCATCATAGCGGCGCGCTACGCGTGGGTACTGATCGGTCGTGCTGGGGAAAGCCCGGCTGGGAGAGCGATCCTTCTCTTCCGGCCCGCTCTTGGCCTTCCGTCTTCCCGTACGACCATTTGTACTCTGTGACTCGCGCCACAGCAAGGGTTTCGCGAACCCGATCGATTCAGCGTCGCCGACGCAGCAGCGTGTACGTCGCGGCGCCCGCGGCCAGGGCGCCGAACGAGACGGCGGCCATGCCGGCCACCGTGCCCGACGACGGGGCCTGGAACCGGGCGCGCAGCGAGACCGGGTCGGAGAACGTGAGGATCGGCCATCCCCTGGCCGACGCCTCGCGGCGCAGGCCTCGATCCGGGTTCACCGCGGTGGGATGTCCGACCGCGTCGAGCATCGGCAGATCGGTGATCGAGTCCGAGTAGGCGTAGGACCGAGACAGGTCGTATCCCTCGCGCTCGGCCAACTCCTCCATGGCGGTGACCTTGCCGGGCCCGTAGCAGTAGAACGAGAGCTCGCCCGTGTACTTGCCGTCCTCGACGGCCATCCGGGTACCCATGTCGTGGTCCACGCCCAGAGCCTCCGCGATGGGCGCCACGACCTCCTCGCCGGAGGCCGAGACGATGACGACGTCGTGGCCGCGCAGCTTGTGGTCGGCGATGAGGTCGGCAGCCTCGGCGAAGACCAGCGGATCGACGATGTCGTGCAACGTCTCGGCGACGATGGCTCGGACCTGCTCGACGTCCCAGCCGGTACACATGTTGGCGATGTGGATGCGCATCCGTTCCATCTGGTCGTGATCCGCGCCCGACACCAGGAACAGGAACTGCGCGTAGCTGCTCTTGAGCACGCTCCGGCGGTTGATGAGACCCCCGTCGAAGAAGGGCTTGCTGAAGGCCAGCGTCGAGGACTTGGCGATGATCGTCTTGTCCAGATCGAAGAACGCGGCGACGCGGCCGGGGGCGTCCGGGCGGAGGGGTGTGCTCACCCCGTCAGCCTAAGGGTGCCCGGAGGTGGATCGCGGGTCACGGTGTCTCCACCTGCTTCGACGGCGCGACGGACCGACGGTCGTCCGTGTCGGTGCGGGTGGTCGGCGGTGTAAGATTTCGACTACCCGGTCTCGAACCGGGCGTGTTCAGCCCGACCCCCCGGGGCTGAACTCCGACGACCCCCGCCTCCTCCCCCCCTGGCGGGGGTCGTCCCCTACTTCCGGTGCGCTAGCACCTTCTCCGCGCTGGCGCAGGCGCCGTCCCCGGGTACCGAGTTGTCCACAGGTTCGGCTCGTCGCCCTGGCGGACCGACCGCGGACGCCGCACGATCGACGGCGTGACCGACCTCGATTCAGCACTCCTGGTGATCGTGCCCGACACCGCACTCTCCGATCGCGTCCGGCGCATCGCCGCCGCCGCGGGTCGGGAGTCGTCGCACCTCGGCGCGCTGCCGGACCGCGCGCTGTGGCAGTCCTCGGACATCGTCGTGCTGGGAACGGCAGCTGCCGAACGAGCAGTGCGGGAACACCTTCCGAGGCATCCCGGTGTCGTCGTGGTGACCGACGGACCGGCGGACGTCGAGGCCTGGCAGAGCGCGTCGCGGCTCGGCACCTCCCGTGTGCTCGCGCTGCCGGCGCAGGAGGCCGATCTCATGGGGGTGCTGTCCGCGGCCGCACGCGTCCCCGTCGGTGGCGGTGTGGTCGTGACGGTGGTGGGCGGTTGCGGCGGCGCCGGTGCGTCCGTGTTCGCCGCGGCATCGGCCGTCGTCGCGTCCCGGTCCGGGCGCACCGTGTTGATGGACGGAGACGAGGCGGGCGGCGGGATGGACCTCGTCACGGGACTCGACGGCACACCGGGCCTGCGCTGGCCGGAACTGGTGATCGACGGCGGAACCGTCACGGCCGACGCACTGCATCACGCGCTGCCCGGGCGCGGCGATCTGGCGGTGCTCTCGACCCGGCGCGAGCAGACGAACACCATCACGGCAGCGGCCTGGCGCGCCGTCGTCGACGCCGGAGTCACGGCGGGCGAGGTCGTCGTGTGCGACGTACCGCGCGCAGGCCCCATTCACGAGATGTCCGTGCAGGCGGCAGATCTGGTGGTCGTGCTGGTCCCGGCGACGGTGCGGTCGGCCGCGGCGGCGCAGTGTCTCGCCCGGTCGATCACCTCGACATCGGCCAACGTGGGAGTGGTGGTCCGCGGTCCCGCGCCGTCCGGACTGACGGCCGCGGAGGTGGCCGACGTGGTGGGTCTTCCCCTGCTCGCCTCCGTGCGCCCCGAGCGTCGGCTCGCCGCGATGCTCGACGGGCGTGGACTGGTCCTCGGCCGCCGATCTCCCCTGGCGCGAGCTGCCGGCGACGTCCTGGCGCTGCTCACCTCGGCGCCCACGACATGACGGGATGGGTGTCGACGGATCTGCTCGATCGCGTCCGGGTGCGCCTCGTCGACGCCGACCGGGATCCGACGCCCGCCCTCATCGCGGAGGCGCTCCGGGCCGAGGCGGGCGGCGTGCTCGGTGACGCGGATCTGCTGCGCGCACTGCATCTACTGGACACCGAGTTCCGCGGTGCCGGCGTGCTCGACGCCGTCCTGCGCGAGCCCGGCGTGACCGACGTGTTGGTCACCGGACCCGACGACGTGTGGGTGGACCGGGGACAGGGTCTGCGGCGAGCCGGCGTCGGGTTCGGGGACGAGGCCGCCGTGCGCCGCCTCGCCCAGCGGCTGGCGCTGTCGGCCGGGCGGCGGCTCGACGATGCGCAGCCGTGGGTGGACGGTCGTCTGCCCGGAATCGATCCCGGGTCGTTCGGAGTGCGACTGCACGCCGTTCTCGCGCCGGTGGCGCAGGGCGGGACGTGCCTGTCGCTCCGCGTGCTCCGTCCCGCGACGCAGGGTCTGGCAGCGCTCGCCGCAACCGGCGCGTTCGCCGACGGCGCCGAGGATCTGTTGCGCCGCATCGTGTCCGGACGCCTGGCCTTCCTCGTGGTCGGTGGCACAGGAACCGGCAAGACGACATTGCTGGCGGCACTCCTCGGCGAGGTGGACGCGGCCGAGCGCATCATCTGTGTCGAGGATGCCGCCGAACTGGCGCCCTCGCACCCCCACGTGGTGCGGCTCGTCGCCCGGCCCGCCAACGTGGAGGGAGTGGGCCAGGTGGGAGTGCGCGATCTGGTGCGTCAGGCCCTGCGCATGCGTCCCGATCGCATCGTGGTGGGCGAGGTCCGCGGTGCCGAGGTCGTGGACCTGCTCACCGCGCTCAACACCGGACACGACGGCGGTGCGGGCACCGTGCACGCCAACTCGCCCGACGAGGTACCCGCACGACTCGAAGCGCTGGCGGCCCTCGGTGGCATGGACCGGGCGGCGTTGCACAGCCAGTTCGCCGCCGCGGTGCAGGTGGTGCTGCACACCGCCCGCACGCCGAGCGGGCAGCGTGTGCTGTCGTCCATCGGCGTGCTCGAACGGGACGACCGCGGGCTGTGCACCGTGGTCGACGCCTGGTCGCGAACGCGGGCACGAGGTCCAGGACTCGACGCTCTCACCGCGATCCTGGGCCGACGGGAGGGGTCCGCGTGATGCTCGCGGCGGTCTGTCTCGCGGCGGCTCTGCTGGTGCTGCCCTGCGCGGACGCGCGCCGCCGCCTCGGACCGGTGCGCCGACGCTCGCTCGTGTCCGTGCGAGTGCCGGCGCCTGCCTGGATACCCGTGGCGGCAGGCGCGGCAGCGCTGGGCCTCGGTGCCGCGGTGGGCGCCGCGGTGGCCGTCGTGCTGGGAACCGTCGCCCTGCGGCGCACCCGAGGCGCCGTGCGGGCGGACCGTCGCCGCGCGGGGGACACCCTGGCGGCGGCGCTCGAGACGATGGTGGCCGAACTCCGCGTGGGAGCCCACCCGGCCACAGCCTGCCGCACCGCTGCGCGCGAGCACCCCGGGCCGGTCGGCACCGTCTTCGCCGCGGCCGCGGCCCGTGCGGAACTGGGCGGCACGATGTCGGATGCCGTGCGTGTCGGCGGACACGGGCCGGAGTGGGATCGGGTGGGTGCCGTGTGGCGCGTGGCCGAGGTGCACGGGCTGGGTCTCGCGGCACTGCTCGACGCGGTGCGCTCCGATCTGCGCGATCGCGGACGCTCGGCCCGGCGCATCGAGGCGTCCATGGCCGGCCCGCGCGCCACGGCGATGGTCCTCGCCGCGCTGCCCGCCGTCGGCGTCCTGCTCGGCCAGGCCATGGGCGCAGCGCCCCTCGCGGTTCTCACCGGAGGCGGCGCCGGCGGCATCATGCTGGTCGTCGGAGTGGCCCTCGCCTGCGCCGGGCTGCTCTGGACCGACGCCATCGTCGCGAAGGTGGCACCGTGACGATCACTCTCGTGCTCCTCGCCGCCGCGGTGCTCGCGCTCCCGCCCGCCGTCGGTGTGCGCGCCCGGCTCCGGGTGCCGGGCGCGAACGGTTCCGCATCGGTGGGGGTGGCGCCGACGGACCACCACGCCACCGCGGGCGCGTTGGACCTGCTGTCCGCCTGTCTCCGTGGGGGACTCGACATCGGCAGCGCATCCTCGGCGGTGTCCTCCGTCGCGCCCGAACCCATGGCGTCGGCACTGCGCCGCGCCGCCCAGTTGCTCACTCTCGGAGCGGATCCCGATGCAGCCTGGTCGGCGCTGGCGGCGCATCCCGACACCGAGTCGGTGGCACGCGTCATCCTCCGCTCGGCGCGGTCGGGAACCTCGATGGCCGATGCGACCGCCGAGGCGGCAGCCGATCTGCGCGTGCGGGCCGACGATGCCGCCGCCGCCGCGGGCGAACGCGCCGGAGTGATGGTGAGCGGACCGCTGGGGCTGTGCTTCCTGCCCGCGTTCGTCTGCCTCGGCATCGTGCCCGTGGTGATCGGGCTGGCCGGGTCCGTCCTGAACGGCGGGGTGATGTGACCCCCGCCCGAGAACGCCGAGGGGGAACGTCCTCCTCGGAACACGAAGGGGGAGAACATGAGCAAGTTCCTGACCGAGGTGGGCGCGCGCATCCTGACGGTGGCGCGGGAGGACGACGGGATGTCGACGGCCGAGTACGCCATCGGAACCATCGCGGCGGCGGCGTTCGGTGCCGTGCTCTACACGGTGGTGACGGGCGACAGCATCGTGACCGCGCTGACGTCGATCATCGACAAGGCTCTGCAGACACAGGTCTGACGGGGGACTCGGGTCTCACGGGCGACAGCGGGGCGGTGACGGTCGAGGCGGCGCTGGCGATCTCGTCGATCGTCGCCGTCCTGGTGTTGTGCCTCGGTGCGCTGGTCACCGTCACCGAGCACATCCGGTGCATCGACGCGGCGCGGGAGGGTGCCCGGCTCTCGGCGCTCGGAGACGAGAGCGCGGTGACGTCGGCGACGGTGGTGGCCCCGCCCGGTGCGCGGGTGACGGTGACGCGCGTCGGCGATCTGGTGACGGTGCGGGTGGAGTCGTCGTCGCCGCTGCCCGGGTTGACGGTGTCGGCGAGTGCGGTGGCGACGGCGGAGCCGACGGATGGATGACCGCGGCTCGGCGACCGTGGTGGGGGCGTTCGTCACGGCGGCGCTGGTGGTGGTGACCGCGGCGGTGGTCTCGGTGGGTGCCGCCGTCTCGGCCCGTCATCAGGCGCAGTCGGCGGCGGACCTCGCTGCACTGGCGGGTGCCGCCGCACTGACGTCGGGGTCCGAGGCGGGGTGCGCGGCGGCGACGGCGTCGGCTGCCCGGATGGATGCGGTGCTGGACGGATGCGCGGTGGAGGAGTGGGACGTGCAGGTCCGGGTGCGAGTGCGGATCGCGCTGCTGCGCTTCGGGGAGAGGGACGCGGTGGCCTCTGCGCGGGCGGGGCCGGTGGAGGAGTGATCGTGGACCAGCACCTCGGTATGTCGGTCAGCGCGACTCGGCGAGCCTGCGTACTTCCGGTGCGACGGGGCGGCCGAACAGTAGGTCAGCAGTCCGACACTCTTCGGCCGCAACTGGTGCCTCGGTGATCGTGGACTATCGACCCCGGATTCCGGGGTCTGGATTCCACGATCGCGCCAGCAGGAGCACGCCCATGCCGATGGTCCACACGTTCAGGGTGTCGAGGGCGAGCCGCTCGGTGACACCCGAGCCCAGTCCCCATTTCCCGGGGCTGAGGAAGGCGATGCCGCCCACCACGGCGATCGCACTGCAGGCGTAGGTGAATCGCGAGGCGACTCGACCGACGGATCGTGCGACACA
Organism: Rhodococcus sp. BP-332; assembly: GCF_019836065.1. NCBI lineage: Bacteria > Bacillati > Actinomycetota > Actinomycetes > Mycobacteriales > Nocardiaceae > Rhodococcus > Rhodococcus sp. BP-332. The sequence continues at coordinate 239,672 of NZ_JABUEC010000004.1, forward strand.
CAGCATTCCGGCGAGCTGCAGGCCGAAGTGCACCTGCGCCGCGACGGTGTGGGGGACCGGTGCGACGTCCATCGGGAGGAACCCGACGGCGCACGTCGCGAGACCGGAGAGCGCCACGAGGATCCACCCCGTCCGTGCGATGCCCACGGAGGGACGTACCAGGAGCGCCGCGCCCGCTGCGGTGGCGCCGCCCACGGCCACGAACGTCGCGTTCATGACGACGTGATCGGGCGAGCAGTAGTCGGTGCACGTCGCCGCACCGAGGGCGCTGATGACGTCGTCACGCCAGCTGTACGGGGTGGTCCAGGAACGCGAGACGATCACCTGCATCGGCCAGTAGAGGACTGTGGCGATCCACAAGGAGGCGACGCTCCGACGCAGGGTCATGACACGACGGTAGACACCGGCGTCGTGACCGGCGCATCATGAGGTGAGTCACACGTGTGACGTGCGGTAACGCGCAACCGGGTTATCGCAGGCCGAGCATCGGGGGAATCGGAATGTCGAGAGTGGCGGACGTCAAGGACGAGGCACGATCGCGGCTGCGGTGGTTCGCGGTGCACGGAGTGGTGCGCTTCTTCGCCACACGCGGCATCAAGATCGGTGACCCGCAGGCAAAGCTCATCGCCGATCCGGTGACTCGCGCGAACCCCGGTGTCGTCTACCAGGAGATTCGCGACCGGGGAAAGATCGTCAAGGGCCGCGTCGCCTACCTCACCGTCGACCACGGGCTGATCTTCGACCTCCTGCGCTCGGACGACTACCGCACCGTCGTCGTGGGCGGCAATCTCCCGAAGCCGCTGCGGGCGATCGAGCGTCGCACCCGAACCGCCGCTCTGCACCCGCTGGCGCCGCCGTCGCTGCTGTCGGTCGAGCCGCCCTCGCACACCCGCTACCGCAAGCTGGTGTCGTCGGTGTTCACCGCGCGCGCCGTCAACGCGATGCGCGACAACGTGCAGCAGGTGGCCGACACGCTTCTCGACGAACTCGTGGCCGCGGGCGGCGGCACGGTCGACATCGTGTCGTCGTACTGCGCCAAGCTTCCGGTCGCCGTCATCGGTGACATCCTCGGCGTGCCGGAGGCGGACCGCGACAAGGTGCTCGAGTTCGGCGAACTCGCGGCGCCCAGTCTCGACGTCGGTCTGACGTGGTCGCAGTTCCGCGAGGTCGAGCAGGGCCTCGAGGGCTTCGACCGGTGGCTCGCCACCCACATCGCGGGATTGCGCGACAACCCGGGCGACGATCTGATGAGTCAGCTCATCGCGGCGTCCGAGGACGGGGTGTACCTGAACGATCGGGAACTCCGCGCCACCGCGGGTCTGGTGTTGGCGGCAGGGTTCGAGACGACGGTCAACCTGCTCGGCAGCGGCATCAATCTGCTGATGAACAACCCCGACCAGCTCGCGCGACTGCAGGACGATCCGTCGCTGTGGGGAACGGCCGTCGACGAGATGCTGCGGCTCGAGTCGCCGGTGCAGATGACGGCCCGCGTCGCGAAGGGTTCCGTCACCCTCGAAGGCATGGACCTCGAGGCCGGCGATCTGGTGGTGTGCGTCCTCGCGGCCGGTAATCGGGACCCGCAGGTCTTCGACGACGCCGACACCTTCGACGTCGGTCGGTCCAACGCCAACAAGCACCTGTCGTTCTCGGGTGGGCGCCACTACTGCCTCGGCGCCGCACTCGCGCGCGCGGAGAGCGAGGTGGGACTGCGCACGCTGTTCGACCGCTTCCCGCATCTGTCGTCCGCCGGCACCGGCGTCAAGCGGGACACCCGTGTGCTGCACGGGTTCCGCACGCTACCGGTGGCGCTCGGCGAACCGGCCACCGTGTCTGCCTAACTCTCCAGACAGGCGAGGACGGCGTCGAGCACGCGCACGGCGCCGTCCTTGTCCAACGGATCGTTTCCGTTGCCGCACTTGGGTGACTGCACGCAGGACGGGCACCCCGAGACACACTCGCACGACGCGATGGCCTCGCGGGTCGCGGAGAGCCAGGTGCCGATGACGGCGTGGCCGCGGTCGGCGAATCCGGCGCCACCGTCGTACCCGTCGTAGACGAAGACCGTCGGCAGACCGGTGTCGGCGTGCAGTGCCGTCGACACGCCGCCGATGTCCCATCGGTCGCATGTCGCGACGAGGGGCAGCAGACCGATGGCCGCGTGCTCCGCCGCGTGGAGCGACCCGGGGACACGTTCGGCGGTCACGCCGGCGGACTCGAGCAACTCCGGCGTGATCGTGTACATGACTGCGCGCGTGTGGAGTTCCTGCATCGGCATGTCGAGTTCCACGGAGTCGAGGATCTCTCCGGACGGCAGTCTGCGGAGGTATCCGACCACCTGGTGGCTCACCTGGACCTGCACCAGCGCGACGTCGACCTCCCCGTACGACTGCTGTTCGTGCACGTCCTCGATCACGATGTCGGTGATCTCGCGCGCCGAGGTGGTCCACTCGGGCTCCTCGGGGTGCACCACCGCGAGGCCTTCCTCGAAGTCGAGCGTGTCCACGACGAACGACTCGCCCTGATGGATGTGGACAGCGCCGGGGTGGGTCGTCGAGGGCGCGCGGCCGGCGTCGACGGTGCCGAGCATGCGTCCGGTGGAGCCGTCGACGATCGCGATCTGCGACCCGATACCGCCCCGGATGTCCACCGCCGCATGGGGGGTCGCGTCCGCGGTGATGTACCACCCGTGCGGCCGACGGCGGAGCAGACCCCGGTCCGCGAGGGACTGCGCGACGTCCTGAGCGCCGAGCTCGATCACCTCGTCGTCGGTCAGCGGGAGTTCCATGGCCGCGCAGAGCAGCTGTGGCCCCAGCACGTAGGGGTTGGTGGGATCGGTGACCGTCGCCTCGATGGGCTTGTCCAGCAACGCGGCCGGATGGTGCACGAGGTACGTGTCGAGCGGGTCGTCCCGGCCCACCAGGATCACCAGCGACCCCTGGCCGCGGCGACCGGAGCGGCCGGCCTGCTGCCAGAACGACGCGACCGTCCCCGGGAAGCCGGCAACGACGACGGCGTCGAGCCCCGCGATGTCGACGCCGAGCTCGAGTGCGTTGGTGGTGGCCACGCCGAGCAGGGTGCCGTCGGACAGCGACCGCTCGAGTTCGCGGCGGTCGTCGGCGAGGTATCCGGCCCGGTATGCCGCGATGCGCTGCGGCAGATCGGGATCGACGTCCGCGAGCAACCGCGCGGTACCCAGTGCCGTCAGCTCCGCGCCGCGTCGGGAACGGACGAACGTCAGTGTTCGGGCGCCCTCGACGACGAGGTCGGCCATGATGCGTGCGGCCTCGGAACCGGCGGCGCGCCGGATCGGCGCCCCGTTCTCACCCGTGACGTCCAGAAGCGGTGGCTCCCAGAGGGCGACGGTCCGGGGACCGTGGGGAGATCCGTCCTCGGTGATCTCCTCGCACGGTGCACCGACCAGGCGACTGGCCGCAGCCCCGGGATTCGACGCGGTGGCGCTGGCGAGAACGACGACGGGCGCGGCGCCGTAGCGCGCGGCGATGCGCCGGAGTCGTCGCAGGATCAGGGCGACGTTGGAGCCGAACACCCCTCGATACGAATGACATTCGTCAACGACGACGTACGCCAGGTTGCGGAAGAAGTGCGCCCACCGCTGATGGCCCTTGAGCAGCGAGATGTGCAGCATGTCGGGGTTGGTGAAGATCCACCGTGAGTTCGCCCGGGCCCACTGGCGCACCTCGAGGGGTGTGTCGCCGTCGTACGCACTCGGAGCGATGTCCGGGAAGCCCCGCGCGGCGAGCGAGTCCGTCATGTCCACTGCAGCCCGAAGCTGGTCTGCCCCCAGCGCCTTGGTGGGCGCGAGGTAGAGCGCGGTGGCGCGCGCGTCGGTCGACAGACGGGACAGCACGGGCATCCGGTACGCCAGCGACTTGCCCGATGCCGTGCCCGTCGAGACCACCACGTTGCGGCCCGACCACGCGAGCGACGCGGCCTCTGCCTGGTGGGTCCACGGCTGCGGGATCCCGCAGTCCTGGAAGACCTCGACGACCGCGGGCTCGAGCCACTGCGGCCATGCGGCGTACCGGGACTCACGTCCCGGCAGCTCCGCCGCGTGGGTCAGCGGAGACTCTCCCGGCGGCGTTCCCGCCAGCGCTCGTCCGAGCAGCATTCCGCCGAACGAGGAGGCCGGTGCGTCGGTCGTCGTGCTCACTGTCTCTCACTCCCTCGGTGCTCGTGTCGATCGTAGAAGAACGGGCGGACAGAGCCCGCGAGGATATTTACGAAGTTGTTGTCTCGTCGACTGTCGCGCCGCCGTCCGACGTGGTTCACTGTTCTCGGTCGCAGCTTCTGTGTTCGTTTTCACGCTCGCAGGATCTAATGTTGCGAGCGCGGTGCGTGAAGCTCTGCCCACGGGGTGACTCTTGGGGGGGATCATCACAGCGGTCGGAACCGGCCCGATGGACTGTAAGTGCCGTTCATCGCATCCGGTGTTCAAGAAAAGGATAGACAAGCATGGCACAGGGAACTGTGAAGTGGTTCAACGCCGAAAAGGGCTTCGGCTTCATCGCACCCGAGGACGGCTCCGCTGACGTCTTCGTCCACTACTCCGAGATCCAGGGCAGCGGCTTCCGCACCCTCGAGGAGAACCAGCGCGTGGAGTTCGAGGTCGGACAGGGCACCAAGGGCCCCCAGGCCACGGGCGTCCGCGCCGTCTGATCTCGATCGGACAGTCTCTACCGACACGTCCCCCGTCGCCTTCCGAGGTGGCGGGGGACGTCTCGTTTCCGTGACACTGCGTCGCGGACACCACGCCGGCGGGGCGTTCGTGGCTTACTGTCGCGATCGTGAGCCAGTTGTCCTTCTTCTCCGCCGAGTCGACGCCGCCCGACGCGGCCGACCTCGCCGGGCTGCTGGCTGCGCAGGGTCAGCCCGTGATCGTGTCCGGGCGCACGCGCATCTCCGTCGTCGTCGACGCCACCTGGCGTGCCCACGCGGTGGCCGACCTGATCGAGTCGTGCGGCTTCGACGCCGAGATCACGACGACCGACGAGGGACGGCCACTGGTCCGGACCGAGCCGGTGCCCGAGCTGGCGTCGCTCGCCGCGGAGTGGGTCCGGGGAGCGGTGAAGGCGGTGCCCGGGGGTTGGGTGCCCGGACCGCGCGCCCTGCGGGCCTGGGTGGTCGCGGCGGGACGGCAGGAGGCAGGCGGCGCCCGGTTCGTCCTCGGACTCGATCCGCACGCCCCCGACACGCATCCGGTGCTCGCCCAGTCGTTGATGCGCGCCGGTGTGGCGCCGACTCTGGTGGGAACCCACGGAGGGACGCCGGCACTCCGGATCACCGGTCGACGTCGGGTGACCAGGCTCATCGAGAACATCGGCGAGCCGCCACCGGGCGCTCTCGCCGCGGGCGGGTGGCCCGTCCTCGTGTAGAGGAAGAGGGGGACTCGGACGGAGGTCACCGATGGTCGATGGGCCGCGGTGTCACATACGAGTTGCACGTGTGTGTCACTCTGTAGTGTGTCGGCTTCGAACGGTTCGGGGTATCGACGCAGGTGAACGGGTTCCCTCTCGCGGGGACCAGGAAGGTTCGGCAGCAGGTGGCAGCAGGAGACAGCACGGGGAACTCGTCGTCCGGCGCGTCCGGGCTTCGGCGTCTCGTGATCGTCGAGTCACCCACCAAGGCCAAGAAGATCGCGCCTTATCTGGGCAAGAACTACGTGGTCGAGGCCTCGGTCGGGCACATCCGAGATCTCCCGCGTGGTGCTGCAGACGTTCCGGCCAAGTACAAGGGCGAGTCCTGGGCTCGTCTCGGTGTCGACGTGGACCACGACTTCGAGGCTCTCTACGTCGTCAGCCCGGAGAAGAAGGGCAAGGTCGCCGAGCTCAAGAGCCTGCTCAAGGACGCCGACGAGCTCTACCTCGCCACCGACCCCGACCGCGAGGGCGAGGCCATCGCGTGGCATCTCCTCGAGACGCTCAAGCCGAAGATTCCGGTTCGACGGATGGTCTTCCACGAGATCACCGAGCCGGCCATCCTCGCCGCCGCCGCCGACACCCGCGAACTGGACACCGACCTCGTCGACGCCCAGGAGACGCGCCGCATCCTCGACCGCCTGTACGGCTACGAGGTCTCGCCGGTGCTGTGGAAGAAGGTCATGCCGAAGCTGTCGGCGGGCCGCGTCCAGTCGGTGGCCACACGTGTCATCGTGCAGCGCGAACGTGAGCGCATGGCGTTCCGATCAGCCGAGTACTGGGACATCTCGGCGCAGCTCGACGCCGGCGCCGAGGCGACGCCGCGGGCGTTCGGTGCGCGCCTGGTCAACGTCGACGGCTCTCGTGTCGCGTCGGGACGCGACTTCGGTGCCGACGGCAAACTCAAGTCCGAGGGCGTCACCGTTCTCGACGAGGCGCGCGCACGCCGGTTGTCCGAGGCTCTGGACGGAGTCGATCTGACCGTCGCGTCGGTCGAGTCCAAGCCGTACACGCGTCGTCCGTACCCGCCGTTCATGACCTCGACCCTGCAGCAGGAGGCCGGGCGCAAACTCCGCATGTCCTCTGAGCGCACCATGCGTATCGCACAGCGGTTGTACGAGAACGGCTACATCACCTACATGCGTACCGACTCGACGAACCTGTCGGCGTCGGCGATCGATGCCGCACGTCGTCAGGCCACCGAGCTGTACGGCCCCGAGTACGTGCACGACACCCCGCGGCAGTACACCCGCAAGGTGAAGAACGCGCAGGAGGCGCACGAGGCCATCCGCCCCGCCGGTGACTCCTTCGCGACGCCGGGCCAACTGCACAGCTCGCTGGACACCGACGAGTTCCGCCTCTACGAACTCATCTGGCAGCGCACGGTCGCATCCCAGATGGCGGATGCGCGCGGAACCACTTTGTCGCTGCGAATCTTGGGCACCGCGGGTACCGGTGAGGACTGCACCTTCGCCGCGTCGGGACGCACCATCACGTTCGCCGGCTTCCTCAAGGCTTACGTCGAGAGTGTCGACGACCAGGCCGGGGGACAGTCCGACGACGCCGAGTCCCGGTTGCCGGTTCTCGAGCAGGGGCAGGCGGTCACGGCCACCGGTCTCGATCCCGACGGTCACACCACCAACCCGCCGGCCCGCTTCACCGAGGCGTCGCTCATCAAGACGCTCGAGGAACTCGGCATCGGTCGCCCGTCGACGTACTCGTCGATCATCAAGACCATCCTCGACCGCGGATACGTCTACAAGCGCGGCAGCGCCCTGGTGCCCTCGTGGGTGGCGTTCTCCGTGATCGCGTTGTTGGAGGCGCACTTCGGCCGGTTGGTCGACTTCGACTTCACCGCAGGCATGGAGGACGACCTCGACGCCATCGCCGGTGGCCGCGAACGACGTGGAGACTGGTTGTCCGCCTTCTACTTCGGCGGTGAGAACGGCACGGAGGGGTCGGTCGCACGGTCCGGCGGACTGAAGAAGATGGTCGGCCAGAACCTCGAGGACATCGACGCCCGCGTCATCAACTCGATCCACCTGTTCGACGACTCCGAAGGTCGCGACGTACACGTCCGCGTCGGTCGCTACGGCCCGTACCTCGAACGGATGGTGCAGAACCCGGACGATCCCGACGGGGATCCGATCTCGCAGCGCGCCAACCTGCCCGACGACCTTCCGCCGGACGAGCTGACGCTCGAGTTCGCCGAGAAGCTGTTCGCGACTCCGCAGGAGGGTCGCAAGCTCGGTGTCGACCCGCTGTCGGGTCACGAGATCGTCGCCAAGGAAGGACGATTCGGGCCGTACGTCACCGAGGTCATCCCTGAGGAGCCCGAGCCCACCCCGGACATCGTTCCGGTGGAACAGCATTCGTCCGACGGGGGCGGCGGCACCGCCGTGGCCACCAAGGCGGCGAAGAAGGCTCCCGCCAAGAAGGCCGCGAAGAAAGCGACCGCACCGAAGCCGCGAACGGGTTCGTTGCTCAAGTCGATGGATCTCGCGACGGTCACGTTGGACGACGCGCTGAAGCTGCTGTCGTTGCCGCGCGTGGTGGGCGTCGATCCCGAGAGCAAGGAAGAGATCACGGCTCAGAACGGGCGCTACGGTCCCTACCTCAAGAAGGGCACCGATTCCCGCTCGCTGGCCACCGAGGACCAGATCTTCACCGTCTCCCTCGAGGAGGCTCTGAAGATCTACTCCGAGCCCAAGCGGCGCGGACGTCAGGGTGCGGCCACGCCGCCGCTGCGCGAACTCGGTGTGGACACTGTCAGTGGTCAGCCGATGGTGATCAAGGACGGCCGCTTCGGTCCGTACGTCACCGACGGTGAGGCCAACGCCAGCCTGCGCAAGGGCGACGAGGTGGGCACCATCACCGACGAGCGGGCCATGGAACTCCTCGCGGATCGTCGCGCTCGCGGGCCCGTGAAGAAGAAGGCCACCAAGAAGGCGCCGGCGAAGAAGGCTCCCGCCAAGAAGGCGGCAGCGAAGAAGACGCCGGCCAAGAAGGCTCCCGCGAAGAAGGCGGCCGCCAAGAAGACCGCTGCGAAGAAGACGCCGCCCGCCGAGTCCTGAGGACCGCACCTGTCCGCGATTGCCCTTAGCTTTCTCCTCACACACGAGGAGAGGGGCACATCATGGCGGGGACGTACACATCCGTGGGGCCGTCGGTCGACGTCACGGGCGAGAAGCTCGATCTGGTCACCATCCTGGCCGATCAGCGCGGGATGCTCGCGATCACGGCGCGGGGGATCACCGATGAGCAGGCGCGTCGGCGCACGACCGTCAGTGAGTTCACGCTCGCCTCGCTGATCGCGCACGTCGCGTCGGTGATCCGCGGGAACGTGACCATGCTCGAGGAGCGCGACGAGACTTCGACCGTCGACTTCTCGGGATCGGGCGAGCCCGAGGTGCCCGAGTCGATCGAACAGGTGCTGGCCGAACTCGACTCCGCCGGCCGCGCGCTGGAGCAGTGCATCGCCGCGCTCGGCAACCTCGACGACCTGATCCCGCAACCCACCGCACCGTGGGCGCCGGAGCGCATCTGGTGGACGGCGCGGCGCGTACTGCTGCACCTGTTGCGCGAGATCGCCCACCACAGCGGGCACGCCGACATCCTCCGCGAGGCTCTGGACGGGCAGTCGACGATGGGTGTGGTGGCGGGTGACATGGGGTTGGAGTTCTAGGCGCGATTGCCGTCCTGGACGCGCACCTCCCCGCAGTTCGCGACCGTCCCGTGCCTGCGCGTACTGCCGAGGGCTGCGCGTCCTTCTGCTGCTGTGAGCGCTGCGCGGAGACGATCGGCGAGAGCCGACGTCGCCAGGTCGTTCCACGTCCACCGTTCGATCCGCCACTCCAGTGAGCGCAACCGGTCCTCGCGCAGTTTCTCGGCGATCACCACATCCGCTGCATCCCCGTACTCGCGGTACTTCGCAAGCCCGTCGAACTCGCCGATCACTCCGTCGAACAGGAAGTCCGGCCGTCCCACGAAGCGTCCGCGCTCGTCGAGGACGTCGCATTGGAGCGCAGGAGCGGGGAGGCCGTGCCGGTGCAGGTAGACCCGGCTCCGAGACTCACCCACGCTCTCGGCGCCACCGTCCATGAAGGCGATGGCCCGCCGCGCCCTGTCGATCCCGCGACGACCGTGCGCTCGGGCCAGCGTCGCAGCCAGATCGTCCGCCGATGTTCGGCGCAGAGCAGCATCGCCGGAGTAGACCGAGGACTCGAACGGCCGACTACAGGCGAGGTCGACCACTGTTCTGGCGAGCGAGGTGACACGCACTCCGTCGACCGTCGTCACGTCGTCCGGGTGCAGTGGCGATGCGTGCACGACGCGCGACGTGCCGGCCCGACCACCGCCGGATCGATTCGCCGTCAGGTGTGCTCGACGATCGATGTCGGGCCACAGGTCGATGCCGTGGACCAGCGCTGCCGAGCTGTGGCTCACCACCAGATCGCTGTCGGAGGAGAGGACGGCGGCGCGTAGCTCGAGCAGTCGGCGGGTGCGGTCGTCGGACAGGTCGGTCGTCGCCGGATCGACGTAGACGCCGCGGCGCACGGGAACGATCGAACCGGACCGGACAGCAGCGCGGACCTCACCGTCGGACACGCCGCGTCGTCGGAGATCGACTCGGGGGATCAGAGACATGTATCGGAGGGTGCGCGATCCGGCCGTCGAGTCGTCGGCCGTGATCCACAGGCTGGGGATGGAGAACGTACGCGCACCTCTCGGCAGTTCGCGACGGTCCAGGGCCTGCGCGAACTGCTGCGAGATGCGGGGTCGAGCCCACCCCTGGAGCGGTACTCTCACTCTCGAACCACTGACCTACTTCGGGAGTACTGATGGCCGGCGGACTCGTAGCCCTGCTCGACGACGTGGCAGCGCTTGCCAGGCTGGCGGCGGCGTCGATCGACGACGTCGGTGCCGCGACCGGCAAGGCGACGGCCAAGGCTGCCGGTGTGGTCATCGACGACACCGCCGTGACGCCGCAGTACGTGCGCGGCCTCGCCGCCGAACGTGAGCTCCCCATCGTGCGGCGCATCGCCCTCGGGTCGCTCCGTAACAAGCTGCTCATCATCCTGCCGATCGCGCTGCTGCTGAGCCAGTTCCTGCCGTGGCTGCTGACGCCGATCCTCATGGTCGGCGGTGCCTACCTCAGTTACGAAGCGATGCACAAGATCTGGGGCGCCATCTCCGGACACGGCGCTCACGATCACGAGGAGGACGGACCTCGCGACGAGGACGCTGTCGTCGCCGGAGCTGTGCGCACCGACCTCATCCTGTCCGCCGAGATCATGGTCATCGCGCTCGACACCATCGCCGCCGAGGGTTTCTGGAGCCGACTGATCATCCTGGCCGTCGTCGCCGTGGTGATCACCGTCCTCGTCTACGGCGTTGTCGGTCTCATCGTGAAGATGGACGACATCGGTCTCCGGTTGGCCGACACCTCGTCGGGCATCGCGCAGACCGTCGGGCGCGGCCTGGTCAAGGGCATGCCCAAGGTCATGGCGGTGCTGTCCGTGGTGGGCACCGCGGCGATGCTGTGGGTCGGTGGCCACATCCTGCTCAACGGCATCGACGAGCTGGGGTTCCACCCGATCTACGAGTTCGTCCACCACATGGAGGACGCGGTCCACGACGTCGCCGGTATCGGGGGTGTGCTGGCCTGGATCGTCAACACGCTGGCATCCGCGCTGATCGGTCTCGTCGTCGGCTCCATCGTCGTGGCCGTGATGACCGGGGTGTCCTCGTTGCTGGCCAAGCGTCGCGGTGGGGCTGTCGCACAGGAGCACTAAGCTCTCCTCCCATGGCGCGAGTGTTCGAACGGCTGGTCGGTCAGCACGAGGTGGTCGCCGAGCTGTCCGACGCGGCGGCGGCTGCGCGTGAGGGTGACATCGGTTCCCGCATGACGCATTCGTGGTTGTTCACCGGGCCTCCCGGGTCCGGCCGCTCCATCGCCGCTGTCTGCTTCGCGGCTGCGCTGCAGTGCACGGATCCGGACGTCATCGGGTGCGGCCACTGCCACGCCTGCACCACCACCATGCACGGCACCCACGGCGACGTGCGCCGCATCGTGCCGCAGGGCCTCAGCATCTCGGTCAAGGAGATGCGCGAGGTGGTGCAGATGGCAGCGCGTCGCCCCACCACGGGGACGTGGCAGATCGTGGTCATCGAGGACGCGGACAGGCTGGGTGAGCGCGCCTACAACGCGCTCCTCAAGGCGGTCGAGGAGCCGCCGGCCCGCACCATCTTCCTGCTCTGCGCACCGTCCGTGGATCCGGAGGACATCGCCGTCACCATCCGCTCGCGCTGTCGGCACGTGGCTCTGGTGACGCCCAAGCCCGACGACATCGCACGCGTACTGCGGGAGAACGACGGCCTGGACGAGAAGACCGCCGCGTGGGCCGCCTCGGTGGGCGGCGGACACGTGGGCCGCGCGCGCCGCTTGGCGACGGACCCCGAGGCACGCGAGCGACGGCAGCGGGCACTGGGCATCGCCAAGGCGGCGCTCCGCCCCGCCACCCAGTACGCGGTGGTCGAAGAACTGGTGAAGGCCGCCGAGTCCGACGCGGTGCAGATCAACGCCGACCGCGACGAGCGGGAGACCGACGAACTGCGGACGTCACTCGGCGCCGGCGGCACCGGCAAGGGTGCAGCGGGCGCGCTGCGCGGATCCGCCGGCGTGCTCAAGGAATTGGAACAGCGGCAGAAGTCGAGGCGCACTCGTACCGGTCGAGACTCGCTGGACCGGGCACTCATCGACCTCGCCGGGCTGTACCGCGACGCTCTCGCACAGTCGTACGGCGCCTCGTCGACGATGACGCACCCCGACATGGAGGACCAGGCCCGTGGCCTCGCCTCGGTGTCGACTCCCGAGTCTTTGCTGCAGTGCATCGAGGCGATCCTCCGGTGCCGCGAAGCGCTGGAGATGAACGTCAAGCCCAAGTTCGCGGTCGACGCGATGGTCGCCACACTGGGCGCGGCGGCCCGCTGACCCCCGTTTTGAGTTCGGGCGGGGGGACCGGTTAAACTTGCGATGGCTCCTCAGGGAGCCACGCCGCCTTAGCTCAGTCGGTAGAGCATTTCACTCGTAATGAAAAGGTCAAGAGTTCGATTCTCTTAGGCGGCTCCACACAGTTCAGAAAAAGCGGCCTCGCGATACGCGTGGCCGCTTTTCTGGTCTCTGATCCCCTGTCCTAGCCGTTGACATCCATCTCTGCGGGAGCCTGTCGCACCGAGAACAGATTGCCGAACGGATCGAGCATCTGGCACAGACGTTCACCGGTGAAGACCGTCTTGGGTCCCCGGTGCGCAACCGCTCCGTGGGCTGTCCAGTCCGCGACGATCGCATCCACGTCGGTCACGGTCCAGTAGGCGGAGACTCCGGCCGGCCCCGACGAGTTGTAGTCGTCGTTCTCGTGCAGCGTGAGCCGCACCCCGTCGATGTCGAAGGCCACCAGTGCCCCGCCCCGTTGAATCGGTGTGCGACCCAGCCGGGCGGAGTACCACTCGACTGCGGCCTCGAGATCGTCGACGAAGTAGAAGACGTTGCCGACGGGCCCGAGGGCGAGGGGGGTGGTCATCGGGCGAGGAAGTCGAGAATGTCTGCGTCCAGGGCCTTCTGGTAGTCGCCGTAGATGCCGTGCGGTGCGCCCGGGTACACCTTCAACGTGCCGTCCCGGACGAGGTCGATGGACTTCAGGGCCGCCGCCGCGATGGGGACGATCTGGTCGTCGTCACCCTGGGCGATGAAGATCGGGACCGTCAGCGCCTTCAGATCCTCGGTGAAGTCGGTCTCGGAGAACGCTCTCACGCAGTCGTAGGCGGCAGCGAGGTTGACGTGGTCACGGCGGCGTGAGGACCGAATCCACTGCATGCTGGAGAATGGCGGTCGCTCGGTGCAGCGTGGCGGGATCGGTGGGCATCGCCCGGTCCCAGAACAGGCCGTCGAGAACCGTGTTGAGGAACGCGGCGTTCAGCGACTGATCACCCTGTGGCGCTGCACCTTCGGCGGCGAGAATGTCGAGCCACTGCTCGACTCTCCGTTGCGCTTCCTCGGCGAAGGACGCGTAGGCGGCTCGGATGTCTGCGGTGGGTTCGGGTACTGCGAACGCCTCGACGGTGCTGATCAACGCGCGCCGCGCCTGCGCACCGACGGCAGGCACCAGGACCTGCTCGAGGCAGCGCACGAGGCGATCCCGAGCCGGTATCGATCGGTCGTGGATGACGTCGGCGTCCGGTGTCACCACGTCGTAGATCGTGGCGAGAACGGCCTCGCGCAGTGCGCGCTGGGTGGGGAAGTGATGACGGAGAGAACCCATGCTCACTCCGGCGCGCGCGGCGACCGATCGCACGCTGAGTGTCGACGCCGGGTCCTCACCGATCATCTCGCAGGCAGCGATGAGTATCCGCGCCCGCGTGTCCGGGCCGGGTTCCTCCGGTGTCGGCATCGCGTCCTCTCTGTTCCTCTGCGCTCGTTCCTGCTCTGAGCAGGACCGATCACGCGACCAGCACAATGTGCTAGCACGGTGTGCTAGCGTCGTCGCCATCGTTCGCGACAGTACAGCGTGCTAGTGGCACGGCCGGCGGAAGAGGAGCGAATCATGTTCGATCGAGTCAGGCGCCGCCGCGCGGCTCGTCGGGTGCGACCCGGCGACGGGCGAGCACTGCAGCCGTTCCGATGGTGGCAGTTGCTGGGACGTGCGCTGTTTCATCTCCCACCGTCGGGCCCCCATGAGCCGGAATGGTCCGTCGACATCAGGCACTGGCAGGACCAGGCCTCCGGTTCTGTCACGGCCGATCTGTACAGAGACGGTCTGTGCGAAGCACGGTCGGCACTGCCCGCCGCGTTCCCCGTCGAGGACGGCCGCATCGAGGTCGCGATGAGTGGTTTCGGTGTCAAGCGGTGCCATCTCGTCTCCGCTGACGGGAGCGAGCGGCAGCTGAGCCCCGACCCTCGCTCGGCCGAAGGGCGCCGGGCCCGATTCGACAGGCGGCACCCCGCGGCGAGTTCGGTCATCGGCGTCGTCTCGATCGCCCTCGTTCTCAGCGGAGTCCTGTCGCTCGCGGTGTATCTCGTCGAGACAGTGTCTCGAATTCCGCCGATCGCCGAGTCGGTCGGTGTCATCGCCGCACCGATCGATCTGCCGACGTGGTCGACGGTCGCCTCCACCGTCGGTGCCGCCGTGGGCAGCACGGAACGCGCTCTGCGACTGCGTTATCACTGGCTCGACGCCGCCGGTAACTGATCGGCCGTCGGCCACCCCCGCTACCGAATGGACATCCCGTGAACCGATACGACACGCGTACTGCTGCGGTGGCCGCGATCAGCCTCGTTCTCGTCGGCTGCTCGACGACCTCCACCGCGTCTCAGCCCGATACTGCAGTGCAGCAACCATATTCCATGCCCGACCTCGAGTGGGCCTCATGTCCCGACGACGTCGGTGACCCAGCGGAGGAACCGTCGCGCCTGCAGTGCGCGTCGGTGCCCGTGCCGATCGACTACGACGACCCCGACGCTGGACAGATCGACGTCATGATCTCTCGGCTGCCCTCCCAGAAGCCGGAGGAACGGCGAGGGGTGCTGTTGCTCAACCCGGGCGGCCCCGGTGGTACGGGGCTCGACCAACCGACGTTCCTGGTGAATCGGGGCATGCCGCAGTCCGTGCTGGACAGTTACGACCTCATCGGCATGGACACCCGTGGGGTGGGCCATTCCAGTCCCATCAGCTGCGGCTTCACCGACGACCTGCACTACTACGGCGCAGTCCCGCCGTACGCGTACGACCAGGCTGCCTTCGACGAGCAGGTTCGTACTGCGAGAGAAGTCGCGCGCCGGTGCGCCGCCGAGGACGACGGCCTGCTGCGCCACGTGAGCACCGCGAACATGGCGCGGGACCTCGACCGCGTCCGAGCTGCTCTCGGCGAGGACACCGCGAGCTTCCTCGGCTACTCCTACGGCTCGGCGCTGGGCGCGGCCTATGCGTCGATGTTCCCCGAGAGCACCGACCGAATCGTGTTGGACAGCAACATCGGTGACACCCATCTCGATCGAGCCGGGATGCGGCGCTATTCCCGAGGAATGGAAGACACCTTCCCGGATCTCGCCCGGTGGATGGCCGAGCGTCACGACCGATACGGTCTAGGTGCGACCGAGGACGAGGTGCGGGCGACGTACTTCGACATCGCCTCCAGGCTCGATGCCACGCCCGTGAACGGGGTCGACGGTCGCTCGTTCCGTCTGGCCACCTTCGTCACGCTGTACAACCCGGCGACGTACGAGACTGCGGCCGATGCGTGGGTCTCGTACCGGGACGGCCTCGCGGCGGGTCAGGGTGGGGACCTTCCGCAGGGGGCTCCGGTACCGTCGGCCGGCGACAACTCGTGGTCCGTCTTCCTGGCGGTCACCTGCAACGACGTCGAGTGGCCGCACGACGTGACCACGTACGAGAATGCCGTCGCCACCGACAGGGTCGACTACCCGCTGTTCGGCGCAGCGGCGGCGAACATCATGCCGTGCGCGTTCTGGGCCCATGCCCCGACCGAACCCCCGGTCTCCATCGACTCCGACGGACCGACGAACATCCTCATCGCGCAGCATCGACGTGATCCGGTCACGCCCTTGCGCGGCGGTGAACTGCTCGACGAGCGCTTCGGAGATCGTTCCCGGCTGCTCACCGTCGACGGCAGTGGGCACGGTGTCTTCGCGCTCGGAACCAATCCCTGCGCGCAGGAGGTGGTCACCGAGTATCTCGTCGGCGGCACCATGCCGGAGAAAGACGCCCAGTGTCCTCGGGCGACGCAGTGAGCACCGGCTGACGCCGTGACATCTGTCATGACCGGTCGATGACAGTGTCACCGTATCCGGTGCACGCAGGCACTGGCAGCGGTCGGTCAGCTCGACGACTCTGGTTGTCGATGAACACATTTGACCGGATCGACCGAGGCGCAAGGAGGGCGACATGACGAACCCGCCACACGACAGCACGCAGGACGCACCGACCACCGATGCCGGCGCGAGGGTGGTGGACAGTCTGGGTGGCACCAGCGGAATGCTCCGCACCGCGATACCGGTGATCGTGTTCGTCGTCGCCAACTCGATCTGGACGCTGCCGATCGCGATCGGCGCCGCGGTGCTCGTCGCACTGGGACTGACCGTCCATCGCGTCCGAGGTGGTGAGTCGATCGCCGGGGCGAGCGGCGGTCTCGTCGGCGTTCTCGCCGCCGGCGCCGTCGCGGCGATGAGTGGCAGTGCGAGCGGCTACTTCCTCCTCGGCATCTGGACCAGCCTGGTGGCCGGCGTCGTGGTACTCGCATCGGTGCTGATCCGCCGACCGGTGACCGGCCTGCTGTGGAACGCGCTGCACGGCAACCGATATGCCTGGCGACGGAACTCCTCGGTGCGCCGCGCCCACGACGTCGCCACTCTCACCTTCGCGGTGCTCTTCGGTGCCCGGTACCTCGTGCAGGACTGGCTGTACGACACCGACGCCACCGGCTGGCTCGCCGTCGCGAGAATCGCGATGGGTGCGCCGTTGTTCGCGGTCGCCGTGGTGGTCACCGTCTGGGCGTTCCGGCGTTCGACCACCCACTTCGTCCGTTGAGAGACACCACTGACAGACAGCTCGACACCCGCCCCACCAGAGGAGAGGACCTCCCATGACCACTGCACCCGATCTGATCGCGATCAACGACCTCTTCGGCCCGCCCGCCGCGGTCGGTGCCCGAATCTCTCCGGAAGGCAACAGAATCGCCTTCCTCGCACCGTGGAGGAACAGGCTCAACGTCTGGGTGCAGGACATCGCCCCGGATCTCTCCGCCGTGGGTGATGCACGATGCGTGAGCGCTGACGAGACCCGCAGCGTCATGAACTTCCAGTGGACCGACGACCCCCGGTGGCTGCTGTACCTGCAGGACAGCGGAGGCGACGAGAACCACCACGTGTTCCGTGTCGATCTCGACGATCCCCGCAGTCCCGCCGTCGATCTCACGCCGTTCCCCGGCGCTCGTGCGATCGAACTCCTGCCCGTGCACGGGAGTGCAGGCAGCTACACGGTGATGCTCAACGCGCGGAACCCTGCCGAGTTCGACCTCCACAGGATCGACGTCGCGACGGGTGAGATCACCGTGATCGGACGCAGCGCCGGGACGGACCGGTTGCTGATGCTCGCGGAGGACGACACGCTCGTCGAGCAGGAGATGACCGACGACGGCCACCTGCTCCTGTCCCGGGTCACCCCGTCGGGAACACGGAATCCGATCGCGTCGATCGACGCGACGGACTACCCGATCGGGATCACCCCGACTCAGATGACCCCGGACGGTACAGGCTTGTGGATGGGCTCGACCCGCGGCCGCGACCTGACGCACCTCGTGCGCCTCGACCTCGACACCGGCGAGGAGACCGTCGTCGACTCGCACCCGACGTTGGAACTCGACGCAGCCCGCCGCGCTGTCGAACAGACATCGTCGCCCTTGATCTGCGACGCCGAGACCGGCGGCCTGCTCGGGGTGCGATACCTGGGCGAGCGCCAGGAGATACGGGTCCTCGACGAGCGCTTCGGAGAGGTTTTGGCAGCACTCGAACTGCTCTCGGACGGCGATGTCGGCGCACTGTCCTCGGACCGGAGCGGACTGCGCTGGACCGTCAGTTTCGTGCACGATCGGGATCCCGCCGTCACCTATCTCTACGACCACACCACGGGTGCGAGCCGCCAGTTGTTCCGTCCGTATCCGCATCTCGAGCCGACCGCGATGGCGCCGATGGAACCGGTGACCATCGAGGCGCGCGACGGGCGTGCGCTGCCGTCCTTCCTGACGTTGCCTCTCGGCGTCGACCCGACCGCGCTGCCGATGGTGCTGTTCGTCCACGGCGGCCCATGGTATCGCGACTCGTGGGGTTTCGATCCCGCCGTGCAGATGCTCGCCAACCGCGGGTATGCGGTGCTGCAGGTCAACTTCCGCGGTTCCACCGGCTACGGGAAGGCTCACACCAACGCTGCGGTGGGGGAACTCGCGGGCGCGATGCACGACGACCTGGTCGATGCGGTGGAGTGGGCCGTACAGCAGGGGTACGCCGATCGTGAGCGCGTCGCGATCATGGGCGGCTCGTACGGCGGGTACGCCGCGTTGGTCGGCGCGACCTTCACCCCCGACGTGTTCACCGCGGCGGTCGATCTGGTCGGCATCTCGGACCTCGCCAACTTCATGAGGACACAACCGTCCTTTCTCCGGGCCAGCCTGGTCAACAACTGGTACCGGTTCGTCGGCGACCCGAGTGATCCGGAGCAGGAAGCGGACATGCTCGCGCGGTCCCCGATCAGCCGTCTCGACGCGTCCACGGCGCCCCTGCTCATCGCGCAGGGAGCCAACGACCCTCGTGTCACCAGAGCCGAGTCCGACAACGTCGTCGCCACCCTCCGCTCGTGTGGGGTCCACGTCGACTACCTCGTCTTCGACGACGAAGGACACGGGTTCGTCAACCCCGAGAACACCATCGCGTTCTACCGCGAGGTCGAGCGGTTCCTCGCCCAGCACCTGGGTGGGCGCGAGCATTCCGCGAGTCCCTCGTCCGTCCACGCACCGAGCGGGTCGCTGTCGTGAGCCGCAGAACGGCAGGAGTCACCGTGGCAGTCACTGCGCTGGTGCTCGCCGGGTGTGCGCAACCGCGGACCGAGCCGGATCTGAGCAGTGTTCACGACCAGGACGTGGCCTTCGAATCGTGCGACGGGTACGCGGTGACGTCGGCCGATGCCACTGCGTTCGCCGCCGACCCGACCTTCGAGTGCGCTCGCGTGACCGTGCCGTTGGACTACGACGATCCCGACGGTCGGACGGCGCAGATCGCCCTGTTGAAGGCACCCGCGCGGGGTGAGCGAATCGGATCACTGCTGCTCAATCCGGGTGGGCCCGGTGGGCCGGGAATGAGCATGGCCGCCGCGGGTGCGACGACCTTGGCGGACAGTCGCGTGACCGAACACTTCGACCTGATCGGCTTCGATCCTCGCGGGGTCGGTGCGTCGACACCGGCGATCGACTGTTTCACCGATGCCGAGAACGACGCCGGCGAGGCGTACACCACGGTGCTGACCGGCTCGAGAACGCTGACGGAGGACGACTCGCGTCGCCTGGTCGAACGCTGCGCCGAGCGCTCGGGCGGCGACGACGTCCTCTCGGCGGTCGGAACTCGAGATGCCGCGCGGGACATGGACATTCTGCGAGAGGTGCTCGGCGACGAGAAACTGAGCTACCTCGGTCAGAGTTACGGAACGAGACTGGGAGCGGTGTACGCCGAGATGTTCCCTCAGAACGTGCGCGCCATGGTCCTGGACGGCGCCATCGACCCCGCTCAGAGCACGGCCGACCGCAGAGTCGACCAGTTCACCGGCTTCCAGCGCTCGTTCGACGAGATGGCCGCGTCCTGTGCGGCGTCTCCGGACTGTCCGCTGGGCCCCGATCCGAGCAGGGCGGTCGAGAGGTTCCAGGACATCGTCAGGCCTCTCGTCGAGAATCCCATCGTCACCGAGAGCGGTCGGCGCCTCGACTTCGACGCTGCATACGGAGCGGTGGTCGCGGGACTCTACGACTCGACGGTGTGGCCTGTCATCATCCGAGGGATAGCCGAGGTCACTGCGAGACAGGGAGACACGTTGCTGAAGATCCTCGACGTGTTCGGCGGCCGCGACGAGGACGGCACCCACCCCAACTTCAGCGAAGCGCTCTACGCCGTCAATTGCATGGACGAGGACCGCAACACACCGGAGGAGGAAGTCGAGCTCAAACGGAGAATTCAGGAGATCGCGCCGTTCACGGACGCGGGACTCGGTCCGGAGGGGGCTCGTGATCCGTGCGAGTTCTGGCCGGCCGAGCCGACACTCGGAATTCCCTACGCACAGGATGTCGAGGGCGTTCCCGACACTCTGACGATCTCGATCACGGGTGATCCGTCCACGCCCTACGAAGGGGGTGTGAACCTCGCGGACACTCTGGGCGGAACGCTGCTCCCCGTGGACGGCGAGCAGCACACCGTCGCGATCTCCGGTGCGAATGCCTGCGTGAACGACATCGTGGCCGACTATCTCGTCGAGCTGGCCACACCCGAGGCAGGGACTCGCTGCACCCTCTGAACGCTCGCTCAGGCGGTGCGCGCGAGGTGAAGTCGCAAGCGCAACACGGCGTCTCGCACGCGAGTCTTGACGGTGGCGTGAGGTACGCCGAGCCGCTCGGCTGCTTCGCGGCAGGACAGGCCCTGGAAGTAGACCAGGTCGACTGCGCTCCTCTGCAGACTGGTCAGTTCGATCAGCGCCTTCGTCAGCAGATCGTTGTCGGCGTTCGTCCACACCGCTTCCCAGACGCCGTCGTGAGCGCGGTCGAAATGCGATGCGGTGTACGCCGTGTCCCGTCTCGCCGACGCCGTGTCGGAGCGCGAACGGTCGATCGCTCGTCGGCGCGCGAGAGTCGCCAACCAGGCGTGAGGTGTCCCTCGGTCGGAGTCGAACGTTCCGGCCGAGGTCCACACCTGGAAGTACGTCTCCTGAGCCGTGTCCTCGGCGCGCGCACGGTCTCCGAGAACTCGCAACGCCGCTGCGAACACCACGGGTCGAGTGACCAGCATCAGTTCGACCATCGCGCGGTCGTCCCCGGAGGCGATCAGGCCGAGCAGGACACCGCATCGGTCGCGAAGGTCTCGGTCCAGCGCAGCGGCCTTCGCCTCGGTCGCTGCACGATCGGACCGATCGACATCGAGAAATGGTGGGCGCGCTCGTCGCGGAGATGCGTACTCCGCCGTGGTCATGGGCTGATTCTGCATCATGCGGGCCCCGACGCTCGCATGAACGGACACCGCGTATCTCGCGTCGTGCGCCGTGCGGTCCGTTTCCTGAGCAGCGGGCGACCAGGAGTTCGTGAATCGCGCCAGTCTCGGTGTCAGGAAGTGTTCGAGGGTCGGTAACCCGTGAGAAGCGCCGTGAGATCGGATGTGTCGTTGCTCTCCCGGGTTCCCGTCCGACTCCGACTGATCGGCGTCGGGTGACTCACGGATGGTCGACAGGCCGGGGCAGTGTCCCGTGTCGGATCAACTGGTCGTAGATGCCCTCGAACATCGTCGACATCTCCTGCACCTGAGGGGGAGTGAGGGCATCGAAGAAGACGGACCGCACGAAGTCGATGTGTCGCGGCGAGACATCGGCGAGGGTGTCGTTACCTCTGTCGGACAGTGCAACTCGGGTCACTCGACGGTCGTCGGGGTCGGTCGCCAGGGTCACGAGTCCCCGTGCGCTCAGGCTGCGGAGCTGATGCGAGACCCTGCTGCGCTCGGAGCCGATGCGGGTGGCGAGGTCGGACACCGAGAGCGTGCGCTCGGGATCGCTGACCAGCGCCACCAGTACGTCGTAGTCGGCCAGGGAGATGCCGTGATCGCCGCGCAGCTGGTGATCCATCTCGTAGCGCAGCCGCAGGTGCACCTTCATGTAGGCGTACCAGGCCCGTGTCTCCTCCTCGCCGAGAAAGGCGTAAGGAGACTCGGATGCCACGTCGTACTCGGTCATCGTCCTGTTGTACCCGGCCGACGACGGACGGCCCGCATCGAGGCGGCCACCGACCTCAGGTGAAGATGACGGTGTAGACCTGTGCCAGGAGGCCGTCGCGAACGATGCCGACATCGGCTCCGCGGACGACGGGATCGGAGCCCTCGGGTCCGAGTGCCCACGCCAGGTAGCCGGCGTCCTGCATGAGGTGAACGCTGCCGTCCGCGGTGAACACGAATCCCGGTGCGTCGTCGAGGATCGCCTGCACCTTGGCATCGAGTGCGTCGTGGCCCTGCACCCGAGCCTCGGCATCAGAGAAGACGACGTCCTCCGTGTACGTCCGCGCGATGGCGGCCCGCCTCGCCGCGGGGTCCCGTTCGCCGAAGACCTGCAGGAGGTTGGCGTGCATCAGCTGCTCGATCGACTCTGCCATCGCTGGGCTCCAGTTCCATATGGGTGAAGGTTCACCCAAATTAGGCGCGGCCGGTCTCCACGTCAACCGCGTCGCGAGAGGGTGGCGCCACAATGGAACGGGTCAATGGACCGTCCGTGGGGGATCTGCCATTCATGCCCGAGTCGACCTCCGGTGATGGATCCTGATCGTGGAGATCGAGAGTGTGGTGTGACCTGCCGGGTCACCCTCGCGGTCAGAGCTGAGTCGGGCGATGAACTATGCGGAAATGTCCACCGATCTGTTGCAGGAACGGTACGAGCGGCTGGTGACGGACCGCCGTTCCGCCATTGCCCGCGACGCGCCACCGGACGACGTCGTGTCGGTCTCCAACGAGTGCACCCGGGTGCGCCGCGAGTTGGACCGTCGCGCCCGTCGAGTTCTGTGATCGATGAAACCCGTGGGCTCGATCTTCCGCCCCCTGCGGCGGTGCTGAGAGACGATGGGGGTGTGCTCGACGACGATCGAATTCCCCGTGATCCCCCGACCCCCGACGTCCCGACGCGGTTGCGGCGCGCCGGAGCCGGCGGAGTCGCCACGGTGGAGAAGACCCTCGCCGTGCTCGAGGTGGTGGCCGATCGCGGCGGCGCCACCGCCAAGGAGGTCTCCGAGGTGCTGGGCTTCCCGCTGCCCACGACCTACCGTCTGCTGCAGGTACTCGTCGGTTGCGACTACCTCGTTCATCTCCGAGCGCGACAGCGGTTCGAGCTGGGATACAAGTTGGCTCGTCTCGGTGTCAGCCTGCATCGCCAGGTCGGCGTGCCTGTGCCGGTGCGGCAGCGTATCTCGAAGCTGCACGAGACACTGGGGACGGCAAGCTACTTCGCCGTCTACCGCGGGTCCGACGTTGTGGTGGCGCATGTCGCCGACTGCGCCACCCACCCCCGCATCACGCCGCTGAACTTCGGTTTCCACGAGGCCGGGCACGCGACTGCCTTCGGCAAGATCCTGCTCGCTGCGATGTCCCGCGAGGACGCAGCCGAGTACCTCGACACCCATGGCACCGAACGGCTCACGTCCACGACCATCACCGACCGCGACGAACTGGAACACCACCTCGCCGAGGTGTCCCGTCGTGGGGTGGCATGGGAGCGTGAGGAATTCGTTCCGACGAAAGCGTGCGCTGCAGTGGCTGTCCATGATGCGTCGGGTGCGGTCATGGGAGCCGTGGCCATCAGCACCCCCGATCGGGAAGTGGACCGTCGACGGGCGGCCGAGGTGGAGCACGCGTTGCGGTCCGCGGCGAACGAGATCAGCCGGTGGTTGCGCACCGGCTGACCTCGTCCGCGTCAGGAGAACTGGATGCCACCGTCCACGAGCATCGTCTGACCCGTGACGTAGTCGGAATCCGGAGATGCCATGAAGCTCACGAGCTTCGCCACATCGTCGGGCACCGATACTCGGCCCAGCAGGATCGACTGGGCGTTCTCGGCGAGCGCCTCGCCCTTCTGCTGGCCGTGCTTCGCGGCGAGCTTCTCGTCGATGAGATCCCACATCGCCGTGCCGACGATGCCGGGGCCGTAGGCATTGACGGTGATGCCGTGTTCGGCCCACTCCATGGCCGCGGCCTGGGTGAGACCGCGTACGGCCCACTTCGTCGCCGAGTAGGGGCCGAGAAGTGCGAAGGGTCGGAACGCGACGATCGAGGCCGCGCCGATGATCTTGCCGCCGCCTCCCTGCGCGATGAACTGGTTGGCCGCGGCTCGGTAGGAATTGAAGATGCCTTTGACGTTGACGTCGAAGATTTTGTCGAAGTCGGCGCTGTCGTACTTCAGCAGCTCCTCGACCTGGGCGATTCCGGCATTCGCGACGAAGACGTCGAGGCGCCCGCCTGCATCCACCGCGGTACGTACCAACGATTCGACCGAGGATTCGTCCACGACGTCGACCGCGGCGCCCGTGGCCACACCGCCGGCACCGACGATCGTCTCGACGGTCTCGTCGACACCGTCCTTCGAACCAGGCAGGTCGGCGACGACGACGTGAAGACCGTCTCGGCCCAGGCGTTCGGCGATACTCTTGCCGATTCCTCGGGCTGCTCCGGTGACGACGGCGACGCGTGGGTTCTGGCTCATGGAGACCTCCGTGACTCGGTGAATGATTCTCATCCAGATCACACCTGCACGGTCTGGGGCGTCCAGGGTCGTTATCGCGGAGTGAGAACGGGGACGTTTGGATGATTCGTCCGCGGGCACGCCGCACTCATGACCGATCCACACGACGAACCCACACTCGACGACGTCCTGGTTCCCACGGAGGACGCGCACCCGGACCGCCGGGCTCACGCCAAGACACCGAGCCATCTCGACGACGACGAGCTCGAGCAGAGAACGCAGCACGAGCGAGACGAAGTGCAGGACTGACGGGGCGCCTCAGCGCCCGAGGAAATGCGGATCGCGCCCGATGAATCCGAGAAGCCTCGTCTGATCGTCGGCGTCGTCGGGTACTGCGACAGCCGGCCCGTACTGGCCGGACGACCGCATGAGCTCCTCGATCGGCCGCATGCCGCCGACCAGTTCGGCGCAGTAGTCGGCGTCGAGTGAGAGATCCTGCCCGCCGGCCGCGGCGAGGTCCCACGAGTGCATGAAGACGTCGGGTACGTAGAACTGGCCGACCGCCGCGGGAAGTGGCATCTCGCCGATCATCGGATGGTGGAACGGGGTCGCGGCGTCCGGCCCGTCCAGCACTCTCTGCACGGCGTCGCTGTGGACACGCCAGGCATCGACCGGGTCCTCGAGTGGTGAGCGCCCACGATCGAGTTCCAGCCCGGTGGCCGTCGCCAGAAACGCCGGGAACCAGTCGACGAGGTGCGCCACCACATCCCGTGCGGTCCAGCCGTCCACGGGCGCCGGGGCATCCTAGGCCGACGTGGACTCGACGAGCGTGGTGAAGGTCGCGGCGACGGCGCGGTGACGGTCGGCGGTCTCGCGCGGCAGTGTCATGCGCGCACTGTGCTCCGTCGTTGCCCTCACGTCAATCGTGCGCGAGCGAGTCCGAGCCGAGCAGGGTGCCCGTGTCGGCGGGCGCTCGGATCGTTGCGTCACCGGTCTCCCCGCGCACAGGTTGCGACCCGAATTCTGCCTGTGCCGCTGCGCTGTTCGACGGTGACGGGTCATTGATATCGAGCCCCGGTGAACTCGAACGGCGGGTGAGTCGACGTCGGCATGAACAACGTGGATACGACGTGGATCAGGCGACGGCGCCGTGCGGTCGTCAGCCGAATTCGGGTGTCGGTCCGAAGTGGGGAAGTCTCGTCGACAGTGGTTGCCGAGCCGTCGACTGTTCCGGGCGACCGTGCGCGATGAGCCCGAGTTCTGCGATGTGTGAATCGAAGGCATCGCGACCGACCCGGGTCAGCTCGACCCACGTCACCAGTCGCGAGTCCCCGCGGGAGAGTGATGTCGTCTTCTTCGTCGACACGTAGCCCTCGTCCGACAGAGCTCGGAGATGTTTGGACAGAGACGCATCGCTGATCTCGAGGGTGTCGCGGATGATGGCGAAATCGATCTCGTCGACTCGGCGTAGAAGCCCGCAGATGCGCAGCCGGACCGGTGCGTGGATGACGGCATCGAATCGTGGTTCGGGGCCCCGATCCTCGGTCACGACCGTGGTCCGGAGTGCGCCCGGCCGGACGGGCGTCGGACGTCGTCTGCGTGCAGATGGCGTCGGTACTCGCGGTCGAACAGGCGGCCGCCGAACAGCACGAGCACGAAACACAGCGCCTGTGGCACGAGGACCCACCACGCGGACAGAGATGCCACCAGACCGTAGGAGACACTCAACGATCCGAGCACGGTCACCAGGAGCCCACCGAGAACAGACCACCCGACGGCACCCACGCCTGACGGGCGTACCCCCGTCAGGCGGGGATAGAGCACCGTCGTCACGATCGCGGCCGCGACCAGAACGGACGTCGACACCGAACGCACGTGGCCGTCGGGCAGCGACGGTGTACCGACGTACAGGGCGGTCAGTGCCGCGAAGGCCGGATAGAACCACGTCGGCGCCGCGAGACGGTCGGCGAGAACGACTCGGTCGGCATGGATCTCACTCAGCAGGGCGCGAGCATCATCTGGTGACTGATGGCTTTCCATGACGGAAACACTAACACTTTCCGTGCTGGAAAGTGTTACGTTCGACGGGCCGTGCAGTCCACTCGAGGAGGGTCATGAAGAAGCATCCCATCAGCACTCGCGCCGTCGTCGTCACCGGCGCCCTGACGGCAGTCGTCACGGCGGGTGGCACCGTGAACGCCGGTGCGCAACCGATGTACTTCTCACCGGAGCAGCGCATCCACACTCTCGCCGAGGTTCCCCAGTGCCTCGCCGGAACGGTCGATGTCAGAGTGACCAGCGGCTACACCCCTGACGAGATTCACGCTGACTTCACGACCCATCTGTACAGCCCCGCGTGGGTGGGGCTGGCCGACTACGAGTGCTACGTGACCATGTACGCGGACTGGCACAATCACGACACAGGCGCTCGCGGTACCGCCGAACACCGAGTGGCGAGCTGGCGTTTCCAGGGCCCCAACGTGACCAACCCCTATCTCGACATCGACACGGGTGCAGGACCGGTCACTGTCACGTTCAGGACGAACACCCCGCACACGCCGAGCCCCACTTTCGAGGTGCCGGCCCGATGACGGCGATGCGGACGTTCGTCGTTCCGATCGCTGCACTGTGTGCGTCGGCTCTGATGGGGTGTTCCGGCGGGGATTCCGCGACGGATGCGCCGGCTGCTGGGACCACGGTGGCCACGTCGACGGTGGAGTCGACCACCGCGACACCGGCGGTGAAGTCGACCACCGCGACACCGGCGTCGGAGGAGTCCACTGCCACCCCACCGGAGCAAACTCCGGAGGAAGCGGCCGATCTCGTGCCCGGGGGTGCGCCCTTCCAGCCGTCCGGCAACGAGGCAGGCAACGTCGATCCCGCGGTGTTCCTGACCGAACCCGGGAAGTACAACTTCACGTCGCCGATGGGAAACCTGCACTGCGGTATCTGGGCGTCGGACGGTCCAGAGGGACGAGTGGGATGCCAGGCCGAGGACGGCCGAAACCCAGTCGAGGGTGCGCAGTGTTCGAACGCGGCCAACGACAAGGTGGCAATTCGTGTCACCGGTGCGGGTTCGGGGAGCTTCTGCACGACGCAGGGCATCTACGTCGATCAGAACGCTCTGGTGCTCGACGTCGGCCAGGTGCTCTCTGTCGACGGGGTGGTGTGCAAGTCCGGGCCGGACGACATCATCGCCTGCACCGCACCCACGGGCGGGTTCACGTTCTCCCGCGACATCAACTACACGTACTGACCGACGTCAGGGAACGAGGTTGCCGATCTTGGCGGAGATGGTCGAGGTGAGAACCTTCGCGACGACGAGAGCCAGGCCGGGAACCGGAGCGTCGAATCCGATGGTGTAGTCGAGAGCGGTGCCGCCGTCGGTCGTCGGGGTCAGGCGCTGGGTGCCCCAGTGTCCGCGCAGCGGTGAGCCCTTGGTGATCTTGTACTCGATGAGGGTGTTCGGTTCGGAGACGATCGTCGTCTCGTGGAAGGCGGGCAGCGGGCCGAGCTTCAGTGCGCGCGTGGAGCCGACACCGTTGCGCGAGCTGTCTCCGTCACGAACACGCGTGATCTTCGCTCCGAACAGGGGGCCGAGGTTCTCGTGCTCCGACAGGGCTGCGAACACGACATCCGGTGCGGACGTGAACGTGTGGGTGACGTGGACGCGCGTGGGTGCTGCCATCAGAGGGACTCCTGTTCGATGCGGGACCCGATCATGTCAGCACCGGTGCCGCTGTTCCGAGCCGGGAGGCGCCGACGGTCTCGTAGGGTGACGCGGTGTCCTCGAACGAGATGCCTGCGGGTCCCTCCTGGCCGACGCTTCCGTCCCACAGGTCGTGGCTCGACGGCGAATCCGCCCGGTTGCTCGACTTCGGCCGCACTCTCGATCACCCGTCGGGAGGCGCGGCGTGGCTCGATGACACGGGCGAGCCGGACCTGACGCGGCCGGTGTTCACCTGGATCACCGCGCGCATGGTGCACGTGCAGTACCTCGGTGCGCTGCTCGGGCATCCGGGCTCTCGCCGCAGAGCCGACCGACTGTTCGACGGACTCCTGACGGTGCTGCGCGACGACCGACACGACGGCTGGGTCGAGTCGACCGACGACGCGACCAAGTCGGCCTACACGCACGCCTTCGTCGTTCTCGCGGCGTCGACGGCCACCGCGGCGGGTCACCCTCGCGGACCTGCACTGCTCGCCGAGGCACTCGCCGTCGTCGATGCCCGGTTCTGGGACGACCGCAGTGGCATGTGCGTGGACACCTGGAACGCCGACTGGTCGGAACTGGACGACTATCGCGGGATCAACGCGAACATGCACATGGTGGAGGCGATGCTCGCGGCAGTGGACGCCGGCGCCCCCACGGTGTGGCGCGAGCGGGCCGCTCGCATCTGCGACAGCGTCGTCGAGTGGTCCGAGGCCAACGACTGGCGCATCCCCGAACACTTCACCACCGATTGGGAACCGCTGCTGGAGTACAACTCCGACAGTCCGGCCGATCAGTTCAAGCCCTACGGTGCGACGGTCGGTCACGGTTTCGAGTGGTCGCGCCTGATGCTGCAGGTCTCCCTCGTGGCCACCAGCGCGCGCGGCCACGACCACGTGGACGTCGCTCGATCGCTGTATCGGCGCGCCGCCGCCGACGGATGGCAGGAAGGGTCGACGCCCGGCTTCGTCTACACGACCGACTGGACCGGCCGGCCCGTCGTGACCCAGCGATTGCACTGGGTGCTGTGCGAGGCGATCGCCGCCGCCGCGACCCTGCTGCGGTGGACCGGAGAAGGGCGGTACGAGAACGACTATCGCGCGTGGTGGGATCACGCAGCCGACTGCTACATCGACCGAGCGCACGGATCGTGGCACCACGAACTCGACGAGCACAACGCCGTGGCGACGAGTGTGTGGGGCGGGAAGCCCGACATCTACCACGCAGCCCAGGCGGTGTGGACCAGTCGGTATCCCACGGGATCGAGCCTTGCGGCGGTGCTGAGCGGCGGTATGCCCGGTCCACGGTGACCCGATGCCCGTGCGCGTCGTCGCACGGTTCCCCTACTCGCTCACGCTCGGCGACAGTCGAATCGGAGCGACCGCGATCGATGCCGTGGTGGCAACGACGAGTGCCGTGGATGTGACCTGCCGCAGCGGTCTAGAGCAGGTCCACTGCGCCGACCACGCTGGGCAGCACGTGCGTCGCAGCGGACAGAGCGGCGGCGTCGAACGACCCACTCAGCACGCCGACTACGAACCCGGCGCCCGCATGGTGGCCTGCCAGAACGTCGTTCGGGGTGTCACCGGCGACGAGCACCCGGCGCACGTCGACCACGCCGGTCGCCTCCATGCACCGGAAGATCAGATAGGGAGCGGGGCGACTCGCCGGCACCGTGTCGGAGGTGATCACGGCGTCGACCGTGTCTCGGGGGTCGGTACCGACGGTCCACCCCAGCCCGTCCAGGATCGCCTTCGTGATCCCTGCCGAATAACCGGTCTGCAGCCCTACTTTCACTCCGCGCTCGCGCAACTGCCGTAGGGCGTCGGGCACACCCGGGACGGGCGACGGGGGAGTCTCCCGGTAGGCCTCGGTCAGTCGTGTCGTGAAGTCGTCGAACACGACGTCCACGTGCCGGTCGTCGGTCGACGCTCCGAGGCCGTCGAGCAGACCGACGATGGCCTCGCGCTTTCCGGTTCCCTTCCATCGGGACAGAAGCTCGTCGGACACGGAACTGTTCGTCGCGTCGGACACGGCCGCGGCGAGCACGGTGTACACCAGCCCGCCCTCGTCCACGGTGGTGCCGGCCATGTCGAGGCAGGCGAGGTCGAACGAGCGGGCTGTCATGAGCTCTCCTTGACGATGCGTAGGTCGTGAGCCGCGCCGTGCACGGCGGACTGCGTGTTGTCGATGGTGAAGGCGACGCGGTCCGGCCGATACCGGTCGTCCGCGTACTCGAGGGGGGTGCCCGTGCTGTCCGTCGCCCGGCGCCGCTCGCGGAGAAGTGGTGCTCCGGGATCGGTGTCGAGATGGGCGGCGTCGACATCGGTGGCGGACACGGCGTCGATGGTGTGTCGGCCGCCGTGCAGGTCCACCCCCTCGCCGATCAGGTAGGCGTAGATGGACCCGGAATCGGGATCGAAGTCGAACAGTCTGCGGCCGACCGATTCCACGAAACTGGATCGCTCGAGAAGAGCGGGTGCCCCGTCGAGGGTTCGCAGGCGCAGGACGTCGATGACCACGGTGCCGGCATCGAGACCGAGCGCGGCTGCGGCGACGGGTCCGGCGGCCCGGCGTGCCACCTCGAGGGTGCGCTGGCCGGGAACCCTGCCGATGGAGTCGGCCCAGGCGGTGAAGGACATGAACGTCTCGAACGGTTGCGCGACGGCGGTTGCGCACACGACGGGAGGACGACCGCGACCGCCGGCGATGAGCCCCTCGTGGCGGAGTGCGGCGAGGGCGGCGCGGACCGTGCCCCGCGACGCGTCGAACAGCGCGCACAGGCGCGCCTCGGACGGGAGCGGCGCACCGACGGGCAACGTTCCGTCGGTGATCTGACCGCGCAGCGCATCGGCGACGCGGCCGTGCAGAGGTAGAGACATCATGCGCACCCTCCGGTGGATCGGGGTATGGGCGACCTGACTGGACAACTGGTCGTACCGATGACGACTATGCCGCATCGTGCACGGCCGCGGGGCCATGAACTGGATGAACGGTCGGTAAACATGTATGTACAAGTTGCGAGAAGTTCTTGACCGGGCCGAGTTCGGGGAGCAACGTCGTCGCCGTGACCGAGACCCGAGAACCATCGACACCTCCACCGTCCCGTGCCGACATCGTCGTCGTCGGCGCCGGCATCGTCGGATTGGCGCACGCTGCGGAAGCGGTGCTCCGCGGACTGTCCGTCGTGGTCGTCGAACGAGACGATCACGCGGTGGGAGCGTCGATCCAGAACTTCGGACACATCTGCACGACGGCACAGGCAGGGGACGCGCTGACCTACGCTCTCGCTGCGCGCGAGAGGTGGCTGACGCTGGGAAGCAAGGCCGGGTTCGGAGTCCGCGAGTGCGGAACTCTCGTGGTGGCTCGCGGGGCGGACGAACTCGCGGTCCTCGAGGAGTTCGCTGCCGAACGCGGGACCGAGCAGGTCGACATGGGTGTCTGCGCCGGGCCCTTCGACCGCCCCGGCGTCACCGGTGCCGCGCGGTTCACTCACGATCTTCGAGTCGATCCTCGTGAAGCGATTCCCGCCCTCGCCTCCTGGCTCGTCGCGGAGGGAGTGCAGTTCCGCTGGGCGACGCACGTCACGGCGATCGAGTCGAGCGGTGCCGGCGCGACCGTGCACATTCCACACGGCGAGATAATCTGCGACGCAGTGGTTCACGCCGTCGGACACGACGTGGATCGACTGTTCCCGGACATCGCGGCGGGCATCGGAATGGAGCGCTGCCGTCTTCAGATGCTGGAGGTGTCCGCACCCGGCGGTGTCGTGATCGAGCCGGCAGTGCTGACCGGCCTGTCCATGCTGAGATACGCCGGACTGTCGGCGATGCCGTCCGCCGCACTCGTTCGGCGACGGATCGCCGAGGACTCGCCCGAACTTCTCGACGTGGTCATGAATCTCATGCTCACCCAACGTCCGGACGGCGCCGTCGTCCTCGGCGACACCCACCACCATGCCCGGACACACAGCCCGTTCGACGACGAGTTCGACGCCGAGCTTCTTCTCCGTGAGGGCGCGCGCCTGTTCGGCGCTCCCCTCACCGTCCTGCGGCGGTGGCGGGGTGTCTACGCCAGTAGTCCGGACACCGACTTCCTCACCGCTGCACCGTTGCCCGCCGTACGCGTGGTGTCCGTGACCTCGGGCATCGGCATGACCACGGCATTCGGCCTGGCGCCGACCGTTCTCGACTCCTTCTGACCCCGTCCCGCTCGTACCCACGCTTCCCCCATACCAGGAGACCTTCCCATGCGCGTGTCCCGTTCGACCGCCGCCGTCATCACGGCCGCGGTCACCACTCTCGCTCTCGGCGCCTGCGGTTCGGGTGGTGACGCGGTGGATGCGTCACCGACCTGCCCCGGTGGCACCATCCGCTTCGGCGTGGAGCCTTTCGAGGATCCGGCGAAACTCACCCCGGCCTTCCAGGTGGTCGGAGAAGCCCTGTCGGAGAAGCTGAACTGCCCGGTCGAGGTGACCGTGGTGGACAACTACTCGGCGGAGGTGCTCGCGATGCGCAACGGGCAGCTCGAGCTGGGAGTCTTCGGTCCGCTCGGGTACGTCTTCGCCAGCCAGGAGGCGGATGCGCGGCCGCTGGCGTCGTTCGGAACCGCCGACGGGGTGTTGTCGACCTACACGGCCGGCGTCTGGGTTCCGAAGGACTCCGACATCCAGTCGATCGAGGATCTGCGTGGCCGCAGTCTCGCGTTGTCCGAGCCGGGGTCGACCTCGGGTGATGCGCTTCCGCGGATGGCGCTGCGCGACAGCGGCATGCAGGATTCCGACGTCTCGATCACCTACGCGGGTGGTCATCCGGAGGCCCTCCTCGCCCTGGCGAACGGCAAGGTCGACGCAGCGGAGATCAACTCCCAGCAGTTGGCGACGTCCACGGGCGAGGGCCAGTTCGACACCTCGCAATTCCGGCAGGTCTGGGCATCCGATCCGATTCCGAACGACCCCATCACGGTCGCCGGCGGCACGAGTGAGGAATTCCAGAAGGCGGTCGCGGACGCGTTGCTCGATCTGCCCGCCGATGCGGTCGCCGAGGCCGGAGCACTCCTCGACGTCGAACCCGCAGGACAACTCCTCCCGGTCGACAAGAGCACATATCAGCCGCTGTTCGATCTCGCGACCACGCTGGGTCTGACGTCCGAGGACGCGGGATGAGCGCACCCACCTCGACATCGGCGCCGGCGGTGACAGCGCCGCTTGCCGCCCCGGGTTCCGGCGGCGCTGCCGCACTGACGGTGCGCGGCGTCAGATCCTCGTTCGGTGACCGGACCGTGTTGCACGGCATCGATCTCGACGTGCACTCGGGCGAGGTGGTGGGCATCCTGGGTTCCAACGGATCCGGGAAGTCCACACTGCTGCGGTGCATCGTCGGTCTCACCGAGATGGACGCGGGAACGGTCACCATCGTGGGAGACGCGACCGCGTCGATGGTGTTCCAGCAGATCCACCTGGTCGGGCGGCGATCGGTTCTCGACAACGTCTGCGCCGGCGCGTTGGGGCGGTTGTCGCTGCGACGATCGTGGTCGACGTTCGCCTTCGGTCGTGAGCTCCGTGAGGAGGCGATGGGCTGTCTCGATCGAGTGGGTCTCGCCGACCGTGCCCACGACAGGGCCGATCGACTGTCCGGCGGCCAGCAGCAACGTGTGGCCATCGCTCGCGCGCTGTGCCAGCGCGCTCCTGTGCTGCTGGCGGACGAGCCTGTGTCCGCGTTGGATCCGGCGTCGGCGATGCAGGTCATGGAACTCCTGCGCTCTCTCGCGTCCGACGGCATCGCTGTCGCGGCCGTCCTGCATCAACCGGATCTCGCCCGCCGCCACTGTCATCGCATCGTCGGAATGGACCAGGGTCGCGTCGGATTCTCCTGCGCCGCCTACGACCTCGACGACGACACGGTCGCGGCACTGTACGGGTCCGGCGACATCGCACTCGACGAGAAGGACTCGGATCGATGACCACCCTCACTGTCCGGCGTCTGGCCGTCCCGCCGCGGCCCCGCCGCCGACTGGTGGTGCTCGCCACCGCTGCCGTCGTCGTCGGGCTGATACTGCTGCACGCCTGGGCCGTCGAGGAGACCGATGTCTCGGTGTCCGCACTCGTCGGTGGGTGGGAAGGGATAGTCCGCTTCCTCGAATCGGCTGTGCCACCCGACTTCACGTGGTCGACGGTGGTGCGCCCCGGAATCGAGGCCTGCCTCGTGACCCTGGCGATCGGACTCGTCGGGACGACGTTCTCGATTCCGTTCTCGGTCGCACTGGCGGTGCTCGGTGCGCGCACCACCAACCGCAACGCTGTCGTCTACCAGGCCTCGCGGGGAGTGATGTCGTTCCTGCGGGCCGTGCCGGACATCGTGTTCGCTCTGATCTTCGTCACCGCCGTCGGTCTCGGTCCGTTCGCGGGCGTACTCGCGATCATCCTGCACAACACGGGAGTGATGGCGAAGCTGTGGTCCGAGGCGATGGAGGAGATGGACGAGGGCCCGATCGACGCGCTGCGGGTGTCCGGCGCATCGAGCAGCCAGGTGGCGGTGCACGTGGTGCTCCCCACCGTCGTTCCCCAGTTCGTCGGACTTCTGCTGTACCGCTTGGACGTCAACGTCCGTTCGTCGCTCGTGCTCGGACTGGTCGGTGCCGGCGGTATCGGCTTCCTGATCAATCAGTCCATCTCACTGTTCCGCTTCGACGAGATGATGACGTACATCCTCATGGTCCTGGTCCTCGTCGTGGCCGTCGATCTGCTGAGCGGCGCCGTGCGCACGCGGTTGGGCGCATGACGCCGATCGCCGCGGTCTGGTCGGGTGACAGATTCTCGATTCGCGAACTGCCCCGGCCGGAACTGGATCCCGGGGACGTTCTGGTCGAGGTGGAGATGTCGACCGTGTGCGGAAGCGACCGCCACACCGTCGCTGGGCATCGCCGAACGCCGGTGCCCACGGTGCTGGGCCACGAGTCGGTCGGCCGCGTGATCGAGGTGCGCGGCGATGCCGGCGTCGCCGTGGGGGACCGCATCGTCTGGACGGTGGGGACCGCATGCGGCGCGTGCCGGCCCTGTGCCGGCGGGGTGCCGCAGAAGTGTCGGAACGGACGCAAGTACGGACACGAGCGCATGACCGAGACGTGGATGTTGAACGGCGGTTTCGCGTCCCACGTTCATCTGGTGTCCGGAACCGGCACCGTGGTGGTACCCGAGCGCCTTCCCGCCGCACTCGCCGCACCGGCGGGCTGTGCGACCGCGACCGTCGTCAATGCGGTCCGTCGGGTCGGACTGGGGGAGGGTGACCGTGTCGTCGTGCTCGGGTGCGGGATGCTCGGCCTGACGGCTATCGCCTACGCCCGCGACCGGGGTGCCGCGTCGATCGTCGCGTGCGATCCCGATGCGGACCGACGAGCGGCAGCACGCGAGCTCGGCGCGGACGTCGGATGCGCCCCGGAACATCTGGCGGACGCCGCGGCGACGAACGGGGCCGACGCCGTGTTCGAGATGTCCGGGGCACCGTCGTCGGTGCGTGCCGCACTGGACGTCGTCTCGATGGCCGGGCGAGTCTCGCTGGTCGGGTCGGTGTTCCCGACGTCTCCCGTGTCCGTCGATCCCGAACGCCTGGTGCGCGAACTGATCACCGTGGTGGGAAGCCACAACTACCGACGAGACGACCTCGTGGAAGCGGTCGCCTTCCTGGCACGAACACCCGCCGCCACGCTGCTCGCGGACCTCGTGGGTCCGTGTCTCCCACTGGCCGACGTCGGTCGCGCGTTCCAGGACTCCGGGCCGTCGTCCTCGTTACGCACCGCTCTCGTCGTCTGACCGTCCCCAGTGCCCCACCGCCTCGTCGAGGGTGAGAACGTCCGCGTACTTCGCACGCAGGTCGAGCAGGTTCGACTCGTGCATCCCCGCCTCCCGATCACCACATGCGTCCGCGACCACGAGTGGCCGGAATCCGTGTTGCAGAGCGTCGGTGGCGCTGGCGCGGATGCAGCCACTGGTGGTCAGGCCGCAGATGTAGAGGGTGTCGACACCGCGTGCGGTGAGGGTCGCGGCGAGCGACGTGCCGAAGAAGGCACTCGCGTACTGCTTCGTCACGACGGTCTCGCCCGCTGCGGGCCGCGGGGCCGACGGGAAGTCGCCGAGCGCCGAGCCCTCCTCGAACACGCTCAGCGCGGGGATCTTCCGCATGAACAGCCCACCGTCGGCGCCGCCGGCCTGATAGCTCACGCGAGTGAACACGACCGGTACCCCGGCGTCGCGGGCTGCCGCGACGAGAGTCGCGGCAGCGGCGACGGCGTCCTCCACGGGAGCGCGCAGGGGCGACCCGTCGACGAGGTACGCCTGCACGACGTCGACCACCAGTACCGCCGCGCTGCGCCCCGGTCCGAGATCGCCGGCGAAACCCGACTCGCGATACGACCCGAGCGTGTCCGTCACGCGCGCACCGCCTTCCGCACGTTGACGGGCGGACGTGGCGCCGGCAGACCGGTCTCCTCCTCGCACCGTTCGAGGATGACCTCGAGGGTCGGACCCTTGTCGAACACCTCGATCTCGCCCCGCTCGGCTGCCATGCTCTCGCGTCGGCCCGCGGATGCGTCGGCATCGATGACACCGTCCGCGTCGCAGACGACGCCGTAGCCGGTCAGAGCGCCGTCGGCGCTGACGAGGCCGCGACGCACCTCGAGCGCCACCAGCTCGGGATCGCGCGTCAGCGGGTCGCCCCAGCCGCCGCCACCCCACGTCACGAAGTGCAGCACATCGCCCCGCGACACCTCGACGTCGTGAATCT
Source organism: Rhodococcus sp. BP-332 (assembly GCF_019836065.1). NCBI lineage: Bacteria > Bacillati > Actinomycetota > Actinomycetes > Mycobacteriales > Nocardiaceae > Rhodococcus > Rhodococcus sp. BP-332. Next base: position 276,624 of record NZ_JABUEC010000004.1, read on the forward strand.
TGCTGGGGAGGATCTCCGTCTCACCCGACGCGCGGATCAGCCACTTGCGTCCGCGTGCACCGGGTTTGCCGCCGTTCACACCCCACGGATAGGTGAGCCAGCGATCGTCGTGGATCGCGATGGTGCCCGGCTCCTCGAAGTAGTAGGCCACGTCCACGCCGTTGCCGCCGCGATGCAGACCGGCGCCGCCCGTGTCGGTGACCGTCTCCCACCGCTCGATGCGCAGCGGGTAGTACGACTCCAGGTACTCGCAGGGGATGTTGACGAACGACGGCCACAGCGAATGTCCGTCCGGACCGTCACCCATCGGTCGGCCGGGGATGCCACCGAAACCGATGGAGTACAGCTGGAACCACTCACCGTCTCGCGGTCCGCCGTCGTAGTGGCCCGAGTACATGAAGTGGGGTGACGACGAGAACCCGGCGGCGTTGAGGATGTCGGGATTGTTCTTGCCCAGGAGCCCACCGAAGAGGTCGAACACCCGCCCGATGCCGTGGTTGCGGCCGTTGAGCGCCGCGGGATAGCGCGGTTTCCAGAACGAGTCCTCGGGAATGGTGACGTCGATCAGCGGATAGAAGCCGTCGTTCCAGAGGATCTGCGGATCCGCCACGGTGATGACGTAGATCCCGAAGAACATCCGGACGAGGTTCTCGTTGATGAAGTAGTTGATCGGGCCGACCGCCTGCGGCGCCGCCTTGCTGAAGTCGAGGTGGATCTTCTCGCCGTGCCGGGTCAGTGTGATCGCGAGTTCGTAAGGTCCGTAACCACATCCGTCGTCGCAGATGAAGTCGTTGAACTCGATGGTCTCACCGTCGACGAAGAGCATCGCGAGCAGCACCTTCATCGCCTGGTAGTTGCGGTCCAGCAGTGCGTCGAGGGCGGACAGGTAGACGTCGACACCGAATCTGTCGCACAACTCGACGATGCGCCGGGACGCCGTCGAACACGCGGCGACGAGGCCGTTGAGATCGGCTCTGTTCCAGTCGGGCTTGCGGACCTGGTTGAGGATGATGTCGAGCGCGGTCTCGTTGAGCTGCCCCTCGCTGTACAGCTTGAAGGGCGGGATGATGACACCCTCCTCGAAGATGGTGTGCGCGTCGGTGGGCATCGACGACGGGGTCTTTCCGCCGACGTCGGACATGTGGCCGAACATCGACGACCATCCGACGACGCGGCCGCTGTGGAAGATCGGCAGCACGATGAGCCAGTCGTTGGCGTGGCTGATGGCGGCACCGCACGCGTACGGATCGGAGGTGAGGAGGATGTCGCCCTCACCGACGGTGCCGTTGAAATTGTCGAGGAAGTCGGGCACGGACAGACCGAACTGCCCGACGACCATCTTCCCGCTCGGATCGGCGATGAGCGGGAACTCGTCGTGCTGCTCGCGGATACCGGGTGAGAGTGCGGTACGGAAGAGCACCTCGTCCATCTCGTATCGGGCGTTGCGGAGCGCGTTCTCGATGATGTCGAGCGTGATCGGATCCACGGGAACCGTGGTGAAGGGCGTGGTCGAGGTCTCGATGATCGTGGCCATCAGGTCTCCTGAGATGAGTTCCGGGCGAGAGGGGATCAGCGGGGAGCGATGAGAAGGCTGGCGCTGGAATGGACCGTCGCGGCGTGACCGGAGAGGACCAACGTGGTCGAGTCCATCTCGGTGATCACGGCGGGTCCCTCGACGACGTTGCCTGCCAGCAACTTCGCCCGGTCGTAGATGCCGGCCTTCGCGTACTCGCCGTCCATCCACACGTCGTTCGTGGACACCAGTGCGGCCGACGGATCCGCACCGCCCTCCTCGAGCGGCTGGAAGGCCACGTCCGGTCGCGGCCCGCTGACCGTGACGCGCAGGTTGATGACCTCGCGTTCGTTCTTCAACAGGAACGAGAAGAGACGCTCGTGCTCGGTGTCGAATGCCGTTCCCAGAGTGGACAGCAGATCGCCGGACTCGAGTGCGCTCGCGTCGAGATCCACGGGGATCTCGAAGCCCTGGCCCTGGTACCGGAGATCCACCTGGTACTTCGCCGTCTGCTGATCCGCGGGCACGCCCTCGGCCGACAGTCGTGCGGCCGCGGACGTCGCGAGTTCCGCCAGGGCGGTGCGCAGCTCGGCGTCGTCGGTGTCGGAGAACGCACGGATCATCGTGCGAGCGCTCTCGTCGCGGACGCAGGTGGTGGCGTCTCCGTAGGCGCAGAGGACGCCGGGCGACGGCGGGACGATGACGGGCCACGCGCCGGTGAGACGCCCGAGTGCGTTGGCGTGCAGCGGACCTGCGCCACCGAACGACACCAGTGCGAAGTCGCGGGGGTCGTAGCCCTGCTGCACGCTCACCAGTCGGAGTGCGCCGAACATGTTCTCGTTGACGATGTCGACGATGCCCGACGCCGCTTCCTCGGGACTGCCGAGCCCGATGGCGTCGGCGATGGTCGCCACTGCCGTCCTGCTCGCGTCGACGTCGAGGCTCACCTCACCGCCCGCGAGGGCGGCAGGCAGGTACCCCAGCACGACGTTGGCGTCGGTCACCGTCGGCTCCGTGCCGCCGTTGCCGTAGGCCGCAGGCCCGGGGTCGGCTCCCGCGGACTGCGGACCCACCCGCAGCGCCTTCGTGAGCTCGGGGACATGGGCGATCGACCCGCCGCCGGCGCCGACCGTCCGGACGTCCACACTGGTGGCGCGCACAGCGAGGTCGCCGACCTTGGTCTCACGACCGATCCGCGGCTCACCGCCGAGGACCAGTGCGACGTCCGTCGACGTGCCGCCCATGTCGAAGGTCAGGAAGTCGGAATAGCCGGCCTGCTCGGCGAACCACACCGCGCCGGTGACGCCTCCCGCCGGGCCCGACAGCAGCAGGGACACCGGTGACTCGGCCGCCTTGGCCGACTGCACCAGGCCACCGTCACTGCGCAGGATCGACAGCGGCGCCGTGATGCCCTTGTCCTGCAGCGACCGGTCGAGGTTCCGCACGTAGCGGGAGACCTCCGGCTGCACGTAGCTGTTGGCCACCGTCGTCAGAGTGCGCTCGTATTCGCGCATCTCGGGAAGCACCTGGCTCGAGATGGAGACCGGAATGCCGGGCAGTTCGCTCTCCGCCCAGGCCGCGACCTGCTTCTCGTGCGAGTTGTTCGCATACGAGTTGATCAACGAGATGGTCAGCGCCTCGATGCCCGCACCGGCCAGTCGACGCAGTTGCGCGCGGGCCTGCTCCTCGTCGAGAGGAGTGATCTCCGACCCGTCGGCAGCCAGTCGCCCGACCACCTCGACGGTGTTCTCGAGCGCCGCGAGCGGTTCCGGCTTGGGCCAGATGATCCACCCCGCGAGCCCGCCCGGGACGAAGGAGCGCGCGATCTGCAGCACCTGGCGGAACCCGTCCGTGGTGACGAGCCCGACGCGCGCACCACGTCCCTGCAGGATGGCGTTGGTCGCGACCGTGGTGCCGTGCAGAACCTGCCCGATCTCCGACGGCTCGATCTCGGCCTCCGCGCAGACCTTCGCGATGCCGTTGAGCACACCGATCGACTGGTCCGCAGGGGTGGACGGTGTCTTGGCTCTGAAGGTGGTGCCGGTCGTCTCCTCGAGAAGCAAGACGTCGGTGAAGGTGCCGCCGACGTCGACGCCGAGTCGATAACGCATGGTGTTCTCCCGTGCTGTGAGGGTGAGAGGAGCGAAGGTCAGATGATGCCGCGCTCCGCGAGCGCCGCCCGGTCGGATTCCGTGACTCCGAGGAGTCGTCCGTAGATATCGGAGTTGTGTTCTCCCAGTTCGGGTCCGGCGTGCCGGACCGAGCCGGGACTGTCGCTGAGCTTCGGTGCGACGTTCGCCATGGGGATCTCGCCGAAGTCCGGGTGCGCCAGACGCACGATGGCCTCGCGCGCGGCGAAGTGCGGATCGTCGAACATGTCCCGCGCCGTGTAGATGCGGCCGGCGGGAACGCCCGCCTCGTGCAGGAGGTCGAGCACGGTGTCGGTGTCGAGGGCGGACGTCCAGGCCCCGACGATGTCGTCGAGCTCGGTCATGTTCTTCCCGCGCGCCTCGTGGTCGCGGTAGCGGGCGTCCTCGATCAGGTCGGTCCGGTCCATCGCGGTGACCAGTCGGCCGAACACCGAATCCTGGTTGGCCGCGACGAGGATCATCTCGCCGCCCAGGGTGGGATAGACGTTGCTGGGCGCGATGTTCGGCAGCACGGAGCCGGTCCGCTCACGCTGATACCCGCCGATCTCCCACTCGGGCAGCAGGGATTCCATCATGGCGAGCACCGCTTCGTAGATGGCCGAGTCGACGAGCTGCCCCCGTCCGGTGTTCTCCCGGTGATGCAGCGCGGTGAGGACGCCGATCGTGGCGAACACGGCTGCCAGTGAATCACCGAGGGAGATACCGGTACGAGAGGGCGGCATCTCGGGATTGCCGGTGACGTAACGGATTCCGCCCATGGCCTCGCCGATGGACCCGAAGCCCGCCCGCGGTGCGTAGGGGCCGTTCTGGCCGTACCCGGTGACCCTGGCCATGATGAGGCGCGGATTGATCTCCCGCAGTGCGTCGAACCCGAGGCCCCAACGCTCCATCGTGCCGGGGCGGAAGTTCTCCACCACGATGTCGGCGTCCGCGATGATCCGGCGGGCGAGGTCCTGACCCTCGGCGCTGCGCAGGTTGCAGGTCACGGACTTCTTGCCGCGCGCGACGACGGGCCACCACAGGGACTTGCCGTGCGGCTTCTCCCGACCCCACTGGCGCATCGGATCGCCGGTGCCGGGCGGCTCGAGTTTGATCACCTCGGCGCCGAAGTCGGCCAGCAACTGTCCGCAGAAGGGGCCGGCGAGAAGCTGACCCATCTCCACGACACGCAGATCGGACAGTGGGCCGGTGGGGGCCTCGCTCATGAGGACTCCTTCGTCTGGTCGGTCGTGAGGGCTTGGAGCAGAACATGTTTGGCGGCGCGGACGTGGGCGCGCATCACCGAGTCCGCCCACGTCTCGTCGCCGGCGCGCAGAGCCGCGACCAGGTCGCGATGGTGGGCGTGACTGCGTGCGAGATCGACGGGGGCATAGCGATGGAAGGTGCGCATCACCAACGGCAGCTGGATCACCGCTCCGAGCATCGAGATGAGGCGGGTGCTGGCCGCGGCAGTGCGCACGATGGCGTGGAACTCGTCGTTGAGCTGCGCCATCAGGTCCAGGCGTTGATCCGCTCCGTCCCCGGCCGCGGTTTCCATGAGGTCGCACAGCTCGGCGAGTCGGTCGACGTCCTTCTCGCCGATACGTGAGGCCGCCCGTGCCGCGGCCATGGCCTCGAGCGTCATCCTCAGGTCGTAGATCTCCTCGAGGTCGTCCGCCGTCCACCGGTACACCCGAGCCCCGCGATGCGGCAGAACCTCGACGAGTCCCTCCATCTCGAGCTGTCGCAGCGCCTCACGCACCGGTGTCCGGCTGGTCTCGGTGAGTTCGGCGATCTCGACCTCTCCGAGACGTGCACCGGGCGCATACGTCCCGGACACGATGCTGTCGCGGATGTGCGCGTAGACGCGGTCGACGGCTCTCGCCATGGATGCGACTCCCTGTGGTCGGTGGTGAATTGTTCACAATGTAGGCCCATGACGATGGCGTGTCCCGGTAATCGTCGTTAAATTCTCGTTTCCGATCCGCTATTGCATACAACGGCGTGTCGGCGCAGGATGGGCCCATGACTGCGGTGCAACTTGTCGAGGTGGGTCCCCGTGACGGACTGCAGAACGAGGACGCTGTCCTCTCCGTCGACGACAAGATCGAACTGATCACGCGCAGCGTCGCCTCGGGTGCCACGCGCATCGAGGCGGTGAGCTTCGTGAACCCGAAGCGGGTGCCGCAGATGGCCGGCGCCGAGGAGGTCATGGCAGGCGTCCCGCGTGACGGCTCCGTCTCGTACATCGGGTTGGTGCTCAATCGACGTGGACTCGACCGCGCTCTGGCGGCCGGCGTCGACGAGGTCAACGTCGTGGTCGTCGCGACGGAGGAGTTCAGCAAGCGCAACCAGGGGTGCTCCGTCGACGAGGCGGTGGCGGCGGCGCACGACATCATCACGGATGCGCGTACTGCGGGCGTGCCGGGCACGGTCACCATCGCCGCATCGTTCGGGTGCCCGTTCAGCGGTGAGGTGGATCCGGTGCGAGTCGGCGAACTCGTCGCGCGGATCGCCGAATTCTCACCGGCCGAGATCGCCCTCGCCGACACCATCGGCGTGGGAGTGCCGGCGAAGGTTCGTCGCCTGGCGGAGCTGGCCACCCGGAACGCTCCGAACATCCCGCAGCGCTGGCACTTCCACAACACGCGCAACACCGGTTACGCCAACGCGCTGACCGCACTGGAGATGGGGGCGCAGGCCCTCGACGCCAGCATCGGCGGCTTCGGTGGGTGCCCGTTCGCACCCGCCGCCACCGGGAACATCGCGTCCGAGGACCTGATCTACGCGCTCGACCGCTCCGGCGTCGAGACGGGAGTGAGCATGGACGTGCTGGTCGACGCCGCGACCTGGCTCGGCTCGGCGCTGGGCAAGGACGTGCCGGGGTTCCTCGGGCGTGCGGGTGGCTTTCCTCCGCGGTGACCTGCGGGAAAGACGGCCGTGACTCGTGTTCCCGCGGGCGTTTCGTGTTCCCGCGGTAGATGCAACGCCTACGGGAACACGAAAGGCAAGCGGGAAGGCCGGAGGCCGGCCGTGACTCGGGAAGGCCGGAGGCCGGCCGTTTCTCAGCGGGAAGGCCGAAGGCTCAGACGACCCGGAACCGTTCGAGGACCACGAGAGTCGAGTCGTCGATGGTGAGGCCGGCCAGCGTGTCTGCCATCTCGTCGGATCGCCAGAACCGTTCGTGCCCGGCACGCCATGCGGCGACGTCGGCGTGACCCTCACCCTCCGCGACGGCATGCGCATCGTCGACGTCGCCGAGAACGCTGACGCGTACATCGGTGATCTCGATGACGCAGGCAGTGGCGCTGCCGGAGTCGATCACCCGTTGACGCTCGCCCACTCGGGGCAGCGGCTCGTTCTCGTACTCCACCCGCAGTGAGGTGGTCGCCGTCTTGCGGCCTGCGACGATCACGGACACGAGGGCATCGCGCAGCGGCCCGGGGAAGGCGAACTCGGCCACGGGGAGAGAGTCGATGTCGGCCATTCCTCGAGTATGGCGCACGCGGGTCGGGGTTCCCGCGGACGTTCCCGGTTGCTGCGGACGCTGCGACACCTACGAGAACCTGTGCGGTCAGCGGGAAGGCCGGAGGCCGGTCGAGGTCAGCGGCTCAGCGAGTACACGAGCGTGTCCGTCCACTCACCCTTGCACCAGCAGTCCTGCAGGCGCAGTTCCTCGTCGCGTAATCCCACGCGCTGGGCGAGACGTGCGGAGGCTGCGTTGCGCGCGTCCATCTCCGCGGTGACGCGCCGGACCCGGTCCAGAGCGAGTACCTCGTCGAGCACTGCCTGCACCGCTTCGGTGGCGTAGCCGTGGCCGGAGACGTCGCGCGCGAAGGTCCACCCGAGTTCGACAGTGTCCTCGGCGACGAACCACGCGGAGACAGTGCCGATCACCCGGCCGTTCAGCTCGACCAGAGCATTCAATGCCCCCGTGTCGAGACTCGTTCGCTCGCAGCGTCTCTGCACTGCGATCCGTGCGTCCTCCGCCGTCCACGGCTCGTGCATGAGGTACCGGCAGACCTCGGGATCGGTGTAGAAGTCGAGCCGGTGCTCGTCGTCGGGGGAATAGGTGCGCAGAGTGAGCCGCGCGGTGACGGCGACGACGGTCACGAGGGCGGCCTCGTCACCGCTGCCAGGACGAGGAGGAGAGCCGCCGCGGCGCCACCGACCAGAAATCCTGTACCGGGAGAACGGGAGTCGACCACCACGCCGATACCCGCGGAGGCGAGAGCAGCGCCCGCGTTCACCGCGGTGTTGATCCAGCTCGACGCCTCGGTGCGCACGTCCGCGGTGGTGAGGTGATCGGACAGCAGGTACCCCGTCACCAGGGCGGGTGCGATGCAGAAGCCCAGCAGGAACAGTCCGACATGCAGCGGCACCGTGGTCGAGACCAGCGCCAGCACGGAGGTGAGGACGGCCATCATCAGGACCGTCGTCAGAAGTCGACGGGTCAGCGAGCCGGCCCAGCTCCGGCGCCCGTACAGCAGTCCACCGCAGACACTTCCGGCTCCGAGCGCCGCGAGAAGAGTTCCGGCCGATCCGATGGCTCCCTGCTTCGCGGCGAAGGCTGTGGCGGCGATCTCCACGGTTCCCAGGACGGCCCCGACCCCTGCCATCGCTGTCAGGACACCGACGAAGCCGGGCCGTCGGAGTGGGCGCGACGAGGGAGTGGTCCCTGTCGTGCGCGGGCCGTGTCCGCGCGAGTGCCGGCTGGTGGTCATGCCGACCGTGCCGACGACGGCGACGCATCCCGTGGCGGCGAGTGCGATCGACGGGGACAGGGCGGTGACGAGGGTGGCGCCGAGGAGGGGACCGATGGTGAACATCGACTCCTCGCTCACGGCATCGAGACTGTAGGCGCGGGTGCGGGTCGGCCCCGGCGGCGTCAGCGAGCTCCAGACGACACGCATCGAGGCGCCGAGTGGGGGAGGGAAGAATCCGGTGACCAGACTGCCGAGCACCAGGGACCAGGCCGGGGCATCGACGTACGTCAGAAAGGCCAGAGTGCCCAGGGCCGTGGCGAATCCGACGGCCATCGAGACGAGGGCTCGCCGCTGACCGATGCGGTCGACGAGACGTGCCCGATACGGTGACGCCACCACATTGGCGACACCGAACGCACCCGTCGCGGAACCCGCGACCGCGAACGATCCGGTGGCACGCTGCACCGCCAACAGGATGACCAGTCCGACCATCGCGAAGGCCAGGCGGCCGAGCAGTGCGGGGAGGAAAGCGCGTGCGGCACCGGGTAATCGGACGATGCCGAGATAGCCGAGCGGATCCGCGGCGCGGTCGTCAGTGGGAGGAGGGTACGCCACCGGTCACCATGTCGAAGACGGCGTCGAGTTGAGCCCGGCCCTCGTCGACGTCGGGGTGGCGCTCGGCGATCTGGTTCAGCAGGGCGCGCTGGAAGATGCCGTCGATGGTGATGTAGGCGGTGGCCGGCGTGAGAACAGGCGCCGCTCCGACGAGTTCGCAGTACCGGGCGACGACGCGCCAGATCATCTCCTCGCGCCGGGACTCGATCTCGAGGACGTCGGCGCGGAAGGAGGAATCGAACAGGCTCTGATTGCGCAGGTCGTACCAGAGGCGGTGGATCGCCGCGTCGGCGAGCAGAGTGCCGAAGAAGGTCTCGGTGAACGAGCGTCGCAGCTGCTCCGCGGACTCGGCCCCGGCGACGACGTCGTCGTACCGCGTCACACAGATCTCCTCGTACTGCCGCACGGCATGCGCGATGAGATCGAGCTTGTTGGAGAAGTAGTAGTGCAGGACGCCGTGCGAGTACTCGGAGTTCTGAGCGATCTCGCGGAGGCTGGTGCGGGCGTAACCGAGTTCCGCCAACGTCGCGAGAGTCGCCAGTGCGAGCTCGCTGCGACGCGCCTCGAACTTGTCTCGAGAGCGCTCCTCGACGCGAAGTCGGGGGTCGGTGGTCTGGGTCACCCGGAAAGCATACCGCCGCATCGACGAACTCTTGACAGTCGTCAAGATTTTTCTTGACGACTGTCAAGACTTGGCCCTAGTGTTGCCTGCATCACATCGAATAGCGGATGTGATCCCACGCGAAGAACGCTTCGAACAAGGAGAGCGGACATGACGAGTTACGACCTGACCGGACGAACGGCACTGGTCACAGGCGGTGCGCAGGGCCTCGGTGCGGGAATGGCGCAGGCTCTCGCGGCGGCAGGAGCGTCCGTCGCCATCGCCGACATCAATGCCGCGGGTGGTCAGGAGACGGTCGAGGCGCTGCGGGCCACAGGAGCGAAAGCGGAGTTCGTCCAGCTCGACGTCACGGACGACGCGGCCTGGGAGGCGGCGGTCGAGTCGACCATCGGCGCACTGGGCGGCCTCGACATCGTCGTCAACAACGCGGGTATCGAGGTCACCAGTCTTATCGCCGATCTCGACGCCGAGGCGGCGTCCGCGATGCTGCAGGTCAACGTCATCGGCACCGCACTCGGCGTGAAGCACGCATTCCGCGCGATGCGCCCCGGTGGCAAGGCCGGTAAGGGCGGATCGGTGGTCAACATCGCCTCGGTCGCCGCCACCATCGCGTTCCCCGGAATCAGCCTCTACTCCGCCACGAAATCGGGCATCGACCGACTGACCCGGGTCGCGGCCGCCGAATCGGGAAAGCTCGGCTACGGCGTGCGCGTCAACTGCATCTATCCGGCACTGACCCCGACCGCGATGGGCAACAAGCTCGCGGTCGACACCGCGGAACTCGGCCTGTTCCCGTCCGTCGAGGCGGCAGTGCAGACCGTCGTGGAACTGACGCCCCTCGGTCGACTCGGCCAGGTCGACGACATGGCGGACGCCGTGGTGTTCCTGTCGTCCGACGCCGCGAAGTTCATCACCGGCGCGGGGCTCCCCGTCGACGGCGGCATGGGCATGTGACCTGCCGCCCCACCAGCACGGCTCTCGACCACCCCACTTCGAACCAGGAGATCAACCATGCCCACTGACAAGCGCGTCGTCGTCTACGGAGCGTCCGGCTACACGGGTCGCCTCATCTGTGAGTACCTGCGCGAGTACAACATTCCCTTCCTGGCCGCCGGCCGCGATCACGCCCGCCTGGAGGATGCCGTGAGTGCCGTGCCGGGTATCGACACCGTCGAGCACGAGATCGTCGAGGTCGAGCACACCGTGGAGGCGCTGACCGAGGCCTTCCGCGGCGCGACCGTGGTCCTCAACACCGTGGGACCGTTCGCCCGCTACGGCCACGAGGTGGCGCAGGCCTGCCTGGCCATCGGTGCGCACTACACCGACACCAACGGCGAGCAGAACTGGATGATCGACGCCGAGGCGCAGTACAGCGCCGACTTCGCCTCGCAGGGACTCGTTCTCACGCCCGGCCTGGCGCAGATGTATTCCATCGGTGAGATCGCGGCCAACATCTGCCTCGAGAACCCCGGTCTGAACAGCCTCGACATCCAGGTGTTCTGGAAGGGCCATCCGACGGTGGCGTCGACCAACACCATTCTCACCAACGCCGCATTCTCCAAGGCCTACTACCTGGAGGAGAACGAGTACGTCGAGTGGCCCGCCGACGCCGGGCTCTACACCGTGAGCGTTCCCGGTCAGCACGATCTCGGCCTGGCGTTGCCGTGGGGCGGCACGTCGCACCCGGTCTGGTTCAAGAACGACCCGCGGGTCACCACCGCGAAGGCTCTCGGCGGTGTCTTCAATCCACCTCTGATGAAGGCGGTTCCGCTGTTGGTGGCCGCCGCGCTCGAACAGATGGAGGGCAAGTCCGACGAGGAGAAGTACCGCATCATCGACGAACAGTCGTCCGCGATCCGCAGCGAGATGCCGCCCCGGGAGAATCCGCGCCTGAACACCTCGCTGGACTCGGTGTACGCATCGGGTCCGCTGGGCCGCGCACACTGCGTCATCCACGGCAACTGCAACTACAAGCAGACGGCGTTGCTCAACGCGCACGGTGCCGCGGCGCTGCTGCAGGGAACTCCACGCAAGGTGGGATTTGCCTCCAGCTGTGAGGCTTTCGGACACCGAGAATTGTTGGGAACGCTGCGGGCATTCGGTCTGGTGCTCGACCCGATCGTGTCCGTTCACCGCTGAGATGCGACTGTCGGACTATCTCGACAAAGGTGTCTCGATGGGCCGTGAGGCGCCGTGCCTCACGGCCGGCGGGGTGACCTCGACCTACGGGGAAGTCCACGACCGCTCCGTCGAGATCGCGAGTGCCCTGCAGCACGACGGGATCCGGACCGGGGAGCGCGTGGCGATCCTGTCGGGCAACGACCCACTTGCGCTCACCTGCGTGTTCGGCATCTCCCGTGCGGGCGCGGTGTGGTGTCCGGTGAACCCTCGGAACGAAGCCGACGAGAACCGGCAGTTGTTCGACCTGTTCGGCTGCCGGTTGCTGTTCTTCCAGTCGAAGTTCTCGGGGTTGGTCGACCGGATCCGCGGCGACCTTCCCCAGTTGGTCCGGCTGGTCTGCCTCGACGGAGAAGTCGAGTGGGCGGTGCCGTTCGAGGCTTGGCTCGGCGAACACCGGGGTGAGTTGGACGTCGATCGGCATCCGGATCGGGGACTCTGCATGCTTGCCGGGACGGGAGGTACGACGGGAAAGCCGAAGGGAGTCAGGCTGACCGAGGACAACATGATGACCTCGACGGCGCTGGCATTGATGAGCTACCCCTTCGGCGTGCGCCCTCGCTATCTGGCGCTCGCGCCGCTCACCCATTCCGCCGGGGTGCTGACCTTCCCGATTTTGAGTCTCGGTGGGGAAGTGGTGATCATGCCTGCCCCCGACATCGGTCAGTTCCTCGAGCTGATCGACAGGCACCGGATCACGCACGCCTTCCTCCCTCCGACCGTCATCTACGGCGTGCTCGACCATCCGGATCTGGACAGTCGGGACCTGTCGTCTCTGCGATGCCTCTGGTACGGCGCCGCCCCGATGTCCCCGACGCGACTCGAGGAAGCGTTGACGCGCATCGGTCCGGTGCTCGGGCAGTTGTTCGGACAGACCGAGGCGCCGAACATGATCGCCACGCTGGCGCCGGCGGACCACTTCCGGGCCGACGGTTCGGTGGCGACGGAGCGTCTGACATCGGCCGGTCGGCCCACCCCGTTGACGACGGTGGCGATCATGGCCGAGAGCGGAGAGCTGCTGAGCACGGGTGAGCGCGGCGAAATCGTCGTCAGGGGCCCGTTGGTCATGGACGGGTACCACGACAATCCCTCCGCGACAGCAGAAGTCGGCGCACACGGATGGCACCACACAGGCGACATCGGGTACCTCGACGACGACGGGTTCCTCTTCGTCGTCGACCGTGCCAAGGACATGATCATCACGGGCGGATTCAACGTCTACTCGGCCGAGGTGGAGCAGGCACTGCTCGCGCATCCCGCGGTCAAGGAGTCGGCCGTGGTGGGACTTCCCGACGAGAAATGGGGAGAACGGGTGGTGGCCGCGGTCGAACTGCGCGCCGGGCAGGAGGTGGATCCCGCCGCATTGATCGCCTTCGTCAAAGAACGCATCGGCAGTGTGAAGGCACCGAAGAACATCGAGGTCTGGGATCTTCTGCCCCGGTCGAAGGTCGGAAAGATCCTGAAGAACGAGGTCAGGTACACCATGACGATGTAGTGGGTGGGTCGCTCGACCTCTGTACACGGCGGACGGCCGGGCCTACCGTGAACGGACCGATCGGTACGCCTAGCCAGGAGGTCCATCATGTCTCGTCGAATCACCCGCGCACTCGTCGGCGCCACGGCCGTCGGCGCCGGAGCGGTCGCCATCGCGCTGTCGGGTGGTGCAACGGCGTCGGCGGCACCCGCTCAGGGACCCATCTACTGGCAATCGTTCGGCGTGCTCGTCATTCCGGCGAGCGAGAACTGCCAGAACACGGCGGCACGGTATCGAGAGCGGGGGGACATCATCCTCGTCGACTGCGCCGTCAATCTCGCGTACCCCGGCTATCAGCTCGTCGGAATCCGCACGGATCTCTTCGGGAGCTGATCGTCGGCGAACTCGACCGACGAATTCCCGCGGTCGATTCGTGTTGCCGCGGGCACTGCAACCGGCGCGGTACGACGTAGCTCCCGCGGGAAGCGGCACGCAGCTCGACCTCTGTACACGGCGGGAGACCGGGTCTACCGTAAACGGACCGAACGGTACGTCCAACCAGGAGGTCCACCATGTCTCGTCGAATCACCCGTTCACTCGTCGATGCCACCGTGGCAGGCGCCGGAGCCGCTGCCATCGTGTTGTCCGGCGGGGCAACGGCGTCCGCAGCACCGTCATCGGCCCGCTCTACTTTCAGACCTTCGGCGAGTTCTACTTCCCTCCCGCAAAGAATTGCCAGCAGACGGCAGCCGAGTACCGGGAGCGAGGCGACATCATCCTCGTGAACTGTGCTCCCGGCTTCGCCTTCGGCACGTACCAGCTCGTCGGCATCCGCGCAGGCTTCGGTAGCTGAGCCCGAGCCCACCGGCTCAGTCGTTACGGTGGGCGGATGCCACTGTCGCCGCGGGTACCGGACCTCGGAGCCCTCGATGTGATGGTGTCCGTCGCCCGGTTGGGCAGCATGACGGCAGCGGGCCGCGAACACGGGTTGAGTCAGCAGGCGGTCAGCGCGCGAGTGCGTGCGGCGGAACGGGACATCGGTGTCCGCATCTTCGATCGCGGGACGAGCGGTGTCGCCCTGACCCCCGAGGGCGTCGCGGTCATGGAGTGGGCGGGCGGCATCCTCGACTCGGCCGAGAAGTTCGCGACAGGAGTGACATCGCTTCTGCGCGAGGGCAATGCGACGCTCACCATCGCCGCGAGTATGACCGTCGCCGAGCACCTCGTGCCGGCGTGGATGCTGTCGATGCGCAGACAGTCGCCCGACGTCCAGGTGCAGATGCGACTGATGAACTCGGCGGAGGTCGCCGAGCAGGTGCTGGACGGGCGCGCGGACATCGGTTTCGTCGAAGGGCCCGACGTGCCGGCCGGGCTCGGGGTCGCCGTCGTCGCGCACGACGAGTTGATCATCGTCACGGGACCGTCCCACCCGTGGGCGACCAGACGTGCGGCGTCGATGGAGCTGCTGCAGACGACGGCTCTGGTGCAACGGGAGCCGCGGTCGGGAACCCGCACCACGTACGAGAGCGCCGTCCGCCCGACGGTTCCGCCGCTCATCGAGCTCAACTCCGTCACCGCTGTCAAGTCTGCTGCCATATCGGCGAATGCGCCGGCGGTGGTGTCGTCCCTCGCGGTGGAGGGGGAGCTGCGGAGTGGCGCGTTGGTGCGCATCGACGTTCCCGGTCTTTCGATGACGCGTGAGCTGCGCGCGGTCTGGAGCCTGTCTGCAGCACTGCGCGGTCCACGTCGCGACTTCCTCGACATTGCCCGGCAGTAGCCACAAACAGCGTTTGTGGGGTGACAAGAGCACGACCACTACTGATCGTCGCCGTCCCGGCGCACTGTGAAGGCATGACGACCTTCCGGACCGCGACATCGCACGGGCTGCTCCGCGATCTCGACTCGCCCGGCAGCGTGATCGAGCACATCACGCCGAACTGGTTCGCATCGGTGATGGGGACCGGAATCGTCGCCACTGCCGCAGCAACGCTGCCCGTGCAGAATGTCGTGCTCCACATGGCAGCCGTCGTCATGTGGCTGCTCGCCTCGACTGTCCTCGTCGTCGTGTCGACCCTGTTCGCCGCGCACTGGCTCGCGCACCGCCGCGTCGCGCAGGCCCACGCGGCCCACCCGGTCATGATGCAGTTCTACGGCGCGCCGCCCATGGCCCTGCTCACCGTCGGTGCCGGCACGAGCCTCCTCGGCGTGGACATCATCGGGCAGAGCCTGGCCACCTCGATCTTCGTCGTCCTCTGGACGGTGGGTACCGCGCTGGGGCTCGCGACCAGTGTCGTCGTCCCGTACGTGATGATCACCCGCGGCCGCAGTGCCGACACGGTCGCGCTCCCGGCATGGCTGATGCCCGTGGTGCCGCCGATGGTCTCGGCATCCACCGGTGCACTTCTCCTCCCGCACATCGCCGACGGGCAGTGGCGGCTCGCGATGCTCGTCGGCTGCTACGCGCTGTTCGGATCGGCACTCGTGACCGGGCTGATGGTGACGACCGCGGTTCTCGGTCGACTGCTGCACGGCGCCGTCCTCCCGGTCCAGGCTGCACCGACTATATGGATCACTCTCGGCGTCATCGGCCAGTCCGTCACCGCGGCCAACCTCCTGGGTGCCGATGCGGCGATGGTGTTCACCGGTGACCGGAGCGAGGTGGCGGTGGTCCTGCGTGCGGCGGGAATCCTCTTCGGAATGGTGATGGGCGGCTTCGGAGCGATGATGTTCGCCCTGGCCACGGCGCTGACCGTGCACGCGGCGCGCCGAGGACTGCGCTTCTCGTTGGCATGGTGGTCGTTCACCTTCCCGGTCGGAACATGCGTCACCGGCGCGGCGGCGTTGGGGCGCGCGCTGGAGTCGTCCGTCGTCGAGGCACTGGCGGTCGTGCTGTTCGCCGTGCTGGTGACGGCGTGGACGACGGTGGCGACGAGGACGGTGCGCGAGGCGTATCGCGGCCGGGTGTTTCTTCCGGCGTGAGAGTCGCACGACGGCGAAGTGGGCACACTGGAGGCATGGAGATCACCGGCCACCTCACGCCCGACGAGTTCTGGACCCAGCAACGCGCGATCGAGGATCAGATCCGCGCCGAGTCGACCACCTTCCCGACCTACACGGTGAACGGGTGGAACGGGGTGCGGGTGATGGGCCCGTGGTCGCGGGAGAACGACGTACTGACCAGCGTGACACTGCGGCACGGTGAGGTCGACTGGGACGGCGACGACATCGACGGTCCCTTCGTCGAGGTCACCACCACCACGAAGGACGCGCACCGCACGGCGCTGAAGGCGATGCTGTCGGCGATCGGTCTGACGCCGATGTCGCCCGAGTACAAGCGGCGACGTGAGGCCATCGCGGCGACGGAGGCGCGTCGCGTCGTCGTGCCGGTGAACGGCGCGGACACCGACTTCGAGATGCACGGCGGGCAGGAACGGTGGTGGGCGTCGGCGACGGTGGGCGACCACGGTGTGGTGATCGAGGCGCGGCACCACCCTGTCGAGGCGGTGGCGCTGACGTCGGAGACCGACATGGAGCCCTATCTCGACGGCCTCCGCGCCGCGATCCGTACGAGTCGGGGCGAGTGATGGCACTGCCCTCGCACGGCCGATTCCCGTACTCGCCCATCACGTCCCGTCCGTCGTTCTCGTGGCCGGGCGGCGCGTCCCTCGCGGTGTACGTCGCCGTCAACTGCGAGCACTTCCCGTACGACGACGGAGCTCCCGGGCTGGGATGGACGCCGGGAATGGACCAGCCGAACACCTACAACTGGGGTTGGCGCGAGTACGGCAACAGGGCGGGCGGCTTCGCGTTGGCCGACACGTTGCGCGACAGCGGAATTCGTCCGACTCTGCTCGTCAACGCCGAGATCTACGAGCACGCTCCCGATCTGGTGGCGGCGTATCGCGCACTCGGCGCGGACGTCGTCGCCCACGGCCGCACCAACGCCGAGCAGCCGAACCAGCAGGACGAGGACGCGGAACGTCGCACCATCGAGGCGGTACGACGGGCGATCGAGTCACACGAGGGTTCGCCGCCTCGGGGTTGGATGAGCCCCGGCGCGAACCCGAGCCGGGTGACGGAGGACCTGTTGGCGGAGCAGGGATTCGAGTACACGCTCGACTGGCCGATCGACGACCAGCCGGTGTGGATGGCCACGCGCGGTGGACCTCTACTGAGTGTTCCGTACCCGCACGAGGTCAACGACCTTCCGGTGTTCGTCCATCACCACGGGTCCGCGGAGGATTTCGAGCACATCGTCGTCGACTCGTTCGACGAGCTGAAGGAGCAGTCGCGGCGCGCACCGCGCGTGTTGGCCATCTCCACCCACACGTTCCTCACCGGGCAACCGCACCGGCTCAGACGCTTTCGTCGCGCGCTGGATCACCTGACGTCGCACGCCGACGGTGTCTGGTTCACCACCGCCGGCGACATCGCCGAGCACTATCGGACGGTCACTCCGCCGCCTGCGTGACGTAGTCGTGCAGCTGCGCCTCGGTGAGGTTCGCCTCGGTGAGTGCCGCGAGGGCCTCCGGATCGAGGTTCTCGGCACTGCCGTCCGCGAAGCGCCGTGCACCCTCGGCCGTGACACCGCGTGCTCGCAACTGGGCGAACACCTCGTCGGTACTCACACGCCCGCCGGGAGTGCCCGTGCCGCGACTCCCGCTCCCATGTTGTACCCGAGATGACCGCCGAGAGCGCCGCCCAGACCGGCGACGGCGAATCCGGCGAGTGCGAGCGCCTTCGACGTGGTGTCCGGCGGCGACGACGCGTCCGCTGCCTTCGCGCGCCGGCGATACGACGCCGTGAACAGAGCCAGGGCTACGGCGTTGGTGCTCGCGTGGATCAGACCCACTCGTCGCTGTTCCGCGTTGAGCGTCGACCACGTCGCCCACCCCGTCACCAGTGCGGTGGGGGCGGTCACCAGTCCGGCACCGATGAGGCGCCGCGCTGCCGCGGAGTCTCCACCGGTGACATCGAGAAAGACTGCGCTGGTCCACAATCCGACCGAGGAGTAGGCCATGATGGGATGCATCGGGTGGCCGACGAAGGTCCCACGGAGGAGGCCGTCGACCTTCGTCCCCTCGAGAGCGGATCGGAGCTTCCCGGCGACGGGGTCGCTGACCGGATCGAGGAACGTCGCCTTCTCGAGCGGGTGGAACAGCGGTGTGAGATTCATACCGTGTCGGATACCCGCAGCGGTCGAGGGTAACCGCGACGCACGGTGCGCTCGAGAATGCCGAGGGTCACGCGCAGGGACGATCCGGACACCACGGGGAATATGTCACGCTCCCGCCAGTCGGGATGGATGTCGGACCAGTCGTAGTAGGACGTGACGAGGGTGCCCTCCGTGCCGTCCTCGAAGGAGTGCGGCGCGAGCCGGTACCCGTAGCGGTGACCGATGGGCGGTCGGACCGTGCCGACGATCGTCCACGAGATGTCCCGATCGCGCTCGAAGGTCGCGATGGTGACCTCGACGTCGTAGGTACCCATCGGGAGGTCGCCGAGTGCCTCGCGATCCATGTGCACGACGAAGGTGTCTCCCGCGGACGTCACGGGTGCGCCGTCCGCGCTCATCAACATGCCCGAGCCGTCGATGGCGACGTGGCCGTCGGGATCGCAGAGCACGTCGAAGATGTCCGCCGCGGGCAACGGCATCACGCGCTGAAACTCGAGTCGTTCGTCGGTCATGGGTCCAGTCTGCACTTGTGCAGGAAGCGGGTGCGCAGGTCGTCATTGAAGACGGAGCGCGACGGGCACAGACTCGTGACCATGACGGACCTCACAGGACGATCGGCTCTCATCACCGGTGGTGCCAGCGGAATCGGGGCCGCGATCGCCCGCGCCCTCGCGGCGAACGGCGCTCGGGTCACTGTCGCCGACCTCGACGGTGACGCCGCCACGGCGCTGGCACACGAGATCGGGGGAGACGCGTGGCAGGTGGATCTCTCCGACGTCGACGCGCTCGCGGACCTCACCCTCGAGACCGACATCCTGGTGAACAACGCGGGAATCCAGCACGTGTCGCCGATCGAGGACTTCGACCCGGTGATGTTCCGCCGCATCCTGACACTCATGGTGGAGGCACCGTTCCTGCTGGTGCGTGCCGCTCTGCCGCACATGTACGAGTCCGGGTACGGACGCATCGTCAACATGTCGTCCGTGCACGGCATCCGGGCATCGGCCAACAAGTCGGCGTACGTCACGGCGAAGCACGCGCTGGAGGGACTGTCGAAGGTCACCGCTCTCGAAGGCGCCGAGCGGGGCGTCCGCAGCAACTGCGTCAACCCCGGCTACGTGCGAACACCCCTCGTGGAGAAGCAGATCGCCGATCAGGCGCGCGTCCACGGCATCGACGAGTCCGAGGTGCTCGAGAAGGTGCTGCTGACCGAGAGTGCGATCAAGCGGATGGTGGAGCCGGAGGAGGTGGCCGCACTGGTGTCCTTCCTCGTCGGAGACGAGGCGTCGATGATCACCGGAGCGTCGTACACGATGGACGGCGGCTGGAGCGCGAGCTGATCACTCGCCGCGCGAGACGCTCTCCACGAAGTCGCGGGCGATGTCACGGAGCTTGCGGTTGGCGCGCTGTGACTCCGCGGACAGCATGCCGAACGCGGTGTCGCTGTCGACGCCGTGCAGCGCCATGAGAATGCCCTTGGCCTGCTCGATGGGGGCGCGGTGCTCGAGTGCGTCCTGCAGGCCCGACGCGACCTCGCGGGCCGACCGCACGCGGGCGTAGTCGCCGATCGCCGTGGACACGGTGGACGTCAGCAGCTCGAGGATCGACTCGTCGATCGACCCGAACGCGTCGGGGGCGGTGCCGTACAGGTTGAACGATCCGAGCTTCATGTCGGCGGTGTGCAGGGGCGCGGCGAGGAACGAGCGCACGCCCTCCTCGCGGGCAGCGTGTACGAACTCCGGCCAGCGCTGCTGCGCCGCATCGACGTCGACGCGCACGATCTCCCCGGTCCGGGCGGCCTCGAGGCACGGACCCTCACCGATCTCGTACTGATGGCGGTCGACCTCGAGCGTGCGGTCGTCGGTGTGCACGGCCGTGTACGTCAGGCCGCCGAACAGGATGCTCACACCGACGCTGGACGCACCGTCGACGGCCTCGTGTGCGATCTCCGCGGTGCGCTTCAGCAGCACCGCAAGATGGTCGTCGTCGCGGACGCTGCCGCCGACCACGCTCAGCATGGCCGCGAGTCGACGGGGAGCGACCGACCCGGTGGCCACCTCGGTGACCAACTCCGCCGCACGCGACGTCGACTCGTCCGCCTCCGCGCGCTCCGAGTCCGCTGTCGCCGCCACGGCGCTGTCCCTGCTCTCCACGGTTGAGAATCATCGCACGACGCGGGGACACCAGCAGCGACTCCGGTTGAGTTCGGTGGCCAGCGGGTATCGCAAGCATCAGGTACTCGTGTTGTCCGGACATCACGAAGTGCCAGAGCCGTCGAGTGAAGAAGCCCGCCGATGTCTCGGAGACCCCCACTGTGTGCCTGCGCACCGGTGGGGTTCTTCGTGTCGTGGGCTCAGCCGCGGCGTGCGTGCTCCTCGATCACGGCGGCATTGAGCGCGGCCGCGGCGCTGACGATCGCGGCGGCGTCGTCCGGGTCGCACTCGCCGTCGGCGACGCGCGCGACGGCATCCTGCATGCGTACGCACAGTGTGGCGACGGAATCGTCGTCGGTCGGCTCGTCCGCCACGGCGCTCGTACCCGCCAATTCGTCGTCGGCCGGCTCGGTCTGACGGACGTCCTCGATCACGTCGTCCCGCCCGGCGTCCGCGAGTCGCTCGAACTCCTCGGCCGGTGTCTCGGGACGGTAGTTGCGAGGGCTGCCGTTCACCACGGTGCGCGTGCCCGGCGACAGCGCCACGAAATTGACCCGAGTCCCGCCGGGATCGCCGCTGACCCGGAAGACCCGATCCGGGCGTGTGACACTGCGCACGATCATGCCGTCCGCGATGGCGTGCGGATTGCGTGGAGCCACATCGAACCTCGATTCACTGGTTGTGGGCCATCATGGTCGTATGACTTCCGTGATGGAGCGCCTGCTGGACATCGCACCGATCTGGGTGTTCCTCATCGTCTTCCTGCTCGTGTTCCTCGAGGACGCGATCTTCGTCGGTTTCGTGATCCCGGGAGAGACGGCCGCGGTCATCGGCGGTGTCGCGGCGAGTCAGGACCACGTGAGTGTCGTGGCGATGGCGGCGGTCGTGGTCGTCGCGGCCGTGGTGGGTGACTCGGTGGGCTTCGAGATCGGCAAGCACTTCGGCCCACGACTGTTGGCCATGAAGATTCTGGACAAGCGTCGCGACAAGCTGGACAAGGCGCGGGACCTGTTGGCGCGCAAGGGCGGGACGGCCGTCTTCCTCGGCCGGTTCGTCGCCTTCTTCCGAGCGGTGATGCCGGCGTTGGCCGGAATGTCGCGCATGCCGTACCCGAAGTTCCTCGCGTACAACGCACTCGGTGGGCTCGTCTGGGGGACGGGGTTCGTGGTGCTCGGATTCGTCGCCGGCAACTCGTACGAACAGGTCGCGAAGACGGTGGGACGGGACGCGGCGATCATCGTGGTCGCGGTGGTGGTGATCGCGCTGATCGTGTGGCGCGTCCGGGCTCATCGCTCCGAGAAGGGCGCGGCGCGGGCCTACGATCCCAGCGCGAGCACCGACAGCAGCTCGTAGGCCACGTGTGACGCGGCGATTCCGGTGATCTCCGCGTGGTCGTACGCGGGCGCGACCTCGACGATGTCCGCACCGACGATGTTCGCTCCCACCAACCCGCGCAGGGTGTTCAGCAGTTCCCGCGACGTCATGCCGCCCGCCTCGGGTGTGCCGGTACCCGGGGCGTGGGCCGGGTCGAGGACGTCGATGTCCACGGAGACGTAGACCGGGCCCGTGTCGAGACGGCGGCGCATCCGCTCGACGATCGAGGCCACCCCGTCCGTCTCGTAGTCGTCGGACCGGATGATCTGAAACCCCAGGACGGCGTCGTCCTCGAGGTCCTTCTTGCCGTACAGCGGACCGCGGATCCCGATGTGCTGCGACCGCTCGAGGTCGATCAGCCCCTCCTCGCTGGCCCGTCGGAACGGTGTCCCGTGCGTGAAGGGTGCACCGAAGTACGTGTCCCACGTGTCGAGGTGCGCGTCGAAGTGCAGCACGGCGATCGGCCCGTGGTCGCGGTGCAGCGCGCGCAGGATCGGCAGCGCGATGGTGTGGTCGCCACCGAGAGTGAGGACCGTGCTGCCGTCCTTGCGCAGATCGGTGATCGCGTGCTCGACCGTCGTCAGTGCCTCGGCGATGTCGAACGGATTGACCGCGATGTCGCCGGCATCGGCCACCTGGCGGTGCGCGAACGGCGACACGTCCAGCGCGGGGTTGTACGGCCGGAGCAGTTTGGACGACGCGCGGATGTGGCCGGGACCGAAGCGCGCGCCCGGCCGGTAGCTCACGCCCGAGTCGAAGGGCACTCCGACGATGCTCACGTCGGCCCGGGAGACCTCGTCGAGTCGCGGCAGCCGCGCGAAGGTCGACGGTTCCATGTACCGCGGGTATCGCGAGCCGTCCAGAGGTCCCCTGATGTCGGTCATGAGCAGTGATGTTTCCTCACTTCAGGCGGTTGGTCAACACTTGTTTCCTGACGCGGAGCAGGGCATGATCGCGGCGTGTCCACCATCGGAAACCGGCTGCGGGAGGCCCGGGCCGCCCGTCGTCTCACTCTCGACGCGCTCGCGTCGACCGTCGGTGTGACCAAGGGCTACCTGTCCAAGGTCGAGAACGACCGCGCGTCCGCGTCCGTCGCCGTCCTGGTGCGCTGGTGCGACGCGCTCGAGATTCCCATGGGGTCGCTGTTCGACGACGTTCCGCACGGCGACGTCGTCCGCGCCGGCGAGTACCCCCCGATCGCCCTCGGGGGTCATGCCCAGACGGAGTACCTGCTGACCCCGGCGGGCGAACAGCGCGTGCAGGTCATCCACGGCAGGATCGAGCGCGGAGGAGGCAGCGGCGACGAGTCGTACGAACTGCCGGCCGAGGTGGGGTTCGTCCTGGTGCTCACCGGTCGGCTGATCCTGACGCTCGACGAGCGCACCGTGCAACTCGACGACGGTGACGCGCTCACCTTCGATCCTCGTCGTCGGCACAGCTTCCGCGCGGAGGTCGACACCACTGTGCTGTGGGTCCTGACGCCGTCCCTGCCCTCCCGCCACGACAGAACCAGAATCGAGACGACCCCATGACCACGCCCGTCACTCCCGACAGCTCGGTCCACGAGCGATCAGCAGGGGACCGTGAGCAGCCGGTCACCATGTTCGGCCCCGACTTCCCCTTCGCCTACGACGATTTCCTCGCGCACCCGGCCGGGCTCGGGTCGGTCCCTCCGGACCGCCGCGGCACCCGCGTCGCCATCGTCGGGGCCGGTCTCGCCGGCACCGTCGCCGCCCGGGAGCTGCTGCGGATGGGACTCGAACCCGTGGTGTACGAGGCGGGGTGGATCGGCGGCCGCATGCACTCGGTCCCGTTCGAGGGGCACGAGGACACGGTCGCCGAGATGGGCGCGATGCGGTTCCCGCCGTCGTCCACCGCCCTGTTCCACTACCTCGACCACCTCGGCATCGAGACCACCCCGTTCCCCAACCCGCTCGCCGAGGCGACGCCCAGCACCGTCATCGACCTCAAGGGCACCAGTCACTACGCGCGGCAGCTGACCGATCTCCCCGACGAGTACGCCGAGGTGGCCAGGGCGTGGCAGCGCACGCTCGAGGAGCAGTCCGAACTCGTCCCTCTCCAGCGCGCCATCCGCGCTCGGGACGCGGCGGCGGTGAAGCGCATCTGGAACGACCTCGTGGTGCGACTCGACGACACGACGTTCTACGGGTTCCTCGTCGGATCCCCCCACTTCGCGTCGTTCGCGCGTCGAGAGTTATTCGGCCAGGTAGGTTTCGGCACCGGTGGCTGGGACACCGACTTCCCGAACTCGATACTCGAGATCCTGCGCGTCGTGGCCACGGAGGCGGACGATCACCACCGCGGCATCGTCGGCGGATCCAGCCGCCTGCCACGTGGTCTGTGGTCGGAGGCCGTGTCGGACGCGGCGCACTGGCCGGCGGGCACCTCGGTCGCGTCGCTGCACGGCGGCACACCCCGCCCGGGTGTCACGGAGATCCGGCGACGGACCGACGACGCCACCGGCGACCACACCTTCGCGGTGACCGACTCCTCGGGCCGGACGGACGAGTTCGCCTCGGTCGTCGTGACCGCGCAGAGCTGGATGCTCCTCAACACCATCGACACCGACGACGACCTGCTGCCCATCGATCACTGGACGGCCGTCGAACGCACCCACTACATGGGGTCGACCAAGGTGTTCGTGCTCGTGGACCGACCGTTCTGGAAGGACGTCGACCCCGAGACGGGGAGGGAACTGGTCAGCATGACCCTCACCGACCGGTTGAGTCGGGGAACGTATCTCCTCGATCACGGCGACGATCGGCCCGGCGTGATCTGTCTGTCGTACACGTGGAGCGACGACTCGCTGAAGCTGCTGCCGCTCTCACCCGACGAGCGGTTGACGCTGATGCTGGGATCGCTCGAGGAGATCTATCCCGGGGTGGACTTCCGCAGCCACATCGTCTCCGATCCGGTGACGCTGTCGTGGGAGACCGAGCGACACTTCATGGGTGCCTTCAAGGCCAACCTGCCCGGCCACTATCGCTATCAGGAACGCCTGTTCTCGCACTTCGTGCAGGACGAGCTCGCCTCCCGGCATCGCGGGATCTTCCTCGCCGGCGACGACATCTCGTGGACGGCGGGATGGGCCGAGGGCGCCATCCAGACCGCGCTCAACGCGGTGTGGGGAGTCATGAACCACCTCGGCGGATCGACACATCCGGACAATCCCGGGCCGGGTGACGTCTTCGAGAGCATCGCCCCGCTCCGCCTCGGGGACTGATGAGTCGACCGGCGCGGTGAATCTCGGTCCGGGAGGACTTACCGAGCGGTAGCGTTCCTCCGGTGGTTCAGTTGCTCTCGCGCTCACGGGCGGCCGATCGGCCGCCCGTGACGACGCCTGCGACCGTTCCGGTGCGGACCGTCTCGGCGCAGGCACTGGCCATCGTGCTCGTGCTCGCCGTCGCGGTGCTCGTGTTCCACCTGACCCGGCCGACGGCCGAGGAACCGGCCGTCGGGGCGGTCGCCGCTCCCGCTGCGGACCTGCGGCCGAGCTTCCTGGCGGAACCGGAGCGCAACCTGGGCCCGCTGCGCCAAATCGCGAAGGTCAACCGCGCCACGGCGGAGGAGGAGTACGCGGCCGCCATCGCCGTGCTCTCGACGGCGGCGAGCGCCGAGGAGAAGGATCGCCGACTGTACGAGCTGCCACCGGCCGTGATCGGCGCCCGCATCGGTAGCTACGCCTCACCGGCTCGCGGCACGTACACGTCCGGTTTCGGCCCGCGGTGGGGAACGATGCACAACGGCATCGACATCGCCGGCCCGATCGGCACACCGATCCTGTCGGTGGCGGACGGCCAGGTGATCGAGGCCGGCCCTGCGAGCGGCTTCGGGCTGTGGGTGCGCGTGCGACACGACGACGGCACCGTGTCCATCTACGGTCACGTGGACACCCTGGTCGCGGTGGCCGGTCAGCGGGTCGCGGCGGGGCAGCAGATCGCGACGATGGGGAACCGCGGCGACTCGACCGGGCCGCACCTGCACTTCGAGACCGTCGTCGCGGACAAGCACGTGGATCCCGAACTGTGGTTGATCGGCCGCGGTATCTCGCTCGGACCGGAAGGCGACTGACGAGTCCCATCCGTCACACCAGTAACACGCTCGGATACGATCAGGGCATGAGACGGGCACTTCTGACGGCGGCGACGGCACTCGCCGTGGCCGTGGGCACCGCACCTCTCGGCGCCGGTCCGGCCGCGGCCGACACCGCCGGCTCCTGCTCACCCGAGCATCCCCGTCCCGTCGTGCTGGTGCACGGCACCTGGGTCGACGGTCCGGACACCTGGTCCACCCTCACTCCTCAGCTCGAGGCGGAGGGCTACTGCGTCTTCACTCTCGAGTACGGCTACCGCGCCGAGCCCGGCGAGAACCTGCTGCAGACCTACGGCGGCGACGACATCGCCACGTCCGCGCGAGAGCTGCGTGCCTTCGTCGACGACGTCCGATCACGCACCGGCGCAGCCGACGTGGACGTCGTCGGGCACTCCCAGGGCGGTGTCGTGGCGCGCCAGTACCTGAAGTTCGAAGGTGGAGCCGACGCGGTGCACACCCTCGTCACCCTCGGCGCCACCAATCACGGCACCACGTTCTCGGCGGGGCAGCTCATCGGATCGCTCGCGCAGCAGTTCGGACTGCCGGTCGGCGAGGTCGCCGCCGCGGCCGTCGGACCGTCGTTCGTCCAGCAGATGGTCGGCTCGTCGTTCCTCGACGTGCTCAACGCGGGCGGCGACACCGTCCCGGGCGTCGACTACACCGTGATCGCCACCCGCGCGGACACCGTCTCCACGCCGCCCGAGAACACCTTCCTCGCCGCGGGCCCGGGCGCGACCGTGGACAACGTCTGGGTGCAGGACGGCTGCCCGAGCAACACCGCCGGGCATATGGAACTGACCACCGACCCCCGCGCACTGTGGATGGTGCAGCGCGGGCTCGACCGGTCCTACGCCGATCGGGTCCCCAGCCCCTGCTGAGTGTCGGAGTGCGCGCGCTGGTGCGGTGGCCGGCTGGAAGGGGTGTGCACACGGCCGGCGTGTGGTGAACACCCGTTGCTGCAGGCTGGAGGGTGTGTGCGGTTGACGCAGGGGGTGTGCACGCAGCTCGCTGAACCTCGCGATCCCGCCGATTCTCACGTTCCGCCGCCCTCACGCGTTTACTGATCGTGATGCTTCCGTTCGAGACCGTCGTGGCCACCCACGGCCCCGTGGTGCTGCGGGTCTGTCGCGCCGTGGTCGGTCCCGTCGACGCCGACGACGCGTGGTCGGAGACCTTCCTCGCCGCGCTCCGGGCGTACCCCGACCTGCCCGAGGACGCGAACGTGCAGGCCTGGCTGGTGACCATCGCGCACCGCAAGGCCGTCGACGTTCATCGCGCGGCAGCTCGTCGGCCCGTGCCCACCGACTCCGTTCCGGACGTCGCCACGATGGTGCCCGACGAGAACCACGCCCTGTGGTCCGCGGTCGCGGCCCTGCCCGACACTCAGCGACTGGCCGTCGCGTACCACCACATCGGGGGGCTCCCTCATGCGGACGTCGCTGCGCTGCTGGGTAATTCGACCACAGCCGCCCGGCGTGCATGTGCCGACGGCATCGCGACGCTACGCCGCACGACCACGAGGAGTGAGCTGCTGTGACCACCGCCGCCGAACTGACCGCGCTCCACGAGCGACTGACGCACCGCGCCGCCGAGGAAGGACTGCTCGACGTCGCGTACCGCACCCTCGACTCACCCGTCGGCACGCTCCTCGTGGCGGCCACCGAGCGAGGTGTCGTGCGCGTGGCCTTCGACGTCGAGAACCACGACACGGTCCTGCAGACGCTGGCCACCCGCATCAGTCCGCGGGTGCTCCGAGCGCCGGCCCGGCTCGACCCGGTGGTCCGCGGGCTCGACGCGTTCTTCGCCGGGACGTCCCGCGTCGTCGACGTCGACCTGGATCTGCGCCTCGCTGCAGGTTTCCGTCGCGACGTCCTGACGCATCTCCAGCGCATCCCCTACGGCGAGACCCGGAGCTACGCCGCCGTGGCCGCGGAGACGGCCAGCCCGAAGGCCGTCCGCGCCGTGGGATCGGCCTGCGCGCGCAATCCGCTGCCCCTGGTCATCCCATGTCATCGCGTGGTGCGGTCGGACGGAACGCCCGGTCGTTACGCCGGCGGTGAGGCCGCCAAGCAGCTTCTGCTCGCGCTCGAGACACAGAACTACTAGGCGGTATTAGTCTCGAAGCATGTCCTCTGCTGCTGATGTTCCCGCGCACCTCGTTCTGTCTCGTCGCGATCTCGAGTTCCTCCTCTACGAATGGCTCGACGTCGAGTCGTTGACCGAGCGGAAGCGCTTCTCCGATCATTCTCGGGAGACGTTCGACGCGGTGATGGAGCTCAGCGAGCAGATCGCGGTGAAGCACTTCGCGCCGCACAACAAGAAGGCGGACGCGAACGAGCCGCACGTCGGCGAGGACGGCAAGGTCGTCCTGATTCCCGAGGTCGAGCAGGCGCTGAAGGTGTTCAACGACGCCGGCCTCATCTCCGGGCAGTTCGACGACTCGCTCGGCGGCATGCAGCTGCCGACCACGGTGTCGAAGGCGTCGCTCGCGTGGTTCCAGGCCGCGAACACCGGCACCGCGACCTATCCCTTCCTCACGATCGGCAACGCCAATCTCCTCATCGAGTACGGCAGCGAGGAGTTGGTCGACGCCTATGTCCGGCCCATGCTCGAAGGCCGTTTCCACGGGACCATGTGCCTGTCCGAGCCCGGTGCCGGATCGTCGCTCGCCTACATCACCACCAAGGCCGTCGAGCAGGGTGACGGCACCTACGCGGTGACCGGAACCAAGATGTGGATCTCGGGCGGCGAGCACGAACTCGGTGAGAACATCGTGCACCTCGTCCTCGCCAAGATCCCCGGCGGTCCGGCGGGCGTGAAGGGCATCTCGCTCTTCGTCGTGCCCAAGACGCTGGTGAACGTAGACGGGTCGCTGGGCGAGCGCAACGACGTGAACCTCGTCGGCCTGAACCACAAGATGGGGTACCGCGGAACCACCAACACGCTCCTCGCGTTCGGCGAGAACGGCGGCGCCACAGGCTATCTCGTCGGCGAGCCGCACAAGGGCCTGTCGTACATGTTCAAGATGATGAACGAGGCGCGCATCGGCGTCGGCATGGGCGCGACCGCGCTGGGCTACACCGGCTACCTGCACTCGGTGGCGTACGCCCGGGATCGTGCACAGGGCCGGCCCGTCGGTGACAAGGATCCGGCTGCCCCGCAGGTACCGATCATCGACCACTCCGACGTCCGCCGCATGCTGCTCGCGCAGAAGTCCTACGTCGAGGGCGGTCTGGCCCTGGGTCTGTACTGCTCCCGGCTGGTCGACGAGCAGATCACCGGCGAGCAGGACGCGGCGGATCGCGCCGGGTTCCTCCTCGACGTGCTCACCCCCATCGCCAAGGCGTGGCCGTCGCAGTGGTGTCTCGAGGCCAACAACCTCGCGATCCAGGTGCACGGCGGGTACGGCTACACCCGTGACTACAACGTCGAGCAGTTCTACCGCGACAACCGCCTCAACCCCATCCACGAGGGAACGAACGGCATCCAGGGCCTCGACCTCCTCGGACGCAAGGTCGTCGCGCAGGGCGGCCGAGGGCTCCAGCTCCTCGTCGAGACCATCACGGAGACCATCGACGCGATGTCGGGCGAGTACGCCGACGCCCTGCGAGCGGCAGTGGATCGCCTCGTGGCCGTCACCGGCACGCTGTGGGGTCAGGGCGACGCCGAGGTGGCGCTGGCCAACTCGTCCGCGTACCTCGAGGCGACCGGTCACGTGGTCGTCGCGTGGCTGTGGCTCGACCAGCTCCGGGCGATCGGCGACAAGGAAGGCGCCTTCTACGACGGCAAGCGTGTCGCGGCGCAGTACTTCTTCCGGTACGAGCTCCCCAAGACGGGCCCACAGTTCGACCTGCTCGAGAACCTGGACCGCACGATGCTGGATCTCGACACCGCGGTTCTGTAGCGCAGCGCTTGCCGGGTGGGGTGCTGCCGGGCGCACCGCGCGGTGTTGCGCGCACCGTTCAGCGTGCGCAGAGAGTCGGGCGCTGCGCGTGGGGAGGCACCGCACTGCGGGTGGTGCGGTGCGTGCCTGATCACGGGTGTGCCTGGCGCACCGCGCGGTGTTGCGCGCACCGTCCAACCTGCGCACACCACCGCGCGCAGCGCCCGGACGCCCGGCGACGGTACCCAGTAATGCCCGTCACACACACCTGGCAACGCGGTGTACCGACTGCTTAGATACAAGATGTGCGCAACACAGATGCAACCGAGACGTCGTCCGACCGGGCGTACGCGACGGTCAAGGAGCTCATCGTCTCCGGCGAGCTGCCGGGCGGGGAGCTGATCAGCGAGGGGCAGATCGCCGAGCGCACCGGCACCAGCCGCACCCCGGTCCGTGAGGCCTTCCTCAGGCTCGCGGCCGAAGGATGGATGCGGCTCTACCCCAAGCGCGGGGCCCTCGTGGTTCCCGTCGCCCCCGACGAGGCCACCCATCTCGTCGCCGCCCGTCGACTCGTCGAGACCGGATCGCTCGAGGCGTTCGCACAGGATCCGGGCAGCCGGGCCTCCGCTGCCGCACAGATGCGGGAGAGCCTCGACCGGCAGCGCGTTCTCGCGGAGGCGGGCGACTCCCTCGGCTTCGCTGCCGAGGACGCAGACTTCCACACCATCGTCGTCACGCACGGGGACAACCCGCTGCTGTCGACCTTCTACTCAGGATTGCGCGACCGGCAGCGCCGCATGACCGCGAACTCCGTGGCGCGCAATCCGGACGTGTTGGCGTCGATCATCGGCGACCACACCCGTCTCACCGCACTCGTCGAGCAGGGCGACGTCGCCGCGTACGACGACGCCCTCTCCCTCCACATGGCAGCCACGCACGCGCTGCCGCGTGGAATCCGCTGAAGGACCCCACCATGACCGTTCTCGACCGCACGACCACCACCCGCACCTGGCTGCCCGTGTCGCTCGGCATGCTCGCCGTCGCCTGGGGCGGCAACGAGTTCACGCCGCTCCTCGTGATGTACCGCGAGGGTCACGGCTTCTCGCCCGTCGTCGTCGACGTGTTCCTCTTCGCCTACGTCGTCGGCATCGTGCCGGCCCTGCTGATCGGGGGCCCGCTCTCGGATCGCTACGGACGGCGGCCGCTCATGGTGCCCGCGCCGGCCGTCGCCGCCGCGGGATCTCTCGTCATCGCCCTCGGCGCGCACTCGGCCCCGATCCTCGCGACCGGCCGCGTGCTCAGCGGCATCGCGTTGGGGCTGGGTATGGCCGTCGGCGGCAGTTGGTTGAAGGAGCTGTCCGCGGACGGCTCGGGTGCCCGCCGTGCCGCCATGTCGCTCACGGGCGGATTCGCCACGGGCGCGGGGGTCGCCGGGGTGCTCGCGCAGTGGGCGCCGTGGCCCGAGGTGCTGCCGTACCTGGTGCACGTCGCGTTGGCAGCACTGGCCACCGTGGCCCTGCTCGGGGTGCCCGAGACGCGAGCGCGTGCGGTGGACGGCGCCTCGTTGCTGTCCGATCTGCGTATCCCGTCGGCGGGTCACCGTCGGTTCGTGTCTGTCGTTCTTCCCATGGCGCCGTGGGTCTTCGGCGCGGCCAGCGTCGCGTACGCAGTGCTGCCCGGTCTGATGGCCGACCACTCCGGCGCGTTCCCCATCGCGTTCTCCGCACTGCTCGGCGTGGTCGCGCTGTCGTCCGGCTTCGCCATCCAGGCCGTCGGCCGACGCATCGACACCGCGTCGAGTGCGCGCGCCGTCCTGGTCGCGCTGGGCATCATCGTCGTCGGCATGGTGCTGGTCTCGGTCGCCGCCGACGTGCTGACGATCCCGATGGCGCTGCTCGCCGCCGCGGTGCTCGGGTGCGGCTACGGCATGGCGATGGTGTCGGGCCTGCAGGAGGTGCAGCGCATCGCGGGACCGCGTGATCTGGCCGGACTCACCGCGGTGTTCTACTCGGTGACCTATCTCGGCTTCGCGGTGCCGGCGATTCTGGCGCTGCTCGTGCAGGAGTTCCCCGACGCGATCACCTACCCCGAACTGTTCACGGCCGGTGCGGTTCTCGCCGCGATGTCATTGGTGCTCGTCGCGACGAGAACGCGGTCGCACCTGCCGTCAGGGCAGTCGGGGTAGCCGCTTCTTCTCGAGCCAGGACTCCCAGAACTCGTCGGTGCTGCCGTACTGCTTCGCCAACCCGACGAAGTCCGACGTCGCCACGGTGGCGTGGCGGAAGGTCGTGGTCCACTCGCGGATCAGATCGAAGAACGCCGCGTTGCCGATGGTGCGCCGAAGTGCGTGCAGGGCAAGGGCTCCGCGCTTGTACACGCGGTCGTCGAACATGTCCTCCGGTCCTGGATCTCCCAGCACGATGTCCTGCGGCAGGGACGACAGGCGGCTGTGTGCGCGGGTGGCCTCCTGGTGCGCGGACGGTCCGCCCGAGCTCTCCGACCAGATCCACTCGGAGTAGCAGGCGAAGCCCTCGTGCAACCAGATGTCGCTCCACCGCGCGATGGTGAGGCTGTTGCCGAACCACTGGTGCGCCAGTTCGTGGGCGACGAGTCGCTCGTACTCGCGGTCGCCGTCACAGTGATTGGCGCCGAAGATCGACAGCGTCTGTGCCTCGACGGGGATCTCCAACTCGTCGTCGGTGACGACGACGGAGTACGACTCGAACGGATAGGGGCCGAACGACTCGACGAACGTCTCCATCATCTGCTGCTGACGGCCGAAGTCGTGATCGAAGTTCTGGCGCAGACGCGCCGGCAGGATCGCGTCGATCGGCACGGGGGAGTCGCTGACCCGGTGCTTCTCGTACTGGCCGATCTGCACGGTCGCGAGGTACGAGGCCATCGGTTCGGGCTGGTCGTACACCCAGGTGGTGCGCGAGGACTTCACGTACTTCCGCGTCAGTGTCCCGTTCGAGACGACGTGGTACGGGGAGTCGGCGGTGATCGAGATGGTGTACGCCGCTTTGGAACTGGGATGGTCGTCGCACGGGAACCACGATGCGGCGCCGTTGGGTTGGCTCGCGACGAGGGCGCCGTCGGTGAGCTCCTCCCACCCGACCTCGCCCCACACGCTGCGGATCGGTGCGGGGTTGCCGCTGTAGGCGACGGTGGCCGTGAAGGAGGCGCCCTCGTCGATGGCACGCTGCAGCGTGACCGTCAGCTTGCCGCCCCGATGGGTGAACCGGACACCGCGCATTCCGGCGACACTCACCTTGGACGGGGTGAGGGCCGGACCCATGTCGAGCGCGAACTTGGTGATCGACCGGGTGGCCACCGCGTGCACGACGGCCTTGCCGGACAGGCGGTTCGACTGCACCTTGTACTCGAGGTCGAGGGAGTATCGCTCGACCGAGTACCCGCGGTTGCCGTTCTGCGGCAGGTACGGGTCGATGGGAGAGTCCGGCATCACTTCTCGGTCCAGGGTGCGATGGGGTTGCCCTGCCACCGGCTGGACTCCGGCACGGTGTCACCGCGCATGACCAACGACGCCGGACCGACGGTCGCTCCTGCACCGATTCCTGCCGCGGGGAGTGCGACGCAATGCGGGCCCAGCGTGGCGCCCGCCCCCAACGTGACCGTGTCCATGCTCATGATCCGATCATGGAACAGATGTGTCTGCACGACGCACCCTCTGTTGACGGTCGCGCCGTCGCCGAGGGTGATGAGGTCCGCCTCCGGCAGCCAGTAGGTCTCACACCAGACTCCCTTCCCGATGTGGGCGCCGAGCCAGCGCAGCCACAGGTTCAGCACCGGGGTTCCCTCGGCGGCGCGGGCGAACCACGGGGCGGCGACGACCTCGACGAACGTGTCGGCCACTTCGTTGCGCCACACGAACGAACTCCACAGCGGGTGCTCCACCGCACCGATGCGGCCGACGAGCGACCACTTGGCGACGGCGGAGATTCCGGCCGCGACTGCGCCGGCGATCAGCAACACGACGCCGCTGAGCAGGGCGGCGGCCCAGTAGCCGAGCGTTCCGGCGATCCAGGTCAGGGTGGCGAGCACGCCGAACCCGATGCCGAACGACACGACGACGGGCACGAGTCGACAGGTCTCGACCACGGCGCGGGCGATCTTGAGTCGCCGCGGCGGGTCGAAGGTGCGGGTGGTGTCGGACGAGTTGGGCGCTCGGCGTAGGCGCACCGGCGGGCTGCCGAGCCACGACGATCCCGACTTCGCCTTGGCGGGTGCGGCCGACAGCACGGCGACGAGGCCGTTCTTCGGCACGCGTCGACCCGCGGCCGCCATGCCGGAGTTGCCGAGGAACGCACGCTTGCCCACCTTGGCCTCGCCGAGCAGCATCCAGCCGCCGCCGAGCTCGTAGCTGGCGATCATGGTGTCGTCCGCCAGGAACGCACCGTCGCCGACGGTCGTGAACTTCGGGACCATCAGGACCGTCGATGCCTCCACGTCCTTGCCGATGGTCGCGCCGAGCAGCCGGAGCCATCCCGGAGTGAGCAGACTCGCGTAGAGCGGGAAGAGGAACGTACGGGCCGAGTCCATCAGGCGTTCGGTGGCCCACACCTGCCAGCCGATGCGACTGCGTACCGCGTGGTGGCCGGGAATCAGCCCGATCGACAGCAACCGCACGGACACGAGCGTGACCGCTGCGAAGACGAGCAACGACACCGCGGTGGCGGGAGCGAGCAGCGCCAGCCCGAGGCCGATCGCACCGAGCAGGGTGGTCGCGTGCGCGACTCCGACGGCGACGAGGAGCAGACCCGCGGCAATGGACAGGAGGGGAAGTCCCGACAGCAACAGCGACGTCACGCCGTAGACGGGCACCCAGCCGCGACCGCGCGGCGGCGCCTCGTCCGGCCACGGGTGCATCGCCTTGCCGACCTTCGCGGCGGGCGAGCCGGACCACTGCTGACCGGCCTTGACCTTGCCGGAGACTGCCGATCCCGCGGTGATCTCGGCGCGGCGGCCGATCCTGGCTCCGGGGAGCAGGGTCGACCGCGCACCCACCGTGGCGCCGGCGCCGACCTCGATCGAGCCGATGTGCACGACGTCGCCGTCGATCCAGTAGCCGGACAGATCGACCTCCGGCTCGAGCGAGCATCCGTCACCGAGAGTCAGCATGCCGGTCACCGGAGGCAGGGTGTGCAGATCGACGTCGCGGCCGACCGTCGCACCGAGTGCGCG
Source organism: Rhodococcus sp. BP-332 (assembly GCF_019836065.1). Lineage (NCBI taxonomy): Bacteria > Bacillati > Actinomycetota > Actinomycetes > Mycobacteriales > Nocardiaceae > Rhodococcus > Rhodococcus sp. BP-332. Next base: position 311,765 of record NZ_JABUEC010000004.1, read on the forward strand.
GGCGTAGTAGACCATCCACGGCGCGCCCGACAGGTTCGAGGCACCGCTGGCGTCGGTCAACCGGTTGGCGGTCCACAGCCGGAGGTGCACGCTGCCGCCGCGCGGATGGGCGCCCTCCGTGACGCCGCGCATGAGGAGCCGTGATCCGGCGACGGAGATCGCCATCCGGCCCACGGGCGTCACGAACAGCAGGAACCCGAGCGCGAGCCACCACCAGGACACCGTCGGCAGCCAGGGGCGGGGAGCGAACCAGCTGAACGTGTTCGCCATGATGCCGAGCCAGGTCACCCATTGCAGCCCGGTCAACGTCGTCAGCGGCAGGGTCGCGAGGACCTGCACCACCTGGGCCGTCCGGGGTGTGGGGACCACGATGCGCTTGGCGGTCACCGGCGGGGGGACGAGCGAGTCGAGCAACGCGACGAGCGAGCCGAGTCGCGGATGGTCGTAGAGCTGCGCGACCGTGATCTCGGGGAAACGCTCGCGCAATCGAGTCACGAGCAGTGCGGCCGAGAGCGATCCGCCACCGGCAGCGAAGAAGTCCGCGTCCAGGGATCCGATCTCGGCGCCCAGCACGTCGCTCCACAGCTCGGCCACCCAGCCGGCGGTCCCGGCGAGAGAGGCGTCGTCCGGAGTCGAACCACGCTTGGGCAGCGGCCACGGCAGAGCCGCGCGGTCGACCTTGCCGGAGGTGCGGGTGGGCAGTTCGTCGACGAGTGCGAGACGCGGAACCATCGCGGCGGGAAGCTGTTCCGCGAGGAGCTCGCGCGCGCGGACGAGGTCGAAGTCCGGGTCGGTGCTGGCGAGATAGCCCACCAGCACGGGTGTTCCGGAGCCGGTGGTCCGCACTGCGGCGGCTGCGCCGCTCACACCGGGGAGGGCCTGCAGGGCGTTGTCCACCTCACCGAGCTCGATGCGGCGCCCGCCGACCTTCACCTGATCGTCGGCGCGGCCTTGGAAGAGCAGCCCCTCGAGCTCGAGCCGCACGAGATCGCCGCTGCGGTAGGCGCGGTCCCAACCGAGAGTCGCCATGGGAGCGTACTTCTCGGCGTCCTTCACCGGATCGAGGTAACGCGCGAGGCCGACGCCACCGATGACGAGCTCACCCACCTCGCCCACCGCGACCGGCTCCTCGTCCGGGCCCACGACGGCGAGGTCCCATCCGTCGAGCGGCAGCCCGATGCGCACCGGTCCGACACCGTCCATGAGAGCGGCGCAGGCGACGACGGTGGCCTCGGTGGGCCCGTAGGTGTTCCAGACCTCGCGGCCCGGAACAGCCAGTCGCTCAGCGAGATCCGGCGGGCAGGCCTCGCCTCCGAAGATGAGCAACCGGACGTCCTCGAGCGCTTCGCGAGGCCACAGCGCCGCCAGGGTCGGCACCGTCGACACCACGCTGATGTCACGTGCGACGAGCCAGGGGCCGAGGTCCATGCCACTGCGTACGAGGGAGCGAGGCGCGGGAACGAGGCAGGCGCCACTGCGCCAGGCGAGCCACATCTCCTCGCACGACGCGTCGAACGCCACGGAGAGCCCCGCCAGCACCCGATCGCCCGGGCCCATGGGTCGGTCCTGCAGGAACAGTCGCGCCTCGGCGTCCACGAACGCCGCCGCGTTGCGATTGCTCACCGCGACGCCCTTGGGCTTGCCGGTCGAGCCCGAGGTGAAGATGACCCAGGCGTCGTCGTCGGGTGTGGGATGGCCGACCGGGCGCCCGGTCCCCGCGGTGTCGGTTCGGGTGACGCCGCCGTCCGCGATGATCGCGGTGACGCCGGCCTCCGAGAACACCAGCTCGGCCCGCTCGTCCGGGTCGTCGACGTCCACCGGGACGTAGGCCGCACCGGCGGCGATGACCGACAGGATCGCCGCGTAGAGCGAGTAACTGCCCGACGGCATGCGGACCCCGACGCGATCGCCGGCGCAGACGCCGTGTCGGGACAGCCACCGAGCGCCCTCGTCGATGTTGTCGAGCAGTTCGCTGTAACTGATGGTGGTGTCGCCGTCGTCGATGGCCGGCGCATCGGGGAATGCCCGCGCGGTGTCCTCGAGGATGTCGACGAGGGTGCGCACCGGGGCCGCCACGGAGGAACGGAGGTAGGCCTCGGGAACACGGGTCTGCAGTGACAAGACGAACGGCCTCTCGCATCGAACAGGGACGACGGAACGCTGGCGGGTGTGACGACACGTTATTGCACGCCCAGTTTGCGGGTTGGTGAACAACTCCGCCGACCCGGCGCGCGTGCGGCGAACCAGTTGACAACTCGGGCGACCGTTTGCCATCCTGCTTCCAGGTCACGAGTACCAGCATCAAGCCCCGGCTCGCTGGTCGGCAACCCTCCTCCGCGGTGGGGTGCTCCGGGTGACGACCTGGCCGCGCTCCGACGACGGAGGCGGCAAGCGCGGATCGACGCCTCTCGTCAGATCGCGGCCCTCGTGCCGTGCGTCGATCCCTCGACGGAGGGATTCATCATGACCACAGTTCTGCAGCGCCCCATCGCATCCGTGCACGGCCGCGACCAGCAGGTGACGTGTGCCGACGGCCGCACCACTCGCAGCATCGATCTCGACTACGCGGCCAGCGCTCCCGCGCTCGACGCGGTGGTCGAGCGAGTACGAGAGGTGTTGCCGCACTGCGCGAGTGTGCACCGCGGCGCCGGCCACAAGTCGCAGGTCTGCACCCGGGAGTACGAGTCCGCCCGGAACACGGTGCACCGCTTCTGCGGCGCGGATCCCGACGACGTGGTCGTGTTCACGCGGAACACCACCGACGCGCTGAATCTCCTGGCGGGCTGCGTTCCCGGGGACACGGTGGTGCTGGACATCGAGCATCACGCGAATCTGCTGCCGTGGCGGAACCGCCGGGTGGTGGGATCGGCGGACTCGGTCGAGGAGACCCTGACTCGGCTCGGCGACGAACTCGCGTCGAGACCTGCTGCGCTGCTTGCCGTCACGGGTGCCTCCAACGTGACGGGCGAGGTCCTGCCCCTCGATCGACTCGCGGATCTGGCGCACCGACACGGTGCCCGCATCCTCGTCGACGGGGCGCAACTCGTTCCGCACCGCGCCGTGGACATCACCGCGGCGGGCATCGACTACCTGGCTTTCAGTGGTCACAAGCTGTACGCGCCCTTCGGAGCGGGAGTGCTCGTGGGACGGCGTGACTGGCTCGATGTGGCCGAGCCGTACCTCGCGGGCGGTGGAGCCACCCGGCACGTGTCCGTCCTCGGTGCGTCGGTCGACATCGACTGGGCGCCGTCCCCGGCGCGGCACGAGGCCGGCACACCCAATCTCCTCGGCGCCGTCGCGATCGCCGCGGCGTGCGACGAGATCGGCGCGATCGGCCACGGTGCCGTCGCCACTCACGATCAGGAGTGCACGGACGCCCTGCTCGGCGGGCTCACCGCTCTGGCCGGTGTGTCGGTCCTCCGCCTGTGGAGCGACTCCGCCGACATCGTCGGCATCGTGTCCTTCACCGTAGACGGTGTCGACGCGGGTGCACTCGCCACCGCGCTGGCCGACGATCACGGCATCGCGGTGCGGGCCGGGAAGTTCTGCGCCCACCCCCTCCTCTCGCGGGTCGGCGCGGCCGACGGTGCCGTGCGGGCGAGCATCGGGCTGGGGACCACCGCCGACGATGTCGACCGGTTCGTGGAGGCGGTGCGTGTGACGTGCCTCTCACTGCGGGATCGCGTCACCACCGGATCGTTAGCATCAGCATCATGACGAGGAGCAGGTTGTGGGGTCGACGACACGTCGACCTCTGCCGTGCGACCTCGACCGCCTGTCCGGTCCGGTGATCGTGCGACTCACTTCACCCCACAGCCTCCGCTGCACCCACGACTGACTGGACAACTCATGACCACGGTGTCTTCCGACTCCCTCGTCTTCCTCGACGGCGTCTCCGGTACCTCCCCGGACGTCGTCCGGTTCTCCGCCGCCGATCTCTCCGAGGCCCAGAGCCGCTACGCGACCCTCAAGGCCGAGCACCCCGGTGCTCGTGTCGTGGTGGACATCGACGTGCACATCGCCGCCGACGCCCGGACCGCCCGCCGCGAGGTGCTGGCGTCGGACAGCAAGCCTCGCCCCGGCACGCTGCAGTACGTCGGCACCGCGTCGGGTCTCGCAGGCCTCGTCGCCGACATCGTGACGGTCGACGTGGCGGACGGCGTGACCCTGCGTCCGGTGGTGGAGCAGACGCGGGAGTCCGTCGTCCGGGCGATCACCACCGAGGTGGTGCCCGCCCTGGAGGTTCGGCGCCTGCGCGCGTCCTGAGGCTCAGCCCTCGCGGGTCTCGGGGCCCATGTCCACAGCGAGCCCGGCGGTGATGCGCAGCAGTTCGGGGTAGGTCGTGCGGAAGAGGGTCGCGGGGTGACCCGCTGCAGCCCACAGCCGTTCGAAGCGTTCCAGCGCGGTGTCGACGAACGTCGGCAGATTCGTCGGGTGGCCCACGGGAGCGATCCCGCCCACCGGTTGCCCGGTGGCGTGTTCGACCACGTCGATCGATGCGCGGGTCAGCGTGCCCTCGAGACGTCGACCGGTGGCATCGAGGTCCACGTTGTGTGCACCCGACACCAGCAGCAACACCGGGTCGTCGTCGAGCAGGAACACCAGCGACTTGCAGACGGCACCGAGCGGAACCCCGCTCACCGCCGCGGCCTGACGCGCCGTGTGCGTCGGCTCGGACTGCGTCACGATCACGCCGTGATGACCTCGGGCGATCAGAACGTCCGACACGTGTGCCGCAGCGGGATGGTGGATCCGCGTCATGGTCGCAGGATAGTCAGTCCACGCCGCCGGGACATCCGGTGAGCGGGAGCGCTGGCTATCCTGACCGGATGACACACACGGATGCGTGGAAAGCCTTCACGGTGACGACCGACGCCCATGTCGCGACGGTGACCCTCATCGGCCCGAACAAGGGCAATGCGATGGGTCCCGACTTCTGGTCGGAACTGCCTCTCGTCTTCTCCGCGCTCGACGCGGACCCCGAGGTACGCGTCATCGTGCTCGCCGGCTCGGGCCGCAACTTCAGCTACGGTCTCGACCTGCCCGCCATGGCAGGCGATTTCGGTGCGGTCATGGGGGACAAGGCACAGGCCGGTCCGCGCAGCACGTTCCACGACATGATCAAGCGTATGCAGGCGTCGATCAACGCGGTGGCCGACTGCCGCAAGCCCGTGGTGGCCGCCGTGCAGGGGTGGTGCATCGGCGGTGGGATCGATCTCATCTCGGCCGCCGACATCCGCTACGCCAGCGCGGACGCGAAGTTCAGTGTGCGCGAGGTGAAGGTCGCCATCGTGGCGGACATGGGGTCGTTCGCCCGTCTGCCCGCGATCATCGGCGACGGTCATCTTCGCGAACTCGCGTTGACCGGAAAAGACATCGACAGTGCCCGGGCGCAGCAGATCGGTCTGGTCAACGACGTGTTCGACGACGCGGAGGCCGTGCTCGCCGCAGCGCGTGCCACGGCCGCCGAGATCGCGGCGAACCCGCCTCTCGTGGTGCACGGGATCAAGGCGGTTCTCGACCACGGTCGCGTTGCGGCAGTGGAGGATTCGCTGCGCTACGTCGCCGCGTGGAACGCTGCGTTCCTGCCGTCCGAGGATCTGACGGAGGCCATCACCTCGGTGTTCGAGAAGCGCCCCGCGTCGTTCCAGGGCAAGTAGAGAGACCCTGGTGGAACGGCCCGATCAGCGGAAGGCGCTCTTCGGGTCGTTCCACAGCTGATCGGTGAAGTCCTCGAGGACGACGAGCACCACCGAGTCCTCGGCGCGGCGCAGGATCGACTTGCTCGCCCGGACCTGGAGGATGTCGCCCTTCGAGTCCGTCATGCGCCAGAGCGAGTCGGCGCGGGTGGCGACGGTGGTCAGGAACGTCTCGGCGATGTTGACTCCGAGCGGTTCGTTGGCCGGGAAGATGTCCTGCAGTGTGAGGGTCTCGTTCGACCGGGGGGACTCCTCGTCGAAGCCCATCAGTTCGTCGAAGGCCTCGTTGGCGAAGACGACCGTGCCGCCGGGCTCGACGGCGAGGACGGCCAACGGAATGCGGTCGAGCACGACGGTCACCGGCAGTGACGGGAACTGCGTCGTGGTCGAGACCGCCTCGGACGTGGGATTTCTCCGGTCGCTCACAGCGTCACTCATCGGTGGTACCGCACCCTTACGTCGTGGCTCGTTCGTCCTGACACGGCCCGGGGGACCGCGGATGCGATGCTATCAGCGGACAGCACCGCATCCGGGTTTCCGACGGTCTCTAGTGGTCGCCCTGGTTCTTCAGGCGCTCGACCGATGCCTCGAACTCCGCCTCGGCCTCGGCGCGGCCGACCCAGTTGGATCCGGTGACGTGCTTGTTCGGCTCGAGATCCTTGTAGTGCAGGAAGAAGTGCTCGATTGCGTCGAGCTCGAACTGCGAGACGTCCGAGAGATCCTGGATGTGGTCCCACCGCGGATCGCCCGCCGGGACGCACAGCACCTTGTCGTCGCCGCCGGCCTCGTCGACCATCTTGAACATCGCCACGGGGCGGGCCTCGACGAGGACGCCGGGGAACACGGACTCCGGCAGCAGGACGAACGCGTCGAGCGGATCGCCGTCCTCACCGAGGGTGTTCTCGATGAAGCCGTAGTCCGCGGGGTAGCCCATCGCCGTGTAGAGGTAGCGGTCCAGGCGCACTCGCCCGGACTCGTGGTCGACCTCGTACTTGTTGCGCTGACCCTTGGGGATCTCGATGGTCACGTCGAACTTCACGTCCACTGTCCTTTGCTCGGTGGCCCGGCTACCTGCTCGGCGGCCACGTACTGTCGTGCAGTCGTCTGTCGGGCGCATCGAAGGACGCGCCGGTGGTCAGACAGTAACCGGCCGCGTCGATAGGGTGCGAGGAGAGGTGCATCGCCGGAGAACGGCCACGGACCCGCGAGTGGAGGAGAGACGTGAGCTCAGGGAAGCGGCCGTCCGGCACGCCGTTACGCACGCGCGTGCTGCTGATCGGAGCCTCGGTCGTGGTGCTCGTGCTGGCGATCGTCGGCGTCGCGCTGATCACCCCCACGCTCTCCGAGGACTCGACACCCGTGGCGACCTCACCCGAGCCGTCGCCCGTTCTGCCCGCCCCGCAGGTGGTTCCGGTCTCACCCGACGCGCCGAAACCGAGCCCGGCGGGCCTCGAGGCGGTGCTCGCCGCACCCCTGCGCAATCCCGATCTGGGCCGCTTCACCGGATCCGTCGCGGACGCGATCACCGGCGAGGTGTTGTGGAGCGCCGATGCGGACACCCCCATGACGCCGGCGTCGACCACCAAGATCCTCACGGCCGCGGCCGCCATGATGGCGCTGCCGGCCGACCACCGTGTGACCACCAAGGTCGTGGCGGGCGACGCGGCCGGTCAGGTGGTGCTCGTCGGTGACGGCGACCCCACGCTCACGGCGGAGCCGGTCGGACGACCCGGGTTCTACGACGGGGGAGCCCGCATCGACGACCTCGCCGAACAGATCCGCAGGTCCGGCACGACCGTCACGTCCATCGCCGTGGACGGCGGCGCGTACTCGGGGCCGGAGCAGGCGCAGGGCTGGTTCCCCGGCGACGTGGCCGCCGGATACATCGCACCCATCGAACCGATCACCCTCGACGGGGGTCGCTCGGTGCCGACGGTCGACGAGTCGCCGCGCAGCGCCACTCCCGGTCTCGACGCCGGTCGGGCGTTGGCGCGTGCTCTCGGCCTGGACCCGGCCGTCGTGACTGACGGTCGCGCGCAGTCCGGTGCCGGATCTCTCGCGACGGTGCAGTCCGCGCCTCTGCGGCAGCGGCTCGGGCAGATGTTGGGGTTCTCGGACAACGTGCTCGCGGAGGCCGTCGGTCGCGAGATCGCCGAGGAGGTGGGCCGGCCCGCGTCGTTCGACGGGGCCACGGACGCCGTCCTGGAGACACTGCAGAAGAACGGCGTCGACGTCACCGGAGTCACGCTCGAGGACACCAGCGGACTCTCCGTCGACAATCTCATCCCTGCCCGGGTGCTGGGCGCGCTCGTCACCCGGGCCGCCGGGTCCGGCACCGAGAACCTGCGGCCGATGCTCGACTACCTGCCCGTCGCCGGTGCCACGGGCACGCTCGCCGCCCGCTACGCGTCGGGTGACCGCACGGCCGCGGGGTGGCTGCGCGCCAAGACGGGAACGCTCTCGACCGCCAGTGCGTTGGCCGGATACGTGACCGACGAGAGCGGCCGGGTGTTGACGTTCGCGTTGATGTCCAACGACAGGCCGCCCGAGGTCGGTCGTCCGGCCCTGGACGCACTCGCGTCGACGCTCCGCTCCTGCGGCTGCACCTGACCGGTCGATTCCGAGAGAGAACAGGGGTGAGGGCATGTCCGACACTGGTGTGATCGATTGGGGTCTGGCCGCCCGGACGGGTGCCCGGCTCGCACCACGGGGGCCGAAGACGTCGCGGTACACCGCGGACGCGGCGCTGCGCGAACTGGCCGACGCGTCGGTACGCGCCGAGGGCCCCGTGCGCGAGGTCACGGGACTCGCCGACGGTCTGCCCGTCCCGGCGGCGCGCGTGCTCGATCGGCCGGAGTGGATCGCCGCCGCGTCCGAGTCGATGCGGCACCTCGTCAGTGACTCCGACGGCGACGACAGTTCGTTCCTCGGCGGCAAGCCGGGCGGCGTGCAGGCGGGCGCGATGCTGGCGTTCCTGTCGACGGCCATTCTCGGGCAGTACGACCCCTTCACCGGTCCGGACGGAACGCTGCTGCTCGTGGCACCCAACATCGTCTCCGTGGAGCGATCGCTTCGCCTGCGGCCCAGCGACTTCCGACTGTGGGTGTGCCTGCACGAGGTGACGCACCGCGTGCAGTTCTCGTCGTCGCCGTGGCTCGCGGGTTACATGAAGGACAACGTCACCACGCTGCAGGGCGGCGCGGACGAGCCCCTGGCCGACGTCGTGGGACGCCTCGCGGCGGCGGTGCGGTCCCGCGGGCAGGACGGCGGCGACGGCGGCATCATCGGTCTGCTCCGGGCGACGCAGGCACCCGCGCAGCAGGAGGCACTCGATCGTCTGCTGGTGCTCGGAACGCTGCTCGAAGGCCATGCCGACCACGTGATGGACGCGGTGGGTCCCGCGGTGGTGCCGTCGGTCTCGGCGATCCGCAAGGCCTTCGACGCCCGTCGCACGCGGAAGCAGAACCCGGTGCAGCGCGTGATCCGCGCGCTGCTCGGGATGGACGCGAAGATGGCGCAGTACGTCCGCGGCAAGGCGTTCGTCGACGCCGTCGTCGGCCAGGTCGGCATGGAGCGTTTCAACACCGTGTGGACCGACGCGGACACGTTGCCGTTGCTCTCCGAGATCGAGGCGCCGGAGAAGTGGACGCAGCGAGTTCTGGGATGACCGGCGTCCCGGCATGACCGGGGCACGCCCGATGCCGGAGGGCCCGCACCTGCTCACGGTGCGGCGGGCGGTGCGCGCCTGGTTCGGGGAGCACTGCCCGGAGCGCGCCGTCGTCGTCGGGCTGTCGGGTGGTGCGGACTCGCTGGCGCTCACCGCCGCCTGTGTGGCCGAGGGCGCGCAGGTGCACGCCGTGGTCGTCGACCACGCGCTGCAGGCGGGTTCGGCCGAGGTGGCGCACAGGGCCGCCGAGCAGGCACGAGACCTCGGGTGTTCCCGCGCCGAGGTGAGGACCGTGTCGGTGACCGGGGCGGGTGGACCCGAGGCCGCGGCCCGGCGCGCCCGGTACGCCGCTCTCGACGCGGTCCGCGGTGACCGCCCGATCTTGCTGGGCCACACGCTGAACGACCAGGCCGAGACCGTCCTGCTCGGACTCGGCCGCGGATCCGGGTCCCGATCGCTGCGGGGGATGGCGGCCTGGGACCCGCCGCGAGGTCGTCCGCTGTTGACCGTGCGCCGCGAGTCCACCGTCGGCGCGTGCGCCGAACTGGGTCTCGCCGCGTGGGACGACCCGCACAACCTCGACCCGTCCTTCGTTCGGGTCCGACTCCGCGGCGAGGTGCTCCCGCTGCTGGAGGACGTCCTGCACGGCGGTGTCGCCGGCGCGCTCGCGCGCACCGCCGACCAGCTGCGCGAGGACGGCGCCGTTCTCGACGCACTCGCCGCGGACATCGCCGTGTCCGCCCGCGTCGGCGACGCGCTGGAGGTGTCCGCCCTCGTGGAGGTACCGGGTGCACTCCGTCGGCGGGTGATCCGCGAGTGGCTGGCCGACCGGGGAGTGCCGTTGCGCAACGAGGCGCAGGTGCGCGCCGTGGACGATCTCGTCGGCGCGTGGCGCGGGCAGGGCGGCGTCGCGGTGGCCGGGGGCGGCCCGGTCGAGAGGTTGGTCGTCGAGAGACGACGTGGCAAGCTCGACCTGGTTCGGTGGACCGGCCGGGCCGCGAGCGAGTGAAGGGACACCCGTGTACGAGGGCGACATCGCATCGATCCTGATCTCCCGAGAGGAGATCGACAAGCGTATCGCCGAGCTGGCCGAGGAGATCGCCGCTCGCTATCCGGTGGGGGCTCCCGAGGGTGATCTGCTGCTCGTCGGAGTTCTCAAGGGCGCCATCATGTTCATGACGGATTTCGCACGCGCACTGCCGATCCCGAGCCAGCTCGAGTTCATGGCGGTCAGTTCGTACGGATCGTCCACGTCCTCGTCGGGCGTCGTCCGCATCCTCAAGGACCTCGACCGCGACATCCACGGCCGCCACGTCCTCATCGTGGAGGACATCATCGACTCCGGTCTGACGCTGTCGTGGTTGATGAAGAACCTCGCCACGCGCCAGCCCGCATCGCTCGAGGTGGTCACCCTGCTCCGCAAGCCCGACGCGGTGAAGGTGGACGTCGACGTCGCGAACGTCGGCTTCGACATCCCGAACGAGTTCGTCGTGGGCTACGGCCTCGACTACGACGAGCGTTACCGCGACCTTCCCTACATCGGACTGCTGGAACCCCGGGTCTACGGAGGCTGATCGAATGTCGCGCGAACAGGTCGGCCCCACCGCCACGTCCATCGCGGACGACGTCCGGAACGGGCGGGTCCAACCTGCCGCGGTAGCCCGAGAAGCGTTGGACCGCATCGCCGCTCGGAACAACGACCTGCACGCGTTCGTCGTGGTGCGTCCCGACGAGGTGCTCCGGGAAGCGGACGCGGTCGCCGTTCGAGCGGATCTACGGGCCCTGCCGCTCGCCGGCGTTCCGGTGGCGATCAAGGACAACGTCCCGGTGACGGGCTACCCGATGCGCAACGGTTCGCTCGCGACGTCCGACACTCCCGCCGCCGCGGATCACCCGGTGGTCGCGCGCCTGCGCGGCGCGGGCGCCGTGGTCGTCGGTCTCACCTCGGTTCCCGAGCTGTGCCTGTGGGGCGCGACGGACGGTGCCGACGGCATCGCCCGCAATCCGTGGAACCGTGACCTCACCCCGGGCGGATCGTCCGGTGGCGGCGCCGCCGCGGTCTCCTCGGGCATGGTGCCCGTCGCCCACGGCAACGACGGCATGGGGTCCATCCGGATCCCCGCCGCGAACTGCGGACTGGTCGGCATCAAGCCGGGGCTCGGCCTCGTCCCGTCCGAACTGGGCAACGGCTCGTGGTTCGGCATGTCGGAGAACGGTCCGTTGACCACGACCGTCGCCGACGCGGCGCTCCTGCTCTCGGTCATGGCGGACGATCCGGATCTCGCCTACGTCGACGCTCCCGAGACCACGCGCATCGGGGTCGCCGTGGAGTCGCCGTCGCCCGTCGTGCGAGTGGATCCCCACTTCCGGCAGGCCGCACTCGACGTCGCCCGGGAGCTCGAGCGGATCGGGCACCGCACCAGCACGGCAGCGCTGCCCTACCCGGCCAGTCCACTCGGGCAGCTCGCCCGCTGGACGGCCGGCGGAGCCGCGGACGCCGCCGGGCTCGACGTGTCGGCGCTGCAGAAGCGAACCCGTCGCCACATCGCGGTGGGTCGGCGAGCGGCACGGTTCGTGCGGCCTTCGCAGACCGAGACGCTCACGCGACGCATGCGCTCGTACTTCGAGAGTGTCGACGTGGTGCTGACGCCGGCGCTCGCCGCGCCGCCGATCCGTGCGGACCGGTGGAGCGAGCGCGGGTGGGCAGCCAACATGGCGGCCAACATTCGCTACGCACCCTTCGCGGCACCGTGGAACTTGCTGGGGTGGCCGGCCGTGAGTGTGCCCGCGGGACTCCATCCCGAGTCGGGGACTCCGCTGGCCGTGCAGCTGGCGGGCCCTCCCGGGTCCGAGCGTCGACTGCTGGCGCTCGCGGCACAGATCGAACAGCATCGGCCCTGGCCACGCACCGCGGCCGACCGGTAACACTCGTCACGCGCAGCTGGGCGCGGGAACCTCACCGCGTGTCGGCGCGTTGACCGAGATGTGCGCGCCGCCCGGCCGTCCGCATCCGCGGTAACCTGGCTTGTCCGGTGCGCAACCGGCAACGATCGAGAACTGCTGCCGGCCGACCGACGCGAACCATGACCACCTGCCTGTGAGTCCGACTGCCATCGAGGGCGACGCTGTATGAACCGCAAGACTTTGTTCCGCAACCTGGCGATAGTCGCCGGCATCCTGTTGGTGATCTTCGCCTTCAGCTACTTCGGCGACGACACGCGGGGGTGGAAGAGTGTCGACACGTCGGTCGCCGTCGCGCAGCTCGACGACCAGAATGTGCAGACCGCGCAGATCGACGACCGTGAGCAGCAGGTTCGTCTGACGCTGAAGAGCGGCAACGACGCCACCGGCAACGAGACGCAGATCATCTCGCAGTACCCGGACGCCGCGTCGCAGCAGATCTTCGACAAGGTCGCCGCGTCGGGTGCCGAGAGCTACGACACCGAGGTGACGCAGGACAGCTGGTTCACGTCGATCCTGGTGTTCCTGCTCCCGATGATCATCCTGCTGGGCATCTTCATCTTCGTGATGTCGCGGATGCAGGGCGGCGGGCGCGGCGGTGTGATGGGCTTCGGCAAGTCCAAGGCCAAGCAGCTCACCAAGGACATGCCGAAGACGACGTTCGCGGACGTGGCAGGCGCGAACGAAGCGGTCGAAGAGCTGTACGAGATCAAGGACTTCCTGCAGAACCCGGCCCGCTACCAGGCACTCGGCGCGAAGATCCCCCGCGGCGTGCTGCTGTACGGCCCTCCCGGAACCGGCAAGACGCTGCTCGCCCGCGCCGTCGCCGGTGAGGCCGGCGTGCCGTTCTTCACCATCTCCGGTTCCGACTTCGTCGAGATGTTCGTCGGCGTCGGTGCCTCACGTGTGCGCGACCTGTTCGAGCAGGCCAAGCAGAACAGCCCCTGCATCATCTTCGTCGACGAGATCGACGCCGTCGGTCGCCAGCGCGGGGCCGGTCTGGGCGGCGGACACGACGAGCGCGAGCAGACCCTCAACCAGCTGCTCGTCGAGATGGACGGGTTCGGTGAGCGCACGGGCGTCATCCTCATCGCCGCCACGAACCGTCCCGACATCCTCGACCCGGCACTGCTGCGCCCCGGCCGCTTCGACCGCCAGATCCCGGTCGGCGCCCCCGACCTCGCAGGACGCCGCGCGATTCTCGCGGTGCACTCGAAGGGCAAGCCGATCGCGCAGGACGCCGACCTCGAGGGTCTGGCCAAGCGCACCGTCGGCATGTCGGGCGCGGATCTCGCGAACGTCATCAACGAGGCCGCACTGCTCACGGCGCGGGAGAACGGCACCGTGGTCACCGAGGCCGCCCTCGAGGAGTCGGTGGACCGCGTCATCGGCGGACCTCGACGCAAGAGCCGCATCATCAGCGAGCACGAACGCAAGATCACGGCGTACCACGAGGGTGGTCACACCCTCGCGGCGTGGGCGATGCCCGACATCGAGCCGATCTACAAGGTCACCATCCTCGCCCGCGGCCGCACCGGTGGTCACGCGATGACGGTGCCGGAGGACGACAAGGGCCTGATGACGCGCTCCGAGATGATCGCGCGCCTCGTCATGGCGATGGGCGGCCGCGCTGCCGAGGAGCTCGTCTTCCACGAGCCGACCACGGGAGCGTCGTCCGACATCGACCAGGCGACCAAGATCGCTCGCGCCATGGTCACCGAGTACGGCATGAGCAGCAAGCTCGGCGCCGTCCGGTACGGCCAGGAGCAGGGCGATCCGTTCCTGGGCCGCTCGATGGGCGTCCAGTCCGACTACTCGCACGAGGTCGCCCGGGAGATCGACGGGGAGGTGCGCAACCTCATCGAGGCCGCGCACACCGAGGCATGGGCCATCCTGAACGACTACCGCGACGTCCTCGACATCCTGGCCACCGAGCTGCTCGAGCGCGAGACGCTCACGCGCAAGGATCTGGAGAAGATCTTCACCGGCGTCGAGAAGCGTCCCCGCATCACCGCGTTCAACGACTTCGGTGATCGAGTTCCGTCGTCGAAGCCCCCGGTGAAGACGCCGCGCGAGCTCGCGACCGAGCGCGGGGAGCCGTGGCCCCCCGTCTCGATCGTCAAGGAGCCGAGCTACGCCGGCCAGGCCCAGAACGGTCAGGCACAGAACGGCCAGAACGGCCACGCCCAGAACGGGCACGGCCAGAACGGTCACGGTCAGAACGGGCAGGGCCAGAACGGGTCGACCCCGAACGGTCAGGGTGGCGCACATCGCGGCGGCCGTCCCGGCTCCTCGATGCCCGACTACGGCGCACCGGCCGGCTGGTCCGCACCGGGATGGCCTCCTCGCGAGAACGAGGCACCGCGGTACCCGGAGCCGCAGGGTTACGGCCAGCCGCAGGGCTACGGGCAGCCGCAGGGCTACGGGCAGCCGCAGGGCTACGGCCAGCCGCAGGGTCAGGGTGTCCCGCAGGGCTACCAGGGTCCGCGTGGGTACCAGGAACCGCGCGGCTACGACGAGCCCCAGCCCTACCAGGAACCCCAGCCCTACCAGGAACCCCAGCCCTATCGGGAACCGCAGGCGTACCGGGAACCGCAGCCTTATCGGGAGCCGCACCAGGATCCCCAGCCGTACGGGCAGTACCCCGGTTCGGGTGTGGGGGAGCCGGCTCAGCCCGAGCCGCGGTACCGCAACCCGCAGAACCCGGAGGGGCAGTACCAGCCTCCGCGTGACGAGGCCGAGGATCCCCAGCTGCCGCCGAACACCCAGCGGTGGGAGGGCCCGGACGCGCGCTAGAGTCGCTCGTCCGACCCTCTCGTCCGTGCGGCCGCACCCGCCCGCACATCACTCCGGCTGCTCTGATCCATCGGCAGCGCGTCCGTCAGCGAAGGGACCCTCCCGTGTCCGTCAACCAAGCCGATCAGTCGATCGACGAGCCCGTGTCCGTGGTGTCCGGTCGGACGTTCGATCAGGAGCGCGCCGAGGCGGCCGTTCGCGAGCTGCTGCTCGCGGTGGGTGAGGACCCCGAGCGCGAGGGGCTCAAGGACACGCCCGCTCGAGTGGCGCGTGCATACCGGGAGATGTTCGGCGGACTGTTCGTCGATCCCGACGAGGTACTGGGAACGACATTCGACGAGGCGCACCGCGAGCTGGTCCTCGTGCGGGACATCCCGATGTACTCGACGTGCGAGCACCACCTGGTGTCCTTCCACGGCGTCGCGCACGTCGGCTACATCCCGGGCAAGTCGGGCCGGGTGACGGGCCTGTCGAAGCTGGCGCGGGTCGTCGACCTGTATGCGAAGCGGCCGCAGGTGCAGGAGCGTCTCACCTCGCAGGTCGCCGACGCGATGATGCGCAAGCTCGAACCGCGCGGAGTCATCGTGGTGATGGAGGCCGAGCACCTCTGCATGGCGATGCGGGGAATCCGTAAGCCGGGCGCCAGCACCACCACCTCCGCCGTGCGCGGTGTGTTCCAGTCCAGCGCGGTGTCCCGGTCCGAGGCGCTGGATCTCATCCTTCGCAAGTAGGCGCCGCTCGTGTTCACGCTTCCGCACGCGGACGGGCCCGTGGTGATGGGCGTCGTCAACGTCACGGCCGACTCGTTCTCGGACGGCGGCCGCTACCTCGACGTCGACGCCGCGGTGCGTCACGGCCTCGAACTGCACGCCGCGGGTGTCGACATCGTCGATGTGGGGGGCGAGTCGACACGTCCGGGAGCCGACCGCGTCGACCCGTCCGTCGAGGCGGAGCGCGTCGCACCGGTGATCGCGGAGCTGGTCGCCCACGGCGTGTGCGTCAGCGTCGACACGATGAGGGCATCCGTGGCGACTGCGGCGATCGGTGCGGGCGTGTCCATCGTCAACGACGTCTCCGGTGGCCGCGCCGATCCCGACATGGCGGGTGTCGTCGCCGATGCCGGTGTCGCCTGGGTGCTCATGCACTGGCGTTCCACCGTCGACTGGACCCACCGACCCGGTGCCGCCGAGGAGCACGACTACGGCGACATCGTCGAGGACGTGCGCAGCGGACTGCTCCGTCAGGTCGACGCGGCCGTCGCCGCCGGGGTGGACAGTTCCCGCATCGTCCTCGATCCGGGGCTCGGCTTCGCCAAGAACGCGGAGCACAACTGGGCGTTGCTCCGCCGACTCGATCGTCTCGTCGACACGGGCATTCCCGTGCTGGTGGGTGCGTCCCGCAAACGATTCCTCGGCACTCTGCTCGCCCGCGACGGGCAGCCTCGCCCTCCGCACGGCCGCGACGCTGCGACGGCCGCGATCTCGGTGCTGTCCGCCGTGGCGGGTGCCTGGGGGGTGCGCGTCCACGACGCCGTCGGCACTCTCGACGCTCTCGCCGTGCACCGGCAGTGGCACGGCCCGACCGAACCGAAAGGCACGACATGACCGATCGCATCGAGCTGCGCGGATTGACCGTGCGTGGCAATCACGGTGTCTTCGACCACGAGAAGCGCGATGGGCAGGACTTCCTCGTCGACCTCGTCGTCCACATGGATCTCGCCCCGGCCGCGGCATCGGACGATCTGACGAAGACGGCGCACTACGGCGAGTTGGCCGAGGCCGCCGCCGCGGTCGTCGCGGGGCCGAGTCGCGATCTCATCGAGACGGTCGCGAGCGAGATCGCCGACGGTGTCCTGACGGATCCGCGCGTGGAACGCGTCGAGGTCACCCTGCACAAGCCGTCGGCTCCGATCCCCCTGACCTTCACGGACGTGGCCGTCGTAGTGACCCGATCGAGGTCTGCGTGACCCGCGCGGTGCTCTCGATCGGGAGCAACATCGGGGACAGCGAACAGCAGTTGCGGGCCGTGGTCGAGGGTCTCGGTGACGCCGTCGTCGCAGTGTCGACCGTGTTCGCCACCGCCCCGTGGGGCGGCATCGACCAGCAGGACTTCCTCAACGCCGTCGTGATCGTGGACGACGAGAACACCGACTGCCGGGGCTGGTTGCGACGGGGACAGCAGTTGGAGACGGCCGCTCACCGCGAGCGGGTGCAGCGCTGGGGACCGCGGACCGTCGACGTGGACATCGTCGTGTGCGACGACGTCGTCAGCGACGACCCCGAGCTGATTCTTCCGCACCCACTGGCGCACGAGCGCGCCTTCGTCCTCGCACCGTGGCTGGACGCCGATCCCGACGCCGTGCTGCGTGGCCGATCGGTGCGCGACCTGCTGGCCGAGCTGCCGGAGTTCGAACGTGCCGGTGTGCGTCGCACCGAGACACGGCTGTGGGACCCGGTGCGCTGCGGGCGGGCCGGCGGTGACTCCACGTGAGCCCGACGCGCGTGCGCGACCTCGTCGCGCTCGCGGCGTTCGCCGTGGTGGCCACCTGGATCCTCGCGTCCTCGTTCTACGGGTCTGTTCCGCCGATCTCGACGTTCGCCGGAGCGTCGCTGTATCCGGTGGCGGTCGTCCTCGTGGTCGTGGGTCTGCTGGTGCGGTCCCGATTGCGCACCCGGAGGATCGGCCCCGGGCCCGGCCAGCTGCATCCGATCACGGTCGCGCGCGCCGTCGCGCTGGCGAAGGCCGCGGCCCTCGTCGGTGCAGCGGCGGCGGGAGTGTGGGCCGGTCTGCTGATCCATCTGCTGCCCCTGCGGTCCTCGGTGCGCGCGGCGTCGGAGGACACGCCGGGAGCGCTGATCGGCCTCGTCGCCGGGATTGTCGCCGTGGCCGCTGCCCTGTGGCTCGAGCACTGCTGCCGGACACCGGACGACGGAGCCGACGAGCCCGCCCACTGACCCGATCGCGGCCGTCCTCGGACACCCCGTCCGTGCATGGTGAAGTGCGACAGCCGCCCGAGCCGTTACCCTGGGATTCATGACGGACACCGGCAGGAGCAAGGCGAACCGTCGCACGAAACGCGGCGGCAACCACACGGCTCTCGCCGGTCTGGTTCTGCTGGGCGTGGTGGCCAGCGTTCTGATGATCCTCAGCGACAGCGTTCCGCTGCTGCGCGTGGGCATCGTGGCAGCGCTGTGGGCCGCCGTTCTCGGCGCGTTCGCGATGACGAAGTACCGCCGCGACGCCGCGGTGGATCAGATGAAGGCGCGCGATCTGCAGACCGTCTACGAGCTCCAGCTGGAGCGGGAGATTGCCGCGCGCCGCGAGTACGAGCTCGGCGTCGAGTCGCGGGTGCGCGCCGAGATCGGTGCCGACGGAGACGAGATGCGTGCTCTCCGAGCCGAACTCGCGTCGCTGCGCCGCAGCCTCGAGATGCTGTTCGACGGCGAGTTGCCGGACGACCGCGCTGCCATCGCCGGCGAGGCGATGCGGATGCGGGAGCTCGCCGAGCGCTCCTACAGCGGCTACGAGCCGGCGCCGTCCGGTCTGTACGTTCCCGGATCGCGCACCCGCCCGCCGAGCTTCGCCCCCGATCCGACCTACTCCCGGCCCGGCTTTGCCACTCCCTTCGACGACCCGGTCACGGCGGAGACGTCGGTCATCGGCGGCGAGTTCGATCACGACGGCACCTTCCATCCGGCACCCGCACCGCAGTCGCCGCGCACCCCCGAGTGGAACCCGTCGAGTCACCGCGCCGACAGCATTCCCGTCGCCCCCGAGCCGGAACCCCTGCCCGAGCCGGAACCCGAGCCCGAGCCGGAACCGCTGCCGGAACCCGAACCCGAGCCCGAACCCCTGCCGGAGCCCGCGCCGCTCCCCGAACCCGAGCCGCAGCCCGAACCAGATCCGCTGCCGACCCTGGACGTCGAGCCCGAACCCGAGCCGGAAGAGCCCGAGCTTCCGGAACCCGCGCCCGTCGCACCCGTGCAGTCGGGCGGTCGACGACGCGCTGCGGATCCGGACGACGAGTCCGACGCACCGGTCGACGCAGGGTCGGGAGCACATTCGAGTGGGCGCTCCGTCGCGGACATCCTCGCGGGGATGGGCACCGCGGACGCGTCGACAGGATCGGGTCGCCGGCGCCGCCGTGCCGAGTAGACACCGCGCCGAGTGAGAGCTTCGCCGAGTGAGATCTGCGCCGCGGGTGTGACCGGCGTCGCATGGCGGTCGGTCGACGCCGGACACTAGTGTGGGCGTCGATGAGTCCGGTACCCGCCGAGCGGGACTGGAACTGTATCCCCGAGAGGACCCTTCTTGTCCCCCGATCGAGTCACGTCCGACCCCGCCCCGGCGCGCCTGTCCGTCGGTGTCGTGTCCGCAGGCCGAGTCGGTACCGCGCTGGGTGAGGCGCTCGAACGCGTCGGCCACGTCGTGTTCGGCTGCGCCGCCGTCTCCGACGCGTCCCGGCGCCGCGCCGAGACCCGCCTCCCCGACGCGGAGATCATGCCGGCCACGGACGTGGCGCGGCGCAGTGAACTGCTGATCCTGGCGGTGCCGGATCAGGAACTGGACGCGCTGGTCCGCGGGTTGGCGCGCACCGATGCGGTGTCGCCCGGAACTCTCGTGCTGCACACGTCCGGCGCCAACGGTGTCGGCATCCTCGCGCCGCTGGCGGGCCGAGGAGTGGTGACGATGGCCGTGCACCCCGCGATGACCTTCAGCGGCAAACCCGAGGACACCGACCGTCTGGCGACCGCGTGCTTCGGCATCACGGCGGCCGACGAGATCGGCCTCGCGATCGCGCAGGGACTGGTGCTCGAGATCGGCGGCGAGCCCGTGGGTGTGCCCGAGGAGGCGCGCACGCTGTACCACGCCGCGCTCGCCCACGGGTCGAACCACCTGGTCACTCTGGTCGTCGACGCCCTCGACGCGCTGCGGGACGCGTTGGCCCACGAGGAACTTCCCGGCCAGCAGCCGGTGGAACAGCGTCCCGGTGGTGTGGCGGAGCGGGTTCTGGCGCCACTGCTGTCGGCGGCGTTGGACAACGTGCTGCGCAGCGGACAGGGCGCGTTGACCGGTCCGGTGGCGCGCGGCGACGGGGCGACGGTGTCCAGGCATCTCGACGCGTTGACCGATCTCGACCCGCGGATCGCCGCGGGCTATCGCGCGATGTCACTGCGTACGGCCGAGCGGACCGGCGCGGACGACACCGTGATGAACGTCCTGCGGGACAACGAATGAGGAGGCAGCCGTGAGTGCACTCGACGGCGCGTACACACCGGGTGAACTGACGGTGCATCACGCACCCGATGTCGTCCGGTCGGTCACCCGTGCCCTGCGCTCGGCGGGACGCCGAGTCGCGCTCGTGCCCACCATGGGTGCGTTGCACGCCGGTCACGTCCAGCTCGTGGAGATGGCGAAGCGGAGCGGCGCTGTCGTCGTGGTGTCGATCTTCGTCAACCCGCTGCAGTTCGGGGCGGGGGAGGATCTCGACGCGTACCCGCGCACCCTCGACGCCGACCTGGACGTGCTGCGCGCAGCCGGGGTGGAACTGGCCTTCGTCCCGAGTGTGCAGGACATGTACCCGCACGGTCCGCGGACGACGGTGCACCCCGGTCCGCTCGGTGCCGAACTCGAAGGCGCCTCGCGGCCCGGCCATTTCGCCGGGATGCTGACGGTGGTCGCGAAGCTGCTCGGCATCGTCGCACCCACCACGGCCTACTTCGGGGAGAAGGACTACCAGCAGCTGGTCCTCATCGACCAGATGGTGCGCGACCTGAACATCGACGTCGAGATCCGCGGCGTCCCCATCGTTCGCGAGTCCGACGGTCTCGCCCTGTCCTCGCGCAACCGGTACCTCGACGAGCACCAGCGGTCCCTCGCGGTGGCCTTGTCGGCAGCGCTGATCGCCGGCACCCATGCTGCCGAGGGTGGTTCGGATGCCGTTCTGGCGGCGGCGCAGTCGGTGCTCGACACGGTGCCGGAGGTGGACGTCGACTACCTCGAGGTACGCGGAGCCGATCTCCGTGACGCACCCGAGGAGGGAGACGGCCGGTTGCTGGTCGCCGCCCGCGTGGGCACCACGCGCCTGCTCGACAACGTGGGCGTCGCTCTCGGTACCGGATTCCAGGGTCGCGATCCGGAATCCGCAGCCGGACAACGCCACCTCGGCCACTCCTGACTCCACTCCGACCGACCTGCCCGCAACTCCGCCCGGCTCCAGACAGGTAAGGACCCACCATGCTCCGCACGATGATGACCTCGAAGATCCACCGCGCCACCGTGACCCACGCCGATCTGCACTACGTGGGGTCGGTGACCATCGATCAGGACCTGCTCGACGCCGCCGCGCTGCTCGAGGGTGAGCAGGTGACCATCGTGGACATCGACAACGGTGCTCGGCTCGAGACCTACGTCATCGCGGGGCAGCGTGGTTCGGGAGTGGTCGGGATCAACGGCGCCGCAGCGCATCTGGTGCATCCGGGTGATCTGGTGATCATCATCGCCTACGGCATTCTCGATCCGGCCGAGGTCGCCGAGTACGCGCCGAACGTGGTGTTCGTCGACGCCGACAACCGCCCCGTCCAGGTGGGCACCGATCCGGCGGACAGCCCGGCCGGATCCGGACTGATCTCGCCGCGCACACTCACCGCGGACACGCGTGACACGGTCTCGGTCTGATGCTGCTCACCGTCGACGTCCGCAACACCAACATCGTGTTGGGCGTGTTCACCGGCAGCGGTGACCACGCGCGGCTCACGCGGCAACGCCGGATGCGGACGGACGCGTCGATGACGGCGGACGAGCTCGCGTTGACCTTTCGCGGTCTCCTCGGTCCCGACGTGGAGACCATCACGGGTGTCGCGGCGCTCTCGACGGTCCCGTCGGTGCTGCGCGAGATCCGGACGATGCTGGGGCGGTACTGGTCGCACGTTCCCCACGTGGTCGTCGAGCCCGGCGTGCGCACGGGAGTGCCTCTGCTGGTGGACAATCCGAAGGAGGTGGGCGCCGACCGCATCGTCAACAGCCTCGCGGCCCACCACCTGTACGACGCGCCGTGCATCATCGTCGACTTCGGGACGTCCACGTGTGTCGACGTCGTGTCGGCCAAGGGGGAGTTCCTGGGCGGATCGATCGCACCCGGACTCGAGATCTCCATGGACGCGCTCGCGTCCCGCTCCGCGGCGCTGCGCAAGGTCGAACTGGTCCGGCCCCGAGGCGTTCTCGGCAAGAACACCGTCGAGGCCATGCAGTCGGGTGCGATCTTCGGCTTCGCCGGTCTCGTCGACGGCATCGTCGACCGGGTGTGCCGCGAGGTGCCCGGCTTCGACGGCGACGACGTCGTCGTGGTGGCCACCGGCGACACGGCGTCGCTCGTCATGGACGACTCCTCGTCGATCGATCGCATCGAGCCGGACCTCACGTTGGCGGGACTGCGGCTGGTCTACGAGCGCAATCAGGCCCGTCGCCGCTGATCGAGGCCACGACGGTCGAGGTGGCGCGCTGCCGAACTGTGTGCCACACTTTCGGGGTGACTGATCGCACGGGTGCTCGGGAGTGTTGTCGGGGCTGACGCCTGCCCTGACTGTCATCACACCTCCCTGGAGTCCTGTCGTGCTCTCGCTCTCTGCTGTCGCCCCCACCTCTCTGCGTCCCGCCGATCTGCTGCGCCTCACCGATCAAGGTGCGGCGGACGTGCTCGACGGTCGCCATGATGCGCTCCTCCCGCCCGGTGGAGTGTTCCCAGCCGGTGAACGGTGGTGTGCCCGTCTGCATTCGGACGATCTGGTCGACCTGTGGCTCATCAGCTGGGTGCCGGACAAGTCCACCGAACTGCACGACCACGCCGGATCGCTCGGCGCGCTGACCGTCCTGAGCGGCTCGCTCAGCGAATACCGTTGGAACGGTGAGGGTCTGCATCACCGCCGCCTGGACGCGGGTGATCAGGCGTCCTTCCCGCTGGGGTGGGTCCACGACGTCACCCACGCACCGGCCCCGACATCGGACCCGGTGACCGTGAGCGGTCCGACACTGAGCGTGCACGCGTACTCGCCGCCGCTGACGGCCATGTCCTACTACGAGATCGGCGAGCGCGGTGCTCTGCGCCGCACCCGGTCCGTCCTGACCGACCTGCCCGAGGGAGACGCGTGATGACGACTCGACCCACCACCCGATCGAGCATCGACGACATGCTCGAGCGCGCACGGTCCACGTACCGCCGCACGGACGTCTCCGAGCTGGCCGATGCCGTCGCCCGCGGCGCGGTGCTCGTCGACATCCGCCCCCAGGCACAGCGCGCGCTGGAGGGGACCATGCCGGGGGCACTGGCCGTCGAGCGCAACGTCCTCGAGTGGCGGTGCGACCCCACGAGCAGCGCACGCCTGGCCATCGCGGTGGATCACGACGTCGAGTGGATCGTGCTGTGCTCCGAGGGCTACACCTCCTCGCTGGCCGCCGCGGCGCTGCAGGAACTGGGGCTCACGCGAGCGTCCGACGTCATCGGTGGGTACCGCGCCATCGTCGACGCCGGGCTCACCGGCGTCGTGGGGAGCGCACGGCACTGCCTGCGCGAAGGGCGCACTCTCGTCGCGCACTGACCTCTCTATAGGCTGGGCAGTCGTGACCGAGACACCACGAGCAGACACCGACCCCGCCGCCGTTCCCACCGACGACACCCCGGAACAGGTGCGCATCCGCCGCGAGAAGCGCGCCCGGCTGCTGGAGTCCGGGCGCGAGGCGTATCCGGTGTCGGTCGCGAGGACGCACTCGCTGGCCGAGGTCCGGGCTGCGCATCCCGCGCTCGAGCCGGACACACACACCGGCGAGCAGGTGGGGGTGGCCGGTCGCGTCATCTTCCTGCGCAACACCGGCAAACTCTGCTTCGCGACGCTGCAGGACGGGGACGGCACGCAGCTCCAGGCCATGATCTCCCTCGCCGGTGTCGGCGAGGACGCGCTGGCGCTGTGGAAGTCGGACGTCGATCTCGGCGACATGATCTTCGTGCACGGCGAGGTGATCAGCTCCCGACGCGGCGAGCTGAGCGTCATGGCGGACGAGTGGCAGATGGCGTCCAAGTCGCTGCGGCCCCTGCCCGTCGCCCACAAGGAGATGAACGAGGAGTCCCGCGTCCGCCAGCGGTACGTCGACCTCATCGTGCGTCCCGAGGCGCGGGAGAACGCCCGCCGCCGCGTCGCCGCGCTGCGCGCACTGCGTGACGGGCTCGAGCGCCGCGGATTCCTGGAGATCGAGACCCCGATGCTCCAGACGCTGCACGGTGGCGCCGCGGCCCGACCGTTCACGACGCACTCGAACGCGCTCGACATCGACCTGTTCCTCCGCATCGCTCCCGAACTGTTCCTCAAGCGGGCGGTCGTGGGCGGCATCGACCGGGTCTTCGAGATCAACCGCAACTTCCGCAACGAGGGCATCGACTCCACGCACTCCCCGGAGTTCGCGATGCTCGAGACGTACGAGGCCTACGGCACGTACGACGACTCCGCGGTGATGACGCGCGAGCTCGTGCAGGAAGTCGTCCAGGCCGTGTACGGGTCGCTCCAGGTCACCCTCGCGGACGGTTCCGCGTACGACTTCGCGGGCGAGTGGACCACCATCGAGATGTACCCGTCGTTGTCGGCCGCCGTCGGCATCGAGGTGACACCGGAGACGAGCCCGGACGACCTGCGTGCGCTGGCCGATCGGGTGGGTCTCGCCGTGCCGACGGACAAGGGGTGGGGCCACGGCAAGCTGGTCGAGGAGCTGTGGGAGCACAGCTGCGGGGACCAGCTCCACACTCCGACGTTCGTCCGCAACTTCCCCGTGGAGACGTCGCCCCTGGTCCGGGCCCATCGCAGCATCCCCGGTGTGGTGGAGAAGTGGGACCTCTACGTGCGGGGCTTCGAGCTCGCCACCGGCTACTCGGAGCTCGTCGATCCCGTCGTGCAGCGCGAGCGCTTCGTCGATCAGGCCCGGCTGGCGTCGGCCGGCGACGACGAGGCCATGGTCCTCGACGAGGACTTCCTCACCGCCATGGAGTACGCGATGCCGCCCACAACGGGTACGGGAATGGGCATCGACCGCCTTCTGATGGCGCTCACAGGGCTGGGTATTCGCGAGACCATCCTCTTTCCATTGGTGCGTCCCGACCGCGGCTGACGCCCGAATGGAACATTCCACTCGGTACGCTGCTAAGCCTCGGTAATGCGCGCTATTATCGATCCTGCTCGGCGAAAAGTGTCGCTGTGTTCGGAGGGGGGAATGCGTCGAATGGTCAAGAAGGTGACGGTCACGCTGGTCGACGACGTCGACAACGTACCGGCTGACGAGACGGTGTCGATCGGGTTGGACGGCACGTGGTTCGAGTTGGATCTGTCCAACTCGAACGCCGATGAGCTGCGGAAAGTCATGGATCAGTGGATCCAGCACGCGCGGCGGGTGTCGACGCGGACGACCGGGGGAGGGTCGGCCGCGAGCTCGTCCGGGGGCACGCGGACACGCGGAGCGGCCGATCGGGCGCGCAGTGCTGCAATACGGGAATGGGCGCGCACGCAAGGTTTCGAGATCAGCGCGCGGGGCCGCATATCGTCCGAGATCGTGCGGGCCTGGGAACTTTCTTCGTGATTCTGTCCTGTCTGTCGGAGTCATTGTCATTCGATTGAATGACAATGACTCCAATGGATGGGCGGAATGTCCGTCACGTCTCATCACGCCGACCCATTGCCGTGGGTGCCGATCAGGAGTAGGCCGTTCGCTGCGGGCGAAGGCGGGAACGGTGAATCCGCTGTCGCTCGTGGTAACGAATCTCCGGTGCAGTGCGTTGTGACTGCATACAAGGGTGCCGGTGTCGTCCCGATGGACGCGCCGAGGGCGTGGGAGCCACCGTTCGCCGTCGGATGAACTTCCCCGGCGGAGCGGCACTCGAAGGTCACGGCAACTAGAGTGAGAGTCGGGCTCGAGGTTCGGACTAGAGGGTCCGACGCCTGCCCCGTCATCAGTGTGAGGGAGAGCGATGTTCGAGAGGTTCACCGACCGCGCACGGCGCGTCGTCGTCCTGGCCCAAGAAGAGGCCCGGATGCTCAACCACAACTACATCGGCACGGAGCACATCCTGCTGGGTCTCATCCACGAGGGTGAAGGCGTGGCGGCGAAGTCTCTGGAGTCGCTCGGGATCTCCCTCGAAGGTGTACGCAGCCAGGTCGAGGAGATCATCGGCCAGGGCCAGCAGGCACCGTCCGGGCACATCCCGTTCACTCCGCGTGCCAAGAAGGTCCTCGAGCTCAGCCTGCGTGAGGCGCTGCAGCTCGGACACAACTACATCGGCACGGAGCACATCCTGCTCGGCCTCATCCGTGAGGGCGAGGGTGTGGCTGCGCAGGTGCTGGTCAAGCTCGGCGCCGATCTCAATCGCGTGCGCCAGCAGGTCATCCAGCTCCTGTCCGGATACCAGGGCAAGGAGCCCAGCGAGTCCGGCAGCAGCCGCGGCGAGGCGGGCACACCGTCCACGTCGCTGGTGCTCGACCAGTTCGGCCGCAACCTCACGCAGGCCGCACTCGAGGGCAAGCTCGACCCGGTCATCGGACGCGCGAAGGAGATCGAGCGCGTCATGCAGGTGCTGAGCCGCCGTACCAAGAACAACCCGGTGCTCATCGGTGAGCCCGGCGTCGGCAAGACCGCCGTCGTCGAAGGTCTCGCGCAGGCGATCGTCAACGGCGAGGTTCCCGAGACGCTCAAGGACAAGCAGCTCTACACGCTGGACCTGGGCTCGCTCGTCGCCGGCAGCCGGTACCGCGGTGACTTCGAGGAGCGCCTGAAGAAGGTGCTCAAGGAGATCAACACCCGCGGCGACATCATCCTGTTCATCGACGAGCTGCACACGCTCGTCGGCGCGGGTGCCGCCGAGGGCGCGATCGACGCGGCCTCCATCCTGAAGCCGAAGCTCGCTCGTGGTGAGCTCCAGACCATCGGTGCCACCACGCTCGACGAGTACCGCAAGTACATCGAGAAGGACGCGGCACTCGAGCGTCGCTTCCAGCCGGTGCAGGTCGGCGAGCCGTCGGTCGATCACACGATCGAGATCCTCAAGGGTCTGCGTGACCGGTACGAGGCGCATCACCGCGTCTCGATCACCGACAGTGCACTCGTGGCGGCCGCGACCCTGGCCGACCGGTACATCAACGACCGCTTCCTGCCGGACAAGGCGATCGACCTCATCGACGAGGCGGGCGCGCGTATGCGCATCCGTCGGATGACCGCGCCGCCGGACCTGCGCGACTTCGACGACAAGATCGCCGATGCTCGTCGGGAGAAGGAGTCCGCGATCGACGCGCAGGACTTCGAGAAGGCCGCCAACCTGCGCGACAAGGAGAAGCAGCTCGTCGCGCAGCGCGCCGAGCGCGAGAAGCAGTGGCGTAGCGGAGACCTCGACGTCATCGCCGAGGTGGACGACAACGAGATCGCCGAGGTCCTGGGCAACTGGACCGGCATCCCCGTGTTCAAGCTGACCGAGGAGGAGACCACTCGTCTCCTGCGCATGGAGGACGAACTCCACAAGCGCATCATCGGGCAGGTCGAGGCGGTCAAGGCGGTCTCGAAGGCCATCCGCCGTACCCGCGCAGGACTGAAGGACCCGAAGCGTCCGTCCGGCTCGTTCATCTTCGCCGGCCCGTCCGGTGTGGGTAAGACGGAGCTGTCGAAGGCTCTGGCGAACTTCCTGTTCGGCGAGGACGACGCGCTCATCCAGATCGACATGGGCGAGTTCCACGACCGGTTCACCGCATCGCGTCTGTTCGGTGCGCCCCCCGGATACGTGGGCTACGAAGAGGGTGGCCAGCTCACCGAGAAGGTGCGCCGCAAGCCGTTCTCCGTGGTGCTGTTCGACGAGATCGAGAAGGCTCACCAGGAGATCTACAACACGCTCCTGCAGGTGCTCGAGGACGGCCGTCTCACCGACGGTCAGGGTCGTACGGTCGACTTCAAGAACACCGTGCTGATCTTCACCTCGAACCTCGGTACGTCGGACATCTCCAAGGCAGTCGGGCTGGGCTTCTCCTCGGGTGAGGGCAGTGGCTCCAACTACGAGCGCATGAAGCTCAAGGTGCACGACGAGCTGAAGAAGCACTTCCGCCCCGAGTTCCTGAACCGCATCGACGACATCGTCGTCTTCCACCAGCTCACCAAGGACGAGATCATCCAGATGGTCGATCTCATGCTGGCGCGAGTGGAGGTTGCGCTCAAGAACAAGGACATGGCCATCGAGGTCACGGACAAGGGCAAGGCGCTCCTGGCGAAGCGTGGATTCGACCCGGTGTTGGGTGCGCGTCCGCTGCGTCGCACCATCCAGCGCGAGATCGAGGACCAGCTGTCCGAGAAGATCCTGTTCGGCGAGATCGAGCCGGGTCAGATCGTGCTGGTCGACGTCGACAACTGGGACGGCGAAGGACAGGGCGAGGACGCAGTCTTCACCTTCCGCGGCGAGAAGAAGCCGATCAGCCTTCCCGACGAGTTGACCGTCGACCTGGCGAAGTCGGGCGAGAGCTCCGAGTAGTACGTACGCACGGCAACGGGCGGGACCCTCACGGGTCTCGCCCGTTCTGCGTTCGTGGTGTCTCTCGCGATGAGTTCGGCCGCACCGCCCGGTCTGTACCGGTATGGCTCCTGCAACCGTGAACTCGATGCTCCTGTCCAGCCCCGATCCCGAAGCGCTCGCCCGGTGGTACGGGGAGGTGTTCGAGGCGCCGCCGATGTCGATGGGCCCGTACACCGTGATCGACCTCGACGGCTTCTTCGTCATGTTCGACAAGCGTGACGACGTGACGGGCCCGAATCGAGAGGGTGCGCGCGTCGTCCTGAACGTGGAACCGGACGACCCGGAGGCGGTCGCCGGTCGAATCGACGCGCTCGGCGGCGAGTGGGTGAGTCCCCTCGAGAGCCGCGACGGGGACCTGTTCGCCACCGCGAAGGATCCCGACGGCAACTGGATCCAGCTGGTCCGTCTGCGGGACGAGATGGAAGCGCAGATGGGCGCTCCGACGACGCCGTTCTCCGGCATCGCGGTCCGAGACATGGAGGACACCACGCGCTTCTACCGCAATGTCCTGGGCATGCGCGTACTGCCGTCCGAGATGGGTACTTCCTGGATTCGCATCGACCGACGCACCAGCATGCTCGCCTACCCCAAGCCGGATCACGTACCGGCCACGCACACCGTGCTGAACATCCCGACGCGTGACATCGACGCCACGGTCGCCGACCTCACAGCGCGAGGTGTCGAGTTCGTCCGATACGACGGGGCACCGCAGGACGACAAGGGTGTCATGCGGGGGAACGGCCCGGACATCGCGTGGTTCACCGACCCGTCCGGCAACGTCCTTGCGGTGATCGCCGTCGACCCGAGCGTCTGACCTGGCATCGGTTCGAAGTCGACAGCCGCTGGATACTCTGAACGAGTCAAGAGTTCCCCAGCGACAAGGATGGCTGATGCCTACTCGTACAGCACGGACAGCATGGAACGGTTCACTCGAGGAAGGCTCGGGACAGGTCGAGCTCTCCAGCTCGAAGGTCGGCACGTACGACGTGTCGTTCCCCAAGCGTGCGGCGGACGACGCGGGCGGCACCACCAGCCCCGAGGAGCTCATCGCCGCAGCGCACTCGTCCTGCTATGCCATGCAGCTCTCGGCCGTCATCGCCGAGGCCGGTGGCACTCCGCAGAGCCTCGACGTCACCGCAGAGGTGTCGCTCGGACCGGACGAGGTCGGCTTCAAGCTGACCGGCATCACGATCACGGTGCGCGGTGAGGTCGACGGTCTGGACGCCGACGGCTTCGCGAAGGCAGCGCAGAACGCCAAGGAGACCTGCCCGGTGAGCAAGGCCCTGACGGGCGTCGAGATCACGCTCGACGCCGCTCTCGAGAGCTAACGCAACAGCTCGAACGTCCCCTGGACGACGGCGAACGCGTAGGCGTTGTCCAGGGGGCCGATCGCCTCGTCGGACTGCAGTTGGGTGGCCACCACCCAGTCCTGTCCCCGAGCGTCGGTCAAGAGCCAGGACCCCGCCACGTCGCCCGCGGCGTTGCCGTTCTTGTAGCCCACGTACGGCCAGCGAGCGGGATCGACCTCGGCGCCGGGGTTCAGCGCGAGGACCTGGCGCACGACGTCGCTCTGCGGACCCGTGGTCAACGCCGCGTACGCGCGGCAGATGTCGTTCGCGCTGCCGAACCACTCGACTCCGTCCGGCGTACCGGGCCTCGTCGCGATGCCCTGGTAGTCGAGGTCGGCGGTCACCGGATCGACGGGTTCGCTGTCGATGGTGCGATTCTCGATACCGGCCAGGATGTCGCGGCGGGTCTGCGTGTCGGCGTCGCGCCACTGCGCCCGCAGGTCCGGCCGTCCCCACCCGAGCACGAAGAACTCGCGTGTCGTCGGAAAGGGCGTCAGCGCCGCAGGATTCGCGGCGCCCATGATGGTGACCTCGGACTCGACCGCGTCCCGTCCGATGCGATCCATCAGCAGATCGGTGGCCGTGTTGTCGCTGATCGCGATCATCGCGTCGGTCGCCTCGCGCACCGTCACCGGTGTTCCCTCGGGAGCGAACTGCAACTGTCCCGACGGGGCCGACTTGCGTGCGTCGGTCACGGTCAACTGCTCGTCCCACGACAGCGTCCCGTTGTCGACGGCCCGCGCGACCGCGCCGAGCACGTACAGCTTCGCGACGGAGGCGAGCGGCAGGGAGTCGTCCGCGTTCAGGCTGTGGACGGGAGTACAGGTGCCGTCGGTGACGCGGGAGGCGACGTAGGACGTGCGGGCACCGAGAGCGGTGAGCGCGGCGTCCGACGAGGCGAAGGAGTCGACGCCCTCGGTGTCGGGCAGAGCCTGGATCCCGGACAGCAGGCCGTCCTCGGTGGCGCGCAGTCGTAGCGTCACGGGCGCGTTCCGGCCGGTGCTCAGTTGCACGGTGGACTCGAGGCCGTCCTCGGTCCGTTCGCCCACGGTGAGGGGGCCACTCGCCAGGATCTGCGCGACGGGACCGAGCAGCCCGCCGACCTGAGCCAGTGCCTGCGCCAGCTCGGGCGCCGCGAAGGAGTCGATCGCGGCCGGGTCGAGCGTGGTGGGGTCCGGCGTCGTGATCCAACCGAGGACGGTGTCGGTGACCGCCGTGATCGGCGCGCCGGCGGCCGGGGCAGCGGTCGTGTCGGCGGGTTCCGTCGTGGATCCGTCGCCGCGCGCGGCTCCCGACTCGAGCAGCGGATCGACGCCTGCGGAGCATCCGGCGAGCGTGAGAGTCGCGGTGACGGCAGCGGCCAGAATGGCGTACCTGCGTGACGTGGGCATGTGTCGCCGACCTCGTTCCCGCTCGAACTGCTGTGGCTCGAACTGCCGTGAAGAACCGACCTTACCTACAGTCATGTCCGGGTTTACTGGTCGGCCGGTCCGTCTCGACGGGCCGGAACGTCCAGGACGACGTCGAACTCCAGCAACGAGGCACCCGAGGCGACCGGCTTCGCCCGCTCACCGGAATGGGCCTCGCGAGCCGGTCCACCCGACCAGGCCTGGAACGACTCCTCGTCCTCCCACTGCGTGACGACGAAGTAGCGGCTCTCGCCCTTGACCGGGCGGAGCAGCTGGAAACCGAGGAAACCGGGTGAGCCGTCGACCGATCCGGCGCGGGCGGCGAAGCGCTTCTCGAGTTCGGGGCCGGCGCCCTCGGGCACCTCGATGGCGTTGATCTTGACCACTGGCATGGACCCGAGGCTACCTGCGACGGTTACGGTCGAGCGATGCTGGACGACCAGGGCGGCTCCGGAGTGCCCCTCGTGCTGCTGCACGGCCTGATGGGCGGCCCGGACACGTGGCGGCGGCAGGTGCCCTGGTTGCGGGAGCACGGCCACGTCCTCGCCGCCCGGGCGGCGGGACACGGGCGTGCTGCTCCGGCGACCCTCACCACGGAGGCGTTCGTCGACGAGCTGCGCGAGGCGCTGGCGCCGTTCGAGTCCGTGATCCTGATCGGTCACTCCATGGGCGCGCTCCACGCGTGGTGCCTCGCGGCGCGCGAACCGGATCGGGTGCGCGGGATCGTCGTCGAGGACATGGCTCCCGACTTCCTCGGTCGCACCTCCGACGGGTGGGCCGCCGTCATCCGTGCGTGGCCCCAGCCGTTCCCCGACGAGGCCGCGGTTCTGGCGTACTTCGGTGACGTCGCGGGGCAGTACTTCCTCGACTCCTTCGAGCGGACGCCGGACGGGCTGCACCTGCACGGAGACGTGGACACGTTCGCGGCGATCTCGGACGAATGGGGACGACGCGACTTCTGGGACGAGTGGCGAGCAGTGCGTGCTCCCGCGCTGCTGCTCGAGGCGGAGCACACGGTCACTCCAGCGGGTCAGATGGCGAGAATGGCTGCACTGCATCACGACTCGACGTACGAGGTGGTCGCCGGCGCCGGGCATCTGGTGCACGACGATCGGCCGGGGGAGTACCGGCGCGCTGTCGAGTCGTTCCTACGAGCCCTCCCCGGCGAGCGCGAAGGCGCCGGCGGACGTCTGCTCGACGAGCCCGTCGACCAGTAGCGAGTTCAGGGCACGGTCACGTTGGCCGGGATCGGTCGTCCACACCAGATCGAGCTCGGACTTCTCCACCGGACCCATCGTGGAGCGCAGTACGTCCATCAGTTTTCCGCGCACCTGCCGATCGGTTCCGGCGAACTTCTGCACCTTCCTCGGCGGTCCGTCGTGCGCCGGCCGACCGGCCTCGACCCACGCGCACGACGGGAGCGGGCAGTCCGCGCAGGCGGGATTGCGTGCGGTGCAGATGACGGCGCCGAGCTCCATCAGTGCCGCCGACAGAGTGGCCGCGGTGGCGACGTCCTCGGGTAGCAAGGCCTCGGTGTCTGCGAGATCTCGTGTGGTGCTGGGGTTTCCGGGCTCGGCGCGGCCGTGGACCGCACGGGCGACGACGCGCCGCACGTTGGTGTCGACGACGGGGACCCGCTGCCCGTAGGCGAAGCAGGCGACGGCGCGCGCGGTGTACGCCCCGACACCCGGCAGGGTCAGCAGCGTCTCGACATCCGACGGCGTCTCGTCGCCGTGGTGCTCGGCGAGGACGGCGGCGCAGTCGTGCAGGCGTGCGGCGCGACGGGGATAGCCGAGCTTGCCCCAGGCCCGCAGGACGTCGGCCCGCGACGACGCGGCCATGGCGGACGGCACCGGCCATCGCTGTACCCACTCGACCCAGATCGGAGCGACCCGCGCCACCGGAGTCTGCTGCAGCATCACCTCGCTCATCAGGATCTGCCACCCGCTGACACCGCTACGGCGCCACGGCAGATCCCTGGCCTCGCGTCGGTACCACGAGACCAGAACCTCGCTGTCCATGTCTGTGATCCTTCCCGGAAGTCGGGGCCGCCACCGGCGGGTGACTCATGTTTCGGTAACAATGAGTCCATGCCTAATTCGAGTCCCCGCTCAGCATGGAACGCACTCGTCGAGGGTAATCGCCGTTTCGTCGACGGCCGCCCGGAGCATCCCAGCCAGGGGGTGGATCACCGCGCGTCGCTCGTCGACGGTCAACACCCCACCGCGATCGTCTTCGGGTGCTCCGATTCCCGGGTGGCAGCCGAGATCATCTTCGACCAGGGCCTCGGCGACATGTTCGTCGTCCGCACGGCCGGCCAGGTCGTCGACTCGGCTGTTCTGGGTTCCCTGGAGTTCGGCGCCGAGGTCCTCGAAGCGCCGCTGATCGTCATTCTCGGCCACGACAGCTGTGGTGCCGTCAAGGCGACCATCAACGCGCTGGACGAGGGCACCGTCCCCGGTGGCTTCATCCGCGACATCGTCGAGCGGGTCACGCCGTCCGTCCTCAACGCCCACCGACTGGGGTACACGCGCGCCGACGACGTCGAGGCGCGCCACGTCCTCGAGACCGGGAAGCTGCTGATCGATCGGTCGTCGATCCTCGAGAAGCGCGTCGCCGCGGGAAAACTCGCCATCGTCGGCCTGACGTACAAGCTGGCCGAGGGCAAGGTGGAGTTCCAGGGCGCGCTGGGCGACATCGGACACGTCGAGATGGGGTCGACCGACCGCACCGATGCGAGTGATCTGCTCACCTCGTCAGCGACGGCGAGCGACACGCCGTAGTAGGTGCCGCTCGGTCACCGCGTCGGCACATACGGTTGACCTGTGCTCGAGCCGAACGGACCCTTGCCTCCCGAGATCTACTGGCGACGCCGCGCGCTCGCGATCGGTGGCGCAGTGGTGGTCATCGGACTCGTGGTGTGGCTGGTGGTGTCGCTCGCCGGTGGCGGGTCGCAGGATTCCGAGTCCACCGCGGCGTCCGCCTCGCTCGCACCGTCCGCTGCCACGACGTACCGCCCCGACGCGTCCGCGACCGGAGGCTCCGCTCCGGCAGGAGGTTCCGGTGGTGGCAGCGAGGGCGGAGACGCCGCGTCCTCGTCGTCGGCGACGTCCACGTCCGCCACGACGTCCTCTGCGCCCGTCGCTCCCGGTCAGTGCGCGGATCAGTCTCTCGCCGTGAAGGCCTCGCCCGATCAGCCGTCCTACCCCG
This sequence comes from Rhodococcus sp. BP-332, assembly GCF_019836065.1. NCBI lineage: Bacteria > Bacillati > Actinomycetota > Actinomycetes > Mycobacteriales > Nocardiaceae > Rhodococcus > Rhodococcus sp. BP-332. Next base: position 346,435 of record NZ_JABUEC010000004.1, read on the forward strand.
CTGGGCAGGAGCCGGCGTTCACCGTCGTCGTCACCAACATCGGAACCTCGGCGTGCGAGCGCGATCTGGGTTCGGGTCTGCAGCAGGTGCTGGTCTACACGCTGGAGGGGCAGCGACTCTGGTCGAACGTCGACTGCTTCCCCACCACGACTCCCGACATCCGCACGCTGCAGCCCGGTGAGCAGGCGCCGTTCGCCGTGAAGTGGTCCGCGACCACCTCCGAGCCCGGGTGCGCGGCGCCGCGGAACCCGGTGGGCCCCGGCGGATACAGCGTGGTCGGCCAGCTCGGCCAGCTGCGCAGCGCGCCGGAGACGTTCAACATCACGTAGCGCACGTCCGTTCCGCCTCAGCGAGGTCGGTTCCCGCGGCAGTTCCGCGTTCCGGCAGGTGCTGCAGTCGCAGCGCGAACACGAAACCCCTCCGGGAAGACCGGCCGACTAATCGAACGGGAAGGCCGGAGGCCGGCCGATCAGTCGAACGGGAAGGCCGGAGGCCGGCCGATCAATCGAACGGGAAGGCCGGAGGCCGGCCGATCAATCGAAGGGCCCCGAGATGCTGGCCTCGGCCATGCGGGACAGGCCTTCTCTGATGTGCCGGGCCCACAGCCCACCGATGCCCTCGACGGACTGCAGGTCGGCTGCGGTGGCGGCCAGCAGTGTCTGCAGGGTGCCGAAGTGCCCGACCAGTCGGTGGATCTGCGTGAACTGCAGCCGCGGAACGCGGGTGAGCAACCGGTACCCGCGGGGACTCATCGGTGCGTCGAGCGCCTCGATGGTGCCGGGGTAGCCGAAGGCACGAGCGATGACCGTGAGGTCGAGCAGGTCGACGTCGGTGAGCCGGTCGAGTGCCGCGAGGGAGCGTTCGACGGCCGCGGTGGTGGGTGTGTCGTTGCCGGCGAGGTAGTCGCGGACGACGAGTTGGCGCGCAGAGTCGTTGTCGCCCACCAGTTCTTCGAGCTGCAGGGCGAGCTGGCGCCCGTCGATACCGAGCTCGAGAACGTTCTGTTCGATCTCGACGGACACACGCCGGACCATCTCGAGGCGCTGCGCGACGGTGAGCGCGTCGCGCAACGTCACCGAGTCCTCGATCTCCGTGACGGACAGTTGGCGGCTGACCTCGTCGAGGCGCGCCTTGTACCGCTCGAGGGTGGCCACGGCCTGGTTGGCGCGGGACAGGATGGTCGCGGAACCCTCGATGACGTGCCGGGTTCCGCCGACGTAGACGCTGAGGATGCTCATCGACTGGCTGACGGACACCACGGGGTAGCCGGTGTGGATCGCGGTGCGCTCGGCGGCGCGGTGGCGGGTACCGGACTCGACCGTGGGGATGGTGTGGTCGGGGACGAGCTGCACGTTGGCGCGGACGATGCGCGAACCGTCGGTGGACAACACGACGGCGCCGTCCATCTTGGACAGTTCGCGGAGCCGGGTGGGGGCGAACTCGACATCGAGGTCGAAGCCGCCGTCGCAGATGCTCTCGACCTGTTCGTCGTACCCGAGGACGATCAGTCCGCCGGTGCGGCCACGCAGGATGCGCTCGAGACCGTCGCGCAATGTGGTGCCCGGGGCGAGGTCGGCGATGGCGTCACGCAGGGACGAGTGGGGTACCGGGAAGCCGAGGGAGATGTCCGGAGTCGTCACGGTGTCGGTCACTGGTCCCCCTCCCACGTCGTTCCCGGTTGCCGGTGGTGCAGAGTCAGGGTACCGGTACTCACCGCACCGGCGTTCCGTCCGCGGGTCGAGTGGTCTACTTCCGTCGTCGCTCGAAGGCTCCCTGCATCGCGCCGGCGACGTCGGTGACCCGGACGACCCGCATGCCCGGTGGATCTCCGGCCGTGTCGTCCTTCACGCCGCGGCGCTGGTCGGACGGGACGATCGCGGAGGTGAACCCCAGCCGCGCGGCCTCGGCGAGGCGCCGGTCGACGCCGACCACGCGCCGGACCTCTCCGGCCAGCCCCACCTCGCCGAGTACCACCATTCCCGGGGGCAGGGCGGTGTCACGGGCCGCGGAGGCGACCGCGAGTGCCAACGCGAGATCGACGACGGGCTCGGTGGTCCGCAGACCGCCGATGGTGGCGGCGTAGACCTCCCGGCTGCTGAGCTGCACGCCGCAGCGACGTTCGAGGACCGCGAGGATCATCGACACCCGGGAGGCGTCGAGACCGCTGACGGCCCGGCGAGGCGTGGGCATGTGCGACGGCGCGACGAGTGCCTGGACCTCCGCGAGCAGGGCCCTCTTGCCGTCCATCGTGACGGTGACGGCGGTGCCGGGGACCGAGTCGGCGCGGTGGTGCAGGAACAGGCCGGACGGATCGCTGACGCCGTGGATGCCGCCCTCGCGGAGTTCGAAGCAGCCCACCTCGTCGGCGGCGCCGAAGCGGTTCTTGACGCCGCGGACCATGCGCAGGGTGGAGTGCTTGTCGCCCTCGAAGTGCAGGACGACGTCGACGAGGTGCTCGAGCGAGCGCGGCCCGGCGACCGCGCCGTCCTTCGTGACGTGGCCGACGAGGATGACGGCCGTGCCGCTGCCCTTGGCGAGGGACGTCAGCGCCGAGGTGATGGCACGGACCTGGGTGACGCCGCCGATGACGCCGTCCACGTCGGACGCCTGCATGGTCTGCACGGAGTCGACGACGACGAGAGTGGGCGCGACCTGGTCGACGTGGCCGAAGATGGTGGCCAGGTCGTTCTCTGCGGCGAGGAACACGCGCTCGTGCACGGCGCCTGTCCGGTCGGCGCGCAGACGCACCTGCCCCGCCGACTCCTCACCCGTGACGTAGAGCGCGATGTCCTGCGGGCTGCGCTCGGCCCACTGCTTGACCACCTCGAGCAGGAGGGTGGACTTGCCGACGCCCGGTTCACCCGCGAGCAGCACCACCGAGCCGGGCACGATGCCGCCGCCGAGCACGCGGTCGAGCTCGTCGACCCCGGTGGGACGGGCGATGGAGGACGTGCTGGAGACCTGTGTGAGCGGAAGTGCCGGCGACGTCGGGATCATCGACGCGCCGCCCGCCCGAACGGCGCTCGCACCCGGGCGGGACGACACGGAGGCGAGGAGGGTGACCTCGTCCATCGAGCCCCACGTCTCGCACTCGGGGCAGCGGCCGACCCACTTGGCCACGGTGTGCTGACAGGCCGAACAGCGATAACTGGTACGAGTCTTGGCCACTCGCGAAGACTAGAGGTGTCTACCGACAGGAATGCTCGGCCGGCGGGGGACTGTCAGCCGTTGGCCTCGTCGTCGAGGCGCGGGGTGACGGGGCCCGGATCGACGGGCACGCTGACGGTGACGTCGCCGGCCTGCTGGAACGTGAAGGTGACCGGGACGGTGAGTCCGGGGCGCACGTTCTCGGAGAGGTCCTCCATCACGGCGGTGATGGACTGCGACCCCTCGGGGGCGGTGGGGTCCTGGTCCGCGGGCACTCCGGACGCGACGGACGCCTGCGCCGGGATCTCGATGGAGGTGCCACCGGTGGCACCGGTGACGACGACCTCGGCGGCACCCTCGGTCTCGATGCCGGTGATGCGGTCCGGTGTGGTCTCGCTGGTGTTGATCGCCGTGAAGATCAGCTCCGCGCGGCCACCGGGCTCGAGCACGAACTCGTCGGAGGAGGGGTAGGCGACGTGCACGTTGCGCAGGGAGACGGTGCCCTGGTCCGCGCCGTTACCGTTGACCGCGGCGACCTGCGTCGCCGTCTGGGAGATCTGCCCGGCGCTGCACGCGGAGAGGCTGATCACCGTGCCGAGAGCGAGCGCGACGCCGGTCGCGACTCGGGCCGGCCGGATCCGGGCGGTAGATGCGGTCACTGGTCGTCCTCCACTGGTCGTCATCGAGAGTTGTGCCGACGGGCGGCCACCACCACGCAGCGTAGTAGTTCGCCGTCCGGACGTGTGGATCGGGTGACGCCAGTCGGTGCCGGAGCGGGCCGAACAGCCTGCTCGATACATGTATCCCGCCCCCTGTCAAGAGCGTCCCCACCAGCCCTGTGCCCCTGACCTGCACCGTTGGAACGACCCCGGATCGGAGGCGTGTTAAACTGGCCATATCGAAAGGGGCACCGAACACATGATTTTCAAGGTCGGAGACACCGTCGTTTACCCGCACCACGGAGCGGCGCTGATCGAAAATATCGAGACACGCACCATCAAGGGCGAGGCCAAGGAATACCTCGTTCTCAAGGTAGCCCAGGGTGATCTCACCGTTCGAGTTCCTGCCGACAACGCCGAGTACGTGGGTGTCCGGGACGTCGTCGGCCAGGAGGGTCTGGACAAGGTGTTCCAGGTCCTCCGCGCGCCGCACACCGAGGAGCCCACCAACTGGTCGCGCCGGTACAAGGCCAACCTGGAGAAGCTCGCGTCGGGTGACGTGAACAAGGTGGCCGAGGTCGTGCGCGATCTGTGGCGTCGTGAGCAGGACCGCGGCCTGTCCGCTGGTGAGAAGCGCATGCTGGCGAAGGCACGTCAGATCCTGGTCGGCGAGCTCGCACTCGCCGAGGGAACCGACGAGGTCAGGGCGGACTCCATGCTGGACGAGGTTCTGGCCGCGGCGTCCTGACGCGCGTGTGACGGACGTCGTCGCGCTCGTTCCGGCAGCCGGATCGGGCGTACGCCTCGGGGAGAACATGCCCAAGGCGTTCGTGGAACTCGCGGGACGCACTCTGCTCGAGTGGGCGCTGGACGGCCTGTCGGCCTCCGGCGCCCTTTCTCGTGTCGTGGTGGTGGTCCCGAACATTCTGCAGGACACGACCTCTCGTCTGGTCGAGTCCTGCGTCCTGCCGGTGGACGTCGTCGTCGGCGGAGCCGAGCGCACCGATTCGGTGCGGGCCGGCCTGGCCGTGGCCGGTGCGGCGGACATCGTGCTCGTGCACGACGCCGCACGCTGCCTGACGCCGCCGAGCCTGATCACCCGCGTCGTCGAGGCGGTCGGCGCCGGCGCGTCGGCCGTGGTGCCGGTGCTGCCCGTCGTCGACACGATGAAGTCCGTCGATGCCGCCGGTGTGGTCACCGGAACGGTCGACCGGGCCACGCTGCGCTCGGTGCAGACGCCGCAGGGATTCGACGGGGTGACCCTGAGGCGTGCCTACGATTCCTTTCCCGATACGGCCACCGACGACGCCGGCCTGGTCGAACGTCTGGGAGTCGACGTGCACACGGTCGTCGGCGACGCCGAGGCCTTCAAGATCACCACCCCGATGGATCTGGTCCTGGCTCGCGCACTCGTCGCCCGCCGGACACAGTCGTGAGAGGGAGACCATGCGCGTAGGGATCGGTTCCGACGTCCACCCCGTCGAGGTGGGGCGTGAGTGCTGGATCGCCGGACTGTTGTTCGATGACGCCGACGGCTGTGCCGGGCATTCCGACGGCGACGTCGCGGCGCACGCACTCTGCGACGCGCTGCTGTCCGCGGCCGGTCTGGGAGATCTGGGCTCGGTGTTCGGCACGGGTCGCCCCGAATGGGACGGCGTCAGCGGCGCCACCATGCTCATGCACGTCCGCGAACTGCTCGCGCAGCACTCGATGCGCGTGGGCAACGCCGCGGTCCAGGTCATCGGCAATCATCCGCGCGTCGGCCCACGTCGGGTGGAGGCGCAGACACTGCTCACGAACATCCTGGGGGCGCCCGTCTCCGTCTCGGCCACCACGACCGACGGGCTCGGCCTGACCGGCCGCGGCGAGGGTGTGGCCGCGATCGCCACCGCTCTCGTGCTGGAGAGTGCGGTCCCGGACGACGCTCGCGTGGTACAGGGCGAGTCGAATCCCCGGTAGGATCGGCCGTCGTGACCCTGCGCTTCTACGACACCGCGACCAGGGCCGTGCGTGAGTTCACTCCGCTGGCCCCCGGACACGCCTCGGTGTATCTGTGCGGGGCCACGGTCCAGGGGCATCCCCACATCGGTCACGTGCGCAGCGGCGTCGCGTTCGACGTCCTTCGGCGGTGGCTGACGGCCGCCGGCTACGACGTCGCCTTCGTCCGCAACGTCACCGACATCGACGACAAGATCCTGAACAAGGCCGCCGACGCCGGCCGTCCGTGGTGGGAGTGGGCGGCGACGTACGAGCGCTCCTTCACCGCGGCTTACGACGCCCTCGGTGTGCTTCCCCCGTCGGCCGAACCGCGCGCCACGGGTCACATCACGCAGATGGTCGAGCTGATCGGTCGGTTGATCGACGCGGGTCACGCGTACGCGGCCGCCGGCGACGTCTACTTCGACGTGCGGAGCTGGGGCGAGTACGGCGCTCTGTCCGGGCACAGGCTCGACGACGTCCACCAGGGTGAGAGCGTCGGTGCGGGCAAGCGCGATCCGCGCGACTTCACGCTGTGGAAGACGGCCAAGCCCGGCGAGCCGTCGTGGCCCACCCCGTGGGGACCCGGCCGCCCCGGGTGGCACATCGAGTGCTCCGCGATGGCGGAGACCTACCTCGGGTCCGCGTTCGACATCCATTGCGGTGGACTGGATCTGGTGTTCCCGCACCACGAGAACGAGCTGGCCCAGTCCCGCGCAGCGGGAGACGGTTTCGCGCAGTACTGGCTGCACAACGGCTGGGTCACCATGAGCGGCGAGAAGATGTCGAAGTCGCTCGGCAACGTCGTCTCCATCCCGACGATGCTCGAGACCGTGCGTCCGCAGGAACTGCGCTACTACCTCGGCAGCGCGCACTACCGGTCGATGCTCGAGTACTCCGCCGAGGCACTGCAGGAAGCGGCATCGGCGTACCGGAGCATCGAGGCGTTCGTGACGAAGACTGCGGAGCGCGCGGGCGAGGTGCCGATCGGTACCTGGACGCCCGCGTTCGCCGAGGCGCTCGACGACGATCTCTCGGTGCCCAAGGCGCTCGCCGAGATCCACGGACTCCGCCGCGAGGGCAACAGTGCGTTGGCCGCGGGGGAGCTGGACGAGGCCGTCGAGGCCGCGTCGTCCGTCCGCGCCATGACGTCGATCCTCGGCGTGGATCCCCTCGATCCGCACTGGGCGTCCGGCTCCGCCGACGCGTCGGCGGAGCGGGCGGCGCTCGATCTGCTCATCGCGGACGACCTCGAGCTGCGCAGCGCCGCCAAGGCAGGCAAGGACTGGCCGACGGCCGACCGTATTCGTGACCGCCTCGCCCGCGCGGGCGTGGAGGTCACCGACACCCCGAACGGCCCGGAATGGTCGATCGCACAGCCGGAAGGCACGGAGAAGTAATGGCAGGCAATTCGAGTCGACGCGGAGCGGTGCGCAAGACCGGCACCAAGAAGGGCCAGACCGTCGGGTCCGGCGGCAAGCGCAGCAAGGGCCTCGAGGGCCGCGGAGCGACCCCGCCGGCGGCCGAGCGCACCAAGCACGCCCGGCGCGCACGGCCGACCAGCCGGGACGCGTCCGGTTCGGGTCGCGGCCGTCCGCCGGTCCGCAAGACCGAGGACGGTCCGGAGAACGTGCTGGGCCGCAACCCGGTGCTGGAGTGCCTGCGCGCGGGAGTGCCGGCGACGGCGCTGTACGTCGCGTCGGGCACCGAGGCCGACGATCGGCTGAAGGAGAGCGTCCAGATCGCCGCGGACAAGGGCATCTCGATCCTGGAGGTCTCCCGCACCGATCTCGATCGGATGAGTGCCAACGGCATGCACCAGGGCATCGCGCTCCAGGTGCCGCCGTACCGGTACGCCCACCCCGACGATCTCCTCTCGCAGGCGCGCCAGCGTCAGGAGCCGCCGCTGCTGGTCGCTCTCGACAACATCACCGACCCCCGCAACCTCGGTGCCGTCGTCCGGTCGGTCGCAGCATTCGGTGGACACGGCGTGGTCATCCCGCAGCGACGCAGCGCGAGTGTCACGGCCGTCGCGTGGCGCACCAGTGCCGGCGCGGCAGCGCGTCTCCCCGTCGCCCGTGCGACCAATCTGACTCGGACGCTGAAGGATTGGGCCGACAAGGGTGTCATGGTCGTCGGTCTCGACGCCGACGGCGATACCTCGCTGGACGACTTCGACGGCACCGGGCCGATCGTGGTGGTCGTCGGGTCCGAGGGCAAGGGTCTGTCCCGCCTCGTCCGCGACAACTGCGACAGCATCCTGTCGATCCCCATGGCCGGTCCGGTGGAGTCGCTCAACGCGTCCGTCGCAGCGGGTGTCGTGCTCGCGGGCATCGCGCGGCAGCGCCGGGGCTGAACCCGGCTCAGTGGACGCGGACCGACTCGATGAACGGGGCCGGCAGCTGAGCTCCAGTCTGGGTCGGATGGGGTGCGCACACCCGTTGCCTGAACCGCGCACCCTCTGCAGCTGGCAGTGAGGGGTGTGCGCTCACCGGAGAGGGTGTGCACACCCACCGCAACGTGCCCGGCCGCAAGCGTGATCGGTGTCGGTGGTCGGGTGCAGAATCGCCCTGTGACCCGGAGCACTTACTTCACCTCCAGCACCCTCGACGGCTACCTCGCCGACGAGAACGACTCTCTCGAGTGGCTCTTCCGTCAGGACATCGACGAGCACGGCCCGATGAACTACGGCGACTTCATCGCGGACATCGGCGCGATCGTCATGGGAGCCACGACCTACGCCTGGGTCCTCGAGCACAACGCGTCGACCGGTGAGGCGTGGACGTACGACATGCCGGCCTGGGTGGTGACCCATCGAGACTTCGCGGACTCCGAGCACGACGTTCGATTCGCTGCGGGGGACGTGGCCGACCTGTGGCCGGCGATCGAGGACTCGGCCGACGGCAAGGACGTCTGGATCGTGGGGGGCGGTGATCTGGCAGCGCAGTTCGCCGAGGCCGGACACCTGGATCGGATCGTCGTCTCGATCGCGCCGGTCACCCTCGGTGCCGGCAGGCCGCTGTTCCCGCGTCGGTTCGATCTCCGACTCGTGGACTTCGCGCGCAACGGCGCGTTCCTCTGCGCGGAGTACGACGTCGTGGAACCGCACGCGCAGACCTGAGTCCTGTCATCATCTGTCCATGACAGCGGCGGGTCGCAGAGTGCGCGGTGTGGTCCTGGTGGCCGTGGTGATCGCCGCGTACGTCGCGGTGGTGCTCACCTACGCGCTGGGAAGCCCGCCGAACGGCCCCGACCTCCGTGAGGCCGCACCCGACGCCGCGCTCGTCTACCTCGACGTGGACACCGTCTCCGGTGAGAACTTCTCGCTCGACGCCCGCGTGTCCGTGTATCCGGGGACCGAGTTGACCGATGCCGACGGCAACCTGGTCGACGACCTGATCGTCGACGTGACGCCGACCGCGAGTGCCGGCACCCTGACGTTCCCCAGTGGGACCCGTGTGGGCCCGCTCCCGGTCTCCCTGTACGCGGACGGCGACATCCGGCGATGGCCGTTCGACACCTACGACGCGTCGTCGATCCAGGTGCGGGTGTTCTCCGGCGCCGGCGCGGACCGGCAGCCCGTACCCGCCGAGATCGTGGTGACCGACTCGCTCACGTCCTGGGCGGTGGAGGCCGTCGACATCGACTCCTCCTCGGCGCAGGCCTTCGACATCCGCGTCGCGCGCACGGTGGGTACCACGATCTTCGACATCGCGATCTGTGTCGTGCTCGTCGTCCTGCCGTCGTGCACGCTGTTCGTGTCGATCCAGACGCTGCGCCGCCGCAAGCAGTTCCTGCCGCCGATCATGACGTGGTTCGCGGTGACGCTCTTCGCGGTGCTGCCCATCCGCAACCTGTTCCCCGGCGCCCCGCCGATCGGGTCGTGGGTCGACTACACCGTGGTGCTGTGGGTGGTGGCGGGTCTGGTGACGGCGATGGTGCTCTACGTCGTCGCGTGGTGGCGCCAGGGTCCCTAGGTCGAGCGCGACCGGGGTGGGGCCCGGCCGCGCGTACCGTCGAGCCATGATCGAACGGCTGAGGACGACGGTGACACAGGTGGCCGAGGCCGCACTGGGAATCGTGGGGGTTCGTGTGGGTACCGAGGAACCACCCCACACCACCGAGGCGCTCACGGGGGCGGTCGAGATTCGCCGATACGAACCCCGGATCGCGGCGGAGACCGTCGTCGACGCCGACGAGGAACGCGCGCGCAACGAGGGCTTCCGTCGGCTGGCCGGATACATCTTCGGGGGCAATCGGGGATCCGACACGATCGCGATGACGGCTCCCGTTGCCCAGTCGGCGTTGCGCGGGCAGACCATCGCGATGACCGCACCCGTGTCGCGCGCCGCGAGCGACGAGGGATGGGTCGTCCGGTTCTTCATGCCGTCGCGATGGACGATGGACACTCTCCCGGCGCCGAAGGATGATCGGGTGCGCCTGGTGGAGGTGCCGGCCGAGACGGTGGCGGTGCTGCGGTTCAGCGGTGACCGCGGTGCGCAGGCCGTGGCCGAGCGCACCACGGAGCTGCTGGAGATCCTGAAGTCCCGCGGCATCGACACGACCGGCGAGCCGATGTCCTGGTTCTACGACCCGCCCTGGACGGTGTCGTTCCGCCGCCGCAACGAGATCGCCGTTCCTGTCTCCCGATGATCAGACACTGAAGCGGATCGTCTGTCCCGGCGCACATTGCGCCGCGGATCCGAGATCCGCCGACGCCACGACGGCGATCACCGGGTAGCCGCCGGTCACCGGATGGTCGACGAGGAACAGCACGGGCAGTCCCGACGGCGGCACCTGCAGTGCGCCGGTCACCATGCCCTCGCTCGGGAGTTCGTCCTCGCGGGATCGTGACAGTGGCTCGGCGCCCTCGAGTCTCATGCCGACGCGGTCGGACTCCGTTCCCACCGTCCAGGCTCGAGCGAGCAGCAGGTCGAGCGCGTCGTCGGTGAACCGGTCCGCGCGCGGGCCGGGAATCACCCCCAGGGTCGTCCGGTGCTCGAACGGGTACGGATTCATGTCCGCCCGAGGCCAGTCCTCGGCGTCGTGACCGATCGGCAGCAGGGCGCCGGGCGCCACTCGCTCGGGTCCGATGCCGGACAGGGAGTCGGTCGATCGGCTCCCCAGAACCCGGGGCACGTCGATGCCGCCGCGGACGGCGACGTAGGTGCGCAGTCCCACCGGTGCCCAGTCGAGGCGGATCTCGGCGCCCGACCCCACCACGACCACGGCGCCGTGCCCCTGCGGTACGCCGTCCACCGTGAACGGGGTCGGAGCCCCCGTGACCGCCAGAACCACCTCGGTGCGTGCGCGCAGCACCAGTCCGCCGAGCGTCACCTCGAGCGTCGCGGCGTCGATCATGTTCCCCACCAACCGATTCGCTGCGTCGTGCGAGCGTCGATCGGCAGCGCCGGACGTGCCGACGCCCAGCGAGGACCACCCGGTGCGTCCGCGGTCCTGCACCGTGGTGAGCGGCCCGGTCGCCAGTACCTCGAGCATCACGTCACCGCGCGGAACTGCACGCGCGTGCCGGGCGCGAGCAGCGCGGGGTCGTCCCGGTTCACGTCCCACAGCGCCGCGTCGGTGCTGCCGATGATCTGCCACCCGCCGGGCGACGAGGTCGGGTACACCCCGGTGTACTCGCCGGCCAGCGCCACGGATCCCGCCGGCACCGAGGTGCGCGGATCGGCGCGGCGCGGGATCGACAACGGATCGGATCCGACCAGGTAGGCGAAGCCGGGGGAGAAGCCGCAGAACGCGGCGGTCCACACCTGACCGGTGTGTACGGCGACGATGTCCAGTCCCGTTGTCGCACAGACCGCGTCGAGATCGGGCCCGTCATATCGGACGTCGATCGTGATCGTCTCACCGGAGCGGCCGAGCACCTGCGCCGGTGGCGTCTCGCGGAGCCACGCCGACACCCGTGCGGGTTCCGCGTCCTCGGTGAGGATCACCAGCACGGTGGCGGCGGCGGGGATCATCTCGGCGATTCCCGGGTGCCCGACGGCCCACCCGGCGTGGTGCGCCGCGACCGTGCGGACGTCGTCGAGATCGACCAGCAGGGCGCGGTCGCCCGCCGGGGCGATCCTCACGACACGAACGGGGTCAGGGTGACGCCGTTGCGGGACAACACCGCACGCACGGCCAGGGCCATGTCCACCGCGGCGGGGGTGTCGCCGTGCAGGCACACCGAGTCGGCGTTCACCGGCACCGTCACCCCGTCGACGGAGTCCACGACGCCCTCGGTGACCATCCGCAGCACGCGTCGTGCCACCGCCTCGACGTCGGACAGGACCGCACCGGGGTCGCGGCGGGAGACGAGGGTTCCCGCTGCCGTGTAGCCGCGATCGGCGAACGCCTCGGTGACGGTCCGCAGGCCCGCCCGCGCGGCGATCTCGAGGAATGCCGAGCCGGGCAGCCCCAGGACGGGCAGGCCGGGGTCGTACGCGGCGACGGCGTCGACGACCGCCTGTGCCTGTACTCGGTGGTGCACGATCGTGTTGTACAGCGCTCCATGTGGTTTGACGTACCGCACGCGTCCGCCGACGGAGCGCGCCAGGCCGTCGAGAGCCCCGATCTGGTAGATCACGTCGGCGCGCAGGTCCTCCGCGGTGATGTCGAGGAAGCGCCTGCCGAAGCCGACGAGGTCCCGGTACCCCACCTGGGCGCCGATACGCACGTCGGACCGGACGGCGTCGGCGCACGTCCGCAGCAGCGTGGCCGGATCACCCGCATGGAAGCCGCACGCGATGTTGGCGCTGGTGACCACACGCAGCATCGCCGCGTCGTCACCGAGCGTCCAGGTGCCGAAGCCCTCGCCGAGATCGGAGTTCAGATCGACCATCCACACGAGGGTAACGGTCAGGCGTGGACGACGGTGCGGGACGGTGTGCGTCGACCGACCGCCCGGCAGACGAGGTAGATGACGAACGAGATGGTGGTGACGAAGGTCGAGACCGGCACTCCGGGAGCGAGCGAGAGCAGGATGCCGCCCACGGCCGCGACCTCGGCGAAGAGAATCGAGAGCCACGTCGCCGTGACGGGGTTGGCGGTGACGAGGGACGCCGCTGCCGCGGGCGTGATGAGGAGCGAGAGCACCAGCAGGGCGCCGACGATCTGGACGCCGAGCGCACACGCGACACCGACGAGGATCGCGAACACGATGGACAGCAGTCGCATCGGTACGCCGCGCGCCTCGGCGCCCTCGGGATCGGTGCTGGCGAACAGCAGGGGCCGGTAGACCACGAAGAGCACGACGATGACGACGAGCGCCACCGCGAGCAGCAGGCCGAGACCCGTGCTGCCGACACCGACGATCTGCCCGACCAGCAGCGAGAAACTGGTGCCGGTGCGGCCGGGATACGCCCACAGGAAGAGCACCGACAGGCCGAGCCCGAAGCTCATGATGACGCCGATGACGGAGTCGCGTTCGCGCGCACGACGGCCCAGCAGGGCGAACAGGACCGCCGCGATGACGGATCCCAGGATGGCGCCGACCCCGACGGCCAACCCCACCAGCAGGGCCGCGGACGCACCGGTGAGGGACAGCTCCGACGAGCCGTGGACGGCGAACGACCACTGTCGACTGACGATGAGGGGGCCGAGCGCCCCGGCGAGCACACCGAGGATCGCCGCGGCGATCAGCGCCTGCTGCACGAAGTCGTAGGTGAGGAGATCGGCCGTCGTACCGAAGTCGAATGCCTTGCTCAGGGCGTCGAGAACCTTGTCCATGCCTACTCCGACTCGTCCACGTGGTGCATGCCGCCGGCGCTCCCGAGGGCGTCCATGGCGTCGCCGGTACCGACGACCACCAGCCGCCCGCGGACGCGCAGGACCTCGACGTCGGTGTCGTACAGCTCGGAGAGCACCTCGGAGGTCATCACCTCCTCGGTGGTGCCGATGCGGAACTTGCCGTCGACGAGGTAGACCACCCGGTCGACGATCGGCAGGATCGGGTTGAGCTCGTGCGTCACGAACACCACCGAGGTGCCGTGCGAGCGCCGACGCTGGTCGATCAGGTGCGCGACGACCTGCTGGTTGGCGAGGTCGAGGCTCAGCAGCGGTTCGTCGCAGAGCAGCACGTCCGGATCGCCGACGAGTGCCTGCGCGACGCGGAGCCGCTGCTGCTCACCGCCGCTCATCTGCCCCAGCGGCGCGTCGGCGAACGCGTCCGCACCGACCGAGGCGACGGCGATGTCGACGGCCTCGCGACGGGCATGGCGCCCACGGAAGCCGATGCCCCAGCGGTGTCCGTCCCACCCCAGGCCGACGAAGTCGCGCCCGCGCAGCGGAACGCCCTCGTCGATGGCCTTCTGCTGGGGGATGTAGCCGACGGAGGATCGACCGCCGGCGATGGTCGCGGTGCCGGCGGTGAGGTGGGCCTGCCCGAGCAGCACCTTGAGGAGCGACGTCTTGCCGGAGCCGTTCGGGCCCAGCACGGCGACGAACTCGCCCGGTGCGACCTCGAGGTCGAGATCGGACCAGAGCACCCGGTCGCCGTAGGCGAGGGTGGCTCCGGTCAGTCGGACAGCGGTCACACGACCCCCAGCGCGTCGGCGAGATCCTGCGCTGCCGTGCGCTGCCATGAGACGTAGTCCTGACCTGCGGGCAGGGTCTCGGTGACCTCGACGACGCGGATGCCGTTCTCTTCGGCGATGCGGCGCACGTCCTCGGTCACGGCGTCCTCCGTCTGAATGTTGTAGACCAGTACGTCGACGCCCTTGCCGGTGAACAGGTCACGCGTCGCGGCGACGGCGGCGGGCGAGGGATCGTTGCCCTCCTCGATCGCGTCCTCGAAGTCCTCGGGGGTCTTGTCGTCCACCCCGGCTCCTTCCAGCAGGTAGTGCGCGATCGGCTCCGTCTGAGCGACGGGTGCGCCCGGCTTCTGCTGGGCGATGCGATCCGTGATGTCGGTGATCTCGTGGATGTCGTCGTGGAACGCCTCGGCGTTCTCGGTGTAGTAGGCCGCGTTGTCGGGGTCGACCTTACCGAGTTCGGTGGCGATCGCCTCGGCGGTGGCCGCCGCGATCTCCGGGTCGTACCAGACGTGCTCGTTGGTCTCGCCCGAATGGTCGTGGGCACCCGCCTCGTCGGCATGGTCGGCGTCGTCCGCGTGCCCCTCGAGCAGCGAGTACGCGTCGACGGAGGGCACGTCGCCCGCGGAGCCGAGCACGTCGTCGACGAACTCGTCGTAGCCGCCGCCGTTGTACACGACGAGCGAGGCCTCGGACAGTGCCGCGGCGTCGCCGGGGCTGGCCTCGTAGGAGTGCGGATCCGCGGACGGATCCGAGATGATCGCCGTGACGTCCGCTCGGTCTCCGACGACGGCCTCGGCGACCGAGCCCCACACGTTCGTCGACGCGACGACGGTGGGCCGACCGGACTCGGCCGTCGCGGTGTCGTCGGAGCTGCATCCCACCAGGGCGGTCGCCGTCAGGGCGGTCATACCCAGGGCGGTGACGAGCGTGCGGAGGGGAATTCGGGCGGGTGCGTACACGAGGGGTGCTCCTGGGTCGGTCGAACGTTATCGTTAATGGAAACCGTTGTCGTGACCTTACCGCCCCACCACCCCGACGGCGAAACCGTGCCGGAGCCGACGTGCGCGACCCCGACCGGATACCGTCTCTTCATGGCGAGGTCGACGGAACCGCGACGGATGGCCACGCTCGCGTCGCTGGCCGCCGAACTGAACGTCTCGCGCACCACCGTGTCCAACGCCTACAACCGCCCGGACCAGCTCTCACCCGAGATGCGGGAACGTGTGCTCGACGCGGCCAGGGCCCGCGGTTATCCGGGGCCCGATCCGGTCGCCCGCTCGCTGCGCACCCGGCGCGCCGGTGCGGTGGGGCTCGTCCTCACCGAGGCGCTCAGCTACTCGTTCTCCGATCCCGCCGCCGTGCAGTTCCTCACCGGCCTCGCCGAGTCGTGCGAGCGGGCCGGACGCGGTCTGCTGCTCATTCCCGCGGGGCCCGCCTCGACGCCGGAGGACGCCGCGGCCGTCGTGCAGCAGGCCGGGGTCGACGCATTCGTCGTCTACTCGGTGTCCGACGACGATCCGCACCTGACGGCGGTCCGTGACCGTCATCTGCCGACGGTCGTGTGCGACCAGCCTCGGGACGCGGAGGACACCTCGCTCGTCGGAATCGACGACAGGGTGGCGATGCGACGGATGGCCGAGGAGGTGCTCGCGCGGGGCCACACTCGCATCAGCGTGGTCTGCATGCGGCTGCGCCGCGACCGGCACGACGGACTCGTCGATCCGGAACGCCGGAGCGGCATCACCTTCCATGTCCAGCGCGAGCGTCTCGCCGGCATCCGCGACGCGATGATCGCGGCCGGCGTCGATCCCGACATCGTGATCGTCGAGCGCTTCGACCACACGCGGGAGGCCGGACGGTCGGCGGCCGCCGAGGCGCTCCGGGCGGCGCCGGACACCACCGCGCTGGTGTGCACGTCCGACGTGCTGGCTCTGGGTGCGCTCGATCACTGTGCCGCGCAGGGTGTCTCGGTACCCGAACAGATGTCGGTCACCGGTTTCGACGGGGTCGACGAGGCGCGCCGCATCGGCCTGACGTCGGTCCAGCAGCCGGTCCTCGAGAAGGGTCGGCTCGTCGGTGAGATCGTGCTGGGCGTCAGCCATTCCGGGGTGGACCGGACCGAGCACCTCCCGACGCATCTGCTCGCCGGGGTGACGCTCGGCCCGGTGCGGACCGGCTAGCGGGCCAGCAGCTGGGCGCAACGCAGCAGGCCGAGGTGGCTGTAGGCCTGCGGGTGGTTGCCCAGCGAGCGCTCGGCCACGGGGTCGTACTCCTCGCTCAGCAGGCCCGTCGGGCCTGCCGCGGCGACGAGCTGGGTGAAGAGCGCTTCGGCCGGAAGTCGCTGCCCGATCAGAAGATACGCCTCGACGAGCCAGGCCGCGCACAGGTGGAACCCGCCCTCGCCACCGGGGAGGCCGTCGTCGTGGTGGTAGCGGTACACCGTGGCGCCGCTGCGCAACTCGGCCTCGGTCGCGGTGACCGTCGCCGCGAAGCGCGGGTCGCTCGGATCGATGAGACCGGACAGGCCGATGTGCAGGGTGGCCGCATCGAGATCGGTTCCGCCGTACGCGGCCGTGAAGGACTGCGCCTCGTCGCTCCAGCCCTTGTCGAGCACCTGACGACGGATGACGTCACGCAACGTGCTCCAGCCGAGCTGCGCCTCGCGGCCGTACGCCTCGGCCAGGGTGATGGCGCGATCGACGGTGAGCCAGCACATCACCTTGGAGTAGACGTGGTGGCGCGGGTTGCCGCGGATCTCCCAGATGCCGTTGTCCGGCTCGGACCAGCGTCGCTCGACGGCGTCGACCATGGCGCACACCAGGTCCCAGTCCTGATCGGTGAGCACCTCGGCGTTCGCGGTGACGCCGCTCGCGGTGCGGGCGCGGGCCAGTGTCGCGATGAGATCGACGATGGGTCCGAAGACGTCGAGCTGCACCTGCTGGTTGGCCGCGTTGCCCACCCGCACGGGGCGGGATCCCGCGTACCCGGGCAGGGCGTCGATGACGGCCTCGGGAGGCAGCGACTGCCCCCACAGCGTGTAGAGCGGGTGCAGGCGTTCCGGTCCGGGGACGGTCTCGAGCACGTCGTGCACCCAGTGCAGGTAGTTCTCCGCCTCGGACAGCGAGCCCAGGGACACCAGCGCGGACGCCGTCAGGGCCGCGTCGCGCAGCCAGCAGTAGCGGTAGTCCCAGTTGCGGACACCGCCGATCTCCTCGGGCAGCGACGTCGTGGCCGCGGCCATGATCGACCCGGAGTCGGCGTGCACCAGGCCGCGCAGGGTGAGCGCGGACCGCTTCATCAGATCGGGCTTGAGCTGGGGGAGGGTCAATCCGGCCGCCCAGTCGTGCCAGTAGGACTCGGCCTCGGCGCGACGCTCGGCTTCGGGCACCTCGGACGGGCCCAGATCCGACGTCCCGCAGCGCAATTCGAGGATCACGGGACCGGTGGACGGATCGATCTCCGCCCGCGCGGTCTCCTGGCCGTGCTCGCTGGTGACGGTCCAGGTGATGCCCGGCGCGCGCAGCACCATCGGGTCGTTGGTACCGAACACGCGGAGGCCGTCGTCCTCGGCCTCGAGCCGGACGCGTGCCTGCCCGAACTCGGGGCGCGGCGCGAACGTGACCACGGCCTTGGCCTTGCCGGTGATCACGCGGGTGAAGTCGGTGCGATCGCTCGGCACGTCGTGCGCGAGGTAGTCGTCGACCTGCAGGCTGGCCCAGCGGGTCTGCACCGTCATGGTGCTGTCGATGTACTGCTGGCTCAGCGGGAGGGACGGACGCAGCGGGCCGACGGTGAAGTGGCCCGCCTCGTCGCCGCCGAGCAGGTGTGCGAAGACGGCGGCGGAGTCGGGTTCGGGGTGACACAGCCACGTGAGGCCGGCCTCGGGCGTCAGGAGTGCCACCGATCGTGGGCTCGCCATCATGGTGAGACGCTCGATGCGCGGGGCGTCCGCACCGGAGAGCCAGGTGCGGCGCTCCTCCAACAGGAACGCGAGCGCCGCGGCCACCTGCTCGAGGGTGTCGACGCGGTAGCCGGCGAGCGACTCACCGTCGCCGACCTTGACGCCGATGTCCGGCCCGTGCAGCCGTCGGAACGCCTTCTCGTCGGTGACGTCGTCGCCGAAGAAGACGGCGGCGGAGGCGCCGCCCTGGTGTCGCAGGATGTCGAGGGCCTGGCCCTTGTCGGTCGCGATGACGGCGAGCTCGATCACGGACTTGCCCTCGGTGACCTGTACGCCGTCCCAGGTGGCTGCGCCCGCACGGACCTCGTCGAGGGCGCGCTGTCCGGCCTCGGGGTCGGCGTTGCGCACGTGCAGAGCGGCGCTGGCGGGCTTGGTCTCGACGCTGATGTTCGCGCCGCGGGACGCGACCGTGCGGAGCTCGGCGACCACGCGCTCGAGCAGTGCCGTAGCCTCGCCGCCGAGCTCGGTGACGAAGCCGGCGTCGAACTCGGACCCGTGGCTGCCCACGAGCTGGACCTCGACGGGCAGGCGGGAGAGGATCGCCAGGTCACGCAGCGCGCGCCCCGAGATCACAGCAGCCTGGGTGCCGTCGAGACCGGCGAGAGCGCGGAGTGCGCGGACCGATTCGGGCAGCGGAAACGCCTTCTGCGGGTCGGAGACGAACGGCGCCATGGTGCCGTCGTAGTCGGAGGCGACCAGCAGTCTCGGCACCCGCGCGACGCCGACGAGGGCGCGGCGAAGGTCGAGGGGGAGGTCCACAGCGCTCACAGCGCACGACCTGGACGGTGACCGGGGCTTCTCACTCGGTCAAACCTAGGCGACGGGGGCCCTGCTCGCCTCATCGGGGAGAGAGGTCCGAGGAGCGGCCGTGAGGGTGTCTGTGACTCGCGATGACTGGAAATCGTGTGTCACGACTATTCGCATTAACTTTTTGGACGATTGTTCGTAATGTAATACTGAGAGCGTGACGTCGCATACGAGGCGAACAACGAGGAGCGTCATGTCGAAGCCCGTCCAGTTACCCGAGCCGATTGCCACGACGTGGGAGTGGCAGTTGAACGGATTGTGCCGCGGTATGGATTCTGCCGTCTTCTTCCATCCGGAAGGTGAACGGGGACATAAGAGAACCGCTCGCGAGGAGCAGGCCAAACGGGTCTGCGAGCAGTGCCCCGTGCTGATGCGGTGCCGTGATTACGCGGTGGCCGCCGGTGAGCCGTACGGCGTCTGGGGTGGTTTGTCGGCGCCCGAGCGGATGCTGGGAAATGCGCTTTCCGATCAGCGCGCAATCGGTTGAACAGATGATTTCGCGGTGATCGAAAACTGCACGAAGCTTGAATTGGTGGACATTATCCGACGTGGTGCCTGTACAGCGTAAAGCTCTTCGGGTGTTCCCCTCGGACGGCGCCCGGTCTACCGTGATTCGCATGTGCCGAAACATCACCGAACTGCGCGGCCTCGAGCCTGCGGCGACGGACGAGGAGATCGAGGCGGCCGCGCGTCAGTACGTGCGCAAGGTCAGCGGACTCCGCACACTGTCGGACGCGAACCGGGACGCCTTCGAGACCGCCGTGGCCGAGGTCACCGCGTCGACCACCCGGTTGCTGAGCGTGCTCCCGCCCCGCAAGCAGCCGCCGCAGACGGTCCCGCCGCTACGCCGCCTGGCGCACGCGCACCCTCACTGACCCAGGGGATCGTGCTGGACGTTCTGCATCGGCGTCCCCACCTTGCGCAGTGCGTACAGGGTGGTGCGCACCATCGACGGTGATCCACACACCTGGATCTGCCGATCGGCCCACGATCCGAACCGCGTGACCACCTGCCCGAGCTTGCCCACCATGGTGTGGTTCATGCCCGGCGGGAACTCGCGCGCCGGACCGGGCCGCCACCACGGCTCCTCGGGCTGCTCCACGACCGGCACGATGGTGAGCCACGGGTTGGTGCGTGCCAGGTTCCACAGCGTGTCCAGGTCGTAGAGGTCGCTCGGATACTCGCCGCCCACGAACAGATGCACCCGCGGATTACGGCTCCGCATCGCCATGTCCATCAGCTGCGCACGCAGGGGGGCGATGCCGGTGCCACCCGCGATCATGAGCACGTCCTCGCTGCCAGGCGACGTGTCCACACTGAGTCCGCCCAGCGGCGGCCCGAGCAGCCAGCGGTCGCCCACCGTGGTCTCCGAGACGATGGCCGGACTCACCCAGCCGGCCGACACCCGCCGGACGTGGAACTCGATGCCGCGGTAGTCGTTGGGTGCGATCGCGGGGGAGAGGTACCGCCACATCCGTGGACGCTGCGGGATCTGCACGCTGAGGTACTGGCCGGCGGCGAAGGGAATGTCGGCGTCCGTCTGCAGGCGCACGATCGCGAGGTCGTCGAGCACGCGATGGTGCTCGACCACCGTCGCTCCCCAGTACGGCGGCAGGTCCTCGGTGTCGGCCCCGACGGCCATCGAGTTGCAGATCATCGACACCACGCGGCGCCACGCCGCGTCGGTCTCGTCTGTCCAGACGTCCGGGTCCGCCGTGGTGCGGAACGCGTCGACCAGCGCGTTCTGGGCGGCGAGGAAGTGCGCGCCGGTCAGGCCGTGCTTGCGGTGGTCACGCCCGAGTTGATGCAGGAAGGGAAGGAAGTCGCGGTCGTCGAGGTGCCGGACGACGTGGTCGACGGCGCGCAGGAGGCGGTGCCGCTGCTGATCCATGGCGGCGGGGAAGAAGCCGCGGAAATCGGGGTACTCGGCGAACAGTCGAGCGTAGAAGGCGCCGGCCACGGTGTCCGCGCCGTCGTCGGACAGCGCGGAGGCAACTCCGGCGCGCACTCGCGCCAGGGCCTGCGGGTCGAGCAATGGGCACCTTCGATAGTCGTGACGGGTTCGTGTGCGAGTGGTGTGTCCGAGAGTAGTGGTCGTGTCCGGTCACGGCCAGCGCGCTGGGCGGCGCCCTCCTGCGTGGTGCGGCGGCAACAAACTTGAGCGGAATAGACTCAAGTCGACTAAGGTTGTTCTCGTCGACACACCCGTTCGACCCGAAGGAAGGTGACCGGTGGACTCGTTCACTCCCACCACGAAGACCCAGGCAGCGTTGACCGCTGCACTGCAGTCGGCATCCGCAGCGGGCAACCCGGACATCCGGCCGGCTCACCTGCTCGTCGCACTGCTCGACCAGACGGACGGCATCGCCGCGCCGTTGCTGAAGGCTGTCGGCGTCGACCCGAGCGCGATCCGCTCGCAGGCGCAGACTCTGGTGGACCGTATGCCGTCGGCCACCGGCTCCACCACCCAGCCGCAGCTCGGACGTGACGCGCTGGGCGCGATCACCGCCGCTCAACAGCTGGCCACCGAACTCGACGACGAGTACGTCTCGACCGAGCACCTGGTGGTCGGACTCTCGACGGGCGATTCCGATGTCGCGACGCTGCTCCAGAGGAACGGGGCGACACCGGCGGCGCTGCGCGAGGCGTTCACCACCGTGCGTGGCAGTGCCCGCGTCACGAGCCCGGACCCGGAGGCGACGTACCAGGCTCTGGAGAAGTACTCGACCGACCTCACCGAGGCCGCACGCAGCGGCAAGCTCGATCCGGTCATCGGTCGCGACACCGAGATCCGTCGTGTGGTGCAGGTGCTCTCGCGCCGTACCAAGAACAACCCGGTGCTCATCGGTGAGCCCGGCGTCGGCAAGACCGCGATCGTCGAGGGCCTCGCGCAGCGCATCGTCGCCGGCGATGTCCCGGAGAGCCTGCGCGGCAAGACCGTCTTGTCGCTCGACCTGGGATCGATGGTCGCGGGCGCCAAGTACCGCGGTGAGTTCGAGGAGCGGCTCAAGGCCGTGCTCGACGACATCAAGAACTCGGCCGGCCAGGTCATCACGTTCATCGACGAGCTGCACACCATCGTCGGTGCGGGCGCGACGGGCGAGTCCGCCATGGACGCGGGCAACATGATCAAGCCGATGCTCGCGCGTGGTGAGCTGCGGTTGGTGGGCGCCACGACGCTCGACGAGTACCGCAAGTACATCGAGAAGGACGCCGCACTCGAGCGCCGGTTCCAGCAGGTGCTGGTCGGTGAGCCGTCCGTGGACGACGCGGTCGGCATCCTGCGTGGCCTCAAGGAGCGGTACGAGGTGCACCACGGTGTGCGCATCACCGACTCCGCCCTGGTCGCCGCCGCCACACTGTCGGATCGCTACATCACCTCACGGTTCCTGCCGGACAAGGCCATCGACCTCGTCGACGAGGCCGCGTCCCGCCTCCGCATGGAGATCGACTCGCGTCCGGTCGAGATCGACGAGATCGAGCGTGTCGTGCGCCGACTCGAGATCGAGGAGATGGCGCTGGCCAAGGAGACCGACGACGCGTCGAAGACCCGTCTCGAGAAGCTGCGCGGTGAGCTGGCGGACAGCAAGGAGAAGCTGGCCGAACTGAGCACGCGTTGGCAGAACGAGAAGAACGCCATCGATTCGGTGCGCGACCTCAAGGAGCAGCTCGAAGCGCTGCGCGGCGAGTCCGAGCGGGCCGAGCGCGACGGTGATCTGGGCAAGGCCGCGGAGCTGCGCTACGGACGCATCCCGTCGCTGGAGAAGGAGCTCGCGGAGAAGACCGCGGCCACCGTTCCCCAGGGTGACGTGATGTTGAAGGAAGAGGTCGGCCCGGACGACGTCGCCGACGTGGTCGCGGCGTGGACCGGTATCCCCGCGGGCCGGATGCTCGAGGGTGAGACGGCGAAGCTCCTCCGCATGGAGGACGAGCTGGGCAAGCGTGTCGTCGGTCAGGACGACGCGGTCCAGGCCGTGTCCGACGCGGTGCGCCGCGCTCGTGCCGGGGTGTCCGATCCGAACCGGCCCACCGGGTCGTTCCTGTTCCTCGGACCGACGGGCGTCGGCAAGACGGAACTCGCGAAGTCGTTGGCGGACTTCCTGTTCGACGACGAGCGCGCCATGATCCGTATCGACATGAGCGAATACAGCGAGAAGCACTCGGTGGCTCGGCTGGTCGGTGCCCCGCCCGGATACGTCGGGTACGAGGCCGGTGGTCAGCTGACCGAGGCCGTGCGTCGTCGGCCGTACACGGTGGTGCTGTTCGACGAGGTCGAGAAGGCGCACCCGGACGTGTTCGACATCCTGCTCGCCGTGCTCGACGAGGGCCGCCTGACCGACGGTCAGGGCCGAACGGTGGACTTCCGCAACACGATCCTGATCCTCACCTCGAATCTCGGTGCGGGTGGCGACAGGGACCATGTGATGGCGGCGGTGCGCAGCGCGTTCAAGCCGGAGTTCGTGAACCGGCTCGACGACGTGGTCGTCTTCGACGCCCTGAGCGAGGAGCAGCTGCAGTCCATCGTCGACATCCAGTTACTGCAACTGCAGCGCCGCCTGTCGGCTCGTCGACTCACGCTGGACGTCACGCCGTCGGCCCGGTTCTGGTTGGCCGTACGGGGTTACGACCCGCAGTACGGGGCCCGGCCGCTGCGTCGGCTCATCCAGCAGGCCATCGGCGATCAGTTGGCCAAGCTGTTGCTGGCGGGCAAGGTCGTCGACGGTGACACGGTCACGGTGGACACGTCGGAGGACGGCGCGACGCTCGAGCTGAGTTGAGATCGACGCGTCAACCGTGCACGTGAACATCGATCGTCCACTCGGGCAACGGGTCCGGATAGCCCCTCCAGGCGTCCGGACCCGCTGTCACCTCCGCGTCTGTCAGCAGTGCGGTGTCGAGAAGGTCACGAACCATGTCCGGGCGTAGTCGTACTCCGATGACGACGATCTCCTGGCCGGCCGGAACGTCGATCTCCGACCACGGTTGCGCACCGTCGATGGTGAGGTTCGGGCCCGCTTGCGACCACACCGCCGCCCGGTCCGGTCGCGACGCGATCCAGCAGAAACCTTTGCTTCGCAACACATCGTGCAACCGGTCGAGTGTTCGGTTCAGGCGCGTGGGGTGGAACGGCCGGTCGGCGGTGTAGACGAAGCTCGAGATGCCGAACTCCTCGCTCTCCGGCACGTGGGTGCCGGTGAGCTCGTCGTCCCAGCCCGGGGCGAGTAGCGCGGCCTCGGGGTCGTAGAGACCGGTGTCGAGGATTCGGGCGGGGTCGATGGCCCCTTTGATCGTGCGCACGACCTCGGCGCGGGGATTGAGCCGTCGCACGGCGGCGTCGGTGGCTCCGGCGAGAGCGTCGGAGACGAGGTCCGTCTTGCTGATCAGCACGATGTCGGCGAACTCCACCTGGTCCACGAGGAGGTCCGAGATGGATCGCTCGTCACCCTCGGCGACATCGAGCTCGCGGTCGTCGAGTGTGTCGCCGCGGGAGATCTCCGTGAGGAAGGTGGAGGCGTCCACGACCGTCACCATCGTGTCCAGGCGGGCCAGGGTGCCGAGGCTGACGGGCGCGTCGCTCTGCGGCTCCCACTCTCGGGGCTCGAAGACCCAGTCGAACGATGCCGCGACGGGCAGGGGCTCGGAGACACCTGTCGATTCGATCAGCAGGTAGTCGATGTCGCCTGCCGACGCCAGCGTGCCCACGGCCTCGATGAGGTCGTCGCGAAGCGTGCAGCAGATGCAGCCGTTGGTGAGTTCGACCAGCCGCTCCTCGGTGCGGACCAGCGTGGTCGACCCGGTGACCGACCCGTCGATGAGCCTCGCGTCGATGTTGATCTCGCTCATGTCGTTCACGATGACCGCGACCCTGAGACCCTGCCGGTTCGCGAGCACGTGTTCCAGGATGGTGGTCTTGCCGGCGCCGAGGAAGCCGGACAGGACGGTGACGGGGAGCAGAGGGGCCATGCCTTGATGATAATCATTGTCATCAAGCAGTCGGGTGGGGGGTGTCCCTCACGAGCAGTTCCGAGGCGGGTGCGGGGCGGCCGAGCAGGTATCCCTGCACCAGATCCGCTCCCACCTCGCGCGCCGTGGCGAGTTCCTCGGCGGTCTCCACGCCCTC
This sequence comes from Rhodococcus sp. BP-332, assembly GCF_019836065.1. Lineage (NCBI taxonomy): Bacteria > Bacillati > Actinomycetota > Actinomycetes > Mycobacteriales > Nocardiaceae > Rhodococcus > Rhodococcus sp. BP-332. Next base: position 371,644 of record NZ_JABUEC010000004.1, read on the forward strand.
GAAGATGCAGACGGCACCGATCTCCCGCGAGAACGTGACGATGCTGACGGCGGCGGCACGACGCATGGGGTCGGTGTCGATGCCGCGCACGATCGAGGCGTCGAGTTTGACCACGCCGGGACGTAGTTCCACCAGTTGGCGCAGACCCGAGTAGCCGGTTCCCACGTCGTCCACCGAGATGAGGACGCCCGCCGAGCGCAACATCTCGACGGCGACGCCCATCCCGTCGTAGTCGTCGATGCGGTCGTGTTCGGTCACCTCCACGATCCAGCGTCTGCCCCTGTCTCCGCGCCCGATCAGGTCCGCGGCGAGATCGCTGGACAGGATGGTGTCCGCCGAGGTGTTGACCGCCACGAAGGCACCCGATGGCAGCACGCTGGACGCGGTGATCGCCGCGTGGATGGCACTGAGTTCGAGGTCCACGCGCAGGCCGACGGTCGACGCGTCGGTGAACCACGTCTGCGGAGAGCCGTACCCGTCGGGGAATCGCGACAACGCCTCGTAGCCGACGACGGCTCCCGTGTCGGTGGTGCAGACGGGCTGGAAGACGATGCTCGGGCCGCCCGACGCGATGAGCGCCGCGATACGGTCGCGCAGGTCCGCCGACGCGGACGCCCGACTGGCGTGGCGACGCTGCATCGTCGCCTCCGCACGCGTCATCAGGTGGTGCAGGGTAGTGCCCACGTCGGCATGCGGGTCGACGGTCTCCGCCACCGAGCCCGTCAGAACCGTGACCGGTGCGCTGCGCAGAGGGGTGCTCTCGAGTCCGGTGGCCAGATCCCGCATCGCGCGATCGGCGGAACCGTCCGGACCGACGAGAAGTACACACAGGAACTGCGAGGTGCTCAACCGTGCCGCGACGGCGTCCGCCGGAGCCTCGGTGGTGAGCCGCTCGGCGATCTCCTCGAGCACCTCCCGGCCCGAGCCGCGGCCGAAACGCTGCTCGACGTCCGCGAAGTCGGCGATCTCGACGAAGACGCCGAGAGCGGTGCGGCGACTCTGCACGGACTGCGATTGCGACGTCACCCGGTTGTAGAGCCCGCGTCGCGTCAGCAACCCCGTGAGTGGATCGCGTTGCGAGGCCTCGACCTGTCGGCGGAGGTAGGAGACGTACATGCGGATGACGAAGGGCGTGGCGAACATGCTCATCAGCGCGAGCGTGCGTGACAGCACGAGCCAGATCTCCGTGCCCTGCTCGATCGAGACGGCGGCGAGCACGACGAGCAGGCCACAAGAGAAGGCGACATGCAATGTGAGGGTGAGGGTGTCGGTGAACGCCGCTGCGAACAGGGAGACCAGCACCAGTACGGCGCATGCCGGCATCGACAGGAACGCGGAGTCGTACATCGTCACGACGGTGAGCACGCCCACGTCGGCGTAGACGACGTAGGCGGTCTCGAAGTGCCTCGGACGCGTGGTCGTGAACCAGGCGACCGCGACGGGAACGGTCGTGGCGGAGAACAGAAGTATCCACACCGCGCCGCCCGGTCGGAGGGCGTCGGAGGGCAGGAGCAGCAGGCCGGCGACGCCGACGAGCACCGTGATGCCCGCGATGACGGCGCGAGATCGTTCTGCTGGTCTCGGCGTCAACGCGAGAAACGACAGAACCGGATCAGGACTGATCCGCTGTGATCTCACGACGACTCGTTTCGACGGTCTGCGGCACACTCCGACGTCAGACTACCGGCGGCGAGTTCGTGCTGCGGCCAGAACCGAGTCGGCGGCGGGCTTCCACGGCATGCAGATCGCGACGGCCACGGCGCACGCCAGGCACGCGGACACCGTGACGTACGAGGCGAACTGGAATCCCTCGAGGCTTGCGGACTTCATCGCCAGAATCAGTTCCGCCTTCTGCTGTTCGAACAGCGACGGCGTGGGACGCTTCGCCATCTCGATCACCGCGATGACGGTTTCGGACGCGAAACCCTTCTCGCCGTCCGTCATCAGCGACGAGGGCACTGCGTCGAGCAAGGGGGTGACCCGCGCGGAGTAGACCGAGGCGACGATCGAACCCAGTACCGCCACACCGAGTGTGCCGCCGATCTCGCGTGTCGTGTCGTTGACCGCCGACCCGGCGCCTGCGCCGTCCAGGTCGACCGCGGACATGATGGAGTCGGTCGCGGGTCCCTGGACGACGGCCAGTCCTAGCCCCATGAGGACCATCGACAGCAATACCGGGCCGACGTAGGGCGTGTCCACGGTGGTCTGGCCGGCGATGGCCATCCCCGTGCTGACGATGAGCAGACCCAGCACGATGACGGCGGTGGCACCGAAGCGCTGAGCGATCAGCGTGGCGATCGGTGCGCCCACACCCACGGCCACCGCGAACGGCAGTGAGTGCAGGCCGAACTCGAGCGGTGAGTACTCGCGGACGCCCTGGAAGTACTGGGTGATCATGAACAGGAAGCCGAACATGGAGAAGTAGCCGACGGCGATCGACAGGGCCGGGAGCGAGAAGCGACGGTTCGCGAACAGAGTCAGATCGAGAACCGGAGCGGCTGTGCGCTTCTCCCACGCGAGGAAGCCGGCGATCGCCACGGCGGAGAGCGCGTAGCCGGCGAGGGAGGTGGCCGACAGCCATCCGCGATGCGGGGCCTCGATGATCGTCCACACCAGTGCCGTGATCGCCACCAGTGAGGACACGAGTCCGACGACGTCGAAGCGGCCGACGTGCTCGGCGCGCGACTCCGGGACCAGAACTCGAGCGGCGACGGCCACGACGAGTGCCACGGGCACGTTGATCCAGAAGACCGAGTGCCACGAGAAGTGTTCCAGTAGATAGCCACCCGCGGTCGGACCGATCGCGATGGCGAAACCGGCCATGGCCGTCCAGGCGGCGATGGCCAGTGCCTTCTCGCGGGGGTCGGTGAAGATGGTGATGATCATGGCCAGCGTCGCCGGGAACACTGCCGCCGCGAAGACGCCCATGACGGCGCGTGCCGCGATGACCTGGTCGAGGTCACTCGACAGCGCCCCCACCACAGACAGCGCCGCCACCCCGAGCAGGCCGATGATCATGACGCGGCAGCGTCCGTACCGATCGCCGAAGTGCCCGAGCGCCAACAGGAAGCCGGCGAACGTCAGTGTGTAGGCGTCGACCACCCACTGCAGGCCGGACATCGAGGTCTGGAGCTCGACGCCGATGGACGGCAGCGCGACGTTGACGATGGTGTTGTCGAGGACCACCAGCAACTCGGCCGCGCAGATGACGAGGAGCGCCAGCGCGCGGCCTCGCCCTGACAGCGAGGTGGTGGGTGGTGCCTGATGCAGTGCCATGGAACCCCGCTCCGTCGGTTCTATGCGGTGTAGCATAGAAGGTGGACAGAAGGTAACTGTGTCGCTGCGTCACGGTCAATCGAGTGTGGTGGCCGTCACGCTCGGGTCAGTCGACGGGGGCGACTCGGACGAGGTTGCCGTCCGGGTCGGCGACCACGAACGTCCGACCGAACACGTCGTCGTGGGGCGATTCGACGACGACGAGTCCGGCCGTCGTGGACCAGTCCCGGAACACGTCGTCGATCCTCGACGCCGGACCGGGCAGCATCACCCCGATCTCGGACGTCCGCGGAGTGGCCGAGTGCGCATGGTCGGGGCGCCCGCTCCACAGAGCGAACGTGACGGTTCCGCCCGCGTCGAAGGCGACGTAGCGGGGGCTACGGAAGGTCGCCTCGATGTCGAACAGCCGACTGTAGAAGTCGGTCGCGCGGTCGATGTCGGTGACGTAGACGAGAAACAGATTGGGTGCGGGCACGAGGACGCTCCTGTGTGAGTGAGGTGGATGACGGACTCCATGAAGCGCGCCATACCTGCCAGAAGCTGTCACCTATTCGGCGCACAATTCCTGTCATGACGTCGTCCCGACTTCTCGCCCTTCTACTGCTGCTGCAGACCCGGCACCGCATCACCACGGGTGAACTCGCGGAACGTCTCGAGGTGAGTCGGCGCACCGTGCTGCGCGATGTCGATGCCCTGTCGGCCGCCGGGGTGCCGGTGTACGCCGAGCGCGGACGGCACGGCGGGATCGTGCTGTTGCCGGGGGCACGACTCAATGCGTCGTACCTCGAGCCGGCAGAGATGGACGCGGTGACGCTCGCCGGTCTCGACGAGGAGCAGCGTGGGCGACTCGGTGTGACCGGGACGCACGATATGGCGATGCGCAAGATCGCGGCGCGTCGAGCAGGCGTCGAGGCGGCGAGCCGCAGTCTCGCGGAGCTGGTCGTCGTCGACAACACGAGCTGGTTCGCACCCGGTCGTGACGTCGTGAACGTCGGGGATCTGGCACTAGACCTTCGTTCCGGCCGCCGACTCCTTCTGCGCTACAGGCGAAGCGGAGCGCTCGAGGCAGAAGCGGTGGTGGTCGATCCGTACGGTCTCGCCGCGAAGGCCGGACGGTGGTATCTGGTCGCCGACGTCGGTCGGCGCGGACGGCTGTTCGCACTGGCGCGGTTGGACGGGTACGAGGTCACGGGCGAGTCGAGTCACCATCGTTCCGTCGGCCTGCGCGGTGTGTGGTCCGAGCTGTCCGCGGCGGTGGAGGCGCCCGGCGACGTGATCGTCACGGCTCGTCTCCGTTCGAACAGAACAGATCTCGCCCACCGTGTGCTCGGATCGCGCATCACCGCGAGCGAGCCCGCCGGAGACGGCTGGACGCAGATGTCGATCAGATACTCGACCATCGAGGGGGTACGGCAACTGCTGCAGTTCGCCGATCACCTCGAGGTGGTGGAGCCGCACGAGGCGCGGACACGCGTCGCGGAACTGGCGGCAGACCTCGCTCGTCGACATTTCTGACGGTGTCGGTGGCTCCTGTTATCTTCGCACACATGTTCGAGTCGGGGTGGGCGCAGCAGAATCCGGAGGCCATGGGCCTTCCGGTGGCGCTGACCGATGCGTCGATCGAGGAGGCTCTGGACACCGTCGTTCACGCGACCGCCGGCCTCGGCTTCCTGGAGTGGACTCGCTACCGGGCGGCCGCGCACCTCCACGCCCTGATCGTCGCGCCGGTCGAGGCCTCGGACCGCCGACGCCTGGACGCGGCGACACAGTGCGCCGCCCGCATCGCCACCGTGCTGTCCGTCAGTCAGGGTGCCGCCGACGGCATTCTCTTTCGCGCCCTCGTGTTGCGCGATCGCCTGCCGCGTGTCGCAGAGTGTCTGCGGGACGGGCTGCTCGCGCCGAAACACCTGCACACCATCGTCACTCGTACCGATCTGGTGGACGGCCGCGACTACGCCGACGAGGTCGACGCCGAGATCGCTGCCGCCCTTCGGCGTCGCCGTTCGTGGTCCGACACCCGGCTGCGGGACATGGTCGACTGCATCGTTCATCGTCATGATCCTGATGCGGTGCGCGAGAGGCGCATCAGGGCCAAGGAGAATCGCTCCTTCTGGGTCGAGAACGCTCCCGACGGCATGGCGGCCGTCGGTGCCACCCTGGCGGCCGAGGACGCGCTGCTCGTCGCAACCCGTGTCGAGGCTCTTGCTGCGAACGTCTGCTCGCGCGATCCGCGCAGCCGCAACGCTCGCGCGTCCGACGCACTGTTCGCACTCGTCACCGGCACCGGATTCGGTTGTCAGTGCGGCGATCCCACGTGCACACACACGGAGACCGACCCCGACTCGATCAGCGCGACCACCGTCGTCGTGCACGTGGTGGGTGACGCGGCCACCCTGGATGCGGTCACCGCAGCTGCATCGAGCCCGGAAGGTGCAGCCCCCGACACCTCCGGCCGCTCCGGCTTCCTGCACGGTCACGGTGTCATCTCGCCCGACCACCTGCGGGATCTGGCGAACCGTTCCGATGCCGTGCGTCGACGGATGGACGCGACGCCCGCAGCCCATCAGCCGGCCGACCCGTATCGGCCCAGCGCGGCACTCGAGACGTTCGTCCGTGCCCGCGACCAGTACTGCACGTGGCCCGGATGCAACAACCCGGCGGTGACGGCGGACCTCGACCACGTGACCGAGTACGACCACGACGACCCGGCCGCCGGTGGACAGACCACGGCGGTGAATCTCAACAGCAAGTGCCGCTTTCACCACACTCTGAAGACGTTCACCGACTTCCTCGACGATCAGTACCCCGACCCGGAGCTACCCGGCAGAGTCCTCTCGACCGTCACCACCCCGGAGGGTCGCACCGTTCCCGGTCCGGCTCACAACGGATACGACCTCCACCCGGAACTGGCCGACGTCACCTTCGACGAGCCAGTGGTGCACCCGCCGCCCGGGACCGAGTCGCCACCGACGAGACGACGCACTCGCCTTGCGGCCGTTCATGCGCGGCGACGCGCTGAACGGGCACGCAACCGCCGAGCTCGAGAAGCCGCAGCGATCGACGACCCGCCACCGTTCTGAACGACGGTGGCGGGGCTGTCAGACGCGCGCGGATTCGGCGGCGGTCACGCGTCGCTGACGCAGCACACCGGCCACCACGGTGACCGCTGCCAGCACCGCGGAGAAGCCGATGGCCGTCCGCTGCTCCGGCATGATCACCATCATCACGAGGACGACGACGATGAAGCCGATCGCCAGATACGTCAGCCACGGATACAGCCACATGCGCACCGGAGGTCGGCGACCCTCCCGGTCGAGCGTGCGCCGCAACACCAACTGGCTGGCCGCGATGGCGAGGTACACGAAGAGAGCCACGGCACCGGTGGTCGCGAGCAGGTACCCGAACAGTTTCTCCGGCAGCGCGTAGTTGCCGGCGACGGCCACGAATCCTAGTGCGGTGGAGGCCAGTACGGCGACGTAGGGCACGCCGCGGCTCGACACCTTGCGTACCGCCGCGGGGGCGTCGCCACGCTCGGACAGCGAGAACAACATGCGGCTCGCCGTGTACAGCGCGGAGTTCAGGCACGAGGCGACGGCGGTGAGGATGACGACGTCCATGATGCGGTCCGCGTGCGGAATGTTCATCTGCCCCAACACGAACTGGTACGAGCCGGTCTCGGCGTCGAGCTCCGCGGCCGGCACCAGGGCGACGACGATGAAGATCGAGCCGAGGTAGAAGATCATGATGCGCCAGATCACCGAGTTGACCGCGCGGGTGATGCCCTTCTTCGGATCGGGCGACTCCGCGGCGGCGATGGTGACGATCTCGGTGCCCATGAACGAGAACATCGTCGTGAGCATGGCGGCGATGACGGCACCGAAACCGAAGGGCATGAACCCGCCGTCCGACCACAGGTGCGATACCCCGCTGACGTCGCTGCCCGGCAGCAGACCCAGGATCGCGAGCACGCCGAGCGCGATGAACCCGATGATCGCGACCACCTTGATGAGCGCGAACCAGAACTCGAACTCGCCGTAGTTGCCCACGCTCAGCAGGTTGGTGACGGTGAGGATCAGCGTGATGGCGAGCGCCCAGATCCACTGGTCACCGCCGATCCACGACGACATGATCAGCGCACCGGCCGTGGCCTCGACCGGGATGACCAGCACCCAGAACCACCAGTAGAGCCACCCGACGGAGAACCCGGCCCAGTGGCCGAGCGCGCGGGTCGCATACGTGGAGAACGATCCGGTGTCGGGGTTGGCGGTCGCCATCTCCCCGAGCATGCGCATCACCAGGACGACGAGGATGCCGGCGAACAGATACGACAACAGCACGGCGGGGCCGGCCAGGTTGATCGCGGTCGCGGATCCGACGAACAGTCCGGCGCCGATGACACCGGCGATCGAGATCATGGTGATGTGACGTGGTTTCAGACTGGTTCCCAGAGCGCCGGGTTGTCCGGTCGCGCTGACTGGGTCCGCGTCCTTGTTGTCGATCGACATGTCAGTTCTCCTCGTGAGATGCGAACCTTCCGAGTCGATCACAACGGTCGGTTCGGTGCCCGGCGCACGGCACATCTCGTCCGATTTGCCCGGTCTTTTCGGGGACTATCCTGAGGTCATGACGACGCCGACCGGACCGCGCGACAACGACGACTCGGCTCGCGACCGCGACCGCGACCAGCCGACGGAGTACCTCGGCACTCCCGGTCACACGTCGGATCCGGGCCAGGCCTACGGGCAGTCCGGCTACAACCCGACCGAGGCGCTCCCGGCAGGCGACTGGTACGCCCAGCAACCGCCGTACGAGCAGGGCTACCCCCAGCAGCAGCAGTATCCGACTCAGGGCTACCCGACACAGCAGAGTCATCCGCAGCAGCAGGGCTACCCGACGCAGGGCTATCCCCAGTACCAGCAGCCCCCGTACCAGCAGAACCAGTACCAGCAGAACCAGTACGGCGAGGCGCCCTTCCTCGAGAACGGCGACAGCAAGCCCCCGCGCGGTCCGAAGACCGCACTCATCGTCGTGGCGGCGCTCGTCGTGATCGCACTCATCGGCACCGGGGCCTATCTGCTGTACGACTCGACGTCGTCCTCGCGCACCGCGGCGCCGGCCATCACGCCGCGCTCCGCCCCGCCCACGACCACGGCGCCGCCGTCGACGAGCGTCCCGCCGCTCGGCTCGCTGCCGGGTCTGGAGCAGATTCCCGGGGGAGTGGGGGAGGCGCTGGGGTCCCAGGGGGCCTCCGTGGGCACGATCATCTCGAACGACGGCACCACCATCGTCATGGACGGGATCGGCGGGTCCACCGTCACCGTGGTGACGAACGCGAACACGCAGATCCTCGCGCTCGGCGCTGCCACGGTGGCGGACCTCGCGCCCGGCACCTCGATCGTGGTGCAGGGCACCCCGCTGGCCGACGGGTCCATCACCGCCGAGGTCATCGTCAGCGCCGGTATCGGCTTCAACTGACGCCGGGGCGTCGACCGCCACCACCGAACGAGAGACACCCTCCCCCGCACACGCGGGGGAGGGTGTCTCTCTGTCGATCAGGTCAGGCCTGGCGGGCCATTCCGCGCTCGATAGCCGCGACGATCTGCGGGCGCAGTTCGGCGGCCGCCACGATGTGGTGCACCGAACCGACGGTCCGCGCTCGCTCGATGTTGTGCACCGCCTCGAACTCGGACGCCACCTCACCGAGCTTCTCCGAGCGCACCGCGGTGCGGGTGGCCGACAGCTCCACCTGCAACCGGGCCCGCTCCGTGTCGTCCTCGGAGGAGTTCATGCGTGCCTCGAGATCGCGGACGGACGGGTCGGATGCGGTGCGCTTGTTGACGTCTCGCGTGAAGACCACTGCTGCGGCCGGTGCACCACCGAGGACGGATGCGAACGATCCCTCGACGGCCAGCACCTCCATGTTCTCGTTGAGCGCTCCGGAGAACACCACGAACGCGCCGCCGTGATACCGGGAGACCACGCAGAACACGATCGGTCCGTCGAAGTTGACGATGGCACGGCCGATCTCGGCGCCGTACTCGAGCTGCAGGTTGCGCAGCGACTCCGGTGACCCGTCGAAGCCGGACAGGTTGGCCAGCACCACCAGCGGGCGGTTGCCGCTGGCTGCGTTGATCGCACGGGCCGTCTTCTTGGACGAGCGGGGGAACAGCGTTCCCGACGTCCACTGGTCGGGGCCGTCGGACGGGAACCATCCCTTGCGCGAGATGGCACGCGATTCGATGCCGATCACCGACACCGGGTAACCGGCGAGGTGGGCGTCGAAGACGACGGACGTGTCCGCGTCGGCCATGTCGGCCCACCGCTCGAGCACGGCGTGGTCCTGATCGACCACGGCGCGCATGACGGTGCGGATGTCGAACGGCTTCTTGCGCTCGGGGTTGGTGGCCGAGGAGAAGATGTCGCCGACGGTCTTGAAGTCGCTCGACGGGTGGACGTGCGGGTAGGTCCGCACGTCGCGGTCGACCGGGTCGACGGTCGTGGTGCGGCGCGGGAAGCGTTCTCCCGGTGCGCGATACGCGTGATCGTAGTGCGCGAAGAGGACGTCGCACGCAGCTCCGAGGTTCGGAGCCCAGTACTGCGCCTGCCCGTTGGGGCCCATGACGCGGTCGTAGCCACCGATGCCGAAGTTGTCCTCCGCGGAGACGCCACCGGAGTAGTCCAGGGACTGCTTGCCGGTGAGCACCATCGCGCTCTCCGGCGTCATCACCAGGATGCCCTTGGTGTGCATGAGCATCGTGGCCTCGGCGTTCCAGTACGGCTGCGCGCCGACGTTGATGCCCGCGACGATCACGTTGATCTCGTGACCGGCCTGCGTGAAGGTGATGATGCGGCGCAGAGCCCGCGACACCCAGTCCATGTTCTCCGTGCCGCTGCCCATGGAAATGGTCGCGCCTGAGGAGAGCGCGAACCACTCGACAGGGACGTTCATCTCCTCGGCCAGGTCGATCGCGGCGACGACGCGCGCACACTCGGCCTCGGCCACCGTGCCCAACGCCTTGGTCGGATCGCCGAACAGGGCGACGCGGGTCATGCCCTCCGGGTACAGCGCCGTCGGCGTGGACACCAGGCCCACGATGATGCCCGCGGTGTTCTGACCGTACGGCCGCGAGATGGGTTGCAGCGCACCGGACTCGTCCAGGTCGTACTCGACGAAGGAACCGTCGCGCTTGGTCAGCACGGGGATCAGCTCGTACGGGTACACGGTGCCGCGTGCCTGCGAGCGCTGCACGTTCTGCGTGTACGTGTCCAGCGGGCGCATGGGCTCGGTGGGCGGGTCGGTGATCTTGGTGACCACTCCGGTACCGGGTCGGTACGAGAAGCGCAGGGCCTGCATGGTGGGCTCCGCGCCTGGGCGCACCACGACGCGGGCCATCATGGTGATCTCCTCGAGACCGGCGGCCACGGTGAGCGGCGCGAGATGCCGGGCCACGATGCGCAGCTTGTCGAGCGGCAGGTTCAGCACCGGCCACACGTAGAGGACGACGCGATTGTGGTCGAGGCGGCGGTTGCCGCGGCGAGCCTGGGCGCGGCGGATGCCGTCGAGGCACGCGGAGAGCGTGCGCTCGATGGCGGGAACCGAGACCACGTTGCCCTGGGCGTCGAACTGCACTGCGGCGTCGCGGATCTCGGCCAGGGCGACCAGTCGCTCGTCCTTGGGGTTGTCCTTCGCCACCAGATCGAACAGGTACGTGCCGGGTGCGGAGGGGATGCGGGTGCCGTCGAAGTTCTTGAGGCGCCACAGGTCCAGTCGCTGACCGGTGAGCGGATGCAGGTCGCGGAGCGAGACGTCCTCTGTCAGAACGCCTGCCTGCGGCCGGAACGTCACCTGGCGCGAGATGCCGGTGCCGCGTCCGAACACGGTGACCGTGACGCGACGCCACGACGTGGTCGCCGGGTGTGCGGCGATCTCGGTGCGCAGCTCCTCGACCACCTGGTCGCCGTCCTCGGGAGCTGTCGGCCACGAGAGGTACAGATCCACCGCGAGGTTCTCGGGTGCCGGCCCCGCGGTCTCGGTGAGCGCCACCAGCGTCGACGAGAGGCCGGCGCGATCGGTCATCGTCGAGAGCAGGTTGACCTTGCCGCCGACGAGGGTGAAGGTGCCCGAGACATAGTGCTGCCCTTCGCGATCGAAGGCCTTCACGTCCTCGAAGTCACGGATCTCGTAGTACTGGCGGGTGATCACCTCGAGCAGGGCGCCCGGGTCGGACATGCGCTGGGAGAGCAGCTCCACGAGCGGCTCCTCCGTGGCGACCAGGGCGTCGATGCGCTCCTGGTGATCGTCGGCGTCGGGCCGCTCGGCCAGGTACTGCAGACTGCCGCGGACACCGTCGTAGACCTGCTCGCGCGCCTTGCGGATCTGCGGCTCGTCGAACAACTGGAAGCGGAGGTTGCGGGCGACGTCGCCGATCACCGGGTACCGCACCTGGGTCGCGACGACGAGGCGGTCGAGCACCTCACCGACGGCGCTGTCCGCGTCGGGGGCGACCGACGGGTCGGCGATCCACCGATCGAGGAGTGCCGCGATGGCCGGGACCTGGTTCTCGATGCGCTGCTGCGCCAGGAAGAGTCGGTAGACGGCCTCCTCGAGATCGGTGCCGCGATCGAGATCGTTCTTGTCGTAGTGCCGTAGTGCGCGAGCCAGCTTGTCGCGGAACTCGTCCGGCAGGCCCTGGACGTCGGCGTCGAGCGACTGCAGGAACGCGTGGAAGTGCTCGCGCGGACTGTGGACGCGCTCGTCGGTGCCCTCTTCGTCCATGGTCGGACGGTTACGCGTCAGCTCGCACATGTCGGCGAAGGTGGTGAGCAGGTCCAGCTCGGCGCGGACCAGCTCGCCGTCCTTGCGCGGGAGTGCCCCGCGCAGAGCGTCGTACTCGGCGATGGTGGCGAGCGCACGGGACGCGCTGACGTCGAATCCGCTGAGGAGAGCCCGCAGTTCGTCGAGACGGGCCAGTGCGTCGATGCGGTCGTCGCGGTCGGCGTCGCCGCACGGCGAGCGGAACTCGACCCGGGCGGTGGTGGAGGCGGCGGCCGTCTCACCGATCGGGTCGACGCGCAGCAACGCCGCGCCGTTGTCGACCTGTGCGTTGACGACGGCGAGCACCTCGCTCACCCGACCGGCAGAGGCGGCGCGCACCGCGGTCTCCATCTTCATGGCCTCGAGGACCACGAGCGTCTGTCCCGCCTCGACCTCGTCGCCCACGGCGACCGGCACGGCGACGACGACAGCGGGGGCAGGTGCGCGCACCAGGCCGGCCTCGTCCTGGCTGATCTGGTGGCTCACGCCGTCGACCTCGACGAGATACCCGGCGGGGCCGGGCACGGTGACGACGGAGTAGCGGGTGCCGTCGATCTCGGCGCGACGCTCGAAGGTGCCGAGCCGCTCGATGTCGATGGTGATCTCGTGGTCGTCGACCGCGACCAGGTAGCGGTGCGGTCCCACCTGGCCGACGGTCAGGCGGTAGCCCTGGCCCTGGTAGTTGAGCTCGACCGTGCGGCCGATGTCGTGGCTGGCGCGGGGACGGCCGCCGCGGGCGGACAGCAGGAACTTGGCGCGCTCACGGGCCTCGTCCGCGTCGTAGGCGTCGACGGCCGCGGCGATCAGTGCGACGTCGGCGACGCGGGTGGGGCCCTCCGCGGTGCCCGCGCCGGTGCGATCGAGCCAGCCGGTGTCGGCAGTGGCGTCGATGAGCTCCTCGCGGTCGAGCAGGTCGAGCAGGAACGACTTCGTGGTGGTGCCGCCGTCGATGACGACGGTGGTCTCGCGAAGCGCCGTGCGCAGCCGGGCGAGGGCCTCGGAACGGTCACGGCCCCAAGCGATCACCTTCGCGACCATGGAGTCGTAGTCGGGCGGGATGACGTCGCCCTGGGCGATGCCCGTGTCGACGCGCAGGCCCGATCCGAGCGGGAACTTCAGCAACCGGACGGTGCCGGGCGCCGGTGCGAAACCGTTGTCGGCGTCCTCGGCGTTGAGTCGTGCCTCGACGGCGTGACCGAACTCGGTCGGGCAGTCGCCCTCGAGCACGTGGCCGCCCGCGACGAGGATCTGCAGCTTGACCAGGTCGAGGCCCGTCGTCACCTCGGTGATGGGGTGCTCGACCTGCAGGCGCGTGTTGACCTCGAGGAACGTGAAGATCTTCTGCTCGGGCTGGTACAGGTACTCCACCGTGCCGGCGCCGTGATACCCGGCGGCGCGGACCAGCTCCGCGGAGGCGGCGCGCAGCTCGTCGGCCTGCTCCCGGGTCAGGACGGCCGAACTGGACTCCTCGATGACCTTCTGGTTGCGACGCTGGATCGAGCAGTCGCGGACGCCGGGTGCCCACACGTTGCCGTGGGTGTCGGCGATGACCTGGACCTCGACGTGGCGCGCCTCGGTGACGAGCCGCTCGAGGAAGACGACAGGGTCGCCGAACGAGCGCTCGGCCTCACCCTGGGTGCGCTCGAGTGCGAGCTCGAGCTCGTCCTCGGCGAAGACCTTGCGGATACCGCGACCGCCACCGCCGCTGCGCGCCTTGATGATCAGGGGATAACCGATGGCGGCGGCGTGCCGACGTGCATCGGCGCGGGTCTCGACGGGACCACCGCTCCACGGCGCGACCGGGACGCCCACCTTCTCGGCGAGGATCTTGGCCTCGACCTTGTCGCCGAGCAGGCGCATCGAGGCAGCGGACGGACCGATGAACGTGATGCCCAGGCGAGCGCAGATGTCGGCGAAGGTCGGGTCCTCGGCGACGAAGCCCCAGCCGACCCACACGGCGTCGGCGCGGGCCTCGACGAGTGCGCGCTCGAGCTCGACGTAGTCGAGGTAGGGGTTCTGCACGCCCGTCTTGCGGAGCGTGACGGCCTCGTCGGCCTGGCGGACGAACATCGCCTTCCGCTCGGCGTCGGTGTGCAGAGCGATGACGCGCAGAGGCTCGGCGGACCGCGATTCGTTGTTCAGCTCGCGTACCGCTCGGATGAGGCGAACAGCTGCTTCGCCTCGGTTGACTACTGCTATGCGTGTGAACATGCGCTCCGCCGTCTCGAAGGGAAAGTGTCTTCCGAGCCAGTGTGACGGTCCACGAGCGTACTGGCGAGTACATCTCACCAACGCCCGAAAGGGTCGTGATCGGTCACTGACCTGTGGCGATGCGCTACCCACGGGTATACCGGCGGGTAATGACACGATGGGCCGACGACGGCGCCGTGCCCCGGGAAAAGTACAGTGGAGAGCGATGACAGCGATGTGGTTCGGCCTTGCTCTAATCGCACTCCTCGGTGCGGTGGCACTGCTGTACATCGATCGCGCCCGCCGCGGACAGCAGGGCCGGGTGCGTCAGATCTGGGCGAAAGCGCAGGGCTACCACTACGTTCCCGCCGATCCCGACCTGCCGTCGACCTTCTCGCGCGCGGCCATGGCGAACCAGGAGTTCCTCGGTGCCGTCGACGTGGTCGAGGGTGTGCGACGCGGCGAGGAGTTCGTCCTGTTCGACCTCGAGGACGCCGCGACCGTCGTGGCGGTGCGCCGCGAGGTGGGATCCGACGTCGACCTCGATCTGCGGTCCCGCACGACGCCGCCGCCGAAGGAGGCCGACATGCAGCTCCTCGGCTCGCTGGGTCCGCGCATCATCTTCGCGACCGACCTCGACGTGGCACGGCGAGTCTGTGACCAGCGCATGGTCGCCTTCACGCACTCGGTGCCCGATGTGGTGCAGCTGCTGTGGAGCGAGGGTCCGTGGACGCTGGGCACCGTTCCGGTGGGCAGTTCGGGACGCGACTGGGACGCCGCGATCGACGCCGTCACCCGTCTGTCCGGCCTTCTGCACGTGTTGCCGCCCTCGCGACGCCGCGCAGCACCCGGACGCGACGACTGATCGTTTCATCAGCCACGTGCTGCCGTGAGGAACCTCACCCGTTAGTCTCGTGCGCATGTCGACTCCAACACCGCGGCCCATCGCACTCGTCACCGGTCCGACGTCCGGCATCGGCGGCGGGTTCGCCCGCCGTCTCGCCGCCAGTGGCCACGACCTCGTCCTGGTCGCCCGCGACACCGTCAGGCTCGAGGCGCTGGCCGACGAGCTACGCGCGTCGTACGGCACCTCGTCGGAGATCCTGGGCGCGGACCTCGCGACCGAGGAGGGCCGCGCTGCCGTGGTCGCCCGACTGCAGGAGGGCGTGCAGGTCCTGATCAACAACGCGGGCTTCGGCACGTCCGGCGAGTTCTGGACGGCGGACCCCGCGCTGCTGCAGTCGCAGCTCGACGTCAACGTCACCGCCGTCATGCAGTTCACCCGCGCGGCGCTGCCGTCGATGATCGCGGGTGCGAAGGGCTCGGTGATCAACGTGGCCAGCGTCGCCGGCCTGATGTCGGGTCGCGGTTCCACGTACTCCGCGTCGAAGGCGTACGTCGTCTCGTTCAGCGAGGGTCTCGCGGGCGGTCTCGCCGGCACCGGCGTCCGCATCCAGGCTCTGTGCCCGGGCTTCGGGCGGACCGAGTTCCACGAGCGCGCCGGCATCGAGATGTCGTCGATTCCGTCGTTCATGTACCTCTCCGTGGACCAGGTCGTCGACGCCTCGCTCGCCGACCTGGAGAAGAACACCGTGCTGAGTGTGCCTGGGCTTCAGTACAAGTCACTGACTTCGGTATCGCGTCTGGTGCCCCGTACCATCGCTCGCCGCGTGGTCTCCCTGGTCGGCAGCGCGCGCGGTCGCACGTAAGCTCCAACGGCCGAGACGAACCCTCGACCTCGGGTCGACGTTCATACTCGACGGCGCTATGTTTCTGGTGTGACTGTTGTGGCCCTGGTGGCGTTCGTGATGATCATCGGTATCGGCTGGATCGTGTCGGTCGTCCGGCGGACACGTCGGTCGGCCGACTCCGTCGCTGCCGGACTGAACCTGCTCGAGATCGAGCTCGATCGACGACGGGCCGTGATCCCCGATCTCGTGCGCGCTGCCGTCGACGCCGATCTCGACCGCGCCGCCGTGAACCAACTCGTCGGAGCGCGGTCGCTGTCGGCCATGATGCGGGATCGGCGCGCCGAGCTCGGCGCCCGGGCCGGCGCCGAGAACGCGCTGTCGGTCGCGCTGCACGAGGTGCTCTTCGACGGTCGGGCCAGTGGGCCTCTCGGGTGGGACTTCAGCTCGCCCGCAACGGAACTCGATCGCATCGAGCATCGCGTCGCCGGGGCCGTCCGCGTGTACAACACGCAGGCCTCGTCGTTGGCCTCGCTCGCCGACTCGCCGCTGTCCGGACCCGTCGTCCGGCTGTTGGGCGTCCGGGCGCCCGCTGTGTTCGCCGAGACCGCGGACGCCGACACGGCGTGGTTGCGGGCGCCGCAGCACGCCGCCTGAGCGCACCCGATAGATTCACTGCTCGTGGCAGCTACCGAGAAGTCCGAACTGGCAGAACTGGTCCGCGAGTTGGCCGTCGTGCACGGGAAGGTGACGCTGTCGTCGGGCACGGAAGCCGACTACTACGTCGACCTCCGCCGTGCGACGCTGCACCACCGCGCCGGTGCCCTCATCGGGCAGCTCATGCGAGAACTGGTGTCGGACTGGGATTTCGACGCCGTGGGCGGACTCACCATGGGTGCCGACCCCGTCGCCTTGGCGGTCATGCACGCGCCGGGCCGTCCCATCGACGCGTTCGTCGTCCGCAAGGCGGCCAAGGCCCACGGCATGCAGCGCCAGATCGAGGGCCCGGACATCGTGGGCAAACGGGTCCTGGTCGTCGAGGACACCACCACCACCGGCAACTCCCCGCTCACGGCCGTCGCGGCTCTGCGTGACGCCGGTGCCGTCGTGGTGGGCGTCGCGACGGTGGTGGACCGCGCCACCGGCGCCGACGCGGTCATCGCGGCCGAGGGTCTCGAGTACCGGTCCCTCCTCGGTCTGGGCGACCTGAACCTCTGAGCTCTACTGCCAGCCGACGGCGGTGAAGGGCGCGTTCGTCGTCACGCGGCCGACGATGCCGGCGTGCGCGAAGTCCTTGGCCGTGGCCACCGCGTCCTGGACCGAGGAACCCTTCGCCAGCTCGGCGGTGATGGCGGCGGCGAAGATGCAGCCGGCTCCGGAGACGCGCTCCTCGCCGATCTTCGGCGCACGGAACACCGAGACGTCGGTACCGTCGAACAGGACGTCGACGGCCTCGTCGCCGGGCAGACCCGCGCCGCCCTTGACCACCACGTAGCGCGGTCCGAGGTCCGCGATGCGGCGGGCGGCCTCCGACAGATCGTCGACGGACTCGATCGAGTCCATTCCCGACAAGGTCTGCGCCTCGAAGAGATTGGGCGTGACGACGGTCGCGAGCGGGAGGATCTCGGCGCGCAGGGCGTTGTCCGTGTCCAGCGCCGCGCCCGGCTCCTGGCCCTTGCAGATGAGGACGGGATCCACGACGACGTGTCGCCACGGCTGCTGACGGAGCGACTCGGCGACGGTGGCAACGGTCTCGGGTGTGCCGAGCATGCCGATCTTCACGACGTCCAGTGAGTGGGCAGCCGTCGCCGCCTCGATCTGGTCGGCGATCACCGGTCCCGCGATGGGGACGAAACGGTGGCCCCACCCGGCCTTCGGATCGAACGAGACGATGCAGGTGATGGTGCCGACGCCGTAGACCCCGAGCCGCTCGAACGTCTTGAGGTCGGCCTGCAGGCCGGCGCCTCCCGTGGCTTCGGATCCGGCGATGACGTAGGCGAGTGTCGGCATGTCATCATCATCCCAAAACGCCGAGAGCGCGTGGGTGCGGGGCCGAGAGAGCCCCCGCACCCACGCGCTCGGTCGTCAGGAGCGAGTGCCCTTGCGACGCGAGAGTGCGAACGCACCGACACCCGCGACGGCGACGACGGCCACGCCGGTGCCGATCGCGGCGACGGGCAGTCCGCCCTCGTCGTTGGAGGCGCTCGCCTGATCCGACCCCGCGAGGCTCGACTCGGACGACACGAGACCGATCTCCGGCAGTTCGCCGGCGACGATGACGTTGCCCTCCTCGTCGTCGGTGAAGTAGTCGACCACCTTGAACGTGCGCGTCGGGCCGTCGACGTAGAAGCCGATGAGACGGATTCCGGAGGCGGTGACCTCGACCGTGGTGGAGTCGATGGTCGCGACCTCGACGTCCTCCTTCTTCTCGTCGCCGACCTCGACCGTGACGGTCTCCTCGGCGGCGTTCTCCGCGGCAGCCTCGTCGGCGGCCTTCTTGTCCGCGGCATCCTTCGCAGCTGCCTCGGCCTCGGCCTTCGCTGCTGCGGCGGCCTCGGCTGCTGCTGCTGCCGCCTCGGCGTCACCGGCTGCTTCGAGCCGCTTCGCGTTCTCCTCGGCGACCGTGGCGGCCACCTGCGTCGTCGCTGCCTTGACGACAGCGGCGAAGAGCGTCGACGCCTTCGCGTACGCGGCCTGGATCGCCGTGGTGACCTTGGCGGCGTCGAGCGTCGCGAACGCGTCACCGACGGCCTTCAACGACTCCTCGGCAGCCTTCGTGGCCTCCTCCGCGGCGGTGCGCGCGGCGGCTGCGGCCTCGGCCTTCGCATCGGCGTCCGCACGCGCGGCCTCTGCCTCGGTCGGATCCGCGGCAGCGTCGCCCTCGAGCTCGTCGGCCTTGTCCTTCGCAGCGTCGGCCTCGGCCTGAGCGGCGTCCGCCTTGCTCTTCTCCTCGTCCGCTGCAGCCTTGGCGGCGTCCGCCTCGTCCTGCGCCTTGGCGGCGACACCGGCGGCGACGATGCTCTCCTGCTCGGCGACCGACGCCGATTCCTCGGCCTTGGATGCCTCGAGCTCGGCCTTCGCTTCGTCGACCTCGGCCTCGGCAGCGGCGTCGCCGCCCTGCGCTGCGGCGATGGCGTCGTCGAGGAATGCCTGCGCCTTCTTGATGGCGTCGACGGCGGCCTTGGTGGCGTCCTTGGCCACCTGCAGTGCCTTCTTCTCGTCCTCGGTCAGCTTCGCGTCGATGTCGACCTTGATGGAGGAGTTGCCCTCGTCGTCGACCACGACGGAACCGGTGACCTGCGGCAGCGGCCGGGCCGGGGGAGCGGTGGTGGGCACGGTGGTGACCGGCGGCGCATCCGTCGCCGAGGGTGCCTGCTCGGTGCTCGACGTGGCGGGAGCCTCGGTGGTGGTGCTCGAGGAGGACTCGCTGCTCTCCGAGCTGTCCGGCGGATCCTGCTGGGCGACGGCCACGGCGGGTGCGGCGACAGCCAGCGACACGGCGAGCACGGCGCCTGCTGCAGCGAGCCGCGTCCTGCGGGCACGGGTGATGGACTTGTCCGACATGAATGGCCTTTCGATACCGAAGACGGCATTCCTGCCGTATCCGAGAAGCGGTGAAGAATGGTGTACGCGTCCCCCGACCGAACAGAACGTACCTTCCGGTCCGCCTAGACCTTTACTTCAGAGTTACTTCGTCATCGAAGTGTGACCTTTGGTGCAGATGGTGTTCATGCGGTGAATGTGACTGGTGTGATTCAGTTTTCCCTGGTCAGTCGCCCACGGTCAGTGCTGCCGCCTCGTCGACGCTGTGCGGAGCGGGGTCGTGGTCGTCGACGTGTGCGAGGACCTTCCGACCGGTCGCGAGAACGCCGATGGCCAGGAAGGTGCAGGCGGCGCCCACCCAGAACGGCACGTGCACATTGGATTCACCGAGCTTGCCGGCGAGGTACGGGGCGGCAGCGCCGCCGGCGAACCGCACGAAGCTGTAGGCCGCCGAGGCGGTCGACCGTTCGACCGGCGCCGAGATCATGACGGTCTCGGTGATGAGGGTGTTGTTGACGCCGAGGAACAGTCCGGCGAGGACGACGCACACGATCAGAACCGGCTTGCTCTCCGTGAACAGAGCCATCGCGGCGAGGTCGGCTGCGAAGAGGAGCAGCGCCAACATCATCATGTTCAGCGTCCCGAACCGGCGCTGCAGGCGCGGTGCGAGGAACACCGAGGCCACCGCGAGCGCGAGTCCCCAGCCGAAGAAGATGAAGCCGATCGCGTAGGTGCCGAGGTCGAGCGGGAACGGCGTGTAGGCGAGCAGAGTGAAGAATCCGTAGTTGTACAGCAGTGCCGTGATGCCGACCGTGAGCAGTCCGCGGTGCCGCAGTGCGCGGAAGGGGTCCGCGAGAGAGGTTCGGTGCGTGGGCTTCTCGCCCTCCGGCAGCATGACGACGAGCAGCACGACGGCCACGGCCATCAGGACGGCGACGCCGAAGAACGGGCCCCGCCAGCTGATGCTGCCCAGGACGCCGCCGACCAGCGGGCCGGTGGCGATGCCGATGCCCAGTGCGGCCTCGTACAAGATGATGGCCCGCGCGACGCCACCGCTCGCGGCGCCGACGATCGTCGCCAGGGCGGTCGCGATGAAGAGTGCGTTGCCCAGTCCCCAGCCGGCGCGGAACCCGACGATCTGGGTGATGGTGCTCGACGAGCCTGCGAGCGCGGCGAACACGATGATGATCGCGAGACCGGCCAGGAGTGTCTTCTTCGGGCCGAAGCGCGACGAGACGACGCCCGTGACGAGCATCGCCACGCCCGTCACCAGCATGTAGGACGTGAACAGGAGAGACACCTGCGACGGTGTCGCGTTCAACTGTTCGCCGATGGGCTTGAGAATGGGATCGACGAGGCCGATCCCCATGAAGGCGATGACACTGGCGAACGCCACTGCCCACACGGCCTTCGGTTGCTGCAGAAGGCTCGGCTGGGACGCGTCCTTCTTCTCCTCGATCGTCGTCACGGGTGTTCCTTTCGTGCTGTGTTCTTGAGTACCGAGCGCAGGTCGTCGAGGCCCTCGACGATGCGTCGGAGTTGGTCGGGATCGGGCTCGCCCAGGTGGCGGAGCAGTCCGTCGCCGATGGCGCGACGCGAGTCGGCGAGCCAAGTGCGTCCGTGGTCCGAGATCGACACGACCACGGCGCGGGAGTCGGTCGGATCCGTCATGCGGTCGACGAGACCGTTCTCGTGGAGCGTGCGCAGCAGGGCTGTCGCCGAGGGTTGCGAGCATCGGTCGAGGCGGGCGAACTCGCTGATCCGGATCGCGCCGTACTCGTCGAGCAGGGAGAGCGCGCGCGACCACGTACGGGGATGCTCCGCGGGCGCGACCGAGGCCGCGAGCCGGGTGAAGCGCGAGGTCGTGGTGACCAGTTCGGACAGCAGTGTCCGCAGTTCGTCGGTTCGCATCGCCGTGGTCTGCACTCCCTTAACGTTACATAAGCTAACTATCGAAATCCAGTGTGGGGTCGGTTACGGTGTCCGCATGCCGTCCGGGTCGTCCGCCACGCTGGTCCGCAGGGCCGCGGCCCTGGCCTACGCCGTCGCTGCGGCGGGCACCATCGTCGGTGCCGCCACGCACCGACCCGTCGTGCAGACGGTGTGCAAGCCGCTCCTCATGCCGATTCTCGCGGTGCGATCCGGCGCCCACCGCTCGCCACTGCTGGCTGCGGGGCTCTCGGCGGCGACGCTCGGCGACGTCGCGATGATCGATCCGGACGACGATCGCCGGTTCACCGCGGGGGCGTCGTCGTTCGCCGTCATGCAGGGGTGCTGGTCGGTACTGTTGCATCGCAACGGTTCTCGCGCGCGGCCGCACCATGCTCTGCTTCGAGCGGCGGGATGGGCGGGCGGCGCCGTGCTGGCCACGAGACGCGCCCCGACCATTGCACCGATCTCCATGGCCTACGGCGTCGCCCTCGGTGCCATGTCCGTTCTCGGTGCGGACGGCGACACCCGTGCCGTCGTCGGATCGACGCTGTTCACCGTCTCCGACGGCATGGTGCTCGTGCGGCGGACCACGGCCGACGCGCGCCTGCGCGACGTCCTCGAGGTCGCGGTGCTCGCGACCTACATCGGCGCTCAGTACGCGCTCGTCGACTCCCTCACGGGAACAGCGTCGGGGTTCCCGACTCGAGATCGAGCAGCAGGCGTTTGCGCTCGACGCCGCCGGCGAAACCCGTGAGGCTGCCGGACATTCCGATGACGCGGTGGCACGGCACGACGATCGACAACGGGTTCCGGGCGTTGGCCGACGCCACCGCTCGCACCGAGGTGGGCCGGCCGACGGCGACTGCCAGAGCGGAGTACGTCCACGTCTCGCCGTAGGGGATCGTGCGGAGCGCAGCCCACACCTCGTTCTGGAACTGGGTTCCCGCCGGGGCCAGCTCGAGATCGAAGCGGCGCCGCCGGCCGCCGAAGTACTCCGCCAACTGATCGCGGATCTCGTCGAACCCGTCCGCCCGGGCGGTGCCGATCCGGCCGGGAGCCGGTGCCGGACGGTGACCGGGAAAGTAGACGCCCGACAGCGCCGTCCCGGTGCGCACGACGGTGAGAGGACCCACCGGGGTGTCGAGAACGGTGTGGTGCCGGGTCGAGTCGGTCGGTGTCACAACCGGATCCGCGTCCGGTCGTCGGGATCGACGACGACGGGAACGGTCGCGCCGACCTCGTACCGGACGGACCCCGTGCGTCGGACGGTGCCCGGGTAGGACCCCGACCCGGGCACGGTGATCGTGAGGTCGACCTCCGTCTCGGCTCCGACCTCCCGTACCTCGTCGACGACGGCCCACCCCTCGAGCCCGTGGTCGCGCATGCGGCGTTCGTCGGCGGTGGGGCGCCCGGCAGCCATCATCGCGAGTCCCAGTGCCGCGCCGAAGCCCGCGACCAGCGCAGCGATCTGATACGGAACGGTGCCGTCCGGGGCCTTGGGGAGCAGCACGAGCGCCCAGACCGCCAGCACGACGACGTAGATGGCGGTGACCACGGCCACCGCCCGACCCACTCTCTCGTGGTCCATCGACTCGGATCCCTCCCGTGAGCGCCTCCGAGGACGCCGGAAGCTACTCGGCGGTAAGTTTTCGGCTCACCGCTCTGTTGCAGCTCAGCCCGACCCTTTACTCTTCAGACATGTCTCAACCTACTGTCTTCATCACCGGCGCAGCAGCCGGCATCGGGCGGGCCACCGCACTCACGTTCGCCGCCGCCGGGTACCACGTCGGTGCCTACGACATCGACGAGACGGGACTGGCCTCTCTCGCGAAGGAGATCGCGGCGAAGGGCTCGACGTCGACGACGGGAATCCTCGACGTCACCGACACCGCGCAGTTCACCGAGCGACTGAAGGAGTTCGACGAGGCGGCGGGCGGGCGACTCGACGTGCTCATCAACAACGCGGGCATCCTCATCGCGGGCCAGTTCGCCGAGCAGGCCATCGAGACGCACCGCAAGCAGTTCGACATCAACGTCGGCGGCGTGCTCAACGGTCTGCTCGAAGCGTTCCCGTACCTGAAGAAGACGCGCGGCGCCCAGGTGGTGAACCTGTGCTCCGCCTCCGCCATCTACGGCCAGCCCGAGCTCGCCACGTACGGCGCGACCAAGTTCGCGGTGCGCGGGCTCACCGAGGCGCTCGACCTCGAGTGGCACAAGCACGACATCGCCGTGAAGGCCATGTGGCCGCTCTTCGTGCAGACCGCCATGACCAAGGGGATCCAGACCGGTACCACCGGTTCGCTGGGCATCAAGTTGACCGCGCAGGACGTCGCCGACGCGATCTTCAAGTCGACGCAGCCCGCCAAGCGGATCTATCACAAGGTGCATTTCCCGGTGGGGCTCCCGTCCAAGGCGCTGTCCATGGGCTCGCGGTTCTCCCCGGTCTGGCTGACCCGCGAGGTCAACCGCCGTCTGTCCCATTCCTGAGTTGACCGAGAACGACCGCAGCGACGAGGCGGGTGCCACCGAGTGGGGTGAGCACCCGCGCGGCGTACCCGCCTGGGACGTCGAGCGTGACGGGCCTCGGCCCACCGATCCCCGCTACGACCCGGAACTCCTCGACGAGGGGGATCGGCGCAACGTCGTCGACGCGTACCGGTACTGGACGCGCGAGGCGATCGTCGCGGACCTGGACACGCGCCGGCATCCGATGCACGTGGCCATCGAGAACTTCGCGCACGACGCCAACATCGGGACGGTCGTCCGCACGGCCAACGCGTTCGGCGCCGCCGCGGTGCACATCGTCGGGCGTCGGCGTTGGAACCGTCGCGGTGCGATGGTCACCGACCGCTACCAGCACATCGAGCATCACGAGACCGTCGAGGCGCTGACGGCGTACGCGGCGAAGGCGGGCCTGACGGTGGTGGCCGTCGACAACGTGCCCGGGTCCGTCCCGCTCGAGACTGCCGTTCTCCCACGGAATGCGCTGCTGCTCTTCGGTCAGGAGGGCCCGGGCGTGACCGACGACGCGCGCGCCGCCGCGTCGATGACGGTGTCCATCGCGCAGTTCGGCTCCACCCGCAGTATCAATGCCGGTGTCGCAGCCGGGATCACGATGCACGCCTGGATCCGGCAGCACGCGGATCCCGACCTGGCCTGGTGACCGTGCCCGACGGCTCCCGAGCCGAGGGGTACTGGCAGGATCGAATCATGCACGACACGTGGTCCTCCAGGGCGGACGCCGCCGAGGAGGCCGTCTTCTCTCGCCACGTCCGCCGTCTGTGGGGACTGCCGGGGACGGCTCTGGGTGTCGTGGCGTGGCCGCCGGTCCGACGGGAGCGGTTGTTCTTCCGCTGGCACTACTGGTGGCAGGCGCACCTCATCGACTGTGTGGTCGACGCCGAGGAGCGGGCGCCGTCGGCGCGCCGCCGACGACGGCTGGCCCGGATCGCGCGCACCCACCGGCTGCGCAACCTCACCGGCTGGACCAACTCGTACTACGACGACATGGCGTGGCTGGGGCTGTCCCTCGAGCGAGCGCAACGTCTGCACCTCGTCGACAATCGCACCGCGATCGCGGCCCTGGAGTCGGAGCTGTTCGACGCCTGGGATCCGGCGCACGGGGGCGGTATCCGCTGGTCCAGGAAGAGCGACTTCTTCAACGTGCCGGCCAACGGCCCGGCGGCGGTGCTGCTCGCACGGACCGGCAAGCTGTGGCGCGCCCAGGCCATGGCCGACTGGATCGACGCGACTCTCGTCGATCCGACGACCCATCTCGTGCTCGACGGCATCCACGCAGACGGCCGTGTCGAGACGCCGATCTACTCCTACTGCCAGGGCGTCGTGCTCGGCGCCGAGACCGAACTCGCGATCAGCCTCGGTGACGACAAGCACCGCGAGCGCGTGCATCGACTCGTCGCCGCCGTGCAGCAGCACCTCACGAAGGACGGCGTGATCATCGGCGGCGGGGGAGGGGACGGCGGCCTGTTCAACGGGATCCTCGCCCGGTACCTCGCACTGGTGGCGACGTCGCTGCCCGGAGACGACGACGAGGACCACGAGGCGCGCTCGGTCGCCGCCGACATCGTGCTGGCGTCGGCGGAGGCCGCGTGGGACAACTGCCTGTCCATCGAGGGCCTGCCGCTGTTCGGCAGCGACTGGTCCGCCATCGCCAAGCTGCCCTCGTTCGGTGCGTCGATCGCCCGGTTCAGCGCCGGCACCGTCACGTCGTCGTCCGTGCCGGAGCGCGACTTCTCCGTCCAGCTCGGCGGCTGGATGTTGATGGAGGCGGCGCACAGCCTCGGCTGAACGCCAGCCGTCAGAGATCGTGCACGTCAGAGATCGTGCACTTCGGTGGTCTCCACCGGCTTCTTCATCTCCTTGCGGTACTGGTACAGACCGAAGATGGTGCCGACCACGATCGAGACGATCATCAGCGTGAGCACGGTGGGGAACAGCCACGACACCTTGTCGAGCACCGCTCCGAAGTAGAACCCGATCAGCAGCAGCACGGGTGCCCAGATGAGCGCACCCAGCGTGCTGGCGATGGTGTAGCGGCGGTGGTTCATCCCACCGGCACCGGCGACCATCGGGCACAGGGTCCGCACCCACGGGATCCAGCGCGCGACGAGCACCGCCCAGAAGCCGTGCTTCTCGAGAAGTCGGTTGACCTTCTCCAGATTCGCGGTGTTGACGTACTTGCCGTTCTTGCGCGCCACGAGGCGATGACCGGTGCGTTTACCGATCATGTACCCCACCTGATTACCGGCGATGGCGGCCAGGAACGCGCCCGCGGACAGCGCCCACACGTGCGAGGTGCCCGAGGCGTGGGCGGCCAGTCCGATACCGGCGGTGATCAGCAGCGAGTCGCCGGGAAGGAAGAGGCCCACGATGACGGCGCACTCGAGGAACACGAAGGACACCACGATGAGCCAGACCAGGGTGGGCCCGGCCGATTCGAGGAATCCCATCGCGCCGCCTTCGGCGAGCACGGTGCTACCGGCGAGAAGCATGAACGGGGGACCGATCTACGAGGACGAGTCGCGCGGAGCGGGCTCGGTGCGCTGGACGGGCTCGGACCACTG
Source organism: Rhodococcus sp. BP-332 (assembly GCF_019836065.1). Lineage (NCBI taxonomy): Bacteria > Bacillati > Actinomycetota > Actinomycetes > Mycobacteriales > Nocardiaceae > Rhodococcus > Rhodococcus sp. BP-332. The sequence continues at coordinate 398,172 of NZ_JABUEC010000004.1, forward strand.
AGCTGGTTCCGACCGCTGAGCAGTGTCCGACCTCTGGGCCGGCTCGGACCACTTGGACGGCTCGACCTTGCCGTCGAGCTTGCCGTCGAACGCGTCGACGGCCTCACCGAGCGGGGTGCGGCGCGAGGAGACGATCCGCTTGCCGACCTCCCAGGCGATGGGCAGGACGGACACGGCGACGATGAGCAGGAAGATGATGTCGACGTTGTCGCGGATGACGGCGATCTGGCCCAGCAGGTAGCCGAGCAGCGTGACGCCCGAGCCCCAGACGATGCCGCCGACGACGTTGTAGGTGATGAACGTGCGGTAGCGCATGCCCGAGGCGCCGGCCACGACCGGCGCGAACGTACGCACGATGGGCACGAAGCGCGCCAGGAAGATGGTGATGGGACCGTGCTTCTCGAAGAACGCGTGCGACTCGTCGATGTAGCGCTTCTTCAGGAAGCGGGCGTCGTCCGTGAACAGGCCCGTGCCGGCCTTCTTGCCGATCAGATATCCCGCCTGATCACCCAGCACCGCGGCGATCGGAATGGTCACCAACAGCACCCACAGCGGCGCGAACGGCTCGATCTCCGCGCTCTTCGACGCGGCGATCAGACCGGCCGTGAACAGCAGCGAATCGCCCGGGAGCAGCGGGAACAGCAGGCCCGACTCGATGAACACCACCAGCAGCAGACCGACCAGGACCCAGGTGCCGAACGAGTTCAGCAGGTTGACGGGATCGAGGAACCCCGGCAGCAGGGCGAGGTCGGTCACGGAGGCGGCCACGGTAGTCACAAGCGCCCACAGTACCGGCGAGAGCAGTCGATACCCGCACGCCGAGTGGCGGGTAGTACAACTCACGAGCAACTCTCAGCAACTACCGGCGAGTAGATCGGGCAGGGCGCGACCGGCGTCACCTCGGTTGACATACTGCTAGTGACCGCACCTGATCGGGTGCCCCGTTCGCTCACCGTGGAGGTTTCTTCGTGCCGATCGCAACTCCCGAGGTGTACGCCGAGATGCTCGGCCGCGCCAAGGAACACAAGTTCGCTTTTCCCGCCATCAACTGCGTGGGATCCGAGTCCGTCAACGCGGCCATCAAGGGCTTCGCCGACGCGGGCAGCGACGGCATCATCCAGTTCTCCACCGGTGGCGCGGAGTTCGCGTCCGGCCTCGGTGTGAAGGACATGGTCACCGGCGCCGTCGCGCTCGCCGAGTTCGCCCACGTCGTCGCCGCGAAGTACGACGTCACCATCGCGCTGCACACCGACCACTGCCCCAAGGACAAGCTGGACACCTACGTGCGTCCGCTCCTCGCGGTGTCGCAGGAGCGCGTCGACGCCGGGAAGAACCCCCTCTTCCAGTCGCACATGTGGGACGGCTCCGCGGTGCCGATCGACGAGAACCTCGAGATCGCCAAGGATCTGCTGGCCCGGGCCGCCGCGGCGCGCATCATCCTGGAGATCGAGATCGGCGTGGTCGGCGGCGAGGAGGACGGCGTCGAGGCGGAGATCAACGACAAGCTGTACACCTCGAACGAGGACTTCCTGAAGACGGTCGAGGCGCTCGGTGCCGGCGATGCCGGATCGCGCTACCTGTTGGCCGCGACGTTCGGCAACGTCCACGGCGTCTACAAGCCGGGCAACGTCAAGCTCAAGCCGTCGGTGCTCGCGGACGGCCAGCGCGTCGCCACCGAGAAGCTCGGACTCGCTGCCGGCTCCAAGCCCTTCGACTTCGTCTTCCACGGCGGCTCGGGCTCGGCCAAGAGCGAGATCGAGGAGGCCCTCGAGTACGGCGTCGTGAAGATGAACGTCGACACCGACACCCAGTACGCGTTCAGTCGGCCCATCGCCGGCCACTTCTTCAGCAACTACGACGGCGTGCTGAAGGTCGACGGCGAGGTGGGTAACAAGAAGGCCTACGACCCGCGCAGCTACCTCAAGAAGGCCGAGGCCGGTATGACGGCGCGCGTCGTCGAGGCGTGCAACGACCTGAAGTCCGCCGGTCGGAGTGTGTCAGCGGGCTGACGCCCGCACGAGCGCGGTCAGGCGCAGACCTTCCAGGTCTCGCCGTCCAGCGCGAGGTCGAACGTGCGCGCCGAGGGCTCCGCGCCCTCGGTGCGCGCGGTGACCTGTGCGATCGCCGTCGTCTGATCCGGCGGTTCCGCTTCGGTGATCTGAATGGTGTCGACGCTCTGTACCACCGGCACCGTTCCGGATGCGACGGCGGCGTCGTGCGTCGCGGCGAAGTCGGCCTCGGAGATGCCGCCGTAGAAGGACGCCAGCGCGCCGCACGTGACGCCGCGTAGAGCGGTCAGGTCGCCGTCACGCAACGCCGCGGTGAAGGTGTCGATCGAGGTGCGGATCTTCTCGTCGTCGCTCGGACCCGTGACGCTCGTGCCGCCCCGCAGCAGTGCGAACGCCACGACACCCGCGATCGCCAGCAGGGCCACGAGGGCCGCCGCGATCCACGGTCCGCGCCGCCGTCCTCCGGAGCGCGTCGACACCTTCTTCGGTGCGGCGCTGGGTTCGATGCGGCGCGGTGCGGCGGGGCGCGAGTTATCCGGGGACACGCGTGCACCTTATCCAGCGCCCGACGTCTCCCGCGCGCTCCGTGGGAGACTGTCGTCATGACTTCCTTCGGTGATCTCCTCGGTCCCCAGCCCACCCTGCTGCCCGGCGACGACGAGGCCGAGTCCGCTCTCCTGAACCACACGGCCCCCGAGGAGGTGGCCGCGGCGCACCCCACCGCGTCGATCGCGTGGGCCTACCTCGCCGAGGCCGCCCTGTCCGACGGACGCACCATCACCGCGTACGCCTACGCACGCACCGGCTACCACCGCGGGCTCGACCAGCTGCGTCGCAACGGCTGGAAGGGCTTCGGACCCGTGCCGTACAGCCACGAGCCCAACCGCGGCTTCCTGCGCTGCGTGGCCGTCCTGGCCCGCGCCGCGCAGTCGATCGGGGAGACGGACGAGTACGCCCGCTGCCTCGATCTGCTCGAGGACTGCGATCCGCGCGCCGCGGACGAACTCGGCGTCGGCTAGCACCAGCTTCATGGGCCGATTCGGGAGCTACCCACGATTCACGGCCCCGCATCTCGGCCTGCGCACCCGCGGCTCCGCGCGGATCGACGCCTCGCTGCGGCGACTGAGTGTCTCCGGGTTGCCGATCATCCAGTGCGCGCTCGCCGCGGGCATAGCGTGGTTCGTGGCGACGGACGTCGTCGGGCACGTCACGCCCTTCTTCGCACCGATCGCGGCCGTCGTCTCGCTCGGCGTGTCCCTCGGGGCGCGGATGCGACGCTCGGCCGAACTCGTCGTCGGCGTCACGGTCGGTATCGGTGTCGGTGACGCGATCATCGCCCTCATCGGGACCGGCCCGTGGCAGATCGCCCTGGTCGTCGCGCTCGCGATGTCGACCGCCGTCTTCCTCGACAGCGGCGCCATCATCGCGATGCAGGCGGGATCGTCGGCCGTGCTGGTGGCGACGCTCATCCCGCCGGGTAACGCCGGCGGACTCAACCGCATGGTCGACGCGTTGATCGGCGGTCTGGTGGGACTCGCCGTCGTCGCCGTCGTGCCGACGCACCCCGTGCGCCGCGCACGCAAGGACGCGGCCACCGTCATCGCCACGTCGGGCCGGGTACTGCAACTCGTCGCGGACGGTCTCCTGGCCAACGACGCGGAACCGATCGCCAAGGCGCTGAAGGCTGCGCGCGCCACACAACCGGCCATCGACGCGATGCGCACCGATCTCAAGGGCGGGCGCGAGATCAGCCGCATCTCCCCGCTGTACTGGAACAGCAAGCAGCGCTTGGCCGAGCTCGCCGCGACGGCGGATCCGCTGGACAACGCGGTGCGCAACATCCGGGTTCTCGCCAGGCGCTCCCTGTCCCTGGTGCGCGACGACGAGATTCTCGACCCCCGACTGGTCGACCTCGTCGAGAAGCTCGCGCAGGCCACCGAGGTGGTGCGGAAGATGATGCTCGCTGATCCCGGCGAGCAACCCGACCGAGCAGAGGCAGCGCGGGTTCTCCGGCACGTGGCGGTCGGTGCGAAGGCGGAGCTCATGCAGGACGCCGGCCTGTCCGCGGTGGTGGTGCTCGCGCAGATCCGGTCCATCGTCGTCGACCTGCTCCAGGTGGCGGGGCTCTCGCGGATCTCCGCGCTGGCGACCTTGCCCCCGACCGTCGACCACCCCGCCGTGCCGCCGGAGCTCGACTACTAGGTTCCCGCTGCCGTTCCGTGTTCCCGCGGACGCTGCAACCCCTCCTCGAGTACGGAACCCCTGCGGGAGCTGCCGGTACACAGGACGAGGGTGCTCCACAGGCGGGCGACAGGAAGGCGTGTCCCCGTCCGCGCGTGATCGACACTCACCGCTATGGACCTGCACCGCCGCGCGACCGGTGACGTGACCGATGTGGCGCTGCGCGGTCTGGTGAGGCGCGGCGAACTGGTCCGCGTGAGCCGCGGCTCCTACGGCCCCGGCTCGGAGTGGGCGTCGGCATCACCAGACGAGCGCTACCGCCTGCGCGTGCTCGGAGTCATGGCGGGACGCACCGCGGTGGCCGTCGCCAGTCACGAGTCCGCGGCGGCGCTGCATCGGCTCCCCCTTCTCGCTCCCGACCGAGACCGGGTGCACGTGAGCGTCGACGGTCGAGGAGGTGGTGCGTCGACCAGGAGGGTCGCCGAGCACCGGGTCCCGCTGTCCCCGCTGGACGTCACCACCGTCGACGGTGTGCAGGTCACGACGCCGACGCGGACGGCGCTCGACATCGCGTGCACGGTGGGACTCGATCGTGCGCTGTGCGCTGTCGAGTCCGCACTCCGCACGGAGGCGCCGGATCTGCAGGAGTGCCTCGCACGGCTCGGGCGCCGTCGCGGCATCGCCACCGCCCGCCGCGCGGTGGACCTCGCGAGCCCTCTCACCGAGAGCATCGGCGAACTGTGGAGCCGAGCCCTGATGATGCAGTGGCCCGAGATTCCCTCGCCGAGGCTGCAGCATCGCTTCCTCGACGATCGTGGTCGCATCGTGGCCCGCACCGATTTCGACTGGGACGGTCGGCTGGTGGGCGAGTTCGACGGGCTGACGAAGTATCGCGGCGGAGCGCAGTCGGTGATCGACGAGAAGCTGCGCGAGGACGCCCTCCGCGCGCTCGGCTGCCATGTGGTGCGGTGGACGTGGGACGACCTGCGTCATCCCGAACGGCTACGGCGTCTGCTCGCGGCCGGGATGGCCATCGCGTTCCGCTGACGCCGGAGGTCTCTGGGTTCCCGCTGCCGTTCCGTGTTCCCGCGGACGCTGCAACCCCTCCTCGAGTACGGAACCCCTGCGGGAAGCGTGACTCACCATATGCACACATTCGCATGTATGGTCTCGATCATGGGAGCGGGGCACGGACATGCGCACACACCGGCGGCAGGTGAGGCCGGCACCGGGCGTCTGCGACGCATGGGGATCGCGTGGTTCGTGCTCGTCGCGTTCTTCGCCCTCGAGCTGACCGTCGGCCTGATCATCAACTCGCTGGGCCTGCTCGCCGATGCCGGGCACATGCTCACCGACATCATCGGCATGTCGATGGGCCTCGTCGCGCTCACGATGGCCCGGCGCGGATCGAGTTCCGCTGCACGGACATTCGGGTGGCACCGGGCCGAGGTCCTCACCGCTGTCGCCAACGCGGTGCTGCTGCTCGGGGTAGCGGTCTTCATCTTCGTCGAGGCGATCCGCCGCATCGGGGACCAGCCGGACATCCCGGGCCTCGCGATGGTGCTGACGGCCGCCGCGGGACTCGTCGCCAACATCGTCGTCATGCTGCTCATCCGCGCCGACGCGAAGGACTCCATCGCGGTACGCGGGGCCTATCTCGAGGTGCTCGCGGACACCGTGGGCAGCGTCGGGGTGCTCGTCGCCGGTGTGCTGCTCCTGGCGTTCGACTGGACGTGGGCGGACATCGTCGTGGGTATCGCCATCTCGCTGTGGGTGGTGCCGCGGGCACTCTCGCTCGCCGGCCAGTCGTTGCGCATCCTCACGCAGGCCAGCCCGTCGTCGGTGGACATCGGTGCGCTCGAGGCCGATCTGCGGGCGTTGCCCGGAGTCGTCGACGTCCACGACCTGCACGTCTGGACCCTCACCACCGGCATGGACGTCGCCACGGTGCACATCACGTCGGACGGTTCCGGATCGGTGATGCTGGCCCGCGGGAAGGAAGTGCTCTCGGCCTACGGCCTGGACCACGCCACCGTGCAGGTCGAGCCCGCGGTGCACGGTGCCACCTGCCGCGACGAGCTCACCTGGTAGCAGGCCGGCCGGGATGGTGACAGGCATCGGAACACCTGTGCGACCATGACACGGCAGGTCAGTACCTGCGACGTGCTGGCGAGGGGAATCCGGTGAGAATCCGGAACGGTCGCGCCACTGTGAGCGGGCCTCGTCGTCCGTGAGTCAGATCGCCGATCCGGCACGTGAGACTCGAATCGGACGCGCAATCTGAGGAGTTCCACTCGTGCACATCGCCGAGGGTTTTCTGCCACCCGTTCACGCGGCAGTCTGGACGTGCGCCGCGGCGCCGTTCGTCGTTCACGGCGCTCGCGCCGTCGTCGTCCAGGTCCGGGAGAACCCCCGCAGCCGTCTGCTGCTGGGTGCTGCCGGTGCCTTCACCTTCGTTCTCTCCGCCATCAAGCTGCCGTCCGTCACGGGCAGCTCGAGTCATCCCACCGGGACAGGGCTGGGCGCGGTGTTGTTCAAGCCGCCGGTCATGGCGTTCCTGGGCACGGTGGTGTTGCTCTTCCAGGCGTTGCTGCTCGCGCACGGCGGCCTGACGACGCTGGGCGCCAACGCGTTCTCCATGGCGATCGTCGGCCCGTGGGTGGGGTACGCCGCGTTCCGTCTCACCGGCAGGCTGGGCGGTGGTCTGTCGCTGTCGGTGTTCTTCGCGATGATGCTGGCCGACCTGTCGACGTACTGCACGACGTCGGTGCAGATCGCGCTCGCGTTCCCGGATCCGCAGAGCGGCGTACTCGGAGCCGTCACCAAGTTCCTGTCCATCTTCGCTGTCACCCAGATTCCGCTCGCCATCGCGGAGGGCCTGCTGGGTGTGCTGGTGTTCCGCGTCCTGCGGACCGTGGCGACGCCGGAGCTGCGGGACCTCGGAGTGCTCCGCCGCGAGAAGGGTGCCGTCGATGCGTAGGAACGTCGTGATCAACCTGCTGCTCGTCCTCGGGATCGTCCTCATCGTCGGCGCCGCGCTGATGCTCGACGCGGGACGCAGCGGCGACGAGGAGCGGTTCGTCGGTACCGATTCGGCCGCCACGTCGCAGATCGAGGAGGACCACCCGGACTACGTGCCGTGGTTCGAGTCGGTGTTCTCGCCGACGTCGGGCGAGGTGGAGTCGGGTCTCTTCGCGCTGCAGGCCGCGCTGGGTGGGCTCGTCCTCGGGTACGCGCTGGCGGCGCTGCGCGGTCGGCGCAAGCTCGACGCGCTCCGCACCGAACTCGAACGGACGTAGGTGCAGGGTCTCGCGGTCGACGACGCGGCCTGGGCCAGTCCGTGGCGCACGCGCGCGGTGGGGGACAAGGCGGCACTGTCGCTGGGTCTCGTGCTGTGCGCGCTGCTGCTCCCGCCGTGGCCCGGCGCGCTGATCGTCACGGTGGTCGCGCTCGGTGCGGCCGTCGGGGCTGCCCGCACACCGCTCCGGCCGGTGCTGCGTGCGCTCACCGCGCCCGCAGCCTTCATCGCCCTCGGCGCCGTCTCCGTCGCCGTCACGGTGACCGCCACGCCGGACTGGAGTGTCGGGGTCACGGCCGACAGCGCGCGACGAGCGCTGGAGGTGTCCGGTCACGCGATCGCCGGGACGTCGGCCGTGCTCCTGCTGGCCGTCACGACACCGATGATCGACATCCTGATCGGGTTGCGACGGCTGCGGGTACCGCAGGCATGCATCGACGTCGCCGCCGTGATGTACCGCTTCCTGTTCGTGCTGCTGTCGTCGGTACGCACCATCCGCCAGTCGCAGACCGCCCGCCTCGGCTACTCGTCGCCGCGCCGGTCGCTGCATTCCGCGGGTCTGCTGACGGCCGCCGTGCTGATCAAGTCGTGGGACCGGGCCTCGCGGCTCGAGGCGGGGCTGGCGGGTCGCGAGTTCGGCGACGCGGTCTCGGCGGATCCGGTCGACCGGCAGCGCAGTTCGCCGAGCTTCCTGGTGACCGTCGTGGCGGTGCTGGGAGCCGTGGTGGCGCTGTCCCTGCTGGGACATCGCGCATGAGCCACCGCACGCTCACCGCCCGCGACCTCGAGGTGCGGTATCAGGGCGGGCCGCCGGTGCTGGCCGGAGCGAGCCTGAGCGTTCCCGCCGCCGCCAGGGTGGCGCTCCTGGGCGCCAACGGCTCGGGCAAGACGACCCTGCTGCGGTGCCTGTCCGGAGCGATCGTTCCTGACGGCGGACGGGTGGAGATCGACGACGTCGCACTGCGCCACAGCCGGTCGGGCCTGCGGGCACATCGCCAGGAAGTGCAACTGGTGCTGCAGGATCCGGACGATCAGTTGTTCTCGGTCGACGTGTACCGAGACGTCGCCTACGGTCCGGTGAACCTCGGCCTGGGGCCCGACGAGGTGCGCGAGCGCACGGAGGCGGCGCTCGAGGTGATGGGCATCGACCATCTGCGGTCGCGGCCGACGCACCAGCTGTCCTACGGTGAGCGCAAGCGCGTCGCGACGGCCGGCGCCGTGGCCATGCGGCCGTGCATCCTGTTGCTCGACGAACCGACGGCCGGGCTCGATCCGCAGGGCGTCGACGAGATGTTCGCCGCGCTGCACCGCCTGGAGAATCACCACACGACCGTGGTGCTGTCGACACACGACGTGGCCCTGGCGCTGGAGTGGTCGCACTCGGTCGCCGTGGTCGTGGACGGCGCTGTCGTGCAGGGGGATCCGGTGACGTTGCTGTCGGACATCGACCTGCTGGGACGGGCCAGGTTGCGGACACCGTGGCCGTTGGCGCTCGCGGCGGACCTCGTCCGGGACGGCATGCTCGAACCGGGATCGCGACCACGGGACGCCGAAGAACTACGAAAGATGCTGAGCAGCAGTATCAGTCGGCGCTAACGTACGAGCAACCACTGCTTGTCGTGGCGGTAGATGGTGGACCGGGTGGTCTCGCGGGGGATGTCGATGCCGTCCTTCGTCAGACGCGCTGCCGTGGCTCCGAGTTGCATCGCCCGGCCGGTGATCCAGCGACGGCGGAACAGTCCGCGCTTGCCCTGCACCCGAGCTCGGAGTCCCGGCATCTCGAGCGTCGGGGTGACCTCGATGCCCGGCACCTCACCGGAGAAGAGCTTGGTGTCGTCGACGTAGGCCTCGCCGACGAGGTGGCCCGACGGCCCCGAGACGGTGGCGAGTCCGACGACGGCCGATCCGGCGTCGTCACGGATGAGGGGAGTGGGGGAGGCGGTGCCGGACAGCGCGACCTTGGCGGCGCGCGATCCGGTGCCGACGCGGAAGAGGTGGCTGGCCTCGCTGGCGGTCTCGGCGACGTAGGCGAGCTCGATGTCGAGTCGGTCGCGCCGCATCAACCGGGTGAGGACGGCGGCGAGCGAGGCGTCGGTGCCGAGCACGATCAGCCGGGGGTCGTGCACCGCGTCGAGTTCGGCGAGCAGGGCGTCGCACTCCTCCTTCGACGGCACCTCGGGTACCGCGGTGAGCGGTAGCGAGGACAGCGCGATGGGCAGCAAGGGCCTGCCGCACTGCAAGACGAACGGAGTCACGCGAATTCCTTCTCAGCCGGACGGGTCTGCCCCACCCTAATCAGGACACGGTCGTCGTGGACCCCGGGAAGGCGCTTGCCCGGTCTCGATTTCGCGTCGCTTTGACCGTGCCGCCGCGACAGAAGACCAGGCAGTACGGTGTGCGGTCGGCTGTGAGCGGCACGTGTCGTCTCGGGCGGTACACTGTGTCACCGGTCATGGTCGGTGCGCGTTCCGCACGTCACGAAGTGCGTTCCGACACGTGCCACAGCCCGGGATGGTCCGGCTGTCCACCCGAGTGATGGAGCAACACATGCCGGCAATCGTCCTCATCGGCGCCCAGTGGGGCGACGAGGGCAAGGGCAAGGCCACGGATCTGTTCGGCGAGCGACTGCAGTGGGTGGTGCGCTACCAGGGTGGCAACAACGCCGGCCACACCGTGGTGCTGCCGAACGGCGACAAGTTCGCGCTTCACCTCATCCCGTCGGGCATCCTCTCGCCCGGTGTGAACAACGTGATCGGCAACGGCGTCGTCGTGGATCCAGGTGTGCTGCTCACCGAACTCGACGGCCTCGAGAAGCGCGACGTGGACACGTCGAAACTGCTGCTCAGCGCCGATGCGCACCTGATCATGCCGTACCACGTGGCCATCGACAAGGTCACCGAACGATTCCTCGGTGCCCGCAAGATCGGCACCACCGGACGCGGCATCGGCCCGTGCTACCAGGACAAGATCGCCCGCGTCGGAGTGCGTGCGGCGGATGTCCTGGACGAGAAGATCCTGACCCAGAAGGTCGAGGCCGCACTGGAATTCAAGAACCAGGTGCTCGCCAAGATCTACAACCGGCGCGCCCTCGAGTCGGAGAAGGTGGTGGAGGAGGTGCTCGGCCAGGCCGAGGGCTTCAAGCACCGCATCGCCGACACCCGGCTCGCGTTGAACCAGGCGCTCGAGCGCGGCGAGACCGTGCTGCTCGAGGGCTCGCAGGGCACGCTCCTCGACGTCGATCACGGCACCTATCCGTTCGTCACGTCGTCCAACCCGACGGCGGGCGGCGCGGCCGTGGGTTCGGGCGTCGGCCCGGGTCGGATCACCACCGTCCTCGGCATCCTGAAGGCGTACACCACGCGCGTCGGCTCCGGCCCGTTCCCGACGGAGCTGTTCGACGAGTCGGGCGAGTACCTGGCCAAGCAGGGCGGCGAGGTGGGTGTCACCACAGGCCGCGCCCGGCGCACCGGCTGGTTCGACGCCGTCATCGCGCGGTACGCCACGCGCGTCAACGGCATCACCGACTACTTCCTCACCAAGCTCGACGTACTGTCCTCGCTCGACACCATCCCGATCTGCGTCGCGTACGACGTGGACGGCGTGCGTCACGACGACATGCCGATGACGCAGACCGGGTTCCATCACGCGAAGCCGATCTACGAGGAGATGCCCGGGTGGTGGGAGGACATCTCGGGGGCGCGGACCTTCGAGGAGTTGCCCGTCAACGCCCAGAGGTACGTGCTGCGTCTCGAGGAGCTCTCGGGGTCGTACATGTCGTACATCGGCGTCGGTCCGGGCCGTGACCAGACCATCGTGCGGCGCGACATCCTGTCCTGACACGGTCGAGATATCACAAATGGCGTGACGATAACGCCAGGATGGCTCATACTGTGGCTCAGGTTCGCTATGAGGTGGAACAAAACGGATCCCCCTCTCGGCGAGAGCAGGTCAGTGGAGGACCGCTATGGACAGCACCTACGTCGGGCTCGAGGTCTTCCAGTGCCAGTTCGAGCGTTTCAGCTTCGAGCACTCGTGGATCGGTGACCGTGTCGGTGAGCTGATGCTGGGGCCGCGCGGCGGCGGCATGCTCGAGTTCCAGCACGCCACGGTCTTCGCGCTCCCCGAGGGCGGCGCGCACGAGGTGCACGGCGACATCCTCGCCTGGTACCTCGCGCACGGCGGCCCGAGTGGATCGCTCGGCTACCCGCTCACCGACGAGAAGCGCACTCCGACGGGCCACGGCCGCTACAACGTGTTCGAGAACGGCACCGTCGGATGGCTCCCGGGTACCGGGGCATTCCTCATGGGATCCGTCCGCACCGCCTGAACTGGACTGCACCCCGGTGTCCACCGAGGTGGATACTGGACCTCATGGTGACTCGCGTGATCGGTGCGTCGACTCTCTCGCGGGACCTCGGGCACTGGCGGCCGTCGGGGCGGCACCGGCCGGTCTACCGGGCACTCGCCGACGGGATCCGGCTCCTGGTGCACGACGGCCGCATCCCCCTGGGCGTCGCCCTGCCCAGTGAGCGCGATCTGGCGGGAGCCCTGTCGCTGTCCCGCACCACCGTCACCAACACGTACGCGGCACTGCGTGACGAGGGGTACCTGTTGAGCAGGCAGGGTTCCCGCAGCACGGTCGCACTGCCGCGGACCACCCTGGCGGGGCGGCCGGCCCGCGCGGCGGCGTCGGTGATCGATCTGACCCATGCCGCCGTCACCGCCCCGTCCGACGAGGTGACACAGGCGTACGCCGCTGCGCTGGAGGCACTTCCGGCCTACTACACGGGTCACGGTATCGAGCCGGTCGGTCTCGCGACACTGCGGCAGGCCCTGGCTCGCCGGTACGACGAGCGGGGGCTGCCCACGTCGCCGGACCAGATCATGGTGACGTCCGGCGCGCAGCAGGCCTGGCGGCTGCTGCTCGAGGTGCTGGTGTCGCCAGGTGACCGGGTGGTGGTCGATCACCCGACGTATCCCAATGCGCTGGAGGCGATTCGACGAACTGCGGCGCGCGCGGTGCCCGTCCCGTTGAGGCCGCGGGAGTACTCGACCCCTGGATCGGCGCGTTCGTCGAGGCGATGGGACCTCGACGCGATTCGCGACGCGACGGTGCAGACGGGGGCGCGAATGGCGTACGTGCTGCCCGACTTCCACAATCCGACGGGTGCTCTGCTCGATGTCGCCGGCCGCGCGGAACTGGCGTCGAACGCCCGCCGGACCGGCACCACGTTGGTGGTGGACGAGTCGATGGCCGACCTGTGGCTGGACGAGGCGCCGCCCGCTCCGGTCGCGGCGGTCGGGCATCCCGGCACCGTCGTCACCGTGGGGTCCGCGTCGAAGGCGTACTGGGGTGGTCTGCGGGTCGGCTGGATCAGGGCGTCGCCGTCGCTGATCTCTCGCTTGGCGACATCGCGGGCCGCCGTCGACATCGGCACGCCGATCATGGATCAGCTCGCGTGCGCGGCACTGATCGAGCGGCACGAGGAGATCTTGGTTCCCCGCCGCGCGGAACTCCGTGGTAACCGCGATGCGCTGACGGCGGCTCTGGCGCGGCACCTTCCGGACTGGTCGTACGACCCGGCGCCGGGCGGCCTGTCGTTGTGGGTTCAGATGCCTGCCGCGGCGTCCACGGCTCTCGCCGCGATCGCGCCGGCCCACGGGGTGGCGCTGGCGGCGGGGCCGCGGTTCGGGGTGGAGGGGGCGTTCGAGCGCCACGTGCGCCTGCCGTACACGGAGGGTGCCGATCGATTGGAGGCTGCGATCGACCGAATTGCGTTCGCGTACCAATCCCTGAAACCGACCGACGGGGATTATTCCGCCGTCGTGCTGTGAAGTGGGGCGGCCGACGGAGAATGGCAGGACAGTCAGCGGGAGCCGAAGACCTCGTGATCGAGTTCGGCCATGTCCCACTGGAGCTCGGAGCCGAGTTCCTCGTGGTCCGCGCGCGATGCGGCGCGTCCGAGCAGCACTGCGGCACCCGCGGCGACCAGCAGCCACACCACTCCGACGACCACGACGACTATCACGATTCCGTTTGTAGCACCTCGAACTGAAAACATTCTGTGAAACGCGAGACTTGGATCGGTTTCTTACGGAGTAAACCGGAATGAATCTCGATCGGCGCGCTCAGCGGCTGCCTGCTCGCCGATTCGCGTCGGTTTGCGCGGAGGTACTCGTGGGTACAGTCGAACGTATGAGCGATGCGAATGACACCACCAAGACAGGCAATGCGGACGTCGACCAGAGCGCGGAGAAGGATCCGTCCGACTGGGTCACCGGTGACGAGCCGCCCACCGGCCCCCAGTTGAGCTACCTCGAGACGCTGGCCCGCGAGGCCGGCGAAGAGGTGCCGTCGGACCTGACCAAGGCGCAGGCGTCCGAGATGATCGACAAGCTGCAGTCCGAGACGGGCCGCGGAACCAGCTAGACCCCGTCCGTGCCGCGCGCGTCGTACTCGGCGCGCGCGGCCGTCACGGTCGGAAGCGTCGATTCGACGAACTCGATGAGGCCGACGAGCCGGGTCGCCGTCTCGCGCCCGAGGTCGGTGAGTGCGTACTCCACCTTCGGCGGAATCTGTTCGAGCACGGTGCGGGTGATCAGCCCGTCACGCTCCAGCCGCTGCAGTGTCTGCGACAGCATCCTCTCGCTGACCCCGTCCACGCGCCGCCGCAGAGCCCCGAACCGGTACGGCCCCTCGTACAGCGCGGCGAGCGCCAGCAGGCCCCAGCGACTGGTGATGTCCTGCATCGTGTCGCGGGACGAGCAGTGGCGAGAAAACACGTCGGCTTCGAGTGTCGGGTCGGTGTCGGGCACGAGCGCCATCCTACCAGCTGGTCCGTAAGTGATTACGAAGAATGTTGCACTGCACGAATAGTAAGTGCATAGTGGTGCCGACGGCCGGATCGGTCGCAGCGGCACACCCTCGTGGTGCGCCGGACGACGCTCACTCTCCAGGGAGACATGCTCATGACCACGACAGCGGTGACCGGCGCGACCGGACAACTCGGCAGCGCAGTGATTCGATCGCTCCTCGATCACGGGGTCGCCGCGGGCGACATCGTGGCCGTGGTGCGCGACGAGGCCAAGGCCGCCGACCTGGCGGCGCGCGGTGTCGTCGTCCGCGTCGCCGACTACGCGGATCCCGCTGCGTTGCGCGCCGCTCTCGACGGGGTGGACAAGCTCCTGCTCGTGTCGGGTTCCGAGCCCGGTAAGCGAATCCCGCAGCACACCAACGTCATCGAGGCTGCCGAGGCGGCCGGTGTCTCGCTCATCGCGTACACCAGTGTGCTGAAGGCGCCGACGAGCGGCATCAGTCTCGCGCCCGAGCACGTCGCCACCGAGGAGCGCCTCGCGTCGTCCTCCGTGCCGTCCGTGCTGCTGCGCAACGGGTGGTACTGGGAGAACTACGCGGCGTCGATCGGCCAGGCACAACACACCGGCGCCATCATCGGGAGCGGCGGGTCGGGTGTCGTGGCCGGCGCTGCTCGGGCCGACTACGCGGCGGCCGCGGCCGCGGTGCTGATCACCGACGACCAGGCGGGCGCCGTGTACGAGCTGGGCGGCGAGCGTCTGACGTACGAGGGTCTGGCGGGTGCGATCTCCGAGATCATCGGCGCGCCGGTGGAGTACCAGGATCTGAGCACCGACGAGCACATCGGCGCGCTCGAGGGTGCGGGACTGCCCGCGCCCGTCGCGCAGATGCTGGCGAGCGCCGACGCGGGCATCGCCCGCGGCGACCTCGACACCGAGTCGGGCGATCTGACTCGACTGCTCGAGCGTGAGCCGGTCTCGGCCGTCGACGCGTTGCGCGCCACGCTGAGCTGAGCCGACCGGTCAGGACCCCGGCGCCAGCGCCGCGAACCAGCGCAGCGCGTCGGGGTCGTCGACCGACTCCGGATCGGCCACCGTCGACGGGTCCGCACCCGACAGGATCTTCTTGACCGGGATCTCGAGCTTCTTCCCGGTCCGCGTGTGCGGCACGGCGCGGATCTCGATGATGTCGTCCGGGACGTGACGCGGCGAGGCCTCCCTCCGCAGCGCCGCCGAGATGCGTTCGCGCAGATCGTCATCGAGCTCCACGTCGTCGGACGTGACGACGAACAGCGGCATCCAGTAGCTGCCGTCCGGGCGTTCGAGACCCACGACGAGACTCTCTGCGATGCCGGGCAGACGCTCGACCACGCCGTAGATGTCGGCGCTGCCCATGCGCACACCGTTGCGGTTGAGCGTGGCGTCCGATCGTCCGTGGATCACCACGCTGCCCCTGCTGGTCACGGTGATCGAGTCGCCGTGCCGCCAGACGCCGGGGAATGTGGAGAAGTACGCGTCGGCGTAGCGGTCACCGCTCGGGTCCTTCCAGAACCCGACGGGCATGGACGGCATCGGCGCGACGATGACCATCTCACCCGGTTCGTCCACCAGCGGGGTCCCGTCGTCGCTCCACGCCTCCAGAGCGACACCGAGATTCACGGCAGGAATCTCGCCGGGGACCACGGGCACCCCGGTGGGCGCTCCCACGAATCCGCTGACGACGTCCGTGCCGCCCGACACCGGCGCGAGGTGCACCGACCGCCCCACGTGCTCCGCCACCCAGCCGTGCGCCGCGGCGGGGAGGACCGACCCGGTGACCCCGAGAATGCGCAGTGCCGAGAGGTCCTGTGCCCGAGCCGGTTCGACTCCGACACTCTCGCAGTGCAGGAGGTACCCGGGACTGGTGCCGAGCACGGTCACGCGGTGCCGCGCCGCGAGCTCCCACAGTGCGCCGGCGTCCGGATGGCCGGGGCTGCCGTCGTAGCAGACGACGGTCGAGCCCACGAGCAGCCCGGCCAGCAGGTAGTTCCACATCATCCAGCTGGGTGAGGTGTACCAGAGGAACACGTCGTCCTCGGTCATGTCCGACTGCAGCGCAGCAGATTTGAGGTGCTCGAGCAGAACACCGCCGTGGCCGTGAACGATGCCCTTGGGGCGCCCGGTGGTGCCGGAGGAGAACAGCACCCACAGTGGGTGGTCGAACGGGACAGGCTCGGGGAGCACCCGTGGGCCACCGCGCCCCTCGTCGAGCAGATCGTCCCATCGGACGGCTCCGGGTACGTCGGTGCCGAGTCGGGAGAAGGCGATCACCGCGCGCAGGGAGGGAATCGAGGCCTGCAGTACCGCCACCTGGTCCCGGCGGTCGCGGTCTACACCGGCGAAGCGGTAGCCGTCGGCGGTCACCAACACCGTCGGTTCGAGCTGTCCGAGCCGGTCCACCGCGGCGGCCGCGGAGTAGTCCTGCCCGCACGAGGTCCAGACGGCGCCGAGTGCGGCGGTGGCGAGGAACGCGACGGCGGCCTCGGTCGTGTTCGGGACGTAACCGGCCACCCGGTCGCCGCTCCGCACGCCGAGGCGGTGCAGCGCGGCGGCGATCGAGGAGATCTGCTCGGCCAGTTCCGCGTACGACCATGTGCGGGTGCCGAGCCCGCCCGGTTCGGTGTCGTCGATGATCGCCACGGACTCGGGTGACCGGTCGCACCACGCCAGTACGCGATCCACGTAGTTCACGCGGGCACCCCGGAACCACTGCCGCCCGCTGAACACGCGGGGGTCCTCCGAGGGGGACAGGACGGACTCGTGACCGGTGAGCGGCACGTCGAAGAAGGTGCTGACGCCGGCCCAGAACTGTTCCGGCTCGTCGACCGACCAGCGATGCAGCGCGCCGTAGTCGGAAGACGAGCGTCCCGTGAACGTGACGACCGAGTCCGAGAACCGGGCGAGAGGGCGGGGGTTCATGAGGACAGTCTGATGAACGCGCTCGGCGAGCCCGGCGCCGTGATCATTCCGTTACCTGCCGTGACCTGATCGTGATGTTCCGGTTCGCCGAACCGCGATGTCGATCGATCAGAGTTGTCTGCAAGGCGGTCCAGCCCAGGGCCCTTCGCTACACCCTCGGTACCGGTGCGAGACACCGCGTCCGAGCAGCGCCGCAGAAGGAACATGATGACCACGGTTGCTCCTTCCCACCACTCCTCCAGCCCGTTCGACGTCGTCGTCCACGCAGGCCACGACGGCCGCCGCATCGTCGCCATCCGTGGCGACGTCGACCTCGTCACCGCGCGCGACCTGACCCGCTGCCTCCGAGCGGCCGTCTCGAACGGCCCCGTCACGGTCGACCTCACCGACGTCCGGTTCTTCAGCTCGGCCGGCGTGACCGCGATCGAGGACGTCCTATCGGACGCCCCGACCGCGATCGACGTCGTGATCTCGCCGTCACCTCGGGTGCGGCGCACTCTCGGTGTCCTCGGCCTCACCCGTCTCGTGCCGGTCGTGGCTTCGGTGGAACCGGAGCCGCTCGCGAGCTGACCCGCTCGTCACGGACGCAGGATGATCTTCACGGCTCCGTCCTGCTTCTTCTGGAAGATCTCGTAGGCGTGCGGCGCCTGCGTCAACGGCAGGGTGTGGGTCGCGAAATCGTCCACGCCCAACGGATCGTCGTCCGTCAGCAACGGCATGATGTCGTCGACCCACCTCTTGACGTTCGCCTGACCCATGCGCAGTTGGATCTGCTTGTCGAACATGGTCATCATCGGCATCGGATCCGCCGCGCCGCCGTACACGCCGGACAGTGAGATCGTGCCGCCCCGGCGGACGATGTCGACCGCCGAGTAGACCGCGTCGAGGCGGTCCACTCCGGCCTTCTCCATGAACGGTTTCGCGAGGGCGTCCGGGAGCAGACCCGCCACCTGCTGCGCGGCCTTCGCCACCGGTGAGCCGTGGGCCTCCATTCCGACCGCGTCGACGACCGAGTCGGTACCGCGGCCGTCGGTCAGTTCGCGGACGACGTCTCCGACCTGCCCTCCGTGGGCCCGGAGATCCACCGTCTCGATGCCGCGAGCGCGAGCACGCTCGAGCCGCTCGGGTACGCGGTCGACGCCGATGACGCGGTATCCGAGATGGGTGCCGATGCGTGCCGCCATGTCGCCGATCGGACCGAGGCCCAGCACGGTCAGCGAGCCGCCCTCGGGCACCCCCGCGTACTGCACGGCCTGCCACGCGGTGGGCAGTACGTCGGACAGGTAGACGAATCGCTCGTCGCTCGGGCCCTCCGGGACCTTGATGTGGGTGAAGTCGGCGTGCGGCACCCTCAAATACTGCGCCTGGCCGCCCGGCACCGATCCGTAGAGCTCGGAGTAGCCGAACAGTGCTGCGCCCATACCGGTCTCGCGTACCTGGGTGGTCTCGCACTGGGTGTACAGCGACTGATCGCACATGAAGCACGAGCCGCACGAGATCTGGAACGGGACGACGATGCGGTCTCCCACCGCCAGCGTCGACACGGCGCTGCCGACCTCGCGCACGATGCCCATCGGTTCGTGGCCGAGGATGTCACCGACGTTCATGAACGGCCCGAGCACCTCGTAGAGGTGCAGATCGGAGCCGCAGATGTTGGTGGACGTCACCTCGATGATGGCGTCCGTCGGATCCTGGATCGTCGGATCCGGGACGTTGTCGACGCGGACGTCGCGCTTGCCGTGCCAGGTCACTGCTCTCATGATGTGCCTTTCGTGTAATGCGGATGCGGGAATGCTCAGGTGATCGGGGAACCGCCGGTCACGCCGATCACCTGCCCGGTGATGTAGCTGGACTCGCCCGAGGCGAGGAACACGTACGCGGGTGCGAGTTCCGCGGGCTGTCCCGGACGTCCGAGCGGCACCTGGTCGCCGAAACCGTCGACACTGTCCGACGGCATCGTGGCCGGGATCAGCGGTGTCCAGATGGGTCCGGGTGCCACGACGTTCACGCGGATGCCCTGCTGGGCGACGTCGCTCGCGAGCCCCTTGGAGAAATTGATGATGCCGGCCTTGGTGGTGGCGTAGTCGAGCAGTTCGGGTGAGGCGCTCACGCCCTGGACGGAGGAGGTGTTGACGATGGTCGAGCCCGGATCCATCACGGCCACAGCCTTCTTGGACAACCAGAACAACGCGTACAGGTTGGTCTTCAGTACGCGGTCGAACTGCTCGGTGGTGATGTCGGCGATACCGCCGCTCTGGGCCATCTGGAACGCCGCGTTGTTCACGAGAATGTCGAGACCACCCAGTTCGCGCACCGCGGTGTCGATCAGGGCGTCGCAGTGCGCCTCGTCGCGGATGTCACCGGGGACGCTGACGGCCCGGCGGCCGGCCTCCTCGACGAGCCGCACCGTCTCGCGCGCATCGGGCTCCTCGGACTCGAGGTACGACAGCACGACGTCGGCGCCCTCGCGCGCGAACGCCAGGGCGACGGCGCGGCCGATGCCGCTGTCCGCTCCGGTGATCAGTGCCTTCCGGCCGGTGAGCCGCCCTGATCCGCGGTAGGTGGACTCCCCGTGGTCGGGGGTGGTCCGCATGTCCTCGGTCAGCCCGGGATGCGAGATCGGTTGCTGCCCCTCGCGATCCGGCGTCGCGTAGGCGGTACGCGGGTCTCTCTTGGAGTACTGGTCGATCGAGCCGTTCGAAGAAGTCATGCCGGTCGGGTACCCGCGTACCCGACCGGGAATCCTGGTCCCGCCTCAGGAACGCGGGTGCAACAGCGCTCGCGAGAATCGTCCGGACACGTCGTGACGCACCCGTCCGTCTCGGCCGATCGACACGACGCCGCCGGCCCACGAGGGGTCGGTGTCCGCCGCGGACTGCGGGTCGGTGGTGCCCTCGGCGTCGGTGCCGTCGTGCGAGCTGACCGTCAGCGACCGCCTGATGGACTCGTCGATACCCACGAGAGAGTCGACGGCGTGCGCGAACGTGTCCGTGGCCGCGTTGCCGCGACGGACGATCATGTCGTGATGCAGGCTGTCCACCAACGAGATCACGGTGCCGGGCGGCATCTGTGTGATGGCGGCGACGGCTCGCCCGACGATCGGTGTGGGAACCAGCGGCACGCGGAACTGGGGCCGCGACAGTTCGGCGATGGTCGCGTAGCGGGTGAGCAACTCGGGGTAGGTGAGCACCTCGGTCCCGCCGATGTCGTACGACCCCGGAATGGGCTCGTCACCGAGAGCGGCGGCGATGATGTGCAGGACGTCGGTCGTCGCGATCGGCTGCACCTTCTTCACCATCCAGCTCGGCACGGGGGTGACCGGGAGCCGTTCGACCATCCTGCGTACGAGCTCGAACGAGGTGGAGCCGGACCCGAGGATGATGGCCGCCCGGAACACCGTCGCCGGGACGGACGAGTTGAGGAAGACCTCCTCGACCTGCAGGCGGGACGTGATGTGGTCGGAGAGGTCCTCGTCGTCGTCGGGCACGTGGCCGGACAGGTAGACGATGCGGCCCACGCCGTGCTTCTCCGCGGCGCGCGCGACGGCCTGCGCGGCCTCGCGATCCTTGGTCACGAAGTCGCCGTCGTCCATCGAGTGCACGAGGTAGACGACCGCGTCCGCACCCTCGAGCGCGGCGTCGATGGACTTCTCGTCGGTGATGTCGAAGTGGACCGGCGTCACGTCGTCCTCCCAGCTGAAGGAGGACGCCTTGCTGTCGTCGCGCATGGCGGCGAGCACGTCGTGACCGTCGCCCAGCAGGATGGGAACGAGACGTGAGCCGATGTAGCCGGTGGACCCGGTGACCAGGATGCGCAAGACATGCCTTTCGAGTGAGTGGTCCTGGTTTACCCGTCCCCGGTCGCGGTCAATCTGTGCCGAGTGTCATGCCCGCTGCTGCTCGAGGAGGTCGGATGAACGCGTCTCGAGAACGGGAGCCGTCGGACATCGCGTCGGCGCTGGCGGCATTCGCTCGCGACCTGACGGCGCACACCGATCTCGACGACACGTTGCGCAGGGTCACCGAGGCGGCCCTCGATCTGGTTCCCGGAACGGACGCCGCCGACGTGGTGGCGATCTCGGGCAGGTCGTCGTTCACCTCGCACGGGCCCACGTCGTCCCTTCCGCCGCGGCTCGATGCAGCTCAGATCGAGTTCGGGGAGGGCCCGTGCCTGGACGCGGCGACCACCACCGCGGTGGTGCGGGCCGATGATCTGACCACCGACACCCGGTGGCCGAAGTACGCGCCGATCGCCCTGGCGGAGGGCGTGCGGAGCTCGCTCTCCTTTCAACTCTTCACCCACCGCGACACCTTCGGTGCCCTGAACCTGTTCGCGTTCGAGCCCCGAGCCTTCACCGACGACGCGATCATGGTCGGGGAGGCGCTCGCCACCCACGCCGCGATCGCTCTGACAGCGGGTCGGGTCGAGGATCAACTGCATTCGGCCCTGGCGTCCCGAGACGTCATCGGGCAGGCCAAGGGCATGATCATGGAGCGTTTCGGCGTCGACGCCCAGCAGGCCTTCACCCTGCTGACCAGGCTGTCCCAGGACTCCAACACCCCGATCGGCCGGTTGTCGGTCCAACTGGTGGAGAAGGGGTCCGAGTCGGCTCGCTGAGGTGCCGGGTCACGAGAACTCGGCGTGCAGTTCGGGGAGGAACGCCGCGAGGTGGTTCATCTCCTGCCCGCAGTGCATCAGCAGATCACGACCGAGGTCGAGGCTCAGCTGCAGATCGGTCGGATCGACCGACGCACCACGGGCCACCGCACACGCGGCCTGCGTCACGTTCGGTACGTGCAGGCCGCGGAGGTTCAGGTGGAACCGGCTGCGCATCTCGGCGCCGCCCTCGATCGGGCGGACCTGGTGGGCGAGCCACCCCAGGTCCACGGGGGCGATGCTGCTCCCGACGCGGCCGAAGACGATGGTCTGATCCGACGGCACGGTGAACCCGTGCGCCACCGGGTCTCGGAAGTTGATCCCGAGCTGCTGCAGTTTCGGCCCCACGTACTCGTCGACGTAGGTGGTGTTGCCGATGTACTTCTGCCGGTCCGTGAGGTCGGCGGTGGTGAGGTCGGTGTCCAGGGCGGCGAACTGGTGCGCGTCGGGATGCCACAGCTTGTAGCGCGCGGCCTCGCTGGAGTGCCACCCGAACCACCAGTCCCACATGGCCGCAGTGACTCTCGGCATGACGGTGCGCACTGCCACGAAGACCACCCCGTCGGCGCCCTGGCCGTACCCGGTCTCCACGGCGGACGTCCCGGTCGGGCCGAGATCGCGAGTGATGTCCTCGAACCGAGGTACCGCTCCCGGCGGTAGCGCCGGGCCGGCGAAGGCGTCGGCCACGACCTGCGGCGCGGGGGCGGTCCGGGCCTGCATGTAGCGGGCGTACGGGAGCGCGAAGTCGGCGCCGCGGTAGCCGGGGTAGCGAACGGCGCAGGCCGCCGAGGGGAGTGTCGGCGCTGCGCGGACGCGCGGGGCGATCCCCACCGTGACCGCTCCCGCGGCGACGGCGGCCGCTCCCAACATCCCGCGACGACTCATGGCCCGATTCCTCAACATCTGTACAGAAAAGACGCCGGCGACCCCGGTGTCAAGCACGAGCGGACGTGCCGAGACGGGTGTACCCTCAACGCCTGTCATGATCGTGACGCGGCAGTCGGGGGACGGTGGAGCGGGCTCGATCAGCCCGTTCCGCCGGCGCGATCATCGTGAGCCGACCGTGACCGGTGATGGTGGTACCGGCACGTCAGGGCCGTAACATCTCACCAATGAGTGATGGTGAGACGGTGGAGAAGCCCAGAAGTCGGCGCTCACTGATCTCTGCCGCCGCGGTGCAGGTGCTCGCCGAACGCGGTCCCCGTGGGTTCACACATCGTGCGGTCGATCAGGCAACCGGTCTCGGTGCCGGCGCCGTCAACTATCACGCGCCCGATCGAGCCACCCTGCTCTCGCTGGCGCTCGACGAGGTGTTCCGGAGAGATCTCGAGGTCGCCGGTCGGCACTTCGCACTCGACACCTGGCATCACGACGCCGTGGTCGACGCCGTCGTCGGGTTCGTTCGCGACATGTGCAGCGAGGAGCATCGCGGCCGCGTCGTCGCACGGCACCACCTTCTCGGCGAGGGTCTGGTGCGGCCCGAACTCAAGGCGGCGTTCGACGCCCAGTTGGCCGCGTTCGTCGGCCTGGTGTCGTCCAAGATGAGCGAGGCGGGCTACCCCGCGACCGTGGCGTCGGCGGAACTGTTCGCCATGTCCGTGGACGGTCTGCTCACCCGCCAGGTGGTCATCGGGGTCGAACCGCTTGCCGACGAGGAGATTCCGCGCATCGTCTCCATCATCGCCCGGAGGTGGTGACGCGCCGGTCCCGCGTTTGAATCGCGTCCGTTCGGGAATGCCATTCCTGAAGAAAGGCGGCAGATGCTGCCAGCGCATCTGCGCCGACGGAAGGTTCTCGTGTGACGACGATTCATCGCGACACGATCAGCATGGTGCGTGCACACCCCGGTGTCTACGCCCCCCAGGACGATTCGAGACTGCTCTGCGAGGTCATGCCGGTGGCGGCGTCGCCCCTGGGTGCGCGTGCCCTCGATCTGTGTACGGGTACTGGAGTGCTCGCGCTCCAGGCTGCGTGTCTCGGTGCACGTGAGGTGCTCGCCTACGACCTGGATGCTCGCGCCGTCGCGTGCGCCCTGGACAACGCCGAGCGCATCGGTGTCGGTGTCGATGCGCGACAGGGCACGCTCATCGACGCCCTCGCCGAGGCGCCGTTCGACCTCGTGGTCTCCAATCCGCCGTACGTACCGTCGCCGACCGCGCCGGAGGGGCGCGGTGTGCACCGTGCGTGGGACGCCGGCGCCGACGGTCGCATCGTCCTGGACCCGTTGTGCGACAATGCCTTCGATCTCCTCACTCCGGGCGGCACCATGCTGATCGTGCAGTCCGAGTTCGCCGGTGTGGACCGCACGATCGAGCGTCTGATGCGGTCCGGCACCACGGTCGACGTGGTGGCTCGCCGTCGCATCGCGTTCGGTCCCGTCATGCATGCACGCGCCGAGTGGCTCGAGGCCACGGGCGCCCTGCAGCCGGGTCGGCGCTCCGAGGAACTGGTGGTCGTCCGTGCCCGACGCGCCTGACGCTGCTCCCGCAGCACGGCTCGTCCGTGTTGTTCCGGGCGGGCCGGTGATGGTGGAGGGGCCCGTCGACGTGGAGATGGAGGACGGCACCCGCGTGCGGTCCGACCGCTTCATGGTGGCTCTCTGCGCGTGTCGACGCAGCAAGAACTACCCCTTCTGCGACACCAGCCATCGCCGCAAGATCCGTGCGTCCACCACCGAGGACCGGGGTCGCGACGACTGACACGGCCCGGACGTTTCACGGCGCCCTGCGGGGGCACTCCGGCGTCGTGGACACCAAGGAACAGCCGACGGTCGTCTCGTCGGAAGAGGAGTGGCGTCGGGTACTGCGTGAGCGCGGGCTGCGCGTGACCCGCCCGCGCCTTCGCGTGCTGAACGTCGTGGCGCGGCACCCACACGTCGACGCCGGCTACGTGGCTCGCACGCTGAAGAGCCAGGGGATGTCGCGGCAGACCGTCTACGGCAACCTCGACGCACTCGTGTCGGTGGACCTGCTGCGGCGCATCGAGCCCGCCAATTCGCCCGCGCTGTACGAACTTCGGGTCGACGGCGACGACCACCACCATCTGATGTGCCGGCAGTGCCGCCGAGTGTTCGACACGGCCCTCACCTCCGATGTGCGTCGACGTGCTCCCGAGCCGGAGGACGACGACTTCGACATCGACGGCGTCGACGTCTTCTTCTGGGGTGTGTGCCGTGACTGCCGGACGGGTAACCAGCAGGTATGAGCGATGATCGCGAGAAGATGCTGACGGACCACCACCGTCCGGACGGGTCCGACGATGCCACGGTGTCCGCCGTCGGTTCGGTCTCGGAGGCCCTCGAGTGGGTGGAACGCGCCCGCGGCCACCTGTACACGTTCCACCAGCTCATGGGCCACGCCGATCTCCAGTTCGGCTCTGCCGCGGACGAGCTCCGCGACGCCGGGCACGGTGACGCAGCGGACGCACTGGAGCGAGAGGTGATCGGCCGCAACGTCATCGAGGGTCGGTGGACGTTCCAGATGGTCGAGGACTTCGACGACGGCTACTGGACCACCGCGCGCGAGCACGAACGCCGGATCCGCGACGACCTGATGGACGGCCGCCGTCACGTCTTCGAGGCGGAGATGAAGGAGGACCGGCGCACGCACGGCAAGCGCGGTCACGAGGCAACACCCTGACAGGAGGATCGACACGATGACGATGACGAGCGACACGGTGCGCGGCGTGCTCGACGCACCCGACGGAACGCTGCTGGTGATGCGGGACGGCGAACTGACGATGACCGACGACGATTCGGGTGCCGTTCTGGTGACCACCAAGGCGGCACTCGTCGAGCAACTGGGAGACGACAGGTCACCCAAGCGACTCGAGACGGCGGCCACCGCGCTGAACGACATGGTCGACAAGCTCGGGGCATGATCATGTCGACGTCCGACGAGAAGCACTCGGAGCCCTCCGGTTTCGCGGAGGCGTCGGGGCCACCCGACTTCGGGATCGAGCCGACGCGCCGCGACTCCGGCGACGACCGGCTAGCGGACCCGGCCGAGCAGAGCGAGACCGGTCGAGACGGTGAGCCCGAGCAGCCCTCGGACACCTGACACCGACAGGGCCGAGGACCATACGGTCTCGGTGGTGTTCGGGGGCACCGGGCGGTCGGCGATGCGATCGGCGAGCCAGTTCAGCGTGGCGGGTGCGGCGATGGGATGCAGCGACAGGTGCTCGCTGAGCCGGTCGCGCACGTACGTCACGTGGGCGCCGGCGGTGCGGTACCGCTCCACCTGCCCGTCCACGTCGTCGACGGCGATGATGGGGTCGTGGACCGCCTGCATGACGAGGAGCGGGAAGCTCGGTGCGGACTTGCCCGGCTGGATGTCCTGGAAGATCTGCACCAGCTCGGGGGTCGCCATGACGTCGGCGAGCGGGATGTCGGTGTAGCGCTCGAGGTCGTGCATCAGCAGCGTCAGAACGGCGTGCACCGTGGTCTTGCGCTCGAGCGAGGACAGAATGGTCATGCCGGGCTGCGCGACGTGATCGCGGATCGTCCGGTCCAGATCGGGGTAGGTGCGGCGCAGACCCTCGACCACCATGGTGGGCAACGCGGCGAAGATCGTGCCGTTGAGGCGGGAGAACGCCGACGCGGGATCACCGACGGGCGAGCCCAGCGCGGCACCGACGACGTTCAGCTCCGGCGCGTACTCGTCCGCGGCCTCGGCGGCCCACGACGTGGCCAGGCCGCCGCCCGAATACCCCCACAGTGCGACGGGCGCCGAGTCGTCGAGCTCCAGAGGTGCGAAGGACAGGGCGGCGCGGATGCCGTCGAGAGTGCAGTATCCGGGTTCGATCGGTGCACCCCAGCGGCCGTCCATGCCCTCGTGATCCGGCAGGGACAGCGCCCACCCGCGGCGCAGCGCGTACAGGATGATGAGCAGCTCGAACTGGGGCACGGCGCCGTGGGCGTGTGCTCCGTCCCGCAGCGCGTACGACGGGAAGCAGCGGTCCGAGACGGCGTCGATGGCGCACTGGTAGGACAGCAGCGGCCTGCTCCGACCCGGAACCGCGCCGGCCGGCAGCAGGACCGTGGTGACACCCGTGCGCGGTTCGCCGTGCATGTCGGACGTCCGGTAGAGCAGCTGCCATGCCGACACGCGCTGGCGGATGGTGCCGAACAGGGCGATCTCGACACGGCGCGACCGCAGCACGGCCCCCAGCTCGGCCTTCTCGAACCCGGCGGGAGAGCGGTAGAACGGATCCTTGTTCGGCGTCGTCGTCAGCCGCTCGACGGCATCGTCGGAGTCAGTGCTCCGGTCCGCCGCCGTCCCTCGCCCACCCGTGAACGCTGCATCTCGTTCGATGCTCATGTGCGTCTCGCTTCCTGATTCGTCGAGTCACAGTAACCCGACGACGCAGGAGGCGACCGACGCATGCGCCGGATCAGGTGAGGGAGACCAGCTCGTGGATGTCGTCCTTCGGCAGGCCGTCGGTCGCCACGGCCGTGACCGTGGAGCTGTTCAGCGTGATCGAACCCTTGTGGTTGTCGAGGAACGCGGTGTCGGCCGCATCGCGTCCGGTCGCGATCCGGACCAGCGTCGACCGAGGTGCGAGGCACGTCGCGTCCACGACGTGCCAGGTGTCGTTCACCAAGGCCTCCGCGACAGCGTGGAAGTCCATCGGGTCGCATCCGGGTGCGTAGACGGCGACCAGACGAGCTGGAACGTTCAGCGCGCGCAGCATCGCGACGACCAGGTGCGCGTAGTCACGGCACACGCCGGCACCGGCGAGCAGCGTGTCCGCCGCACCGTCGATGGGATCGCTGCTCCCCGGGACGTAGTGCAGTCGACGGCCGACCCAGTCGGAGACCTCCGACAACAGGACCGCGTCGTCCGACTCGCTGCCGAACTCCGTGGCCGCGAAACCGAAGAACTTGTCGGCCTCCGCGTACCGGCTCGGACGGAGGTAGACCGAGCGATCGAGATCCGTGACGGGGGACGGCTCCGCGTTCCCGGTGACGGTCGCGTCGTAGTAGACCTGCAGGTTGCCCACCGGCGCCTCGAGGACGTGGATCCGGTTGCCGTGGGCTCCGCTGACCTCGCGGGCCTCGACCGTCTTCCCGTCCAGGACGAACGAGAGGGTCTCGGCGACCTGCGCGCCGTGATGCGGGGCCACGGCGATCTGGAACTCCAGGGTGCTGGCGGCCGTGATGTCGACATCGAGGCGTGCGGAGACGACGCGTTCGGTCATGGAGGTGCTCGTTTCCGGGGGAGAGGGGGTATGCGCGGAGGTGTACCCAGCCTGACCAGGAGCGACGCGTGTCGCTGGACACAGTGGGACGACCGCGAGTGTGAAGTGTGGAATGTAGGCCCCGGAATCCGGGGTCCGGATTCCACCATCGCTCGGCGGTGAGAGGGAGACGTGGAGCCGATGACGGGAATCGAACCCGCGTATTCAGCTTGGGAAGCTGATGTTCTGCCATTGAACTACATCGGCCGGTGGTGCTGCCCTGAAGATTAGCAGGGCGCCCGGGTGGCCTCGGCGGACTCGGTCGATAGTCTCTGTGCGTGCTGCTCTCCGATCGCGACATCAAGGCCGAGGTGGATGCCGGAACGCTCGGCATCGAACCGTTCGACGAGGCGATGGTGCAGCCGTCGAGTGTGGACGTGCGCCTGGACGGGCTGTTCCGGGTGTTCGACAACTCGCGCTACACCCACATCGACCCGAAGCTGCAGCAGGACGAGCTGACCACGTTGGTGGAGCCCGCCGAGGGGGAGCCGTTCGTTCTGCATCCGGGCGAGTTCGTGCTCGGGTCGACGCTCGAGCTGACGACGCTGCCGAACGATCTCGCGGGGCGACTGGAGGGCAAGTCGAGTCTGGGCCGGCTGGGACTTCTCACACACTCGACGGCGGGTTTCATCGATCCGGGCTTCAGCGGACACATCACGCTGGAGCTCTCGAATGTCGCCAATCTGCCCATCACGTTGTGGCCGGGCATGAAGATCGGGCAGCTCTGCTTGTTCCGTCTCTCCAGTCCGGCGATCAATCCTTACGGCAGCTCAGCGCTGGGATCGAAGTATCAGGGACAGCGCGGTCCGACCCCGTCGAAGGCTTATTTGAACTTTCTCCAGTAGACCTACGGTCGGTTTTCGCCGTCGTATACGTTGCTATGCCTTGTTTGACGCTCTACTATCGGTCTGTCCGAAACTCCGACAGCCGATGGTGGTGATCCATGATGCGAACCGAGACGGAAACGTTCGGTGTCTCCATGAGCACCGGGTGCGTGCGCGGAGTCGTGATGGACCCGGAGGGCCGGGTCGTCGAGGCGCGCTCGCTCGCCACCGGATCCGACCATCCTCTGTCAGCGGCCGCTGCAGCAGCGTTCGAGATGGCCGCGGATCTGTGCGTGGGTCCGGACGCGCCGGTGATCGCCGTGGGGGGAGACCCCGAGAGCACCTACGGTCCCGGCGGAGTCCGACTCGTCGCCGAGTGCGACGCGCTGCTGGCCGCCGCACGGATGGAGGGCTGCGTCGACGCGGCTCGCACCCTCGCGATCGTCGACCTCGGTCGGGTCGGCACGCGCGTGCACGTCCTGGACACACAGACCGGTGACCTGTACTCGAGCGTGGGCATCACCGAGCTGTCCGGTGACGCGATCGACGCCGCGGTCGCCGATCACCTGTCCACCACCTTCGGTGCTGCCGAGAAGATGAGCCCCGCCGCCGTGCGCACCCTGGCGCGAGACAGTCTCGCGGCCAAGGAGATGTTGTCCGACGAGCGTGCGGTCGACCTGTCGGGGCCGTTCGTCACCGATTCGGTTCGCCTGCGCCGCACCGACTTCGAACTTCTCATCGCCCAGCCCACCGCGATGCTCGTCGACCTCGTGGACGACGCCGTGGCCCGCGGAGCCGACGCCGTGCTCCTGGTCGGCGGCGGCGCGCACATCCCGTCGGTGCGCCGCGACATCGCCGCTCGCGTCGCGGTCCCCGTCATCACGCCGCGCTGGCCGCAGTTCTTCGCGGCCATGGGCGCCGCACATCTCTCCACCGTCGTGCCCCCCGCCGTGGACGCCGTGCCGCTGCCCGTCGTCACCGCACCGCCGGCGGACGACGAGGTCACGGCCGCCTTCACCACGGTGGCGGAGCCGGCTCACACCCCAGCGGCGGAGCCGGTTCCCACCCGGGAACCCGAGGTGGCGCCGGAGCCGGAGACCGCTCGACCACCGCTGCCCACGCCGCGCGTCGTCACCGGTGCGCCTCGACGCGCCCGCTCCACGCGGCGGCGTCGGTCCCGTGCCGGTGTCGTGGTGGGAACCACGGCGCTCGTCGCCGCGGTCACCCTCGGCGCGGCCGCCGGCGCGTCGGGACGGTCGGAGACCGAGGCCGTGCAGGCGACGGATCGCGTCGTCGTCACGTCGTCCGTCGACGCCACGCCCACTGCCACCACCGTGCCCAGCACTGCCCCGCGCGTCGACGCGGCGCCGGCCTCGCCCTCGGCGGCGTCGTCGAGCGCCACCGCCGCGCCGGCGCCGTCCACGGAGACGCCCGTCGCAGCACCGTCGAGCGTCACGCCGTCGACCTCGATCTCCCAGCGCCCGACGCTCGCCCCGGCACCCTCCACCGCGGTACAGGACGAGCCGGAGGAGACGCCGGCGCCCACCACGACACGGCGGCCGAACTCGAACACCAGCACGACGACGACATCTGCGGCTCCGTCGCCGACGTCCACGACGACTCGGACGACCACGCCCGCGGCAACCAGCGCCCAGCCCACCACGGCGCACTGATCCATCGGGCGGGACCGTACGAGACCACGCATCATCGAGAACGAACAGGCGGACGACGACGACATGCACATCGTGCTGGGAATCTCGGCGACGAGCGACGAGGTGACGGCGGCTCTCGTCGACGTCGAGCTGCCTCGGCTCGGTCCGGTCGACGAGCGCACCATCCCGATGCAGACCGGGTCGCCGGCCGAGGTGGCCGCGGCGGTCGCGACGTCCATCGGTGTCATGCGGCTCCGGGCTGCCCGCGCCGATCTGCTGCTCACCGGTGCCGCCGTCGTCCTCGAGTCGCCGCATCTGCGTGAGCCCGTCGAGTCCGCGCTGCGCGACGGTCACGTTCGCGACGTGGTCGTCGTCGACGCGGTGGACGTCGATCCGTCCCTCGAACCGGCGGTCGCCGTCGCGCTGTGGGCCGACCACGACGCCGGCGACGCGATCACCGGTCCGATCCCGGTGGTGCTGCCCGAGCCGGTCGACGCGTCCTCACGCGAGACGCGCCGAGGGTTCGCCGTCGTGGGTGCGGGAGTCGCTGCCGCCGTCCTGGCCGGATCGTTCGCGGTCTGGGCCGTGACGGGACCCCGGGCTCCCGAGGCTGCCGGTGTCGCGGAACCCCTGTCCACGTCGGCCACCGACTCGGCCGAGGCGGGCACCGGTATCGCTCCCAATCCCGCAGCGCCCGCCGGATCGAGCCCCACGGCCGTTCCGGCACCCGTGCCCGGCGGCACCACGGCCGCGGACGCCCTCACCGGCATCCGCCCCGGTGTCACGCAGCAGAACGGAGCCGTGTCGGTGCCCGCCGCACCCGGTGCCGCGACCACTCGACCGGGAACCTCGTCGGCGGCGCCGTCCAGCGGCGGATCGACGAGCGGCGGATCGACGAGCGGTGGTTCCACGAGCGGTGGTTCGACGAGTGGAGGTTCGACCAGCGGTGGCTCGACCAGCGGTGGGTCGACCAGCGGAGGCTCCGCCGGTGGCGGATCGACCAGCGGCGGCGGAACCGGCACGGGTGGTACCGATCCCGGCACCGGTACGGGCGGTGGTTCCGGCGGCGACGAGACACCCGGACCGACGGGAGGCTCGTCGTCCGAGCCGCCGACGGATTCCGAGCCGCCGACTCAGCCGTCCGAGCCCGACCCGACGCCGGACACGTCCGGTACCGCGTCGGTCGAGTGACGCCCCGGTTCCTAGTGAAACCAACCAAACTTTGCCAATAGCCACTGAGAACAGACCTTTTCCCTGTTCGAGCGCCTAGGCTTCGTCGCGGAACACCAGGAACGGGGCGGGTCATGCGAGCAGTGGTAGGAATTTCCCTCGGAGCGTCGGCGATACGAGCCGCGGTGATGGATCCCATGGGCCGTGCGTTGCTCGGTACCGAGTCCGTCACGGTGGCACGCGGTCGCGATCGACTCGAAGCCGCTGTCGACGTGGTGGATTCGGTCTGTGCGCGCCACGGCGCCGATCGTGAGAACGCCGTGCTGGTGGTTCCGGACGAGCCCCGGTCACGCGTGGGTACCATCTCCCTGTCCGTGCACACCGGCGGATGTGTCCGTCTCGCTTCGGAACTCGGCGCCCAGCTGATGTATCTGAGAATGCGCGGCCTGGTCGAGTCGGGATCCACGATCGCCGTCGTCGACATGGGGAAGAGCGGTACGTCGGTGTCCGTCGTCGACGTGGCCACGGGCTTCGTCAAGGACGCGACGTGGACCGACCGCTACCGGGGCAGTGCCTTCGCGGACAGTGTCCGTGAGCACCTCCTGGCTGCCTACGGCACAGCGGAACCGCTGTCGCCGAACGACTCTCAGCTACTGACCGAGGGCGTCGAGTGGGCGATGGAGATGATCGCCCTGCACCGCGTCGTGCGCGTCGGCGGGCCGTTCGTCGGGGGCACCGTGAACGTCTGGCGGACCACGGTGGACCGGCTGATGCTGGACTACGTCACCGAGGCTGCCGACTGGGTGAGCGATGTGGTGCGCCGGGGTGCGCATCGTGTCGACGCCGTGGTACTGGCCGGCGGACCGGCGAACCTCCCTCTGTTGCGCGGTGTGTTCGCGCGCGAGTGGGGTTCCGCTCTGGTGATGCCACAGGATCCGCAGTCCATCGCCGCGACGGGGGCTGCCCTTCTCGCCGCACGACGGTCGGAGTCTCCGTTCAGCGCGCCGCTGCCGGTGGTACCGACGCGGTCGGAACCGTTGCCCGTGGTGACGACGCAGTCGCGGCACGCACTGGTCTGACCGTCAGGCCGCGTTCCACCGCATCCGGACGGTCGTGCCGTCCTCCGAGGAATCCACCGACGCTTCGTGCGCGAGCGCATGGATGAGGGGAAGCCCTCGACCTCGGCGCGGATCGTTGCCGTTGTCGACCCAGGATCCCCGATCGGTCACGTCGATGGTCACCCCGCCGGCCCGCGGAGTACGCACCTCGAGTCCGACGGTGCGCACCACGGTGTCCGCGGAGCGCTCGTAGGCGTGCTCGACGCTGTTGGCCAATGCCTCGTACGTGGCCAGGGTGATGTCCTGGCACAGGTCCTCGTCGAGGCCGCGGTCGCGCAGCCATGCGAGCACCGTCGTACGCACACCGGTCAGCGCCCGAGGCTCGGCGGGGATGTCCTGCAGGATCAGATCGCGGGTCGCGTCACCACGGTCGGTGACCGGCATGTCGTCGGCGACGTCGGTGATCATGGAAGCGCTGTACCCACTGCGCGCAGATTTTGCACATCCATGGTCGAGATCACTCGGTCGAATCGGACCGATCGTTCACCGGACCCAGCCGGCGGCGCAACGACACGGGCAGTACGAGGCAGACCGAGACGAACAGGGTGGCCGCCACTGCGCACGCGATGATGCCCGCGGTGGGACCCACCACCAGGTCGAAGATGAGCAGCGGTACACCGGACATCGCGATGCCCACCAGGACGAAACCGGCGAGAGCGAACCGGTTCGCGTGGTCGACGAGCTGACGCAGTGCCCGGCGACGGAACAGGATCCTGTGCAGAGCCACCGGCGCGACCAGAAGGATGGTGGCGGTGACCGATGCTCCGAGCGTCACGAGGTACACGGCCTGCTCGTACGTCTCGAGTTCCGGAAACCGGGCCTGGAACGGGAGGGTGAGCAGGAAGCCGGTGAGCAACTGGATACCGGTCTGCACCACGCGCAGCTCCTGCAGGAGGTTCGACCAGTTGCGATCGAGGCGCTCGGTCTCGGTCTCGTGCCGCTCGCGTGCGTTCCAGTCCGACCCGGTCAGGGGCCCGTCCGCTGTCATTCGGTGATACTACGGCGGAACCTCCGATACCCGGCGTCGTGCCTGTTTGACGGCTTGTACGATGACTCGACTGTGGAATGGACGAAACCTTTTCCCGCCCGTGACCGATACGGGGCTGGAACAGGTACGAATCACTGACGATCCGGGGGGTCACGGTGTCGGGACACGCCACGTCGGAACCATCCGACGGTGGCCTCGTAGAACGGACACGTCATGCAGAGGAGCGCACTCCGGCGCCAGAGTGAGTCGGCGCGGCACTATGTCGACTTCACGGCCACGGACTCCACGCTCCAGACCCTCACCACTCTCGCGGCGACCACGCTGGGGTTCTCCGCCGCGCAGCTCAACATCCTCGACGAAGACGTGCAGTACACCCGTGCTCAGCACGGGGGACCGTTCCCGCACACACTGCCGCGCTCGGACACTGCTTGTCAGCACGTCGTCGCGTCCGCGGGGCCCGTCGCGGTCTCGGATTCCGGCCTCGACCGGTTCTCGAACGATCCGGTCCGCGCGGCCACCGCGCAGGCTCTGCACGCCCTGTCCCTCGGGTCCTACGTCGCGGTACCGCTCCGCGGTCGCGAGGGGCTGATCATCGGCACCCTCTGCGTGCTGGACGCCGAGCCGCACCCCGCGAACGAGTACACGGTCACCACTCTCACCGAGTTCGGCCGGGTGGTCGAGACCCATCTCGAGGCGCTGCGTGGTCACGGCCGTGCGAAGACCGCCGGGTGCGTCCGCGCTGTCGCGGCCGCGATCGAGCGGGGCGAGATCACCCCCTGGTATCAGCCGATCGTGGACGTGTCGTCCGGCGCCGTCACCGCGGTCGAGGCTCTCGCCCGCTGGACGCGTCCGGGCGACGGCACCACTGCGCCGTCGATGGTGAGTCCCGCGGACTTCCTGCCCACCATCGAGGGCAGCGACCTCGAGATCGACGTCGACCACGCGGTCCTCGTCCGCGCGCTCGTCGACTTCGAGCGGTGGATGGTCGACGCTCCCGAGATGGACCTGCACGTCAACCTGTCCGCGCGGCATCTCGCGGCCCCCGACGCGGTGCGCCACCTGATCGAGATCGTCGCCTCGTCCGCGGTGCCGGCGGCGCGCGTGGTCTTCGAACTGACCGAGACCGTGTCGCATGCTCGCCCGGCACGGGCACACGAGTTCGTCAGCGCCCTGCAGGCCGTCGGGTTCCGGGTGCTGCTCGACGACATCGGCATCGGCTTCTCGTCCCTCGAACGCCTCGTCGACTTCCCCGTCGACGGATTCAAGATCGACGCGGGCATCGCGCGGACGCTCGGTACCGCCGCGGGCGACTCGTTGGTCCGTGCACTGGCCGGATTCGCGGTCGACACCGGCCGTGCCCTGGTCGTGGAGGGAATCGAAAGCGACCACCAGGTCGCGGCCGCCCGCCATACTGGGTGCACTCGCGTCCAAGGATTTCTCTACTCTCGTGCGGTGCCCGCGCGCGATGTTCGCTCTCTGCTCGATTAGGGGGCGCTCTCGTGGGTACCCCCCATCGTCGCGTCCTCCGGGACGCGTCGGCGGGACGGCCAGGATCGGGGACATCATGCGCAACGCGTACACAGCTCAACTCGAGGGACTGAACGATGATCTGTGCGCTCTCGCGCAGGCGGCGGAGACCGCCATGCGCGACGCCAGCATTGCCCTGCTCGACGGCGACCTGCAGGCTGCGGAGTCCGTCATCGCCCGCGGCGAGGCACTCGGAGAACTCGGTGCCCGCTGCGAGGATCAGGCTGTCACCGTGCTGGCGCTGCAGGCACCCGTCGCGGCGGATCTCCGCCGAGTGTTCTCGGCCGTGCGCATCAGCAGTGACCTCTCACGGATGGTCGGCCTCGCGGTGCACATCGCCGAAGCCGCGCGCCGTCGCTTTCCCGAGCCGATCGTTCCCGATCATCTGATGCCGCAGTTTCGTGAGATGAGCGAATTGTGTCTCGACATGTCCGGTCGAATAGTCGACGCACTGCGTACGAGTGATCTCGGGCGTATCGATTGTCTGAGTTCACAGAACGATCGGGTCGATTCTCTGAAGACAACGGTCGTGGACACCGTGTCGGCGGACGATCACGGGCACGACGTGATGAATGCCGTGGACATCGCACTGCTGGGACGGTATTTCGAGCGCTACGCCGACCAGATCATCGATGTCGCGTCGCGGATCGTCTTCTTCGTGAGCGGCCGCAAACAAATGGCCTGAGGGTCCTCCGAAATCGTGTCGTTCGAACACGCTAAATCTGTGTGAACTCACCGTGTGATTCACCGCACTGTGGTTGTCTGAGCGAGCCTTGCGGGAAGGCAATAAGCTACCGACTGCCCTGGTACACGTATCAGCGGTCGAGTCCCTGGCGGATCCAGTCGAACGGAACGAGGTACACGTGTCTGCTCCCAGCTCGGCGGAGAGCGAGTCGGCCGAGCGCCGCGACGTCGCACTGCCGCGGGCTCGGCGATCGCGGAGGGCGACCTCGCGACGCGACTGGGAGCGCGCGTACATGGACCGGCTCCGGGTGACCGACGTGCTCGTCGTCGTCGCCGCCGTCGCCTGCGCACAGGTGGTGCGCTTCGGTCGGCCGGATCTCGAGGTACCGCGCGCGGCGTTCAACTACACGTTGGTCTCGGTCACCCTCGCGCTGACGTGGATCGCATTCCTCGCGATCTTCCGCACCCGCTCGCCGCGTGTGCTCGGCGGGGGAGCCGAGGAGTACAGGCGTCTGCTGTCCGCCACCTTCCGCCTCTTCGGGCTCGTGGCCATCATCTCGTTGCTCTTCCGCTTCGAACTGGCGCGTGGCTACCTGGCCATCGCACTGCCGGTCGGGCTGATCGGGCTCCTGGTCTCGCGGTGGCTCTTCCGCAAGCACGTGGCTCGCGGACGTCGTCGCGGCGACTATCAGACGTCGGTCGTCATCGTCGGCAGTCACAGCTCGGCCCTCTCCATGGCGCGGTCGTTCAACCGCGACGGGAGTGCCGGCTACGCGGTGGTCGGGGTGTGCCTGCCGCGCACCCAGTCGGTCACCGAGGATCAGCTGTCCGTCGACGGTCTCGAGATTCCCGTCCTCGGCAACGAGAACGACGTGCTCGATGCCATCGAGGCCACGGGCGCGGACACCGTCGCCGTCACCGCGACGGACCACATCGGTCACGAGGGCATCCGCCGCATGGTGTGGGACCTCGAGAAGAAGAACGTCGATCTGGTCGTGGCTCCCGGCGTCGTCGACGTCGCCGGCCCGCGCCTGCACATGCGGCCGGTCGCCGGCCTCCCGCTCATCCACGTGGAGAAGCCGCAGTACAACGGTGCGAGCCGCTTCGGGAAGACGGCGTTCGACATGGTGTTCGCCGTGGTCGCCCTCGTCGCCGTGGCCCCGCTGTTCCTTCTCGCCGCCCTTCTCGTCAAGGCCACCAGCAAGGGTCCGGTGTTCTACCGATCCGAGCGCATGGGCCTCGACGGCACACCGTTCCAGATGATCAAGTTCCGCTCGATGGTGCAGGACGCGGACGCTCGGGTGTCGGAGTTGTTGGCGCTCAACGACAGCGAGGGCGGCGTCCTGTTCAAGATGCGCGAGGATCCGCGTGTCACCAAGGTCGGCCGCGTGATGCGGCGGCTGAGCATCGACGAGCTGCCGCAGTTCTTCAACGTGCTTCGCCGCGAGATGTCGATCGTGGGCCCGCGGCCGCCGCTGCGCCGCGAGGTGGAGACCTACGACGGCGACGTGCGCCGCCGGCTGCTGGTCAAACCCGGTCTGACGGGCCTGTGGCAGGTGAGTGGCCGCTCCGACCTGTCCTGGGAGGAATCGGTGCGCCTCGACCTGAGCTACGTCGAGAACTGGTCCATGACAGGTGATCTGCTCATCGTGCTGAAGACCCTCAAGGCCGTCGTCGGCAGCGACGGCGCGTACTGAGTCGACCGCTCATCGGATGGCCGCGAGCACCTCGGCGGCGATCTCGGGCATCGTGGCGGACCGCGACGACGCCGTCGACGCCAGTCGCGCGACCGCGGCAGGTGCCTCGCATCCGTGCCGCACCATCAGTGCACCCACGGCGAGATCGATCGCGGCGAGCGCATCGAGGGACAGCCGGATGCGCCCGGTGACCACGGCCCCGAGTCGCTCGAGCAGTACGAGCTCGTCTGCGGCCGCACGGATGCGTTCGTGCAACGACTGCTCCGGGTCGCTCGTCATGGGTCTCCGTGTTCTCGGTCGTTCGCCTGTTCGCCCGTTCACGAGTGCAACGGTGCGGGAAAACTCTACGCCGGTCGCCCGCGCGGTCCAGACTTGTCGCTACGGTTGACTCGCGGCACACGGGGCATTCCTCGGGTCGCGGACAACGGTGTGGACGTCGATCGACGAGGAGTGAGTGCAGGTCATGACGACGCGATCGGGTGGTGACGACGACGCGCACGCACCGTTGTCCATCACCGACATCGCCGATCTGTGCCGCAGTGTCGTGCAGTTGGTCGAGGTGGACGGCGCCGCCATCACCGTCATGAGCGGCACCACGCGCGAGTTGGTCTACGCCACCGACGCCGTGTCGCAGTACCTCGACGAACTGCAGTTCACCACCGGTCAGGGTCCCTGCGTCGACGCCTTCCACCGTGGCCGGACCGTGTTCGTCGCCGATCTCGACAGCGAGGCGGAGGAGCACTGGCCCGGATTCGCCGCCGACGCGTCGGACGGGGGCGCGGCCGCTCTGTTCGCCTTCCCGCTGCGCGGCGGCAACACCGTGTTCGGCGTGCTCGAACTGTATCGCGCATCCGTCGGTGAACTCAGCGACGAGTTCGCCGCTGTCGCCCAGCTGACCGCGGACGCGGCAGCCATCAGCCTGCTGGAAGCCTTCGCGCCCGGCCTCGGCGCGGGACAGTCGCTCGGCGACGCCTCGGACGACTCGCCGCTGGGCGACCATCGCACCCGGCCCTACGTCAATCTGGCCGTCGGCATGATCACGGTGCAGATGCGGGTGTCGCCGACCGAGGCGCTCGCCCGGCTGCGCGCCGCGGCGTACTCGGCCCGACGCCCCGTCGACGACATCGCCCGCGAGGTGGTCGAGCGCAAGGTGCGCTTCTCCACCGACGACACCGCGTCGGACTCGACGACGAAAGGACAGCCGTCGTGACTTTCCCGCCCACTTTCGATCCGCCCGGCACCGGCCCCGTCGGTGACACCGACGTGCCGTCGCCCGTCGTCGTCCTCGCCGAGTTGACGGGCCATCTGGCCGCCGGGGTCGACGCCCCCTATCTGCTCCACCTCCTCGCCACCCGCACCCGCGAGGCCCTGCGGGCCGCCGCGGTGTCGGTGGTGTTCGACGGGTCCGGGTCGGTCGACCTCGACCTGGTCGCTGCGGCCTCGACCGGGTTGCTCGACCGATCGCTGACCGTGGGCGGACCGGTGGCGATGTGCGTGCGCACCGGCGCGGCCGTGCTGCTCGACGATCTGGAGAACGCTCCGGGGCGCTGGCAGGACCACGCCCGCGAGGCGCGTGCGGCCGGCATCGGCGGTATGCGTGCCTACCCGGCTCGGATCGCGAACCGGGTCATCGGCGCCGTCGTGGTCCACACGTCGGGGCCGTGGCGGGCACCGGGTCACGCGGCGGCGTTCGTTCAGGCCGTCGCGGATCTGGCGGCGTTGGCCGTCAGCGTCGACACCGAGGGCGACGTGCGCCTGTCGGTCGAGGCGACGCGTCGACAGCAGGTCCTCGAGGACGCCGCCGTGATCGATCAGGCCATCGGTGTGCTCGCCGAGACCCATGGTCTCGCCATCGGCCCCGCGACCGACCTGCTCGTCACCGACGCCCGCCGCTCACGGACCTCGCTCGCAGATCGGGCGCGTGCGGTGATCGATGCCCTGAGCTGACCGGGCTCGTTCCCGCCACACGGGGCGCACTACTCGGCCGGAGTGACCTGACCCGACGGCACGCGCGTGTGCGCTGTCATCAGCAGCTTGCCGAGTTCGGTGGACAGAGCGTCCGGTGCATCGCCGAGCGAGCCGATGTCGCGGACCAGTTGCTCGGCGAGAGTCCGTACCTTGATGTTCGTGGTCTGCGAGCGCCAGAGCAGCAGGTCGAAGGCCTTGTCGGCCGACACGTTGAGTCCCAGCATCAGGGCGCCCTTGGCCTGCTCGATCGCGGCACGGGACTCCATCGCGGCGGCGTAGGTCTCGACCTGCCTGGTGGCGTGCTCGGAGTTCTCCGCTCCGGTCAGGGCCGACTGGGCGGCCTGCACGAACACCCGCATCGCCGACTCGTCGACGGAATCGAACCGGTGGCCGGTGTGGCTGTAGAGATTGAGGGCGCCGATGAGGGCACCGCCCGAGGTGACGGGTGCGGACAGGAAACTCGCGACGTCGAGGCGATCGATCGCCTTCGCGAACACGGGCCAGCGCTGGGACACGTCGTCGAGATCGGCACGCACCACCTCGTGGGTCAACGCCGACTCGATGCACGGTCCCTGCTCGCTGCGATACTGGGCCTGGTCCACCTCGAGGACGAACGTCTCGGTGCTCGCGGCGGTCTGCGGCCTGCCGCGGCGGAAGACAGTGACGCCCGCTGCGTCGGCGTCGGGAATCGCCGTCACGACGCGCGCGCAGATCGTGTCGAGCGCGCCGTCGGCCGTGTGGGAGACGGCGAGCGCACTGTCCAGGTCTGTCAGGGCCTCCGCCAACAGGGCCAACGCCCGTCGTTCGGCCGTGGTGTCCGCGCTGTCGGTCATTCCCGCATCTCCCGCCTTCGCCGATTCATCACTCGACGACCCGTACGCGGAGTGCGAGACCACCGTACCGCTGTCGGGGTGTCCGGTTATAGTTGCGCGGAAGGCGATACCCCGCCCGGCGTCCAGCAGTAGGCGTCGGCACTGGTGGGTGTCGCCTTTTGTCGTCCGGTCTGCGACGACCGAGTGACGACGGATGATGAGAGAACCGAAGGGATCAGCACCACACATGAGCAACGACGGTCGGCCGCCGAGCTCCGAGCACCTCGATCTGGTGCGCACTCTGGCCGAGCTGGCGCGCGAGTTCGCCGGGTCGCGCCAGGTCCGGACGATCGACGAGGTTCTCGATCACGTCCTCGCGGTGTCGGTCGATCTGATCGACGCCGCGGATCACGCGTCGGTGCGGCTGGCGGCCGAGGTATCGGGGCCTGCGGAGCCCAGCCGCACGAGCAGCGACATCGCGGCCGCACTCGACCGGGTGCAGAGGCGACCGGGGGACGGACCGACCGTCGATCTCCTGCATCGGTCCTCCGAGGCGGACGTGGACCTTGCTGCCGTCGTCGCCGGTCCGGTGCATCGTTGGCCCGGTCTGGCGGAGGTGGCCGACGCCGTCGGTGTCCGCGCGCTGGCCGCCGTACCGCTGGCGATGCACGAGCGCACGCTGGGAGTGCTCACGCTGTATTCGTCGTCGACCGCGGCGTTCGACGAGGACAGCCTGACCGTGGCGACGGCGATCGCGGCGCACGCCGCCATCGCGGTGCAGAGTCTGCAGAAGGAAGCGCAGTTCCGGTCCGGTCTCGCGTCCCGCGACATCATCGGTCAGGCCAAGGGCATGCTGATGGAGCGGTTCGAGGTGGATTCGGTCCAGGCGTTCGAGATGCTCTCGAAGTTGTCGCAGAACAACAACCGACCGCTGCACAAGCTTGCCGCGGACATCGTCGAGGCCGGAGCCAAGCTGCGCTACCCGTCCACCTGAGGCAGGGTCGCGGCGAGTCGGTCGAGCAGCGCCTCGAGCGCTTTCTCGAACTCGGGCAGGCCGAGATCGCGCGCCAGCTCCGCCTTCATCCGCACCACGGTGGGGAACTCCGTCGGGTCGATGTCGTCTCCGGGCTGAGCGGTGGCGCGGGGATCGTCGGGATCGTTGGGGTCCGTCGGACCGATCGAGACTCCCTGCGCCGAGACCTCGAGCAACAGCTGTCCGAGCAGGAAACTCGTGTACGAGCGGTAGGC
Organism: Rhodococcus sp. BP-332; assembly: GCF_019836065.1. Taxonomy (NCBI): domain Bacteria; kingdom Bacillati; phylum Actinomycetota; class Actinomycetes; order Mycobacteriales; family Nocardiaceae; genus Rhodococcus; species Rhodococcus sp. BP-332. The sequence goes on from NZ_JABUEC010000004.1 coordinate 440,012, forward strand.
GGCAGCCGCGGCCGCGTCGTCGAATCCCCATTCCTTCAGGCTGGAGAGGAAGTTCTCGAGCCACCGCACGCTGCGGAGTGGGGGCCGCACCCACGGCGCGCTGTTCGGCCGGGTCGCGATGAGCGGGAACACCTCGGGATGTTCGAGCGCCATCCGTCGCACGCCGTGCGCCAGCCGCTGCAGGTAGTCCTGCCAGCTCGAGGCGCCCTTCATCAGCACCTGCGGGTCGCTGCCCAGATCGTCGATGACCTGGTCGACGATGCCGTCGAGCAGTTCTTCCTTGCCACCGAAGTAGTGGTAGAGCGCCATCGCCTCGACGCCGAGACGCCCGCCGAGTCGGCGCATCGTCAGATCCCGAGCGCCGTTGTCGTCGATGAAGGCGATGCCCGCGCGCAGGATGACGGTGCGGGTGAGCTGACCCCTACCGGGCGGTGGCGTGGTGCCGGGCGTCGAACCCACGATGAATCGACCCCCCCGTTGTCTCGAGACTCGGACGCACCGAGTGGTGTCGACACTAGGCGTGTTCTGGCACGGTCACCACATGAGCACCGAGCACCTGTCCGTCCACGACGCCATCGCCGCACGTCGGGACGTCCGTAGCGAATTCAGCGGTGAGGTGGTCGACGACGCCGTCCTCACCCGTCTTCTCGCCGCCGCCCACCGCGCACCCAGTGTCGGGAACACCCAGCCGTGGGACTTCGTGATCGTCCGACACCCCGAGACGCTGGGGCGATTCGCGGCGCACGTGGCGCAGTGCCGCGCCGACTTCGCGGCATCACTGCCCGCCGACCGCGCCGAGACCTTCGACCCGATCCGCGTCGAGGGGATCGAGACCAGTGGCACCGGCGTCGTCGTGACGTACGACGACTCCCGCGGTGGTGAGCACGTCCTGGGCCGGGCCACGGTGCGGGACACGGGCCTGCTCTCCGTGGCCCTGGCCATCGAGAACCTGTGGCTCGCAGCGGTGTCCGAGGGTGTCGGCGTCGGGTGGGTGTCGTTCTACGACGAGGCTGTGCTGCGGGACATCATCGGCCTGACCGGCGACGATGCCGTGCGCCCCGTCGCGTGGCTGTGCGTCGGTCCGGTGACGCAGTTCCAGGAGGTTCCGGACCTCGAGCGGTTCGGGTGGCGTCCGCGTCGGCCCCTGTCCGACGCCGTGCACCGGGAACAGTGGGGCCGTCGGGGTTAACGTGGCCGGGTGACCTCCTCGCGTCGGCGTTCCCCGGTGAGCGCGCTGACGCGTCGCGGTGTCCCGATCGGTCGAGCCGACATCACCGTCGCGGAGGCAGCCGACGCGATGACCCGGGCGCGGTCGAGCACCCTCGTCGTGCAGTGCCCGGGCTCGGTGTGGGGAGTGGTGACCGACGGCGACCTGCGCCGACGCGTGATCGCCGCGGGCCTGAGCACCGCGGCACCGGTGTCGGCCGTCGCATCCGTTCCTGCCGTCACTGTCGACGCCGAGGTGCCCGTCGCGGAGGCGGCCGCCCTCGCGCTCACTGCGGGTGTCCGCCGACTGGTGGTGCTGGATGCGAGTGGGGGCGTGCTCGGCATCGCCCTCGAACAGGATCTGCTCTCGCCGGCGCTGCGTGCGGGCACAGCGCTGCGCACCGCGGTGGAGCGCTCGGCGAGTGTCGACGATCTGGTCGAGGCATGCGGGCGGCTTGCCTCGGTGACGTTGTCGCTGAACGATTCCCGCGTCCCGTCGGCCGACGTGACGGCAGTGCGATCGTCCGTGGTGACGGCCACCGTGCGCCGGGCCGCCGAACTGCTGGGCGACGACGCGTCCACCTGGCTCGTCTCCGGAAGCGTCGCTCGGCGCGAATCGGTCCCGTCGTCCGATGTCGAGACGGCGCGGGTGGGCGGCCCGTCCCCGATGGGGTCGGACGTGCACGCCGTACTCGAACGCTGCGGTCTCGCAGCCGATCCCCATCACGCGAGTGCCGCGTCGCCGCGCTTCGTGCGGACGGTCGACGAGTGGTCCGACGCGGTGGCAGGCTGGGTGGCCGATCCGTACGAGGACACCGGTGTGGTGATGCTCTCGCTCGCGCTCGATGCGCGTCCGGTGGTACCGGGTGGATGGACACCGGCGGAGCCCGTGCGCGCCGCGCTGGCCGACGCCGCTCACGCGCGACTGCTGATGTTGCGTGAAGCGACGACGATCAAGGCTCGGGTGACGCTGCGGGACAAACTCTTCCGTCGTGCGGACACGATGGACGTGAAGGCGGGTATCCTGACTCCCATCGTGGACATCGCGCGCTGGGCCGGTGTCTCCGCCGGGCACGACGCCGTGGGCACGCCGGCGCGGCTCGAGCACGGTGCCCGGGCGCAGGTGCTGTCCGAGGACGACGCCGCGGTGCTCGCGGAATCGTTCGACGTCGTCCAGCGCATCCGGCTGCGGCACCAGTGCGAGGCACTGCGCGACGGCCGCCCCGTCGACGACCTGGTGCGCCCGTCGGACCTCACGCCCCTCGACCGGAGCCTGCTCGACGCGGCTGCGCGGGAAGTGGCGGGCGTGCAACGGGCCTCGGCGTACCTGGCTCGATGAGGCCGTCCGAGGAACATCCCGACACCTTCGCCGGGCTCACCCCGGAGCAGTGCCACGCCGTCGATCAGGCCGTCGCCGCCGAACGGCTCGAGGGATGGCGTCCCACGCCGGCGGACCTCGCACTCCTCGTCGCCGAGTGTCGCGGCGAGACGGTGCTGCCGTCGGTGCGCGAGGGGCTCGTCGGCGACGGACCGAAGCGTGAATCACGCCGGGCGGCACTGCGTCCGCGGCACACCCCGTACCTGCTGCCCGGGTCGACGACGCTGCGCAACGTGCTGGGCATCGTCGACGCGGCCGCGTTGCACCGCGCGGAGAGCATCCTCACCGCACTCCGTCTGGTCCGCTGTCACACCGGGCGGGCCGACCTCGGGGGCGCCGTCGGTGTGCACCGCCTGCTGAGCGTGCACCGCTACATCTTCCAGGACGTCTACGTGTGGGCAGGCGACGTGCGCACTGTGGAACTGTCGAAGAACGGCACCGCGTTCGCGAGGTGCTCCGTCGTGTGGGACGGCCTCATGGGCGTGCACGAGACCATCCTGAGTGCCGACTGGGCGGCCCCCGACCGGGGCGAGCTCGCGTACCTCCTGAGCCGCACCTACGCCGACCTCAATCAGGTGCATCCCTTCCGTGAGGGCAACGGACGGGCCGCGACCATGCTGCTGCATCTGCTCGTCGCGCCGACCGGGTTCCGGCTGGATCTGACCGACGTCGAGCGGCGGGACTGGATCGCCGCATCGCAGGACTCGGCACCGTTCCGCCAGGCCGGCGCACCGTCCGCACGCCCCTTCCTCCCCCTCTTCCTGCGCGCCCTGAGCTCGTAACGCACTCGCAACATCTCGATACATCACGGACACCACCGCGGCCGCTGCGTCCGATTAACTATCACTCGACAGATACACCCCTCCCGTCGATGGAGAACACCCATGAGCCAGGCCGTGCTCCCACCCCCGTCGGACCGTCACGCGGACGGCGACTCCGACGATCTCCTCGAGTTCGGGTACGAACAACAGCTGCATCGCAAGCTGGGGAAGTTCGCGTCCTTCGCGGCGGGCTTTTCGTTCGTCTCGATCCTGACGACGATCTTCCAGCTGTTCGGCCTGGGCTTCAGCTTCGCCGGTCCGGCGTTCTTCTGGGCGTGGCCGGTGGTGTTCGTCGGCCAGTTCATGGTGGCGCTGTGCTTCGCCGAACTGGCCGCGCGCTACCCCATCTCCGGGGCCATCTACCAGTGGTCACGCCGCGTCGGCGGTGAGATCACCGGCTGGTTCGCCGGGTGGTTCATGATCATCGCGCAGATCGTGACGGCCTCCGCCGCCGCCATCGCACTGCAGGTGGTGCTGCCGAACGTCTGGAGCGGCTTCCAGATCGTCGGCACCGACACCGCACTGACCTCGTCGGACGGCGCCACCAACGCCGTCGTGCTGGGCACCGCGCTGCTGGTGATCACCACGACCATCAACTCCATCGGTGTCAACGCCATGGCGCGCATCAACTCGATCGGCGTGACGTGCGAGATCGTCGGTGTCATCGCGGTGATCGGCGTGTTCTTCACTCATGCTCAGCGCGGACCGGACGTCGTGTTCGACACCGGCGGCGTGCCCGTCGATTCCGGCTACATCGGGGCGTGGATCGTCTCGGGACTCATGGCCGCCTACGTCATGGTGGGATTCGGCTCCGCCGGCGAACTGGCCGAAGAGACGAAGAATCCCCGTCGGGTCGCACCGCGCACCATCCGTCTCGCGCTGTCCGTCTCCGCGCTGGGCGGCGGGCTCATGATCATCGGTGCGCTCATGGCGGCACCCAGCCTCACCGACGGTGAACTCGCGACGCAGGGCCTGCCGTACGTGCTGAACTCCGTGCTCTCGTCCCCGTGGGGCACCGTGCTCCTGATCGACGTGGCCATCGCGATCCTCATCTGCACGTTGGCCATTCAGACCGCCGCGTCCCGGCTCATGTTCTCGATGGCCCGCGACGGCCGGCTCCCCGCGTCCCGTGTTCTCGGATCGGTCAACAAGACCACGGGCACGCCCATCGCTCCGGCCGTCGTCATCGGGCTGGGCTGCGTCCTGGTGCTCGTGGTCAACGTCGGCAACTCGGCGATCTTCTCCACCCTCGCCAGCGTGTGCATCGTCCTCATCTACCTCGCCTACATGATGGTCACCGTGCCGCTGCTCCTCCAGCGGCTGAAGGGCTGGCCCCACAACACCACCGGCGCCCCGAAGGTGGACTCCGAGGGCAAGCCGCTGTTCACCCTCGGCCGCCTCGGCCTGCCCGTCAACCTTCTCGCCGTCGTCTACGGCGCTGCCATGGTGGTCAACCTGTCCTGGCCGCGCCCCGAGATCTACGACCCCTCCGGCGATTTCCCGCTGCTGCGCTGGGCCGCACCCCTCACCGTGCTGGCCGTCGTCGCCGTCGGTGCGCTGTGCTTCCCGCGCGGCAAGGCCCACCCCAACCCCGTCACCACAGGAGTGTCCGCATGACCGCCACCACCACAGCCGCCCGCGAGCACGCCCGGTCGCAGGCTCGGGAGATCACCGACTCGATGCCGGTGGTCCCACCCTCCCTGTGGCCGCACGAGGTTTCCGGAACCGATGCCGCGTCGCTCGTCTGGGCCGAGACGGTTCCCGGCGGGCGGTACACGACGAAGGTGCTCCAGCGCGGAACCCGAGTCCGGTTGCGCGACATCGACGGAGCGGCCTGCGCGCACGTCCTGCTGCACCGTGCCGACGCACCGTGGGAACGCCTGAACACCGCCGACACCGTCAAGGTGCCGTGGCAGGCGTACATGGGGGTGGGTCATCCGCTGCTGTCCGACCAGGGGCGGGTGATCGCCACTGTGCTGGCCGACTCGTCCGGACACCACGACGCACTGTGCGGTACGACGACGCTGCTCACCAACACCGCGAAGTACGGTGACGGCAGCGCGTACTCGGCGTCGCCCGCGGGCCGCGAGTTGCTGGTCCTGGCCGCCCTGAAGAACGGCCTCGGTCCCCGCGACGTGCCGCCGACACTCAGCTTCTTCCACGGCGTCACCGTCGATCCCGACGGGGCGCTCCGCAGCACGGGTTCCGCGGGTGCCGGCCGCGAGGTCGACCTGATCCTGCACCTGCCGGTGATCGTGAGCATCGCCAACACGGCGCACCCGATCGATCCGTCGCCCACCTTCGACACCACGTCGCTCGAGGTGCTGGCCTGGCCGTCGCCGCAGGATCTCGAGGCGCTGCCGAACACCGACCCCGAATACCTCCGTGCCGTCGCCAACACGGAAGACATGTACGCAGCAGGAGGCTCGAAATGACCGCAGCAGTACAGGAACTGGCGCTGGTGGCCGGCCGGGTGATCCTCGACGAGGTCGCACCTGCCCGTGGCCCGTGGTCCGCCGTCGTGCGCGCCGGTGACGTCCTCACCATCCTCGACCTGGAGGGCAACCAGGCCGTCGACACCCTGGTCTACGGCGCCGACGACCACACCGTCCGCTACAGCGCACCGGCCACCATGGTGGGCCAGGGCAACGTCTACCTCACCACGGGAACGGTGCTGCGCGACAGTGAGTCCCGGCCGATGATGACCATCGTCGCCGACGAGGTGGGCAATCACGACACGATCGGCGGTGCGTGCTCGCAGGAATCGAACACGCTGCGCTACGGCCACCACACCAAGCACCAGCACGCGTGTGTCGAGAACTTCGTGCTCGAGGGGTCGCGGTGGGGTCTGGGCAAGCGCGACATCGTCTCCAACATCAACTTCTTCATGAACGTCCCGGTCGACGCGGACGGCAGCCTGGGCATCGTCGACGGACTGTCCGCGCCGGGCAAGCGGATCGCGCTGCGCGCGGAGATCGACTCGCTGGTCCTGATCTCGAACTGCCCGCAGATAAACAACCCGTGCAACGGTTTCGACCCGACACCGGTTCGTCTGATCGTGACGCGGCCCGCATGAGCATCCGCGTCGAGCGCCCCGGCATGCTCACGACCATTCAGGACTGGCCCGGCCGGGTGGGGTACTGGAAGGTGGGAGTACCCCCGTCGGGGCCGATGGACGACCTGTCGCTGCGGTTGGCCAACGTCGCCGTCGGCAACCCGGAGGGAGCGCCGGCGCTCGAGACCACGATGAGCGGTCCCGCACTGCGTTTCGACGACGAGACCGTCGTGTGCGTCACCGGTGCGGACGCACCCGTCACGGTGAACGGCGAACCCGCCGAGCGCTGGACGCCGATCACGGTGCCCGCGGGCGGGGTGCTGGACGTGGGTGCGGTGTCCGGGGCCGGTCTGCGGATGTACGTCGCGATCCGCGGCAGCGTCCTGGCCGAGGAGTACCTCGGCAGTGCGTCGACCTTCACACTCGGGACGTTCGGCGGGCTCGACGGCCGTGTGCTGCAGGCGGGCGACGACCTCGCCCCGGCGGATCGCGCGACCGGCACGCCCGCACCCGTGCCGATGGAACACGTTCCGGCGCTGACGCACTCGTGGCAGCTCGCCGTCACGGAGGGTCCGCACGGAGCACCCGAGTTCTTCACCCGCTCCGACATGGACACCATTCTCGGCACCGACTACGAGGTGCACTTCAACTCCGATCGCACCGGCGTGCGGCTGGTCGGACCCCGCCCGGACTGGGCGCGCACCGACGGGGGAGAGGCGGGTCTGCACCCGTCGAACATCCACGACAACGCGTATTCGGTCGGGGCGCTGGACTTCACGGGCGACACCCCCATCCTGCTCGGTCCCGACGGCCCGAGCCTGGGCGGTTTCGTGTGCCCGGTGACGGTGGTCGCGGCCGATCGCTGGAAGCTCGGTCAGCTGCGCCCCGGCGACACGGTGCGCTTCGTCGCGCTCGAGGCCGCTGCGGCCGCCTCGAAGAACACGCTGGGCGTCGGCCGGCGCGCCGGCCTGCCCGTGGTGTTCTCGCGCGGCGGCGACGGTGACGACGGTGTCATCGCGCGCCGCGACGGTGCCACGCCGGTCACCTATCGACGCTCCGGTGACGACAACATCCTGGTCGAGTACGGCGAGATGTCCCTCGACCTCGCGCTGCGGGCCCGTGCGCACGCCCTGCACGAGGCCGTCGAGGCCATCGCTCCCGCCGGGTTGGTCGATCTGACGCCCGGTATCCGGTCGTTGCAGGTGAAGGTCGACCCCGATGTGCTGTCGACCTCGAAACTCCTGGATCTGCTGCTCGAGGCCGAGGACGCGCTGCCGGACACCTCCGAGCTCACGGTGCCCAGTCGGCAGGTGCGGCTGCCGCTCTCGTGGGACGACCCGTCCACGCGCGAGGCGATCCAGCGCTACATGCACGGGGTACGCTCCGACGCGCCGTGGTGCCCGTGGAACATCGAGTTCATCCGCCGAATGAACGGGCTCGAGTCCGTCGACGACGTGTACGACACGGTCTTCGACGCCGAGTACATGGTGCTGGGCCTGGGCGACGTGTATCTCGGTGCACCGGTGGCGACTCCGCTGGATCCACGGCACCGCCTAGTCACGACGAAGTACAACCCGGCCCGCACGTGGACACCGGAGAACGCTGTGGGGATCGGCGGCGCGTATCTGTGCATCTACGGCATGGAGGGACCCGGCGGCTACCAGTTCGTCGGTCGCACCACGCAGGTCTGGAACCACCGTCATCCTCTGACCACGAAGGGGTTCGAAGAGGGCACGCCCTGGCTGCTGCGCTTCTTCGACCGCATCTCCTGGTACCCCGTCAGCACCGAGGAACTCGCCGACATGCGCGCCGATCTCGCGGCCGGGCGCGGAGCGGGTGTCGAGATCACCGACGGCACCTTCTCTCTGGCCGACCACGACGAGTTCCTGGCCGACAACGACAGCTCCATCGCCGAGTTCCGCAAGAAGCAGGCCGAGGCGTTCGGCATAGAGCGCGATGCCTGGTCCGCGGCCGGCGAGTTCGCCCTCACCACAGCACAGGGAGCATGATGACGACCGCCACCGATCGAGTGTTGCTCGCGTACAAGCGTATTGCCGAGGTCGACCGCCCCGAAGTGTGGATCACGCTGCGCGACGAGGCGGACGTCCTCGCGGAGGCCGCCGGTCTGGACGAGAGCCTGCCGCTGTACGGGACCGTGCTCGCGGTCAAGGACAACATCGACGTCGCGGGTCTCTCGACGACGGCGGCGTGCCCCGAGTTCGCCCGTACCCCGGACGCCGATGCGACCGTGGTCGCGCGACTCCGCGCCGCCGGCGCTCTGGTGCTGGGCAAGACCAATCTCGACCAGTTCGCCACCGGACTCGTGGGAACGCGCAGCCCGTACGGCGCGGTGCGGCACGCGCACGACCCCGAGAAGATCTCCGGCGGCTCGAGTTCCGGCTCCGCGACCGCGGTCGCGCTGGGCATCGTGGACATCGCCCTCGGAACGGACACGGCAGGGTCGGGCCGAGTTCCTGCGGCCTTCGCCTCCCTGGTGGGCATCAAGCCGACGCTGGGACTGGTGCCGAACACCGGCGTCGTCCCGGCGTGCGTGGACTACGACGCCGTGACGGTCTTCGCCGCCGACATCACCACGGCCACAGCAGCCATGGCGATCATGATCGGTGCGGACTCGGCGGATCCGCGGAGTCGTGCGTGGCCCGCGACGGTGCCGTTGTCGGCCCCGCCGCGCCCCCGTGTCGCCGTTCCACGCACCGAGGATCTCCGCGCGCTGTGCCCCGAGTACGCGGAGGCGTTCGAGCGCACGGTGTCGGGACTGGACGCTGTGGGGATCGACCACGAGATCGTCGACATCTCCGTGCTGCTGGACGCGGCCGTGCTGTTGTACGACGGGGCGATCGTGGCGCAGCGCTACGCGGCGGTCGGCGAGTTTCTGTCGACATCGCCCGAGCACGCCGACCCGACAGTCTCCCGCATCGTGCTGGGCGCGAAGGATCCGGCAGCGCACGCGTACGTCGACGACCTCTCGACGCTGCTGGCGGCGAAGGCGCACGCGGCGTCGATTCTCGACGGGCTCGACGGCCTGGTGCTGCCGACGACCACCGAGCACCCCACCATCGCTGCGGTACAGGCGGATCCGCTCGGCATCAACCGCAGGCTCGGCACGTTCACCAACTTCTGCAACCTTCTCGACATGGCGGCCGTCGCGGTGCCGGGTGCGCGCACGACGGCGGGGGATCCCTTCGGCGTCATGGTCGTGGGCCCCGCGTTCACCGATCAGGTACTGCTCGACATCGGCGCCGCGGTGGCGGATCAGGACACGGCGGTACTCGTGGAGGACGGCGTGGACGTGCTCGTCGTCGGCGCGCACCTGCGAGGGTTCCCGCTGAACGGTCAGCTGGTCGAGCGTGGTGCGCGGTTCGTCGGTGAGGTGAGCACCTCCGCCGACTACCGCCTGGTCGATCTGGGCACCACGCCGCCCAAGCCCGGACTGGTGCGCGGCGGCAGCGCCTCCATCGCGGGCGAGCTGTATCGGATGGCCCCGGCGCACCTCGGCACGTTCCTGGCCGGGCTGCCCGCACCGATGGGCCTGGGATCGGTGACGCTGTCCGACGGTCGGGAGGTGGTCGGTTTCATGTGCGCCGCCGATGCGGCGGAGGCGGGCACCGACATCACCGAGTTCGGCGGCTGGCGGGCCTACACCGCGAATAGTGGAGTCCGAACCCCGGATTCCGGGGTCTGAGTTCCACGATCAGCTCGAGCGTGGCCGGTTCTCGTCGATGAGCCGTTCGAGTTCGCGAGGGTTCCTGGTCTGCAGCAGGACGCGGCCCGGACCGGTGAAGTCGAACACCAGCCCCTCGCCGGACTTCAGCGTCTGCATCGTCTTCCCCTGTACCGCTCGACGCACGTCGAACGTCATCGCGAGGTGGTAGGCCACCACGTGACCGGTGTCGATGGTGACGCGTTCCCCGGGACCGAGGTCCATGACGTCGATGGCGCCGTACACACCCAGCAGCACGTGCCCGCGCCCCGACGCCTTGTAGCCGAAGGCGCCCTGGCCGCCGAACATCTGCTTCATTCCGCCGAACTGCGGGTCGACGGTGACGTCGGGGGAGTTGCCGAGCCAGGAACCGTGGCCCACGAACCACTCCTGCCCGTCGGCGACGTCGACGGTGATGACGTCGCCGGGCAGCTTGCCGGCCAGGTCGACCCAGCCGCCCTGGTCCGGTGCCGTGTACGTGGTGACGTAGAAGGATCCGGCGCTCAGCGCGCTGCGTTTGAGTCCGCCGAGGAATCCGCCCGGGGTGCTGCTGCGGATGTCTACACCGGCCGAACACGCGAGCATCGCCCCGCCCTCGGTGTTCAGCGATTCCCGTGGTGCGAGGCGGCATCGGGCGACGGTGTTGGAGGGGTTGTGCCGGAGTTCGACGTCCATGCGCAGACGATAGAGCAGCGACGACCGCCGCGCGCGGCACGTGAGAGTGCCCGAGAAATTACTTTCGGGTAGCTCTGGTGTCGACGCCCGGTTACAGACATAATCCGATGCGTGAACAATGTAGGTGTTACCTCGAGTAACCTGATCGCACAGGCGCCGGCCGGTGGCGGCGCCGCGCTCGATCAGGTCTTCGGCATGACCGCGGCAGCCGGTGTCATCTCGCTGTTCCTGCTGTATCTGGCCGTGATGCACCGGACGAGGCGCATCACGTGGCTGCAGCGCCTCGCGGACTACGCGGGCGAGAAGCTGCACCGCCCCGGGTGGGTGGCGCTGCCGCTCGTCATGTTCATCTCGACGATCCTCACCGCGTTCTTCGGCTTCATCTGGGACGTCAGCCTGCACATCGGACGGGGTCGCGACGAGGGCCCGTTGGCCAACCCGGCGCACTACTTCATCCTGGTGGGCCTGTTCTTCCTGTTCATCGCCGGTGCGCTGGCGATCATCCTGCCGCGCGACGAGAAGCCCGGTCCGGCAGCCATCAAGATCACCCGGACCTGGTACGCCCCCACCGGCGGGCTGCTCATCGCCGGCTCGGGCCTGTACGCGCTCATCGGCTTCCCGCTCGACGACATCTGGCACCGCATGTTCGGCCAGGACGTGACGCTGTGGGGACCGACGCACCTCATGCTCATCGGCGGCGCCGGGCTCTCGCTCGTCGGCGTGCTGCTGCTCGAGCACGAGGGGCGCGTCGCGATGGCCTCCACCGCCGTGACCACCGCCGCCACCGGCGGTGAGCCCGACGGCGAGACGACGGCGGACCCGGCGCAGGCCGTCGACTCGCGCAAGCGCTCGATCATCACCTGGTTCATGCGCAGCTCCGCCTTCGGTGGTCTCGTCATCGGCCTGTCCGTCTTCCAGATCGAGTACGACTTCGGCGTCGAACAGTTCCGGCTCGTCTTCCAGCCGCTGCTCATGACGGCTGCCGGCGCCTTCGCGCTCATCGCCGCCCGCCTCATGGTGGGCCGCGGATCCGCTCTGTTCGCCGTCGCGTTCGCCGCGGTGATCCGCGAGGTCACCGCGCTGATCGTCGGTCCCGTCCTCGGTGAGCCGCACAGCGTGTTCACGCTCTACCTGGGCATGGCCGTGGTCGTCGAGATCATGGGTCTGACCACTCTCGTCCACCGCCGCCTCCTGTTCGGTGCCGTCACCGGTATCGCCGTGGGCACCGTCGGCCTGTACCTGGAGTCCATGTGGGTCGACGCCGTCTTCCTCTACCCGTGGCCGAACAGTATGTGGGTCGAGGCGCTTGCCACCTGCATCCCGGCCGGCCTCGTCGTCGGTCTCACCGCGGGTCTGTTCGCACAGGCGCTCAGCGGTGACGGACTCCCGCGTCCCGCCGTCCGGCGTTCCGTCGTCGTCGCGATGGTGCTGGTGCTCGGCGGCAGCGTCGCGAACGGCCTGATGATCGACGTTCCGCAGGGCGCGAGCGCGACCGTGAGTCTCACCGACGCTCCCCGCGAGGACGGCTTCCGCATGGTCACCGCCACGGTGAGCATCGACCCGAGCGATCTGGTGTCCGACGATCCCGAGTGGGTCTCCATCCTCGCCTGGCAGGGCGCAGGCGACTCGCTGCACGGACTCGTCGTCGACAACCTCGAGCGCACCGGCCCGGGTGAGTACCGCTCCACGCGTGCCATGCCGGTCGACGGGACGTGGAAGACGTTCCTGCGCATCCAGGACGGCCGCACCATGGCCGGTGCGCCCATCTTCATGGCGGCGGACGAGGGTATCGGCGCCGAGGAGGTCCCCGCGACCACCGAGTTCACCCGCGAATTCCAGTACGAGACCAAGCTGCTGCAGCGCGAGCGCTCGTTCGACCACCCGGCGTGGCTGTTCACGGCGGCGTGCCTCGTGGTGCTGGCCTGCTCGCTGGCCCTCATCTGGTCGCTGTCCTGGGGCGCCGCGCGCATCAGCCTGGCCACCCCCGGCAACACCGCGACGAAGGGCAGCAAGGAGCGCAGTCGCGTATGACGCCCGATCCGAACGTGATCTACCTCGCGGATCACTCTGTCGTGCTGGCACTTCCGGCCGTCATCCCCGCAGTGCTCATCGCTCTCGTGGTGATCGTCATCGTCGTGCGCGACCGGCGGGCCGAGCGGGCGGAGAACGCCGAGAACGAGCTGAAGGACGCGAACGAGAGGGAGGGTACGGAGTGAGCGGGAAGGCCGGAGGCCGGTCGGCAATCGGTATGCGCGCAGTGGTAGTCGGGTTGGCAGCCTTGGCACTGGCGGGGTGCTCGCAGGCGGAGCCGGAGACCGAGGCGCCGCCCGAGCAGGTCTCTTCGACACCGGCCACGTCCGTAGCGGCGTCCGACGTCCCACGCATCACGCCGACCACCACGCTCGACGTCTCCATCGCGGGCGGTGAGGTCACCCCGGTCGACCAGCGTCTCGAGGGCAGGGTCGGCGAGGAGATCCTCGTGGCCGTGTCCAGCGACGCGGAGGACGAGATCCACGTGCATTCCGTTCCGGAGCACAGCTTCCCGGTGGCGGTCGGCGACGATCAGCAGTTCCGCTTCACGGTCGACGTGCCGGGCTCGGTCGACATCGAGTTGCACGAGGCCGACGTCACCGTGGCGACGGTGCTCGTCCGGTCGTGAGCAGCGAGCTCCTCGCGCACGGTCTCGGCGGGTCGTCCGACCTGCCGATCCCGGTGACGTACGCCCTCATCGGCGGTGCCTGGGCGCTGGCAGCGTCCTTCGCGGTCCTGTTGCTGGCGTGGAAGACTCCGCGTCTGACGCCCGATCGATACCTGGTCCGGACGCCGCTGGCGCGACTCGTGGACGCTGCCGCGTTCCGGGGCGTCGTCGGCACCGCGTCGGTGGCGCTGGCCGTGTGGGTCGGTGCGGCGTCGGTGCTGGGTCCGCAGGATGCATCCAACGCTCTGCTCGGCGTGTTCTACGTGCTGGTGTGGGTCGGGCTGGTCCCGGCATCGCTGGTCTTCGGGCCGGTGTGGCGCATCGTGTCCCCGGTCCGCGCGCTGTATCGCGTTCTGCCGCACGGCCGGCCGCGGACCCTGCCCGACGGCATCGGGGTGGTCCCGGCGGTGCTGGGCCTGCTGGCCTTCGTGTGGCTCGAACTGGCGTCGAGTGATCCCGGTTCGGTTGCCGCCGTGCGTACCTGGTGTCTGCTGTACGTGGTGGTCCTGCTCGGCGGCGCCCTGATCTTCGGCGAGGAATGGTTCGCGCGCGCGGATCCGTTCGAGGTGTTCAGCGACACCGTGGCGCGGTTGTCGATCCTGGCGCGCGACAGGGAGTCTCGCGCCCTCGTGCTGCGGAACCCGCTCGACGGTGCCGCCACCCTCCCCGTACGACGCGGAACCGTCGCCGTGACGGCCACGTTGCTCGGCTCCACCGCGTTCGACTCGCTGGCGCAGACGCCGAGTTGGAAGTCGTTCGCGCGTGACCTCGGTGACCCGGTGCTGATCCGCACGGCCGGCGTGCTGGCGTGTGTCGCACTGGTGGGCACCGTCTTCTGGCTCGCGGCGCGCACCACCGGCGGTGTGACGAGGGAGCGTCGCGCGCAGTTGCCCGGTCTGTTGGCGCACTCGCTGATCCCGATCGTCGTCGGGTACTTCTTCGCCCATTACCTCACCTATCTCGTAGAGAAAGGTCAGCAGAGCGTCTTCACGTTGTTCGATCCGTTCGACCGAGGATGGAATCCGCTCGGCATCGCGGACGCGTCGGTGAACTACGCGTTGTCCTCGCACCCGTCGGTGGTCGCGTCGATCACGGTGCTGTGCGTGGTGATCGGGCACATCGTCGGAGTGACACTGGCGCACGACGCGGCTCTGCGGCTCCTACCGAAGAAGGACGCGCTGCTCGGCGAACTGGCTCTCATGCTGGTGATGGTGCTGTACACCTTCCTCGGTCTCTTCTTGTTGTTCGGCGCATGAATGGTCGTTGACCTTTCCGTGACCGTAGGTTACCGTCCGGTAGGTTAGTGGCGCCCATCACAGGGGAGGGTGCCGATCAGAGCATGGGGGCTCGTGTGCGGCGTCGTTCCACGGTCATCTCGGGCGTTCTCGTCGCCCTCCTCGTCGCATCCGGTACCGCGGTGCCGGCCGCGGCGGATCCCACCGGCGGCGCGGACGCCGTCGCCTGGACCGCCGCGGCCGATGCGCCGCCGCAGTACCCGCAGGTGGCCATCGACTGGGACGTCCCCATCACGATGAGTGATGGAACAGTGTTGCAGGCCAACATCTACCGGCCCGCCGATGCGTCCGGTCGCCCGGTGGAGACCGACCTCCCGACCGTCCTGAACATCACGCCGTACACCAAGCTCGTGGGCAACCTGATCGACTCGATCCAGCAGATCCCCGGAGTGAGCGAGCCGGTGCTCGACTTCCTGGCGAGCCTGAACTTCGCCGGTACGCCGTTCGACGGCATCACCGATCTCACGCAGGCGGTCGACGGCGGGGGCCTGCGCATCTTCGCCGTCAACCGGAACCTCGTCCAGAACGGCTACGCCCAGGTGGTCGTCGACGCCCGCGGCACCGGGTTCTCGCAGGGCACGTGGGACGTGTTGGGTCCACGCGAGCAACAGGATTCGGCGGAGATCATCGACTGGACGTCCCGGCAGTCCTGGTCGGACGGTCAGGTCGGCATGTCGGGCATCTCCTACTCGGCAATCAACTCCGTGCAGGCCGCGGCGCTGCGTCCGCCGGCGCTGAAGGCCATCTTCCCGGTCGAGCCCGGCAACGACCTGCTGCGCGACATCGTGGGTACCGGCGGCGCGTTGGGTGTCGGGTTCATGCCGCTGTGGCTCACGTTGGTCAACGTGCTGAAGTTCGTCCCGAACGTGCAGTCGATCCTGCAGGGGCAGTTCGACACTCGGTGGCTCGCCGATCGATTGGCCGATCCGGCGATCCTGATCCCCGAACTCGCCAACGCCTTCACGGCGCCGACCATTGCCGACATCCGGCCCGAGACACTCGGTGTCGCGCAGGACGGCGAGTTCTACGCCGACCGTTCGGCGGATCTGTCGCAGATCGAGGTGCCCACCATGGTCTACGGCGGCTGGCACGACATCTTCACCAACAGCGAGCCGCGCATCTACAACGACATACCGGTCGCGCCCGGACGCAAGCAGCTGATCATGGGCGACGGCTACCACGTCAATCCGGGTGCGGGCTTCGGACGCCCGGGCAACCCGCCGCGACTCGATGCACTCGAACGCGCGTGGTTCGACCATTGGCTGAAGGGCGTCGACAACGGTGTCGAGAAGTACGGCCCCGTGACGCTGTTCCAGCAGGGCGGCGGGTGGACCACCACCGATCAGTTCCCCCGTGCCGGAGCGCAGTCACAGCGCACCTACCTCTCCGCCGCCCCCAGCGGCACCGCCGGGCACAGCCTCCACGACGGCTCGCTGTCCTCGTCGCCGACGTCCGACACCGCACGCCTCACCGTCGCGCCGGGCCTGCGCGGGGTCTGTTCCCGCGACGCCGCGGTCGGTACTGCGGGTGCGGCGGCGATCCTGGGGTCCGTGTGCACGAAGGACTCCCGGTTCAACGAGGCCGAGGCCCTGACGTTCACCAGCGCGCCGGCCGAGAGGCCCACCCAGATCTCGGGTGCCACCAACCTGCATCTCAACACGGTGCTCGATCGGCCCGACGGCTTCTGGGCCGCGACGATGAACGACGTCGCGCCGGACGGCACGTCCACCCCGATCAGCCACGGCGCTCTCACCGCATCGCTGCGCCAGATCGACGAGGCGACGAGCACCCGCTCGGCCAACGGCGACTACGTCGACGCGAAGCCGGCGCTCACGCTCGCGAGCCGGCAGCCGCTCGTGCCCGGCGTCCCGACCACGGTGGACATCAACCTGCTCCCCACGGATGCCGTGATCGCGCCGGGCCACCGGATCCGCATCGACGTCTACGCCGCCAGCGTGCCGCGCTACCTGCCACTGGGGCCGATGCTCGTCGACTCCGCGCTGGCACCTCAGCACGTGCAACTCGACCCCGCGAACCCCAGCTTCGTGAACATTCCGTATGTGAACTGAGCGGATACCGTGACCATGTCGCGTCCTCGCAGGCGGTTCGGTCGCCGGTATCGGTGGAACACTTCGTGACATGTGGTGGTTCGTCATCGGCTTCGTGGCCGTCTGGATGGTGGTGTCGGTCGTTCTCGGCGTCCGAGTCGGCCATGCCATTCATGTGGCCGACGTCGAGGAAGACGTCGAGCACGCACACGACGTCGACGGTGACGCGCCACTCGCTCCCACGAGGTGATGGGGACCGAGATCGGATTGTGATCGAGCACGGCAATCCTCGCGAATGGCCGTGACGAAAACTCGTCGTGACGACACCGCACCACCTCGGGACCCGCTCGTGACCACGGGCTGGATGTTCGTGGTCGGCATCGCGGTCGCGTGGCTTCTCATGGCGGTCCTCATCGGTGTCTGGATCGGTCGCGCCGTCCGCAAGGCGGAGCGCGACGAGCGCGACGCACGTCGGCAGGAGTCGACTCCCGAACACCGCCGCGACTCGGCGGCCTGACGACCGACCGTTAGAGTGACCCTCGAACAGTCGTTCAGCGAGGGAACCCGGTGCGATTCCGGGACTGGCGCGCAACGGTGACGAGCTTCGGCTCGAAGTCCGATCGCTTGCTGTCCGGCACCACCCTCGAAGCTCCGCGCACGGGCTCCCAGCAGGACGGCACAACCGAACATGACCCCACGCCTCGCGATCGCCGCTGTCGTCACGACAGTCGGCCTCATCGCCACAGGATGCTCCACCGGCCCGACCACGACGGCTGCGGCCGAGGCCGGAAGCACCTATCCCGTCACCCTCGAGAACTGCGGCCGCACCGTCACCATCGACGCGCCGCCGCAGCGCGCCGTCTCCCTCAATCAGGGGTCCACTGAGATCCTGCTGTCCCTCGGGCTGGAAGATCGGATGGTCGGTACCGCCACCTGGACCGACCCGGTACGGGCCGACCTCGCGGACGCCGACGCGCAGGTTCCTCGGCTGGCGGACAACAAGCCCTCGCTCGAGGTGGTGCTGGACACCGAGCCCGATCTGGTCACCGCGTCGTTCGGCGGAACGCTGGGAGAGGGTGGAGTCGCGGACCGCGACCGGTTCGATGCCCTCGGCGTCCCGACGTACCTGTCGCCGACCGACTGCATCGGTAAGTCGGCCACCAGCGTCAACGCTGACGGTGCCCGGGACGAGCCACTGAGCATCGAGACGGTGTTCGAGGAGGTGCGCGATCTTGCGGCGATCTTCGATGTCCGCGACCGAGGGGATGCCCTCGTCGACGAGCTGCGAACGCGCTACGACGCGGCATCCACGCCGGTGTCGGAGGCGTCGCTCGCGTACTGGTTCGCCGACACCACTGCCCCCTACATGGCCGGGTGCTGCGGAGCGTCCGGTGTCATCTCGAACGCGGTGGGCGTGCGCAACGTCTTCGCGGACACGAAGGACGAATGGCCGCAGGTGAGTTGGGAGAGTGTCGCCGACCGCAACCCCTCCGCACTCGTGCTGGCCGACCTCAGCCGGCGCAGCATCGACGGTGACGCGCTGGCGAGCAAGATCGCATTCCTCGAGAGCAACCCGGTGACGAGTCGCATGCAGGCGGTGATCGACAAGCGCTACATCGTCGTGAACGGTGCCGACCTCAATCCGTCGATCCGGACCATCGACGGTATCGAGAAAGTGGCTGCGGCACTGCAGGAGTGGTCGAACGGGTGAGGGTGCGACCGGCATTGGCGGTCGTGGCCACGCTGCTGGCGGTCGTCGCGTCGGTGGCGGTGTCCATCGCGCTGGGCCCGGCGAACGTGACGGTGCCCGACGTGGTCGCCGTCGTCGTCGCGCATCTCGGTGGCCCGCCGGCGGACGTCAGCCGCATCCAGGACGGCATCGTCTGGGAACTACGGCTTCCCCGTGCACTTCTCGCGGCGATCTGCGGGTGCGGCCTGGCGCTGTGTGGCGCGATCATGCAGTCGCTGCTGCGTAACCGCTTGGCGGATCCGTTCGTTCTCGGCATCTCGTCCGGTGCCTCGACGGGCGCGGTGTCGGTGGCGGTGCTCGGTGTGGGTGCGGGCGCACTGTCGCTGTCGACCGGCGCCTTCGTCGGTGCTCTCGTGTCCTTCGTGCTGGTGATGATGCTGGCCACCGGCGCCGGCGGTGGAACTGGGCCGGTGATTTTGGCGGGAGTGGCCGGTACGCAGTTGTTCTCGGCCCTCACCTCGTTCATCGTGCTGTCCTCCGCCGATGCGGAACAGACGCGCGGGGTGCTGTTCTGGTTGCTGGGCTCGCTCGCCGGTGCCGGGTGGAGCGATGTCGCGGTGTGCGCCGGCGCCGTGGGGATCGGGGCGGTGGCGTGCGTGGTGGCGGCGCCATCCCTCGACGCGGTCACGCTGGGATCGGACACGGCCCGCGCGCTCGGGGTCTCGATGCTCCGCCTGTCCGTCGTCCTGCTCGGAGTCACTGCACTGATGACCGCGACCATCGTGGCGTCGGCGGGAGCCATCGGGTTCGTCGGGCTGGTCATCCCGCACGCGGCTCGCATCCTCGTCGGCACCGCCCATCACCGCGTGCTGCCGGTGTCCATGGCGATCGGTGCCGTGTTCATGGTGTGGGCGGACACCCTGGCGCGCAGCGTCTTCGCACCGCAGGAGATTCCGGTGGGGGTCGTGACGGCGCTCGTGGGTGTGCCGGCGTTCGCGATCATCCTGCTGCGTGGAAAACGCTGATAGTGGAATCTGGACCCCGGAATCCGGGGCGCAGATTCCACTATCGACGCAGTGCCCGACGAACTTCGGCGATCACGGCATCGGGCTCTCGAATCAGCCGGTGGTAGGTGAACCGGAGCACCGTCCAGCCGTCGTTCACGAGCGCGTTCTGACGCACCGCGTCGTGGGCCATGCGCTCGGCCGTGCGGTGATACGCCCAGCCGTCGATCTCGATCGCCACCCGCCGGTCGACGAAGGCCACGTCGATCACGTAGCCGCATGACCGCACGGCGCACTCCCATCCCGTGATGCGAAAGGTGCGCAGCAGTCGAAGGAAGATTCGCTCCGCCTCGGATTCGCCGCCGGTCGCCGCGTGCACGAGCATCGCCGCGGCGCGAGGGCTGCCGACACGTCCGGGATTGCGAGCGTGGGCACTCTGCAGCCGGTCCAGTGATGTGCGGGTCTGCAGTGCGCGGTCGAGGAACTGGGTTCCGTCGCCGGGTCGTGCTCCCTCCAGGATCACCGCGGTCTCCAGCACAGTCAGTGCGAGGCCGGTGACGCGGAGATCGCGGGCCACCGCCACGTCGACTGCAGGAACGTCGCGTCGTCGCACGGTGACCGACCGATCGAGGTAGCGCCGAGCACGCGGAATGGTCACCCAGGAGTGGGCGGGCGGCCGCTCGAGCAGGCCGAGCCACCATGCGGCGGTGGGCCCACTCGCGAGTGCTCCGCGACCGCATCGGAGCACCGCGATGCGCACCATCGCCTGCTGGGTGACCGGTTGACCTGCCGGCATGTAGATGCCCGACGCCATGCGGGTCCAGCGTCCTGCGGACACGCGGCGTTCGAGCGCGGTGGACGACAGTCCCAGTGCGAGGGCCTGCGCCCGGCTGATGACGCCGTCGTGCCGACCAGCGAATCTGTCCAGTTCGTCCACGCACTGTTGGACGGGCGTGGGCCCACCGGGGATCCCCGCAGGAACAGTGGAATCGGAACCCCGGATTCCGGGGTCTGACATCCACGATCAACACCCGCGCGGCGGCGGCTCCACGAGGTGATCGCGTGCCCGCGCGACGACGAACGCCTGCGCCGCCGTCTCCGTGCCGTGAGCGGATCGCACGGCGTCCCGGTGCAGCACGTACTCGCTGTCGATGAGCAGCGACTGCACCTCGTCGACGTCGTGGCGGAGGTAATCGAGGTGCACGTCCCGCCCGAACGCGGTGCGCAGTTCGCGGGTGGGTGCGGCGGTCTGGAATGCCAGCAGCAGCCAGCCGTCCGGAACGGTGACGCGGCGGAACTCGGAGAACAGAGCGGGCAGATCGGCGGTGGGGGTGTGCACGATCGAGTACCAGGCGCACACGCCGTGCACAGAACCGTCGGCCAGGGGGAGCGCGGTCATGTCGCCCACCACCCAGGAGGCCGGCCCCGATGCCGCGGCGATCATGCCCTTCGACGCGTCGAGGCCCAGGACATCGAGGCCGGCACTCGCGAGCTCGCGTGCCGCCTGGCCGGGCCCGCACCCGGCGTCGAGCACCGTCGTGCCGCGCGAGGACCGCACCGAGCGAGCGAACGACGACAGGAACCCGCGGTCGAAGGGGCGCGAGCCGAGCTCGTCGGCGAAGGCTGCCGCGTAGTCCGGGGCGATCGCGTCGTACTCCGAGTGCATGCGGGACAGCGTAATTGCCTGGCCCCGAGGTACCCACACCTCGTACCGTCACTGACTCACCGACAACGAAGGAGATCACCATGCCACCGACAGGCGCGGGAACGCGGCTGCTCAACTGGGCCTCGGCCATCGAGGACGCCACGTTGGAGCAGGCGCGTCGCACCGCGGCCATGCCGTTCATCCACCCCCATGTCGCCCTGATGCCCGATGCGCACCCCGGAATGGGAAGCGCTGTGGGCACGGTCATTCCGACACTGCGCGCGGTCATCCCCGCCGCGGTCGGCGTCGACATCGGGTGCGGGATGATCGGCGTCGAGACGACGCTGAGCCACAGCGACATCACGGACCTCGACCTGGCGCAGCTGCGTCAGGACGTCGAGCGCGTCATCCCCCTCTCGCCCGGCAACTACAACGGGCACCTCGACCGCTTCGAGTTCACCGCTGCCAAGATCGCGGAGCTCGAGGAACTGGCCGAGAAGAGCGGGGTGGACCTGTCGCACTCGCCGAAGTGGCGTCAGCAGCTGGGGTCTCTCGGTGGTGGCAACCACTTCATCGAGCTGTGTCTCGACGAGCGGGACCGGGTGTGGCTGTTCCTGCACTCGGGTTCGCGAGGGGTGGGCAACAAGATCGCCAAGAAGCACATCGCGATCGCACAGAAGGTGTGCGAGAAGTGGTGGATCCAGCTGCCCGACCGTGACCTCGCGTACCTGGCCCAGGGCACGCCCGAGTTCGATCGGTACATCGCGGATCTGACGTGGGCGCAGCGGTTCGCGTACCTCAACCGGGCGGAGATGATGGATCGGTTCCTGCACCAGTTCGTGCATCGGGCCGGTACCGACACGAGTGTCGAGTCGGATCGAATCAACTGTCACCACAACTACACCCGGCCGGAGAAGCATGCCGGCAAGGACGTGTGGCTCACCCGTAAGGGCGCCGTCCACGCGGCCGAGGGTGTGCGGGCCATCATTCCGGGCAGCATGGGAACGCGGTCGTACGTCGTCGAGGGCAAGGGCAGCGCGAGCGGTCTGCACTCGGCTCCGCACGGTGCGGGTCGGCGGTTCTCCCGGGCCGAGGCGCGCAAGCGCTACACGCAGGACGACCTGCGTGAGCGGATGGTGGGGATCGAGTACCGGGATTCGGCCGAGTTCATCGACGAGATCCCCGATGCCTACAAGTCCATCGACGTGGTGATGGAGGATGCTCGCGATCTGGTCACGGTGCTCCACGAGCTCCGCCAGATCATGAACGTCAAGGGCACCTGACGACCCCGATGGCCCTGCAGTGCAGGGCCATCGGACGTCACACGCTCCGCCACGCGTCGTCCTTCGCGAACTGGACGGCCTGCGGCCCCATCAGGGCCATGCCGCCGTCCACGACGAGGGAGGCGCCCGTCATGTACGACGACGTCGGGCCGGCGAGGAACGCGACGACGGAGGCGATCTCCCGTGCGTCGCCGGTACGCCCGAGCGGGACACCCGGCCGGGGGTTGCTCTCGGGGTTTTCGTCGGTCTGACCGGTCATCGGTGTCGAGATCTCACCCGGCGCAACCGAGTTGACGGTGATGCCGTACTGCGCGAGCTCGATCGCCATCACCTGCGTCAGTCCGCCGAGACCGGCCTTCGCGGCGCAGTACGGTGCAGCACCGACCTTGGGCAGGTGTTCGTGCACGCTGGTGACATTGACGATGCGCCCGCCGTGGCCCTGCTCCACCATCAGCCGTGCGGCGTGCTGGCCACACAGGAACGCCCCGTCGACGTCGACCGACAGCACCGTGCGCCACGAGTCGAAGTCCAGGTCGAGGAACGAGGTGGCGGTGCCTGTGCCGGAGCAGTTCACCAGCACGTCGATCCCGCCGAGCTCACTGGCCAGCGAGTCCACGGCGAACGGGGCGCCCGGGAGGTCGGTCAGGTCCATGTGGGCACTGAACCCGCTGCACCCGAGCGCGCGGATCTCCGCGACGGTGGCCTCGGCGCCCTCGCGGTCGCGGTTGTAGGTCACCCCGACGTCGAGGCCGCCGCCGGCCAACGCGACGGCCACCGCGCGGCCGATGCCGGAGTCGCCGCCGGTCACGACGGCGGTGCGGGGAACGAAGTCGGAACCGGGTGTCGTCATGGCCTGGCCATACCCGCTCAGAGGGCGTTCATGCCGTCCTGACGGCTCAGGATCGGAGTGGAGGTGGGACGCCCCAGCAGGAACCCCTGCACCATGTCGGCACCGAGGCTGCGCGCCGACTCCAGCTCCTGCGGCGTCTCGATGCCCTCGTACACGCATTCCGCACCGATGGCGGCCGCGAAGGTGGTGAGGGCGCTGGCGGCGGCGCGGCGCATGGGGTCGGTGTCGATGCCGCGCACGATCGAGGCGTCGAGCTTGAGGACGTCGGGCTTGATCTCGACGAGCTGACGGAGACCGGAGTAGCCGGCCCCGACGTCGTCGACGGAGATGGACAGGCCCTCGTCGCGCAGATGATCGAGCGCGGCGCCGAGTGCGGTGTAGTCGCTGACCAGGTCGTGCTCGGTGATCTCGACGACGACGCGTCGGCACTCGGCGGCCTCGTCGAGAATCGGCACCAGGTCGGTGGCGACGATGGTGGTCGCCGAGACGTTGACGGCGAGGAAGACGTCGGTGGGGAGGTCTCGGGACGCCGCGACGGCGCGTCGGACAGCAGCGAGCTCCAGCGGGATCTGCAGGCCGTCGGCGGCCGCGTCGAGGAACCAGCTCTGGGTGGTGCCGTGCCCGGAAGGGAAGCGGGACAACGCTTCGTAGCCCATGACCCGACCCGTCGACACCGACAATACGGGTTGGAAGACGATGGCGGGCCCGCCGTCCGCGATCAGCTCGGCGACGTGGTGGTTGCTGCGCGGAGCCACGGCGTCGCCGTACTGCAGGAACGCGGCGGCGGTGAGGGTCTTGCCGAGCGCGACGGTCACGGTGGTGCGGTAGTCGACCGGCACGGTGGAACTGGTGCACGTCATGCTGACGGTGGCGCTGCGCAGGCGGGTCGACTCCACCAGTACGCGTGCCGCGGCGAGCCGCTCGGCCACGTCGTCCGCGGAACCGAGCCATACACAGGCGAATTCGCCCGGTTGGGTTCGGGCGACGATGGCGTCGGGAAACGCGTCCGTGAGCAGACTCGACGTCTCGGCGACCAGGTCGTGGCTCGTGGCGCGGCCGAGGCGTCGCTCGATCTGCACGAAGTCCCGGAGATGGACGACGGCCGCGCCCAGGGTCTGCTCGACTCCGCGGGGAACATCGAACCGGGCGACGGCGCCGTCGAGGCCGCGTCGGTTGAGCAGGCCGCTGACGCTGTCGCGTCGGCTGTTCTCGAGCTTGTCGGTGAGGAAGTCGACGTGCATCTTGAGCAGGATCGGCACGATGACCGCAGTGAGCAGGGTGAGCGCACGCGACAGAACGAGCCAGCCGGGGACACCGTCGTGTACCGAGAGCACGGACAGCACGACGAGGATCGCCGCGGCGAAGGCCAGCTGGGCCGTCAGGATCCGCCCGGAGACGTACACACCCGCGAACAACGACACCAGCATCAGTAGGACAACGCCGGGAAGGGCGTCGAACGGCGAGCGGGAGGCGAACAGAACGACGGTGATGCCGATGTCGGCGTAGACGACGAAAGGGATCGAGTAGCGGAGGTTCCGCCCGTAGAGGTAGATGAGCAACGCGGACGGAAGAGTGGTCAGCGCCGCCACGGCGACGATGACGAAGGACGTCCTGTCGAACTGCGGTGACAGACCCCAGGTGATCCCGGCCAGGCCCACGATGATGACCAGCGTCAACACGACGAGACGCATCGCAGGCACGCTCGGGTACTCGAGGCGTGCCGCGGCGTGGTCGGCGGTCGGGATCGGACGTACGGGCAACACACACTCTCGTTCGTCGAGCCGCGTCGACCCCCGACGAACGATGCGGCAGTGAGGAGAAGGACAGGTCGAGTTCTCGGTATTCGGAGCTGCGGTTCGCAAGGACGGGCAAACGGTACCCGATGATCGAAGAATAGATGCCGAGTGAATGCAACAACCGAGAATGGCCTGATTTCGGCCACGATGACAACGTTCGTTGTACCAATTCGCGACGGCTCACTGCTTGCGTGGTACACCGAGTTGCAGTAACTTTTACTGCAACAGCCTGTCGCACCAAGTCGGCCCGGCACTCACGGAGGTTTACGCCATGACGATCACATCCGACACGCGCTCCGAGTACGAGCAGACGCTGCGCACCCTGTCCGAAGCGTCCGTTCACCAGCACTTCGATGCCTTCCTCGACATCCCCTGGGACGATCCGCACTACGAGATCGTGGCCGACGATCCCCGCTGGGTGCTCCCGGCAGCCGATCCGCTGGGCAACACCGAGTGGTACCGGTCGCTGCCTCTCGATCGGCAGATCGCGGTCGGGATGTACCGGCAGGCCAACATCCTCAAGGTGGGTCTGCAGTTCGAGCAGGTGCTCATCGCCGGCATCATGAACTACGCGCTGCGGCTCCCGAACGGCTCGCCGGAGTTCCGCTACTCCACGCACGAGGCGACGGAGGAGTGCCACCACACCCAGATGTTCCAGGAGCTGGTGAACCGGATCGGTGTCGCCGTGCCCGGTGGCCCGAGGTGGTTCCGCAAGGCCGGCCCTCTTCTTCCCCTCTTCGCGGGCCCGCTGCCGTTCGGCTTCTTCGTCGGAGTGCTGGCCGGCGAGGAGCCCATCGACCATGCGCAGAAGTCGATCCTGCGCGCCGGTGCATCGCAGCACCCGTTGATGACGCGCATCATGCAGATCCACGTCGCCGAGGAGGCGCGGCACATCGGCTTCGCGCACCAGTACCTGGAGCACCGCGCGCCCAAACTGTCCCGACGTCAGCGGTTCGCGATGTCCATCGCGACGCCGATCATCATGCGCGTGCTGTGCGACGTCATCATGAAGCCCAGCAAGCAGGTGCAGCGCGAGCTCGGAATCCCGCCCGAGGTGGTGCGTGAGGTGTGGTGGGACAACGAGGCCTCCGCGAAGACGTTGCGCGACATGTTCGGTGACGTCCGCAAGCTGTCCGAGGACATGGGCCTGATGAACCGCGTCTCGAAGCGTCTGTGGACGAGTCTGCGTATCGACGGACGCCCGTCGCGGTTCCGCAGCGAGCCCGCCTCCGCCGCGGCCTGATTCGATGCCCCACGTCGTCACCGGGACGTGCTGCGCCGACGCGTCCTGCGTCCTCGCGTGCCCGGTCAACTGCATCCACCCCGCGCCGGGGGAGCCCGGGTTCGGAACCACCGACATGCTGTTCATCGACCCGGCGACATGCGTGGGATGCAGTGCCTGTGTGACGGCGTGCCCGGTGGGCGCGATCGTCCCCGACACGAAGCTGACCATCGAGACGGCTCCGTACGCGGCCCTCAACGCGGAGTACTTCGAGCGGTCTCCGCACGCGGACCGCACTCCGCTGGCTCTCGTTGCGCCGCAACGACGTCTGCGCCGCGGTGGCCCGTTCCGCGTCGCGGTGATCGGTGCCGGGCCTGCCGGTCTGTATACCGCGGACGAGCTGCTCAAGCATCCCGAGGTGGCGTCGGTCGACGTCTACGACAAGCTCCACACTCCGCACGGCCTGGTGCGGCACGGCGTCGCACCCGACCACGCGACCACCAAGAAGGTCACCGACCTCTTCGAGGCGATCGAGAACGAGCCCGGCTTCCGCTACGTGCTGGGCGCCGAGGTGGGAACGACCGTCACTGTGGCGCAACTGCAGTCGGTCTACCACGCGGTGGTGTTCGCCGTCGGCGCGTCGTCCGACCGCACGCTCGGCATTCCCGGTGAGAACCTGACGGGCTCCGTGGCGGCCACAGACGTCGTCGGCTGGTACAACGGCCATCCCGACCATCGGGACGCCGCCGTCACGCTCGATCACCAGCGCGCCGTCGTCGTCGGCAACGGCAACGTCGCCCTCGACGTCGCGCGCATGCTCACCCGCGACACCGAATGGCTATCGGAGAAAACGGACATCGCGCCGCACGCTCTCGACCAGCTGCGGGGTTCTCAGATCCGAGAGGTGCAGATCCTCGGCCGACGCGGACCGGCCGACGCGGCCTTCACCGTGCCCGAGCTGATGGGTCTCGCGGCACTCACCGATGTCGACGTCATCGTCGAGGCGGATCCTGCGCAGCTGCAGGGTGACGATCAGCGGAGTCGCCTGCTCGCGGAGCTGGCTGCTCGGCCGCGATCGACGGACGCCACGCGCCGTCGCATCGTGCTCACGTTCGCGGTATCGCCGGTGGAGATCCTGGGAGAGGACGGCCGGGTGAGCGGCGTCCGCGTCGCCCGTAACGACCTGGTCGAGGGTGCTGACGGTGCCGTCGTCGCCGTCCCGACGTCCGACGAGTACGTCCTCGACGCCGGCCTGGTGGTGCGGTCGGTCGGCTTCCGCGGTGTCGGTCTGCCCGGGCTCCCGTTCGACGAGCGCACGGGCACCGTGCCGAACGATCGCGGGCGGGTGGCGCCGGGTGTGTTCGTCGTCGGGTGGATCAAGCGCGGTTCGCGCGGCTTCATCGGCACGAACAAGACCTGTGCGCAGGAGACGGTGGAGGCAGTGCTCGACCACCTGGACTCCGACATCACCGAGCCGCACCACACGCCCGACGAGTTGATCGCAGCAGCGATCCCGCGGGCGGGTGACCTGGCGGCATGGCGCCGGCTGGATGCGGAGGAGCTCGCTCTCGGTCGACGGAACGGTCGGCCGCGCGTGAAGATCGTCGATCGGCTCGATCAGGAGGCCGTCGCGGCACGTGTGAACGTCAGGGCTCCGCGGAGACTACTGCGTACGTGAGATGCTTCGGTGCGATGAGCACCGAGCGCACCACCTCCGGTGACGGCCGGAGGCGACGGTGGGATCAGCACAACGCCGACCGCCGCCGTCAGGTGATCGCCGCTGCCCTCGACGTGCTCGAGCGGGGCGTGCATCCGGGGGAGTGGGTCACGGCGCAGCAGATCGCCGACGAGGCGCGCATCCATCGCACCGGCATCTACCGTTACTTCGCCGACAGGGCTGACCTCGACGTCGCCATCCAGCGCACCATCTGTGAGCAGCTGGAACACACCCTGACGGCGTCGGTGACACTCGTGGGTCTGCCACGCTCGGTGGTGCAACGGGTGGTCGACTCGTACGTGCGCTGGGTGGTGGCCCATCCCACCTGGACGTACGTCATCGAGCAGAACGTCACCGGATCGTCCGAATCACCGCTGCAGAGCACCATCGCCCGCGTCGCCGAGAAGATCGAGGTGGCCGTCGGCGGATTCCTCGCTCTCGTCGACGCCGACCTGGGCGACGAGGACCTGCGCCTGGTCGGACCGTGGGTGTCGAGCCTCATCTCCGGCTGCGTCGGCGCGGTGAGAACGTGGCGCGCACAGGAGGATTCGGTCGATCTCGACACGTTCGCCGCCTTCCTCGCCGACACCATCTGGCTGCAGATCACGGGTCTCGGCGCGTCGCGGGGGATCACGATCCCGAACGTGCCACTCGAGCGGGTGCTGGACAGTCCCTGATCCCTGGCGTCATGGTGGCTCTCGCACGCTCCCATTCACCGCACCGGTCGGTCACTGCCCGTAGGTATGGCGAAGGTTGCCATTGATCAGCCTGTCGATGCGCTTGCGCATGCTGCGAACGGCGTCGTGGTCCGGGCGTGGTGGGTCGAGGAGCAATGTCCATCGGAGACTCGTTCCAGTGCCGTCGTCCGCCAGGTCGAAGCGAATGAGGGCATCAGGTCTCGCCGGCCAGAGCGACGACCACACGATCAGCGACGGCGATTCGGACTCGATGACACGCGGAAGCGTCTCGTCGTCGAGCAGGTGCAACCACGGCCGTCTGGTCTCTCGACCCGGATGCACGAGATCGTCGAAGACCACATGTCGAGGCGGTGGCTGGTTCTTCCGTCGGGTCACGACCTCGTCCATGCACCGAACCGTACGGTGTCGACGGCATCGTGAAAAACAGTTTTTCGAGCACCGGAATGCTTGTCACACTGGACCGATGTGGGGCCCCGATCTCGAGTACGTCGACGAATGGACGTTTCCGCTGCTCCCCGACTCCGGAATGGGTGCGCCCACCTAGATGGTCGACGCGGGTGTCGCGGTGTGGCGCGATCCCCGCACCGACCGGGCGGTAGCACCGATAGGACTGCTCGCAGCGAGAGAGGATGACTGACGTGAGTTCGTACGTACGCCCCACGATCGAGGAGCCGGTGTTCCGTGACTCCGACGGTCGGGTCATCGACTACGGGAACCTGTGGGCCGACTCTCCGCCGGAGAGTGCCTATTCCGTGACCGAACACCCGGAACGCTATGCGCCACTTCATGTGATCGCGGATGCCCTCATCGAGCACCTACGCGACACCTACGACGTCGAGATCGACGAGGGTCCGGAGGCGATTGCGGAGTTGGTTCGCCCGCATCGCGACACGACTCGTGCTGTTCGAATCCGACCGAGCGATTCCGACTGCGCGACACTGACACTGATCTTCACGTCCTACCCCGGGATCGGGATGCACGCTGGTCTGCTGCACGATTTCTACTTCCCGAGCTGCGGGTGCGACGCGTGCGACTCGACCTGGCAGGACGAAGCCGACGGCCTCGAGCGTCAGGTGTTCGCGGTCGTGAACGGCAGCTATCAGGAGAGTGTGAAGCGCGGGTTCCGTCCGATGGTCGGGTACTCATTCACCTTTCCCGACGGCGCGAGCTCGGGGCGGACCGGCGCCGGCGATATCCCCGCAGCGCGTCTCGACGCTGCGGATCGCACTCTTCGAGCACTTCCTGACGGCTGGGCCGCCTGGCCACCGCGACCGTGATCGCACCAGGCCCATGTGTCGCAGCTCGGTGTGCGGGTATCTGCTGACAAAGGCCGAGAGGACGGGAGGTAGCCGATGGAACTGCGCATCGGCATCTCCGGCTGGCGCTATGCGGGCTGGCGGGGCGACTTCTACCCCGCGGGGCTGGCGCAGCGCCGCGAGCTCGAGTACGCCTCCCGCGCACTGACCTCCATCGAGATCAACGGCTCGTTCTACTCCCTGCAGCGGCCGTCGAGTTACCAGCGCTGGCGTGCGGAGACACCCGAGGGCTTCGTGTTCGCGGTGAAGGGGCCGCGCTTCGTCACGCACATGAAGAAGCTGGTGGGGGTGGACGCGGCGCTGGGCAACTTCTTCGCGTCGGGTGTTCTCGCGCTGGGGCCACGGCTCGGGCCGATCCTGTGGCAGCTGCCGGCCACGTTCCGTTTCGACGCCACGAGAATGGCCGACTTCTTCGCGCTGCTGCCGCGGTCGACGACGGAGGCCGCTCGGCTGGGGGAGAAGCACGACGACAAGCTCGCCGACGACCGCGTGTTCCTGGACGTCGACGAGGACCGGCCGCTGCGGCACTGCCTCGAGGTGCGGCATCCGAGCTTCGACTGACCGGAGGCGTACGAGCTGATGCGGGCACACGACATCGGGTGCGTCGTGGCCGACTCGGCCGGGAAGTTCCCGATGCTCACCGAGGTGACCAGCGACGTGGTCTACGTCCGGTTGCACGGCGACACGGAGCTGTACACGAGTGGGTACTCCGACGAGGCGCTCGGCCGGTGGGCCGAGCGCATCGGTGAGTGGCGCGCTGCGAAGCGAGACGTGTACGTCTACTTCGACAACGACGCGAAGGGCTTCGACCGTGGGATGCCCTGCGACTCATCGAGATGACTCAGGCCGCCGGCTCGTCGTCCTCCCACAGATAGTCCTGTGGGTGGTGATAGTGGTTCACCCGGCCCGTCCTCGACGGGTCGATGAGGGCAGGTGGGTGCCACAGAGTGCGCCCGGCGTGGGGATGGCCTGGTGGCGCTGTGGTGGTGGACCATCCGAGCGCTCCGTCATGGACCATCGGATGGTGCATGTCGCACACGAAGGTGAGCGACTCGATGTCGGTGGGCCCGCCGTCCTGCCATTCGTGGATGTGGTGCGCCTGCGTGGCGACGGCGGGGCGATCGCATCCCGGTGCGGTGCAACCACGATCGGTGGCCATGAGGACGAGGCGCTGGTCCTCACTGGCGATGCGGCGGGTGCGGCCGAAGTGGAGTGGTCTGCCGTCGTCGTCGCCGAAGACAGCGAGGTAGTGATCGGCGTGCGACCCCATGCGGATGACGTCGCGGATCGGCATGGTGGAACCCGTTGCGGTGGTGGCCAGTCCGGTGCCTCGGATCAGGTCCTCGAGACGGGCGACGATGATGACCTTGACCGGCACACCGCGGTGCTTGCCGAGATCGTCGGAGGACAGTGTGTCGCGTAGCAGCAGCTTGAGGGCGTCGTGCCGTCGTTGCGGTGTGGTCCGGGTGTCGCGCTGGCGGGTCTCGTCGTCCGGTTCTCCGATGACGGGCGCGCGTGTGTCCTCGGGATTGCCCACCCCGGGCGACGCGTACTTGCTGTTGTAGGCATCGAGGTAAGCCGCGGTCTCGGGATCGAGAACGAACCTGCCGCTGCGCATCCCGTCGCTGTCCTGCTTGCCCATGAAGATGCCGCGCTTGCGGACGCGCTCCGGCGGGAGCTCGAACTCGCCTTCCTCGACGATGTGCGCGGTGATGCGCTCGGCGAGCGCCGTGAGCTCCGCGGGACGCACCTCGCGCGCCGCGTCGGCCAGGTGACGCTCTGCGTGGGCGCGGGTGTCTGCATCCACAGCGGCAGGGAGGTTCTTGTCGAACTTCCTGATCACCTTCACGTGGGCCGGGTCGATGGCACCCTCGCGCAGCGCCGCGGCGGTGGCGGGCAGCTCGGGTTCCATGACGTCGCCCAGCAGGGTGGTCCTGTTGCCGAGCTGGGCGGCCACGGACAGTCGCGCCACAGCGGCTGCGCGATCGATGGTGAGGAGTTGAGCCAGCGCATCGGCGTTGTGCGCTCCGGTCTCCTCGAAGCCGCGCTGCTGGACGAGCTCGGCCAGCCACACGTGCGCCTGCGCCTGCCGCGACCGCGTCACCTTCTCGTCCCGCACCAGAAGGGCGAGACGGTCGGCCGTCCCGATGTGCTGAGTGTCGTAGGCCGCGATGCGGCGCGTCAGCTCCTCCTGCGCAGCGACGAGCTGGGCGAGAACGGGGTCGCCGATGGAGCCGTCGTCATGACGACCATCCCCTGCGTTTCCCCCCGAAAACATGCCTCACAGTACCGCGACCCACCGACATAAATCGAACGTGTGTTCGATTTGCCTACATGCGCGCAAGTGGGCCGAATTCAGAGAAGGCCGTGGCTGATGCAGAGAAACAGCAACACGAGAAAAGCGACGAAGCTGACACCGACGGAACTGACTTGTCCGAGCGTCGGTTTATCGGGCGCAACAATGCGCGAACGTCGTCTGACCATGCGGAAAGTATGGCCATCCGCTGTTTCCGCTGCAAGTCATCCCGCGATCTCATCCGACTCGTCCTCGGCGTCGAAGAACTCGAAACACGCCTGAACAGGCCGAGTGCACGGAAGCGTCGTTGACCCCGTCCTTCGATCGAATGACAGGCTCTGTGGTGCGGATCGCGTACCGAAGACGCCCGTGGTGGCGCTTCGAACCCCGCCGAGAAACGTTCTCAATGGTTTCATTGCCATTTCTGGTCACATTTCCGAATTTCGGTGTCACACTCGTGCGATGTGGTGGATCGTCTACGGCATCGGCGCCGTCTGGGTTGTCGCAGCCCTGGTCATCGGCGTCGTCATGGGCCGTGCCATTCACAATGCGGACATCGAGGACGGGGCTCGCATTCTGCGCGAGGAGACGCCTCTGAACCGCAATCCCCGGACGCCCGTCACGCTCGAATAGCGGCCCGTGAAACGGTGTCGCAATGTCCAGCAACGGCGACGTCAGCGGAAACCCGGCGCAGCGCGCCCAGCCGCGTCACCGGTCGCGCACCACCACTGCCCCGTCCGTCGGGTTCCACAGGATGCGGCCGGACTCGAAGTCCACGACGCGCTGACCGTCGGGCGCCTCGTACTCCCCGGTGACCGGGAACCCGAGCTCCGGCCGCCACTGATCGAGGATCGCGCCGACTACGGCCCACGTGCCGAACCGCGGATCGGAGAACACCCGGAACCCGCCGTCGGCCAGCAGGTCCTGGTATCCGTCGTGGAACGGGCCCGCCGGAACGAGCCCCGTGGTGCGGGCGATGTCGGCGACCCCCGGCGGCGAGGTGAGCCAGCCGCTCGAAGTCGAGTACAGGCTGCCGTGGGTGTACTGGCGGCCCGAGCCCGCGGGGAGTGCGAAGACCGGGCCCCACGGCTCGCCCAAGTCGGAGGGTGCGGCGGCGTCGAACCGGTTCGCGATGTCGCGCTGGGGCAGCCCCGCCGCGGCCAGTGCGGCCAACTGTCCGTAGACGGGTTTGGGTACGAAGGCATCGTCGAGCACGCCGAAGCGTGCCTCCGGATCGGGGGACAGGCTGTCGCCGTCACGGACGGTGTAGACGTAGAACGGCCCGCCGTACGGCACCTCGCCCCACTGCTGCGCCGACTCCACGATGAGCCGCGCCTGCGTGTCCGCGTCCACGCCGGTGTCGGGCGCGCCGTACTCGGTGATCCAGATGCGTGCCGCCGCATCCCCGTGCGCCACCATCGTCTGCCGCATCCTGATGATTTGCTGCACAGCCGAATTGGGGTACAGGCCGCCGTCGGCGAGGGTGGTGCCGTAGTCGTATGCGTGGTACGAGAGCGCGTGGAACGACCCGGCCGCACCGGCGTCGTACATACCCACGAGGAACTCGTTCGAGTCCATCCGGCCGTCGGTGGTGTCCGTGTTGCCCAGTGCCCCGGCCACGACGACGGCGTCGGGATCGGACGCGGTGACGGCGGTGAAGGCGGACCGCAGCATGGCGGTGTACCGGGCGGGGTCGGGGTTCGGCCAGAAGAACAGTCGGCCGTTCGGCTCGTTCCAGATCTCGTAGGTCGACACCCGCCCGCGATACCGATCGGCGACGACGCCCGCGAACGCGCCGTACTCCTGCGGGTTCCGGGGAGCCGCTGCGGCGAGGTCGGAGAACCCGATGGCCGCCCACGCCGGTGTCGTGGTCAGCGTGGCCACCACGTCCAGGCCGGCCGCCCTGGCAGCGTCGACCACCCGATCGGAGGGTCGCCAGTCGTACTGACCCCGAGCAGGTTCGGCGAAGCGCCACGAGACGTCGATACGAACCGATGTCGCCCCCCCGTCGCGGACCGCGGCCATCGTCCGCGAGACGTCCGCGTCGTCGGCCCACAGGATGGACGACCCGGTGGAGTAGCCGAGTACTCGGGGAGGCGCCTGGAGTTTCTCGGGCACGGGCGTCGCACTCCGGTCCCGCGTGCACCCGGCCGCCGCCACTGCCGCGGCCGCGAGCACGAGGAACCCCCGTCGGTTCACGTGGTACGTCCGGCTCGCCATCGCATCATCGGTCGTTCCACCAGGTAGTACGTCAGCGACCCGAGCGCCACCGTCAGAGACATGACCAGCACGAATCCCCACACGAGACCGAGTGCGGTGGGCGGGATGGGAATCCCCGCACGGCCGACCAGGACCAGAACGGGGTAGTGCCACAGATAGGAGGACAGGGAGACCATGCCGAGATACTTGAGCGGCGCCCAGTCGGTCATCCTCGCGAGGCGGGAGTCCTCGCCGCGGCCGAGAGGCGCGACGATCGCGAGAATGGAGGCGCACGAGGCGATCGCGAACACCGAGGAGATGTAGCGAGATCCGAGCGCGAACAACAGCATCGAGCCGGACAGCGCCAGGACGGCGATGCTGAGGAGAACCGCCGACAACCGCGACGTCGACAAGCGGGAGAAGGCTCCCCGGGCGATCGCGGCGTAGACGACGGCCGCCACCATGCCCCAGGCGAAGTGGTCAGCGAGAGCGAGGAAGCTGCGCGAGAACACCGCGACCCAGTTCGGTCCCCAGTACTGCTCGAGCGGTGGGAGGCCGCTCGCGTGCTGCAGCCTGCCGACGATGGTGTTGGCGATCAGCCCGAGCGCGATGAGCGCCACCGCGGGGATCAGCGCGGTCACGAGGGGTCGCCGGCCGCCGCGGCCGAACCGGAAGAGCAGGAAGCCCGCTATCGGTAGAACGAGGTAGAAGCCCCACTCGGTGCTCAGCGACCAGGAGGGATTGATTCCGGTCTGCAGAGTGCTGGGAAAGTACGACTGGGTCAGCGTCAGGTGCGCCAGGAGGGGGAGCGGCGCGGTGATGGTGCCGGTGCCGTCGGCGGAATGATCCCAGCCGCTCGTCACGGGATTCACCACGTAGCCGGCGCCCAGGACGAAGTTCACGATCAGGAAGATGACGATGTAGGCGGGAAACACCCGTCGGACGCGGGCGACGAAGTAGCGCTTCGTGTTCGGGAACGCTGCCCCGTCGGCGAAGCGCGTGACGTACGGAAGGTAGAGCAGGAACCCGGACAGCGCGAAGAAGAACGTGAGGGCCTGGCCCAGGAAGTCGATCCGCGTCGACGCGACGATGTTCGGGGTGTGCACCACGGCCACGTGGGCGAGGACGACGCAGATCGCGGCGACACCGCGGGGGCCTTCCAGCCCGGCGATCCAGGCCTTCCGCTGGGTCGGCGGTGCGGTGACGGGAGCGGGAGTATCGGTCACCGTGGAACCTCCTGCAGTCGAGCATGATCGGGTTCGACGGCGCTGTCGTCCGAGAGGGGTGTCGGGTTGACGGTGAGCAGAGCGAGGAAGACCGAGAACACCATCGTGACGATCGGATTGGTGACCACCGGGAAGTCCAGTTGCAGTGCGACGAGCAGGAATCCGATGAAGGCCGCACCGATCACGCCGGCCTGCCAGTGCGTCGACGAGCGCATCCGTCGGTACGCGATGACCAGCGCGGCCAGCAGCAGCGCGAGGAACACGACGCCGACGATGATGCCCCCGCGATAGAGCGTCAGCAACGGGGTGTTGGCGACGTAGTTAGCGTTGTAGCCGGCCACCTCGTCGATGAGCTCGAGGGCACCCCACCCGCGCCCGAAGAGCCAATGCCCGTCCATCGATGGAAGGAAGTTCGCGAGTGCGCGGGCCCTGTCGTCAGTTCCGCGGTCGGACGAGCCGAAGCTGGACAGGAACCGCGCGTTGACGGCGGGGATGGCGAGTGCGACAGCCGCGCCCAGCAGCGTGGCCGCCACGACGATCACGCGGGTCCGTGTCCGCAGTCGTTGGAACGCGAGGTACACCGCCAGCGCGACGATCACCGACAGGATGGCCGAGCGCGACAGG
This sequence comes from Rhodococcus sp. BP-332, assembly GCF_019836065.1. Lineage (NCBI taxonomy): Bacteria > Bacillati > Actinomycetota > Actinomycetes > Mycobacteriales > Nocardiaceae > Rhodococcus > Rhodococcus sp. BP-332. Next base: position 476,475 of record NZ_JABUEC010000004.1, read on the forward strand.
GTCGCCATCAGCGCCAGTCCGATGACGGCACTCGACACGATGCGGATCCACCCGCGGGTCAACGCCAACGCGAGGGCGAAGCCGAGGAACAGAAAGATGCCCGCCACGTTCGGGTCGATGTAGGTGCCGGCCAACCGACGGATGGACGTGCCGCCCACCTCGAACCAGCGCAGCGTGGTGCCGATGGTCCCGGTGTTCCCGTACCCGATGGGGGACAGGACGGAGATCGCGGTCCCGGTGCGGTCGAAGAACAGGATCAGGAGGGAGGCGCCGCCACCCATCGCCGCGCCGCACACATAGGACAGGCCGAAGCGGCGCAGGTCGACCGCATCGAGTCGGAGCAGCGGGAAGATCAGTGACGTCGCCACTGCCCATTTGAGGAACTCGGTGACATGGACTCCGCTGGTGGCGCTCTGGGTGACCGAGGCGAACGAGACGAGCAGGAGCAGCGCCACCATCACGTCGAGGCTGCGCACCCGCAAGACAGGGGGCGGGTGGGTGAGCATCGCGGCCCACACCGCGACCGCGAGGAGCAGCACCGCGGGTCCCGCGCCGGGAATCACCGCGAACGGGATGCCACCGAGCGTGAATCCCAGTGCGGCATAAACGAATTTCGGTGAGGCAAGGGTGACCGTCACGCCGACCACCATGCCGATCAGGCCCACCGCGAGCAGCCGGGCGGCGCTGGTGCTCGAGCCGGACAGCAGGCCCACCGCGACGGCCACACCGGCGCCGAGGATGCCCACCAGGAGAGACGCTCCGCGGGGGGTCACGGCGCCAACCACTCCTGCACCGCGCGGTGCGGTGCGCCCTCGTTCCAACGGTCGGCGTTGGCTCGGTAGAGGGAGTCGCCGTCGGCCACCGCGGCCGAACGGTCGAGCAGGTAGCGCCGGCAGCGCTGCACGAACTCGTGCTTGTCGTCGATGCCGTCGATTCCCAGGACGGGTCCGAGCGATCCGACGGCCGCGGTGGTGCCGACGACGGGCATGCCCCGGCTGGCCGCGTCGAGGATCTTCACCCGGACTCCGCCGCCGGTGACGATGGGCGCGACCATGGCGCGGCTGGTCGAGAGGAACGCGTCCAGGTCGTCGACGAAGCCCAGATCCTCCACACCGGGCGGCAGCGGTACGGGCCGGCCGGGTCCGCGCGAGCCGACGATGCGCAGTTCCGCACCGTCGATGCCGCGGGCGATGTCCGGCCACCACGTCAGCAGCCGTTCGAACGCTTCCTGGTTGGGCGACCACTGGCGGTCGCCGAGGAACACCAGTCGAGGGCCGGACTCGCCGATGTCCACCTGCGTCTTCGGGGGCAGTGTCAGATCCAGCCAGTGCGCTCGCCGCACCCCGTGATCGGAGTAGAACTGCGCCTCCTCCGCGTCGTACGTCCCGACGGAGTAGGCCTGCCGCGCGACGCGGAGCTCGTCGCGCACGATGCGGTGCGAGTCGACCCGGCCGAGCACTCCCCGAGTGGCCTTCCACACCAACGTCTCCGACACGACGGTGCTCACCGCAAGGATGGGGTCTCCGTGTCGACGGGTATGTGCCCGCGAGGAGTGCAGGAACGCCTCGGCCATGTAGCTGTGGTCGGCGACGAAGATGTCGGCGTCGGTGTCGTCCACGGCCTTTACGAGGCTGTCCGAGGTGAAGCGCGTGTGCACCAGACTGCGACGGGTGCGCAGGCTCCGGCTCACCAGTTCGGCCGGGCGCGGAGCCGTCTTGGGAATGCGGACGACGTCGGCCTCCGCCACCTCCGGGCGGCCGGAGAGGCACACGACGGCAACGTCGTACGACGACCGGGCGAGCGTGATCACCAGTTTGGCCATCGTCAGGTCGCCGGTCGACTCGAACCGGGGATCCTTGGCCAGGAGAAATGCCGCTTTCATCGAGTAGCCCTGTCGTGGAGTGGTTCTCGGATGGAGGACGACGCTGCGCCGTGCACGGCGCGGTGGTACATGAACAGCAGGGCCGCCTCGCACACGACACAGGCCACGGCCGCGCCGTACCCGCCGAGCGGGCCCACGAGCAACGCCAGTGCCGCGAGCTTCGCCACCGCCACGGCGACGGTGGCTTTCACCCGCAGGGCGTCGCGCTTCTGCACGAACAGCACCACGATGAACGAGTGGTTGATCGCCCGCGCGACCACGAACAGCGAGAGGATCAGCGTGATGTGGCCGGTGTAGTCGGCGCCGCCCCAGAGCAGGATGCCGACGCCGATGACGGCCATCGACCCACCGGTGAGCAGGCCGACCTTGACGACGTCGCGAAGCGCCGGCGCTCCCGACACGTGACCGCCGACCGCCCGGATCTTCTCGAGGTAGGTGTTGGCATAGTTCTGGCCGATGGTCGAGATGGCCAGTGCCGCCACGAGTGCCACGGAGTAGTAGCCCGCGACCTCGTCGCCCGCGACCCACCCGATCACGACGACGTCGCCCTGCGCGTAGAGGGCGGCGGCGAGAGCCTCGAAGGAGAGCAGCGCGAACTCCTTCGGCCCGCCGGGTGCGGCGGGGGTCCGTCCGGGGACGTACCGGAGGCAGGCGGCCGCCACCACGAGGTAGGGGAGCAGGTACAGGGCCGCGGCTGTCGACAGCGACGGTGCCTCCACCGCATACAGATACGTGGCACCGAGGACGATGCTCGTGATCTGCCGGACCGCGTCGAAGCGCATGGCGACGTCGGGACGTCCCTCCCGGAGCAGGTGGCTCTTCCAGGTGTTGAACAGAAGCTCACCCGCGGCGACGATCACGGCGAAACCCACGACGAACGACGCGGTGAACGCGACGACACCGACCACCGCCACCACCGAGCCGAACAACACGCGGGCGCAGCGTTCCCGCTCGTACCTGGCCTCGTCGAGTCGAAGGGAGCGGACGTAGAACGCGTTGTCGATGCCGGCGTTCACGATGGCAGCCGTCGCCACCGCCACGGCGTACTGCCCGTAGGAGCCGATGCCGAGGGTGTGGATGAGAGCGAACGTCCAGCCGAGCCCGACGAGCCGGCCGCTGTAGTTCCAGAACGACGCCACCCCCGTGCGGAGGAGATGGCTGTCGAGCGCTCTCATCGCGCCGAGTACTCGGCGGCGTCGACGCTCGCCCCGGCGGACCACGCGTCGAGGAAGACGGCCGCACAGTGGGTCATGGCATCGGCTCGCCGTACCGCGTCGACCTGGCGGGTGAGGTCGTCGAGCCGGGCGCCGTCGCGCACCACGTCGAGGACCGCGGCGGCGAGATCGTCGACGCTGTCGACTCCCACGGCGCCTCCGCGCTCCACCGTCTCGGCGAGCGCTCCCTCGGTGATGCAGACGATGGGTGTTCCGTACGCGAACGATCGGGTGACGGCGCTCGAGGCGGGATAGGCCTTGCCGTACGGATTGTGCTTGGAGTAGGGCACCAGCAGCAGTCGGATCGACTCGAAGAAGCGGTCCTCGTCGGGACCGTTGACCTCGCCCACGAGGGTCACACCGTCCATCGCCGGCAGTGCCGCCGTTCCTCGTCCGGCGGCGCGGATGTCGATGTCGACGTCCAGTTCCTCGCGCAGACGGCCGATGAGATCGAAGCCTTTGCCGCGGTAGACATGGCCGAACAATCCGACTGCGAGTGGACGCTCCGCGGGCGGAGTGAGGTCGGGGCGGGCCGGCACGAAGATGCGTGCCGCGACCGGGTGTGACCGGGGAAAGGTACGACGGATGCTGTCGGCGCCCATCGTCGTGAGGGCGAATACGTTGCGCCCCCGCAGTACTCGACGTTGCAGCGCGGTGGTGACGATCCGGAACGGATAGTGGACGGCGTGGTGCAGGAGGCGGTGGCGCCCCACCGACTTGGTCTTGAACGGCCACCACACCGGGTACGGCGGATCGTGCACCGTGGCCGTGACGGTCACCCCGCGCAGCAGCGATGCCCAGAACACCGACAGCGACCCGCCGCTCTGCTCGAAGTGCACGAGGGTGGGGCCCTGCGCCGACGAGGCCTTCACCAGCGCGCGGATCCGTCGCGCATGCGCGAGCACCTCGCGCGCCGTCTCCGCACCCTCGGTCTCGATGCGGTAGTCGACGACGTCGAGGAAGTGCGGGGCGACCTCGGCGAGGAAATCGTCGGCGTAGTCGCCGACGCCGCTGCGGCCGGCAGCAGGCGCGACGTAGACCAGCCGCGTACGGGCGAGATCCACCACGTCGGGTCCCATCAGTAGAGGAGCGGGCGGAAGGTGGGGTGGTAGTCCAACGCGGACGTGCGCTTGCCCAGCGCCGTGGCGGGAACGCCGGCTGCGATCTCCATCTCGCCCACGTCGCGGCGGACCAGCGACGCGGCACCGATCACGGCGCCGGCGCCGATCTCCACGTCCCGCAGCACGGTGGCGCGGCTCGCGATCCACGCGTGGTGTCCCACGTGCACCGGCCCGAGGCGGACACCGAAATCGTCACTGTCGACGTCGTGGTCGCCGGTGATGATGTGGACGTCGGACGCGATCACCACGTCGTCGTCGATGAGGAGACCCCCGCGGGCGTCCAGCAGCACGGACGACCCGATGGACACGTTGTTGCCGATCACCAGCCGTCGGAGCCCGAACGTAGTGGAGCCCAGCATGATCGACGAGCCCGTGCCGATGGTGGCGCCGAAGAAGCGGAGCCACCCCTGACGGAGTGTGTGCGACGGGATGTGGGTGATCAGGAAGTTGAAGACGCGCTCACCCAGTTGTTCCTTGCGCGTGCTCGAGTAGGGCGCGGAGTTCACTGGGCACCGGCCGCGCGCTTGGACTGATCGTCGACGTCGTGCCGCACCATCATGCGGACCAACTCGTCGAAGCCGACCTTGGGGCGCCAGCCGAGTTTGTCGCGAGCTTTGGACGAGTCGCCCACCAGCAGGCTCACTTCTGCCGGCCTGACGAAAGCCGGATTGATATCGACGTGATCGTGCCACTCAGGCACACCGATCTCGTCGAAAGCAATGTCCAGGAGGTCACGAATGGAGTGCGTCTCGCCCGTCGCGATGACGTAGTCGTCCGCCTCGTCCTGTTGGAGCATCAGCCACATCGCCTCCGCGTAGTCGCCGGCGAAGCCCCAGTCACGTTGCGCATCCAGGTTGCCCAGGGTGACTGTGTTCTGTAGACCGAGCTTGATGCGTGCTACCGACTGTGAGATCTTGCGAGTCACGAATTCGGTTCCTCGGTAGGGTGATTCATGATTGAACAACACCCCTGAGCTGGCATGCATCCCGTACGACTCGCGGTAGTTGATCGTCATGTAGTGGCCGTACACCTTGGCTACGCCGTACGGAGAGCGCGGCCAGAAAGGCGTCGATTCCGCCTGCGGCACCTGCTGTGCCTTGCCGAACATCTCCGAGCTGGAGGCCTGGTAGAACCGCACGTCCTGACCCGAGCTGTCCTGGAAGAAGTGGATGGCTTCGAGGATGTTCAACACACCGCCGCCGGTGACGTCGCTGGTCAGTCGTGCGTTCTGCCAGGACGAGGCAACGAAGGACAGGGCGCCCAGGTTGTAGACCTCGTCGGGCTTCGCATGAGCAACTGCACGGATGAGGCTCATGAGATCCAGGAGGTTCCCACTGATCATCTCGACGTAGGGATGGCTCTCGGTGAACAGCTGGGTCCGCAGATTGTTCTGGCCGGCCACCAGGCCGAACACGTCGTACCCCTTCCCGTGCAGCAGTTCGGCGAGGTACATGCCGTCCTGCCCGGTGATTCCTGTGATGAGAGCTCGCTTGGTCAAGACACACCATCGCTTCCGTCAGTCGAGCTCGAGTGTCCGAAACGCCGAACTCCGTCGCGTCGTGCTCATGTACGTCCCCGTAAACGGGGCCATTTCCGGGTATCGCCGTTTCATTCTGTCAGTGCGACTGCGCGAGCGGATGACCATTCTGTGACACCCATGTTGCCCTGCGCTTTTCACTGATCATCCGCATACTATGAGCAATCATTCCCGGCCACAATCGCTGGGTATCTTCCGCGGGGAGAACGGGTCATGGACATACGGGAGTATTTCTCGGCCTGGCGGAGACACTGGGTCACCATCGTGCTGTGCACCGTGCTCGCGGTCGGTGCTGCCGGTGCGGTGTCGGCCCTGTCGCAACCGACCTACGTGGCGACGGCGCGACTCTTCATCTCGACCACCGGTGCGGGCTCCATCAGCGACGCGTATCAGGGCAGCCTGTTCTCCACCGGTCGCGTCGCGTCGTACGCGGGGCTCGCGGTGGGCAAGCAGGTGGCCGAGCGCGCGATCGACGAACTGGGTCTGAACGTTCCTCCGGAGAGCGTGATGTCGAGAGTCACCGCCGCGGCGGTCACGGGATCAGTTCTGCTGGACGTCACAGCCAGTGATTCCGACGCGGCCGCTGCTCGCGACCTGGCCAATGCGGTGGCGTCCCAGACGAGTCAGCTCGTGCAGGAGTTGGAGACGGCACAGGCGGGGCAATTGCCGGCAGCCACCGCCACCGTGGCCGATTTCGCTGATCTCCCGGTCGCTCCCTCGAGTCCCCGCTGGGGTCGCAACCTGGTGTTCGGGCTGTTCGGAGGGTTGATCCTCGGTCTCGCGACGGCGGTGGGTCGCTCGGCCCTCGACTCGACCGTGCACACCGACGACGACATCGCGGCCGGCGCCGCCGGGCCCGTGCTCGGTGTCGTTCCCCGCCAGGAGGACGCGAACGCCGACTCCTTGCTTCTCGGCTCGTCGTTTCCGACGGCGGAGGAAGCGTTCCGCGAGATCCGCACAGCGATCCTCGCGCTCAGAACGGGCACACCGCCGCGGACCATCGTGGTGGCGGCGCCGACGGTGGGGACCGGATCGACGACGGTGGCGGCAGGACTGGCGGCTGCACTGGCGGACACCGGCAGATCGGTGGCCCTCATCGACGCCGACTTCCGCGGCGGGAGGCTCCCAACCCTGTTCGGTATCGGGGGAGTGCCGGGGCTGAGCGAGTTGCTGCGCGGCAAGGCCACACTCGACGACGCCGTGGTGCCCACCGACCGTGACAACCTCAGCATCATCGGTACCGGCGTCGCCACCGAGTCGTCGAGCGCCCTGTTCGGCCGCGTGACGATGAACGAGATGGTCAAGCAACTTCACGAGTACTTCGAGTTCGTCATCATCGACGCACCGCCGGTGCTGTGCTCGGCCGACGCGGCCGTCCTCGCGGGAGTCGCGGACGGCGTCCTGCTGGTGGCGCTTCTGGGGTCGACCACCTCGGCGGATCTGACGCACTCGGTGGGGAAGCTGGGACTGTCCGGCGCGAGTGTCCTGGGGTGCGTGGCCACCAGCCACCGTCGGCGCAGGCTGCACGACGCACCTCAGGTGAGGCGCGGGCTGCCTACCGGGTGATAGTCGAGAGCCGCGTCGCGTGTCCCGATGGGACGAGCAGGGACACCCGCGACGACGGTCCTCGGTGCCACGTCGTCGCGCACGAGCGACGCGGCTCCCACCACTGCACCGGCTCCGACGCGCACTCCGACCACCACCATCGACCGGCTGGCGATCCAGGCGTGGTGGCCGATGACGATGGGGCAGTAGGTGGTACCGAAATCGTCCGAGTCGACGACGTGCTGGCCGCTGATCATCTGCACGTGCGTGTCGATCTCCACGTCGTCGTGGATGGTGACCTGACCCCGCGCGTCGAGCAGGCAGCCTGCACCGATGGCGCAGTGCGCACCGATGACAAGGGAGCGCAGCCCCAGCACTCGGGTGCCCATCCTGATGGTCGTGCCCTCGCCGATGGTGGCCCCGAACAGCCGCAACCAGCTCACGCGGAGCGTGCGTGACGGGATTCGGGTGATCACCAGGTTGTAGAGCCGCTCACCGGCCTGCTCCCGAGCGCCCGTCTGCACGCGGGAGACCCACTGCTTGCGCGAATCGTCCGTCGAGACCGGTGCCGCCATGCCGACAACTATGGCACGAAAATGGACGACTCGTCGTGGTCTGTCACCGTGCGCCCGCAACCTCGAAACAGTCGCAGTGCCGCTTTCCGGCCGGTGTCATCGACCTTATGCGTAAAGTAGCCATGCCTTTTCCATTGTAAGAACGCGAGCGACGCGAACAAACATTGTTCGGCGTGCGAAGAATGGTTCGGGGCGTTATGTTTCGTCTGCACGCGGGTGGGGAGCGTCGTGCCACCCACGACCGAGAAGGTGCGAGATGAAGATCGTGCATGTGTCGGAAGCGTTCGGCGGCGGGCTGCGCAGCGCCATCGTGAACTACGTCCGCGGTGCCGACGCCCACGAGCACCACCTCTTCGTCCGCACCCGCGTGGGGCACGAGACCTTCGACGTGCCGGAGACGGCGGCCGTCCAGACGTTCGACGGCGACCTCATGGCGTTCCTCCGTGACGCACGAAGGTTCATCCTGGACAACGACTTCGACATCGTGCACCTGCATTCGAGCTACGCGGGGCTGCTCCGCGCGATGCTCCCCAAGGGCACCCGCATCGTCTACTCCCCGCACTGCTACGCCATGGAGGAGGGCCACCCGCCCGCCAAGAGGCTCACGTACTGGGCGGTGGAACGCTTCCTCGCCGGCCGCGAGCAGATGCTGATGGCCGTGAGTCCTCGTGAACTGGCCATCGGGCACGATCTGCGACCAAGCATGCCGAGCCGCGAAGTGCCGAACACCGCTACCCCCATGTCCCTCGTCGTGGAGCGCCCGCCCGCGTCGGACCGCCCGTTGGTGGCGATGCTCGGACGGATCGCCGACCAGAAGGACCCGCGCTTCTTCGCCGAGGTGGCCGAGGTGGTGGGCCCGTCGTGCGAGTTCGTGTGGATCGGGTCGGGTGACGAGGGGCGCGAGTGCCTCGAGCGAGCCGGCGTCCACATCACGGGATGGATCGAGCCGGCCGAGGTTCGTCGACTGGTCCAGACCGCGAGCCTTTACCTCCACACCGCTGCGTGGGAAGGGGCTCCGCTGTCCACCCTCGAGGCGGCCGAGATGGGATGCCCGATTCTCAGCCGCTCGATTCCCAGCATGGTGTCGCTCAATTACCCCCTCGCCGGCACCACCCCGGTGGAGATGGCGATCGCCGTCCGGCGCTTCTTCGCCGACCTGGACTACCAGGAGCTCGTGAGGGCGCAGTCGGTGGAGGTGGCGAAGTCCTTCGACTTCGCGCTGATGGCCGGGCGGTTGACCGAGGCGTACGAATTCGCAGAGCGAAGGCTGGGGGCGTCGAGTGCGTTTTGACCTAGGCGCACCCGCGGATGGCACACAACCTCCTCCGGAAACCAGCGCGCCTTCTTCCTAAGGCTCTGACGCGGTCTCCTCCACTGGCTGCTACCGGACTGTGCACGTGGACTCGCGAACCGGCAATGACCGCCGCAGGACCTCCGCCCACTACTTGGTTCACTCGCGTCACAACAAGGCCAGTCTCAGTACCTGGCAGTGTGGGCCGTGGGCACCGTAACGACCCGCAATCTCGGGCCGGGCGGTGACCTGGTGCACTCATCTCTACCAGGTCGCTCAACTAGCAGCGTCAGCCATGCACACGTAGTCTATCGAAGTCGCTCCATCCCGGCGACTCCACGCCGATAGAGGTTCATTTGACGGAGGCATGAAGTCGTGCAAATTTTACCGAGTGCGGGAAAAATGCGAACAGAGTTCGCGTTATACACGGACTCTGCCTGGACGACGCATGTCATCAGGACGGTTTGAGTGAAAGCGTCAAAATCTTCCGCCAGTAAGCAGGGCCCTATCCTGCAACCTTCCGAAATTCTACTCACCGCAGTCGCGGTTGTGCTCAGTGTCACGTGCACTGTCTGGGCGCTTTCTGACCTTTCATCTCTGATTGTCTCAGTTGTAGTTATCACTGGCATTGTCGCGCTCTCCACCAAAACTATAGAGAAAGTGTTTGGCTTGCTGACGATTTCGCTTGTCACGCTCTCACTTAGTGTGTCTACGCTCACCGCGGGGCCTGTGCCAATTGCGATTATTGGTCTTGCTCTTTGCGGGTTCGCGCTCCGTGGGGATATAGCAGATGTGTTACGCGGGAACGCGATGGCGCGATGGCTGACCGCGACCTGGCTGGCTTGGATGTTGTGGACCATCGCATTAGTCGCGCGCGACTTCCCAACATACGGTTTCTTAGCAGCACGTGACGCGATCATTATAGTTTCCTTCGGGGCACTACTAATAGGATTCGGTGCAGCGAAGCGATATGGAACTTCTTGCATAGCCCGGTTCTTAGATTTTACGCTATTTCTGGGTGTTGGGTACATCGTACTTTATGTCTTTCGCGGTCTGTTACCTCCCGACGCTTTAGACATTTTAAAGTTCGCCAACGTAGGCATTTTGGGTCTGGCTTGCTTTTGGGCCGGATTAACTAGACGCCAAAGCGCTTCTGCGCTGGTTCTCCTATCTGCGGGATCTCTGGCAATACTTGTCTCCCAGGGACGAATGATTTATTTAGCTACAGCAACTCTGGTGATTCTTTATGTTGGAACCGCAGTCTATCGAAACAAAGCCGCGCCAATACCAGACGAGATGCGGAGACTAGTCCCTCGTATTGCCAGACTCATATCCGGCGCTCTCATCGCCATCCTTATCCTAAGCTTCGCATACATGGTTCCATCCGTGCAGGGGAGGCTTGGCGCAATTACTCCTACCGCGGTGATGGAGCAGGTACAGAGCGTTATAGGAACGGGCAAGGAAGCCTCAGGTTCAGTGCAAGACAGAGACGTCTGGTGGTCGACCATTCGACAGGATCTTGATCAGCAACCTCAAAACTGGGTTTACGGGCTTGGTATGGGTTCTGATCTCCTGCATGGTTACCGGTCTGAGGGCGGAGAACTGGTACGCAAGCCGCACAATGACTACCTTGAGATGCTGGCTCGTCAGGGTCTGCTCGGACTTGTTGCGATGCTGATTACGATGTTCGCGCCCGTCATGTCTATAGCGAGAATGGCCAGGGAGAGCCCCCGCCTGTCGGCCATGGCAGCTTGGTATTTCGGGGCAGCCTTGACTGCTTTTGCGCAACCCTACCTTTCGTATCCACACGGCGCGGTGCTTGTCGGTCTCATTGCGGGATGCGCTGTCGTAATAGGAACACCCCATGCGACGTGGCAGACGAAAGCAACACCTATTGACTCTCTCGGGACCGCGCCTGGCGGGCGTTCGCGTGAAGGTTAACGCAGGGAAGTTGTTGGGCCCAGGAATTCTCGACCAGGCTGCATCAAGCGCGACCATGCTAGTACTTTCCGTGGCCGTCCTGAAATATGCCAGTTCTGAAGGTGCGCTGAGCTTCAGCATCGGTGTGTTGCTCTACGGAATTGCGATCGCACTATCTCGTAGTACAAGCAGCGAGCTACTGGCTGTTTTTCGTGACGAGCACGCAGCGTACGGACAGCGCGACATTACCGCACGATTTATTCACCGCGGCCTGACCTCCGGATTGCTATTCGCCGTTGCGACTGCCATCGCTGGCATGTCCCATAGCCTATCTGTGGCAATTTGGTTAGGTATCGCCATTACCTTTCAAGTGTCCAGTGACGCGATACGTACTGCATTTGTTGTAGCGGGTGAAACCGTCCAGGCATTGGTAATATCTTCAACCATCTTGGCCGCCACATTATTGGGCTCAATAGTGAACGTATTAACACAGAACGCTCTTCCTGCAATAATAGCTTGGGCGTCTGGGGCTCTTTTCTTTACTGTGTTTCACTCATTGATGAGGCTGCGCTCCACCCTCCCATTCCGACCAATAACGCTTACGTTTTTTCTGGAAGCAGTTGTTACTACGGCCGCTTCACAAATTGCGGTTTTGGCGGGTACGGCAGTTATCGGGTCCGACTTAGCGATTGTCGCTCGAGTCGCAGCCACTGCTTTTGGTGTGTATATGCTTTTCTATCAGGCGATTGCACTTCTGCTGTATCCCGCTGTACAGAGGCGCTCGAAGCACACCACAGCTCCGCAGGTTTGGGTGTTGGTCGTAACCGTTTTAGGTACAATATTGCTTGTCACATCGCTTTGTTTGGTACTTGCTACCATGTTGGTCGATCCGAACGCGATCTTCGGTAACTCTTGGTCAATCGCTCGACCGTATATGTTGCCATATGTGCTTATGCTTCTCGCCGGCACATCCTCGGCAGCAACGTTCCTTATGTTGCGGGTAGTTAAACGGACGACGGCGTCACTGCGCGTACGAGTTGCCAGCGGAGTCTTGCAAGTTTGTATGCCAATTGCTGTTGGATACCTCACGTCGGTGAGTGGATTCTATGTAGGGGCGGCTATGGCGTCCGCAGTAATTGGGGCGACAGGGCTAGTTTTAGCAGTCAGGTACACGAAGGAGAAGCAGCATGCCTGAAAATTTACCGATCAACATGAAAAATCCAGCGTCCATGCGTCTGGTTTTGTGGTTGGTCAAAGCTCGTCAACGAAAGCTCTTTCGCGTAGTATGCATACTAATTGGTGTGGACCTTCCTTTTATGGGCTTTGGGACGACCGTGTTTCCTCACCCCACTGGGATCGTAGTCCACGGTGGGGTTTCGCTCGGTGAACGAGTAACTATCTACCAGAATGTGACCATTGCATCGCATCCACGTGACAACAGGGCTGCATCGATTGGAGACGACGCTGTCCTCTGTGCGGGCTGCGTTATTGTCGGACCGGTTAAGATTGGCAAAGGCAGCATCATCGGTGCAAATTCTGTCGTTACGAGTGACATCCCGGCCGGCGTTACGGCGGTCGGGATGCCGGCTCGCGCAATCCCCAGCAAGCGTTTCACATGAATGCCGCGTATTGGGTTCCAAATGCAGGTGTAATTTTACTTGGCGAGACACTTAACGGAGGGGCCGGTCGGGCCCTTGTCGAGGATGCCACCAGGGCCAGTTTAGACGGTTTTGAAGTTGTCGCGATCGTTCCGCCTGCTGGCGAGTTTGATATCCCGGCAGGACTCGACATCCGTACGATCAGGATGGCGCCGCCGTCGTCATACAAGAGCTGGACTCTGATCCGCGAATGGCGACGCGTCGTTTCTCGCGAGACGGCACGATTTGATGGCGGTAACGCCGCAGTTCTCCATGCGCACGGCCTCAGGAGCGCGCTCGTACTCTTAGGACGGCGACGGACGGTTATCACCTACCATGGGGCGCGCCCGAGTGCGTCCTCCCCGGCTATTGTACGGCTTCTGCACGAGATTGTACTCCGCGGCGTTTCACTCTTGGTGACTAGACCATTGTCAGTGGTGCCGGTCCGATGTTCTAGGTGGGCCCTGATTTGGATCGATACCCCGTTTACAGACCAGTCAGGCCTGCGTGACGTGCTGTCTGCAGATGCCGAAGGGCTGGTCTCCTTAGTCTGGATTGGCCGTATCTCGAGCCAAAAAAATTTCAAGATGTTCCTGGAGCTTGTTTCGGTTTTAAGAGAACAAGGCGCACTGGATCGAGCATGCGTATTCGGCGCGGTCGATGAAGACATGCAATCATTAATCACTGACCCAGCCTTCAGTAAGAGCGTTGTAGAATTCTATGGTTTCACGCGTGACTACGCCGATCTTGTTCCTCGCAACTCGGTCTTTTGTTTATTCTCACACTTTGAGGGTCGGCCACTTGCAATCGGCGACGCCCTAGCTCTCGGCTTGCCAGTGTTGGCCAGTAGATTACCTGGTGTGGCGATGTCAGTAGGAGACGGATACCATCTGGTCTCTGATGTCGCTGAAGCGGCATCGGCCTGCTCGCGTTTGAAACACGTCGACGAACGGGCACGGATGGTCGTTCAACAGAAGGCATTTTACGAGTCAGCCCGCGCATCTTCTGAGCCAGCTTCTTCCGCGCAACTTAGGGTCTACAGGGAGTCCTTGTCATGAAGCACATAGCATCGGGTGCACGCCGTCGACCATACGATGTGCGCCGCGTTGTAAGTTACTATGCTCGTCCGGCTGAGTACGTCTCGGGTGGTGTGAACACGTCACGAGCGCAGTGGCAGGAAGCCATCGCCGCACATGGGACTGCCGTTCTGGCCGTGGATGCTCGTGGGGGGTTTGAATCAGACACCCTTTTAGGGCTGGGCGTTCACCACTGTTCCATCAGGCATTTTGGTAAACGGCGCGTCGACATGGTCCCAAGACGCTTTGGTTCGGTGTTGAGAACAGGTGACTTAGTTGTTCTCCATGAGGGTTGGACACTGAGTAACGTAGTCGCCGCGTGGCAGTGTGTACGTCGTGCCATTCCGTATGTCATCATGCCGCACGGCGCATACGACGAGAAGGTGCTCGAGGGGCGACTCAAGTATAGGCGACTACGCGAGTTGCTTGAGCGGGTGGTCGTGCACCACGCGAGGGCCGTTTGGTTGTACTTCGACGCAGAGGCAGTCGATGTGAGACGGTTCGCTCCTCGCGCAGAATTCATCACCGCGGTGACCGGTTACACTGTGCAATCGTCCAACCCGAACGTAGTCAGGCGAGGGCGCGATGCTGAGCGTTACGTGGGTTGGTACGGCCGATTCGATATCAAACATAAGGGTCTTGACGTGTTGCTCGCGGCAATGGTGCGGTTGCCTGAAGCGAAAAGACCCTTGGTTCGATTAGTCGGTCCGGACTACGGCGGCGATAAGCCAAGGTTCGAACAAGCGATCTTGGAGCGCGGTATGGGGGAGTGGATGCGTGTCGAGCCGGAAAAGCGCGGTGACGATCTACGTGACTTTGTTCTCGGTGCGGATCTCATAATTCATCCGGCAAAGTGGGAGGCGTTTGGTCGTGTAATTGTTGAAGTCATGGCTATGAGTCAACTAGTTGCAGTCTCCATGTCTACCCACATCGCGTCTGTAATTCCGGACAGCTCGATAATTAAATTCAGGTGCGATTCGATTGCTCTGGCGCAAGTTTTGGCCAATATCCCTGACGGTGACGTGGCAGCATCTATAGCTCAGGCCGGTAGAAAATGGGTGCAAACCCACCTGAACTGGAGTGTTTCGGTCGACACGATGTGGAAAGAGCTTGAGCGACATCAGATATTCTTAGGAGACCCAGCTGATGCGACGTTCTAAGCTCATAATTGGATTAGTAAGTTTATTCGTAGTAATTGCGGTCGCTGCTACTGCCTATATCTACGATGAACACCTGACCGCTACCCCAGCGGATGGTGACGAGTCGGCAGCTGTATACAGCCCGTCCGGGCCAGTGGGGGTTCCAGATCGAGAACCGCGGCCCGTTACGATAATCGGTGATAGCTACTCACGCGGCTCCGCGACAGGTGGGCCTGAGGGGAATTGGACCCGGCTGATGGCTCGCTCCATGTACGCCGACGAGCGACCTGTCCTCCTAAGCATCGCGGCAGAAGCCGAGGCAGGGTACGTTGAGGCCACGGGAGCTGGTCAAGACTTCGTATCTATGGTCGACGGGTTGGCTGACAGCGACACTGAACTGGTGATAGCGATGGGCTCGCGTAACGACATCCCGTTAGACCCCTCAATCCGGGCACGCGCGTTCGTAGAGAAAGTTAGGGAAGAGTCGCCGAACGCGCGCGTCTTGCTTGTCGGTACGTTCTGCGGACCGCTAGACGACTGTGCATCTTTTCAGCGCTACAATGACCAGCTTTCTGCAGTTGCTCTGTCCGTGGGTGCAGAGTTCGTAGACCCGATAGCAGAGAACTGGTTTCAAGGTACCGACAGGGGCCTGATAGGTGTGGATAATGTCCACCCAACGAACGCCGGCTATCAATACATTGCGGACAAGCTGCATGACCGTGTGAGCGCTCTGCTTCCCTAGACTAAGACCCGTTGGGAGTGACATCAATGCTCGAACAAGACCCCCGTTTGGTCTACGTCGGTGGCGTGGCTTTTAGAATTTCAAACATAGACGCGGCGTGCGATTATGTTCTGGCGTGCGCGAAGGATAAGAAGCCTGTCGCTGTCCGGTTCTCGAATGCGTTCTGTGTCGCACTTGCGTCGACTGATGCTCGCTATCGCGCACTACTTAATAACGGCGGGACGAATTTCGCGGACGGTGCGCCTGTTGTATGGGCTATGAGACGCGGGTCCAGAGACGCCCAGGTCGTGCGCGGACCCAGCTTGTTTAGTCGGGTTGTCCGTGATGGACGGCAAGAGGGTTTTTCGCATTTTTTGCTCGGCACAACACCGGATACGCTGCGTCTGCTCACTCAGACGTTGGAGTCGCGCTATGAGGGCGTGGCAATTGCCGGTATTTACGCGCCGCCGTTCGCCCCTCTGGATGAGAGCTTTATAGCTGATTGTGCTGTACGAATTAACGCAACGGATGCAGCAATGGTGTGGGTTGGGCTCGGAACTCCGAAGCAGGATTTCTTGGCTGACCAACTGGCTGCGTTGACCGGTAGACCGTGTTTGGGTGTTGGGGCAGCATTCGATTTTGTATCGGGAGTAGTGCCGGAGTCGCCAAAATGGTTGCACGGAACTGGGTTTGAGTGGCTATATCGTTTGGCGAAGGAACCTCGCAGACTCGGGAAGCGGTATATGATCGGCAACTTGCAGTTCATAAAAGCGGTTTTGTTTCCGAAGCGCACATCATGAGGGTGGACATAGTTCATTCATACTACTCAAATCTTGAACCCAGCGGTGAGAATCAAATTGTGGACGCACAAATTCAATCGCTGATTAATGCGGGACATGATGTGCGAGTGCATGAACTCCGTACGGACGACCTACTCAACACGCGGTCTTATGCTGTTCGGGCAGCGTCGAGGGTGGTATCCGGTGTTGGTCAGAACCCGCTCGACGTCATGCGGGACGATCGGCCCGATGTCGTCCATGTTCACAACCTGTTTCCCAACTGGGCCTCGCGCTGGCTGAAGCATTGCGATTGGCCGGTAGTTTCTACGATGCATAACTATCGACCTGTATGCGCTTCTGCAATATTGTGGCGTGACGGTAAGGATTGCACTGATTGTCTTGATCATTCGCCTTTGGAGGCCGTTCGAAACTCTTGCTACCGAGACAGTAAGGTCGCGTCTATTCCCGTAGCGCTGTCAACTCTTCCCAGGGGCGCTGGTAGGAACCAGATAAGGTTCTCACAGGCGATTATTACGTTGAATCCGCTTGCGATGCGCATCTATAGCGATTTGGCGGGGTCGGGTAAAGTTTCGTTTGTCCCAAATTTTGTGAAGTCGCCGGTAGGTAGTAGATCGGGAAAAGATGCCGGTTGGCTCTTCGTCGGGAGGTTGACGGCGGAAAAGGGTGTGATCGAACTGATGCGTTCGTGGCCGGCGTCGGAGCAGTTGACCATAGTGGGATCCGGGGTTCTTGATGACGCGGTTATTGACGCTAGCCTCACGAATGGCAACATTACGTTCATGGGTCGTTTAGGTCACGAGAAGGTTCAGCAGCTAATCTCGAATGCCCGCGGCCTCATAGTTCCGAGTCTTTGGTCGGAAGGGCTGCCCACCGTCGCGCTGGAAGCTATGGCTGCAGGTACGCCTGTGGTTATTTCGGATAACGTTTCCTCTGCTGACTTCTTGACGCGGGGCGGGGCGGGCGTGACCTACAGTCCGAAGGCGGGTCGTGCTGAGTTGCAAGCCGCGTTATCCACTATTAACCGGTCTTGGAGTACTTTTTCGGTCAACGCGGGCAGGAGGTACACCGAAGACTTTTCCGAACGTAGCTGGCTCAAGTCGATCGAGAAGATTTACGAGCAGGTCGTAACAGGTGCTTGACGGCCGGGGAGATCTTGTTCGGCGCGACGGTTCGCGGTCTTGTATGGTTCGCGCGTGACTACAGACGAGATCGGCCGACGGCCGAAAACCGCCCTGATTACAGGTATAACCGGTCAGGACGGTTCGTACCTAGCTGAACTGTTGTTGTCAAAGGGTTACGAGGTGCACGGTTTGATCCGTAGGTCATCCACCTTCAATACGTCTCGTATCGAGCATCTCTATGTCGATCCACACAATCCTGATGCGAAGCTGTTCCTTCACTATGGAGACCTCAGCGATGGGGCACGCTTGATTACGTTGATGTCGCAGATTGACCCGGACGAGGTCTACAACCTAGGCGCGCAGTCTCATGTGCGCGTCAGTTTCGACGAACCGGAGCATACGGGCGACACAACCGGCATCGGGTCCATTCGTCTGCTCGAAGCGGTCCGTTTGGCTGGAGTGAAGTGTCGCTTCTACCAGGCGTCCAGCTCCGAGATGTTCGGGGCATCGCCGCCGCCCCAGGACGAGAACACGCTTTTCTACCCCCGGTCTCCTTACGGCGCCGCGAAGGTCTACTCCTACTGGGTGACCCGCAACTACCGGGAGGCGTACGGGCTGTTCGCCGTCAACGGTATCCTTTTCAACCACGAGTCTCCTCGCCGCGGTGAGACGTTCGTGACCCGCAAGATCACACGGGCTGTGGCACGGATCAAGGCCGGCACGGAGAAGGACCTCTACATGGGCAACCTCGACGCCATTCGCGACTGGGGCTACGCGCCCGAGTACGTCGAGGGCATGTGGCGGATGCTTCAGGCGGACGAACCTCAGGACTTCGTCCTCGCGACCGGCGGCAACTACAGCGTGCGTGACTTCCTGACCACCGCCTTCGAGCATGCAGGTCTGGACTGGGAGAAGCACGTCAAGTTCGATGAGCGCTACCTGCGTCCGACCGAGGTCGACGCACTTGTCGGGGATGCGAGCAAGGCCGAGAGCGTCCTGGGGTGGAAGCCGTCCGTGCACACCCCCGACCTCGCGAAGATCATGGTCGATGCCGACATCGCCGCCCTCGAGCACGAAGGTCTGCCGTGGATCGACCGTCCCGACCTTCCCGACTGGACGTGACTGTGACCGGCACATCCACCGACTTCACTGCGGGCACTCTTGATCGCGACGCGCCGACCTACATCGCCGGTCACCGCGGTCTGGTCGGCTCGAGCCTCTGGCGACACTTCGAGGGCGAGGGGTTCTCTCACGTGATCGGGCGCACATCGTCGGAGCTCGATCTGAAGAACCGTGACGCTGTGTTCGAGTTCTTCCGAGACACCGAGCCGCAGGTCGTGGTGCTTGCGGCGGCGAAGGTCGGCGGGATCCTGGCCAACAGCACGTACCCCGTCGACTTCTTGAGCGAGAACTTGCAGATCCAGGTGAACGTACTGGACGCAGCGCTCGAGCAGCGCGTGCCCCGTGTGCTGTTCCTCGGATCGTCCTGCATCTATCCCAAATATGCGGAGCAGCCGATCAGAGAAGACTCACTTCTCACCGGCCTGCTGGAACCGACCAACGATGCTTACGCCATTGCCAAGATTGCCGGCATTCTGCAGATCCAGTCGGTTCGACGGCAATATGGCTTGCCCTGGATCTCTGCCATGCCGACCAACTTGTACGGTCCGGGCGACAACTTCTCGCCCGAGGGTTCTCACGTGTTGCCCGCCTTGATCCGACGCTATGACGAGGCTGCCACCGCTGGGGCTGAGAGTGTGACCAACTGGGGCACCGGATCGCCCCGGCGGGAGTTCCTGCACGTCGACGACATGGCGTCGGCATGCCTCCATCTGCTGGAGCACTTCGATGGTCCGCAACAGGTCAACGTCGGTACCGGCGAGGACCAGACCATCGAGGAGATCGCGACGATCGTGGCCGACGCAGTCGGTTACGAGGGGCGCATCGAATGGGACACCACGAAGCCCGACGGAACGCCTCGAAAGTTGCTCGACGTCTCCACGCTCCGCGGAAGCGGGTGGGAGCCGACAGTAGGGCTCAGGGACGGAATCCGCACCACCGTGCAGTGGTACCGGGAGAACGTCGGCCACCTCCGGGAGTGATCACACCGTCGAATCGAGGGTGACCCCCCGAGACTGACCGTGCGCGCGTGTAGTCAATGCCAGAACGTGCGTGAGCGTCATGGATTCCGGCTCGGCTGACTGTTTACCTGATGCGGAGGCGACACACCGTCGTCCTCGACAACACATCGGGGGATGAATCGTGCGAACAAGTCGAGTGACCATCGTGGCGTTGGGTGCAGGTGTTGCGCTGATCTGCGGAGCGGGAACTGCCACGGCCACAACCACATCGGACCCTGTGCAGAGTCTCGTCGAATCGTGGGAGACCGCAGTGGACGAGTGCTCCTCCGGCATGATGACCGGCGCTCTCAGCGGCGCCAGCGTAGGCGGGATGCTCGGGGCCGCGGGCGGTCCACTTGGTGTAGCTGTGGGCGCGAGCATCGGCGGGCTGGTCGGGGAGATCGGCGGGGGAGAAACCTCGTGCGAAGAGCGCGTCATCTCCGGCCGTGCGGTTCCTGAACCGTCCAGCGAAACCAAGGGACACAAGGGCAGCGGTCGTCGGTGAGTCGTCGGTACGGGCGTACCACCATGGCCGCGCTCGCAGTGCTGTTGCTGTGCGCCACGGTGGGCCTGATGGTCGGTGGCGCGCCGCCGGTCATGGTCTGGGGGTCCTGCATCTCGACTGTGATCGCTGCTTTACACGTGATGATGTCGGAGCGGCAGTGACATACGCCGGCGCGTCATGCAGACACGAAGCAGGCCCGTGATGTCCGGTTCTTGCGATCTACCGGCCGATCCATCACCATTCCACAGTGTCCGAAGCCTCCGCTGACCCCCGCATCACCGTCGTCGTACCCACGTACAACGAGCGCGAGAACCTTCCCAAGCTGGTCGGAATGCTCACCGACCTGCAGATGAAGAACCTCGGCGTCCTCGTGGTCGACGACGGATCGCCGGACGGGACGGGCGACGTGGCGGACGGACTCACCACCTCCGCCGCCATCCCGGTGAGTGTTCTGCATCGCACCACCAAAGACGGGCTGGGCCGCGCGTACGTCGCCGGAATCCTGCGCGCGCTGGAGGAGGGCGCGGACATCGTCGTACAGATGGACGCGGATCTCTCGCATCCGTGCGAAGCGATCCCGCGCATGGTGCAGCGCCTGCAGGAGTCGGACGCCGCCGTGGTGCTCGGATCGCGCTACGTGCCGGGCGGCGCTGTCGCCGAGGACTGGCCGTGGCACCGCAAGGCGCTGTCGAAGTGGGCCAACCTGTATGTCAACGCGATCCTGCGGTTGAAGGTCAAGGACGCGACGGCCGGCTTCAAGGCCTGGCGCGCGTCGACGCTGCGCACCATCGACGTCGCGTCCGTCGGCAGCAACGGCTACGCCTTCCAGGTGGAGATGAACTACCGCGTCATCAAGCACGGGCTGCGCATCGCCGAGGTGCCCATCCGCTTCGAGGAGCGCGTCGACGGCACCTCCAAGATGAGCCTCGCGGTGCAGCTCGAGTCCGCCGCCGTCCCGTGGAAGCTGCTGCGCAGCGGCATCGGAAAGTAGGAGGCGCATTCCGCGTCCGGGACACTGCGCGTGGGACACTGGGTGCGAGGCGCACCGGGCGTCCGGAGGAGGTTCGCTCGTGGATTCCATGCCCGACGACCCCACCCGTGACGATGATCGTCGTGGGTCCTCACGTGACGGTGCATCCTCGTTCACCGGGATCCGCCACGTCACCGAGACGTCGGTGCGGCTGACGGGTGTCGACGGGGCCGCGGTCGCGCTTCTCGGCACCTCGCACGACGTGCGCGAGCTCGTCTTCGCCACCGACGCCCTCTCGCAGCAGCTCGACGAACTGCAGTTCACCGTGGGTGAAGGCCCGTGCATCGATGCGCACCGCTCCGCCGAGCCGGTCCGGGTGGGCGACATCCGCTCGCCCGATTCCGCGGCCCGCTGGCCCATCTTCGGCCAGGGCGCGGCCACCCTGGGCGCTCGCGGGATGTACGCCTACCCGCTGCTGGGTGGCGCCTCGTCGTTCGGCGTCCTGGAGCTCTACCGCTCGACTCCCGTGGATCTGACCGACGTCGAGCACGACGCGGCCCGCATGTGCGCCGTCGCGATCGCGCGTACGGTGCTCGGGCACTACGTGAACCCGGACGGCACCGCCGATGCAGCGGCGCCCCCGGAGGACGCGCTGGCATCGGAGGACGTCGCCGCCATCGAGGGCGCGGGCCCGTACAGCCGCGCCGACGTCTACGTGGCGGCGGGCATGATCGCGGTGCAACTGGCCGTGACCACCGATGTGGCGATGGATCGTCTGCGCGCGCACGCCTTCGCGCGGGGGCTCAGCGTCACCGAGGTCGCCGCCGACGTCGTGGCCCGTCGGATCAGCATGAGAGCCGAACGAGACAACGGAGGTCCCCGGTGAACACGACGCCCACTCGGCTCGCCCTCGCCGACATCACCGCCACGCTGGTCACTCGCTTCGACCTGCCCGCTCTCCTCGAACGCATCGCGGGCACCGCACTCACCGGGTTCGACGCACACATCGCCGTCATCTCCTTGCTGGACGGCGACGCGCTGCACGCCGTGGCCACCGCCAGCGTCGGCAGTGCGGCGGCCGACGAACGACTCTTCATTTCCGGCCCCGTCCGCACCAGTGCCCGGGAAACGGCCGTGGCCATGATCGGTGACGCCTCGGCGGCGGGAACCAGCCGGTGGGAGCAGTACCGCGCTCTCGCCGAGGAGAGCGGAGTGGGCGCCGTGCGGGCCTATCCCATCGTCGCGCTGGGCGTCGGACTCGGCGCCTTGGCCGTCTACACCGCCGAGCCGTGGGGGACCCAGCGCCCGGACGAGCTGGGACAGATGCTCGCCGACCTGACGGCGCTCGCTCTCACCACCGGAGCGTCGGAGATGCGACGCGTCGACGCGTCGGCCGCCGTGCAGGCCGTACTCAGCGGCGCGGCCACCATCTCGGGTGCGACCGGTGTGTTGGCCGAGTTCTTCGACGACACCACGGCGGCGGCACGCACTCGGCTGTCCCGCCTGGCGCGGGCGCACGGCACCACGGACAGTGAGCACGCCGCCGCGATCATCGCCGCGCAGAACGTCGCGCCGGCGGACATCGGATCGTCGGAGCTGATCTACCTGCCGACGAGTCCCGTGCCGCCCCGGCGCTTCGACTCCTGACGAGTTGCGCTGACTCGGGTCAGGAGTCGGCGTAGACCACCACGGTGTTGCGGCCCGCGGCCTTCGCTCGATACATGGCGATGTCCGCGAGGTGCATGCCGTGGTTGATGGTCGACGCGATCGGGGCCGCCGTCATCCGAGTGGTGTCGAGACACGAGACCCCGATGCTCACCGTCACCGGGATGAGGTCGGCCGGATCGGACAACGCGACGCGGATCGACTCGGCGAGAGCGTGCAGTCCGGTGGACTGCGCGTCGAGCACCACGAGGAACTCCTCGCCGCCGCGTCGGGCGACCACTGCCCGGTCACCCAGGTGATCGCGCAGGCGCTGCGCGGCGAGCGCGAGCACCCCGTCGCCCGCGATGTGCCCGTGATGATCGTTGACCCACTTGAAGTGATCGAGGTCGACGAGCAGGAATCCCACCTGTGACCGTCCGCGGAGCTGCCGCTTCGCCTGCACCTCCAGGCCGCGCAGGTTGAGCAGTCCGGTCAGCGGATCGGTCCGGGCGCTGTCGATCTGACGCTCGAGGTGCCGGTGCAGGGACATCGAGGTGGTGCTCACGATGGACATGGTCGCGTTGACCGCCAGCCAGATGCTCGTCGCCGCGGCGATGGTGGCCATGGCGCCGATCGGTTGCTCGCGCAGGACCAGCGCTGTCATCCAGCCGATCACGACGGTGGTCAGCACCAGGTGCACCACCACGGTGGCGCGTCCGCCGAAGAATGCGACGTACGAGCTGATGACCGCGAACAGGGCGCACCCGGCCAGACCCAGGGCGTGACTGCTGCACAGCAGAAGGAAGATGGACGTCCCCACGTCGGCGTAGACGGTGAAGGCCAGAGCGACGGCGCGCTGGGTGCGCGCCCGGCGCCACCAGGTGAACGACTTGCGAGCGGTGGCGACGATTGCAGCCACGGGAAGAGTGGACAGCAGAACGGCGATGGCCGCGATACGCGGGGCGCCGGCGGCCGGGCCGGCGGCGCTGAACATCGTCAGGATGCCGGGGACGGCGAAGGACGGGATCAACACGGCGATACGGCGACGCACGACGTCGGTCAAGGGTGCCCGGGACCGACCACGACTGCGGCCGCCGGAACCTGGGCGTATCACCTGTCGGACGGTATCAGCGTGGAACCTGCGTCGAGGGGTGGTTGCACGCTTCCGTCGGGCTCGATCGCTGTTTTGCGCACACGTAACAGGAGTGGAATCAGGAATTGTCGTTCTCGCGCGCAAGTCTTTCGATCAGCGGCCGGGTGCGATAGGGAATCGCTTCGCGCATCACGACGGAGACCGTCGTGCGTTCGACTCCGGGAACCGCGAGAATGAGCCCGGCCACGCGATACAGATCATCTGCGTCGGCGGCCGAGACGCCGATCTGCAGATCCGCTCCGCCCGAGACGCCGACCACCTCGGTCACCTCGGCAATGTCCCGCAGGCGATCGATGACCGCCTCGAGGCGGTGTTGGTCCGTCACTGCGCCCACGTACGCGCGGAGGGGATACCCCAGGTCCCGAGGGGAGACGAGCCGGTCCATCGGCGCGAGGGTATGTGAGTCGTCCCAACGAGAGAGTCTGGCCTGAACCGTGTTTCGCGCCAGTCCGAGGACCGAGGCGAGGTGGACTCCGGTGGCGCGAGGGATGTCGCATAGCGCCAGCAACAGGCGAGCATCGGTGCGGTCGAGCTTGGTCACGTGGTGAACTGTGCCACACGGCGAGCGGAGCGGACCGAAGTATGCAGTGCTCACGAACTCGACAGTAAATTCGGAAATCGGTGTTTCTCACATTTATCGCGTAAAAACCGGAGCGGGGCTTTCGCCCCGTTCCCGAGATGCCCGATGGTCACGACATGGTTAAGGTGAGTCCAGAAGTTCGCCCAAGATGTGCGGTCCGGGTATTCGGTCCGGCCGTCATCGATGTGAGGAGTCGTCTCGGTGGAGATATCTGATTACGTGAGGATTCTCCGCGCGCGGTGGATCGTGATAGTGCTGACCACGGTGATCGCCGCAGCGTCGTCGCTGGTGTTCTCGCTCGTGTCCACGCCCGTCTACGAGGCGTGCACGCGTCTCTACGTCAGCACCGCATCCTCGTCGTCCTCGGTGACCGAGGTGTACCAGGGCAACTTGGCGTCGCAGCAGCGCGTCGCGTCCTACTCGCAACTTCTGGGCGGGGAGAGCGTTGCTCAGCGCACCATCGACGGCCTAGGCCTCACCATGAGCCCGTCGACGCTGGCGGCGAAGGTCCGCACCACGTCCTCACCCGACACCGTGCTCATCGACACATGTGTCTCTGATGCTGATGCCACAATCGCGCGGGACCTCGCCAACGGCATCGGCACCACCTTCGTAGGATTCGTCGACGACCTCGAGACGCCTCCCGGTGGCGGCGCTCCGCTGGCCCAGGTCAGCGTCGTCGAGCCTGCGCAGGTGCCCACCGGCCCGATCTCGCCCAAGACCACCCGTAACCTCGCGCTAGCGGTCGCCGTCGGCCTGCTGCTCGGTATCGCGCTCGCCGTGATCCGCGACCGGCTCGACAACACCATCAAGGACCGCACCGCCCTCGCCGACCTCTCGGGCGTTCCCGTCGTCGGCGTCGTGCCCTTCGACAAGACCATCAAGGAGGAGGCAGCGCTCTCCTTCGCCGAGTCGTCCTCCGGCACCGCCGAGGCGTTCCGCGAACTGCGCACCAACCTCCAATTCCTCGAGGTGGACTCGCCGCCGCGCGTCATCGTCGTGACGTCCGCCGTGCCCGCCGAGGGCAAGACGACCACGGCCGTCAACCTCGCGCTGGTCCTCGCCGAGGCCGGCCACCGCGTGGCGCTCATCGAGGGCGACCTGCGTCGTCCCCGTGTCTCGAAGTACCTCGGCCTCGTCGGGTCCGTCGGCTTCTCCACTGTGCTGTCCGGACAGGCGGACGTGCAGGAAGTGTTGCAGCCGACCAAGTTCCACGGCGTCGACGTGCTCGCCTCCGGACCCTTGCCGCCCAACCCGTCCGAGCTGCTCGGCTCCGAGGCGGCGCGCACCGTCATGGACACGCTCCGCGCGAGCTTCGACTACGTCGTCGTCGACGCACCGCCGTTGCTCCCCGTCACCGACGCGTCCGTCATCACTGCGCACGCCGACGGCGCCATCGTCGTGGCGCGCCACGGCCACACCAAGCGCGACGAACTCACCCGTGCACTGGGCAACCTGACGCAGGTGGGCGCTCCGATCCTGGGTGTCATCCTCACGATGGCCCCGTCGCGCGGCCAGCGGGACTACGACTACCGGCACTACTACGAGACCGACACCACCGTCGCTCGTCAGGATGCGCCGTCCGCCGCCGTGCGGCCGGCAGCGCCGGTCGTGGTCCCCGAACCCGCCCCGGAGCCCACCTCCGAACCGGCCCCCGAGACCTACCCCGCGCCTCGCTACGAGCCCACTCGGAGCAATGGCGGTCGAGCTGCTCGACGTCAGGCCGAAAACGCTGCCGGCAACGGGTACGAGGCCGGCAACGGGTACGACGCCGAGCAGGTTCCGAGCCGGTCGACGATGCGTCCGCCGCCTCGCCGTCCGTATCAGTCCTGAGAATGACTGTGGCGCAGCACACGTGATCGAACGGGCAGGGATTCCGGCGCGGGCCTAGCCTGGACCCATGTCCTGGACGGTGCGCCTCGCGCTGGTGATGGCGTCCCTCGTGGTCGCCGGCACCGTGGGACTCGGCGCCTCGGGATATGTGCTGTTCACCCGTGCAGCAGAGGATCCGGTGACGTCCGTCGACGCCATCATCGTGCTGGGTGGTGAGCACGACGGGCGCGAGGAGTACGGCCTCGACCTCGCTCGGTCCGGAGTCGCCGACACGGTCGTCCTGTCCGATCCCTACAACTCGCGGGATCGGCGCATGGCAGCGTGGTGCGCGTCCGGCACCGCGACCCTGACGGTGCTGTGCCCCGCGCCGGTGCCGAGCACCACGCGCGGCGAAGCGATCTTCACGCAACGCCTGGCGCAGCAGTACGGATGGTCGCACGTCATGGTGATCAGCTGGCGGTATCACCTTCCGCGCGCGAGATACATCTTCGGACAGTGCTTCTCGGGTGAGGTCACCATGCGGGCTGTTCCTCGGTCGTATGCCTTCTCGCTGGCCGACTGGGAGTACACCTACCTCTACCAGGTCGCCGGCTTCGTCAAGGCTCGCGCGCAGGGCACGTGCACCGACGTCTCTCAGCGCAGCTTGCGATAGAGCGTCACACCGAAACGTAGGGACAGGTAGCCGAGCACGGCAGCGGCCGCACCGGCCAGCACGTTCGCGCCGATCCCGAGAACGATGGTGCGCACCCGGCCGGGGCCGGTCGTCGCGCTCGCCTGCAGGCCCAGGGCGGTGAACGGTGCTGCCGCCCCGGCGAATCCGAGCAACGCGGCGGCCCACGGCGTGTTCCAGCCACCGGCGTAGTGCGCACCCATCGCGGCCACCACCCCGTACAGCGCGGACGCGGCGACGTTGGCCGCCAGCACCATTCGCTGGGGTGCCCTCGACATCGAGGTGGCTACGTAGTGGACCACCGTGCCCAGTGTTCCGCCGACGACGAAGGCCACGGCGGAGCTCATCGGCGCACGATCGAGGCGGTGAGAAGAGCGCCCGCAGCCATCGCCGCGAGAGCGACGACGGGTGTGACCACCAGGAAGACGACGCCGATCCACGCGGTCGACAACGCGGATCCCACCACTGCGTACAGGGAGAAGCTGGCGAAGCCGCCGCAGAGTCCGATCGCGAAGACACGGAGCGGGTTCGTGGGGGATCGCGTCGTCGCTCCCAGGACGAGACCCATTGCGAGGCAGCCGATCACGAGCATCGCAGCGACGGTGACGCGAAGTCCGGCCGCGGGGACGGCATCCGACAGAACGGCGTGACGGCCGGCCGACCCGATCGCCCCACCCAGCGCGACGAGCACCACGTCCGTGACCGGGGGACGCGGCACTGTCAGTTGTCCCCCGAGTCCGTGTCACCGGACTCGGCGTCGTCCGCGTCGGTGGTGGTCGTCGTGGACGTACGGGTGCGCCTCGTCGTGGTGGTCGGCTCGTCGGCCGTCGTGGCCGCGGTGGTGGTCGGCGGAGGCGTGGTGGTGGGCCGGGGTGTGGTGACGGGCGCGATCTGCCACGTCGGGGACGGCGGCACCTCGATGGTGGGCGCGTAGGTCAGGCTGCCCACGACGGCGACCGTGCCGTCGATGGGTGGGGGAGAGACCCGTCGAACGTCCGCGTCGAACACTCCGCCGGCGGCAGCGACGGTGAGCCCGCCGGCCAGGGCGGCCGCGGCGATGCCCATCACGACGGCGACGGCAGCTCTCTCACGCATGGTCTCCGCGCTCCGTTTCCGCCCGTGTCCTCGAGCCGAGTCATACCGTAGCCGGGGAGACGGCGGGTGGCAGTCCGAACTTCGATCAGCGAGCGCCCCAGATCTCGAACAGCGGACCGAGCGCCTCCGAGATGGCGTCGCCCACCCGCTCGTACACGTCGGTCGACTGACCGATCGGATCCATGATGTCGAGTTGCGTCACCGGGTTCGCCGCTCGCTCGGAGACCCACGCGGACGTGTCGATCACACCGGTGCGCCGCGCGAACTCCGCGGCCTCGAGCAACGTGAACGTGCGGCGGAGGTTGCGCGGCGCCACCGTCAGCACCTCGTCACGGTGCCGCGACGTCATCGTGAGCACCAGATCCGCCCCGGACGCGATGGTCGGGGTGAGCCGGCGGGCCACGAACCCGGTGGGATCGCCGCCCAGGGACTCCAGAACGCGGGCCGCCTCGGCCTGCACACCGTGCCCGATCACGGCACGAGTGCCGGCGCTGTCGGTGGTCACGTCCAGGTTCAGGTCACGGGCGAACGCGGCGGTCAACCGTTCCGCGGTGGGGGAGCGGCAGATGTTGCCCGTGCAGACGTAGAGGACATGCATGAGCGGAGTGTAGGTCCGCCCCGGTGTCAGGTGCGCGCGTTGTCCGTCGTGGTGTACGCCTGGTCGTCGAACCGCAGGCTGTCCCCTCCCGCGCGCTTCGCCTCGTACATCAGACGGTCGGCGCGGCGGATCAGCAGTTCGACGTCGTCGGCGTCGCGGGTCCACCGGCTGCCGGGGATCCACGCCACTCCGGCACTCGCCGTGACCGGTACCTCGTCGGCGTCGCACCGGACGGCGGCGTGGACGTCGTCGAGACGGTTCCGCATCTCCGCCCACGACACGATCCCGACGACGCAGAACTCCTCGCCGCCGAGACGGGCGACATACGCCCAGGTGGTCGTACTGGTCTGCAACCGTTCGGAGACACGTCGCAACACCTCGTCGCCGCCCTCGTGGCCCACGCGGTCGTTGACCGACTTGAACCTGTCGAGGTCGATCACCATCATCGCCACCACCTCGTCGTGACGTGCCGCCGCCAGCAATGGCGCGTGCACCACCGCGCTCAGCCCCCGACGGTTCAGCGCCCCGGTCAGTGGATCGGTGCCCGACTGGTACGCGTCGTCCCGCAGGTTCGACAGCGGGATCTGCGAGAGCAGCGGTGCAAGAAGGAACAGTGCCAGCTGGACGACCAGCAGGACGGACAGGTAGGCCACGTCGCTGTCGCCCTCCGCGGCGGCCGAGCCGAAGAAGTACAGGGACACGGCCACCGTCAGCGCGATGTGCGCCACGAGCGTGCGGATCGAGTGGAAGTAGCCGCAGTAGATGCCGAGCAGGGCGAACACCACGGACACGGTGAACGAGGCCTGCACGTCGGCCAACATCGACAGCCCCACCACCAGCGCCACGTCGTCGCCGAACAGGAAGACGAGGGATTGTCGACGAGTCGGCCACGTCCCGCGGAGCCACAGCAGCGCCGACACTGCGCCCGTGACCAGGCAGGCGATGAACACGGCGCGGGCGGCAGGTGAGGGAGGTGCCCCGCTGGTGAAGAGCAGCAGGGACCCGGCGAGCACCACCATGAGCACCACTGCGGCCATCATGCGGCGGTAGGGCCGCTGCAGTCCGCGCTGCGCCATGTAGCCGGGCATCGCGGAGTAGTCGAACGGTCGACTCCACCACTCGCCCACAACACGGAACATCGACTGGCAACTCTCGGCTGGGAAGAATGGTGAAAGGTAAACCTACTCACAGGTTCGTGACGACGCCCCGCTTCGTTACAGCACTGCGGCCTCGCGTGGCAGGATTTCGAGCATGGCTGATGAACTCTCACGACAGCGCCCGAGTGTCGTCGTCGTCGGCGGCGGATTCGGTGGGCTGTACGCCGCCCGGCGACTGCGTCACATCGACGGCGACGTCACCGTGATCGACCGCGGCACCTCGCACGTCTTCCAACCGCTGCTCTACCAGTGCGCCACCGGCCTGCTGTCCGAGGGATCCATCACCTCGCCGCTGCGGCACCTCCTGCGTCGACAGAAGAACACCCACGTCGCGCTCGGGGAGGCGTCGGGCATCGATCTCGAGAAACGACGTCTCACCGCGTCGCGCATCGACGGGTCGACGTTCGAGCTCCCCTTCGACTACCTCGTGTTCGCGGCCGGCATGCGGCAGAGCTATCACGGCAACGAGGAGTTCGCGAAGTACGCGCCCGGCATGAAGACCGTCGACGACGCGCTCGCGATCCGCCGCAAGCTCATCAGCGCGTTCGAGATGGCCGAGTCGCTGCCCACTCCCGAGGAGCGTCGGCCGTGGCTCACGTTCGCGGTGTCCGGCGGCGGCCCCACCGGCGTGGAGATCGCCGGTCAGATCCGTGAGCTCGCCGTCGGTGCCCTCGAGCACGAGTTCCGCTCGATCGACCCGAGCGAGGCGCGGGTGCTGCTGTTCCACGGCGGTGACCGCGTCCTCGAGTCGTTCGACGCCACGCTGTCGGCAAAGGCTCAGAAGACCCTCGACCACATCGGGGTGGAGACCCACCTCGGGGTCCACGTGACCGACGTGACGGCCGACCACATCGAGGTCACCCGCAAGTCGGACAAGCAGAAGACGACCTACGACACCCACACGGTGCTGTGGACCGCGGGCGTCGAGGCGGTGCCCTTCGCCGGGACCCTGGCGTCGGCACTGGGCGTCACGCAGGCGCGTGGCGGACGCATTCCGGTGGAGAAGGACCTCTCGGTCGCGGGGCACCCCACCGTCTACGTCGTGGGCGACGTGGCCGCGCTGAACGATCTGCCCGGCGTCGCGGAGGTCGCCATGCAGGGCGGCCGTCACGCGGGCGCGATGATCGCCAAGACCATCGAGAACGGGACGCGCGCGTCGTCGCCGTTCAAGTACCACGATCTCGGTAGCGCGGCCTACATCGCGCGTCGGCACGCCCTGCTGCAGGCGGGCCCCATCCAGCTCTCGGGCTTCGCCGGGTGGGCCGCGTGGGGCGCGATCCACATCGCGTTCCTCTCGGGTCGACGCAACCGTGCCGGCACCTTGATCAACTGGGCCGCGACCCTCGCCTCGGGAACCAGACGCGAGCGAGCGGTCACGTTCGGCGATCCGGAGACCGCCCGCATGCCCTACGCGTGACCGGCCTCCGGACAAAGTGGACGCCTACCCCGTTTGTCAGGTCATAACAGCCGATGTGACGGCGATGGCGCGGCCTGGTTACACTCTGTGATCGCACGCGCTCGTCGTGCGGTACATCGGTCCGGACAAGGCGGCTCATGACAGTACTGGGAGTGTCGGTGGGCACCAGTGCCGTGCGCTTGGCCAGGCCCGTTCAGGGGCTGCGCGCGGGCGTCGAGGCCGCCTTCCGTCACCGCGCCATCGACACCACCTTCGACCAGGCCGAGCAGCTCGCGGCCGAGTCCATCGGCGTCATCCTCGCCGACCCCGCCGACCCCGAGTCGATCTCCGCCACCGGCGTCGCCTACCGCGACGACGCGCAGGCCGGCGCCGTCGCCCGGGCCATGGCCCGCCAGCACATCGTCAACTACCGCCTCGTCCCCGAAGTGCATGCCGCCGTGCAG
Source organism: Rhodococcus sp. BP-332 (assembly GCF_019836065.1). NCBI lineage: Bacteria > Bacillati > Actinomycetota > Actinomycetes > Mycobacteriales > Nocardiaceae > Rhodococcus > Rhodococcus sp. BP-332. The sequence goes on from NZ_JABUEC010000004.1 coordinate 508,239, forward strand.
TTCCTGCGGTCCACGGGCGACCTCGACGGGCTCCACGTCGTCGGGTTGTACGACCTGGGCAGCTCGGGTCTCAGCGTCACCGTCGTCGACCTCGACAACGGGCAGGTGCTCGCCTCCGAGCGCAGCTTCGCCGTCAGCGGCAACATGTTCGACGCCACCATCCGCGACAACCAGATCGGCCGCCAGCAGAGCGGCCTGGACGACGTGGACGGACGCGAGTTCGAGCTCCGGTGCCGCGTGGCCAAGGAGCAACTCTCCTCGAGCGGCGCCGTGTGCCTGCCGGGTATCGGCGGGCTCATCCTGCTGTCCCGCGAGGCGTTCGAGTCGATGGTCGCCGTCCCCATCGAGCAGTCCGCGCGGCTCACCCGCGATGTCATCACGCGCGCCGGCCGCCCCGTCGAGGCTCTCGTCATGATCGGCGGCGGATCCCGCATCCCCCTGGTCCGGGCGACGCTCGCGGGCTGGGTCGGTCTCCCCACCATCACGCCCGCGGAGCCCGAGCTGGTCGCCGCGAAGGGTGCGGCACTGTCCGCGACTCCCGTGGACGGCCAGTCGAACTCCGGTCCCGTCCCGATGGCCGCCCCTCGTCCCGCTGCGCCCGCTCCGACCGTCGCGGCACCGCTGGTGTCCGCTCCCGTGGTCGCCGGGCCGGTCGAGCCGCGCACGCCGGACGCACCGGCGCCGGAGAAGGCGCTCAGCGCACCGTCCGCGGAGACCATGGCCTACAGCGACGTGGAGAGCCGTGAGCACTCCGCGCGCGACATCGACCATGCGGCTCGCGACTCGGAGCATCGCCCCGACGTGGCGGATCCGCGCGCGGCGGAGACTCCCTCATGGCTCTCCGGGTCCGGTTCCGCAGCGCCGGAACAGCGTTCGTCACGCCCACGGCTGCCGCTCATCGCGGCCGTCGGGCTCGCGATGATCGCTGCCGTCGGGCTCGCGCTCGGGTACGGCGCGACGCCGTCGCAGTCCACCGCCGACGTCACCCCGGCCGATCAGGCGGGAACGTCGAGTTCGGACGCACCGTCCACGACGACGGCAACCACCACACGGACCACCACCACCACGGTGCCGCCGACCACCACCACCGTTCCCCCGGTCGCTCCGGCTCCGGTGGAGGCGCCCGCTCCGGCCGCCGAGATTCCCGACGTGGCGCCTGCTCCCGCGCCCGCTCCGCCGACCATCCCGGGTCTCCCCGGTGTGCAGCTGCCGCCCGGCATCCAGATCCCGCCGGGTCTGATTCCCGGGTTCTGATCCTGCCGTTCGCGGTGGATATCGTTGTCCTGCTGTGAACGTCGTCGAACACGAGCGCCGTAGCCCCCGACGGCATCGCATCGCAGCGATGCCGCACTACGGCGTTCGTGTTCGTCGCGTGTCCGGGCCGTCAGGCCACGGTCACGAGCACTCGCTGTCGAGTGCAGCCTTGATGTAGCCGGCAGTCTGATAGATGTAGCTGCCGATCCATTCTCCGATCCCCTCCTGAGTGGGGTTGGGAGACATGGTGACCTCGCCGTCGAAGCACTGCTGGACGATGTAGCGCGACCGAGACAGGTGCGGCGTGTAGGTGACCACGATGATGTGTTTCCAGTTCTCCGCGGCGGCGCGGCGCTTGAACTCCTCCGCCTCGCCCTTCGTGGAGTACGGATCCGGGAGGAAGCACGACACCGTCACGGTGTAGGTGCCGTTGCAGATCTGCTGCATGCGCACGTCGTCCGGGCCCACCGAGTTGGAGAGCACCACTTCGGGTGCGTACCCCTGCTCGGCGATGTCGATGCCGTAGTGGAAGCGCCCGTAGGGCTTTCCCCCGAGCACCACGACGGCGTCGGCCGGTCGGAGTGGGTCTGTCTGAGGGTGGACGTACACGGGCCATCCCGCGGCCACGATGGCCACGAGCAGCACCGAGAACGCCACCAGAAGGCGGCGAAAGGTCACGAGTCTCAGCCACCGGTCCGCCGCAGTACGGACAGGACCGTACGGAGCAGGATCTTGACGTCGAGCCAGAGACTCCAGTTCTCGATGTAGAAGTTGTCGTAGAGCGCGCGGTCCTTGAGTGACGTGTCGCCTCGAAGTCCGTGCACCGCAGCCCATCCCGTGAGCCCGCCGGGCACGCGGTGACGCGCGGAGTAGCCCGGGATCTCGGTGGTGAACTTGTCGACGAAGTGCGGTCGCTCGGGGCGCGGGCCCACCAGATCCATGTCGCCCACCATGATGTTCCACAGCTGAGGCAACTCGTCCAGAGAGGTCTTGCGCAGGAAGCGGCCCAGTCGCCCGACGCGGTCGTCCTGGGAGATGTTCCACGTCGTGTCCGACTCGGTGCGCGACGCGGGCTTCATCGACCGGAACTTGAGGCAGGCGAACAGCTGACCGTTGCCGGTGACGCGCAACTGCTTGAACAGCACGGGCGCGCTCGGATCGGAGAACCGCACGGCCGCCGCGATGGCGAGCAGGAGCGGGGACAGTACGAAGAGAGCCATACCCGCAAGGATGCTGCTCAGGACGCGCTTGATGCGCCAGGCGAGCGACCGGTGCGCGTCGCGTCGGATACGCACCAGCGGGATGGCGTGCAGTCGGTCCATCTCACCGGTGACGCTCACGAACTCGAACAGACGAGGCACCACGAAGATCTCGCAGTCCATCCGGTCGCACTCGCGCAGCAGTGTCAGCAGAGCCGACTCCCGCATCGCCGAGAACGCGATGACGATGGTGTCGATCTGGTGCAGGTCGATGTAGGTCCGCAGCTGGTTCGCCAGCGGCTCGACGGGGATGTGGCTGGCCACGCTCGCCGGCATCGGTGAATCGTCCAGCAGGGCGTGCGGCTCGAGACCGTGCTCCGGGTAGGACTGCATGCTCTCGACGAGCTGCGTGGCCACGAGCCCGCTGCCGATCACGACGGTGCGGCGCTGGAAGCGCGGCCGACGCCGCAGCCGACGGGCGACGAAGTAGGACGCCTCGCGCCCCGCCATGGTGGCCGCCAGGACGGACAGGGAGATGAGGGCGGCCGTGAGCAGGGTGGTGGACGGCGCCACGATGACGATGGCGCTCATGGAGACCAGCAGCACGATGGCGGCCATCAGCGGCAGATCGTCCAGCATCGACAGCGTGAGACGCTGACGACGGCGCTGCGGCAGCACCGCGAAGACGACGATCAGCACGGTCACGATCACTGGGTGGCCGTCGAACGGCGCGAGCGCGATCGCGAGGGAGACGAACATCGACTCGAGGACGATGCCGAGCACCGCGCTCAGGTGCAGAGCCGGCCAGCGCGACAGGCGGCTGCGCGGATCCGGGATGTTGGGACGGAGCGGGATGGGCGGGGTGACCTCGGTGGCCGTCGCCTCCTGCGCTGCCTGTGCGTACTGCACGGCCTCGGCATGGCGGGCGAAGCGGGGGAGCAGGTTCTCCGGCTCGAGATCGGGTGAGTCCGCCCCGCGGCGCTTGTCGCCTCGGTGGTTGTCGCCACGGAGATCGATCGGCGAGGTGTCGGGGTGCGAGGTGGTCATCGGCTCGCCTCCGGCTGGACGGCGGCGGAGGTGTCGGACACATGGTCCAGCGCGTCACGGATGGCGGCGATCGTGGCGAACGTGGAACGACGCAGAAGGTGATCGGGGAACTCGACCTGGGCCGATTCCTCCAGATCCACGAGCACGGCCACGCTGGCGTGAGAACTCAGGCCGGCGTCGAACAGGTTCTCGTCGTCGCCCAGCGTCCACGGATCGACGGGTAGCCGACCGGCTCGGTGCAGCGAGCTACGGACGATGGTGTCCCGGGTTGGTGACGGGTGCGTCACGAGGGTTTACTCCTTGCCTACGGTTCAGACAGACAGTCACGCTCATATCGCGCCCCGCGGCGAATGCATCGTCGACTTACATGGAAGAACTCGACCGCGTCGGCTCTTGTGGACGCCGCAACAATCTACGAGAAGTGTATATGAGAAGTTTCCGTACCGCAGGAAGGTTTTGGTGAAGGCGTGAGTGAGATGCCGATCGGACGGTCGTCGGAGCGCGAGATGGAGGCGCTCCGGCAGTCGTTCGGACAGACGACGCGCTCCTGGGCGGACCACACGTTCGAGTCGACCGACTCCGGCTGGGTGGCGTTCAGCGGGTTGGCCCGGCCCGACTACAACCTCGCCCTGGTGCACGGCGGAGACGCCGCTGAACAGGTCGGACGGGTGATCGACTCGGTGACCGCGCTCCGCCGACCGGCTCTGGTGATGCTGGCCGGCGCCGGCCTCTCGGGGGCGCAGACCCTGGCCGACGCCGGCTGGGTGAGCCTGCAGGCCATGCCGTTCATGCATCGGTCCGCCGGTGGGTCGCAGCCGGTGGACGGGGTGCGCGAGATCACAGAGGCAGACCTGCCCGCCTGTCAGGAGGTCGCGTCGCTCGCGTTCGGGGTGGGGCCCGAGCTGGCCGCCGCCGTCTACACCGCGGAGACGCTTCGCCGTCCCGACGCCATGGCGTTCGGCCTGTTCGTCGACGACGAGCTCGTCTCCTGCCTCCTGTCCTGCCGCGCCGGCGACACCGTCACGGGGTGGGCGCTGGCCACCCACCCCGATCATCGCCGTGCCGGACACGCGGCGCGCCTCATCGCGGGCGGCAAGCACGTCGAGACCGGACTGCACGGGCCGTCGCAGGATCTGTGCCTCGCCTCCCCGGCCGGAGTGCCGCTCTACGCGTCGCTGGGCTTCCATACGACGGAGTACTGGCAGGTGTGGTCGCGGCCTCGGTGGGTGCTCGGCGCCGCGTGACGGCCGACACACTTTCCTGCCTTTGTCTTGGTGGGCGGGCGCGAAACACGATGCCCATCAGTGAACGGCTTTCGATGTGGAAGCCGCGGTCGGTCTTTTTCACACCGCCGTGTATCGCAAGTCTCTCGGGGCGGCGCGTCGCGTCGTGAATGCGCATTTCTTTGCTTGTGTATGGGCAGGCGCCGAGCGGGGGCAGGAGGTGCGCCGACCACGATGGTGAAGGGGTAAACCATGAACGACAGAGGTCCTTCGGGTTCGCGGCTCGACCGCCGCGCATTGCTCATGGGGGGACTGGCCGCTGGAGTGGGCACCACGCTCGCGGCGAGCAGCATCCTCGCGCAGGCCGACGACCCCGTGGCCGTGACCCTCGCGGCGGGCGAGACCGACCCCGGCGCCCTGCTCGGGTGGGTCAACGTCAAGGCTGCCCCGTACAACGCGAAGGGTGACAACGCCGCCGACGACACCGCCGCCGTCGCCGCCGCGTATACCGCAGCGCAGCAACAGAACCGGCCGCTGTACTTCCCGCCCGGCATGTTCCGGGTGCGTTCGCTCCCACAGTTCGCCAACTACGCCAGCGTGTTCGGAGCCGGCGCCGATCTGACGACGATCGTGCACACCAGCTCGGGCACGCTGCTCACCCTCAAGGGCCGTCAGCGCGTCGCACTGAAGAACCTGGGCATCTTCTCGCTGGATCCCTCGTCGCTGGCCGTGCTTCTCGACGGGTGCTTCCGCTGCTCGTTCGACTCGGTGGTCTTCCGCGGTAACCACACCCCGCAGAGCTACCCCCGGTTCCTGCCGCAGAAAGGCGTGTCGCTGATCAACAACACCGGCGGAACATCGTTCGTGAATTGCGACTTCAACAATTACGGAACGGCGATGTCGACGACGGCCATTCAGTCGTACATCGCCAACTGCAAGTTCGCGACCAACTGGATCGGGCTGCTGGGAACGGGCAACAATTTCGCGTCGGGAATGTCGATCGTCAACACCGAGTTCGTCTCCGACATCAATGCGAACACCACCACGTCGCATCTCGTCGTGGACGGCCGGGCCAACGACTGGTGGCTCACCAACGTGTGGTTCGAGGGAGCGGCGACGGCCCTCACCATCGGTAAGGCGGGCACGGGCGGACCCTCGCAGTTCGGCATGGTCAACTGCAAGGTCGCCGCCCGCGGGATCTGCCTCGATCTGCAGCACTGCCGCCAGCCGTACCTCGCCAACGTGGCGTTCGACGCCGACCAACAGTCGAATCCCCAGCTCATCAGGGTGAACGCGCAGTATGTCGCGGAGGGGACCGCGATCAACCTCATCACCAGCCAGGGTGCCGACTTCCCCGGCAACACCTTCCCTGGTGGCTGGTCGGTGCTCGGCCGCGGCAAGCTCTTCTCCGCCGGCGGCGGACCCGTCGTCAAGTCGCCGGACGGCAAGAGTTGGCGGCTGTCGATCAGCAACACCGGTGTGGTGAGCGGGCAGAACCTCGGGGTGCTGTAGCGGTCAGCGCGGCCGATCGGTGCCGAGGGACTCGGTACTCAGGGTTCCGTCCGTCCCCACCACCAGACGCCAGTACGCGTTGGACTCGTCTTTGAGCACCACGCCCGCCTCGCGGCGGTCGGACAACCAGGTGCCGTCGGACAGGACGGCGGCGGTCACGGCATCGCCGCTGTCCCGCGCCTGCAGCAGGTCGACGTCGTCCTGCACGGTGCGCGTGACCACCGTGCTGGTGAAGGTGGGCCCCGACATGGTGCCGCGACCGATCACGGTCCACGCATCGGGGAAGACCGCGCCGTTCACGTCGTCGTTGACGCCCGAGATCAGGTTCACCGCGGTGCCCGTCGGGACGTGCTCCGCGTCGATGACCAGCTCGGCGGGCCGGCTGTTCGGGTCCGGATCGAAGATGATGTTGGCAAGGTAGGGCTGCCGGCAGTACAGCAGCTCGACACACGTGGTGCGCGCCGAGATCTTGCAGTTGACCATGCCGAACTGGGACGGCCCGCCGGTCTCGCGCGTGCCGATGCTCAGGGCCACCTCGGACCCCTCGAACCAGACGTTGGTGAACCACCAGTCGTTCGCGGGACCGTCGACGCGGACGTGCCGATCCGTCGTGTCCGGGTCGTTGTCCGACACGAACTCGACGTTGGTGAACGCCATGCCGGCGTTGAAGTCGCCACCGGTGCCGAGCACCCCGACGCGGTTGCTCGTGAACTTCGAGGCCGTCACGTAGTTCTGGATGCACTCCGACGTCAGGCCGATGCCGTAGTTGTTGATGTCGCAGTTGGTGAACGTGGTGCCGCCCGTGTTGTCGGTCAGCAGCACTCCGCGCTGGTTCTCGTACTGCGGGAACGTGGACGACGAGTGGTTGCCGCGGATGGTCACCGAGTCGAACGAGCAGCGGAAACACGCGGACAGTGAGAAGCACGTCGACGTGGCGCCGGTGGTGAAGAACCCCATCCGGCGGAAGTTGACGCGCTGGCGTCCCCGCAGGTCGATCAGAGTGCCGTTCTGTTCGTACAGGACGGTGGTGACATCGGCGCCGTCGCCGTACACGGTGGCGTAGTCGGCCATCGCCGGCCACGCCGTCACCCGGTAGGTGCCGCCGGGCAGATAGACCGCAGAGGCCTGGGTGATGCCCTCGAACGCCCGCGCGATCGCCTCGGTGTCGTCGGTGGTGCCGTCGCCCGTCGCCCCGAAGTCACGCACGTTGCGCGCAGCCGGGGTGTCCGTGACGTTCGGCGACTGGAACTGCACCGACTCGGCGTCGTCGCGCGAACACGCGACCGCGAGCGGAACGGTGGCGGCGACGAGGGTGCCGGTGAGCAGCCGTCGCCGGCCGAAGGAACTCGCGGTCACGCGGTGACCTGCTGTCTCTGCGGTTCGATGGTCCGGGCGAGCACCGAGGAGATGATCGTGCGGCGCATGTCGGCGTGGTACGCCGAGTGGTCACCGACGGGCGCGCTGACGATCAACGGCACGGTGCCGCTGCGGCGCTGGATGCGCGTGAGGCCCTCGGGCCCACGCTGATCGACGAACCAGCGGTGATCGGCCGGAGCCAGGATCACGGTGGCGTCGACGTCGTTGTCCGCCAGCGAACGCAGGATGACCTCGGGAACCTGGGTCACGCCGCGCACACCGAGCAGCCGCCACGCCCGGTACGGCAGGTGCGTCTGCAGTGCGTTCTTGATGCGCGCCCGGGGCGTCTTCTGCCACGCCGGATCCGACCGCGGGATCCCCAGATCGGCAGGATCGATCTCGCCCTGCGTCGACTTCTTGCGCTTCCAGCTCCACGCGATGGCGTTCACCATGACGGCGCCGCCGGCCCCGATCTCCGTGGCGGCGTGGGCCGCGTTCCACGACCCGGAGCAGATGCCCGTGAGCACCACGCGACGCGGATCCGCATGCGCCGCACGGGCGGCCGCGACCACGTCGTCGGCGCTCTCCGCCGAGTAGATCGGAGTGTGCTCGTCGGCACGCACCACCTCCGATTCACCGGTTCCGCGTCGGTCGAAGCGCAGCGCGGACGCACCGGAGCGCGCCGCCTCGCGAGCGAGCTCGACCCACAGCCGCGCCGGTCCGGTGCGCGTGTCGTTCGCCGTGGCGCAGAAGACCAGAGTGGGTGCGGAGTCCGGTGTCCCGACCGGAGTGGATCGGATGCCGAACAGGCCGTGCGCACCGATGCTCTCGATGTGCTCGGTGAAGGTCGACCCGTCGCTCGCCTGGTGCGTGACGCTCGTGGTCGGGGTGAACTCGACCGCGCAGTCGCGGGCGGAGTCGTGTGCGCCGTCGAGGATGTCGACGACCGCGCGGATCGCCGTGTTCGGCAACGGCACCAGGAAGCTCTCGGGCGTGACGAACTCGGTCATCGTGCCGACGTGCCGCACCGTCGCCCCCGACCGCTCGATCGCCTTGTCGAGCCGAGGCGAGGAGTACCCGTCACGCAGCGCGAAGATCCACTGCGACACGGCGGGTGACGCCGCGGTGAGCTCGAGGGCGGACAGCGCTGCCGCGGCCTCGGTGGACAGCGAGTGCCCGATGGTGTGCAGATCGGTGTCGTCGGTGTCGGTTCCGACGGTGTCCGTGCCCACGCCGAGCCGGTACAGCGCCTGCTGCTCGCGCAGGTACGCGCGGCCGCGCGGCACCGGATCCCACAGGACGACCGTGTGCAGCGGGCCGACCGCGTCCGCAGCGCGATCGAGAAGCAGGGCGCCGGCGCGCAGGCCGACGGCGGAGACCGTCGTGCAGCCGAGCGAGCGCACCAGGCTCACCGCGTCCCCGATACTCGCGAGCCACCCGTCCATCGCCGCAGCGTCGTTCTGGTCGCCGCCCGAGTCGCCCACACCGAGGTAGTCGAACCGCAGCACGGCGAAGCCGGCCGCGGCCAACTCCTGCGCGAGCAGCTTGAGGCCGCGGTAGGTGTCGACGTGCTCCTTGCCCATCGACGGGCACAGCACGATCCCCGCGCGCGCGTGGTCGCCTTCGGGAAGGTGAACCACGCCGAACAGGCAACGGCCGTCCGATCCGAACCAGGTCGGTGTCGTCGACATGGGTGCTCGGTCCTCTCGGGAGTGCGAGCCGATCGGGCTCGGGGTGCGGGTGGAGTGGAGGGTCTGCGTCACTTGGTGACCCGGAAGGTGCGGCGGCCGGTCTGCGTCCGAGGGCGGACGGGCCGCGAGGTGGTGGGCTCCGCGGGACGGGTCGCCTTCGTGACCGTCGTGTCCTGCGCGGCCTTGTCCGCCTTGTCGGACGCGGCCGGCGTGGTCGTGTCGGCCTTGGTGATCGAGACCGGCTCGGGCGTCGCGCTGGTGTCGGCGTCGTCCGTCTCGGACTCGTCGGTGTCGACGTCCTCGACGTCCGCGGTGATGGTGTCGTTCACCTCGGACTCGGTCGAGTCCTTGTCCGCGACACCATCTTCTGCGTCGTCCTGCGGAACCTCGATCGGCTCCGCCGTCACCGCGTGGAAGCGGTCGGTCTCGGCGTCCGCCGGCGACTGGACCACGTCGTAACGCTCCTCCTGGCGGGGCTCGGGACGGGCGGCGCGCTCGGCACGAGGTGCCGGCTGGACGGTGTCCCAGCGATCCTGGTGATCGTCCCGGTAGCCGTCGGTGCGGTAGCCGTCATTGCGGTGGTCGTCGTTCCGGTGGTCGCGGTCGCGGTAGTCGTCGTTCCGGTACTCGGACTCGTGGACCGGCGACGGCGCGCGGTAGGACTGCGGTGCGGTCGGACGCGCAGCGGTGGTGGTCCGGGTGGTGGTCGGCACGTCGCGCACCTCGGCCACGGGAGCAGCCTTCGGCGACGTCGCGGGCACGACGTCGTCCTTCGCGGCGGACGACTTCAGCAGCGACAGCGGCCAGCGGCGAGCCGAGACGTGCGGCACCAGAACGGTTCCGGCCACGGCGACCCCGATGCTGTCGAGCTCGGTCAGCAGTGCGCGGAGCTGCGCGGCGGTGGTGGTGCCGTTCTCGACGGCCACGACGACGTGGTCGACGTGCACGGCGATGGCGAGCGCATCGGTCGCGTCCGCCACCGAGGTCGCGTCGATCACCACGTAGTCACGATCGGCCTTCAGGCTCTGCACGATGGTGCCGAAGCGCGGGGAGGCCAGGAACAGGGTGGTCCGATCGTCACCCACGCCCATGGGCAGGATGCTCAGACCCTCGACCTGGCTCGGCCGCGTGAGATCGGTGGCCGACCGCTTGGGCGAGCGTGCGAGATCGGCGAGCCCGCCGGCGTTCTGCATGCGAGACGACACTCCGGTGCCGTCGGTGCAGGCGTCGACCACGAGAGTCGGGCGGCCCAGTCCGCTGAGCGCACGCGCCAGGGCGAGGACGGTGTCCGACCCGCCGGCGGGGGAGACGCCGATGACCGCGATGGAGTGCGGGGTCGTCCGGCCGACCGGGGCGTCGAGGCGCAGTGCGGCGCGCCGTGCGTCCGCGGTGCGCGTGGCCGCCTTGACGTCACCGAGGAACGTGGTGGGAGCGACCGCGGCGACCTGGCCGGTGGTGCGGATGCGCTTGTCGAGCCGGTCACGCAGGTACGCCGCAGCGCAGCCGAGCAGCATGCCGGCGACGGCGCCCATGAGCAGGGTGCGCATCGGTGCCGGCCCGCCCACGGCGGCCGGGGTGGTCGCCGGGTCGACGACCGTCACCTTCGCCGCGGGAGCCGCGCCGATCTCCGTGGTCTCGATCTCGTTGACCAGATCACGGAACTCGGTGACCACCGCGTCGTTGATCGCCCGCGCGCCGTCCGGCGTCGTGTCCGACACCGAGATGCCGATGAGCACGGTGGCCGGCGCGAAGGACGTGGTGACCGTCGACGCGAGAGCCGCCGGCGTGGTGTCGAGCTGCAGATCGGAGATGACACCCGACATGACGCGCTCGCTGGTCACCAGGTTCACGTAGGACGTGACACGCTGCTGCGCCGCCATGTTGCCCTGGTAGGCGTCCGACACCGAGGTGCCGGTCGCCATCGAGACGTAGAGACGGCTCGATGAGGTGTAGGAGTAGCTCAGCGTCGACGTGTACGCCGCCGCTGCCACCGTTCCCAACACGACGAAGGCCAGGATGGTCATCCACCGGCGTCGTGCGATGTTCACGTAATCGATCAAACCCATGATGCAGATCCTTTGCTCGAAGAGCGGTCGAGTGTGGAGATGTCGTCGGGAACGTGCGTGGTCGGAGGGGGTGTCTCCGCGCACTGTCGGGAGTACTCGCCGACGAGAAGCGTCACGATCCACACGAGAATGGCCAATTGGAGTGATTTGCCGATGGACTCGGTCGTCCCGAGGATCCCGCGCTCGAACAGCACCGGATACTCGATGAGCGTCAGCCCGAGCACCACGAAGAGGAAGTTCCTCGCGAGGAGCCATCGAACGGCGACCAGCACCATGACGAAGGTGAAGGTCATGGTGACGGCCACGCCGGCGTACCCGCCGAACACGAAGCCCTCACTGATGTTTCCCTCGGCCAGGGAGACGGACACGTTGCGCATGTCCACCGACGACCCACGGACCTGGTTGGCCCACGCGGTGCCGGACTGGAACTTCTCCGATCCGAGGAGCTGGGACGGGATGAAGTTGAGGAGCGCGTTCTTCACCACGTCGCCGTGCGAGATCCATTCCCGGCCCTGCATGTAGTACGCATCCGTCGCGGCCTCGAGGAGGTCGAAGCGGCGCAGGATCGGCAGGAACGGTTGCACGACAGGGGGATAGCTGGCCTCGGCGGCCGCCGAGATCGCGCGGGCCTCGGGATCCACCTTCAGCGACTGCAGGATGCCGAACGCGCCGATGGCGCCCGCCGAGATACCGAGCACGCCGAGGATGGTCCCGCGCGTCCACCCGATGAGGGCGAAGCGCACGGCGACGGCGAGAGCCGCACCGAGCACGGGGGTCTTGGACTCCACGATCACGGTCCACACGAGCTCCATGCCCATCAGGCCGAGCAGCAGGACCGCGGTCTGCCACAGCTTCTCCGGTCGCGCGAAGACGATGAGGCCGAGGGCGCCCACCGTCGCCATCGTGGCGGCGAAGTCGAGGAGCGGGTTGGAACTGCTGACCTCACCGGCGGATCCGGTGTTGCCCGTCGCGAAGGACACGAAGCGTCCGCCGAGACCCAGCACGTAGATGGTACCGAGGCTGCGGAAGAAGTACGGATCCGCGACGGCCGCGCCGATGGTGGTCCGCTCCTGCGGTCCCCGGCGCCACCGACGGAACAGCACGTATCCGACGACGAGAGCCACGTAGAACCACAGACCGAACACGACGGGCTTCAGCACCTCGGCGATGCCGATGTCGTAGCCGATGTTCGCCAGTCGCGGGTCCGCCAGGCTGTCCGCGAACTGCGGCTGCGGGAGCGTCCACAGCAGGACGAGGGGACGCGCCACGTAGCTCAGCGACCAGTAGGCGGACTGCGCCAGCAGGAACACCTTGGCGACACCCGGCACGAACATCGCGGACACGACGAGGGCGACGATGGCCGCAGTGGTGAGCGCGACGGCGGTGTAGGCGGTCACGACGCGGCCCCCGTCGGGCGGCGCAGGGCGACGATGTCACAACGCATCGGTCATCTCCCGTGCTCGGTCCACGTACGCGTGGTGATCACCGACGATCCGCAGCCGGCCGCGCTCCGCCATCTCTCTGGCTGCATCAGGTTCGGTGCGGCACCATGCCAGGATGTCATCGAGTTCGTCCGAACTGGAGAAAAGACGGCAATCCCGTCCGTCCTCCAGCAGCGCCATGTGCTCGTCCGTGCGCTCACCGACGAACAGACCGCCGGCCGCGGGCACCTCGAACGTGCGGCACGTGTGGGTGTCGCGGTTGTCCGAGTTCAGCAGGACGAGGTTGGCCAGCACGGCCGACACCGCCACCGAGAACCCCTCGCCGTACACGGCGCCGCCGATGTGAGCCGACGTCGTCCGCAGCGCGGACACGCGTCGCCATCCCGGACCCTGGACCGTCATCGCGGAGCCGTGCGTGCGGGCGAGCTCCACCATCGAGTCGCGGCGGTCCGGTCGGCAGGCACCGATGAAGCCGACGAGGTACTCGGCCGGATCACGACGGGCGGTCGGACGGTGCCAGGCCGGGTCGTACGCGCTGTGGACGAAGAGCGTCGACTTCGCGCCGCGCGACTCCAGCTCGGGCACGTTGTGCCGCTTGGTGGTGACGACGAGGTCCCAGTCGGCCTCGCGGCGCAGGTACTCCGGCGTGGTGTTGTACGGGTTGGACACGTCGTCCGGGCTGTAGTGCACGTGCAGACCCGCCGGCAGAGCCAGCAGTCGGTCCTGGTCGAGATGCACGGTGCGGAACGCGAACAGCATGTCGGGGCGGAACTGCGCTGCCGCCGCCTCGATGCGGCGGTGCAGCGCCTCGAGCACCCAGGGGGCGCGGCCGCGGCCGAGCTTGCTGTACACCCACGGCGGGGACAGCCGGGTCGGCAGCGCGACCGGAGTGGTGTCGACGACGAGCACGGTGTGGCCGGCCTCGCGGAACCCGTCGGCCATGGACCGGGCGTTGCTGCCGATCCAGTCGTCTCCGAGGAACAGGATCTTCATCGACTTGCCTCCCGGAAGCGGCGAACGGCGAGGGGAACGGTGGGGGCATCGGAGGCGACCACGGCCATCGGCACGGTGGGTGCCTCCGATTCCGCGTGCAGCGCATCGTCGTTGCGGCGATGCAGCATGCGCACCCGGAACAGGTACCAGGCCGCGACTGCGACCTCGCAGGTGAGCGTGCCGTAGACCAGCGCCCACACCGACTCGGTGGACAGCGCGGTGGCCAGCGCTCCCGCGGCGAAGACGGTGCCGACGACGGCGCCGATCAGCACTCCCTTGGTGTCCTGGCGGACCGGCAGGATCGCGGTGGTGACGAACGAGGTGATGGCGGTGAAGGGCAGGATGAACACCTGCACGCGCATGATGTCCACCGCGGACGAGAACTGATCGCCGAACACCAGCGAGATCAGCAGCGGCGCGCTCACCCACAGCCCGACGGTGGCCACGACGGCCACACCCACGCACGCGGTCAGTCCGCGCAGTGCGTTCTGCCAGAAGTGGTCCTCCCGGCCGCGGGCCAGCCGCGGCAGAAGGCCGTAGCCGATGGCGTCGAGCAGCGACTGGAACGCGCGGATCAGCCGGTCGCTGGCGGAGAAGATGCCGAGCGACGCCGCGGACAGCGCCACGGAGTAGAAGGTCGCGGCGCCCTGGCCGTAGCTGGTGATGAGCAGCCGCGAGGTCAGGACGGGCACGCCCATGCGGACCATCCCGGTGACGTCCTTCGGCTTGCTCGGCGGGCCGAACTCGCGGATGGTGAGCCGCCAGGTCAGGGCCACGGACACCACCGACGACGCCAGCAGGCACAGCATCGCGACCGCGGCGCTGGGGAACATCGGCAGCAGCGTCACCAGCAGCACGAGGTACAGGATGCGGCCGATGCCCTGGTAGACCACGCCGATGCCGAAGCGGGCCTGGGCCACGAGCACCCAGTCGTCGCCGAACGACGCGAAGCCGCCGGCGAAGAGGCCGAGCAGGATCATGTGCAGATGCACGTGCGCACCGACCAGAAGACTCGCTAGCAGCCCGGTGCCCATCACGGCGAGCACCGTGGCGCGCAGCGCGAGGTAGTTGCCACGCAGCTGGTTGAGGTTCTCGTCGTTCGCCATCGCCGCGAGGAACGTGGTGATGCCGAAGTCGACCAGCAGTGAGCCGATGAAGTACGCCGACATCGCGATCGCGAGCAGACCCAGCCCCTCGGTGCCGAGGATGCGGGCCGTGAGCGGCAGCGTGACGATCGTGACCAGGTACTGGCCGTACTTGCCGAAGCTGACGAAGGCGATGTCGCGTACCGCCGACAACTTGTGCAGCGATCCACGGCGGTGCTTCGGGGGCTCGGTGGTGGGGCCGCCGCGCGACCCGCCACGAGTGAGTTCACCGACCATGACGCACGCTCACGGTGTCGAGGACGTCCTCGAGGAAGCTCTCGACGGTGCGGGCCGATTCCTCGATGTCGAAGTGCGCGGCACGGGCCGGCGCGGCGGCGGACAGGCGCGTCCGCAGGTCACGGTCGGCGACGACGCGATCGAGCATGGCGGTGAGGCCCGCGCGGTCGCCGGAGTCGACGAGCATGCCGTTGACACCGTGCTCGACGATCTCTGCGGGTCCGCCGGGCCGCGACGCGACCACGGCGCAGCCGGCGAGCATGCCCTCGACCACGACCTGACCGAACGGTTCCGCCGTCAGGGTGCAGTGGACCAGCACGTCGGACATCCGCATGTAGTCCCGCGGATCGTCGACGTGGCCGGTGAAGGTGACGGGCAGGTCGAGCTCGGCGGCCATGGCCTCGAGCTCTGCGCGGTACGGCTCCTCGCCGAAGAAGGTGCCGCCGACGAGGAAGACGTGCGCCGGCCGGGTGGTCATCGCCGCGACCGCCTCGAGGAAGAGGACGTGTCCCTTCCACGGGGTGAGGCGGGCGACCAGACACAGCACCGTGTCCGCGGGAGCGGACTGCTCGGGGCGGGCACCCACCGGGCGGTCCGCCGACCCGTCGACGCCGGGGTAGGCGACCACGGCGGGCCGACGCCAGGTGGGCAGCGAGGCCAGTGTGGACGTGCTGTTGGCGATGAAGCCGCGGCACGCCGTCCAACCCAGAACGTGGAGGACGGCGGTGAACAGCGTGCCGAAGTACTCGCGGGAGATGCGGTCGTGGGAGTGCCACACCAGGGGCACGCCCGCTCGCCGAGCGGCGATGGTGCCCATGAGCAACGCCTTGGACGACTCGGCGACGACCACGTCGGCTCCCGACTCGCGAACGACGGCGCCCACGGCCCACCCCAGCCGGAGCAGGCCGGTGACTCCGCCGATCATGCGGCGGACGGACATGCCCTCGATGGTCACGGAGCGGCTGTCGAACGCGCCGTCCACGACGACGGTGTCGATGCCGTCGGCACGGAGCTTGTCCACCATCGGACCCGTCTCGGTGAAGACGACGGTGACCTCGGTCTTGTCCATGGCGCGCACCAGGCGGTGCAGCGCGATCTCGGCGCCGGACGGCGCCGCGGTGTGGGCGAGGAACAGTGCGCGGGTCATCGCTGGACCAGCTCTCGGTACACGTCGACGTGCCGGCGAGCCGAGGACTCCCACGAGAACGACTCGGCATGGGCGCGGCACGCGGCGGCACTCGGCACGTCGCCGCTCAGCGCGGTGGACAGGCGGTGGGCGAGTGCGTCGACGTCGCCGGCGGGCACCACGAGGGACGGATCGAGGCCCGCGACGGCGTCGGGCAGGCCGCCGCAGTCGGTCACGACGGGGGCGCGTCCGCTGGCGCAGGACTCGAGGGCGATGAGCCCGAAGCCTTCGAGGCTCAGGGTCGGGACCACGGAGACGGTGGCCTCGGCGTAGAGCGCTGCGAGGCGCTCGTCGCTGGTCCGGCCGGTGAAGACGATGGAGTCGCCGGCGGTGGACTCGGCGGCCTGGCTGCGCAGTGCCGCCTCCTCGGTGCCGGTCCCGACGACGACGAGCTGCGCGTCCGGGTGGTCCGCCGCGACCGCGGGCCAGGCCGCGACGAGCCGGTCGATGCCCATGCGGCGCTCGAGTCGGCGCACGCAGAGGACGGTGGGGCGAGCGTTGCTCGGTGCCGGGGTGACGGCGAAACGGTCCAGGTCGACGCCCGGCGGGATGATCGTGATCGCGGCCGGATCGACGGCGTAGTCCTCGGCGAGGATGCGGGCGGAGTGCCCCGACAGCACGATGAACCGGCGCACGTCGAGGAAGCGCAGACGCTCGACCCAGTACTTGGCGCGCACCACCAGATCGCTCTCGCCGGACATGGCGCTCTCGGCGGCCCAGGGTCCGTGGAAGTGCGCCACCGACGGGTGCGCACCGCGCAGGCCGACGGTGGGGCGTCCGAAGAGGCTGAAGTGGCGGTCGATCACCGTGTTCCTCGGCAGACCGCGATCGGCGGAGAGGGCCGACCAGACGCGCGAGAGCGTGGAACCCGTCGAGGGCCCCCACGAGGACGTGCCGTGGTGGCCGTCGTCCAGATCGGAGTCGCCGAACGCGGACGCGGAGGCGCTGACACCGTCGAGGGCGGAGAGCGCGACGTAGAGATCGGTGAAGTAGCGGTTGAGGCCACCCGGCGAGTCGGCGAACCACTCGGCGCCGGTCATGTGTACCTGCACCGTGGCCGTGCGGTCACGAGTAGCGGGTGCGGGGATCATCGGGGTCGACAGCCTTTCGTCTCGGTCCGGTGCTCGTCGGTGCGTCCACGGCGCCGGGTTTGTGACTCCGAACCAAACTTCTGGATCGGAGCGTCCGGTGCGCCGCGTCTGCATCGGCGAAGCTCGGCCGTGCGCGTCGGCCCCGCTCGACACGCTGCTCGGTGAGGGATTTCTGCGATCGATGTGCCACTGACAGTCGCCCTGGGGCCCTACCTGGCAGTAAGGTGTGCCCGGTCGCATCCACGACCGGTATCGATCTCGCAGTTCCCTATTTCATCGTTTAACATACCGGAAGATTCTTTTGGGCGCCATACAGCAGGAGCTGTCCGGTTCCTGCGCTCGAAGCGGGTGCGACGTGAACAGGGCTGTGACAAGTGACAACGCAGGGGAATCACCATCCACCGAGAGGAAGCGCCGACGGATGTCCGACACCGAAGCTGTGACGTCGGTCCCTCGGGACGTGGTCGATTCGGGCGTTCTGTCCGGTCTCACCACGGTGTTGCTCTACGACCTGGGCCGTGGCGGCGCGACGGCGAGCCTCGTGGACGTCGACGAGATGGCGGTCCTGGGCTCCGTCGACTCCTCGGTGGCCGGCGGGGATGTCTTCGATCACATCGTGCTCGATCACATCGTCGACCGCGGCATTCTGGAGCGCCCCGCCGAGGGCGCGGACGACACGGACGTCATCGTCTTCTGCCGCCGCGTGAAGGAGTCGCTGTCCTCCGCGACCGTTGCGCGCACCCCCGGCGGCGGCACCACACTGATCACGCGTCAGGAGTTCGAGACCGCGGTTCGCCCTCTGCTCGACCTCTCGCTCGACACCGCGGCGTCGCTTCTCGGCGAGCGCGACCTCGACGCGGTGATCCTCGTCGGGGGCGGTTCGCCCATCCCGATCCTGTCGATCGCCGCCGCGGAACGCTTCGGCGTTCCGGTCCTCACCGCGCTGGACCCGCGCGCGACGCGTGTGTCGGTACCGGCGCCGGCGCCCGAGCCCTCGTCCACGGATCGGACCGTCGCCTTCGCGGCCGCCCCCGCTGAGCCGGAACGCGAGCCCGACGCGTCGGCGCCCGCGGACGTCGTCGACGTGGGCGGGGAACCGGTGCCCGATCCGAAGCGCAGCAGGGTCCCCGTCGCCCTCGTCCTCGCCTTCTCGTGCGCCGTCATGGCGGGCGCCGCGGCGTGGGCCTTCACCTCGATGCCCGAGCCGATGGACCCCGCCACGGTCAGCACCCCGTCCGTGGCACCCACCAGCGCGGTGGCGCCCGTCGGGTCGCGTGGAGTCCCGCCGCCCGTCACCACCACCGCCGACCCGTTCGCCGACGAGACCGACGGGGACTTCGGCGGTGGCGGGGACTTCGGTGGCGGGGACTTCGGTGGTGGCGGGGACTTCGGGGGGTTCTGATCACCTCTCTCGCGGCTACTGTCGTGCGTGATGTGAACGCGTGGGCCGACACCTCGTGTCGACGACCAATGGAGGAGCAGTGACGGTGAATCTCTCGGCGACGCCGGTGGGCGGGTCCCCGTTGCCCGCGGACCTCGATCCCGCGACGTACCGATCGCACTCCCTGCACTCGTCGGAGCGCACGTGGTCCGAGACCAACTGCTACGTCGACCTGTGGATCGAACTGCTGCACGCGATGGGCGCAGATCCGACACCCGCACTGGCGTTCGCCCTCAGCGCGGGGTTCGACGGCCGGCAGTGGGACTTCGTGAAGTTCCAGCCCGAGGATCTCCGCCTCCTCTACGGGGTGGACGTCTCCGAGATGAACATCTGGAAGCCGTTCGGAGAGCACCTGATCGAGAACATGCACGACGGTGTGCTGAGTACGGTCGAGATCGACGCCTTCTACCTCCCCGACACCGACGGCACCAGCTACGGCCGGGAGCACACCAAGACGACGATCGTGCCGACGGCCATCGATGCCGACGCGCGCCGGCTCGACTACTTCCACAACGCCGGTCTGTTCCGCCTCGAGGGTGACGACTTCGACGGCGCACTCGCTCGGTCGCTCGCTCCCGGAACGGTGGCGCTGCCGCCCTACGTCGAACGGGTCGTCGTCGACCGTGACGCTCTGACCGCCGGTCCGGAGACCGACGATCACGACCTGCAGGTGGTGCGTGCTCACCTCGAGCGCGCCGATGCGGGCAACCCGGTGGAGCGCCTCGGAGAGCGGGTCGTCGAGGACGTCGCGCTGATCCAGCAGGCGGGCCCGGACTTCTTCCACCTGTGGTCGTTCGGCACCCTCCGTCAGTGCGGCTCCACCGCCGAACTCGCGGCCGACCTGGCCGAGTACCTCGAACGCCGCGGGGTCGCCGGTGCGGCGGCTGCCGCCGAGCCCTTCCGGGAGGTGGCGTCCGGCGCCAAGTCCGTGCAGTTCCGGATGGCGCGAGCCGCTCGGGGACGCGACGTCGACGTGCGTGACTCGATGGCCGGCATGGCAGCGGCCTGGCAACGCGGTATGGACGCAGTGCGTTCGGCGCTGTGACCGCGCCGATCGATCTGCTGGCCGACGCACACTGGACGCTCCTGTCGACCGATGCCGGTGCCGTCGAGAGCCCCGATGGTCTCTCGGACACCGATACTGCTGTGCCCGCACGGGTTCCGGGTACAGTCGCCGGCGCGCTGGCCGCGGCGGGGCTGCCGATCGAGGGCCTCGACGGGCGCGACTGGTGGTTCCGCACCGAGGTGTCGGTGCCGGACGGGACGGAGTCGATACGGCTGCATCTCGAGGGCATCGCCACCCTCACGGAGGTCTGGGTCGACGGGACGCTGACGACCACCAGCACGTCGATGTTCGTTCCCGTCACCGTCGAGGCCCTCGTCGCCGGCACCGTCTCGATCGCGCTGTGCTGCCGTTCGCTCGACGCGGCACTGGCGAAGCGCCGCCCGCGCGGCCGGTGGCGATCGTCCATGATCTCGTCGCAGGGCCTGCGGTGGATCCGCACCTCGATGCTCGGCCGCGCCCCCGTGTTCACCGGCGCCCCGGCTCCTGTCGGACCCTGGCGCGCTGTGCGCTGTGTCGCCGTGGACGTCCCTGCCATGACGGTGCGCGCGCTGGTGCGGGACGGACGCTGCGTCCTGCAGGTCGACGGCACGGCCGCGACCGGCGCTGCTGTGCGGATCGAGTTGGGCGACAGCGTGTTCGAGCTCTCGGCCGATGCCGACGGACGAGTGACGGACGAGATCGACGCGGGTGAGCGGGCCCTGTGGTGGCCGCACACGCACGGTGATCCGACCCTCCACGACGTCACCGTGACCGCCGACGGTCACGTCGTGCACTTCCGAGTGGGGTTCCGCTCGAGCGCACTGCGCGACACGACGCTGCTCGTGAACGAGGTGCCCGTCTTCTGCCGCGGCGGATGCTGGGTCCCGCTCGACCCGATCACGCTGCAGAACGATCCCGACCACCTGCGGGACACCCTGACCTCGTATGTCGAGGCCGGGCTGAACATGGTGCGACTCACGGGCACGATGGTCTACGAGTCGGCCGAGTTCCACACGCTCTGTTCGGAACTGGGCATCATGGTGTGGCAGGACGTCATGCTGGCGACCATCGATCCACCGGACGATCCCGCCGTCGAGTCCGCCGTCGTCGACGAGGTCCGGGCGATGCTCGCGACCGCCGGTGGGCCCTCCCTCGTGGTGGTGAGCGGAGGTAGCGAGACGTACCAGCAGCCGACGATGCTCGGGCTCGCCTCGGACGAGTCACGGATACCACTGCTGGACAGCATCATCCCAGACGTGGTGCACGCTTTCTCCGGTGTCGCGTACGTCCCGTCCACCCCGTCGGGCGGCGACCTCGCCACCCACGTGGGCTCCGGCTTCGCGCACTACTTCGGCATCGGCGGCTACCTGCGACCTCTCTCGGACGTGCGGTACGCCCGGGTGGCATTCGCGACGGAGTGCCTGGCGTTCTCCGTGCCCCCGGAGCGGCGCGTCGTCGACTCCGTGTTCGGCTCGGCACATCCGGCGGGCCACGATCCGCGCTGGAAGGCCACGGTTCCGCGTGATCGGGGAGCGTCGTGGGACTTCGAGGACGTGCGAGACCACTACGTGCGCACCCTCTTCGACGTGGAGCCGTCCGCGGTGCGCCGCGACGATCCGGAGCGCTACCTCGACCTGGGTCGCGCGGCCGTCTGTGAGGCGGTGACGCAGTCGTTCGGGTTCTGGAGGCAGGTGGACTCGGGTTGCGGGGGAGCGCTGGTGCTGACTCTGCGCGACCTCGAGCCAGGCGCGGGATGGGGATTCACCGACAGCACCGGCATCGCCAAGGCGCCCTGGTACGCGGTGGCGCGGGCCAGCGCACCGATCACCGTCCTTGTGACGGACGAGGGGATGGACGGGCTTCGTCTCGACGTGATCAACGACGGCGCGGATCCCGTCGCCGGAACACTCACCGTGCGGGCGCATCAGCGCACGGGAGCCGTTGCTGCCGAGGGTGTTCGGCAGCTCGCTCTCGATGCACACTCGTCGTGGACCGGTACCGCGGACGGTGTAGTCGGCAGGTTCACCGACATGACGCACGCTCACCGATTCGGGTCGCGCACCAACGACGCGGTGAGTGTCGTGCTGGCCGCCCCGGACGGCACCGTGCTCGCCGAGGCAGTGCATCTGGTGGAGAACGGGCTGCTCCCGCTGCAGAACTCGGTGGGTCTCACCGCGTCGGCGGCCCCGGAGGGCGACGGCAGGTGGACCCTCACCGTCGCGTGCACGGATGCCGCGCAGTACGTGTGCGTGGACGTGGACGGCTACCGGGCGTCCGACTCGTGGTTCCACCTCGCCCCCGGAACGAGCCGCGCCCTGACTCTGCTGCCACGCTCGGGTTCGACCACGCCGCGAGGGCATGTCCGAGCGGTGAACAGCACAGCCAGGGCGACGGTGACGGTTCTCGAGAGGTAGATCAGCTCAGGCGGAGCGACGCCGGCCACTGCGAGGTGTCGAGGCCGTGAGTACGCACCATCGCGAGGGCGATGCGCTCCATACCGAAACCGACACAGGCACTGTGGGCCTCGTTGCCGTCCGCGGTGCGGATGTCGAAGGTCTGGCCGAAGTGGTCACGGTGGCAGTTGCACGACACCACCGCGGTGCCCTCGTCCAGGTCGCCGTAGAGTCGCACGACCAGCTCGGTCTTGAGGTTCTCGTTGCGCTGGTTCGCGGCCAGCATGCGTCCCGCGCGACCGAAGAACGGGTCGTTGGCGATGACGGGCGAGGCGTCGAGCCCGAGATCGGACAGCACCGTCATGCCGCGTTCGATCCACGACTCACGGTGCTCCACTGCCTGATCGGGCGTGCCGACCTGGACGAACTCGTGCATCCGGAACGCCTGCATGCGAGCAGGATCCACGGCGGGCTCGTGGCGGAAGCAGTACCCGTAGACGTCGAGCATGGTGCCGCCGTCGGGAAGCTGACCGGTGAGCATGGAGTAGGACGGGTGGCACGCGGCCGACACAAGCATGGTGCCGGCGGACTCGAGCCAGTGGTCCCAGTCCTTGCCCTCGGACCGTGCCGCGAGCAGCTCGGCGTGGGCCTTGTTGTCACCGGAGAAGGTGGTGATGGCACCGGTGAGGTTGGGGAACGAGGCGATGTAGTCGGTCTTCTCGAACGCGTCGCGCGGGAACACCGGCGGGAACCGGAAGCGGCGCAGCGCATCTCCGTGTGCGGCAGCGCCTGCGGCCTTCACCTTGGAGTCGATGAGATCGATGATGTCCTCGAACTCGCCCGAGCGGCCGTAGAGACCGTCGAGGGAACTGGGGACGAGGAGACCGGCGCCGACGAGCTGATCGCGGAAATCGGCACGGGCGAGATCGAGATCGGAGACCACGTCGCGGTCGAGTGTGGAGGTCATGGTCAGATCCCCTTGTAGACGAGCGAGAGCTGCGCGTTGTGGTTCAGGATGCGCTCGTTGCTCACCATGATTGCGGAACCGTGCGAGTCGCGGAGGTGGCGGCTCATGCGCAGTTCACTGTCCTCGCGGTAGCCGGCGATGCCGCAGATGAGCAGCGCGCGGGCGACGATGTCGATGAGCAGATCGGACGCCGTGACCTTGACGTTGTTGATCTGCAGCGCGAAACCGATGGCGCTGAGCGCAGCCGGATCGTCGGCGATGGAGTCGAACTTCGCGGCGGCCGTGAACACGGTGTCGGACAGCTGCTGATGGACCACGAGCAGCTCGGCGAGGCGCGCGGCGGACGGCGGCGTGACACCGGGCGTCTTGCGGGCCAGTTTCTGCACGGACTTGCGAGCCTTGCGCACCGCGGCGTCGGCGATGCCCAACCAGGCGCCACCCCAGAGGACGTGTGCCGAGGGCAGCATCGTCTGGGCCGAGATGTCGCTGTACGTGGCGGGAACGACCCACTCCGCCGAACCCGATGCGCGGAGCATGAAGCCGGGGCTGCACGTACCGCGGAAGCCCATGGTGTCCCACGTGCCGGTCTTCTGCAGCGTGACGTCCTCGCGCTGACACGCGACGAGCACCTGATCGCTGGGCGCTGCGTCGGGGGACCGACGGGCCGTGGCCAGGATGACGTCGGCGTACTCGCCGTACGAGATGACGGGGGCGTTCTTGGTGAGCGTGTAGCGGTCGCCGTCGTACTCCACCGCGCACCCGCTGGTGCGGACGTCGCCACCGATGTTGATCTCGGTGGTGGCGGAGGCCACGAGGGGCTGCTCCACGACCATGTTCGCCAGGAACTCCCGGATGACCGGGGACTCCATGCCGTGGCGGGTCAGCGACAACACCTGCGTGTGGTGCATCGCGTAGATCATCGCGGTGGACGCGCACTCGCCACCGAGAGCGCGGCCCACGGTCGCGAGTTCGGTGAGTGTGAGTCCGGCGCCCCCCAGCGACGTCGGAACCGACGCGGAGAGCAGGCCCGCGGACTTGAGCGCCTGCACCGACTCCGTGGGGAAGCGAGCCTCACGGTCGACGAGCTCGGCGTTGCTGCGCACCACGGCGAGCACGTCCTCGAGCGGGATCTGCGCCAGGCCTGCGGGCGCGTCCGGATCGATGGGGGGAAGGGCGGAGGGAGCCTCGAGTGTGGTCATCTCAGATCACGCCAGCTCTGCGACGGCGTCGGCGATAGCCGAGACGCTCGCGAACGTGGCCTTCTGCAACAGGCGATCCGGGAACTCGACATCGAACTCGTCCTCGAGGCCGATCATCACATTGACGCTCGCGTGCGACGTCAGACCTGCGTCGTACAGATCGGCGTCGTTGGCGACTGCGTCGATGGCGACCGGGAGCTTTCCGTACTTGTCGAGTACCCGGCGGATACGGTCGACGTCCTCTGCGGCCAGAGTGTTCATTGTGTGTCCTCACATAGTCGTCGTGCTCTGCGAAGTTGCGTCAAACAAACGCGCAGGTTCCCGAACCCACTGAAACAATACAGGAGAATGTTTTGTAGTGCCAGTGCATACCTCGTGGCCGAACTCTGTGAAGTTTCCCGATGCGCGGTCGAGCGTCAGCGCGCGGAGTGCCGACCGCTCACGGGGGCGCGTCCGCGGGGCGGCCGGGCGAGCATCACGGCGATCGCGGTGGTGAGCGGAACGGAGAGCGCGAGCGCCGTGCCGCCCACGCACGAGCGGACGATCTCGATGGCCACCGCGTCTCCGGTCAGGACGTTGCCGAACGAGCGGCCGGCGACACTGAAGAGCAGCAACAGCGGCAGCGCACCACCCGCGTAGGCCAGGACGAGCGTGTAGACGGTGCTGGCGATGTGGTCCCGCCCGACGCGCATCGCGGACGTGAAGATCGACCGCCGGGTGGCGTCGGGATCGAGTGCCGCGAGTTCGAAGGCTGCCGACGCCTGGGTGATCGTCAC
Source organism: Rhodococcus sp. BP-332 (assembly GCF_019836065.1). Lineage (NCBI taxonomy): Bacteria > Bacillati > Actinomycetota > Actinomycetes > Mycobacteriales > Nocardiaceae > Rhodococcus > Rhodococcus sp. BP-332. Next base: position 533,502 of record NZ_JABUEC010000004.1, read on the forward strand.
GTCGTTCAGCACGCCGAGCGATCCGATGATGAACCCGGCGAGCAGCAACCCGGTGATGCTGACGTGGTCGAGATAGGCCTGCACGTCGGTGTTCTGTTCCTCCGACAGACCGGTCACCCGGGTCAGCCTGATGGCCGCTTCGGACAGTCCCGCGGCGACGCCCATCGACACCACGGTGCCGAGCAACGCTGAGCTGGTGCGCAGATTGGGCCCGTGCGCCAGATACAGCACGCCGTAGAGGATGACTGTGCCGCCGACCAGGGCGACCAGGATGGCGGACCGGCCGTCGAGGATCGCGGGGAGCACGAAACCCACCAGCACTCCGAGCGCGAGACCGAGTCCGAGCAGGGCGCGCAGCCCGCGCCACCGTGCGACCACACAGATGACGACGGCGAAGACCGCGACCACCAGCAGCAGCGGCGTGGTGCGGGAGTAGTCGTCGAACCCGTAGATCGCGGTCCCGCTGTCGTCGGTGCCGCGGACGAGGCGGATCTCCTCGCCGACGCGCAGATCGGGGGTGCCCGGCCCCGGCGTCACCTCGAGCAGGGTGCGGGTGCCCTCGTTCACGCCGGTGTCGATCGAGACGATGCTGCGGTTGCACTCGAAGCCCGAGACGGTGGGCGGAGTGGGGGCGCCGCTGAAGACGCGACCGTTGGACGAACTGCCACACGGACCGATGTCCTGCGACACCACGGTGCCGTACTCGGTGGCCACGACGCCGCCGGCCGCGCTCTGGAACGGCGCGGGGACCTCGACGGTGCGATCGCTGGGCCACAGCAGCACCACGCCCACGATCGCGGCGATGCCGACGATGGCAAGGATGCCGAGCACCAGTCTCGCGGCGATCTTCCCGATGGGGGCGGGACCGGAGCTGTGTCCGTGGCCGTGTGTCACGACGCCAACACTAACGGTGGCGCGGACAAGGATTTGGGGGCGCGAGCGACGCGGGACGAAAGCGGGTGGCGGGGAAGCAGGGGGGGTGTCCCCCGCCACCGACCGAGCGGCCCACCGGGGGGGTGGGGGGCCGTTCGGCGCTTTCGGAACCCCGAAGGGCTCATGTACGAACATACCCGCGAACGCACGGTTCGATCATCACGGGGTTGAAAAATGTGCCCGAGACGTTGTGTTGTGTCACACAGCGCGGTGTATGGCACTGCGCGTCACACCAAGTGCAGGTCAGGGAGTGTGCCGGCGCTTCCGTAGGGGTTCCGGGTTCTGGTAGGTGTTGCAGCATCCGCGGGAACCTGGAACGCCCGCGGGAATACCGGCACGCCGTGCTGCGCGGGTTCCGTGAGGCGCACACCCCCTGCAGCCTGCGGGGAGGGTGTGGAGCGCTGGACGGCGTGCGGTGGTGCCGGCGCTCCCGTAGGGGTTCCGGGTTCTCGTAGGTGTTGCAGCATCCGCGGGAACCTGGAACACCCGCGGGAATACGGGCACGCCGTGCTGCGAGGGTTCCGTGAGGCGCACACCCCCTGCAGCCTGCGGGGAGGGGTGTGGGTGGCTGGAGGGCGTGCAGCGCCCCTAGACCTCCGGGAGTTCGACCGCCGCGATCTCCGCCCGCAACTGCTCCTTCAGGTCCGCGTCCGCGTACGACGCGTCCACCCCCGCGAGGGCGAGCGAACGCAGAGCCGACGCGTCCAGCCCCATGCCGTGCGCGGCGAGGTACTCGGTGGTGAGGTCGGTGCCGAACATCGACGGGTCGTCGCTGTTGAGCGTCACCGTCAGCCCCGCGTCGATCATGGCCGGCAGCGGGTGCACGTCGAGCGACTCGACGACGCGGGTGCGGATGTTGGAGGTGGGGGACACGTCGAGCGGGATCCGGTGCTCGATCAGGTGCGCGACGAGCTCGGGGTCGCCGAGCGCGGCGATGCCGTGGCCGATGCGTTCGGCCCCCAGATCACGCAGCGCCGACCAGATGCTGTCCGGCCCGCCGGTCTCGCCCGCGTGGGGGAGTGAGTGCAGTCCCGCCACGCTCGCCCGCGCGAACACGTCGGCGAACTCCGCCCGCGGCACCTCGATGCCCCCGATGCCGAATCCGACGATCGAGTCGACGCGATGCGCCAGCACCGCGTCGAGGGTGCGGTTCGCGGCGTCGGTACCGAAGTCACCGGGGAAATCGGGGATCCATCGCGCGACGATGCCGGTCTCGGCCTCAGCACGCAGCCGGCCCTCCTCGACGCCCTCGAACACCGCCGCCGCGTCCACCCCACGCATGAGGTGCCCGAAGAGACTGATGTGCATCTCGGTGTACCGCACGGCGTGCGTCGCCAGCGCGGTGAGGCTGTCGTACGCGAGCCGCGCGAAGTCCTCGTGATCGCGCAGCACGCCGATCGACGTCAGGTACACCTCGATGAAGTGCGGGAAGTCCCGGAACTCGAACCACTCCCGCAGCGCGTCCTCCGTCCGCGGGATGGCCTCGACCTGATGCTTGTCGGCCAGCGCCTTCAGCGTGCTCGGCCACATCGACCCCTCGAGGTGGACGTGCAGCTCCACCTTGGGCAGCGCCTCGACGAACGCCCTGGCGGTCACTGTCGGTACGACGACAGGAAGTTGCCGAACCGTTCGATCGCCGTGCGCAGATCGCGGGCCCACGGCAGCGTGACGATGCGCAGGTGATCGTGGTCGGGCCAGTTGAAGCCGGTTCCCTGCACCACCAGGATCTTCTCCTGCAGCAGCAGGTCCTGCACCAGCTTCTCGTCGCTGTGGATCTCGTGCACCTCGGGATCGAGGCGCGGGAAGGCGTACAGCGCACCGCGCGGCTTGACGCAGCTCACGCCGGGAATGGCGTTGAGTCCCTCCCACGCGACGTCACGCTGTTCGAGCAGTCGCCCGCCCGGCAGGATGAGGTCCCCGATGCTCTGGTGGCCACCGAGTGCGACCTGAATGGCATGCTGCGCAGGCACATTGGGGCACAGCCGGGTGGACGCCAGCAGATTGATGCCCTCCAGGAAGCCCGCGGCGTGGTCCTTGGGTCCGGTGATCGCGAGCCAGCCCGCGCGGTATCCGGCCACCCGGTAGGCCTTGGAGAGACCGTTGAAGGTGAGGCACAGCAGGTCCGGCGCCATCGTCGCCATGGACACGTGCTGGGCGCCGTCGTAGAGGATCTTGTCGTAGATCTCGTCGGCCAGCAGCAACAGGCTGTGCTTGCGTGCCAGCGCCGCGATCCCCCGCAGCACCTCTTCGGAGTACACCGCACCCGTCGGGTTGTTCGGGTTGATGACCAGCAGCGCTTTGGTGCGATCGGTGATCTTCGACTCGATGTCCGCGAGGTCCGGGTTCCAGTCGTTCTCCTCGTCGCAGCGGTAGTGCACCGCCTTACCACCGGACAGCGTCGTCATCGCCGTCCACAGCGGGTAGTCGGGCGCCGGGATGAGGACCTCGTCGCCGTCGTCGAGCAGCGCCTGCATCGTCATCGTGATCAGCTCGGACACGCCGTTACCGAGGTAGATGTCGTCGACGTCGAGGAACGGGAAGCCGTCGACCAGCTCGTAGCGAGTGACGATGGCGCGGCGGGCCGACATGATGCCCTTGGACTCGGAGTACCCCTGAGCCGTGGGGAGCGCGGCGATCATGTCGCGCACGATGACGTCGGGTGCCTCGAAGCCGAACGGCGCCGGGTTGCCGATGTTGAGCTTCAGAATGCGGTGGCCCTCGGCCTCGAGACGGGCGGCGTGGGCGTGCACGGGTCCACGGATCTCGTAGAGGACGTTCTGCAGCTTGACGGACTGCTCGAGCGGGCGCAGCGTGCGCTGGCCGGCCTGGCGCGGCGTCGTGTCTGATGTGCTCACGTCCGCCATCGTCTCACTGCCGGCCCCGTCGAGTGGTCTGCCCCCGAGCAGTCCAGTGACTGTCGGGGGCAGACGGTGAGTCGACGGGCGGTGTCAGCTGTCCTTCGACGCCTCCGCGACGTCCGCCAGGCGTTCGGCGTCGTCGCGCTTCTCGGCGGCGTCCTCGAGCTTCTCCGCCGCGTCCTCGATCTCCTCGGTGCGCGGAGCCTTGGCCTCGGCCTCGCGGCGTTCGACCTCCGACAGCTTCGCTTCACGCTCGGCCTCGGCCGCCGAGATCCGCTTGTCGGCGATGTCGTCGGCGCGCGACTTGCGGTCCTCGAGTCGTGCGGCGGCCTTCTTGCCCGCGGCCACCTTGTTCTCGATCTCCTGGTCGGCCGCGTCGGTCGCCTTCTCCTCGGCGGTCTCGCGAGCCTTCTTCGCCCGCGTCGTCGCCTCGTCGACCCTGTTCTGCGTCTCGCGCGTCGCCTGTGCACGCTTCTCGCGGGCCTGTGCCTCGAGACGGGTGGCCTTCTCCAGATCCGCGGCCGCGCTGCGCATCTTCTGGCCGCGCCGCGCGAGGTCCTCGTCACCCAGGACGGCACCCGCGGTGGCGTCGATGCCTCCGACGATCTGCTGGTACGTCGCACGGACCGGACCCTCGGCGTCGAGCCGACTGATCACGGTGGACTCGAACGCCTGCAGCGGAAGTCGCGCGATCGAGTACTGCAGTCGCAGGATCCGGCGGGGCAGGGACAGGCTCACTTGGTCTCCTCGGTGTCGGTCGACGCGGCCTCGCGCTCGGCCCGGGCGGCGCGCTCGCGTGCCTGCGCCGCCTCCTGCTCCAGTGCGTCGGCCTCGTCGAGCTTCTCGTCGTACTCGCTTCGCGCAGCGGAGATCTCGTCGGCCGCACGGGCCTCCTCCTGCTGCCGCTCGCTGGTGGCCTCGGCGATGCGCCGCTCCGACTGCGCCTCGGCGGCGACGCGACCCTGCTCGGCGTCACGCATCGCGTCGGCTTCCGCCGTCGTGTGCGCACGGAGCCGATCGTTCTGTGCCGCAGCCTCGGACGCGTCGGTACGGTCCTCGACGGACTGCCGTGCGACGTCCGCCTCGGCCTCCGTCTCGGCGATGTCCTGCTGCGCCTCCTCGATCTCGAGGGCGGCGGCGGTCTCGGTGGCCTCGGCCTCGCGGCGGCGTTCCACCTCCGCCTGCTCGAGCCGTCCGCGATCGGCGAGTTCGTCGTTGTTGGTCACGGCACCGGCCACTTCCTTCGCCCGGCCCTTGATCTTGTCGACGAAGTCGCTGCGCGCCTCGGAGGCTGCACCCTGGTTCTCGGTCACGAAAGGCTCCTTCTGATGATCGTCACTTGGGGTCTTCCTTGGCGAGTGCGCGAAATCCCTTGGCGCCGGCGCGGTCGACCCCGGCCTTGACCAGCCCGTACACGACACCGTGCAGCGCTGCGGCGATCAGGACCTCACGGTTGGTGCGTGAGAGGTCCTTCGGATCGGGCATCTCGGCGTCGTTCTTGCCGACGCGCTTGTAGATCTGGTTGAAGATCTGTCCGGCGACCAGTCCACCGACGATGCTCGTGGCCAGGGAGAGCGGCTTGTAGAACGCCTTCGACGTGCTGGTCATCGGCCGGCCAGGATGTCGAGGACGGTCTGCCGGCGCAGCGCCGTGCGCGCACGGCGGCGGCGGACCAGGGCCACGAGGACCACGGCGGCGAGCGCACCGGCGAGCGAGATGCCCGCGACCTGCGGGTTCTCCTTCACCTGCGCGACACCCTCCTGTGCCTTGGCGACGCCCTGCTGAGCTACCTCCTGCACCTTCTCCGTCGACTCGTGGGCCGCGGCGGAGACGCGAGCGGGCACGTCGACCTTGGCCGCGAGCGCCTCGACGGTCTCGGCCAGCTCCTCGCGCTGCTGCTCGACGGACGGCGGCTCGGCATCGGCCTCGGTACGCAGGGCGTGACGCGGTTCGGACGCGTCCTTCGGGTCGGTCATGAGTGAGCCTTTCGGGCGTTCTGGACGGTCTCGACGTCGCGCTGGACGCTGGCGACGGTGGCGGCAGGTGCAGGCGGAACGGCATTTTTCGCCTTGGTCGCGCCGACCTTGGCGAGGATGCCGCCGACGATCAGCAGGACGACGGCGACGATCAGTGCCGCGAGCCACGGGTCGAGCACCGTCGCCAGGCCGAGGACGGCGGTGGCGACGAGGGTCGCGAGGCCCAGGAACAGCAGCAGGGCGCCGGCGCCGGAGACACCGATGCCGACCCCGAGCTTGGTGCCCTTCGACTTGACCTCGTCGAGTGCGCTGCTCACCTCGGTGCGCACCAGCGTGCTCACCTGCTGGGTCAGGCGCTCGACCAATTGCACGGTGGACAGATCGGCCGCGGCCGGTGCGCGGCCGCCCGTATCGCTCGTGTGCCGGGATTCGTTCATGAGCCGGGTTGTACCCGCGACCCGACCGGGCGAAACGGGAGCCTCCAGAGGTCCGCGCCCAGATCGTGGACTGTTCACAACGTCGGGACGGCCTCGGGTGGTGTCCGAAATGACACAGTTGGACGTCGAGGATCGGATGTGGGGGACGTGGCTGTGAGAAGTGTCGTGGTGCCGGCTGTGGCCAGCCTGCTCGTGGGTGGGGTGTTGTCCGCGGGCGCGGTGGTGGGCCTGACATGGTCCGCCGAGGAGACCGTCCGGCCGGAGCCGGTGGTCACCGCCGATCCGTCGGCCTCGGTGCTCGGCGACGTGCAGTACGGGAGCAGGTGATCGACGTGGCGCGACCGACCCTCCTGCGCGGCAGCGCGTGTGTCCTGCTCGCGATCGGCAGTGCGGCCGTGGTGGGGGCGATCATGCTGCCCACCTACGTCGAGCATCGACTCGCGGTGACGCCCCTGGACATCCGCACCACGACGGTCGCGGTCACCGATCCGGGAACCGGCGGCGACGTGCTCGACGCGACGTCCATCACGCGTCCCGGCCCGCTGTCCGTGGCCACCGGGGTCCCGCTGGTGGTGCAGCGCTTCATCACCACCGAGGATCCGAGCGACGCGGATCGCGTGACGTTCCAGTCCGGCGCGACCGTGCGCCGTGCGGACCGGGAGGGCGATGCCGGTCTGCTGACCGCGTCGGTCGACCGGGTCACCGTCGATCGACGCACGTCGCAGCCGGTCGATCCGGTGGCGTCGTTGCAGACCACCGTCGGCAAGCCGGCCATCCCGGTGCCGCGGACCGGATATCAGCAGCGCTTCCCGTTCGACACCCAGCCGATCACGTACTCGGTCTACGACGCGACGGCCTGGACGAGCTTCCCTGCAGAGTTCGTCGAGGAGATCTCGATGGACGGGCTCCCGATCTACCACTTCCGCACGCAGGTCACCGGTGCCGATCTCTCCGAGACGACGCAGTCGCCGATCAACTCCGTGACGCTGCCCGCGTCGAAGTGGGGGCTCGAGGGGCTCGGTGAGCAGTCGATCACCATGAAGCGGTACTACTCCACCGTCCGCGACATCTACGTCGAGCCGCGCAGCGGCAGTCTCGTCGGCGGTCGTGAGCAGCCCTACCAGTACTTCGCGCGCGACCCTGCCGTTCCGGAGGTCACCGTGTTCAAGGCGACCCTCGGGCTCGACGAGGACGGGCAGAAGGAGCAGCTCGACCGCGCCCGCGAGTCGGCCACCAAGCTGATGTGGCTCACCGACCGCGGACCTGTGCTGCTGTGGTCCGTCGGGGGTGTCGGTCTGGTTCTGGGTGCGGCGCTACTCGTCGTCTCGGGTCGGCGTTCTCAGCGCTGACGGTGCGCTGCCCCGGACGGGGTGGCGGTGAGGAAGGTGGGGGTGGGCAGCCCGGCTGCCGATGCCGCCTCGGTGACCGCGTCCGCGACCGCCTCGGTGCGCGTCCGGTCGACCAGGGCGATGGCCGAACCGCCGAACCCGCCGCCGGTCATCCGGGCGCCGAACGCGCCGGCGTCCAGCGATGCCCGGACGGCGGAGTCCAGTTCGGGCGAGCTCACCTCGTAGTCGTCACGCAGTGATCGGTGCGATGCGGTCAGCAGCGCCCCCAACACCGCGAGATCGGGTGTGGCGTTCAGGAGTTCGGCCGCTTGCTCCACGCGGACGATCTCGCTGGTGACGTGCCGGACGCGTGCCGCCGACACCTGGTCGGTCATCGCGGACGCCGCCGCCTCCGGGTCGAGACCGCGCAGAGTCGTCACGCCGAGGTCGGCGCACGCCTTCTCGATCGACGCGCGCCGCCGGCCGTACTGACCGTCGACCAGCCGATGCGGTGCGTTCGTGTCGATGACGAGGATCTCCGCGTCCGGGAGATCGAGCGGAATCTGCCGGGAGGAGAAGTCGAGACAGTCCAGCAGCAGCGCGTGGCCCGGTTCCGCGAGCATCGCGATCGACTGATCCATCCCGCCCGTCGATGCGCCGGCGATCTCGTTCTCGGCGCGGATGCACGCGTCGATCAGTGCCCGCCGGTCGGCGTCGAGATCGAACAGGTCCCGGAGTGCCACCGCCACAGCACATTCGAGAGCAGCCGAGCTGGACAGGCCGGAGCCCACGGGGACGGACGAGTGCACCGCGATGTCCGCGCCCATCGTGAGCCCCAGCGCCCACGAGACGCCGGCGACGTACGCGCCCCACCCGTCCGGGCTGCCGGGAGCGATGGCCGACAGTGCGATACCCCAGTGCATGTCGGAGCCTGTCGACGCCGCCCGCAGTACTGCGTCGTCGCGTCGGCGGGCCGCGACGGCGGTGACGTAGGGCAACGCGAAGGGAAGGACGAGCCCGCCCGCGTAGTCCACGTGCTCGCCGATCAGGTTCACCCGTCCCGGCGCGATCCAGACGCCGTCCGGCTCGCCGCCGAAGGTCGTGCGGAACCGTTCGACGGCACCGTCGGCGAGCTCGGTCTCGTCGACGACCGGCAGCCACGCGGTCACGCGAGCACCTCCCGGAACCTGTCCGCGATGGCCTCGGGTGTCGTGTCGTTGATCCACGCGCCCATGGCGGACTCGGATCCGGCCAGGAACTTCATCCGCCCCGGCGATCGCATCATCGAGAACAGCTGCAGGTGCAGACTCCCCAGGTCACGGTCCGCACCGACGGGCGCCTGATGCCACGCGGCGATGTAGGGCACCTCGTCGACGCCCTCGAAGAAGTCGTCGACGGCACGCAGCAGAGCGCGATACACACCGGCCAACGCGTCGCGTTCGGCCGTCGACAACGCAGCGAGATCGGGAACGGCGCGGCGCGGGGCGAGGTGCACCTCGACGGGCCAGCGGGCGGCCGCCGGCACGTAGGCCACCCAGTGCTCGGTGTCGACGACGATGCGGCGGCCGGACCGCAGCTCGGTGTCCAGTACGTCGGACAGCAGTGAGCGACCGGTGCGCTCCCGGTGCAGCCGGGACTGCCGGATCATCGCGTCGGTCCTCTGCGGCAGGTACGGGTAGGCGTAGATCTGCCCGTGCGGGTGAGTGAGGGTCACCCCGATCTCCCGCCCCCGGTTCTCGAAGCAGACCACCTGGCGCACCCCCGGGAGGGCGGACAGCGCCTCGGTGCGGTCGGCCCACACGTCGACGATGGTGCGCACCCGGTGCAGGTCGAGCGAGGCGAAGGAGGCGTCGGGGTCGCTGGCGAAACACACCACCTCGCACCGGCCCGTGCCGGCAGCGAGCGGCCAGAGCTCCTCGCCGTCGACGTGCGACGGAAGGTGCTGCGCCGCTGCCGACTGCGCGAGGGAGGGGAAGCGATTCTCGAAGACCACGACGTCGTAGTCGGCAGCGGGGATCTCGGTGGGTGGGCGTCCCGGGCGGCTCGGCGCGAGCGGGGACGCGTCGGGCGGTGGGAGAAACGTGCGGTCCATCCGCTGCGCGGCGATGACCACCCAGTCGCCGGTGAGCACGTCGAGTCGCATCTGCGACAACGACTCCGACGCGGGGAGGGGGCGCGTGTCCACCAGGTCCCGCGTCTTCTTCCCGGACACCCAGGGCTCGGAGTCGTCGAAGTACAGCAACTCTCGACCGTCGGCGAGGGTGGTGCTGGTCTTGCGAACGACGTGCGTCGACGGTTCGTGCATGGTCATGCCTGTGTGTTCCTCGCTCTCGGCTCCCCGGACCACATCGTGCACGGAATCGTGATCAGGCGCTGACGGTTGCGAAGATCTCCGGGCCTCGGCTGGTCACCAGAGCGACGGCTCGACGCCGGGCCACCGCCACGAGGCATCCGCCGAGCAGCAGGGAGACGACGGGCGCGAGCCAGACGAGGACGCCCGGGAGGGCCAGCGCGATCAGGACGCCCGGCAGGCACAGGAGGGCACCCCCGGCCATCACGGCGAGCGTCCACCCGATCGCACGGCCGGTCATCGACCCGCGGGAGTTGAACGCGCTCCCCGCGGTCTGTCCTGCGACGACGTACGGGCTGGCCGCCGACTGCACGGCGCCGGCCGCGGCAGTGGCCAGGGACGCGGCCACGACGACGGCGGCCGCCACGGGGAGAGTGCGCGGCGACGGATCGCCGACGAGGCGACCGAGGACAGTCCCGACGGCGCCGAACACCACGGCCACCACCGCCGCGATGACGAGACGCGCGTCGATGACGCGTCGCGCCACACCCGGCGCCGACGTGACGCGCCACGCCGCTGCGCCGTCGAGGCCGTACGAGTTGGCGAACATGCTGCTCGTCAGCAGGATTACGATCGGTGCGCCGTACTGCAGGCCGTAGATGTCGGTCGAGGTGGCCATGAGCACGACTCCGACGAGCAGGAACACCCCCGGCATCGTCAGCAGTCCCACTCGGCGCGGATCGACCAGCAGCAACCTGCTCTCGGCGGCGATGGCCGTGATCATCGGTCCACGCGCACGGAACGTCGTCGTCGTCCGACGGCGGTCGGTCCGGGAACGGGGCGGCGTGCTGTCGAGCGCGGCCGACACCGCCGAGGTCCACCACCGCACCACCAGTGCGCCGAGTCCGGCGAGCGCGACGGCGACGAGGACGGGCACCCACCACCTCCCGTCGTCGACTGCCTCGCTCGACACCGCCGCCCATCCCGTCGGCAGGACGCGCACCGCGGTGCGCAGAAAGGTGTTGTCGGCGAACGACGTCGAGACGTTGCCGAGCAGAAGGAAGGCCGCGTACGCGGCCGCGGCGACGACGGTGCCACCGATCGTCGAGAGGATGCGGCCGCGTGGAGTGCGCGATGCCGCATCCAGGCGGAGGACGGCGACACGGGACACGGCGAGCGCGACACCGACGGTGAGCAGGGCGATCACGGCGGTCACGATGCGTGCCACGGGCGAGACGTCCGGAACCGCGACGGGCGTGAGGGCGAGTCCGACGACGAGGAAGACGGTCACCCCGCTGCGCGCACCGATGAGGGCGAGGGCTCTCCGCAGATCGTCGGCACGCACCGGTAGGTGGCGCACGTGTGCCGGGACGAGTCCGCGATCGCCCACTCCGGTCAGCAGGGGAGCGACGACGGTGAGGACTACCACCACCACGGCGCACAGTGCGGCGAGCGTGGCACGCGCCGAGGGCTGTGCGCTCAGCGTGATCGCGTACATCGCCCCGAGCGACGCGATCGCGGTGATCACGATCGCGATGCGGGCACCCGATCCGGTTGCTGCTCTGCGTATCTCGCGATCCAACGACAACAGTGTGCGGACCGGCGCGCTGATCATGAGCCCAGCCATGGCAACTCGGCCGCCTGGTCACCGCCGCCGACCGCGTCGAACAGCGCGCCCTCGAGGGTGCCGCCGGCACGCACGTCGTCGATCGTGCCGGCGGCCAGCAGAGAGCCGCGGGCGAGAATGGCCACGTGCGAGCACATCTGCTCGATGAGCGGCATGGAGTGACTCGACACCATCGCGGTGCCGCCCCGCGCGACGAAACTCTCGAGAAGGTGCCGAATGGTGCGGGCGGACATGGGGTCCACCGCCTCCAGCGGCTCGTCGAGCACGAGGAGCCGCGGCGAGTGGATCATCGCCGCGGCCAGGCCGATCTTCTTCTTCATTCCGGCGCTGTACGTGGAGACCGCGCGGTCACCGGCCTCGGCGATGTCCAGCACCGCGAGCAGTTCCTCGCAGCGTTCGTGCGCCACCGCCGGATCGAGACCGTGCAGCACTCCGACGTAGTGCAGTGCGCGCCGACCGGGCAGGGCCTCGGGGAGGGACGGCCCGTCGGGAAGCAGTCCGACGCGCCCGCGGGCGGCGACCGGGTCGGCCCACACGTCGTGACCGTCGGTCCACACCTGCCCGGCGGACGGTCGCACGATGCCCGTCGCCATCGACAGGAACGTGGTCTTGCCTGCTCCGTTGGGTCCCACCAGCCCGTACAGCGTGCCGGGCGGTACGAACAACGACAGGTCGCGCACGGCCGGTGCGCTCCCGTCGTACTGCTTGCTCAGCCCCCACGACTGCAGCGCGCCGGGTGTCTCGTCCACGGTCGACATGCGATCCCCCTCGTCGGTTGCGGTACTTTCCGACACTAACCAGACCGCCTGGCATGTCGCTACCCGTGCGGGGCAGAATCGAGGGATGTGCGGTCGCTACGCCAGTACCCGGTCCGACGACGACCTGTCGTCCATCTTCGATGCCGCCGTGGCGCTGGGGGAGGCGCCGGAACCGTCCTACAACGTGGCGCCCACGGATCCGGTGCGCATCGTGCTCGAGCGTGGGGAGGAAGCGCGCCAGCTGCGGACGGTTCGATGGGGTCTGATCCCGTCGTGGGCGAAGGACCGGAAGATCGCGAGCAGGCTGATCAACGCGCGGTCCGAGACCATCACCGAGAAGCCGGCGTTCCGCAAGGCCGCGGCGAAGCGGCGCTGCCTCGTTCCCGCCGACGGGTACTACGAGTGGGAGAAGCGCGAGGGGAAGAAGATCCCGCACTTCCTGCACACGGACGGTGTTCTCGCGATGGCGGGACTGTACGAGCTGTGGCCGGATCCCGCACTGCCCGAGGATGATCCGGGCAAATGGGTGTGGACCACGACTGTGCTCACCACGACGGCCACCGACGCGCTGGGGCACATCCACGACCGGTCACCCGTCGTGGTGCCTGCGGACATGCGCGATGCCTGGTTGGACCCGACGCTGACCGATCTCGGCGCGGTGGCGGACCTGGTCCAGTCGATGCCCGAGCCGCACCTGTCTCCGTACGAGGTGAGCACGGCCGTCAACAGCGTGCGCAACAACGGGCCGCAGTTGCTCGAGCCGGTGGCCTGACCAGGGGTCGAGTTGCACTTCGAGCACTTCTGCGCCATGCTTAGCGCATAATCACGCTAAGGAGGCGTCATGACCCTGATCGAGTGGCTCGGATCCACCGCGTTCGTGTCCTTCGGGGCACCCACGTCGTGGGTCGAGGTCGTCGGATTCGTCACGGGCGCCACCTGCGTCGTCCTGGTCGCACGGCAGTCGGTGTGGAACTGGCCCATCGGTATCGCCAACAATCTGGCGTTCGTCCTGCTGTTCTTCGGCGCCGGGCTGTTCGCCGACGCGGCGCTGCAGTTCGTCTACATCGCTCTCGCCGTGTCCGGATGGGTCCTGTGGGTCGGCGGCGGCACGCAGGGTCCGCTGGTGGTCACGTCCACCAGCCGTCGGGAATGGTGGTGGCTCGGCGCCGTCGGCGTGACGGCCACGTTGGCCATGACGTGGTTCCTCGACACCGCGACGACGTCGGTCGTGCCGTTCTGGGACGCGGTGACCACCGTGCTGTCACTGCTGGCGACGTGGGGCCAGGTGACGAAGCGTCGCGAGTCCTGGTTTCTGTGGATCGCCGCGGACGTCGTGTACGTGCCGCTCTACCTCTACAAGGACCTGGTGCTGACCGGTGTTCTCTATCTGGGATTCATCGCGCTGTGCGTTGCCGGGCTGCGAGCGTGGACACGGTCGATGACCCCCGCCGCCGTCGAGGTGCCGGCATGAGGCACGCGCTGATCATCGGCAAGTTCTATCCGCCGCACGTCGGTCACCACGCGATGGTCCGGTTCGCCGCCACGGTGGCCGACCGGGTGACCGTCGTGGTGATGGCAGCCACCGTGGAGTCGGTGTCTCTGCGAGACCGTGTGGCGTGGATGACCGAGTCGCACGCAGGCGACGAGACGGTCACGATCACCGGCATCGTCTGCGACGCACCGATCGACCACACCTCACGGGCCGTGTGGGCGGCCCAGGTGGCGTGCATGCGCGCGGCCGTCGGGAACGAGCCCGTCGACGTGGTGGTCACCAGCGAGCCGTACGGCGAGGAACTGGCGCGGTGGTTCGACGCTCGACACGTGCCGTTCGATCTGCCGCGCAGCACCTTCCCGGTGTCCGGGACCGCGTGTCGACGCGACCTCGCCGCCTCGTGGCGCTGCCTCGACGCGCCCGCCCGAGCCGGTCTGGCGACGCGCATCGTCGTGGTGGGTTCCGAGTCGACGGGCACCACCACCGTCGCCGGAGCGCTGGCTGCCCACTTTCGGCAACGGTGGCCGGACACCGAGTGCGTCGACGAGTTCGGCCGGCAGGACACCCTCGACAAGGTCGCGGAGGTCGGATCGGTCGACGACATCGTGTGGACCGGTGACGACTTCGCCCGCATCGCGCGCACCCAGACTGCCCACGAGGACGCGGCAGCGCGGCGCGGATCGCCTGTGCTGATCTGCGACACCGACGCGTTCGCGACGACGGTGTGGGAGCGGCGTTACCTCGGCCCCGAGTCACACCACGCCGTCGCCGACGATCGCCCCGCCGTGTATCTGGTGACGGATCATCACGGAGTTCCGTTCGTGCAGGACGGTATTCGTGACGGTGAACAAGTGCGGGCGGACATGACCGGGTGGTTCCTCGACGCGCTCACGCGCACCGGCAGGTCCTGGGTGTTGTTGACGGGGAGCCGTGAGGAGCGCCTGCAGTTGGCGATCCGGGTGGCGGAGCAGGAACTTCGGCGACGAACCACCTTCACGGCGCCGCTCGGCGGCATACTCGAGGCATGACCGCACTCGAGCATTCCGACTCCATCGTGATCGCCGCGTCGCCCGACGCCGTGTACGCCCTCGTCTCCGACGTCACCCGGACCGGGGAGTGGAGCCCGATCTGCCAGGAGTGCTGGTGGAACGACGGTGGCAGCGCCGACGTGGTCGGGTCCACCTTCACCGGGCGCAACGTCACCGCCGACCGCACCTGGGAGACGGTCTCGACTGTCGCCGTCGCCATCCCGGGCACCGAGTTCGCCTGGCTCGTCGGCGACTCGTTCGTGCGGTGGGGATACACCCTCGAGGCGATCGACGAGAACTCGACGCAGCTCACCGAATCGTGGCTGTTCACCGACCAGGGGATCGAGTACTTCCACACGAAGTTCGGCGATCGCGCGCAGGAGGAGATCGAGATCCGCCGTACCGCCGCACTCGACGGGATTCCCCGCACGCTCGCCGCGATCAAGGCAATCGTCGAGTCCTGACATGCACGGTGAGCACGTGGTGGTGGTCGGGGCCGGCATCGTGGGCCTCGCGACGGGGCGGGCGCTGGTGCGCCGCGGGTACCGGGTGACGGTGCTGGACAAGGAGTCGGACACCGCGACTCATCAGACGGGCAACAATTCCGGTGTCATCCATTCGGGTCTCTACTACGCGCCCGGCAGCCTCAAGGCCACGCTCGCCGTGTCCGGTTCCGTGTCGATGCGGGACTTCGCCCGCGAGCACGACCTACCCGTCGACGTCTGCGGCAAGCTCGTGATCGCCACCACCGAGGCGCAGGTACCGGCACTGCGAGCCCTGGCCGAGCGCGGCGCCGTCAACGGGGTGCCGTGTCGGATGATCACCGCGGACGAGGCTCGAGAGTACGAACCCGCGGTGCGCGCGGTGGCGGCGCTGCGGGTGGAGTCCACCGGCATCGTCGACTACCGGGCGGTGTGTGCCCGGCTGCGACGCGAGATCGAGGACGCCGGCAGCGACGTGCTGCTGGGCGCCGAGGTCGTCGCGATCAGTGGATCGGTCGAGGTGCGCTGTCGCACAGGGCAGTCGGAGACGCTGATCGCTGCCGACCTGCTGGTGAACTGCGCCGGACTGCACAGCGACCGCATCGCCCGCATGGCCGGAGTCACCCCGGCCGTCCGCATCCTGCCGTTCCGCGGCGAGTACTTCGAACTGGCACCGCAGTACAGCCACCTGGTGCGCGGGCTCATCTATCCGGTGCCCGACCCGACGCTGCCTTTTCTTGGCGTCCACCTCACCCGCATGATCGACGGCACCGTTCATGCCGGACCGAATGCCGTTCTCGCACTGGCGCGCGAGGGCTATCGGTGGCGCGACATCGCGCCGCGCGACGTGGCCGACGCGCTGGCATGGCCCGGGCTGTGGCGACTCGGTCGGCGCTACTGGCGCACCGGAGCGCAGGAGGTGGCGCGGTCGGTGTCGTCCGCGCGCTTCCTCGCCAGTCTGCGCGAGCTGGTGCCGGACCTGCCCTCGGACAGCCTCGTCCCCACCCATGCGGGAGTGCGGGCGCAGGCGATCCACCGCAGCGGTGCACTGGTCGACGACTTCTACTACGAACAGCGGCCCGGGCAGGTGCACGTGCTCAACGCGCCCTCACCCGCCGCCACCGCGGCGCTGGGTATCGCGGAGCACATCGTCGGGCAGTTGGAGGGGGCGCGTTAGGGGCGGTGTGTCTTCGGGTGCTGCTGGTGGCGCCGTGCACCGGTTGCGTTGAGCTGCACCCCGTTCCGCAGGCTGGAGGCGGTGTGGATGTCACGGTCGGCGTGCGGATCGCGCCTCGGCGCGGCGGATCCGCCCGATGATCGACTCGGGGAACTCCAGATCGCCCCACGTCCAGCGCGCCATCTCGTACCCCGTGTCTCGGATCTCGTCCTCCCGGAGCTTCTCGCGCCACAGCACGTCAGCGGGAGTGTCACCCGTGGGCACGAGGCGGCCGTACTTCACGCGCCCGTCGAACTCGCCCACCACGTTCGACTCGGGCAGGAAGAAGTCCACGCGATGAGATCTTCTCGCGCAGTGCACCACCCGCTGCACCTCGACGACGAAGCCCGACTCGTGGAGCAGTACGCGGCTCCGTGACTCGCCGACGCTCTCCGCTCCCGCGTTCATGAACCGAGCCACCCGCAGCGCCCGAGCGTGGCCGTTGCGGGTCGGCCGTCGGGCGAGCACCGCCGCCACCTCCGTGCCGAGTACCCCGAGCCGACGCGCGGCATCGTCCGCCGCGCAGACGGCCTGCTCGAACGGGAGGCTGCAGGCCAGGTCCGCGATCGTGCGGGCCACAGTGGTCACGCGGAGGCCCTCCGCCTCGGTGATCTCGTCCGGGTCGTAAGGCGATGCGTGCACTGTGCGGAGCTGTCCGCCGCGACCCCCTGTTCTACGGTTCCGCGTCAGGTGGACGGTGCCCAGCGGCACGTCCCACAGCGTGATCCCGTGCAGTAGGGCGGCACTCGCGTGGCTCGACACGGTGTCGGGGGCGGTTGCGCGCGCCATGGTGGCCCGCACGACGAGGAGGTGCCGATCGGTGTCGGTCAGGTTCTCGATGTCACGCGCACCCGCGTAGGCCCCGCGGCGCAGGCGGGTGAGGGTGCCGTCGCGGCAGAGTCGGCGGAGCTCGGAGTCGGTGAATCCGTCGGTCAATGCCTGAGAGCGCGTGATGATGCGAGCCATGCCCCGATCGTTGCCGCACCGGTGGTGCTCGGGCGGGGCTCCGGTGCCGCGCTGGGGATGGCCCGAGGCCTGTGGATGCGTGAGCTGCACAGAGTCCGTGACGCGTACACCCCTCGCAGCACGCCGGACAGGGTGTCTGAGGCGGCAAGTGGTGTGTGGCTCTGGGGGAGCGGAGCCGCGTGCCGGGTGCTGCCTTCTGCGGTGCGGGGCCTGTGGTGCCTTCTGCGGTGCGGGGACTGCGGTCCCGAGCCGCACACCGCACACAACGCGAACACCCTCCCCAGCACGCTGGAGAGGGTGTTCGGCTACTGCAACGGGTGTTCGGTCAGGACCTCTTGCCCGGCGCCTTCGCTCCCGACTTGAACCCGAGCCCACCGGCCTTCGGCTGCGGCGGCGCCGGGGTGTCTGCGGGTTCCGCGGCACCATTCGACTCCGCAGCACCGTTCGACTCGGCAGCACCGTTCGACTCCGGCGTAGGAGCGGCCGTCTCCTCGGGCGCCTGCTCTGCGGGTGCCGCCGACTCGGCAGGTGCCGCCGGCTCGGGCGCTGCGGCGGGTGCCGCGGAACCCGGTGCCTTGGCGCCCGGCTTCTTGAACCCGGACTTCACGGCGAGACCCTTGGCCTTGACGGTCGGCATCGACTCGGTCGCCTGTGCCGGTGCCTCGGCGGGAGCCTCGGACGGTGCCTCAGCAGAAGCCTCGGCAGGAGCAGAAGCCTCGGACGGTGCCTCAGACGCCTCGGCAGGAGCAGAAGCCTCCGCCGGTGCCTCAGCCGCCGGGGAACCCGGTGCCTTGGCGCCGGGCTTCTTGAACCCGGACTTCACGGCGAGACCCTTGGCCTTGACGGTCGGCATCGACTCGGTCGCCTGTGCCGGTGCCTTGGCAGAAGCCTCGGACGGTGCTTCGGCGGGAGCCTCGGAAGCGGGAGCCTCGGAAGCAGGAGCCGCAGAAGCAGGAGCCGCTGAACCCGGTGCCGTGGCGCCGGGCTTCTTGAACCCGGACTTCACGGCAAGACCCTTGGGCTTGACCGTCGGCAACGACTCGGATGCCTCACTGGCCGTCTCGGCGGGAGCGTCGGTCGGTTCCGGCTTCTCGGCCGGAGCAGCTGCGGCAGATCCCGGCGCCTTCGCGCCCGGAGGACGACCCTTGAGCTGCAGCCCCTTGCCGCCCGGTGCCTTCGCCTTGCCGGCCATGCCGAGGCCCTTCGGCTTGGACGCGTCGGCTGCGTCGTCACCGTCGGCGTTGGGCGACTCGGCGGGCTCGGCCGGAGACTTCGCGCCGGGTGCCTTGGCGCCCGGAGCCTTGGCCAGGCCCTTCATCTTCAGACCCTTGCCGGGCGCGGGGGCAGCGGGATCGCCACCCGCAGCAGCCGTCTCGATCTCCTCGACGCGACCCTTCTCCTCTGCGGCGGCGACGTCCTCGGTGGCGACGGACTCGGCCTTGGGGGTGTCGACGGGCTCCTCGGCAGGGACGACCACGGGCTTGGCCCGCGGCACCACCTTGATGTTCTCGCCGAGCTGTGCGGAGTCCAGACGCGTGATCGAGCTGAGCAGCATCTGCGAGACGTCGATGACCTCGACGTTGTCGTTGCCACCGGCCTCCTGGCGTGCGGTGACACCGTCGTTGAGCATGACCCGGCAGAAGGGGCAGCCGGTCGCGATCTTCTGCGTCGCGGTGGTGCTGCCACCCAGGGTGTCGAGCGCTTCGTCGACGCGGTCGATGTTGATCCGCTTGCCGATCTTCTCTTCCATCCACATGCGAGCACCACCGGCGCCGCAGCACATGGAGCGCTCGCCGTGGCGCGGCATCTCCTTGAGTGTGGAGCCCGACGCCGCCATCAGCTCGCGGGGTGCGTCGTACACCTTGTTGTGGCGTCCCAGGAAGCACGGGTCGTGGTACGTGACGTCCTCTTGCACCGACGCCACCGGCACCAGCTTCTTGGCCCGCACGAGGCGGTTGAGCAGCTGGGTGTGGTGCACGACCTCGTACTTGCCGCCCACCTGCGGGTACTCGTTGCCGAGTGCGTTGAAGCAGTGCGCGCACGTGACGACGATCTTGCGACGGCTCTCGTCGACACCCTCGAACACGGAGTTCAGGGTCTCGATGTTCTGCATCGCGAGCTGCTGGAACAGGAACTCGTTGCCTGCGCGGCGAGCGGAGTCACCGGTGCAGGTCTCCTCGGCGCCGAGCACCATGAACTTCACGCCGGCGGTGGCGAGGAGTTCCGCGACGGCCTTGGTGGTCTTCTTCGCGCGGTCCTCGTAGGCGCCGGCGCAGCCGACCCAGAAGAGGTACTCGAAGTCCTCGAAGCTGTCGGCGTCCTGGCCGAAGACCGGCACGTCGAAGTCGAGCTCCGAGATCCAGTTGGTGCGGTCCTTGGCGTTCTGGCCCCAGGGGTTGCCCTTGTTCTCCAGGTTCTTGAACAGGCCGGCCAGTTCGGAGGGGAACTCCGACTCGATGAGCACCTGGTAGCGACGCATGTCGAGAATGTGGTCGACGTGCTCGATGTCGACGGGGCACTGCTCGACGCAGGCGCCGCAGTTGGTGCAGCTCCACAGCACCTCGGGATCGATGATTCCGCCGAGACCGCCGTCGAGAGTGGTCTCGCCGACCAGCGGGCGCTCGGCCTCGTCACGGGCGGCCTGCGGGATCTTCGCGAGCTTGGCCTCGTCCGGCTTGCCGTCCGCGTCGACCAGGCCGATCTCGTCGCCCGCCATGTCCTTGCGGCCACCGGCGAGCAGGTACGGCGCCTTGGCGTTGCCGTGGTCGCGGAGCGAGGTGATGAGCAGCTTGGGTGAGAGCGGCTTTCCCGTGTTCCACGCCGGGCACTGCGACTGGCAGCGCCCGCACTCGGTGCACGTGGTGAAGTCGAGCCAGCCCTTCCAGGTGAAGTCCTCGATCTTGCCGGCACCGAACGCGTCGACGTCGGGGTCGGCCTCCTCCATCTCGAGGACCTTGCCGCCGGACATCATCGGCTTGGCCGCGCCGAGCGCGACTCCGCCGTCGTCCTCACGCTTGAAGTAGATGTTGAAGAACGCGCTGAACCGGTGCCATGCGACACCCCACGTGATGTTGCGGCCGACGATCAGCAGCCAGACCATGCCGGACATGAGCTTGACGAAGGCGAAGATCGAGACCAGGACCGCGCTCGCGGGGAGCAGCTTGGCCAGGTTCATGGTGAAGAAGTCGGTCCACGGGTTGGCGTGCCCGTAGGTGGCGATCTTGCCGGCCTTCACGAAGATCATGCCGAGGCCCTCGAGCAGCACCACGAACTCGACGAAGTAGGCGGCACGGAAGTTGGAGCCGGAGAAGCGGGAGAGGCGCTCGGGGGAGCGAGGGTGGTTCCGTTGCCGGATGATCATCAGCGTCACGATGCCGATGACGGTGCCGAGGCCCAGGATCTCGTCCATGAGGTGGTAGATCGCGAGGTCACCGATGAGTGGCCAGTGGAACTCGGGATTGAACGTCTGCCCGTAGGCCTCGAACCACAGGATGGCGCCGAGCATGAAGCCGACCATCACCAACCAGTGCGCCCAGCCGACGGAGCGGAACTTGTTCATCCGGGTGTGCGCAGCGAACTCGATGCACATCTGCTTGAACCGCGGAACGAACGGTCGCAGACGTGTCCTGTCCGGCTGTCCCAGCGCGATGGATCGCACCATCATCGCGGCACCGCGGAAGAAGTAGGCCCAACACACGATGCTGAGCAGGGCACCGACGGTGCCGAGGGTGATCGTCAGGGCATTCATGACGCTGCCTTTCTTCGGCGACGGCCATTCCGTCGCCCTACGCTTCCGGCCGGCCACAGGGGGCGGTCCGACGATAAGCCCGGATGCATCTGTCCCACTCGAAGTTACCAGCCGGTAACCACAAGGGTTCTACCGATCGGTAACTTAGCATTTCGGTCGACATCACCGCAGGTCGGACGGAGGGCTGGTCCGTCCCGCACACGCGATGAGCCCTACCGTATTACGGCACAGCGACAGGCCTCCCGCACAGGTATTCCTAACTTGCCTCGTGGGTAACTTCGGGCCGCCGAGGAAGTCGCCCCTCATCGCGACCATTTTGTTACCCTTCACGAGCCACCTCGTCCGTGGGTGAGGTCACATCGTGGCTGTTCACACGGACAATTCCCGGATCGAGCACTGGAAACGGACCTGATATTCGGTTGTGTCCCTGTCAACCGCTACAGTGCTCGTGTCGGGGTCCGACACCACGAACCTGAACGAACGGAACATCTAGATGACACTGCGTCGACTCGTCGCAACCTCTGCGATCGCGATCGCCTCCCTGGGCGTGGCCACTGGTACTGCGTACGCGCAGCCGGCCACCACCACCCCCTCCGCGACGACCACCGAGAGTGCTCCCGCGGAGAACTCCGAGCTGAACTGGGCGTCGCGCGTCGAGGCCGGTGGCGTCGTCACCACGGTCGACGCCGGTATGTTCCGTGCGTCCGACGACGGCAAGGCCGTCGTCCTCGAGGACGAAGAGGGCAACGACGTCCTGAGCCTCCCGCTGTCGTTCAACCTCAACGGCATCGAGTTCCCCTACGGTGTCGAGTACACCGACGAGGGCCGCACCGTGAAGCTCATCCCGAACCTCGCGGCACCGATCGGACCGGCTTCTCCCGTCGCGCTCGAGCAGAATGCGGCATCGCCTGCTGAGAACACCGCTGCTACCCAGGACTTCGCCTCGCAGCTGAGTCTCGCGACTGCAGTCGGCGGCCTCGGTGGCACCATCGTCGGCGGCATCATCGGTGGCGCCATCGGCCTCAGCACGTGCGCGGTCATCGCGCTCGCTTGCTTGGCAACCATCCCGACTGCCGCCACCATCGGTGGAGTTATCGGCACGATCGTAGTTGGCGGCCCGGCTCTGGCCGTAGCCGGCTTCGAGTACCTGAACACGCTGAATGCGGCGCCGGGAACCACGAAGTACGCGAACTAAGATCGACAGCGAAGAAGGCCGCCACCCATCGGGTGGCGGCCTTCTCTCGTTTCAGGCGGAGTGGATCAGAGCCAGGGAACGGCGGCGGCGAGGAATATGCCACCCGCGATCACACCGACGGCTCCGGTGAGCAGTCCGATGACGGTGTCTGCGCGATCGGCATCGGGAACGCGTGTCGCCAGGACGCCGGCGACGAGCGCGGCGATGCCCAGCAGAACGCCGAAGCCGAAGCTCCAGAACGCCACCACCGACAGCGCGCCCAACAGCACGGAAGCGTCGGCGAGTCGGGGATCGCGGGCAACGGAACTCAGGGCCGCCCGAGCAGACGACATCTTTGCCGCTGTGTAGATCGCGGCGGGGGATTGAGTCTCGCGGGGGAGTGACGAATCGGCGATGTCGGTCACAGCGATACCTCCTTCGGGGAACGGCCGAAGGTCATCGGGTATCGAACGCAGCGCAGCACAGCGGTACACCTCCTCGTGGGATGAACGGAACGGTCGACACTCGGACGTCACCGACGCTGGTGACGGAGTGGACTGCGCGTGTCCCACGATACCACTGTGACCAGAGTGCGTTACGCGACGGAATCCGAAAAGTGATGCGCCCGTGTCATATTGGTTCCCTCCAGAAATGGCGACAGCCCGCCGTCCGAAGACGACGGGCTGCGATCACTGCGCAGTCGGTCAGCTCAGAACGCCGGCATTCGAGACGATCTGCACGATGTAACCGATCACCGTGAAAGCAAGTTCGAAGAAATCCATGTCGGGCCTTTCATGAATGAAACGCACCCACTCGAGGCGCGGAGGCGCCTCGCCTCGACACGTGACATTACCGCACCAAGGAGACCGAACGTTGTGCTATCTCACGATGTGCGGACGGTCGTTCCGGTGGCCGCGGTGACGGCGTCGACAGGGATCCCCAGGCTGGCGGTTCCGCCGTACTGAGCCAAGGCCAGGTTCGCCTCGCCGCAGCTCGGAGCAGCGCCGCTGTTGGATCCGCTGGTGATGCCCAGTGCGAGTGTCCCTGTGACGATGGCGCCGCCGCTGTCACCCGCGAGAGTGCAGGCGGTACTGGCGAATCCACGCACCGTGCGGCTGTCGCCGTCACCCAGGAAGAGCTGCGTCTCGACGCGGTCCGCAGCGACGAGACCACACGTGAAAGACGACGCCTGACCGGACTTGCACACCGGGGCACCGATGACGGGCGAGGCCGTTCCGGTGATCGTGAGGGCGGTGCCGTTGGCTCCCCGCACGGTGGGCTGGTCGAGCCCCGCGGCCACGCCGGCGTCGTTCAGCGCGATGACGGAGTAGTCGAGTCCGTCGCCGCCGCCGACACTCGACGTGGTGAAGTCGCCGACGGGAGTACTGGCGCGGATGTCGTCACGATTGGGCAGGTAGACCGAGGCGGAGTTGCCCGGATCACAGTGTCCCGCAGACAGACTGACCGGCGTGCCGGCCCCGTCGGTGGCGCTGAACCCGAACGAGCAGATCTCGATGTCCTCGAGCGGCGCGGTGGTGATGTCGCCGGCGGACGTCACGTAGTCGTCGCCGCCCATCACGGCAGGCGGAGGCGTCGGACCGGGAGCGGGTGGGGACAGCTGCACCTGGAGGTTGGCGATGGCGGTCGGCAGATTCAGTGCGCGCCCGATCGGACTGTTGGCGATGTCGACGATCACCCGTCCGCCGAGCACGTCGACAGCCGCCGAATTGATCTGTGACGAGACCTCGCGGGGCAGACCCGACACCCAGCGACCGAAGTCGTCGAGGGACTGCTCGAGCGTGTCCGCCGACACGGGCGACTGGCGGCTGCGGTAGCCGTCCTGCGCCACCTGGCTTGCGGCCTCCGAGGTGGTGACCGCGACGACGGGAACGCCGTCGTCGCCGATCCAGGCACCCGCGAAGTCCGCCGGGCGCTGCTGACGGAAGTCGTCGGCGTAGGTACGAAGCTTCTGCGCCTCGGCAGCGCGGTCGAGGTACTCCTGCGGCGACATGTGCAGATCGCGCTGCACGGCGTCGACCAACTCGGACGGGAGGCGATCCGCGGACAGCTGCTCGGGAGCCGCCGACGCGGGTGCTGCGCCGGCAGTGGCGGTGCCGAGGCTCAGCATCAGCAGCGACGCGCCCACCACCCCCATCACCCGTGCGCTGCGAGATGCGCCGCTCGACTCGGAGTGACTCTGGCCCGTGGCCGCTGTGGCCGCCGAGTTACGCAAGAAGTTCCCTTCGCAGTGGTGACAGTCCGTGGCCCGTCGGGTCCGCACATGGTTCGCAGAGGTACCGATGCCAGCGCACGAGCATAGGGCATCATCCTGAGCGTTTCCGGCGCCCGACGAGCGTCAGGGACGGTTCACAGAACCGGGAGAGGTACGCGAGACGGACCGGGCCGGGGCAGTGGTCTCCGAGGCCGAGGTTTCCGGTGTCGTGGTGGCGATTGTCGTGGACGGTGCCGTCGTGGTGGTGGTGGTGGTGGTGGTCGTGGTGGTGTCTGGAGGGGGTGGGGACCCGACTCCACCGAATATCCCACCATCAGGAAACAGATCGAGCGGCTCCACGATGTCGGTGAGGCCGCTGGGTTCCGGCAGCGAGGGCGGCATCGTCTCCGTGACAGGGTCGAGCGTGTCGATCTCCGGAGCCGGGGCCTCCTGCACCGGAGCCGGTGCCTGCTCCTGGACGGGCAGCGGCGCGGCGGACGTCGTGGTGCTGTCCAACGACGACGTCACGACGGGAGCGGCGGGCGTGATGGCCTGCTGCGAGTTCAGGGGCGCGACCGAGCTGGAGTCGAGGTCGTGGGTGCCCACGGCACCGCCGACGGCGAGGAACGCGAGAGCCACCGCGGCGATCGAGACCGCCGCACGCGTGGGTGTTCTCCTATGTGGTCGAGTGTGAGCGGTCTTACCGGTGGCCGAGTCGGACACCATCGCCGCGAATGCCTTGTTCGAGGCCGCCGAGGTGAGCGGCGACGACCGACGTGAGGCTGCGGCGCGAACGGCCGCCGCCGGGTTCTCCGACGTCGCAGGAGTCAGCGAGCAGTCCTGCAGACCGACGTAATCGAGGGCGTCCCGCAACTCGGCTACCGAGTCGGCGGACAGTCCTGCTGGGTGGAGCAGCGTGCATCGAGCGTCGGCGGGCAGAGAGTAGAGCTCCGACAGCGTGCCCGTCAGAGCGTGGACGAATCCGGCGACGAGATCCTCGGCGCGCACCACGCGACCGTCGGCCAGGCCGAGTCCGCGAGGGTCGCCCACCGCGACGAGAAAACCGCGAACGCCCTGGTCGGAGTCATCGAGGCGCACGCGTCCATCGGGGTCCAGGCCAACCGCCGTCGGGCACTCGAACAGCTCGGTACCACCGTCGATGTCGACCGACACGGCCGTCTCGGCATCGGTCACCGCCATGACGAGGTGGATCGTCTTGTCGACCCGGGGTCCGTCGAACCCCTGGCTGCGCGCGCTCATTCGGACTCGACCCCCTCGGCGAGTTGCAGACACGGTGCCACGTCGACCGCGAGCACCCGTCCGATCACCGTACCGGTCGTCACGGTGAGGGGGTACCCGATGAGCTCCGCCCCCGGGCCCGCTTCGCGCATCCCGGGGCACGCACAACGCGCACGGGAAGCACTCAGCCGCCGGTCGGCGGGTCGTCCGCGGTCTCGTCCGAGTCTTCGATCGGTGCATCGGGCGACGGTGACGGCGACGGACTGGTGGGCGAGGGCTCCACGACGACGGGCGGGTCGCTCGGCACGGGTTCGGGTGCCGGCTCGGGTGCCGGAGCCGGGGCGGGAGCAGGAGCAGGAGCGGGCGCGGGTGCCGGCTCGGGGTCCGGTGCGCGCGGGGGCACCGTCGTGGTGATCCGAGCAGGTGCACGTGTGGCCTCGACGGGCGCGGGTGCGCCGGGGACGACGGTCGGGAAGCCGATGCTGGTGGACGGAGCGGGACGAGTCGTCGTCGGCCGCGCGGTGACACCGGCGGCGTCCTCGACGGCCGGAACCGCGGTGCTGACCGTCCGATCGGACGCGAGGTAGGCGATGCCGCCGCCGACGATCAGCAGGGTCGCGACTGCGGCCGCCACGAGGAGGGCGAGGGGCCCGCGCGGTGTCGACCTCGATGCACCGCTGTCG
This sequence comes from Rhodococcus sp. BP-332, assembly GCF_019836065.1. Taxonomy (NCBI): domain Bacteria; kingdom Bacillati; phylum Actinomycetota; class Actinomycetes; order Mycobacteriales; family Nocardiaceae; genus Rhodococcus; species Rhodococcus sp. BP-332. The sequence continues at coordinate 559,949 of NZ_JABUEC010000004.1, forward strand.
GTGGCTGTCGAGGCGGCAGCGGTCGCGAGCAGCGGTGCCCCTGTCGTCGGCGCGAGCCCGGCGGCGGCACGCGCGGCAGCCGCGGCGGCCGCCAGCCGTTCCTCCGACGCGCCGAGGGTGGCGTGGGGATCGGCCGACTCGGGATGCAGCGTCAGCGCGGTGAGTCCGACGAAGTCGAGCGCCTCCCGCAGCGCGGCGATGCGCTCGGGTGACCAGTCGGCGGGATGGGCAGCTCCGGCCGTGAGGACGCGGACGTCCTCGCCGGCGTCGACGGTCTCACTGAGCAGCAGGAACATCATGGTCGCGACGAGATCCTCGGCGCGCATGGGTACGCCGCGGGACGAGACCACGCCGGACGGGTCACCGACGCGAGCCATGAAGCGATCGACGACGTCGATGTCCGCCGTCAGCGCGTCGGGTCGGTGCAGTGTCGTCGTGCCGTCGGGCAGGAGGTAGAGGACCGTCTCGGCCGTCACCGGCACGCGGACCAGTTCACCCGAGGTCGTCGACACCACGACGGCCGTCGACGTCAGATCGGTGATGTGGATCCCGGTGGCTCGGGTGATCGGTGCGGCGTCGTGCCCGGTGTTCATGCGTGTACCCGTCGTTCCTTGTCCTGTGCGTAGCCGGCCGCGCGGAGCATCGACAGCATCTGCGAGCGCGACTGCGCTCCCAGACGTCGACGGATCCGTGCGACGTGGTGCTCGACCGTCTTGGCCGAGATGTACATCTGGGCGCCGATCTCGCGGTACGTCAGGCCCAGTACGAGATGATGCGCCACCTCCGCCTCGCGCTCGGTCAGCGCCCCCAGCGACGCGGAACCGGGCTCGGTGGGCTCGGCCGTCGCCGCGACGGCACCGATGTCGCGGGCGATCTGCAGCAGGGCGGTGGCGTCGCGGGTGTCGGCGACACGCAGGGCGGCGTCACTGGCGAGCCGCGCCGCGTCCCAGGCGTGCCCGAACTTCTCCAGGGTGCGAGCGGACGTCTCGACCTCGGCGACGTCGGGCTCGCCCTGCAGGACGCGGAGCCATGCTTTGCCGGCGGAGGCGAGTGCTGCGGCGTGGGGACTGCGGTCGGCGAACGAGCCGAGCGCACGAGCGTGGGGGAGCAGGTCGGCCGGGGCGCCGCCGAGGATGGCGGCCTGCACGCCGTACCAGTGCCACGTGGCCGCCCAGGTCGGTGGTTCGCCGAGCGAGGCGACCAGTGCGGTGGCCGCGGAGACGGAGTGCGCGATGCGTGCCGTGTCCCCGAGGCGCACTGCGGCGAGCCACAGTTCACCGAGCGGGATGAGGGAGAAGAGATCGGGTTCGGCCTCCGCGACGGTGCGCCGGGCCTCCTGCCACGCGGACATGAGGGCGCCGGTATCTCCGCGTCGGCGGGCGGTGGCGACGCGAAGTGCGAAGTAGGACAGGGCGTCCCGTTGGGGGAGCGTGGCCGGGTCGACGCCCGAGGTGGGATCGACACCCGTGTCGCCGGCCACGAGTGCCGACCAGGCGAGCAGCAGACGGCACCGCGTGGACACCGCGCATCCCGGATCCGCGGCAATGGTCTCGGTCAGCACCGCTCGGGCGGTGGTGGGGTCGCCGGTGTGCAGAGCGATCAGTGCCGCGATCACCGCGGGATGTTCCGGCTCGGCCCGGGCGCCCACCGCGGTGTCGGCCATCGAGGCGGCGCGCAGCAGCGAACCCGTTGCCACAGTGGCGGGTTCGGTCAGCGAGTCGAGGAGCCCGCGGGCCACCAGCGTCGAGCGGGCGTTCGCCGACGTGGGCGGGACGGGGCGGAGGCCGCCGTGCGCGCGGACGAACGTCGCGGCGCAGTCGGCGTCCCCCACGGCGAGAAGCGTCGTCACCGCGTACGCCGCATCCGGTCCGATGCGGTCCGGCCCGAGCCACCGGTAGAGGTCGGCGGCGTGCGACGCGGTGCCGCGCATCAGTGCGACCGTGGACGCGACGCGAACGGCTCCGCGTACTCCGTCGGGTGACGGCGCCTCGGCGGACAGCACCGCGTCCACTGTGAGCGCCGCGGTGTCGAGATCGCCGCTCGCGAGCAGGGCGTCGGCGTAGGGCACGGAGATGTCGGTGCCCTGCGCACCCGCCGCGGAGGCCGCGTCCCAGAGTCGTCGTGCGGCGAGACGGTCTGCGGCGGAAGCCAATCCGACCAGGTGCTGTGCGAGATCGGGGTCGCGCAGACCCGCATCCGCGAGCGAGACCGCGAGATCACCACCGAGACCGCCACTGTCGAGGTGCACCCGTGCCAGGCGACGCAGCACGCCGAGCATTCCGTGCTCGCCCATCACCACGCGCAGGGCACCGCGCGCGGAGTCCGACAGCAGGCCCTCGTCGGACAGGACCCCGCAGCCCCGGGTGCGCTCCACGGCGGCGGCGGCGTCGGGCATCGGGACGTCGGCGACATCGGCGACGAGATACGGATCCGGGGCCACACCGACCGACGCGAGCGTCACCACCACGAGGGCGGTGTGATCGTGCGCGGACAGCAGAGCGTCGAGAGCCGACCGCTCGTCGGGGGAGGTCACCGCTGCGGAATGATGAATTCAGTGACACCGTTCACGGCTGCACCCGTGTTACCGAGCAGCGCGCCGGGTAGGCCGAGCGCCCCCTCGACGAGACCTTGACCGGGAAGTCTGGTGGGTACCGACGGCAGGGTGGGTAGCTGAGCCGAGGGAACCTGCACTGACGGCACCTGCGCGGTGGGAAGATTCGGTGCCGTGAACTGAGGCACCTGCACATCCGGCGCCTGCACATCCGGCACAGCAGCGTTCGGCGCGGTGGCGCCTGGTACCGCGGCCGATCCGGTCGAGCCGGGCGCGGTCGCGCCGGGCGCCGCAGCCCCCGGTGCTGCTGCGGCGCCGCTGGTCGGCGCTCCGGCGGCTCCGGTGGTGCGCGGCTGCCCCGTCACGGGGTCGACGCCGGCGGCGGCGGTGGTCGGGGTCGCGCTCACGGAACCGTCCGCGGCGGCCGGGGCCACCGCGCTGCTGGTGGAGGGGCCGGTGTTCTCCGACGATCCGCCGACGAGGCCGGTGCCGACGGAGAGGCCACCCGCGGCCAGCAGGATCACGGCAGCGGCGACGCCACCGATGACGGCGGTGCGCTTACCGCGCGACGGGGCGTCCTTGGCGTGTGCCGAGCGCGACACCGGTGCGGGCGTGGAGGTTCGGGCCGAGGCGGGGCGCTCGGTGACCGGAGGGAGCAGGTCGGTCTCGTCGTCGTCGACGGTGGAACCGGCGGCGACGGCAGCGAGTGCCGCTGCGCCCGGGCGGTTCAGTTCTGCCCCGGCAGAAGCGATGTCGGCGGCGAGCAGTGCGGCTCCGGTCGCGGCGGTGGCCGCGGGCTGTTCGCCGACGGTCACCGGCTTGCGCAGCGCGGAGGACACGGTCTCGGTGAGCATGGGGATCGACGCGCCGCCGCCGACCAGCAGCACACGGTCCACCGCGTCGCCGTCGACACCCGCGGTGCGCAGCGCCTCGCCGAGTACCCGGGTGACGTCGTCGAACGTCTCGCGCAGTAGTTCCTCGATCTCCGACCGCACCAGTCGCACGTCGGTGTCGATGCCGGGCAGGTGCACCGGCACGACCGTCTCGGTGTCGGAGGACAGTGCTTCCTTGGCCGTCGCGCAGTGCGTGCGCAGGGTCGTGAGGGCCTCGACCGTCGCGGGATCGAAGGGATCGAGCGACGACGAGTCGACGTTGTCGAGCACGTGCGCCAACACGACCTGGTCGATGTGGGCGCCGCTGACGTCCTCGCTGCGCGCACCGCGTCCGAGGATCGCCGAATCGGCACCCGTGCGCACGACCGACACGGTCAGGGCGCTCGCACCCAGGTCCGCGACCAGCACGACGCCGTCCGCCACCGCGTCCGGCGACTGCTGCATCCATGCCGTCGCGGCGAGAGCGTCGGGAACGAAGGTGACGTCGGTGAGGCCGTGGCGGGCAGCCGCGTTGCGGAGCCGGTCCACCGTGTACTCGGGCCACGACGTCGGGTAGGTCACCACGATTGCGGCATCGTCGTCGGCGCCGGCCGTGCGTGCCTCGCGGACGAGGCAGTCCAGCGTCGTCGCGTAGAGCTCGTCGCCGGTGTAGCTGCGTCCGTCCTCGGTGACCAGCGCGACCGGATCGCCGACGCGGCCGGCGAAGCCGGTCAGGGCCGTGGTGTCGACGGTGCCCGGCGCGGCCAGGGCGGGTTCACGGTCGGGCGTGACCGACAGTGCGGTGGACCGCACGACGGTGACGGCGTCACCGAGGTGTCCCGGACCGTCCACGGCGACCGCCGTCGAGGTGCTCGAGCCGACGTCCAGTCCCAGACCTGATGATCGTCCCTGATCCGTTGCCATGGCGCCGACTCCGTTTCCGTGCTCGTCGATATTCGTGCTCGTCAAGGCTGTGTCGGACCTGCTGTCGGGCACGTCGCCGTGACGCCGTAGCTGTCCACCGGCACTGTCGTCCCGATGGTCCGTTTCGTTACAGGTCACAAGAGTAGAGCGGTCCTATCCCCTATGCCCCCTAGTCACCCCGATCTGCCCCGGGGCGACCCCCGGGGTGCAGGAAGGGGGCTGCGCCCCGTTGGGACACCTCACTAGTCGACCTAGTTTTGATCTCAACGTGCCGAGACAGTCGGCCCGACCACCTCGACGCCTGCACACACACCGTCTGCCGACACCGGTTCACACACACCCAGGAGATCCCGATGGCCACGAACGCCGTACTCGACTTCATCCTCAGCCTTCTTCGCGACGACAAGGCCGCCGCCGCCTACTGCGCGAACCCCCAGGCCTCGCTGGACGCTGCCGGCCTGCCCGACGTGTGCCACGCCGACATCGTGGCCGTGGCGCCCATGGTCGCCGAGTCCGGACTGTTCGCCGGCGGATCGCGTCTCGCCTCGATCGTGAACGCGGGCAGCTCCTCCAACGTCGTGAACTCGACCGTCGTGAATGCGGGCAGCGTGAACAACAGCACCGTCTTCGGCGGCAACAACGTCGCCGTCGGCGGCCCCACGTTCGGCAGCAACGCGGTGAACTTCGGAAACAACAACAACAACGGAAATTTCAGCAACAACAACTTCGGGGGCTTCGACCTGGGTGGCTTCACCTTCAGCCCGACCCTCATCGGTGGCGGCCTGGCGATCGGCAGCATCGGCAACATCGGCAACCTGAACCTCGGTGACCTGGATCTGAGCGGCCTGAACCTGGCCTCGCTCGACCTCAGCGGTCTGAACCTGGCCTCGCTGGACCTCGGCGGAATCGGCGACATCGACCTGCTCGGCGGACTCGACCTCAGCCTCATCGACCTGGGCGACCTCGACATCGCGGGCCAGTTCACCACCGTCCTCGCCCTCGTCCTGGCCAACGGACTCTCTCTCGGTGGCGACCTCGCCGCCGAGTTCGGTGCCGCACTGGGCGCGGCGTTCGACGCCTTCCTCGCCCTCGGCGGCGTCCTCGACCTCGACACGCTCGTCGACCTCAGCGCCACCCTGGCCGGTGCGCTCACCGCAGCACTCGGCCTCGGCGTGGGTGCCGGAGCCCAGCTCACGGCCGCTCTCGACGCCGTGCTCGGCACCGTCGCCGGTCTCGACCTCGACGCCGTGGTCGGTCTGTCCGGCGTTCTCTCCAACGCACTCTCGGTGGGCGGTGTGCTCGGCGCGAATGTCGGCGCCGCACTCGGTGGCGTGCTCGGCGCAGCGGTCACCGCCGGTGGCTCGCTCGGCGCCGATCTGGCCGCCGCCCTCACCGCCGGACTCGATGTCGCCGGATCGCTCGGTGTCGTCGTCGGTGGCGCGCTCGGTGTGACCACCGACATCACCGCTGCTCTCTCGGGTGCTCTCGCCGCTGCCGTCGACGTCGCCGGTGATCTCGGCGCGACGCTGACCACCATCCTCGACGCGAACGTCGTCGCCGCGCTCGCAGGCACGCTGACCACCGAGCTCTCCGCGGCTCTCGGCGCAGCCCTCGCTGCCGGCGGAGACGTCGCCGGTGAGTTCGGCGCCTCCCTCGGCGCGCTCCTCGGAGCCGTCGCCGGCCTGTCCGGCGCACTCGACCTCGACGCTCTTCTCGGCGTCGGCGGCACCCTCGGCGCGACCCTCGCCGGTGTGCTCGGCCTCGGTGGCGGTATCGGTGCGCAGCTCGGCGCCGCGCTCGACGGTGTCCTGGAGTTGGCCGGTGGCCTGGACCTCGCGGCCGCCCTGGCCGGCGGAGCCGACATCGCGGCCACGCTCGGCGCCACTCTCTCCACTGCCCTCAGCGGCGTGCTGGTCGCCGGCGGTACCGTCTCCGGCACGCTCGGCGCGGCCTTCGGTGCCGCCCTCGGCGGCGTCCTGGGGGCCGACCTCGGTGCTCAGCTGGTCGGACTGCTGGCCGGTGAGCTGGACCTCGGTGCGGCACTGGCCACCATCCTCGACGGCGCTCTCGGCCTCGGCGGCCTCCTGGACATCGGCGCTCTCGCCGACCTCGGTGCCCTGCTCGACGTCGACGGCGCACTCGGCCTCGGTGCCGGTGTCCTGGCCACGCTCGGCGGTTCCCTCAAGGCTCTCCTCGGTGCGGGCGGCCTGCTCGGTGGCGATCTGACCGCACTGCTCGGTGCCGATCTCGGTGCTCAGCTCGCTGCCGCGCTGGCCGGCGCTCTCGCCGTCGGCGGCGACCTGGGCGGCGACCTCGGACTCGCCCTCGGCGGCGTGCTCGCCGGACTCGTGGACGTGGCGGGCGGTCTCGACGTCGACGCGGTGGCCGGACTCGGTGCCACCCTCGCCGCAGCCCTCACCGGCGCACTCGGTGTCGGCGCAGGGCTCACCGGTGGACTCGCAGCGGGCCTCACCGCTCAGCTCGGTGCCGCTCTCGACGGTGTCCTCGGCCTGGCCGGCGATCTCGACCTGCTCGGCGGACTCGGCGTGCTGGGCGACCTGAACGTGCTGAACGACCTCAGCGTCCTCGGCGACCTGGACCTCGCGGCCACCCTCGGTACCGCACTCTCCGGCGCTCTCGCCGCCGGCGGCGCGGTGGCAGCCAACCTCGGTGCCACGCTCGGCGCGGCCCTCGGTGGTGTCCTGTCCGGCGACCTCGGCGCCGAGCTCGTCGGCCTGCTCGCCGGTGGTCTGGACCTCGGTGCCGGCCTCACCACCCTGCTGGGCGGTGTCCTCGATCCGTCCGGTGCCCTCGGCCTCGGCGGCGACCTCGTCGCCACGCTCGGCACCTCGCTCGCAGCCGTGCTCGGTGCGGGCGGTCTGCTCGACGCCGATCTCGCGGGCCTGCTGACCGGCGGCCTCGCCGCGCAGCTCTCCGCCGCACTCGCGACGGCTCTCGCGGCCGGCGGCGACGTGGCGGCGAACGTGGGCCTGGCCCTGGGCGACGTGCTCGGCACGGTCACCGCGGGTCTGGACCTGGACGGCGTCCTCGGCGCCGACCTCGCAGCGGCGCTCACCGCGGCCCTCGGCCTCGACGGCGACCTGACCGGTGGACTCACCGCGCAGCTCGCCGGCGCGCTCGACGCCGCACTCGGTGTGGTCGGAGGCGCCGACATCACGGCCGCGCTCACGGGCGCACTCGCCGCCGGTGGCGACGTCGCCGCAGGACTGGGCGCGACACTCGGCACCACCCTCGCTGCCGTGCTCGGCGCCGACCTCGGCGCCCAGCTCACCGGACTGCTGGCAGGCGGCGCCGATCTCGGTACCGCACTGACCGCCGTCCTGGGCGGCGCTCTCGACCTCGACGGGGTCTTCGGCATCGGTGCCGACGCGGCCGCCGGCCTGGTCGGCACGCTCGGCACCACGCTCGCCGCCGCACTGAACACCGGCGGACTGACCGACGTCGACCTCACCGCACTGCTCGGCGGCGACCTCACCGCCGTCCTGGGCGCCGCACTCTCCGGCGCCCTGGGCGCCGGCGGCGCACTGGGTGGCGACCTCGGCCTGGCACTGGGCGGGCTCGTCGGTGCGGCCACCGACCTCACGGCCGGCGCCGATCTCGGACTGGTCCTCGCCGGTGCACTCGGTGTCACCGGCGATGCCGCCGCCACGCTCTCGGGCGCACTCGAGGCGATGCTGGGAGCTGCGGGCGGTCTCGACCTCACCGCGATCCTCGGTGCCGACGCGGACGTCGCCGCCACCGTCGGAGCCGCGCTCAGCGCAGCACTGTCGGCCGGTGGCCCGCTGGCCGCGAACGTGGGCGCCGCCCTCGGCGGCGTGCTCGGGACCGCCCTGTCGGGCGACCTCGGCGCACAGCTCGCAGGTCTGTTGGGCGGCGGCGTCGATCTGGACGCCGCACTCGGCACGGTCCTCGGCGGCGCACTCGGACTCGGCGGGCTGGTCGATCTCGACGGGCTCGCAGATCTGGACGGGCTCGGAGCCGTCGGCGGTCTGCTCGACGCCGACCTGCTGGGCGGCCTGACCGGCGCACTGGACACCGACATCGTCGGTGCGCTCGCCGGCTCGCTCGGCGCTGCCCTCGGCGCCGGCGGGCTGCTCACCGGTGACCTGCAGGCACTGCTCGGCGGCGATGTGGCGGCGCAGCTGTCCACCGCCCTCGGCGTGGCTCTCGGCCTCGGCGGCGACGCTGCCGGTGAACTCGGACTCGCCCTCGGCGGCGTCCTCGCCGGCGTCACCGACCTGACCGCGGGTGCCGATCTGGGTGCCGCCGTCACCGCCGCTCTCGGCATCACCGGTGAGGGTGCGGCCACCCTGGCCGGCGCCCTGAACACGGCGCTCGGACTCGGCGGGGCGCTCGATCTCGACGGCCTGGTCGGCGGAGATCTCGCCGCCACGGTCGGCGCTGCACTCGGCGGTGCTCTGGCCGCCGGCGGCGACGTCGCCGCCACGGTCGGCGCCACTCTCGGTGCCGCTCTCGGGGGCTCCCTGACCGCCGATCTGCAGGCCCAGCTCGGTGCACTGCTGGCCGGTGGGCTGGACCTCGACGCCGCGCTCGGCACGGTGCTCGGTGCGGCTCCGGATCTCGATCTGGACGCCGACCTCGCCGGCCTGCTCGGCGGCGCTGTCTCGACCGGCCTCGGCCTGGTCGCGGGAGTCGGCCTGCCCGACACGGACCTGCCGGACCTCACGGGCAGCCTGGCCGCGGCACTGGGACTGGGCGGCGCAGCCGCAGCAGGACTGGGAACCGCACTGGGCACGGTCCTCGGCGGCACGGTGCTCGCCGATCTGGATGCGAACGGACTGCTCGAGGGTGACCTCGGCGGCATCGTCTCCGCCGCACTCGGCGACGCACTGAACGTCGGCGGTGTCCTCGACCTGGAGACCGACCCGGTCGGCCAGTTCGGCGCGGCGCTCAACGGGGCGCTCGGCCTCGTCGGCGGCGTGGACACCGGCGCCCTGGGCGACCTGCCCGCGACGCTGACCGCAGCCTTCGGCGTCGGCGGCACGGCGGGTGCGGAGCTCGGCGGAGCCTTCGGCGCTCTGCTCGACATCGCCGGCGGCGGCGATCCGGTGGCGTCCCTGGGAACGGCACTCGGAGCCACGGGTGACCTCACCACGATGCTCGACGCCGCACTCGACACGGCGGTCTCCGCCGGCGGCGCGCTCGACGCCGAGGGTCTGCCGATCAGCGGACTGCTCGACGCGAACACCGGCCTCGACGGCAGCCTCAGCGCACTGACCACCCTGACCGGTGGCCTCGGCGCCGTGGGTGCGGTCGCCGGCGGACTGGACGGCACCCTCACCGGTGTCGGCGGCGCGGTCACCGATCCCGACGCGGTCACCGGTGCGGTGGCGAGCCTGGGCGGCGGCCTCGCCAGCGGCCTCGGGCTGGGCCTGAACAGCGTCACGCAGGGCGGGCTCGAGCTCGGCTCGGAGCTGCAGGGCGGCCTGACCGGCGCTGCGACCGGCGCGGGCGGCGTCTTCGGCGGCTTCGAGATCTCGCCCGACGGCGAGGTCACCGGCGGACTGGACAACACGTCCGAGTTCACCGGCGCACTCGACGGCGGCATCGACGCCACCGCCGACGCGGTGGGCCAGTTCCAGAACTCCACCGACGCCGTGCTCGGCGGCGTCACCGGAGCGACCGACGGACTGGGCCTGAGCGCGGTCACCGACGTCACCGGCGACGCGCTCGGCGCAGTGACCACGGACGGCGGACTCGGCGGCGACATCGCCGGCGAGGCCACCTCCTGGCAGGACGTCGACGCCGAGGGTGCCTTCGACGGCCCCGCGGCGGCGGTCGGCGGAGTCGGCGACGGCCTCACCGACACCGTCTCCGGGCTCGGCGGCGGACTCACCGGTGGCCTGACCGACGGCCTGTCGAACACCCTCGGCGGTGGACTGAGCTCCGCGGACGACGGCCTCGACACCGGCGCTGTGGCCGATGACAACGCGGCCGACGCGGGAGACGCCAACTGATCACCCGCGCTCTGTAACACCGACGACCCCGTACGCGCTTATGCGTACGGGGTCGTCGGCGCTTACCGTGAGGGTCACACCGCCGCAGATGGTGAATGCTCACAGACGCGCTCGACCCGTTGCCACCGCAGACAGATCGGGACCACATGCAGAACGACGCACCACCCGCCGTGCAGACCGGCGCCGGGAAGACCCCCGCGCCGACGCAGGCGACGCAACTGGCCGAGCTCCTGTCCCGGATGGGCGAGGTGGCGTCCGGTGCCGGTCGCCGCGACCTTCTCGACCGGTTGACGGCGGCGCGTGAGCGGGTGCTCGATCCGCGCCTGCGCATCGTCGTGGTCGGACCGCTCAAGCAGGGCAAGAGCCAGTTCGTGAACTCGCTGCTGGGCCTCGACGTGTGTTCGGTGGGCGACGACGAGACCACCGCGGTGCCCACGATGGTCGCGTACGCGGAGACCGAGCGGGCGGAGCTGGTGGTCGGCGAGATCGGCGCCGACCCGGTGCGCATCGACATCCCCATGGCGGACATCCATGCCGTCACACCGACCGACCCGCGCGCGGAGGGTCGCGAGATCCTGCGCCTCGAGATCTCCGTGCCCAGCCCGCTGCTGAAGGACGGGCTCGTCGTCATCGACACCCCCGGCGTCGGCGGCCACGGCAACCCGCACGCCAACAGCACCCTGGGTCTGGTCACGTCGGCGGATGCCGTTCTGGTGCTGTCCGATTCGAGTCAGGAGTTCACCGAGCCCGAGGTGGCCTTCCTGCGCCAGGTGGTGACTCTGTGCCCGGCGGTCGCGTGCCTGGTGACCAAGACCGACCTGTACCCGCACTGGCGGCGCATCGTCGAGGCCGATCGCGGGCACCTCGCGCGGCAGGGCATCGACGTCCCGCTGATGCCGATCTCGTCGATGCTCCGCTCGCACGCGCTGCGGCTGAAGGACGATTCGCTCGACAAGGAGGCCGGCTTCCCGGCTCTCTACGACTTCCTCCGCGGTGTGGTGCAGCGTGCCGACGCCACCACTCGCAAGGCCGTCGCTCTCGACGTCCGCTCGGTGTCCGAGCATCTCGCCCTCGCCCTGGGCAGTGAACTCGCGGCGCTTCGCGATCCGGAGACCGCCGCCGCGGCGGTGGCCGGTCTGCAACAGGCGCGGGCCAACGCCGAGGACATGCAGAAGCGCAGCAGTCGGTGGCAGCAGACACTCAACGACGGCATCACCGATCTGGCCGCCGACATCGACCACGACCTGCGAGACCGGCTGCGCGTCATCACCCGTGAGGCGGAGGAGGCGGTCGACGGGGGAGACCCGGGCAAGGACTGGCCGCGCATCGGTGAGTGGCTCGAGGACCAGATCGCCTCCGCCGTGGGGGACAACTTCGTCTGGGCGCACGAGCGGTCCCTGTGGCTCGCCGAGACGGTCGCTCGGCACTTCGCCGAGACGGCCGATGCGCACATCCCGGCGATGAACATCGCGAACGTCGACGGCGTCATGGACCCGGTGACCTCACTGGGGGACCTCGAGTCCGGCCGGATGGGCATCACCTCGAAGGTGCTCGTGGGCATGCGCGGCTCCTACGGTGGCGTGCTCATGTTCGGACTCATCACGACGATGATGGGACTGGCCCTGCTCAATCCGATCTCGCTCGGCGCCGGAGTCCTGTTGGGCAGCAAGGCCTACAAGGACGACAAGGAGGCGCGGGTGCTCAAGCGGCGGGCCGACGCGAAGGTCGCCATCCGCAAGTTCACCGACGACGTCAGCTTCCAGGTGGGCAAGGAGTCCAAAGACCGCCTGCGGCTCGTTCAGCGCCAGCTCCGTGACCACTTCACCGACATGGCCGATCAGACGGTGCGCTCGGTGAGCGACTCGCTGCGGGCCGCGCAGGAGGCGGCGACCGGCGCCTCGTCCGAGCGTGCCGCGCGCACAGCCGAACTGGAGCAGTCACTGAAGAAGATCTCTGCACTGCGCAGCATCGCGCAGAAGCTCGACCCCGAGGCCGTCGAGGCCGCCGAGGCAGACAAGGTCGTCGAGGCGGCTCGTGCGGACCGCACGCAGATCGGTACCGGCTCGTGAGTGTCACGCTCGACCGTGCGCGGGAACTCGTCGCGGCGGCGCAGGCGGAGTACGTGCGGGAGCCGGACGTCCGGGATGCGTTGCGCGTCTGCGCGGACCGGCTCGACGAGCCGCTGCGCGTCGCGCTCGCCGGATCACTCAAGGCCGGCAAGTCGACGCTCCTCAACGCGCTCGTCGGACAGGACATCGCCCCCACCGACGCGACCGAGTGCACCCGCGTGGTCACGTGGTACCGCCGCGGGACGTCTCCCTCGGTGACGGCCCGGTACGACGGGGACCGCTCGATGAGCATCCCGGTGCTGCGTCGGGGTGGTCGACTGTCGTTCGACTTCGGCGATCTCACCGCGGACCGCGTGGACCGCCTCGACGTCGAGTGGCCGGCGCGAACCCTGGCCCGCAACACCATCATCGACACCCCCGGCACGTCGTCGCTGTCCCTGGACGTGTCCGAGCGGACGTTGTCGATGTTGACGCCCGAGGACTCCGCGTCCGGCGCCGACGCCGTGGTCTATCTCCTGCGCACCCTGAGCGCGTCCGACACGTCGTTCCTCACCCGCATCAACGACGCGGTCGGTGGCGACTCCGGCCCCCTCGGCGTGGTCGGCGTCGTCTCGCGTGCCGACGAGGTGGGCGCCGGCCGCATGGACGCGATGATGTCGGCCAAGGAAGTGGCGTCCCGCTTCGCGGTGGAACTCGAGAAGACCGGTCTGTGCCAGGCCGTCGTGCCCGTCGCCGGCCTGCTCGCCCTCGGGGCACGGACGTTGCGGCAGAGCGAGTTCGGCGCGCTCGTCGCGTTGGCCGACGCTCCGCCCGACGACCTCCAACTGGCGATGCTGTCGGCCGACCGCTTCTCCCGCCCGGACATGCCACTCCCCGTCGATGCGGAGACGCGCGCCGGACTCGTCGACCGTTTCGGGCTCTTCGGCATCCGGATGGCCGTCACGCTCATCCGCATGGGCACGCGCGATTCGCCCTCGCTCGCAAGGGAACTAGTCGAGCGCAGTGGACTCGAGGAGCTACGGCACATCATCGACGTTCAGTTCGGCGAGCGAGCCGACCAGCTCAAGGCGCACTCGGCCCTCGTCGCTCTCGATCGCGTGCTGCGCGCCTCACCGGCCGCGGGATCGCGCGCCATCATCGACGAGGTGGGATCCACCCTCGCCGACGTCCACGGGTTCAAGGAACTGCGTCTGCTCGGTCAGCTACGGGCACGCGAAGTGCGGCTGCCCGAGCCGGAGAAGGCGGAGCTCGCTCGACTGGTGGGTGCGCAGGGCACCGAGACGACGACGCGGTTGGGGCTCGATCCGGACGACTCGGTGGAACTGCAGCGCAAGACGGCCTTCGACGCGGTCCGCAGTTGGCGCTCCCGCGCGTCCCATCCGCTGCTCGACCGGTTCACGGCGCGGGCGTGCGACATCGCCGCGCGCAGCGCCGAGGGCATCCTCGCGGAGCTCGACCGCCGCTGAGATCAGCGCCGGACGGGAGCGGCTGCGAGCCATCGCCCGACGGCGGGGACGAACAGCGGAGCGGTGCCCAGCAGAGCGAGGGCCGCGACGACGAACGGCGCATACGTCGTGGGCTGCTCCAGCGCATCGGAGGTCGCGATCCAGAACGCGATCGATCCCGCGGCCGCGACGATGCCGACCACGGTCAGCGTGGATCGTCCGGTGGGGCGTCGGCCGCGGATCTGCAGGATGCCGGCCAGTCCCACCAGGAGAACGACGGCGCCGACGGCAGCACCGGCGACGAGCGTGATGAGGACCGTCGAGTCGATGTCCTCCGCCGAGGTGCCGGGGGCGTCGGCCGAGAGGACGTCGGCGAGGCGCGACCGTAGTCCCTGGTGGTCGAGTCCCAGCAGCGCGCCGGTGGCCGCCAGGACGACGAGGCACAGACTCCACAGGATCACGGCGGCATCGACGGCGCGTGGGCGCTCGTCGGGAACCGGCTCCCGCATGGGCGTCACGTGCACCGACGGGCGGGGCGGCTTCGGGGGTTGCGAGCCTTCAACACTGTCCGACGCGTTCATGGCTTCAGGCTAGAGGGTCTGTTTCCGCCCGACCCTGTTGTGGTCCGGCCCCGTCCGTTCGGGCTCGCAAAGTGATCGAGCACGAAGTCCGCGGTCGGGGTCACACGGGCTTCTCGGAAGTGGGCCCCATCACTTACGGTCAGGGCGGTAGTGGGCCCGCCTGGGCCCCGTTGTCGATGGGATGAATGTGCGGAAACTGCGGTCTGCCGGCGTCGGTCTGGTGATGTGTCTCGGTCTGTTCGGCGCGGTGGTGCCCACGGCGACCGCCGAACCCCCCGGCCCGGCGTCGAGCTTCTACACGCCCCCCTCACCGCTTCCCGCCGGGAACGACGGTGACCTCATCCGTACCGGGCCGTCGAATCTCGCACTGTCGCTTCCCTTGCCGCAGGGACCGATCCCCGGCACCGCGACGCGCCTGATGTACCGGTCGCAGGACGCCAACGACGCGCCGGTGGCCGTCACCGGGACGTACATCGACCCGTCGGCCGAGTGGACCGGCCCCGGTCCGCGCCCGCTCGTGGTGATCGCCCCCGGCACCCACGGCCAGGGCGACCAGTGCGCGCCGTCGCACCAGTTGAACAACGTCCTCACCTACACCCCCGTGCTCGGACTCATGGTCGAGTACGAGCTGCTCTCCACCTACGCGTTGCTGGCCCGCGGCTACGGCGTCGTCATCACCGACTACGACGGTCTGGGCACGCCGGGTGCGCACACCTACGTCAACCGCGCCGCCGAAGCGCACGCGGTGCTCGACGCGGCGCGCGCCGCGCAGCAACTCGGCAACACCAAGGTCGGACCCGAATCCCCGGTCGGCCTCTGGGGTTACTCCCAGGGCGGCGGCGCCGTGGCAGCGGCCGTGGAGCTCGCTCCCGAGTACGCACCGGAGCTGGACATCAAGGGCACCTACGCCGGTGCCCCCGTCGCCGATCTGGCAGCGACGCTGGCGCAGGTCGACGGCACCATCCTCACCGGTGTCATCGGCTACACCCTGAACGGTCTGCGCCGGTCCAACCCCGAGTTGGGCCCGATCATCGACGCGTCGACCAACCCGGCCGGCAAGGCTGCGCTGGCGGCACTCGAGAATCAGTGCGTCGTGGAAAGTGCACTCACCGTGGGCTTCCACCGCACCAACGAGTGGATCACCACCGGCGAATCGCTGTCGGACTACCTCAAGCGCATTCCCGAGGCGCAGACAGTTCTCGCCGAGAACAAGATCGGTAATCGCACGCCCACCACGCCGGTCTACATCGACACCGGTACGGGCGACGACATCGTTCCGCACGGCCAGGCAGTCGATCTCGCCGCAACCTGGTGTGGAAAGGGCTCGAACGTCCAGCTGAACACTCAGCAGCTGCCGTTCTTCCTCCCCGGGCTCGCGCTCGGCCACGTCCTGCCCGACTTCATCGGACTCGGCGCCGGCACCAATTGGCTCGACGCCCGGTTCCGCGACGTTCCGACAGCGGGCAACTGCGCCTGACCCGTCACCGACGAAGCGCCTCGATCACAGTCGATCGAGGCGCTTCGTCGCGTTCCGGACCCTCGAGGTCGACGCGTCCTTCTCCGACGCCGCCGCGGACCGTGCATCCTGCGCCGCCTCCAGGTCCTGGCGTGCCTTCTCGAGTTGCTCGGTCAGGGCGTCGACCGACTCCTGCAACTCGTCGACGCGATGGTCGGCCTTCTCCAGCGCCTCGGTCGCACCTTGCAGCGCAGCCTCGGCGTCGTCGAGCTCCGCCTGCGCGCGGGCTCGCTGCTCTTCCTTCTCCCGTTCGGCGGTGTCGTCGGGTTCGGGTTCTTGCGCAGGTTTGTCGTCTTCGGCGGGTTCGGGATCGACGGACACCAGCCCCATCGGGCCGAAGCCGCTGTACTCGGCGGCACCCAGCATCCGGCCGCGCCGCATCTCGTCGGCGATGTCCGCATCGGACAGCGCCGCATTCAGGCTCTGGGTCACCTCGCGCCCGACGTCCTCGCCGATCGGGTGACCGCGATCCTCCGCGATCTCCGCAGCCCGGCTCGCCAGCGCGCGCACCGCGCGTTGCCGCTGCTTCGTCAGCGTGCGGAGGGTGGTGCCCGACGGTCGACCGGCGGGCCTCCGGCCTTCCCGCAGATGTTGCTGCGCCTCACGAAGTGCTTCGCCGAGGTCGAGCAGGTCTGAGACGTCGTCCTCCGCGTCGCGCACCGTCACGTTCAGAACCCACCCGACGATCGTCGGTTTGCGCAGCGCACCGATCTGCTTGGCCAGGGCCTTGTCGCCGTCGGAACGCGCCTGCTTCTGCCGGTCCGTGCGGGTGGCGACGAAGTCGGACGGGTCCAGCCCGTACAGCTCGTCGGCCACCTCGTCGAACGTCATGCTGGTCGATTATGCCGCCACGCTGTTTCCATAGAAATTATGGATGGCAAGTCGCGGAACTATCGATAGCGTGATGGGATGATGCTGCGGGCCCGGTGCGCTGAACCTCCCGTGGCCGCGAGAGACGCGGCCGCGGAAGGGACACACCGTCATGAGCACCCTGCAGAACACCCGCATCCTTCTCGTCGGCGGCTCGTCGGGCATCGCGCGGCGCATCGCCGAGTACGCGGTCGCCGCCGGCGCGGAGGTCGTCCTCGGCAGTCGACGCCCGGAGGCCCTGGCCGACACTGTCGCCGAGCTCGGCTCGGGCGCATCGGCGGTGCACCTCGACCTCGACGACGAATCGTCCATCGCCGCCGCCGTCACCACGCTCGGACCTCTCGATCACGTCGTGTCGCTCGCGGCGAACCACGCCAACGGCCCGGTCGCAGACCTCGACCGCGCCGCCGTCGAGGGCGCATTCGCAGCCAAGGTCGTCGGACCGATCCTGCTGGCCAAGCACTTCGCGCCCACGCTGCGGGACGGCGGCTCGTTCGTGTTCTTCTCCGGTGTCGCCGCATGGAAGCCGGCGCCGGGCCTCGCCGTCATGGCCACGACCAACGGTGCTGTCGCATTCCTCGCGGAAGCGTTGGCCGTCGAACTGGCACCGTTGCGGGTCAACGCCGTGTCGCCCGGCATCGTCGACTCGGGTGCGTGGGACGGCATGGGAGACGGGAAGCAGAAGATGTTCGACGCGACGGCTGCCTCCAATCCCGCACGGCGCGTGGGCCGCCCGGAGGACGTGTCGGCAGCGGTGCTGCTCGCCCTGACCAACACCTTCGTCACCGGAACCACCCTCCACGTCGACGGGGGTGGACGGCTGAGCTGAGCGCCTCAGGCGATCCGCACGCCCCTCGGCAAGGTGCGGGCCGGAACGCGGAGTCGGCGCGCGGCGACCGTGAGTCCGAGAGCTCCCAGGATGACATTGACGGCCAGCCCGAGGTACCAACTGTCGCCGACCTTTCCGGATTCGAACGCGACCTGCTCGTCGTAGAAGCTGCGGTTCGAGGCGCTCACGCGGTAGGTCGACACGGTGTCCGCGCAGGTCGGCTCCGTCAGGTACGGGCCCGTGCGCGCCGTCGAGAGCGTCTCGGCTATCGGGCGCGCCACGCTGGGATCGGGTGGCCGCTCGTCCGACATCCAGACACGTACGCTCGGATTGTCATGTGCGGCCACCACATCCGGGAGAATGAGAAACGGGTTGGGCGCCAACAGCCACCAGATACGCTCGGTGTGCTCGTAGGAGCGCACCGTGGCCACGTCGCGACAGTCCGGAACGGTGTCGAACGAATCGTCCACGTACGTGTACTCGGCGCCCACCACCTCGTGGTCCTTCGCCGTGGTCGAGTAGAGCAGGCCGAACAGTGCCGGGAGGCCCAACACCAGGAAGAACACGGTGGCCTGCGTCAGGACGGCCGAACCTGCCGGCCGAGCGGTCAGGGCGGAGTACCCCAGCCCGATCCCGCAGTAGCACAGGAAGATCAGGCAGAGAACGATCACGCCCAGCACCGAGGTGCCGATGCCGTAGGGCGCGGCGACGATGCCCCACACAAGATACGGCGACGCCACGGCGACGAGGGCGAGGCACGACACCCACGACCCGAGAAGCTTGCCGACGGCCAACTGCCAGTGGCTGATCGGCGTCGCCTGCACCACGGCGAGCGTCGCGTCCTTGCGGTCACCGTTGATCGACGTCGCCGTGAGGGTGGGGGCGAGGACCACGCCGAGGAACAGCTCGACTCCCAGTACGACCGCGTAGAGATTGCGCGCCCAGCCGTCGTAGTTCGCATCGGCCTCGTCCACCGACAGTGCCAGATACATCGACCCGAACACGGCCAGCGACATGACCGTGAACGTGACGGCCAGGGTGATGCGCCACCGGGTGGTGCGCAGTCGCTGCCGGAGTTCGAGGCCGATCAGTACGCCGACCACCGACCACCAGCTGCTCATCCGTGCCGCCACGTCAGGTCCTGTCCGCGTCGAGTGCGAGGTACGCGTTCTCGAGTTCCGAGTCGACGCGGGCGAACTCGGCGACGAGCACCCCCGAGTCGACGACCGTGCGCAGGTGTCGCGCCGCGGCCTCCTCGTCGGGGAAGCGCAGGATGTCGGCCGACGAAACAGGCCGGCCCACCGCGCGTAGTCGCCACGATCGTTCGGTGGCGGGTGCCGACTCCCGCGTGCGCCCGTCCGTCATCACGAGCACGTCGTCCACCATCTCCGACAGTTCGGTGAGGATGTGGCTCGACACCAGCACTGCGCATCCGTTGTCGGCGAGCCGGCGGACCTCGTCGCGCAGTTCGACTCGCGAGCGCGGGTCCATGCCGGACGCCGGCTCGTCGAGCAGCAGGATGCGCGGTCGGTGGACCAGAGCGCGGGCGAACCCGAGCCGCTGCTTCTGGCCGCGGGACAACTCGTGCGCGGGTCGGTCGGCGCGATCGTCGAGGTGGACCTGCTGCAGCAGTTCGGCGGCGCGGGCCCGGGCGTCCTGCGAGGACAGCCCGTGCAGCCGTCCGAACGTCGACAGGATCTCGGACGCGGTGAGGCTGTCCCAGGTGCCGAAGACGTCGGGCATCCACCCCACGGCCCGCCGGAGTGCGACCGTCTCGACCGGAGACCCGTCCAGCTCGAGGGTCCCGGAGTCGGGAGCCAGGAGGCCGGCGAGCATCAGCAGCAGTGTCGTCTTGCCGGCGCCGTTGGGTCCGACCAGCCCGGTCACGCTGCCAGGGGTCAGAGTGACGTCGGCGTGGGCGACTGCTGTGTGGCGTCCGAATGTGCGGGTGAGACCTCGGGCCGTCAGGGTCGTGCCGGGAACCGGTGACATGCCGTGGACCCTAACCGTCGGACGTGCGTGTTCAGCCACACTCTCGCGTCGAATTCCGCGGATCTGCAGAAAGCCTCGCGATCGGGTGGGTTCACACGCGCCGACCATGCGTGAGTGCCCTCAACTTGCTGCCGGAGGCGGGATCCCGTCGATCCGGTCGACCTGTGGATGCTGAGGCACGGCCGAGTGCAGGTTTTGCCACATTTTCGCGTCGAATGCTGCCGATCCGCAGAAAGCCTCGCGATCGGGTGGGTCCAGACGCGCGGACCACAGCCGGCCGACCACTCCGGGAACAAACTCGCACACCCCTCCGTTGAGCCGTACGACTGCCATTGAGCGTGGGTCACTCAAGTACGACTTGACGGAGCGAGAATCCGACAGGCAGACTTGAGCGCAGTTCGCTCAGGCAGACGCTCGAACGATCACAGCAGCATCTATCAGGAGGTCTTCACATGGCTCGTGCGGTCGGAATCGACCTCGGGACCACCAACTCGGTCGTGTCCGTCCTGGAGGGCGGCGAACCGGTCGTGGTGGCCAACTCCGAGGGTGCACGCACCACCCCGTCCATCGTCGCGTTCGCCAAGAACGGAGAGGTTCTCGTCGGCCAGTCCGCGAAGAACCAGGCCGTCACGAACGTCGACCGGACCATTCGCTCCGTCAAGCGCCACATCGGCACTGACTGGACCGTCGGCATCGACGACAAGAAGTACACGTCGCAGGAGATCAGCGCGCGCACGCTCATGAAGCTCAAGCGTGACGCCGAGGCGTACCTGGGCGAGGAGATCACGGACGCCGTCATCACCGTGCCCGCGTACTTCGAGGACGCACAGCGTCAGGCCACGAAGGAAGCCGGCCAGATCGCCGGCCTCAACGTCCTGCGCATCGTCAACGAGCCCACCGCCGCCGCTCTGGCGTACGGCCTGGACAAGGGCGAGAAGGAACAGACCATCCTCGTGTTCGACCTCGGTGGCGGCACGTTCGACGTGTCCCTGCTCGAGATCGGCGACGGTGTCGTCGAGGTCCGCGCCACATCCGGTGACAACCACCTCGGTGGCGACGACTGGGACGAGCGCATCGTCACCTGGCTCGTCGACAAGTTCAAAGCTCAGAACGGCATCGATCTGACCAAGGACAAGATGGCTCTCCAGCGCCTGCGTGAGGCTGCGGAGAAGGCCAAGATCGAGCTGTCCTCGAGCCAGAGCACGTCCATCAACCTGCCGTACATCACGGTGGACTCGGACAAGAACCCGCTCTTCCTCGACGAGCAGCTCAGCCGCTCCGAGTTCCAGAAGATCACCGCCGATCTGCTCGACCGCACCCGCGCGCCGTTCCAGGCCGTGGTCAAGGACTCGGGCATCGCGGTCAAGGACATCGACCACGTCGTGCTCGTCGGTGGCTCCACCCGTATGCCGGCCGTCTCCGACCTGGTCAAGGAGCTCTCCGGTGGACGCGAGCCCAACAAGGGCGTCAACCCGGACGAGGTCGTGGCCGTCGGCGCCGCACTGCAGGCCGGTGTGCTCAAGGGTGAGGTCAAGGACGTTCTGCTCCTCGACGTCACGCCGCTGTCCCTCGGCATCGAGACCAAGGGTGGCGTGATGACCAAGCTCATCGAGCGCAACACCACCATCCCCACCAAGCGGTCCGAGACCTTCACCACGGCGGACGACAATCAGCCGTCGGTGCAGATCCAGGTCTTCCAGGGTGAGCGCGAGATCGCGTCGCACAACAAGCTTCTCGGCTCGTTCGAGCTGACGGAGCTGCCGCCCGCCCCGCGCGGTGTGCCCCAGATCGAGGTCACGTTCGACATCGACGCCAACGGCATCGTGCACGTGACGGCGAAGGACAAGGGCACCGGCAAGGAGAACACGATCAAGATCCAGGAGGGCTCCGGCCTCTCCAAGGAGGAGATCGAGCGCATGGTCAAGGACGCCGAGGCTCACGCCGAGGAGGACAAGACCCGTCGCGAGGAGGCCGAGACCCGCAACCAGGCCGAGTCGCTCGTCTACCAGACGGAGAAGTTCGTCAAGGACAACGAGGACAAGGTTCCTGCGGAGACCAAGGAGAAGGTCGAGTCGGCCATCGCCGAGGCTCGCACTGCTCTGAACGGCACCGACATCGCTGCCATCAAGGCAGCGGTGGAGAAGCTGAGCACGGAGTCGCAGGCTCTGGGTCAGGCACTGTACGAGTCGGCAGCAGCCGACGGAGCAGGTGCCGACGGCGCCGCCCCGACCGACGGTAGCGACGATGTCGTCGACGCCGAGGTCGTGGACGAGCCGGTCGACACGGACAAGAAGTGAGTGCTGAGGACACCGGGAAGGTAGACGCACCCGACGTCGACCCCGCCGTGGAGGAGTCCCTCGCGGGCTCCGCCACGGCGCCCCAGCCCGGTGACGTGGAGGACGAAGCAGTGGTTCTCGAGGCAGAGATGTCCGAGGGTTCCGTGGATTCCGAGACTGCACCCGAGAGGGACGAGCTGTCCGAGCGGACGGCCGACCTGCAGCGCCTCAGCGCCGAGTTCGCCAACTACCGGCGACGCGTCGCTCGGGACAAGCAGGTGGACATCGACAACGCCAAGGCGTCGGTGTTGGCCGAGTTGCTGGGTGTGCTCGACGATCTCGATCGGGCGCGCAAGCACGGTGACCTCGAGACGGGGCCGCTGAAGTCGGTGGCGGACAAGCTCGAATCCGTCATCACCGCACAGGGTCTCGTCGCCTTCGGTGACGAGGGCGACGCGTTCGACCCTGCGCTGCACGAGGCCGTGCAGCACGAGGGCGACGGCACCGATCCGGTCGTCGGCAGCGTGTTCCGCAAGGGGTACAAGGTGCGTGATCGAGTTCTGCGCACCGCCATGGTCGCCGTCGTCGACGGTTCGGGCGCCGACGCGGCATCCGACCAGGCATAGTTCGACTACAACGAAGATGTGATGTGAGAGGAGGAGGCGACCGGTGAGCCAACGGGAGTGGATAGAGAAGGACTTCTACAAGGAGCTGGGCGTCTCCTCCTCCGCGTCGCAGGACGAGATCAAGAAGGCGTACCGCAAGCTCGCGCGCGACAACCATCCGGACTCCAATCCGGGGGACGCGAAAGCGGAGGAGCGCTTCAAGGCGGTCAGCGAGGCCAATGCGGTGCTCTCCGACCCCGCGAAGCGCAAGGAGTACGACGAGGCCCGATCACTGTTCGCCAGTGGTGGTTTCGGCCGGGGCGGGTTCTCGCCGGGCGGCGGAACCAACTTCGGCGGCGGGGGTACGGCCGGCGGATTCGACGTCGGTGACCTCTTCGGAGGTGCCGGTGGCGGAGCCGATCTCGGTGATCTGTTCGGCGGGTTGTTCAACCGTGGCGCGGCCGGTGGTCGTACCCAGGCCGCGTCGTCACGTCCGCGGCGTGGGAGTGATCTCGCTGCCGAGGTGACACTCGACTTCCGTGACGCGGCGGTGGGAACGTCGGTCCCGCTGTCCATCACGAGCCCGTCGTCGTGCACCACCTGCCACGGGAGCGGCGCGAAGCCCGGCACGAGCCCGCGGGTCTGCCCGCGGTGCAACGGTGCCGGTGTGGTCAGCCGCAACCAGGGCGCGTTCGGCTTCAGCGAGCCGTGCGACGACTGCCGGGGCACCGGGTCGATCATCGACGATCCGTGCACCGACTGCCGCGGCACCGGCGTGCAGAACCGCACCCGGTCGGTGACGGTGCGGGTTCCCGCCGGTGTCAGTGACGGGCAACGTGTCCGAGTGGCCGGCCGAGGCGAGGCCGGTCTGCGCGGCGCTGCCGCCGGCGATCTGCTGGTGACCGTGCACGTGAAGAGCGACGCCGTGTTCGGCCGCACGGGTGACGATCTCACCCTCACGGTTCCCGTCGCGTACAGCGAACTGGTGCTCGGCACGACGTTGTCGGTGCCGACGCTCGACGGCCGAGTCGGTCTGAAGGTTCCGGCAGGCACGGTGGACGGCCGCACCTTCCGGGTGAAGGGTCGCGGCATTCCCAAGAAGTCGAAGATCGGTGACCTGTTGGTCACGGTGAAGGTGGCCGTGCCGTCCGAGTTGGACGACGCGGCACGTGATGCCCTCGAGGCCTACGCTGCGGCGGAGAAGGCGAGTGGTTTCGATCCCCGCTCCGGGTGGCCCGGAGCCTGACGGTTCTGATGCGAGAGGAGAGATGAGATGACTCGGACGCCCAGCGATCCGCAGGATGCGCGCGACGCAGGCGCGGACCCGGATGCCCGGATCTTCGTCATCTCCGTCGCCGCCGAGCTCGCCGGCATGCACGCCCAGACACTGCGCACCTACGACCGTCTCGGACTGGTGACGCCGTTCCGCACCACCGGCGGTGGGCGACGGTACTCTCCGCGCGACGTCGCGCTGCTCCGCGAGGTGCAGCGTCTCTCGCAGGACGAGGGCGTCAATCTGGCGGGTATCAAGCGCATCATCGAACTCACCAATCAGGTGGAGGCGCTGCAGGCCCGCGTCACCGAGATGGCGACCGAGCTGGCCAAGGTTCACGCCGGGTACCGACGCGATCTCGTTCCGGTGCAACGCAGTAACG
Source organism: Rhodococcus sp. BP-332 (assembly GCF_019836065.1). Taxonomy (NCBI): domain Bacteria; kingdom Bacillati; phylum Actinomycetota; class Actinomycetes; order Mycobacteriales; family Nocardiaceae; genus Rhodococcus; species Rhodococcus sp. BP-332. The sequence continues at coordinate 584,133 of NZ_JABUEC010000004.1, forward strand.
CGCTCGTCGTGTGGACGCCGCGCAACCCGAAGCAGACCTGACCCTCACCCCGTGCGGATGTTCTCCGCCGGGGTTCCCGTCGTCACCAGGGCACGCGTCGTGAAGCTCGACATCGCCGGTGATCCGCACACCAGCACGCGCTGCGACAGGTACGGCCCGCGCCGCGCCACCACCTCGCCGACGCGGCCGACGAGGTACTCGTGAAGTGCGAAGCCGGAGTCGGGTGCCGTCTGCAGCCGCACGGCCTCGGCGGCATCGAAGAACTCGTCGCGGTACGGCGGGTCCACGGGCTCGTCCACCACCGGGATCACCGTGAGCCATGGCGCTGATCGCGCCATCAGGGACAGCATGTCGGCGGCATAGAGATCGCGGGGGTGCCTGCCTCCCACGTAGAGCCGCACCCGCGGAGGCCGTGGCCGACGTGCCAGGCCCAGCAGCAGTGCGCGCATCGGTGCGAGACCCGTTCCGCCCGCGACCATCACGACGTCGTCGTCGGTGTCGTCGACACGGAGGTCGCCCGCCGGGTCGTCGAGAGTCCAGATGTCGCCCTCACGGGTCTCGCGGACGATGCTGCGACTGACCCAGCCTGCCGGTACCTCGCGAATGTGGAACTCGTACTTGCCGTCTCGCGACGGGGGTAGGGCGGGGGAGTACCGACGAGGCAGGTGTGGCGAGGTGGGCACCGTCACGGCGACGGACTGCCCCGCGGCGAACGGAACCAGCTCGCCGACGAGGCGGACGATCAGAAGATCACGGCGCAGCCGATGGCACTGCACCACTTGCGCTTCGACCACGGTCACCGGTCTTCGCGCATCACATCGTCGCCTGACCGATGTCCCGGTTGGAGATCATCTGGTTGGGCTCCTCGTCGCCGGTGCGTCCCAGCGCGGCGAGGAACGACCGCGCCCAGCGATCGACGTCGTGCGCGAGCACCTGCCGCCGCATCGCCCGGATGTGGCGTCGGCCCGATTCCGGCGTCTGCTCTATCGCGGCCATCATCGCGTCCTTGACGCTGTTCAGGTCGTGTGGGTTGCACTGGTACGCCTGGCGCAGTTCGGCTGCGGCGCCGGTGAACTCGCTGAGCACGAGGGAACCGCCCAGGTCGCTGCGGCACGCCACGTACTCCTTGGCGACGAGGTTCATGCCGTCGCGGATGGGCGTCACCAGCATGACGTCGGCGGCCACGTAGTAGGCGATGAGCTCCTCGCGCGGAATGGGACGGTGCAGGTAGTGCACCACCGGATGTCCGACGCGGCTGAACTCGCCGTTGATGCGCCCGACCATGCCCTCGATCTCACCGCGCATCTGCTTGTAGCTCTCGACGCGTTCGCGGCTCGGTGTGGCCAGCTGGATCATCACGACGTCCTCGGGATCCACCCGGCCCTCGGTCAGCAATTCCAGGAACGCCTCGAGACGGACGTCGATGCCCTTGGTGTAGTCGAGTCGGTCGACGCCCAGCATGATCGTCTTCGGATTGCCCAGCTCTTCGCGCATCTCTCGTGCACGATCGCGCACCGGCTTACGCCGCGACTTCTCGTCGAGATCGCCCGAGTCGATGGAGATGGGGAAGGCGCCCACGCGCACGGACCGGAAACCCACCTGCACCACACCGAGTTTGGAGCGGACTCCGATGTTGCCGCGCGAGGTCGGCTGGCCGGCGAGACGCCGTGCGAGGTAGAGGAAGTTCTGCGCGCCGCCCGGCAGATGGAAGCCGATGAGATCCGCGCCCAGCAGGCCCTCGACGATCTCGGTGCGCCACGGCATCTGCATGAACAGCTCGACGGGCGGGAACGGGATGTGCAGGAAGAAGCCGATCGTCAGATCGGGGCGCAGCATGCGCAGCATCTTCGGAACCAGCTGGAGTTGGTAGTCCTGGATCCACACGGTGGCGTTCTCGGCGGCCGCCTTGGACGTGGCCTCGGCGAAGCGTCGGTTCACCTCGACGTAGGCGTCCCACCAGCTCCGGTCGTAGACGGGCCGGACGATGACGTCGTGGTAGAGCGGCCACAGGGTGGCATTGGAGAAGCCCTCGTAGTAGTCGGCGACCTCCTGCTGCGAGAGCGGGACCGGGACCAGCTCGAGGCCGTCGTCCTCGAACGGATCGACGTCGACGTCGGGGACACCGGCCCATCCGACCCAGGCGCCGTTGTTGCTCCGCAGGATCGGCTCGAGCGCGGTGACGAGACCACCGGGGCTGCGCTTCCAGACTCGGGAACCGTCGGGCGCGGTGTCGAGGTCCACAGGCAACCTGTTGGCGACGACGACGAAGTCCGAACCTGATGCGGTCACTGCTGATCCTCTGTCTCGACGTCGGGGCGCGCGGTGAGGCCGGCAGCCTGCCGCGACGGTGTCAGCACGTGCTTACCCCACTCGCCGAACGCCAATCGGAGTGCAGGAGCGAGCGGCACTCAGGCGCGGACGGGCGGGTTGATCCCCAGCATGGACAGCAGCATGCGGCACTCGTCGGCGTCCGTCGCGTAGGCGGCGACGACGCGACGTGCCATGCGGGCGGTCTCGTCGGACAGGGTCTCGATCTCTTCGTCGGCGATGTCGGTCTCGGCGGGCTCGGTGGCCATGCGGGTCTCCTGGGGTCGAACGATGTGGTGGTGCAGCCCGGTGGGGCGCACTCGCGTACCTGAACTCTACGAGTTCGCGCTCGTTCCCGGCAAAACCGGACGCGCACCGTGACCGGTAGCGTCTGCCCCGAACAGCTGTCGTATCGGAAGAAGGACATCCGCCATGCCCATCGGCACCATCAACGGCATCCGCCTCAACTACACCGTGACGGGCAAGGGTCCGCTCGTCGTGATGGTCATGGGGACGGGCAGCCCCGGCCGGGTGTGGCAGCTGCATCAGGTGCCGGCGCTCACGGCCGCGGGATTCCGGGTGTGCACCTTCGACAACCGCGGCATCGCCCCGACCGACGAGTGCGCGGGCGGCATGACGATGGACGATCTGGTCGCGGACACCGCGGCGCTCATCGAGTACCTGCGGTCCGGCCCCGACGAGAAGGCAGCCGTCGTGGGCACGTCGATGGGTGCGCGCGTGGCGCAGGAACTGGCCTTGACCAGGCCCGACCTGGTGTCGCGAGCGATCTTCGCGGCCGGTCACGCCCGGCTCGACGAGTTCCAGAAGGTGCTCGGCGCCGGCGAGCGCGAGCTGGCTGACAGCTCGGCGACGCTGCCGCCGAAGTACGCGGCCGCAGTGACGGCGGCCCTGAACCTCTCTCCCGCGTCGCTCGCCGACCCCGCGAAGGCACGGGACTGGCTCGACCTGTTCGAGTTCTCCGTGCAGCCGCTGACCCCGGGCCAGCGTGCCCAGCTCTCTCTGGACGAGTCGTTCGACCGCCGGGCCGCCTACCGCGACATCACGGTGCCGTGCCTGGCGATGGGCTTCGCCGACGACCGGATGATTCCCGCCTACCTCGCGCGCGAGGTGGCCGACCTGGTTCCGGGCGGTCGCTACGTGGAGATCGCCGACGCGGGGCACTACGGATACCTGGAGAAGCCCGACGAGGTCAATCAGGCGATTCTCACGTTCCTCCGCGAGTAACGCCGGAAGGGCGTTAGGTTAGCCTACGTTCATGTCTCGGGGATCTGTCGTCACCACCGCTGTGCTGCCGTTGACCGCTGCTCAGACGGAGGTCTGGACCGCGCAGCACCTGCTGGGTGACCGCACCGACTTCGTCATCTCGCTGCTCGTCGAGATCACCGGCCCGCTCGACCTCGACCGTGCGTGTGACGTCATCCGGTCGGTCATCGCCGACGCGGACGCGCTGCACGTGCGATTCGACTTCTCCGGTCCCGAGCCCGTGCAGTACCGCAGTGACGACGAGTGGTCGGTCGGGGTCGTCGACCTACGCGCGGCTGCCGACCCGATGGCCGAGGCGAAGGCCTGGATCGCGGCCGACATCGCGTCGGCGGACACCAGCGGCGCCCGCGATCTCTTCGCGACGGCGCTCCTCCGCCTCGGGGACGAGCACGTGCTCTGGCACCAGAGGTATCACCACGGCATCGTCGACGGCTTCGGCATGTCGATCATCTTCAACGAGGTCCGCGCGCGCTATGCGGATCCTGATCGGGGAGTCGCACCCGCGGGCAGGCCGGAGGCCGCTCGTCCCACCGTATCCGCGTGGGCTCTCGAGCCGCTGGTGGTGGCCGATGCGGAGTACCGCGCGTCCGAGGGTTTCCGTCGCGACCGCGACTACTGGCTCGACCAGATGGCCGACGCCCCCGAGCCGCCGGTGCTGCTGCCCGACGTGCCCGACACGGGGGCTGCGGTCACCGAGCGGGTCTCGGTGCCGATCGACCGCCTCGCCCCGCTGTACGACGTCGCCGAGACGGAGGACGTCCGACGCACCCGCCTCGCGCCGGCGGTGTGGATCGCGTACCTGTCCGCGGTCACCGGCCGTCACGATCTCGTCGTCTCACTGCCGTCGACCGCCCGCGTGGGCCGTCGTGCGCGGACGACGCCGTTCATGGCGTCGACCATCCTTCCCGTGCGACTGCGACTCTCGCCGTCGATGACGGTGGCCGACGTCGCGCGGGAACTGCAGCGGGCATCGATCGGTGCGGTCCGGCACGGTCGCTTCCGCGGGGAGGACATCGCTAGGGAGCTGCGGGACTCCGGCGACCGCGTGGTGCACGGGCCGGGCATCAACGTCCTCATGGTGGAGCACGGCATCGACATCGGCGGTTCGCCGGCGCACATGCACAGCCTCGAGACCGGACCGGTGCGCGATCTCGACGTCACCGTCACCGGCGGCCGGGACGACGAGCCTCTCGTTTTCGACCTGCGCTCGCGCCCCGGTGCCCACGACGCGCTGATCGGCCACCGGGACCGCTTCGAGTGGGTGCTCGATCAGGTTCTCGCGCAGCCGGATCGGACGTTGTCCTCCCTGTCGACGATGTCGGAGCCCGATCTCGATCGCCTACTGCACACCTTCAACGACACCGCGGAACCGTCCGTGTCGACGTCGGTGCCCGCTCTGTTCGCGGCGCAGGTCGCCGCCACCCCCGATGCGGTGGCCGTGGTGCTGGGCGAGCGAACGCTCACGTTCACCGAGCTCTCGCAGCGGGTGCACCAGCTCGCTCATGCACTTCTCGACGCGGGCCTGCCCCGTGAGGGTGTCGTGGCCGTGTCGATGCCGCGCTCGATCGAGATGGTCGTGGGAGTGCTGGCCGCGATGGTGGCGGGCGGTGCGTTCGTCCCGCTCGATCCGGACTGGCCGGCGGATCGCCGCGAGCGGGTGCAGCAGGATGCGGACACCCGCCTCGTTCTCACCGGTGCGGGCCACGAGAAGGGCCGGTGGACCGTCGATCTCGACGACTGGCAGTTCGGCGACGAGCCGACGTCCGCGCCGGACGTCGTGGTGCACGGCTCGCAGCTCGCCTACGTCATCTTCACCTCCGGCAGTACCGGGACGCCCAAGGGTGCCATGATCCGCCACGAGGCCATCTGTGCCCGCATGGTGTGGCAGCGCGATCGGGTGCTCGGTTTCGGACCGGGCGACGCGTCGTTGTTCAAGGCGCCGTTGTCCTTCGACATCTCGGTGAACGAGATCCTGCTCCCGTTGCTGTCGGGTGGCACCCTCGTGATCGCCGAACCGGGAGGCGAGCGGGACGGTCTGTACCTGCTGGATGTCATCTCGCGTCGCCACGTCACCTTCGTCTACCTGGTGTCGTCCATGCTCGACGCGCTGCTGGCCCTCGACACGGACGGATCGTTGTCCGGCCTGCGGCACGTGTGGTGCGGCGGTGAGGTGCTCACTCCGGAGTTGTTCGCGCGCTTCCGCTCTCGACTCGGCACCACGCTGTACCACGGGTACGGGCCCGCGGAGGCCACCATCGGTGTGTCCCATGCAATCTACACGGGCGACGCTCCTCGCATCGCCACGTCGATCGGCCGCCCCAACCCGAACACGCGCCTCTACGTGCTCGATTCGTTGCTGCGCCCGGTGCCGGTCGGCGTCGGGGGAGAGCTCTACGCGGGCGGGTTCCTCCTCGGTCGTGGCTACGTGGGCGCACCGGACATGACCGCGTCGCGTTTCGTGGCCGACCCGTTCGGCCCCGCCGGCGCCCGGCTGTACCGCACCGGCGACCGCGCACGTTGGGCGGAGGACGGCACCCTCGACTTCCTCGGCCGGGTGGACAACCAGGTCAAGATCCGCGGCATGCGCCTCGAGCTCGAGGAGGTGGAAGCCGCGCTCGGCTCGTGCCCCGGTGTGCGACGCGCCGCCGTCGACGTGCGCCGAACCGGCGCGGGCGCGGCGTTTCTCGCCGCCTGGGTCGTGCCGGACGGCGCCGCGCTGACACCGGAGGTGCTGCGCTCGCACTGTGCTCGCGTCCTCCCCGAGTACATGGTGCCGTCCACCTACGTGGTGCTCGATGCCTTCCCCACCACCGCGAACGGCAAGGTCGATCGGCGGGCTCTGCCCGATCCGGAGCAGGTGCGCGGCGACGCCGTGGCCCCGCGGACCGAGCGGGAGCGCGTGCTGTGCGAGGTGATGGCGTCGGCGCTCGGTGTGGAGAGTGTGGGCGTCACGGACGACTTCTTCGCCCTGGGCGGCGACAGCATCGTGGCGATCACGGTGGTCGCGCAGGCCCGCGAACGAGGCCTGGCGATCGGCCCGCGCGACGTCTTCACCCTGCGTACCGCCGAGGCGATCGCCGGCGCGGCTCCGGCGGAGCTGGTGACCGTCGACGACGATCCCGTCGGCGAGGTGGTGGCCACGCCCATCGTCGCGCGGACACTCGAGCACGGCGGCATCGGTGCCGCGTTCCACCAGACCGCCTCCGTGGCACTGCCTCAGGGCACCGACCCGGCTCTTGTGTGTGCGGCCGTCGAGCTCGTCGTCGCCCACCATCCGGCGCTGCGTGCCGTGTGGAGCGAGGGTCTGACCGTGCCCGCCGACACCGTGTCCCCCGAGTTCGGCACGGGCTCCGTCGCGGACACCGTGGCCCGCCTCGATCCGACGCGGCCGGGTGGCATGGTGGCCGTGTCTCTCGAGGCCGACACGCTGATTCTGTCGGTGCACCACCTCGTCGTCGACGGGGTGTCGTGGCGCATCCTGCTCGGGGATCTACTGACGGCACTGGGTGCGCTGAGCGAGGACCGCACGCCCACGCTGCCACCGGTCACCACGTCGATCCGCCGCTGGGCGAGCCTGGTCGCCGATGCCGCGGACGCCGGCCACTTCGACCACGAACTACCCTGGTGGCGTGAGGTTCTGACGACCTCGAGCGACACCGTCGGTGCTCGCACACTCACCGCGGCCGATCGACTGTCGGCGACGCACACGGTCACCACCCCCGCCGACGTCACGGCGGCACTGCTGACCGACGTCGCCACCGCCTACCGCACTGGGCCCACCGAGGTGCTCCTCGCAGCACTCGCCCGCACCCTCGCGTCGTGGGACGGGTACTCGGCGCCGTCGGTCGTCGTGGACGTGGAGGGACACGGCCGTGACATCGAGGTCGTCGAGGCTGCGGGGGTCGAGGCTGCTGGGGTCGATCTGACGCGCACCGTCGGGTGGTTCACCACCGTCCGTCCCGTTGCACTGCCGACCGGTCCGGACCCGGACGCCGATGTCCTGCTGCAGATCCGGGACTCGCTGCGCTCGGCACCCGCGTCGGGCGTCGGATACGGCGCACTGCGGTACCTGCGCCGCGAGCCCGCCCTGGCGGAGGCCGCAGCGCCGAGCGTCCTGTTCAACTACCTCGGCCGCAGTACCGACGTGGGGGTGTCTGTCACCGGCGGCTCCGACCCTGATCAGCCTGCGGCGCACGCGCTGACGATCGACGTGATCGAGACCGGGGGACAGCTCGCCTCGACCCTGCGCTGGGTGCCCGGTGTGGTGGACGACAGCATCGTGGATGCGTGGACCGCCGCACTCGACCGCGTCGCCGCATCTGCGTCGAGCGCCCGCCGCACCCCCGCCGACTTCCCGCTCGCCGCTCTCGGCGCGGACGACGTCGCGGCGCTCCCGGACGACGTCGAGGACGTCCTGCCCCTCACCGCGGTGCAGGACGGCATCTACTTCCACAGCACCTTCGGGGACGCGGACCCGTACGTCGTGGGCCAGGTGGTCGAGATCAGTGGCCCGGTCGACAGTGCCGTGCTCCGCACCGCGCTCGAGCACGTGGTGGCTCGACACGCATCGCTGCGCACCAGCTTCCGACCCCTCGCCGACGGGCGCGTGGTCCAGGTGGTGCACCGCACCGTCGATGTCCCGTTCACCGTGTCCGACAGCACCGTCGACGAGGTGCTGGCCGAGCACGCCGGTGCCGGCATGGATCTGGGCACCGCTCCGCTGGTGCGCTACACCCTCGTCCGCCACGACGAGACCCGCTCGTCCCTCGTGCAGTCGATCCACCACATCGTCGCGGACGGATGGTCGATCCCGATCATGCTGCGCGAGATGCTCGCTCACTACGGGGACACTCCGGTTCTTCCGGCGGTCACGGCACCCGCGGCGTGGGTCCGCCACCTCGCCGAGCGCGACATCGACGCGTCGGCGCGGGTCTGGCGCGCCGCACTCGAGGGTGTCCGCGAGTCGGTACCCGTCCCGGCGTTCGGCGCCGCCGGCAGCGGTACCGCATCCGTCCGGGTCGACCTCTCCTCCGACGTCACCGCCGTGGTGTCGGGACGTGCGCGCGATGCCGCGGTGACGCAGGGTTCCCTGCTGCACGGAGCCTGGGGTCTCGCGCTCGCACGCGCCACCGGTCGACGCGACGTCGTGTTCGGGTCGACGGTGTCCGGACGGTCGGCACCGGTCGCCGGTATCGAGTCCATGGTGGGGCTCTTCATCGACACCATCCCGGCACGATGGAGACTGCGAGCGGACGACACCGTCGCCTCCGCGGTACAGCGCTGGCAGCAGGAGCAGGCCGATCTGCTCGATCACCACCATGTCGGCGTGCCGACGCTGCGTCGTGTCGCGGGCGTGGACTCGTTGTTCGACTCGCTGGTCGTGGTGGAGAACTACCCGTTGGGCGACACCGCCATCGCCGATCCGTCCGGCACCATCGCGTTGACGGGTATTCGGGTCGAGGAGAACTCGCCGTACCCGTTGACGCTCATGGTGATTCCGGGTGATCGGTTGACGCTGGAGCTGAAGTACGACGCGGCGCTGGTCTCGGCAGCGACGGCGCAGTCGATGCTGGACACCGTCGTCGCCGTCGCGACCGCACCGGCCGACACCCTGGTGTCCGCCGTGATGCCGACGGACCGTCCGGCGGTCGTCGACGCGCCCTCGTCCGACAGTTCGACCACCCTGGTGGATCTCCTCGAGGTGCAGCGCCGGACCACCCCGAACGGCGTCGCCCTCGTCCACGGCGAGGAGTCCCTCACCTACGCCGAGCTGCACTTGCGCGCCGAGCGGGTCGCCGCCGGTCTTCGCGAGCGTGGCGCCGGTCCGGGATCGGTGGTGGCGGTGGCACTTCCGCGCTCGATCGATCTGGTGGTCGCACTGCTCGCGGTCGTCCGGTCGGGCGCGGCGTACCTGCCGCTCGATCCGGGGTACCCGGCCGAGCGTCTGGCCTTCATGATCGAGGACGCGCATCCCGCCGCGGTGATCGACGGCGATCTCGCACCGTTCGAGGCCGGGCCGACGGCAGCACCCGGGCCCGCCCCAGCCGACGCCGCGTACGTCATCTACACCTCGGGATCGACCGGCCGTCCCAAGGGAGTGGTGGTGCCGCACAGCGCCATCGTGCCCCGCCTCGAGTGGATGCGCGATCACACTCCGCTCGCCGTGGGCACCCGAGTGCTGCAGAAGACGCCCTCCAGTTTCGACGTCTCGGTCAGCGAGTTCTTCGGACCGCTGGTGTCCGGAGCGACGCTCGTGCTCGCGGACCCGGATGCGCACCGCGACACCGCCCGTCTCGTCGAGGTGATCCGCGCGCAGCAGATCACCTGGGTGCACTTCGTCCCCTCGATGCTCGACGCGTTCCTCACCGATCCGGACGTCGCGACGTGCACGTCGCTGCGCGTGATCGTCTGCAGCGGTGAGGCACTGTCCGCAGAGTCCGCGCGCCGCGTCGGCGAGCTGCTTCCACACGTGCGCCTGGACAACCTCTACGGCCCGACCGAGGCGGCCGTCGACGTCACCGCCGCGCAGGGCGTGCAGAACCACCCCGGCGACGCGGTGCCCATCGGATCTGCGCTGCCCGCCGTCGGGTTCCGCGTACTCGACGGGTGGCTGTCGCCGGTGGGACCGGACGTGCCGGGAGAGCTGTACCTGGCGGGTCCGCAGCTGGCGCGCGGGTATCTTCGCCGCCCCGGTCTCACCTCCACCAGGTTCGTCGCCGGGCCGGACGGGGAGAGGCTCTACCGCACCGGCGACATCGTGCGGTGGCGCGACGGGGCGCTGGACTACCTCGGTCGCGCCGACACCCAGGTCAAAGTGCGGGGCTTCCGTATCGAGCTCGGTGAGATCGACGCGGCGCTGCGCTCGCATCCGTCCGTCGACCGGGCCGCCACGGTGGTGCGCACCGACCGCGGGACCGCGCAGATCGCCGCGTTCGTGGTGGGGTCGGTGGACGAGGCCGCACTGCGGTCGTACCTGGCCGACCGTCTGCCCGGGCACATGGTGCCGACGACGCTGTCCGTGGTGGCTGATCTGCCGACCGGCCCCAGCGGCAAGCTCGACCGGGCAGCGCTGCTGGCCGCCCTACGTGCGGACACTCCGACCACCACGGAGACGGAGTCGGGTCCGGTCGCGCTGCTGTGCACCCACTTCCACACCGTTCTCGGTGGAGCGGCGGTCGGTGAGGACGACGACTTCTTCGCCCGCGGCGGCGACAGCATCCTGGCCATCCGGCTCGTGAACCTGGCGCGGGGCAGCGGTCTCGAGATCAGCGCCCGCGACGTCTTCGAGAAGCGCACTCCGCGTGCGCTCGCGGAGGTCGCACGGGTCGAGACTCCGCAGGCCGCCACGGTCGCGGAGTCCGGTGTCGGGGAGGTGCGCCCGCTCCCCGTGGTGCACCGGCTGTCCGAGTGGTCCGGTAGCACCGATCGGTTCAACCAGTCACTGCTGCTGGTGGTTCCGGCTCCGGTCGACAAGACAACGCCGCAGCGCACCGTCGATGCGCTGGTCCAACATCACGACAGCCTGCGCCTCGTCCTGACCCGTCACCTCCGCGGTGTCTGGACCACCGCGGTGCGCCCCGACGCCTCGGTCACCGTGCACCGCGTCCACGCGGTCGATCTCGACGAGTCTGCGTTCGCCGACCTCGTCGCGCGCGAATCCGATGCCGCCACCGACCGTCTGGCTCCCGAGGCCGGCGCCGTGCTCGAGGTCGTGTGGTTCGACCGTGGCTCCGAGCCCGGCCGGCTGCTGCTCGTCGCGCATCACCTCGTCGTCGACGGGGTCTCGTGGGGCATCCTCGTCGAGGACCTCGCACTGGCGTGGATCGCGCACGACAGCGGCCAGACCCCGACGTTGGACCGCGTGCGGACCTCACTGCGGGAGTATGGGCGCCTGCTCGACGAGAGTGCCCACAGCCCCGCTCGTCTCGCGGAACTGGACCACTGGATCGCCGTCACCGCGCCGGGCGGCGCGCTCATCACCGGCCGACCTCCGGTCTCCCCGCAGACACCGAGAGACACCGACCACGCCGTGGTCGGTCAGGGCGACGTCCGCACCGTCGACGTGTCGTCCGAGGTCACCGCCGAGGTGCTCGCCAGTGTGCCCTCTCTCGTGCGCGGCGACGTCACCGACGTCGTCGCCGCAGCGCTCCGGCTCGCCCTCACCCGGTGGTCTGTCGACCGCGACGTACTGGTCGACCTCGAGCGCCACGGTCGGTCGGACGCGGCGGATCTCTCGCGCACCACGGGGTGGTTCACGTCCATCGCTCCGGTCCGGCTGCGGCCGGGAACCGATCCCGTCACGGTGCTCGCGGAGACGAAGGAGGCCCTGCGTGCGGCGCCCGACGGTGGCCTCGGATACGGGCTCCTGCGCTACGGGAATGCCCGCACCGCAGCCCTTCTCGCGCACGGTGAGCAGTCGCAGATCCTGCTGAACTACCTGGGCCGGGTGCCGGCCGCCGGGTCGGCCCCGTTCGACAGGGCTCCGGAGACCGTGCGTACCGATCCCGATGCCGACATGGGCGGTCCCTACCGTCTGGTGATCAACGCGCACGTGACGGACGGTGCACAGCCGGCTCTCTCGGCCCAGTTCGCCTGGTCGTCCGCGCACCTGTCGTCCGAGGCGGTCACCTCGCTCACCGACGAGTTCCGCACGGCGCTCGGAGATCTCGCGGAGGCCGCCCGCACACACGACGGACCGCCGATCCTCACGCCGTCGGACGTCCCTCTCGTCGACCTCACTCCCGACGAGCTGACGGCGCTGACCGCACAGGGATCCGTCGAGACCGTGTGGCCGTTGACTCCTCTGCAGGAGGGACTGGTCTTCGAGAGCCTGTCCGCGGGGGAGCGCGACATCTACACGGCGCAGTTCGCGCTGGACTTCGATCACCGCCTCGATCTCGATCGGCTGAATAGTGCCCTCGCCGGGCTGCAGCGCCGCCACCCACAGCTGCGCGCAGGGTTCACGCAGACGGCCGCCGGTGTGCCGATGCAGGTCGTGTCGTCGTCGTGCGAGGTGCCCGTGCGCGAGGCACACGCCGGAGACGACGACGAGGCCGAGCGGTGGATGCAGGAGGACCGCGACACCCCGTTCGACCTGTCGACACCACCGCTGTGGCGGGTGCTCGTGCTGCATCTCGACGGTGGGCGCGATCGCCTGGTGATCAACCGACAGTTCCTCGTCTGGGACGGCTGGTCCAACGGTGTGGTGGTGGGAGAGTTGCTCGCCCGCTACGAGAATCCGGGGCTGCCCGCGCCGGCGGACACCGCGTTCGAGCGGTACCTGACGTGGCTCGCGGAACGCGACCGCGTCGCGGCCCGCACCGCGTGGGCGACGGCGATGGCCGGTCTCGACGAGCCGACGCTGGTGGCGCACCGCGCCGCGCCGCCGGTCGGTATCCCGTTGCGTCGACGCGACGAGCTCGGTGCGTCGACGACGGCTGCGCTCGTCGCCGCCACCCGTCAGCGCGGTGTCACGCTCAACGCCGTGGTTACCGCCGCTCTGGCACTGGCGATCTCGTCGGCCACCGGCCGCACCGACGTGGTCTTCGGCATCACGGTCGCGGGCCGACCGCCCGAGGTCGAGGGACTCGACACCGCACCAGGGATGTTCCTGTCGACGGTGCCCGTCCGTACCGTGCTCGATCCCCGCGAGAACGTCGACGCCCTGGTCCGCCGTGTCCAGGGCGACCGCGTGGAGGCGATGGAGTTCGATCACCTCGGTCTCGCCGAGATCATCGAGGTGTCGCCGCACCGCACTCTGTTCGACACGCTCTGCGTGGTGCAGAACTTCGTCTCCGAGGACTCAGCGGCGTCCCTGAACGCAGCGCACGGTGTCGCGGGCACCGACAGCATCGACCACACGAACTATCCGCTCACCGTCGTCGTCACGCCGGGTGCTCGGATCGCCGTGACGGTCGAGTACCGGCCGGAGGCGATCGACGTCGAGCGCGTCGACCTGATCGCGGACGAGTTCACCCGCCTGGTGGCCGGATTCGCGACCGAGGGGTCGCGTTCGGTTCTGCCGGCGCTGCCACGCCTCGACCGACAGGTCGACGAGGTTCCCGATCTCACCGTGACCGAGATGCTGCTCCGCACAGCGCAGAAGGATCCCGACGCGATCGCACTCGTCGCCGGGTCCGAGCACCTCACCTACGCCGGGTTGGCCGGCCGGGTGGAAGGTCTGGCGCGCGTCCTGCTGGGCCGCGGTGCGGGACCGGAGACCGTGGTGGCCCTCGCGTTGCCTCGCAGTCTCGACATGGTGGTCGCGCTGTTCGCCGTGTTGCGCACCGGCGCGGCCTATCTGCCCCTCGAACTCGATCACCCCGATGCCCGTATCCATGCTCTGCTCGACGACGCTCGTCCGCTGTGCACCGTGACCACGGAGGCGGTCGGTCGCCGACTGAGCGGACGCGACGGCATCGTCCTGCTGGGGCCGCTCGACGACGAGTCACCGGTCACCGCAGCCGAACTGGGGGCGTTCGCACCCGGAACGCCGCACCGGCTCGATCACCCGGCCTACGTCATCTACACGTCCGGGTCGACCGGGACGCCCAAGGGCGTCGTCACGCCGTACCGCGGACTGACCAACATGCAGCTGAACCACCGGTCCGCGATCTTCGACCCGGTGGTGGATGCGGCACACGGTCGGACACTGCGGATCGCGCACACGGTGTCGTTCGCGTTCGACATGTCGTGGGAAGAACTCCTGTGGCTCGTCGAGGGTCACGAGGTGCACGTCGCCGACGAGGTGCTGCGCCGCGACGCCGATGCCCTGGTCCGCTACATCGACGAGGAGCGCATCGACGTCATCAATGTGACCCCCACGTACGCATCCCTCCTCCTCGAGACAGGTCTGCTCGACGGGCATCGACCGGCGCTCGTCCTGCTGGGCGGTGAAGCCGTCGGCGACGACGTGTGGTCCGCACTGCGATCCACCGACGGCGTGCTCGGCTACAACCTGTACGGCCCCACCGAGTACACGATCAACACTCTCGGTGCGGGTACCGACGAGAGCGAGACGCCGACGGTCGGGTTGCCGATCCGCGCCACCGAGGCGCACGTGCTGGACGGCTGGCTGCGGCCCGCACCGGACGGCGTGGCCGGCGAGTTGTACATCGCCGGAGCCGGACTCGCCCGTGGCTACGCGGGACGGTTCGGCCTCACGGCGGACCGCTTCGTCGCCGACCCCTTCGGGACGGGGGAGCGCATGTACCGCACGGGTGACCTCGTCCGTCGCCGCGTCGGAACGGAGTTGATCGACTACCTCGGCCGCACCGACGATCAGGTCAAGATCCGCGGTCACCGGGTGGAACTCGGTGAGGTCGCCTCGGTCGTGTCGTCGGTGGCCGGCGTCCGCCGCGCCGCGGTCGTCACCTCGACGGGGCCGGGCGGGCTGGCCCGGTTGATCGCCTACGTCGACACCGACGCGGATGCCGAATCGGTACGGGCGGTCTGCGCCGTGGTCCTGCCGGACTACATGGTGCCCACCGTCGTGCTCGTCTCGTCCTTCCCGATGACCGTCAACGGCAAGCTCGACGTCGCCGCACTGCCGGCGCCGGACGAGAGTGCCGTCGACGCTGTGCCGCCGCGGACCGAGGTCGAACGGCTGCTGTGCAACGTGTTCGACGACGTGCTCGGCCGCCGCGGCACCGGGATCCACGACGACTTCTTCGATCTCGGTGGCCATTCACTTCTGGCGACTCGCGTCGTCGGCCGTGCACGGACCGCGCTCGGCACCGAGCTGAGTGTGCGCGATCTGTTCGCCGCGCCGACCGTGGCGGGTCTCGCCGCGCTAGTCGGATCGCGAGGCGATGACGCGCGGCCGGCTCTGCGTCGGTACGACCGGCCGGATGTCGTGCCCATGTCGGCTGCGCAGCAACGGCTCTGGCTGCTGCATCAGCTGGATCCGGACTCGGCCGCCTACAACTTTCCGATCGTCCTGCCGCTCCCCGAGCAGGTGGACGAGGATGCGTTCCGGCTCGCCCTCGCCGACGTCGTCGAACGGCACGAGTCGCTCCGCACCGTCTTCGGCGATGCGGACGGCGTTCTGGCGCAGCATGTCCTGTCGACAGCGTCACCGGAGTTGTTCGTTCACGAAGGCGATGCCGCCGCCGTGGTCGCCGAGATGACGGCGCGGCCGTTCGATCTGCGCCGGGAGATTCCTGTCCGCGCGGCGCTGATCCGGAACGAGGACACCTCGTGCGTCGTCGTGCTCGTCCTACACCACATCACGACCGACGAGTGGTCGGACCGGCCGCTGCTGGCCGACCTGATGGCGGCCTACGCCGCGCGACTGTCCGGTGACACGGATGCCCGCCCTCCGCTGCCCGTGCAGTACGCGGACTACACGCTGTGGCAGGCCGACCTGCTCGGCGACGCCGCAGATCCGGAGTCGCTCGCGGGGCGCCAGCTCGCCTACTGGCAGTCCGCCCTGGCCGGCGCTCCCGACGAGATCGAACTCGCGACCGACCGGCCGCGTCCGCCGCGGCCGAGTCATCGCGGATCGGTGGTGCGTCGCACCGTCGATCCCGAGACCGTGCGCGCCCTGCGGACACTCGCGCGGAGTCTCGACGCGAGTGTCTTCATGACCCTGCACGCGGCGTCTGCGGTGCTGCTGCACCGGATCACCGGGTCCGACGACATCGTGCTCGGCGCCCCGGTGGCCGGGCGCGGTGAGGAGGGGCTCGACCAGCTCGTCGGGTTCTTCGTCAACACGCTGGTTCTGCGCACCGCGGTCGACGGTCGCTCCACGCTGCAGCGGGCGGTGGAGGAGGCGCGCAGCGTCGACCTCGAGGCCTTCGCGCACGCGGATGTGCCGTTCGACGCGGTGGTCGCGCGGGTCGCTCCCGAGCGCAGCATGTCGCGGAACCCGCTGTTCCAGGTCATGATCAGCCACCACACCGGTCCGCTCGGCAACGGTGACGCGGCGCTGATGACACCGGCGAAGTTCGACCTGGTGTTCAACTACACCGAGGATCTCACCTCGGACCGCCTGGTGCTCGAGCTCGAGTACGCCGAGGATCTGTTCGACGCGTCGACCGCCGAGGCCGTCACAGCACGTCAGCTCGCGGTGCTCGACGCACTGGCGACCGACGCCACGGCGGTGGTCGACGACGTCGACATCTTCCTGCCCACCGAGCGCGACGACGTCCTCCGGCGCTTCAACGACACCGCCCGTGCGGTGCCCGAGGAGTCGCTGTTCGAGTCGTACCTGCGGTGGGTCGAGACCACTCCGGACGCGATCGCTGTGGTCGACGAGATCACGACGTGGACATACGCGGATCTGCACGAGCACGTCCTCGACATCGCCGCGGAGTTGCAGCGGCGCGGTGTCGGCCCCGAGGCCGTGGTCGCGGTCGCGGTGCCGCGGTCGGTGTGGACCATCGCGGCGACCATGGGGGTCCTCGCGGTGGGCGCGGCGTATCTCCCGCTCGACCTGAAGCATCCTGCGGACCGGCTCGAGTACATGGTCACCGATTCCGGGGCGACCCTCGCCCTGACGTCGGCCGCGGCCACCGCGCAGGTGCCGTCCGCGGCCGAACACGTCCTCGTGGAGGACATCCCGCCGTCGACCGGTGTCGAGCTCGCGCGACCGGCCTCGCTCGAACTCGCGGCGTACGTCATCTACACGTCCGGTTCGACCGGACGCCCCAAGGGTGTCGTGGTGCCGCACGAGGGCATCTCGTCACTCGTGGCCACGGCGGAGGACCGCATGCGACTCACCACCGGATCGGTGGTCCTGCAGTTCGCGTCGGTCGGCTTCGACGTCGCGGTCTTCGAACTCGCCATGGCCCTGTGCACGGGATCGCGACTGGTGATCGTGCCCGACGACGCGCGTGTGGCGGGTCCCGAGCTCACCGACTTCTGCGCCGAGCACGGGGCGACCCACGCGATCATCCCGCCGTCGCTCATGGCGGCGCTCCCGCCGGGATGCGCACTGCCGGAGGGGTGCACCGTGCTCGTCGGTACCGAGACGGTGCCGCCCGCGGTGATCTCCGCCTGGTCCGAGCATCTGAACCTGCTCGCGGCGTACGGACTGACCGAGGCGACGGTCAACAACACTCTGTGGCAGGCCCGTCCGGGCTGGACGTCCTCCGTGCCCATCGGCGTGCCCGATCCCAACGAGCGCGCGTACGTGCTCGACGATCGGCTGCGGCCCGTCCCGGTCGGGGTGTCGGGGGAGCTGTACATCGCCGGCCGCGGGCTGGCGCGCGGGTACCTCGGGCAGCCTGGGCTCAGTGCCCACCGCTTCGTGCCCGATGTCGCCGCTCCCGGCGGCAGGATGTACCGCACCGGCGACCGGGCACGCTGGCGTGCCGACGGCAATCTCGACTTTCTCGGCCGCGTAGACGATCAGATCAAGGTGCGGGGGTTCCGGATCGAGCCGGGCGAGATCATGGCCGCGATGGCGTCGTTCGACGGTGTCGATCAGACCGCGGTCGTCGTGCACGAGTCGTCCGGGGTGAGTCGCCTCGTCGGATACGTCACCGGGCGTGACGATCTCACGGGCGACGCGCTGCGGACGCACGCGGCGACGGTGCTGCCGGACTACATGGTGCCCACTCTCGTCGTGGTGGTCGACGGGACGTTGCCGTTGACACCCAACGGCAAGTTGGACCGAGCGGCGTTGCCGCAGCCGGAGTGGTCGTCGGTGGTCGGCGGTCGGGCTCCCACCACGGACGTCGAGCGTGCGCTGGTGCGTAGTGCCGCAGCAGTTCTGGGCCTGGACGAGCTGGGGACGGACGACGACTTCTTCGCTCTCGGCGGTCATTCGATGGCCGCGATGCAGTGGGTGTCGGCCGTCCGCGCCGAACTCGACGTCGACATCTCGGTGCGCGACGTGTTCGAGGCGTCGACCGTCCGCGCCTTGGCGGAGCGACTCGCCGATCGCGGTGGACACGAGGGACCGCACCTGACGGCGCACGCGGACAGGCCGGATGTCGTGCCGCTGAGTCCGATGCAGGAGACCAGGCTGCAGAACGGGCACGTGGTGCAGGCCGACCACGCACTGGTTCTCGAGCTGCCCGACGTGGACGCGGCGGTGCTCGCCGCCGCGGTCCGCGATGTCGCAGAGCGGCACGAACCGCTGCACTCGGTTCTGGTGCCGGGCGAGGGGTCCGCACTCGGCGACCCGGTGGCGCTCGAGACCGTCGACGTCGGGGCAGACGACATCCGCCGCCGCGCCTACGAGATCGCACAGGAACCCCTGCATCTGACGCAGCGACCCGGTCTGCGAATCATGCTGCTACGGAACGATTCCAGGGAAGTAATAGTTCTCCTGGTCATGCACTACTGGGCCGTCGACGAGTGGTCGGTCGTCCCGTTGCTCACCGATCTGATGCACGCTGCGCAGGCGCGCTCCGGTGCCGAGGCGCCGGAATTCATGCCGCTACCGCTGCGGTACAGCGACGTCGCGCGCTGGGCCGTCGCCCGACGGGACGCCGACGACTCGGCGATCGCGTCATGGCGCGAGACCCTGGACGGTGTGCCGAGTCGGGTGAGTCTTCCGATCGCGCTGGGGGAGTCGGGGTCCGACGCCGTCGCGATCGACATCGATGTCGACGTGGTGCGAGCACTGCGCAGCATCGAGGGTGCGGGTCTCGTGTCGGTTCTGCATGCTGCCTTCGCGCTCGCTCTCACCGACCTCGGTGCGGGTGAGGACCTGGCGATCGCCACGATGGTCGCCGGCCGCGACGACGAGAGCACGCACGCCATGGTGGGTGCGTTCGCCGACGTCGTGCCGATCCGCACGCGAACAGGATCCGATCTGGCGACGGTCGCTCGTCGGGTGCAGGCGGAGACCGTCGCGGCCCTGAGCCGTTCCGGTCCTTCCTATGTCGACATCGTCGAGGGCGCCGGCGTGCGCGAGATGCACCGTCCGCAGTTCCTGGTGGTGCACCACCACGTCGCAGATCTCGGCGACGCCGGCGCGGCACTCCTGCCGGTACCCGTCGGTCGACCGTGGGCCGACCTGACGCTGAGTGTCCACGAGGGCGAATCGGACCACGACGCTGCACTTTTCGCGCAGCTGCAGTTCGCTGCGGGTGCCGATCGCGGGGCGATCGGTCGGTTCGTGGAACGGCTCACTCTGCACCTGCGATCGGTCGTCGAGGGCTAGTGGACCAGCAAAGGCTAGGCTAAGCTGACCGACGGTCCCGACGTCCACGCGACGATCCGATCCGGGACGGAACGGGTGGGAGAAGCATGAGCAGTCCAGAAGTACTCGACGTCGTGGGTGTCGGTTTCGGACCTGCGAATCTCGCGCTGGCGATCGCGATCGAGGAACACAACGAGACGTGCGCGGAGCACGAGCGCGTCCGGGCGGTGTTCGTGGAACGTCAGGAGAGCTTCGGGTGGCATCCCGGCATGCTGATCGACGGCGCGACGATGCAGATCGCGTTCCCGAAGGACCTGGTCACGTTCCGCAATCCGCGGAGCGGGTTCACGTTCTTCAACTATCTGTACGAACGCGACCGGCTGGTGGACTTCGTCAATCACCAGACGTTCTTCCCGACGCGGCACGAGTTCCACGACTACCTGTCCTGGGCTGCCGACCGTGTCGACGCCGACGTCCGCTTCGGCACGTCGGTCACGGACATCAGGCAGGACGGCGACGTCCTGACCGTCCGGTGCGACGACGGCACAGTCGTGCGCACCCGCAACGTCTCCGTCGGCGCCGGGTTGACCCAGCGGGTCCCCGAGTGGGCATCGCTGTCCGCACGGTGCTTCCACAACCACGATTTCCTGCCACGTATGGCCGAGCTGCCGAAGCCGACCCACGGACGGTTCGTGGTGCTGGGCGCCGGCCAGTCGGCAGCCGAGGTGGTGCAGTACCTGCACGGTCACTACCCGCACGCCGAGGTCCACAGTGTCTTCACGCGGTACGGCTACAGCCCCGCCGACGACAGTCCCTACGCCAACCGCATCTTCGATCCGTCCGCGGTCGACGAACTGCACCGGGCACCGGCCCTCGAGCGGGAGCGGCTCATCGCGCTGCACCGCAGCACCAACTACTCGGTCGTCGACATCGAGCTGATCGAGGAGCTCTACCGCGCTGAGTACGCGGAGCGCGTCAGCGGTCACCGCCGGCTGTTCATGCGCCGCGCGTCCACCATCGACGGCGTGGTCGAGACGGCCGACGGCATCGAGGTGACCATCCGGGACAGCATCGACGGCATCGCCGACACCCTCGACTGCGACGCGCTCGTGCTCGCGACCGGCTTCCGGCCCGCGCCTCTGCGCCCGCTCCTCGGCGAACTGGCGCCCGAGGACGGCGGCCCCCGCGTCGTCACACGCGACTATCGCCTGCTGGCGACACCGGAGGCCGACACCGCCGGTGCACCCGGTGTCTACCTGCAGGGCGGCACCGAGACCACGCACGGCATCACGTCGTCGTTGCTCTCGAATGTCGCGATCAGATCCGGAGAAATCCTGAACTCCATCGTTGCGAGGCGTGCCGGTGGCGCGGTCCTTGCTAGGGTCGACACCGGTTCCACAGGCGCGGCGACCCGCGCCGAGACCGACAAGGCCCGCCGGGAACGCCCGGCATCGACGTTTGCAGTGAGCGAGGCAAGATGAGCACCAACCCGTTCGACGACGAAGACGGACGCTTCTACGTGTTGGTCAACGACGAGGATCAGCACTCGTTGTGGCCCACCTTCGCCGAGGTGCCCCAGGGATGGCGCGTCGTGTTCGGCGAGGAGAGCCGGGCAGCGTGCCTGGAGTACGTCGAGAAGAACTGGACCGACATGCGTCCCCGCAGTCTCCGCGAGGCCATGGAAGAGGACGCCGCGGGTCGTCACCGCGTCGAGAATCCCTCCTGATCTCTACTTCCAGCGCACTGCGGACCGTCTCCGCGACCTGACCGGAAGCTTCGAGCGCACCGAGTCCGCGCGGCCCAGTCTCATGATGGGTCGACGCAGGGACTCGGTGCGTTCGACTATGCGGGGGCGGCGCAGTGTGCGCGCACCCCATTCGCCCAGCGTGACGCCGCCGGCCAGTGCGCCGCCCGTGCCCACCGCCGCCAGCAGTGCGCTGAGGCCCAGCAACGTCTGATCGTTGAGCAGGGCGAAAAGGCCGCGGTACACCGACAGACCCGGCAACAGCGGGGTGATACCGGCGACGGCGACGATCAGCGGCGGGATCAGGGCTCGGCGAGCCATGAGACCACCGGCGAAGCCGACCACCGTCGCGGCGATCGCGGACGAGAGCACCGGCCCGAAGCCGACCTGCTGCGCGATGAGGAACACCAGCGCACCGGCGAAACCGCCGGCGAACGCCGCCGTGAGACCTCGGCGCTCCGCGTAGCAGGCCAGTGCGTAGAAGAGGGCCGCGAAGGCGCCGGCCAGCACCTTGGTGGGCACCTGGGCGAGGTCCGGAGGCGCGACGTTGCTCATGACCGGCAGCTCGGCGCCCAGCAGCGCCGCCAGTCGCAGGGTCGTCGCCACGCCCGCGATGATGCCGCCCGTCATCATCAACAGCTCGAAGAAGCGGGCCGCGGCGGTGATCGGGGCGCCCGTGATGGCGTCCTGCACCGAGCCGACCAGCGACAGCCCCGACAACAGCACTGTCACGCCGGCCGCGATGACCTGGGACGGCAGGATCGAGATGCCCAGTTGTTCCTGGAAGTTGTACAGCGTGATGGCGGGCGCCGACGCGATGAAACCGCCGACCACCTGCTGGAAGAAGAAGGGCAGACCGGCACGGTTCAGCACTCGGCCGACGCGGTCGATCACCATCGTCGACAGGAAGCTCACGGCGGCCACCAGCACACCGCCGCCGAGCAGGACGGAGATCGCCGCGGCCATGCCCGCCCACGCCAGGGTGGCGATCCACCGGTTGTAGGGGTGCGGTGCCCGGGTGACCTCCTTCAGCTCCGCCAGCGCGACCGCCGGTGTCGGCACCTCCAGGCGGATCTTGCGGGCGAGAGCGTCCACGTCGGCCAGGCGCGTGAAGTCCATGGACCGGTAGTGCACGATGCGCATCGTGCTTGCCGGGGGGAGGGTCGGGCCGCGGTAGGCGCTGATGACGATCGAGTTGTAGGTGACGTCCACGTCGCACCGGGCCAGGCCGTATGTCGAGGCGATGAACTGCACCTGGTTGGCGGTGTCGATGGCACCGGTCCCGGCGGCCAGGGTCACCTCACCGACACGCACCGCGAGGTCGAGCACCTCCGACACGCTGGCGTCGTCGGTGAGGTCGATGGGCTGGAGCGGACTGGGTGCACCCGCCGGAGTGTCGACGATGGCGCGTCGCTCGCCTGTCATGCGTCGTAACGTCGACGCGA
This sequence comes from Rhodococcus sp. BP-332, assembly GCF_019836065.1. Classification (NCBI taxonomy): domain Bacteria; kingdom Bacillati; phylum Actinomycetota; class Actinomycetes; order Mycobacteriales; family Nocardiaceae; genus Rhodococcus; species Rhodococcus sp. BP-332. Next base: position 607,009 of record NZ_JABUEC010000004.1, read on the forward strand.
AGCCCTGCAGGTAGGTCATTCCTTCTCTCGGTCCGCTCTCGTGTCCGGTTGTCCCGACGAAGGTACCGGGTCCACCCGGGTGTTCCCTGACCGAGGCGGCTCACGCCCGCACACCGTTTTCGGCGTCCGGATGCGCCCACTCGTGGCACAGTGCTGGAACCACGTCGACCGTCGGGGGGCGACGACGTCCGACCCTGCAAGGACGGCCCACCGTGCGCGTGCTCCCCGGAATCTCGGCGGCCGACGTCGACTACGAGAGCGTCGTGGCGTACCACCGCCACGGCACCGCGATCCGGCGAGCGCCATACCTCATAGCGTTCGCATGCGTCCTGCTTCTCGTGAAGACCGGTGCGGATCTGGCCACCGTCCGAGGTGCCGGGTTCCGTCCGACGGTTCTCCTCGTGTCCGCAGCGGTCACCGCCGCTCTCGCGCTGTGGTGGCTCCGCGGACGAATGCCGGGTCGCTACGGATCGGTCGCGTTCGTGGCCGTCGCCGACATCGTCGTCCTCGCCCCGCTGGTGGTGCTGCCCCCGTCGTCGGTGATCGTCGTTCAGAGCGTGCTGTTGCTCGCGGTGGGTAACTACGCGAGCGCGTTCCACGGCCTGCGCATGTACCTCGCGCACAGCATCCTCGTCCTCGGGGTGACGACGGCGCTGGTGCTGCGAGCGCTCGCCGTGGGGTCCGAGAGCCTGGTCGTCGTGGCCGCGACCGCGGTGGTCGTCGCGTTCGTCGTGTACGGCGGATCCACGCTGAACCACGTCTTCTTCACCCAGCTTCGCGACGACGCGGTGCGGGCCCATCACGATCAGCTCACCGGGCTGCGCAATCGTCTGGGCCTGCTCGTCGACGTGGAGAAGCAGATCCGTGACGCCGCCGGCGTGCCGGTCACCATGTCGATCCTGTGCATCGATCTCGACGCGTTCAAGTCCGTCAATGATCGGCACGGCCACGCGGCCGGCGACGAGGTCCTCAGACGCGCCGCCGGTCGGATCGCCGCGGTCGCCGGGGACGCCCGTCAGCGCGCGGACGGGCGGGGAGGAGTTCGCCCTCGTGGTCGTCGGTGTGGGTGACCCCGCGCCGGAGATGGCGAACGCCCTTCTCGACGCCATTCACCGCCCCGACGATCCCACCCCCGTCACTGCGTCCGTCGGTGTGTCCAGCGTCCCCGTGCCGTTCGGACGCGTCGATGTGCGTGACCTTCTGGACACGGTTCTCGCCTCTGCTGATCGAGCCATGTACGAGGCGAAACGGTGCGGTGGGCATCGCGCAGCCGTCGCGACGGGCGACGACGCGCACTGCCTCTGACGACCGGAAACCGTCCTATACCTCGTTCGGTCGGTCTTTTTCGGGCTCTGTTCCCGCAATGACCGTGTCGACCGGGGATCGTGTGCCTACCATTGCGGTCGACGACGGTGTGGGGACCACCGTCGACACTGTTGTCCGTTTCGATGCAAGGCTGGCTCGAGTGCGTGTTCTCCGCGAATGGTGGTCGTCCGACATCGACTACGCGTGGGTCGCCAATTACCACCGGACCCACGCCTACCTGAGGTCGGCGCCGTACTTCATCAGCGCGGCCTGCTTCCTGCTCGCAGTGAAGACGGTCGCGGATCTGGTCACAGCCCGTGACGCCGGACTCGGCGCATCCGGGTGGGTGTTCGCCGTGGCCACCGTCGTCTCCATCGCGCTCGGTCTGATGTGGGGGCGCGGCCACTTCCTCTCCCGGACGTGGTCGCTGCGCTTCGTCATCATCGGCGACGTCACCATCGCCGCGGTGCTGTTCGCGTTGCCGCCGTCCCAGATCGTCGTCATCTCCGCCGCGCTGTTGGTGACGGTGGGGAACTACGCCAATGCGTTCCACGGCGTGCGCGTCTTCGTCTGCCACGAAGCCTGGGCCATCGGCGTCGCCGGGCTGCTGTTCTTCCGACTGGTGACCACCACGTCGGTGGAGGTGTCCGCCGCCGTGTCGACCCTGGTCACCGTCCTCGTCGTCCTCTTCGCCGCGTCGTCTCTCAATCACTTGTTCTTCACCGCACTGCGTGACGACGCGGCGCGCGCGTTCTACGACCAGCTGACCGGTCTACGGAACAGACGCGGGTTGCTCGTCGACGTCGAGTCGATGCTCCGCAGCGCGCGACTCGCACCCGCCGACGGCGCCACCGTCGTGTCCGCCGTCTGCCTCGATCTCGACGCCTTCAAGTCCGTCAACGACCGCTTCGGCCACACCATCGGCGACGACGTCCTCCGCAGCGCCGCCGCCCGGATCGGTCGGGTGTCCTTCGACGCCGTCTCCGCGCGCATCGGCGGCGAGGAGTTCCTGGTCGTCGTCGCCGGCGACGAGTCGAGGGGACCGGCGGTCGCCCGCGCGTTGCTGCACGCCATCCATCGAGACGATGACGCGACACCGATCTCCGCATCCATCGGGGTGGCGTCCCTACCCCTGTCGCAGGCCCGCGGCGACACCGCCGTGATGCTCAACAGCCTGCTCGATCGCGCAGACGCCGCCATGTACGAGGCGAAGCGACAGGGCGGGAACAGGGTCAGCGTCGCCGACCCCGGAACCGACGGGGTGGGCGGGCGCCGGCAGGAGGGGCTCTCGTTATGATGGTGCCGCTCGGTTCGCCGGGCACGCCTCCTTAGCTCAGTGGTAGAGCACTCGCCTTGTAAGCGAGCGGTCTTCGGTTCAATCCCGAAAGGAGGCTCTCGATAGGCCTCTGACCAGCACGAAGGTTTCGATATGGCCTGATCTGACCTCTCGTTTCACGACTTCCCCCGGTACGTCCGTGCAGGTCCGCCACAGTCCAGGGGCGTCCGGTCGCCTGCGAATTCTCTTGAAACTCGGCTCGATGTCACGAGTTGTCACAACTCATCCGTAACTCGTTCGATGGACTCGGGTGGACGTCAGTGGCCGTGGGGGGACTTCGGCGACGAAGAGGCCATCACAGAACGTGGACTTCCGGGGACGTTTGTGGCCGGATTCCACTCGCTTCGCGTCCGGTCGCCGGCGGCGTGGACGTGTGCGGACGTCGGTGCACGGTGCACCGCTCGCTTCGCGAATCCCGCCGGGTCACTCCGTCTGCGTGTTCTCGTGTCGCTGGCGCTGTCTGGTTCCGTACGCGGCTTCCTTGACTGCGTCGTCGTCCTCGAGGCCGGATCCGAGGGCGCCGCCGATGGTGGCGATCGAGGCGAGGAGCCAGCTGAGTTCGAGGTAGTCGGCGACGGTCGCGCTGTGCCCGAGGGTGGAGGACAGGACGTGCGCTCGGAGAGGGAGCCAAGCGGTGAAGAGCAGCAGACCGAACAGGGCGATGTGGAGGACGGCGACGCCGATGGTGAGGGTGATGACGGTCGCAGTGTTGTAGAGCTTCGAGCGTTCGCGTTCCTCGTCGGATTCGGGCCGTTCCCACAGTTCGTGGTCGATGACGAGCCAGAGGATGAGCGTCACCGTCGACAGGATCGTCGCCGCACAGAGGCGCCATCCGCCCATGGTGTCGGCGAACGACCAGATGGTGCTGGTGGACAACGCGAATGCGCCGGTGGCGAAGGCGCCGACGAGCACCTTGGACAGGCCGGTGACCAGCCGCCAGGGCCGGTTGGCTCGTACCATTCCCGAGAGCAGCCGGAGCCTGCGTAGTCCCTTCGGTACGAGATCGAACTTCCCTCGCCGCCCGTGTTGTCCGACCCTCACGCGGAGGTGAGGACGTCGTACCTGGTGGGCGAGCTGGCTGACATGCTCCATCGTGAGCGGAGCACGGACTGGTTGCGAGCTGCGAGCCTCGACTTCGATGCGTACGTGGCCGAGCGGGTAGGAGTGCGCGATCGATGGGGTGTCCCTTCCCGGGTGTGGTGGTACACATCGGGTGAGTACTACCTCGGCTCTCTCGTGCTGCGTCACCGTCTGATCGACGACGAGGGTGGCGGTCACATCGGCTATCACGTCGTGTATCCGTGGCAGCGGCGTGGGCACGCGACACGCATGCTGCGAGCCGCACTGGGTAGATGCTCTCGGGTGGGTATCACACGCACATTGCTAACCGTGGCTCCCGACAATGTCGCCTCGCTGAGGGTCGTCGATCGCAACGGGGGTGTACCCGACGGGGTGAATTATGAAGGCGAGGCGCGGTTCTGGATCGACACATCGGATCAATGACGTACCTCGGTTTCCCTGAAGCCCGGAAGCCCTGAATTCTCGGCGACGAACGTGCTCACCCCGGATGCCTTCCGCGTGCGAGGCGCACACGGTGCCCGCTCTGCTCGAGCGCGATGCTCGCGTTCCCCTTGACGACCGGTGATGCGACGGTGTGGTCGCTGACAGCTGTACCCCGGCAGGCGGACCGTCGCGCGTCAGACCACGGCTGCGACGATCGCTGTGACGATCGGGCAGGCACTGGTGGCGGAGAATGCCGAAACAACTATCTTGGGTGAGAACGGATTTCGGACGCCGTATATCTCTGGGCCTCCGAGGTGACGCCGCGCGTCACACTTGTCGTTCGCGATGCGATCCTGTGGTCGAGGGCTGACCGATCGCGAGATGCGCGGCGTGCAGTGCCGCCATCACCACCGTTTCGTGCGGGCCGACCGAGGGGATGCTCGGGAACATCGACGAGTCCATCACGTGGAGGCCGTCGATTCCGTGCACGGCGCAGTGGTCGTCGACCACGGAGAGCGGATCGGTGCCCATGCGGGCGCTGCAGCACATGTGCGCCGACGTTCCGAGCCTGTCCACCAAGCGCTCCGCGCGAGCACTCTCGACCACGCCGAACGACGACGCGAGCGTTCGAGCCAGAGCGACGCCGGCCTGCAGTCCGGCTCTGTCTCGTGGTGAAGTGAGGTAGCGGTATTCGATTCGCGGCGCGGCGAATGGGTCGGCCGACACCGGCGAGATGCGTCCGCGCGAGTCGGGTCGCATGACAGCAACACCCAGCACCGGATTCATCGGCGGCAGCCCGGATATCAACTGGTCGAAAGATGCTGTGTAAGGGCGGATCTCCACATCGCCGACGTGCAGGACGACGTCGAGAGCGCGGGTTCGCCCGCCGGATGGAGGTCGAAGCGGAACGTACGGCACCGTCACCTCCGGGTGATCACGAAACCCCACTCCCACGCCGGGCAGCGCATGGTGCACGTCCACGCCCACGTTCCGGAGCACTGCGGGGTCGCCGATGCCTGAATGCATCAGAAGCAGTGGTGTTCTCACCGCACCCGCGGTCAGGATGATCGTGTCCGCCCGGAGGACGAAGTGCCCGTCGTCGTCGGTGCCCGTGACGCCGACCGCGCGTGTCCCCTCGAGAAGTACCCGCGCGACACGGGTGCGCGGTCGCACGTCGACGAGATGGCGTACTGGCGCCAGATACGCGTGTGCCGTGGTGACGCGGTAGCCGTCCCGAACATTCGAGGGCACGGCCATCCACGCATCGGTGCCTTTCTCGGCTCGGCTGACACACGAGAACCCGGCTGACGAGCATGCCCGGGCGAAGGCTCGGCCGATCTCCGAGTCGATACTCGCCGTGGGCACCATGTGCCGCTCGACGTCGTCGTAACGGCGCCGGACCATGGGCCAGGACCATGTCGTCCGCGGCCAGGCGTCGAAGTCGGCAGAGGGGGCGCGGACAAAGTACGCACCGTTGACGGCGCCGCTTCCCCCGAGGACTCTGCCTCTGGCCATGAATCCTGTCCGACCGGCGGAGAGCTCGACCTCGAACGTGTCCACCCGCTCCGATTCGGGCCCGATAGGCAGCTGCGTCGCAGAGCGCAGATCCTCGGCGTCGATGTCGGACTTCCCGGCTTCGAGAAGTGCGACGGTGGCCCCCGCCGCAGCGATTGTCGCTGCGACAACGCATCCCGCACTACCGCCCCCGACGACGACGACGTCGAACGAGTCACCGGTGGTCACAGTCGGCCGTGCGTGTCGGGAGCCCACTATCGAACGGCTGCGGCGAGGGAGTCCCGCATCGATGCCACGAGCGAAGCGCCCTCGGCGGCGCTCGCACCCCGAGGGTCGCCCAGAACACCGTTGCTGGTGATCGCGCTCATCCCCAGGGTGCGTAGGCGCGGAAGCAACGAGGCGATCGGGGCGGTGATTCCCACCTCCACAGCAGACTCGTCGACCAGGTTCGGTGCGAGATGCATCATGAGGGACGTTTCCGTACGACCGGCGTGGGCATCGCCGCCGGCGACCGCGCAGGGAAACCATGCGACATCTCGGCCCTCGTATCGCAGGAGACCGACCGCGGAGACGAGGGACGACAGGTTGCCACCGTGGCCATTGACGAACACCACTCGATCGGCCCATCGGCAGATGGATCGGCCGTACTCGACGAGGACAGCGGTCAGTGCTTCAGCTCCGAGAGAGACCGTGCCGGCGAAGCCCTCATGTTCGCCGCTGGCCCCATAGGCGAGGGCAGGGGCGAGGACGGCGTCATCGAGAGACCCCGCGACTGCTGCGGCGACGCGGGTGTCGGTGTCCAAGGGGAGATGCGGGCCGTGTTGCTCCAGCGACCCCACCGGCACCGCCACCAACCGAGCCCCGACCGTCTCGCGCGAGCGCATCGTTCCCAGGTTCAAGGACTGAGCGGGCCTCGACGACGACACGCTGAACCGCCCTACCGTCAGGACGACCGACGTGCGGAGGTCAGCACGGTGGTGGCAGCATCGGACACTGTCGGCGCGGGCACGCTCTCACCCAGCCGGCGAGTGAAGCCGTCCGGAACGACGATGTCCTGCGGGGTCAGGTCGTGGATCGAACTCTTGCCCATGCCGAGCAGCGCGCTGTCGGTACCCATGCGCAGCACATCCAGAACGTTCTCCACACCGGCCTGTCCGTTCGCGGCGAGACCCCACAGGTAGGCACGGCCGATCATCACCGCGCGGGCACCGAGGGCGACGGCCTTGACGACATCGCTGCCGCGGCGGATCCCGCCGTCGAGCAGTACCTCGATCTCGTCGCCGACGGCCTCGGCGACGGCGGGCAGCATACGGATGGTGGCCGGTGTGCCGTCGAGGTTGTTGCCGCCGTGGTTGGAGACGGAGATGGCGGAGAAACCGGCGTCGACGGCTCGGTGGGCGTCGTCGATGCGGGAGATGCCCTTGAGCATGAACGGGCCGTCCCACTGCGCACGGAGCCAGGCGATGTCGTCCCAGGACGGCGGTGGAGTCTGCTGCCACATGCCGTACGCGCCGAAGAACGTGGGTAGCTGAGGTGCACCGGCGGGCAGGATGTTCGGCGTCGTCAGGTCTGGCACTCTGCCGGTTCGTGCGAACTTGTACAGCCAGGCGGGACGGAGAATGCCCTCGGGTGCGAACTTGACCATGGCCGCGAGATTCATCTTCTCCGGAATGGCGGGGCTGCCCCAGTCGCGCCCGTAGGAGAACGACCAGTCGAGGGTGAGGATCATCCCCACCGCCCCGGCAGCTTTCGCCCGTTCCATGCGGGCGACCATCTCATCGCGGGTGCCGAGCCAGTAGACCTGGAAGAGTGTCTGCGGGTTGGCCGCCGCCACGTCCTCGACCGACTTCGATGCGAACGAGGACAGGCCGATGGCGGTGCCACGTGCCGCCGCCGCACGAGCCACGGCAACCTCACCGTCGGGGTCGACCGCCTGAACTCCCGTCGGCGAGATGATGACGGGCATGGAGATGTGCTGCCCCATCACCGTTGTCGACTGATCACGCTCGTGACAATGTCCGGCGACACTGGGTGCGAATCCGAGTTCGCCGAAGGCCGCGAGATTGTCGTCGTAGGTCGTGCCACGTTCGGAGCCGGCGATCAGTGCGGAGTACACCGATGCCGGGAGTCGCTTCTTCGCTCGTCTCTGAGCTTCGGCGACAGTCTCCATCCAGGCGGGTCGTGACCAGGGGGTGCGCATGGTGTCAGTCCTTCTCTCGGGGCATTCCCGCAAGGGGGCTCTCGTCACACAGTTTCGATGCCGGCGGCCGGCCTCCGGCCTTCCCGAGTGCCGGCCGGCCTCCGGCCTTCCCGAGTGCCGGCCGGCCTCCGGCCTTCCCGAGGGCGGGCGCGCCGTCGCGGCGGGTGAGCAGCGTCAAGGGGATCGACGCTTTCGGGGTGGACCGCTTCCCGGTGCGTGAGTGGTCGACACTCGATTTCGGGACGGTGCCGCGGTCGGCGGCGAGCGCGGATTCGCCGTAGCCCTGGACGCATTCGGGGTCGGGGCCGTCCATGGGCAGTCCGGTGAAGAATTTCGCGGCCATGCATCCGCCGCGGCAGGCGTCGAAGTGCGCGCACTTGGTGCAGGCGCCGCTAGTCTGCGGTGAGCGCAGTTCCTGGAACAGTTCCGAGGTCTGCCAGACGGCTTGGAAGCCGCCCATGTTGGGGGTGGCGTCGCGGACGATGTTGCCGGCGAGGAACTGGTCGTGGATGGCGAAGGGGCAGGCGTAGACGTCGCCGATCGGGTCGATCAGGCACACCACTCGCCCGGCGCCGCAGAGGTTCAATCCCGGGAGGGCGTCGCCGAAGGCGGAGAGGTGGAAGAAGGAGTCGCCGGTGAGGACACCGTCGCCGTTGGCGACGAGCCAGTCGTAGAGTTCGCGCTGTTGTCCGGCGGTGGGGTGCAGGTCGTCCCACACGTCGGCGCCGCGGCCGGACGGGCGCAGGCGGGTGATGCGGAGGGTGGCGTCGTAGGCGTCGGCGAGGGCCTTGAACTCGTCGAGCTGGGAGACGTTGTGGCGGGTGACGACGACGGAGATCTTCGCGTCACGGAACCCGGCGTCCTTCAGGTTCTTCAGGGCGCGGACGGCCATGTCGAACGAGCCGGGGCCGCGGACGGCGTCGTTGACCTCGGCGGTGGCGCCGTCGATGGAGATCTGCACGTCGACGTAGTCGGACGCGGCGAGCCTCGCGGCGACCTTCTCGTCGATCTTGACGCCGTTGGTGGAGAACTTCACGCCCACCTGGTGGGCGGTGGCGTAGTCGACGAGTTCCCAGAAGTCGGATCGGACGGTCGGTTCACCGCCGCCGATGTTGACGTAGAAGACCTGCATCTTCTGCAGTTCGTCGATGATCGACTTGCACTGCTCGGTGGACAGTTCTCGTGGGTCGCGCCGCCCGGAGGAGGACAGGCAGTGCACGCAGGAGAGGTTGCAGGCGTAGGTGAGCTCCCACGTCAGGCAGATGGGGGCGTCGAGCCCGAGTTCGAACTGGTCGACCAGGCGGCCGACCGGTTGCTCGGGGCGGGCGAGAGTGGAGGTCATGCCGGGCCTTCCTTCACGGGAGTGGGAACGATCATCGTCGAGTCCGCGAGAGCGGCGAGTGCCTGCGCGTAGCGCGGCATCGCTGATTCCTCGATTCCCATGGCCGACATCGCGGATCGTGCATCCGGATGCGATGACAGCGAGGTGACCAGTGACACGATGACGGTGTTCTTGAGGAACGAGAGCTTGCGGGTCCCGAAGTGATACAGCAACGCCCCGAACGGTTCCGGGCGCAACGCGACCTGAGGATTGAGCTGCCACGCCAGGGCCAGGTCCACCGTTCGGGGCGATGCAGCGAGCACGTCGGTCACGGCCGACTCAGTAGACGCCGCACATGCCGTCGATGGAGACTTCCTCCACCAACGACTCCTGAACCAATGGCTCCTGCTGCGACGTGTCTGTCGTCTCGGTGGGATCGCTGTGAGTCATGACGTACCTCCGGTCTCGGGTGTCTCGAACGCGCATTCTCGGGTGAGGTGCGTGAATTCACTGTAGGACCGAGAGAGATTCAGGTGTCCGATGTTCCTCTGTGACAGGCCTGTTGGCGCCCGAGGACTGCCCGATCGGGCAGGTTCGGAACCGGCCGTCACGTCGCGGCGTTCGGCCCTAGGATCGATGCTGTCCCCGACAGATGTGGGAGAGGCCTGTGACCGCGACACTCCAACCATTCGATTCCCTCGCACCGTGTGCGCCCGGTGTGTGGAGGCACGGCAACGTGACCGTCACCCGCTCCGACGATCGGATCGCCGGTGGCATCCATATCGTGCGGAGCGGAGGCGTGCTGGAGGTGCGACACTCCCTGACCGCGGATCGCCTCAGCGATGCGCTGGTCGGCGAGGTCACCGACCGAGTCTCGGCCTCCGGCTCGAGCAGATCGGAGTTCGAAGCGATCATGGTCGGCCTCGTGAGGTCCACCGTCCCCGGCGCGGTCGCGGCCTGGGCCACTTTTTATCGTAATTCGTTGATAGAGTTGACATCCGGTACGTCGGACTTTGCACCGATTCATGCCTGCGCTGACGACCTGGTCGACGGCGACAGCGTGCTCGACCTCGGTTCGTGCTTCGGATTCTTTCCCCTGCGGCTCGCTTCTCGTGGCGTGGACGTGATCGCCACGGATCTTCACGGGGGAACCGTGCGTCTGCTCGACGCCATGACGACTGCTCTGGGCCTCGACGTCGCCACCCTGGTGTGCGATGCCGCCTCCGTGCCTGTGCCCGACGCTCACGTCGACACCGTGACGGCGTTGCACCTTCTCGAACACGTCGACCTGAGATCGGGTGACGCGATCGTGCAGGAGGCGCTGCGCGTCGCACGCCGGCGAGTGGTGATCGCGGTGCCGTTCGAAGAGGAAGCCGAACGCTGTCACGGCCATGTCCGCACCTTCGATCTCGCCGCACTGGCATCCGCGGTCTCGCGCAGTGGCGCGCCCTTCGACGTGTTCGAGCACCACGGTGGCTGGGCCGTGCTCGACGCACGCTAGATCAAGCCGCCCTTGCTCGCAGCGTAGACGGCCTCTGCACGGCGACTGACGCCCAATTTGCGCATGATGTTGCTGACGTGGAACTTGACTGTGGTCGCCGAGATGAACAGTTCGGTGCCGATCCTGGTGTTGGACATGCCGTTCGCGAGCAGGCGCAAGACTTCGAGTTCGCGCTCGGTCAGTCTTCCGTCGGGTTCGCCTCCTCGGTTGAGCGACCGCACCACCGCGGAGGCACTGCGGGCGTCGAATGCGGACTCGCCGCGAGACACTGCACGGATGGCTCGCACGAGTTCCGTGGTGTCGACATCCTTGACCACGTAGCCGCGTGCTCCCGCATGAACGGCTTCGACGACGAGTCGCTCGTCGAGGAATGTGGTCAGCACGAGCAGGCCCATGGACGGATGCGACTTCGACAACTTCTTGCACAGGGTCAGACCCTCGTAATCCGAACTGGCAGAAAGCTTGAGATCCATCAGAACCACGTCAGGGGTGAGGTGAGCCGCCGTCGTGGTGGCTTCGTCGAGCGATGCCGCCTCGCCGACGATTCTCAGGTCGGGCTCGCGTTCGAGGACGGAACGCAGACCCTGGCGCAGGATCGCGTGGTCGTCGACGAGAAGGATGGAGGTCATCATGCTCCGATCGGAATCGTTGCGGCGATGCGTATTCCGCCCAGGCGCGACCGTCTGACGTCGAAGGTGCCGTCGAACTCTCTCACGCGCGCAGCCATGTTCACGAGACCGCGGTGTGAGCCGTCGAGGTCGTTGGTCTCCGCGAGTCGCATCACGACGCGGAGATCGCGGGGATCGCCGTCGCCGTCGTCGTCGACGGTCAGCAGTACCGAGTGGTCGCGATACGTGAGTCGGAGTGCGGCGCGGGAGGCATTCGAATGCACCGCCGAATTGAACAACGCTTCACCGGCGATACGAAGGACCGCATGCTCGAGGTCGCTCGACAACTCGACAGCGTTACCGACGGTGTTGACCTTGACCTGCAATTCGTCCGGCATGTGAACGACAGCGAGTTGATCGAGCATCTCCGGGAGTGACGAGCGATTCGAGTCACCCGCGTGGTTCAGCGCGTAGATCGCAGATCGCAACTGTTCGACTGCACGCCTGGTCAGGTCTTTCGCCAGATCGAGGCGATCTCGACGCTCCGCGTCGGGGATCTCGCTGCGACACACCTCGATCTGCATACCGGCGGAGAGCACTGCCTGGGTGACACTGTCGTGTAGTTCACGGGCGATGCGGTGCCGCTCCTCGTCCACTACCTGGTGGCGCTGAGCCGCGCCGAGCTGTCTCTGCGTGGTCTCCAGTTCAGCGTTACGCACCGCGAGGTCCGCCGCGGTGCGGCGGGCGTTCTGGAACAGGGCCGAGTTCTGCAGCGCCACCGCAGTTTGCGAGGCGAGGATGCTCAGGACGGCCCCGTCGGTGGCATCGAGAGTTCGGTGCTCACCGGTCCACGCGGCGAACGCTCCCACAGCGCCGCCCACCGAATCGATGGGGACGAACGCGTAGTGGGGTTCTATGACGATGCCACCCTGCACCCGCGCTCGGCGGATGTCGTCGAGGCACTCCACCACGTCGTCGGGCAGAGGAGGGCCCTCGACGTCGTCCACGAGAAACGGTGTCGCATCGGGGCCGAGGACCAGTCGGCGAGGGCCGGCGTCCGGAAGTGCGCCGTCCGTGAGGGCGAAGACGACCCAGCGGGCGCTGAGGTGTGCGCGAGCGGCCTCGGCCACTGCACAGATCAAAGTTTCGGGTCCCTCGACCGTGCGGACGAGCGCACGAGACACCAGATCGAGGGCGTGGAAAATCCGTTCGGCCCGTTCGGCGGCTCCCCGGTATTGCGGGTAGTACGTGCTCTTCGACGAGCGCAGGCCGGTGAGGCGGGACAGGTCCGTCACCGGTTCGCGCTGAGTCACAGTGCTTTCCGGAACAGTGCTGCGATGTCGCTCTGAGTGGCCGGCCGCGGATTGGTGGCCATGCAGGCGTCGCGGAGCGAGAACTCCGCGAGGCGCTCGACATCGGCGTCGGTGACGCCGATGCTCCCGAGTGTGCGGGGAACTCCGACGGCCCGCGCCAGGGTCTCGACCCGATCCGCGACCGCGAACGCTGCCTCTGCGGCCGATCCGCGTGCCTCGGGGAGCCCGAGACTCGCGGCGACGGGCACGTACGGCCGACCGTCGGCACCCGCGTTGAAGCGGATGACATGAGGTAGAAGTATCCCGTTGATGACGCCGTGGGGGAGGTCGAGAAGACCACCCACCTGGTGACTCATCGCGTGCGCGGCTCCGAGGATGGCATTGGTGAACGCGAGTCCACCCTCCAGGCTGGCCTGGGCCATCACGGTGCGCGCGGGAAGCCCGTCGGGGTCTGCGATCGTGTGGGCGAGAGTCTCGATGACGAGAGTGACAGCCCGGAGGGCATGGTGGTCCGTGAGGGGATTGTGGGCGAGCGAGACGAACGCCTCGATCCCGTGCGTCAGGGCATCCAGACCGGTGGCCGCACTGAGCCATTCCGGCATGGTGGTGAGCAGTCTCGGATCGATGATCGTGATGTCCGGGACCAGTGCACGGCCGAGAATGGTGATCTTGGTGCCACGGTCGGTGTCCGTCACGATGCAGAATTGAGAGACGTCGGCTCCGGTGCCGGCGGTGCTGGGGACCATCACGACAGGCGGGATGGGTGATTCGACCGTGTCGACGCCCTCGTAGTCGAGGATGCGACCGCCGTTCGACGCCAGGATGGCCACGCCCTTCGCCGCGTCCATGACGCTGCCGCCACCGATCGCCACGAGGACGTCGCACCCGCGGTCGCGATAGACGACGTGGCCGGCCGCGATCTCGTGGTCTTTCGGGTTCGGGGTCGGTTCCGCCCACACCACCGGCGACATGCCGCGCTCTCGTAATTCGTTCTCGATCGCCGCGACCCACCCTGCCTCGAGCAGTCCCACGTCGGTCACCAGGAACGGGCGCACTCCTCCCAGTCTCGCGACCGCATGCGCGACCTCGCCGGTGGAACCCACCCCGAAGACGATCTCGGGGGCATGGAACTTGACGACCCGGCCGACGGCATTGACGTCACCCAGCGGCACGTCCAGCCCGGGAACAGTCGGGTCCGTCGAATGCGCCGAGGACGGTGCAGAGAATCCGGACATGTGATCCAGCTTACGGCGCAACGGACTGTCGATACCTGCCCGATCGGGCAGGACCGTCACCGCAGAGCGTTGCCGAGTTCGGGCGCTCGGTCGATGAGTTGCCGGGCATCGCGGGCCACCACGACGCCGTCGCACACGTCCGCGTACTCGCGCATGGAGCACGACGCCTGGTCCCAGTATCGCTCCGATTCCGGGGTGATCCAAGCCAGTCGGTGAACCCGGCGTGCGATCTCCTGGAGTTTGTCCACTCCCGCCGGGAGACCGTTGCATCGGCCGTCGCCGACGACGATGACGGACGTCCGTGAGGTGATGAACGAGCCGTGGTGGGTGAGTACCTCGTCGAGCACGCGTCCGTAGTCGCTGCTGGCTTCGAGGTCCAGTTCCGGACTGGACAGCACCGTGGCGAGAGCATCGTCTCCAGTGCTTCGGGCCAACTCGTCGGTGACGTCGACTGGTCGATCGACGAAGGCCAACACCGAGCATCTGTTGACTCGGTGGCGCATGCTCTGTGCGAGTCGCAGGGTGAATGCGGTGATGGGCCGTACCGACAGGGAGACGTCGGCGAGTACGAGCAGCCGAACCTGTTCCGGAACAGGGGTGCGCACGATCAGGTGGAACGGCACCCCATCGGTCCGCATCCCGGCGCGCACGGTCCTGCGCATGTCGAGTCGGCCGCGACCGTGTTCACGAGGTCGAGGTCTGGGCGCCCCCCTCATCCGGCGGAGTATCTCCCGGCACGCCCCGTCCACGTCGACGCGAGACAGGGCGTTCGGATCGGCCTCCGTCGCGGGTGTCGTACCCCCCGCGCTGTGCGCCAGCGCATCGACGAAGGCTTCGATGGCCTCCGCGAGTCGATCGAGCTGCGTCCGAGTCATCTCGCCCGCGTCGACTGCGTCGCCGTAGACCGCCGCGGGGTCGTAGGCGTCCAGCCAACCCAGAATTCCGTTCGGGTCGTCCCACCGAAGAGTCCCCCGCGACACGACCGCGTCATCGGACGACAACTCACCGACCGTCGCGCTGTCGGCACGGTCCACGTCCACGGTGAACGTGACTCCGCGGCGACCCGACGCGGAGTCGGCGTCCACGGATACCTGAGAGTCGCTGCTCGTGAGGCTCAGGTCGTCGTCGTCCTTGTGCGGATTGAATCCCTGCTCGGCATCGGGCGTGTCGAAGTGTTCGCCCACGTCCGCGGCGCGCTCGTTGAAGTCCGCGTAGCGGGCGGTGGTGTGCTCCTCGCCGGAGACCTCCAGGTCCGTGGGCATACCGCCGGCCACCACCGCCGCGCTCGCTGTGCGTCCCGGCTCGTCGATCGGGAGAACGGGATCGAACAGCGCCGAGAAGGCCAGGTCGAAGCCCTCCTGCTCGTATGGGTACTTCGCGCACGTGGCGCGCAGTGCCGAGCGCAGAAGCGCTGTGTCGGAGGCTCCGATCAGGCCCAGGACACGCCTCACCTCGATCACCTCCGCGGGCGACGCCGCGACGCCGAATCGGCGGAGGAGCCGGCCGAACACGGCCGACAGAACGTCGAGTACCCGTGCCGGAGTGGCGGACGCGGTCGTCATGTCACGCCTTCTTCCCGACTCCACCACGGTCGCGTCCACCGTGCCCGCGGAAAGCAGCGGTGGTGCTGTTGGGTGGTCGACTGGCGATGCTGGGCGGTGGACCCGAACGGTCGACGGTGTCGTGCGGTGTGGATGGCTGGCGCTGTCGCCGAACGAGTTCGACGTCACTCACGTATTTCAGCAGTGCGGAGGACAGTAGATCCCTCGTGCGCTCGGTGTCGTGTTCTTTCAGGATCATCGCGGCTCGGGCTGCGTCGATGACCTCGGAGACCGACGGGCTCTTGCGCAGGGGGAGTTCCCGCATCGACCGAGCCAGCTCGACGACGTCAGCGACCACGGACTCCTCCACCTCCGGGGCGCGCGAGGAGACGATCTCGCACTCGACCTCCGCGCTCGGGAAATCGACCGCGAAGTGCAGGCAGCGCCGCTTGAGCGCGGCGGACAGTTCACGAGTGTCGTTGGATGTCAGGATCACCCACGGATCTGTCCGCGCCCGGAATGTCCCGACTTCGGGAATGGTGATCTGCTTCTCCGCCAACACCTCGAGGAGCAGCGCTTCCATCGCTTCCTCTGTGCGGTCGACCTCGTCGATGAGCAGCACCACCGGCTGCTCCGAGAGGATCGCATCGAGGAGGGGTCGGACAGCGAGAAAGCCCTCGGAGTAGAGACCGAAATCCGTGTCGGACAATAAGGCTGACGCTGCGGCGAGATCCGGTGCATCGGCGAGTTCGGCGCCCATGCGGTCCCGCAACATCTGGACGTGCAGCAGTTGCTTCGCGTAGTCCCACTCGTACAGCGCGCGATTGTCGTCGAGACCCTCGTAGCACTGCAGGCGGACCAGCCGACGCCCTCCCGCGAGGGCGAGCGCCTTGGCCAGTTCCGTCTTACCGACGCCGGCCGGACCTTCGAGCAACAACGGTCGATCCAGCGCGATGGCGAGGTGCACCACCACCGACAGGTCGTCGGTCGCGATGTACCCGGTCTCCCGGAGCGATGCGCGCACGTCCGCGGGCGTCGCCAGATCAGAAGTGGTCTCCTGTTGTCGAACGAAGGGTCCGGCCGTGGTCATAGTCGTGGTCCTTTCCGTGATCTTTCGTGTGTCAGTACGACGCGTTGATGGAATGACCGACGACCGGAATCATCGACTCGACCGTGACCTCGCGGGGATTGCCCGGCGTGCACCAGTCGTCCTGGATGTGCTCGGAAATGGCGAGGACGGTCTTCTCGTCTCCGGTGATGACGTCTCCGCGGCCGGTGTACTTGCCCGTGTTCATCCGGTTCTTGTCGTATAGGCGGGTGTTCACCTCTCCGAAGTTGTCCGGGATGCCGACGTCCTTCGACAGTCGAATGGCCGCCTCCACAGCAGCATCCGCGGCCTGCACGGTGGTGAGGTTGCGGGTGTCGACTCCCAGGGCGCCGGCCAGCTGCGCGTACCTTTCGTACCGGCTCGGCAGGTTGTACTCCCAGACCCGCGGAAGAGCGATGGCGTTGTTGAGTCCGTGGTGGCTGTCGAAGAAAGCGCTCACGGCATGCGAGATGGAGTGCACGATGCCGAGGCCGCCGGAGTTGAAGGCTTGCCCGGCGATGTACTGCGCGTTCATCATTCCTTCGCGGGCCTTCAGGTTCCGAGGCTCGTACACCGCTTCGCGGAGGTTCTTCGCGACCAGTTCGACGGAATACAACGCATTGCCCAGCGACGGCGCGAAGTCCAGCCGGGAGACGAAGGGCTCGCTTCCGTGGGCGAGGACGTCGAAGCCGCAGTACGCGGTGAAGTGCTGCGGGCAGGTGTAGTAGAGCAGCGGGTCGTCGATCGCGACGGTGACGATGGAGGCCTCGTCGAACGCCACCCACTTGTGGGGCTTGTCCATGTCCGACGTGTCGGTGATGACGTAGGCCCACGAGGTCTCCGAGCCCGTACCCGCCGTCGTGGAGACGGCGATGTGCGGTGGGTTCTCCTTGTTGGTCGACTTCGAGAAGCCCTCGAACTCGTTGATGTTGCGTCCATCGTGCGCGATGACGACACGTGCACCCTTGGCTGCATCGTGACTCGAGCCGCCACCGACGGAGATGATGCTGTCGCACTTCTCCTTCTGGTAGAGCGCGGCGGCGTCCATGACGTTGTAGTCCTTGGGGTTGGACTCCACCTTGTCGAACAACACGACCTCGACGCCCTGGTATTCGATCTTCCCGATCAGTTCCTCGATGATGCCCGAACCCCGGAGGCCCGTCGTGACAAGTAGTGATCGCTTGAAGCCCAGATTCTTCGCCTCGACGCCGATGATGTCGTGTGCGCCGACCCCGAGAAGTGCGCGAGGGAAGGGGTGGAACTCCTTGATCGGGAAGTCCCAGATCTGATTGAGCTCGATGGCCATGGTCGTCTCCTGTGGTCGGCAACGGTTCGACAGTCGATGTGACTGCCATCACCATCCCTGGGGAGATCGACGGGCGGCGGACTTCCCGCTCGAACTGACCTGTTGCGCACCGAGACTGTCCTTTCGGAGAGGTCTCGATGCTGGCCGAAACGAGTGCGCACGAGCAATGAAGGCCCTCGCGACGCTTGGCGTGCGCGCTGATGTGCGCTGTGTCAGCAGAACCATGGTGTGGGAGGCACACGCGCGCCCATGGGCCGGGGAAGTCACTCCACGGGCATCACTGGTTCCTGACGCGGTCACGGTGACACGCTGTCGTGTCACACCCGGCGTTTGCCGTATGTAGAGCCGAGTAGCTGAAGGGACTCTGGCTCACCGGCGCCAGTGGCCGAAACCGCCTCTGCCGCCTTACCCGTCTCAGTCGATCCCCGTGGACGAGATAGGCTGTCCAGCAGAGTGATACAGATCCAGCGAGAGCGAAGCGAAGGTTTGTCGGTGTCACGAGAGTGTCACAAGTCGGGACGGACGGAGGTGGACCGGGGCGGACGGTTATGGACAAAGGAGTAGTTCACGACGGGTTTCCTGAGTCCAGGTGAATCCACCTGATCGGGTCGTCGAAGCCTTGTAAGCGAGCGGTCTTCGGTTCAATCCCGAAAGGGGGCTCTCGATATGCCTCTGAGCAGCACGAATGCTCCGAAATGGCCCCATCTGACCTCTCGTTTCACGACTTCCGCCTGTACGTCCGTGCAGGTCCGCCACGGTCCAGGTGCGTCCGGTCACCTGCGAGAACTGCCGAAATGCGGCTCGATGTCACGAGTTGTCACAACTCATTCGTAACTCGTTCGCGGAATCAGGTGGACGTGGGGGCGGCGCATGGACTTCTGAACGAGCGAGTCTGCGATTGTCGGCGGACGTCCCAGGACTTCTGCGAGGG
>NZ_JABUEC010000005.1:0-369749 GCF_019836065.1 Rhodococcus sp. BP-332
GTACACATGAACCGGACTGAGTCGACGAGACCCCGATTGCCCCGGACACGGGTGTGCGGGGCCATCGGGTGGGTCAGGTCTAGGTGGTGAGTGCGTCCCTCAGGGCCTCGGCCGCCGCCGCCGGATCCTCGGCACCGTAGATGGCACCGCCGGCAACGGCGACATCGGCGCCGGAATCCCGCACCGCGATGATGGTGTCGCCCTTGACGCCGCCGGCGATCGAGAACGGCACCCCTGCGATCTTGCCGTCGTCGAGCAGGGTCTGGATGGAGTAGTCGGGATGTGCCTGCTCGTCGAGACCGGCATGGGTCTCGACGAACGAGACACCGAGCTCGGCAACTTCGCGGGCTCGTTCGATGCGGTCGGCGACACCGATCAGATCGGCGACGACCTTCTTGCCATGCTTCTGACCGGCCTCGACAGCACCCTTGATGGTCGCGTCGCCGGCGGAGCCGAGGACGGTCACGATGTCCGCGCCGGCGGTGAAGGCGATGTCGGCCTCGAGGAACCCGGCATCCGCCGTCTCGAGATCAGCGAAGACCTCTTCGTCCGGATGCGCGGCCTTGATCGCCGACACCGCGCGCAGTCCCTCGGCTTTGATGGCGAACAGTGCGGGGACCACTACCGTTCCGCCCGGTACGACGGGAGGACATCGTGTCCGGACTGGGTGAGCAGGAGCGCGATCATCAGCCCCGTTGGGTCCGGGCCCGGAGACCACCGCGCGGAAGGCATCCTCGTCGGCTCGCTGCAGGCGGGTGACCGCCAGGCACGCGACGGACAACGGTTCGGTCAGCACCAGTACCGAGACCGGCAGGTCGTGCTCCACAGGCACGAGTCGGTGCTCGTCGACGACGAAGAGCTCTGCCGCGGCGCCGTCGAACGACAGGCCCAGAACCGACTTTTGTTCACAGATCTGGCGTAGCCCTCGTCGGCACACCGCACAGTCACCGCGGCCGTCGATGGATACGGGGACCACTCGTCGTCCCACCCACCGACGGTCGACGCCGGCCCCGACTGCGACCACGGTGCCCACTGCTTCGTGCCCCATCGTCACCGGTGGCCGAACCCAGTAGTAACCGGCGTCCTGGCGCCACGCGTGTACGTCGCTGCCACACAGGCCGCACGCTTCCGTCTGCACCAGCACCTGGCCGTGACCGGGTCCTGGTGCGGGCCGGTCGAGAACGGCGAAGTCGAGCGGAGTGTTGCTGCTCGTGATCATGCGCGCAGGCGGGATGGCCTCTCGTTCGTGCGAGCGCCCACCACCGGATGCTCTGCGAGTGTGTCGTCGGATCTCTCGGATTCAGCGGATGAAGCGGTCGACGTAGTCGGCGCCGAGGCCGACGCTCGCGTAGTGCTTGCGGGCATTGTCGATCTTGGTGAACACGTCCTCGACGCCGACGGGGTTGCCGTCGGGGTCGACGTAGATGTAGGCGCCGGTGACGTGAAACATCGTGGCCATCTCGTCGACACCCTCGGGTACTTCGAGGGTGTGGATGTCGCCGGGAGGCTCGAAGGCGTAGCTGCCCTGCTCGGCCCACCAGTCGTGCTCGAGGTAGTGCCACCGACCACGCAGCGTGGTGGCGTGCACCGGGCCGGCGTGCCGGTGGCGGGAGAGGATTCCGGTCTTGCGGACGCGGAGGATGTTGACGAAGAAGCCTTGACTGACCGACAGCAGCAGCGGCCGGAACGTCACGTCGGGGGACTGCGGAACCCACAGACGTTCCTCGCAGTCCAGGTCGAGTGCCCCCGGTTCCACCAAGTCGTCGAGCATGCTGTCGGACTTGGGACCGCGGTAGGGGATCGCGGCCTCCGAGGTGTGATCGAGCGTCGAACCCATATCGAAGTCCTCCGTATTAAAGGTTTAAGTAGTGTGGCACACAGCGTCGGTGTCAGGCAAGCCCCGGTCACTGGTTCCTACACCGGACGCTGTCGAATGTCACCGCGGCGCAGTGGTCTCGCGAATCCGGAGGACGTGGGGGAGGATCACGTGTTGTGTCGGTGCGGTCGATCCGTCGATGCGGTCGAGCAGTAACTCGGTTCCTCTGCGCCCCATCTCTTCTCGCGGAACAGTGATGGTGGTCAGTTGTAAGGGCCCCGCACTGGAGAAACTCATGTCGTCGAATCCGGTCAGTCCGATGTCGCCGGGAACGGTTCGCCCCTGTTCCCTGCAGACGTCGTACACGCCGACAGCGATGACGTCGTTTCCGCACATCACGGCATCGACGTCGGCATGGTGTGCGAACAATTCCCTCGCGCGTGCGGCCCCGGATTCTCGCGTGAGTGCCCCCCACATGGCCGTTCTGTTCACGATGTCGACCCCGGCGTCGGTGAGTGCGGAGACGAACCCGTTCGCCCGATTCCGGGATGCGCTCGAAAGTGGGGGACCGCCCAGTACCGCGACCCGTCGATACCCGCAGTCCGCGACATGGCGACCGAGCTCGCGTCCTGCACCGAGGTCGTCGATGCCCACGAAGTCGGCGTCGATTCCTTCCACGTGGCGGTACAGCTGAACGAAAGGCTCACGGCGGTCACGTAGTTCGTCGAGGAGTGTCGTGTCCGCCGATGTGAGCGAGGTGAACAGAAGTCCTCCGGAGTGGCGGTCCACCTGCGCCAGTGCTGCATCACTCTGGTGTGTGCCATCGACACCCACGTGCGAGACGAATACTTCGTACCCCCGAACACCCGCGGCAGCGATCGCACCGTAGGCGAGTTCGGAGTAGAACGGGTTGGCTATGTCGGCCAGGAGTAACCCGATGGTGCTGGGCGTTCCCGCTCGAAGATCGCGTGCTGTCTTGCTCGGCCGGAAGTTCATCTCGCGCGCTATGTCGAGGATGCGCGCGCGAACTTCGTCGCTCACACCGGGGCCGCCGTTGACTGCGAAGGAGACGGCAGCTATCGATACCCCCGCGCGTTCGGCGACCTGGGTGATCGTCACCCGTTTGGACGTTTTTCGCGGTGTGGCGCGCGCCGCCGCAACGGCCGCCGGTCGACGAGCAGAGCGAGTGGGTGGCGAATCGTCGGCGGCATCCGGCCCTGCGTTGTGCATTCTCGAACCATATCCGTTGACGGCGGCCCGACACTCGGCGTGCATGCCGGGTCCGAACCGCACCAGCGAGCGGAGAACGCCCCGCGTCGACCGCGCGCTGAACGTTCCCGCCACTCGGGGTGAACGGGCCATCAAGGTCCGTCATGCGGCCGGGCCCGCCGCAGCTGCTCCTTTGTTTGACGAGATATGCTGTCTGGCAGCGTGATACGCATCTCATCGGATTCGGCTGAAGGGTTTGTCGGTGTCACGAGGGTGTCACAAGTCGGGACGGACGGAGGTGGACCGAGGCGGACGCGGATGGACGAACGTGCATTTCAGTCCGGTTTTCGTGAGTCCAGGTGAATCCACCTGATCGGGTCGTCGAAGCCTTGTAAGCGAGTGGTCTTCGGTTCAATCCCGAACGGAGGCTCTCAATATGCCTCTGAGCAGGACAAATGCTCCGAAACAGCCCGCTCAGACCTCTCGCTTGACCGCATCAGCGATACGTCCGTGCAGGTCCGCCACGGCCCAGGGGCGTCCGGTCACCTGCGAAAACTGCCGAGACGTGGCTCGATGTCACGAGTTGTCACAACTCAGTCGTAACTCGTTCGATGGACTCGGGTAGACGTGGGTGGCTGTGGGTGGACTTTCACGCCCAAGAATCCACGACGGCGCGTGAACCTCCATGGACTGTCGTGGACCTATTCCACTCGCTTCCTATCCCGTCGCGGGAGGCGTGGACATGGGCGGACTCGAGTGGACGGACCGCATCGCCCTCGGCGGTCGATTGGAAATACGGCAGCCGCGGGTCTGATCACGGCTCTTCCGGGACCCCCGCGACCGTTATTTCGACGTTTTCCAAGCCATTGAAAGAAGCCTTTCCTGCACGGTGACGCGGAGGGCCCACGCAGTCCGGCGATGAGTTCGTCGGGGGACCCGAGTCGACACTGCATGACTACACACACGCTCGCCGTTTCCGGCGCCACCATCACCTACGACGTCCATGGTCCACTGACCTCGGGTACACCCCTGTTGCTCATCGGTTCACCGATGGATGCGAGTGGGTTCACCACGCTCCGTACACACTTCACCGATCGACCGGTGGTGACCTACGACCCACGCAACACCGGGCGCAGTGTCCGTGACGAGCCCACGGCTGCGGTCACGGCGCGGCAGCACGCCGACGATCTGGATGCGTTGATCGCAGCGCTGGACTGCGGTCCTGTCGATGTGTTCGCGTCCAGCGGCGGCGCGGTCAACGCTCTGGCGTGCGTCGAACGCCGGCCGGGCGCGATCCGAACTCTCGTCGCCCATGAGCCACCGGCCGGTGGTGCACTCGCTGATCACGACCGCATCTCGGCTGCGTGCGCGCACATGGTGGAGTCGTACGACGCGGCGGGGACGGGGCCGGCGATGGCCGAGTTCATCCGCCTGGTGATGCACCGCGGTCCGGTCGACGACGCGTACCTCGCGGGGTCGGCGCCGGACCCGGCGCAGTTCGGACTCCCGACCGAGGACGACGGTTCTCGTACCGATCCGCTGATGTCGAACATGCGTGGACTGGGCGTCGATTACGTGCCCGACGTGGAGCGTCTGACGGCAGCGTCGACTCGCATCGTCGTCGCGGTCGGCGAGGAGTCCGGTGGACCTGAGGACGGCGAGATGGCCGGTCGTGCAGCGTATGCGGTCGCGCGGCTGTTGGGTCAGGATGCTGTCGTCTTCCCCGGCGGGCATCAGGGGTTTCTCGGTGGTGAGTTCGGTCAGACGGGTCGACCCACCGAGTTCGCTGCTGCGCTACGAGAGTGCCTCGACCCTGACATCTGGCCCCCGCACGGCGTGTGATGACGCAGTAGTGGTCGGCGACGGCGGATACGACTCGCCCCCACTCCGGTGTGAGTTACGCCCGCAATGCCCTGACCTGGTCGACTGAGTCGCAGACCATGTGCGCGGCGGGTCAACTGGGCTCGACCTGCCCGAGGCCTGTCGCGCGTCCATTGCCGACGACTTCAAAAAACGACAACGAGCGCCTCGCCGTCCGGTACGGCGTCGAACCGACGAAGCGCTCCGCGCGTATTCGGCCGGAGCCGTGAACACCTGTCCTCCGCGACCCTCGCGGAGTCGTCGAATGCCGCCACGGCCAGAGCATTCGAGGACCTCGTCACCGGCGACGAGGGTCGCAGATGACTCGCCGATGCGGGCTTCGTCGCGCCCTAGAAGTTCGGCTACGGTTCGGATCGTTGTGCTCGATCGACGCTGATGGTGACCTTCGTCGACGTGACGAACACCCTCGCCTCCTGCCCCACATCGAGACCAGCCTGGCGTGACCGATCGGGACGGAGTTGGACCCGTGGCCGCGAGCACGCTGTGGTCGCCGGCTCGGTCGAGTGCAGTGACGACACCGTCGGCGAAGATGCCGTGCAACTCCGACGACGGATAAAATCCCTCAGAAGCGAACATGCCCGGCGCTGCCCGCGCCGCTGAAAGATGTGCTCGGGCGCCGAGCTGACAAGTTCAACCATCACGTGCGAATTCATCATCGCACGTCCGCGAATTCTGTTGTAGAGAGAGCTTTCGAATCTCCGCATCGAGCCCATGGTCAGTAGGTCGGCGTCGCCCGAGTAGGCGACCCCGCGATACTTCCACCCGACCGCGTCATCGACGGATCGAACTCGAAGACCTCGAGCTGGAAACCCACGGGCCGATCGGCACACAGGTCCACCAGGTGCGCGGGGAAGGTCCGATGGAACTCCTCGACAATCCGTCCAGTGGTGGCCTCGTCACGACCGGCTGCGATCTTGACGCGGACATGCACGTATCCGGTCGGACCGTCGACGGCGTCGTCGGCTATACGCGACGTCTCGACGGCTGTCGCGAATGTCCTGATGCCCCAGTGCGGGAAGACGCCCAGTCGCTTGGCCGTCGCATGCATCGCATCGACCAACCCCGTCGCGTCCAGCAGGTCGGACACGTTGTCGGTGTACTCGATCGCTATGTGTGGCACAAAGATCCCTCTTCTCCGAGACTGCAGCGGTAAGGGTCGAGCGCCGTCACACCATCGAACCGATGCGGTCGTACCGGACGTCCTTGACGGTGTCGAGCACGGATCGAAGTGATGCCGGTGTTCGACCCGTGATCTGTTCGACATGGCCGGACAGAATGGACTGATACCCGCCGGCAATTGCCAGATCTGCCGACACGAGTTCGTCGCTCGCCCACCGATGGCCCTCCGCGTTGGGCGGCATCGAGGGGTCGTACGTTCGCGGCAGCCCGACCGAATCGAAATAGGCGAGCCGCTGTTCCTCCGAGACCGCCCGGTACTCGATGGGTGTCTCGAACGCCTCCGCTCCCAGGCGCACGATGTCGGACATGGACAGCAGCTCCGGTCCGGTGATCTCGTACACCGCGCCGGCGTGTTCTGTCGGGTCTTCCAGGACGGCGGTGGCAACACGGGCGACGTCGACCTTCGACACCGGGGCCAGCGACCCGTGCCCGGTGGCCATCTCGAGAACACCCTCGCGGGCGGCGGGGGCCAACCAGATGGTGCCGACGATCTCTGCGTACAGCGAGTTGCGGAGGATCGTGTACGCCAGTCGGCTCGTGCGGAGATCGCGCTCCGTCTCGTAGTGATCGATCGCCGACAGTGCGGGATTACCTGGCTGCACGCCGCCCACGGAGGTGTAGACGATGTGGCGGATGCCGGCTCGCTCGGCGGCGTCGACAGCAGTGCGATGCTCGGCAGTGCGACGACCGAGGTTCAAACCACTGATGAGGAGAAGGACATCGCCTCCGCGATAGGCCTCGTCGAAGAGCTCGGGCCTCTCGAAGTCGCCAGGACGCACGCTGACGCCAGGCCCTTCGACGCTGATGCTCGAGGGGGATCGTGTGACCAAGGTCAGCTCTCGACCCGGGTCCGCCTCGAGGAGTTGCTGCGTGACCCGACGTCCCAGGTCGCCCGATGCTCCACTGATGACGATCCGGGTCACGACATTCCTCCATCGACTAGGTACTCGGCACCGAGAGTTCGTGCCGAGCACCAAGCCTGACGTCGGCGAGTGACCCGGGCAACACCACGTACTTCATCCGGGGCATGCCCCCCGTGCATAGACGCTTGTCATGGGCATGCGTGACGTCTTTGAACCATCGGGAACGAAAAAGTGCCCGATTGTCACCGTAAATATGACGGACATAACGTGACGAGCGTCTCAGTAGCAATCGAAAGGCAGGCGCATGCAACAGAATTCGATTCTCCTCGATCCGGAACCGACCGCGACGGACCCACTGTTCTCGCCACTCGTGCTCAACACGACACCCGTTCGCAATCGGTTCTATCTGCCGGCGATGCAGCGCGGATCGCGTGGATATCGACCCACCGCGGGAATGGCGGCAACACTCCGAACCACCGCCGAGCAAGGGCCGGGAGTCATCATCACGGAGGGGGCGGCGCCGGAACATCCTGCGGGGTACTGGCAGCCGGCGTTCAGCATCCTGGGCCGCGACACTGCCGACGACTGGGGGCTCGTGGTTCGCGAGGTGCTGGGTACCGGAGACGTCGTGGTGCTCATGCAGCTATGGCACCCGGGCGCTCTGCGCCTTGTCGTGGACGGCATCGAGAATCCATATCCCGATCATCCCGCGTGGAGCCCGTCGGGCCTCATCCAGGAGGGACGGCCAAACGGTGTCGCCATGACTCGACGGGACCTCGAGGACACCAAGAACGCCTATGTGGACAGCGCCCGGATCGCGCAGAGTCTCGGTGCACACGGGATCGAGCTTCACTGCGCACACGGGTACCTCCTCGACCTGTTCCTGTGGCACGAGAGCAACATTCGCACCGACGAGTACGGCGGCGACACGCTGGCCGAGCGCGCAGCCTATCCCGCCGAGATCATCGCAGCTATCCGCGCGGCGACAGGACCAGACTTCATCATCTCGGTGCGATTCTCGCAGTGGAAGGAAGTGGATTACGGAGCGAAGATCGCGCAGCACCCGGACGATTTGGGACCGTTCCTCGAGCGCATGGAGCAGGCGGGTGCCAACGTCTTCCACATCTCGGCGCGGCGATTCGACGCACCCGGGTGGCCCGAGCTGGATCCGCGCAAGAGCGTCGCAGCATGGGTGAAGACCATGACCGACCTTCCTGTCATGACCATCGGCAGTGTCGGTTTGTCCACCGATCTGGCGAGCGACGTCTTCGACGACAAGGACCCGCTCCTCCAAGTCGAGGACGACGTCATCCGAGTACGTCAGGGCCTGGAGGCCGGCGACTTCGACATGATCGGCGTCGGGCGCGCACAGATATCGAACCCCGACTTCGTCGACAGGGTGCGCCGCGGTGACTACGACGGGCTCCGCGAGTTCAGAAAGTACCGAGACCTCGCCGAGGCGTACGAAAGCTATTCGCACGAGGGCCAACTCGTCGACCAGTCCAGGAAAGGTGACAGCGTCGCTCCTGCCCGCTGACGGCGGCTGAGGCGCTGACCGGTCGACGAGCCGCACCATGGTGTGCGGCTCGTCGATCCGTGTGACGAATACGCGAGAACGTGGCTGCGTTCGCGGTACTGTGCGGACGGATACATGAGGAGGGCCGACCCGTGGGAGTCGACGCAGTCTCCGGCGATGCTTCACCCGTGGACATCATCATGGAGGACATCGCACTCGTGCTTCGCGGCGTGTCCGCACCCTCCGAGGAGACCGAGGACTTGTTCCGAAGTCTCGCCTCCGTGCTCACTGAGTTCGACAGGAACAGAAATGTGCCGGTGGTGGGCATCGTCGGACATGTCGGAAACTATTGGCGGAACTGGCTTCTGGTGATCTCGCGCGTTGGCGCGCTGCGCCCCTCGGCCATGCGCCGGCTGCTCGACACGTTGGATCCCACACACCCTCTGTCCCAGAAGATGCTCACCCACAATCTGCGCATGCTCGAGCGTGACGGCATGTACACGCGCACGGTGATCACCGGCGCGCGCAGGCACGTCGAGTACACCCTGACCCCGCTGGGACGTGAACTGTCCGATCTCGTCGTGAACCTCATCGACTGGGGACTGCGGCACACCGATGAGATCGACTGTGCCCGGACGCGTTTCGATCAGACCGCCGAGCACGGCGCACACGAACCGCCCCCGACGTCGTAGTCGGGGGCGGATAGGAGCGTCGGTCAGTGCTCGTACGTGTCCAGATCCCGGTCCTTGCTCTCCTTCGACAGTGCGATGAACACTGCGCTGACGACGGCGAGGCCGATCATGTAAAGGCCCACCAGGAATGTCGAACCGTTCGCGGCGGCTTGAAGAGACACCAGGATCACCGGAGTGAATCCTGCACCCAGCAGCGTGGCGGCCTGGTACCCCAGCGACGCGCCGGTGTACCGCGCGGACGTGCCGAACTGCTCGGCGATGTATGCCGCCATCGGGCCGAACGTCGCGGACTGGACGAGGCTGAAACCGAGCACGAAGGCCAGTGTCACCAGCAGTGCGCTTCCGGAGGACAGCATCGCGAGCACCGGGAAGATCACCACCGCGAACACGCCGAGCCCGGCGAGCATCACCGGTCGACGGCCGACACGGTCGGACAGTCGGGCGAAACCGAGAAGAGCGAAGATTGCCACGAACTGGCACAGGGCGAAACCGAGCAGGACGTCCGACCGGGCCACCCCGGACTTCGTGGCGTGACCGATGGCGAAGGTGGCGAACATGATCTGAATGGCGACGCTGGCCATGCACCCGCCGGCGACGAGGATCAGATTGCGCGGGCGACGGAGAATGCTCACGATCGGTGCGGCCGCACGCGCTCCCGAAGCCTGTGCCGCACTGCGTTCGAGTGCCTCGCGGAACACGGGACTCTCGGAGACCCTGCTGCGAACGAACAGGCCGACGGCGAGAAGGACGGCGGAGAGGAGGAACGGGATCCGCCAACCCCACGCGAGGAAGTCGTCCTCCGGAAGCAGCGCGACGAGAGCGAGGGCGAGGGTTCCCAGCAGCGAGCCGGTCGGTGCGCCTGCGTTGGTGAATGCGGCAGCGAAGCCCCGCCCTCGACCACCGACGTGTTCGAGCGACATCAAGGTCGCGCCACCCCATTCACCGCCGATGGCGATGCCTTGCAGGACGCGGAGCAGAACCAGGATGATCGCTGCCCAGGAACCGATGGCGGTGGCCGGCGGAACCAGTCCGATCAGGAACGACGCCGCGCCCATCACGCTCATCGACACCAGCAGCATCGATTTGCGTCCGTACTTGTCACCGAAGTGGCCGAAGATCGCTCCGCCCAGAGGCCGTGCCAGATAACCGGCCGCGAAGGTGCCGAGTGACGCGATGGTGCCCGCGACGGGTGAGAGGTCGGAGAAGAACACGGGAGCGAAGACGATGGCGGCGGATGTGGCGTAGAGAAGAAAGTCGTAGTACTCGATGGTGCTGCCCAGATAGCTGGACAGAACGACCCGTCTGATCTCGCGGCGTCTCGCGTCGGTCGGTGGAGGCACCAGCGCAGAGTTGTCCGCACCGAGGGTGCGTGGTCGAAGCGGTGTCGGTTCCACGGGAATCGTCATGATGGGTCTTCGGTCCTTCGGTACGGGTGTCGAGGTGGTGTCCGCCGGGGGCGGCCGCTGTGACACGCGGCCACCCCCGGCGGAAGATCGGTCACGCTACAGTGGCGTCGATCTTGTCGTAACGGACTTCGCGAACTCGCTCCATCACCGAGGCGAGCGGCTCCGGCGCGCGTCCGGTGATCTGCTGCACGTGCAAGCTTTGGAGAGCTTGATATCCCTGGGCGAGACCGACTTCCGCGGAGACGAGCTCGTCGCTGGCCCACAGGTGGCCGTCCGGGCTGGGGGGCATGCTCGGGTCGTACGTGCGCGGGATTCCGACCGCGTCGAAGAATGCCAGTCGCTCCTCCTCGGAGACCGGCTTGTACTCGACCGGAGACGAGTGCACGTGCGAGGCCATGGCCGCGATCCGGTGGAAGTCGAGTAGCTCGGGACCGGTGATCTCGTAGATCCGTCCGGCATGCGCCGCCGGGTGCATCAGGCATTGCGCGGCGCAGCGTGCGACATCCTCCTTGGCGACCGGAGCGAACATTCCGTCTCCGGTGGCCTGGGACAGGACGCCCGACGGTACTGCCGGTGCGACGAGAATGTTGCTGACGATCTCCGCATACAGGTGATTCCGCATGAAGGTGTACGTGATGCCGGACTCCCGCAGATCGGCTTCTGTCTGCAGATGATCGATGGCCGACAGCGCGGGGTTGCCCGGCTGCACGCCGCCGACCGAGGTGTAGACGATGTGGCCCACACCGGCGTGCTGAGCGGCGGCAATCGCGGCGCGATGTTCCGACACTCGCCTCCCGAGGTTGAGGCCGCTGATGAGGAAGAGCACGTCCCCACCCACGTAGGCCTCCCGAACCGTCGGCGGGTACTGGTAATCGCTGTGCCGGATCTGCACGGTGTCCGAGGCGAAGTCCGCGAGCTTCTCGGGGGTGCGGGTGGTCAGGATGAGCTCGCGATCGGGGTCGGCGTCGAGGAGCAGGCGCGTCACTCTCCTCCCCAGATCGCCCGAGGCTCCGCTGATGATGATTCGACTCATATGCACTCCTTGTGTGGGCGATGGGACTGTGTCGCACCGCAACCGCGTCCGATGTTGTGACGTGCGCTACATACGACCATCGGTCCACGTGTCCGGTCCACCACCAGAATCATGTGGTCGACCATGCACGCCGAGCATCGTGTGGCATGTGTCCGAAGCATGGTCCCGCCCAACATTTCGGCGTTGCAGCGTTCTGACGGGCGTCGCATGCTGGGGAAGCCAGACGTGATCGGGGTCACCGAACCCGACGGACACGTCCTCCCGAACGAAAGAGACCCGACATGACCGCCTTCGCCACCCCCGAGCTCGCAGATCTCGACACCGCCGGCGTATCGGACGCAGAGCTGGTGGCACGCGCCACCGCGCTGATCCCGCTCATTCGCGAACACGCCGCCGACGCCACGAAGAATCGCAAGGTCTCGCCCGAGGTGATCGATGCGATCGCCTCGGCCGGCTTGTTCCATGTGATGGTCCCCAAGCGTTGGGGTGGACAGGGTGCGACGTTCAAGACAGCGTGCGACGTGGTCGCCGAAATCGCCCGCGGCGACGGATCGACCGGCTGGGTCACGGCGCTCACTCTGCTCGCGACGGCCTACGGAGCCACCAACACCACCCAGGCGCAGGACGATGTCTTCGGTGCGAACCCCGGTGCGCGCATCTGCGGGATCTTCTCCCCGGGTGACAAGAGCGAGAAGGTCGAGGGCGGATATCTGGTGAGCGGCAAGTGGCCGTATGCCTCCGGTTCGTTCGCGGCCCAGTGGGCGAGCCTCACCATCACTCTCGAAGGTGGCGCACCCGGTATGGCATTGATCCCCGCCGAGGCGTTCACCATCGAGCCCACCTGGTTCGTCGCAGGCATGCAGGGAACCGGTAGCGACACCATCGTGGTCAAGGATCATTTCGTGCCGGAATACCGCGTCCAGCCGGTCGCCGACATGTTCTCGTCCAAGTTCCGCTCACCGTTCACCGAGGAGCACGTCGCCTCGATGCCGTTCAACGCGGTCGCGGCAGGCATCCTCGTCGCGCCTCAGATCGGTCTGGGCCGTCACGCCCTCGAGCTCACCCGTGAGAAGCTGCCGAAGAAGCCCGTTGCCTACACCGCGTACGGCCAGGCAAAGGACTCGCCGACCCACCAGCTGGGTGTGGCGCGCGCTGCCACCAAGCTCCGTCTCGCCGAGCTGCTGCTCGACGCGATGGCGGCGGACATCGATGGCGCCGCAGAAAAGCACGAGCTGCCGAATCCGGAAATTCTTGCGCGCATCCGCAACGACACCGGCGTGGTCGCCGAGTTGGTCAAGGAAGAGATCGACTACCTGCTCACCGCCAACGGCGCCGGCTCGTTCGCCGACGTCAACGTCCTCGGCCGCGTCTGGCGCGACAGCGAGACGGCTGCGCGGCACGCGCTGGTCACGCCCGAGATCGGCCGCGAGGCCTACGGCCGTCAGCTTCTCGGCAACTACGATCCGACGATCGGCTTGTGAGGACGGTGACCGCCGCAGTGGCGCAGACGTTCGCAGGTCAGGCGAATGCCGAGGACTACCGTCACGTTCTGAGCCACGTGCCCACGAGCGTCTCGGTGATCACCGCGATGACCGAGAACGGTCCGGCGGGTATGACCGTCGGAACCTTCACCTCGGTGTCGCTCGACCCGCCCCTGGTCGCCTTCTACGTCGATCTGGGTTCGACTACCTGGCCGGTCCTGGCCGAGGCGGACCACTTCGGGATCAACGTTCTCGGTGCTCACGCCGGCGATCTCTGTCGCGCGTTCGCCCGACGGGGCGCCGAACGCTTCCTGGGGGTCGAGTGGAGTCCGTCCGGACACGGTGTGCCCTGGTTGTCCGACGCCATCGTCTCGATCGACTGCAGTCCGCACTCGGTGGACCGCATCGGTGATCACCTGCACGTGGTGGGTCGAGTGGAAGCCATCGCGCAGCAGCGTTCCGACGAACCATTGATCTTTCTGCGAGGTGGTTTCGTGGACATGTCGGCCATCGCGGACCGAGGTGTCGACCGATGATCGCCGAGCACGTGGAGATCCGGGTCAGGGAGGGGTGTGCCGGCGACCTCGAGAGCGGGTTCGACGAGATCCGCGCTCTGCTGCTGGCCGCACCGGGATGCTCCGACGCGGCGCTCGCCGCCAGCGTCGATCGTCAGGACACGTACCTGCTGACCGCGCGGTGGGCACGGCTCGAGGACCACACCGAGACGTTCGCAGGTTCGGAGTCCGGCGCTCGTGTGCGCCGCATCCTGGAGCCGCTCTGCGCAGAGATGCCGCGGGTGACGCACTACTGCTGCTGAGTCATGAGCCACTCGGCTACTCGCGCCCCTGCCATATTTTCACGCTATGGCAGGGGCGCTTTATTGATATTTGTCAAATGGTTGGAGCCGGCGAAGACTGTGTTCCACGCCATAAATTTTCGACCGAGTGAGGATGTTCGCCATGATCGACGTCACTGTTGATTTCGCCCGATGTGATGCCAACGGCACGTGTGCCGCGCTGATGCCCGACGTGTTCCGTATCGGCGACGACGGATTGTTGGTCCAGCTCGCAGAGTCCGTGCCGGACGATCGAGACCAGGACCTCGACGAAGCGATTCTCTGCTGCCCGATGGGAGCGATCTCGCGCTCATGACGACCTCACACGCTCTGGATCCGTTCGCACCCGATTCGCCCACCCATTCCGGTGGCGCAGCCGATGGCCAGTCGGTCATCCGCGGCGAGTACGGATACGCCGTCCTCGACTTCGCGCTCGCGACCACCGTTCTGCGCGACATGCGCTTCGTCAACGCTGCGCTGACGCTCATGGAACAGTTCGGCATCACCGACGGTCCGGTCCACGATTTCCGGGCCCGCAGCCTCATCATGGCCGAGGGCGCACGGCACATTCGGCTGCGGACCCCGCTCGCTCGATTCATGGGCCCGACGATGGTCGAGGACATTCGCGTCGAGCTCCGCACAATCCTCGCGGACATCGATCCGGGTGGCCGGTCCGACGGCCCGGTCGACTTCAACGAGACCGTGGCGCGGAAGATCCCGGCGCGGGTCTACTGCCTCCTCGCCGGAGCGCCCGCCGAGGACGCACCTCTGGTCGCCAGGTTGTCCGCGGGCACTCTCGCGCTGCTGCAACGAGATCCGAGTCTGAAGGACTCGATCTTGCAGTCCTACGACGAACTGTTCGCATACCTGACCTCGCTCATTGCACGCAAGCGCGAACAGGGACTGGGCAACGACATGCTCTCGTTCCTCATCGGCCAGGAGATCGAGGGAAAGCTCGATGCCGAGGAGTTGCTGAGCGAGGCGACGGCGATGCTCGAGGCCAGTTCGGTGAACACCTCCCACCAGACTGCTCTCGTCGTGTGGACACTCCTGCGGGAGCGGGAGACGTGGAAGCGCTTGCAGGAGGACCGATCCCTGGTTCCTGCCGCGGTCGTCGAGGCATGCCGGCTCTACCCCCGTCCCGGCATCGTCAGCAAGATCGCATCCGAGGACATCGACATCGCCGGCACGACCGTCCCGGCCGGATCCGATGTCCATGTCGCGGTGTGGTCGGCCAATCGCGATCCCGAACGCTTTCCGAACCCGGATGCCTTCGACATCGATCGTGAACGCGTGCAACCACTGACCTTCAGTACAGGTCTGCACGGATGCCTCGGACAGAGCCTTGCCAAGGTGGAGATGGAGGAGGTGGTGGGCTTCCTGCTCGACCGCTACCCCGATGCGACGGTGGTCGACGAGGGGACACGCATCGGACATGCCGGCGGACGCTGGCTCGTCGACTCGCTCGCCGTCGACCTCGGACCCGCACGCGCCGGCCGATCTGTCGCGGAGGCCACGCCGTGACCGCGGCAGCGCAGACGATCACCGAACACCTCGCGGCGCAGTGGGCAGACACGACGTACGACGATCTCCCGCGCGATGTCGTCGACGCCGTCAAGGACCACATCCTCGACACGCTGGCCGTCGCGCTCGTGGGTGCGAGCACACCTGAGGTGACGGCCGTGATCGACGCGTCCGTGTCGTTCTCGTCCTCGCCCACGGGATCCGTCGTCTGGGGGACCGGACACCGGTTCACCCCCGCGCACGCCGCCCTGGTCAACGGTACGTCGGCGCATGCCCGCGATTTCGACGACGGTGGCGGCGCGGGCCACGCCGGCTCGACGGTGCTACCTGCCGCACTGGCCGTCGGTGAACATGCCGGATCGACCGGGCGACAGGTGATCACCGCGGTCGTCGCGGGTTACGACGTGGGGTATCGCGCACTGCAATCGCTCGGTGGTTTCGCCGCGCACACCGATCGCGGCTGGCACACCAGCGGCACGATGGGCAGCCTCGGCGCAGCCGCAGCGGCGGCGTCGCTTCTCGGCGCCGACCGCGGAGCCTATGCCGACGCTCTCGGGATCGCGGGATCGTTCACCGGAGGTGTGTGGGCGTTCATCGACGACGGTGCGCTGACGAAACGTATCCACCCGGGCAAGGCCGGTGAGACCGGCGTCGACGCCGCGGTCCTGGCCGTCGGAGGCATCACCGGACCTCGGCGCATCTTCGAAGCCGAGTGGGGCGGCCTGCACTCGGTTCTCGCCGACGGGATCGGCCATCCCGAGCGCGCACTGCGGGATCTGGGTGTCGACTACAACGTCGCGACCTCCTATCTCAAGCCGTACGCGTGCTGCCGCGGGAGCCACTCCGCCGTCGACGCGGTGCGGAGGTTGATCGCCGAACGCGGCCTCGGTCCGGAGAACGTCCGGTCGGTGACGATCACCGCCGGCACCACCGCGGTGAACATGCTGTCGGTCTCGCCGATCGAGAACGTCTTCGACGCCCAGTTCAGCCTTCCTTACGCTGTCGCTCTCGCGCTGTGTGGCCGCGACCTCGGGCTTGCCGACTACGACCCGCCCCGTCACGGCGAGGCACGGATCGCCGATCTTCTGACGGCGATCTCGATGGAGGTGGACGACTCCATCGAG
Source organism: Rhodococcus sp. BP-332 (assembly GCF_019836065.1). Classification (NCBI taxonomy): domain Bacteria; kingdom Bacillati; phylum Actinomycetota; class Actinomycetes; order Mycobacteriales; family Nocardiaceae; genus Rhodococcus; species Rhodococcus sp. BP-332. Next base: position 16,560 of record NZ_JABUEC010000005.1, read on the forward strand.
ATCGAGGACGGTCCTCGGCTGTCCTTCGTGCTCACCGACGGCGAGACGATCACCGTGGACGCCGGAAACCCCACCGACGCACGCGGATCCGCGGTGCGCCCGCTCTCCCACGACGAGGTCGTCGCCAAGGCTACGTCGGTGCTCCGCCCACTGGGCGGGGACATTGCGTCTCGCCTGGTTTCTGCCGTGGAGAACCTCGACGACGCTCCCGACCTCACCGAACTCCTCGCCGTGCTGGCGGCCGAAAGGGTACCCACATCATGACCACGCCCGAGACGATCGCGCGGACCGAGGTGATCTCGGCCGAACCGGTCGAGTCGATGGCCGCACTTCTCGACATCGACGTTCCCCACGCACTCGGTGACACCGTGCCGCCGATCTGGCACTGGCTGCACCTGCTTCCTCGTGACCCGCAGGCAGATCTGGGCGAGGACGGACACCCGCTGACGGGGATCCCGGCACCGCCCGGTGGTGGTCGCCGGCGCATGTTCGGAGGAGGTCGCGTGACGACCTTCGGGGAGCTGCGGATCGGGGAGCCCGCGACGAAGGTGACCTCCATCGCGAAGTCGGTGGACAAGGTGGGCCGCACCGGTGCGCTGACGCTCACCACCGTGCTCCAGGAGATCACCCAGAACGGCGAACTGGTCATCCGCGAGGAACAGGACATCGTCTACCGGGAGGGTGGTTCTGCGCCCCTCCCGACACCCGCTCCGGCGGTCGATCCGGTGCGTGAGCCGTCGCTGTCCCTCCCGGTGAACGAGGCGCTCCTGTTCCGGTTCTCGGCGTTGACCTACAACGCGCACCGCATCCACTACGACCTCGACTGGTGCCGCCGAGAGGGATACGACGGGTTGGTGATCCACGGACCACTGCTCGCGTTCCTGATGGCCGATCACATGCGTCGCCAGGGAATCTCGCTGCTGAACCGGACGTTCGGGTACCGACTGGTCTCACCGATGACGCGGCCGCAGACAGTCACCGTGACCCCCGATGCCGACGGTCTCCAGGTCGGCGCCGAAGCGCGCAGCGCCGCGGGTGTCGTGTGCGCGGTGGGCACGCTGTCCGACGGGCCGCAGCGATGAGCGCCGAGACCGACGTTCTGATCGTGGGCGGGTCCGTGGCTGCGGTCCGTGCGGCCGAGGCGATCTCGCGGCATGCGCCCGCTGTTCGAGTGACGATGGTCAGCGACGAGCCGCACCTACCGTACGAGCGGCCACCACTGTCGAAGACCGCACTCGACGGCACCCTCGACCTCTCGGCATTGACCTACCCCTCCGTCGCAGGTCTACGCGAGCACGGAGTGGAGTTCGTGACCGATACCCGAGTCACCTCTCTCGATGTCGAGGGCCGCACGGTCTCCACGACCGCCGGTGACATCACCTACGGCGCAGCGATTCTGGCAACCGGATGCGAACCGATCTTTCCGCCGATGTTCCGACAGCTCCCCGACGTGTTCGTGCTGAGGCGCTTCCAGGACGCTGTCGCCCTCCGCGCCGCGGTGGCTGATCGACGAAAGTCGGTGGCCGTCATCGGAGCCGGCTTCATCGGTGGGGAATTCGCCGCCACGCTGGCGACGGTCGGACGACCCGTCACCATCGTCGATCTCGCTACGAAACCTCTGGGCCGGTTCGGGGACCCGGTGGCTTCCGAATACACGGCGCTGCATCGAAATTCCGGTGTGACGCTCGTGCTCGGGGACGCGGTGACCGGAGTCGAAGACGCCGAGCCGGGCAGAGTGCTCCGCCTGGCCAGCGGTGCCACTGTCCCGGCCGACGTCATTCTTCTCGGTATCGGCGTTCGACCGTCGACGGGCTGGATGGAGGATTCGGGACTGACGCTGGAGAACGGGGTGGTGTGCGATGCGACGTTGCGTGCGGCGCACGGCGTGTACGCGGCCGGCGATGTGGTCACCTGGCCCAACGGGCGATTCGGTGCGACGATGCGCATCGAGCACTGGACCAACGCGGCCGAGCAGGGCCGCGCGGCCGGAATCAACGCGGCCAACGCCGTGACGGGCCTGGCCCCGATCGACTGTGTCACCGTGCCCTACTTCTGGTCCGATCAGCACGGTGTCCGCATCCAGTTCTCGGGATTCCTCCGAGGTGACGAGGAGATAATCGAGTGCCCGGGTCCGGGCGGATCCCTGTACCTGTACGCCGGCGGCGACACGCTCCACGGTGTGCTGGCATTCGAGCGGCGCGCCGAGTTCGTGAAGATCCGGGCGATGCTCCGTCGTGAGACGACGGTCGGCGCGGCCCGTGACATCCTGTCCGTCGGAGCCTAGCGTGTCAGTCCGTCGACCGCTGGGCCGCCGAACTGTCGTCGCCGCGGCGGTGCAGCACGTCGACGAACTGTGCAGCGACAGGGGTGATGACGCCTCCTCGACGGGTCACGACGGCGAGCGGCAGATCCGGCCAGCCGCCCTGCACCTCCACCGTCATCACACCCGGGTGATGCTCTGCCAGAACGGTACTGATGACGGAGATTCCTACACCGGCGGCGACGAGACCTGCCGCGGTTTCGACGGTGGGGACGGATACGACCGACTCCGGGCTGCCGCCGACGGCGGCGAATCTGTCGTCGATCAGTCGGGACAGACTGCGTGCCCCCGGCACCCGGGACGGCAGGATCCACCGCTCGCCCCGCAGATCCTCGAGAGCAACCCGCTTCTGCGCGGCGAGGTGCGACGACCCCGACACCACCAGAGTCAGTGGCGAGTGCGCGATGATCGTCGTGTCGAAGGCGACGTCGTTCACCATGGGCAGGGGTTCTTCCACCAGGACGGGAACGACGGCAAGATCGAGGTAGCCGTCCGCCAGGTTCTCGAGGAGAACCAGAGGATTGGCGTCGGCGAGTTCGAACGTGATGCGCGGATACTCCGTCAGGAAGTCGGATACCGCGCTGTTGACCACGTGCCACAACCCGATCGGTTCCGCGCCGATACGGAGTTCGCCGTCCAGACCCTGCCCCATGGACCTGAGCGCCGCCGTGATGCGCTGCTCCTCGGCCACGAGTCGCCTGCCCGCGTTCTGCAGGTAGCGCCCGGCGTCGGTGAGGGTCACGCCGCGCGGATGGCGCTCGAGAAGCCGGACGGCGAGCTCGGATTCCAGTTTGGTCATCGCAGAGCTGAGCGGGGGCTGCGACAGATGCAGGATACGTGCCGCCTCGGTGATGGATCCGGCATCCGCAACGGCGAGAAAGTAAGTGACGCTCCGGATGTCCATGCGCCGAGTGTATGGCAGGGCCCCTGCAATGGCATTGGCCTTTCGGGGACGAGTGCAGGATCGTGAACAATCAGGCGAGTGATGGAGGAACAGTGTCCGAAGATCAGCAGGTTACAGTGATCGGGGCCGGCCCTACAGGGCTCCTGACCGCCCTCGGCCTGGCTCGACAGGGCGTCACGGTCACGGTCGTCGAGCGGGCGCCGGGTCTGCAGGACACGCCGCGGGCCATCGTGTACCACTGGTCCACCCTGGACGGCTTGGCGCGACTCGATCTACTCGACGACGCCGGTCGTGCCGGATTCTTCAAGCAGGACTACGCCTATCGAGTCCGTGCCACCGGCGAGATCATCTCGTACGGTCTCGCGGCGCTCGACGGCAAAGTCGAGCGACCCCACAACCTGCACCTCGGTCAGGGCGCCCTCGCCGCGGTCGTACTCGACAGACTCGAGGCTTTCGACAACGTCCGGGTGCTGTGGGGCCACGAGGTCACCGCGATCGAGCAGGACGCGACCGGAGTGAGTGTGTCGGTGCGCGGTGCCGACTCGGAGGACGTCCTGCGCTCGGAGTGGCTCGTCGGTGCCGACGGGGCCGGCTCGGCCGTCCGGCGCCTGTCGGGACTCGAGTTCGAGGGCATGACATGGCCGGAACGTTTCGTCGCCACCAACATTCGCTTTCCCGACGACCGTGAGGGATGGGCGCAGTCCACCTTCTACCTCGACGACGTGTACGGCGCGATCATCGCCAAGATCGACGAGTCGGGTGATCACGGGCTGTGGCGGTACACGTACATGGAGGACGCGGATCTCCCCGCGGATTCGATCGACGACCGCATGCCACGCTTCCTGTCCGCGGTGTTCGGGCACGAGGTGGCCGACCGGATCGAGGTCGTCGCCACGTCCCCGTACCGGATGCATCAACGCGCCGCATCCGCCTTCCGGGTGGGCCGGGTATTGCTCGCCGGTGACGCCGCGCACGCGACGAACCCGACGGGTGGACTCGGACTGACCATGGGCCTGTTCGACGCCTACTCGCTCATCGAAGGTCTGGGTGCTGTCGTCACCGGTCGAGCGAGCGACGACGTTCTCGACGAGTTTGCGCGACAACGACGGTCGGCATTCGTCGACAAGGCGAGTCCGCGCGCATCGTCGAACAAGAAGCTGCTGTTCCACTCGTCCGATCCCGTGCAGCGAGATCGGGATCTGGACATGTTCCGCCGGATGTCGCGGGACCGCGAGTTCGCGGCCGACGTCCTGTACTTCACCAAGACCCTCGAAAGTCCGTCGCTGCTCTCCGTGTAGCGCGACCACCACCCGAAACGAAGGTGTACCACCATGAATCCTCTCGACGGACTCACGATCGTGTCGCTGGAACAGGCCGTCGCGGCGCCCTTCGCCACGCGGCAGCTCGCTGATCTCGGCGCCCGCGTCATCAAGATCGAGCGACCCGGCGTGGGCGACTTCGCCCGTGGCTACGACGAGACCGTGCACGGGCTGGCCAGTCACTTCGTGTGGCTGAATCGTTCGAAGGAATCCGTGGCGCTCGACCTCAAGTCGGACGAGGGGCGTGCGGCGGTCCACGCGCTCGTCGGTCAGGCCGACATCTTCGTGCAGAACCTCGCCCCGGGTGCTGCCGAGCGGCTGGGGCTCGGTGCCGAGGATCTGCGTGCCCGCCACCCCCGGCTCATCCACGTCTCGATCTCCGGGTACGGACGCGGCGGACCGTACTCGTCGAAGAAGGCGTACGACCTGCTCGTGCAGTGCGAGGCCGGTCTCGTCTCGATCACCGGAACGCAGGACGAGCCGTCGAAAGTCGGAATCTCCATCGCGGACATTGCATCCGGGATGTACGCCTACTCCGGCGTCCTGACCGCGGTGATCCGCCGCGACCGCACAGGTGAGGGCGCCACCATCGAGGTGTCCATGCTCGAGGCGCTCGCCGAGTGGATGGGGTTCCCCCTCAACTATGCCATGTACGGCGGATCGTCCCCGTCGAGGACCGGCGCCAGGCACGCGGCGATCGCCCCGTACGGGCCGTTCACCTGTGGGGACGCGAGCGAGGTGTTCCTGGGTATCCAGAACGAGCGCGAATGGGCGACGTTCTGCGACGTCATCCTCGACACCCCGGCGCTGGCGAACGACCCGCGGTTCCTCCGCAACTCGAGCCGGGTCGAGAACAACGCAGAGTTGCGCAGTGCCATCGAGGCCGTCTTCGCCTCCGACACAGCGGAATCGGTGGCGGAGAAATTGGAGCAGGCGGGTATCGCGAACGCGCTGCTGCGTACGATGGACGGCCTTGCGGCGCACCCGCAGCTCGCCGCCCGGGATCGGTGGCGGACCTACGATTCGCCGGCCGGTCCGCTGCGTGCGCTGGTACCGCCGGTCACGATGTCGGACGCGGCGCCGGTCATGGGCGCAATTCCCGAGGTGGGTCAGCACACCGACGCCGTGCTCGCGGAGTTCGGCATCGTGTCACCGGTCGTCACCGGTGCGTGACGTGAGGCCCGATCGACCGTCGGTCGACCACGCCTCCACATTCCTCTTCGTTCCGGGAGATCGCCCCGAGCGGTTCGACAAAGCCGCGCGCGCCGGCGCCGACATGGTCATTCTCGATCTCGAGGACGCCGTGGCAGAGGAGGCGAAAGCCGCAGCGCGCACACACGTGGTGCGTTGGCTGTCGGAGGGCGGAATCGGCTGTGTCCGGGTCAATGCGGTCACGAGCGATCATCACCACGACGACATCGAAGCTCTGTCGGACGTCGCGGGCCTCTGCAGCGTGATGGTTCCGAAGGCGGACGTCACCGTGGACTGGGCCGGAATCGAGCGGAGCGTGCGCGGACAGGCCGTCGCGCTGGTCGAGACGGCCGCGGGCCTGGACTGCGCGGCTGCTCTCGCACGCGACCCGGACGTGGCGCGGCTGGCGTTCGGCCACCTGGACTACGCCGTCGATCTCGGCGCCGAACCGTCTCGGGCGGCGATGATGCACGCCCGGTCCGGGTTGGTCCTGGCATCGAGATTGGGCGGCAAGCCACCGCCGGTCGACGGTGTCACCACAGCGCTCGGCGACGTGAGTGCTCTCACCGACGACATCAGGCATGCGCAGGAGATGGGTATGGGCGGCAAACTCCTGATTCATCCGTCGCAGGTCGACCCGGCCAGGCGCGCGTTCGCGCCCTCCCACGATCAGGTGGAGGCCGCGCGCAGGATCGTCGCGGCTGCCCTGTCGGGGGCTGCCGTGAATGTCGACGGGTTCATGGTGGACGCGCCCGTGCTTGCTCGCGCTCACCGCGTCCTGCACTCCGCCGGCGTGGGTTCCGCGCCGTCTTCGGCCGGATAGCGCGAGCGCCGGAACTGCAGTGATACGCCCCAGGCATGGTGGCCGGGAACATCCTGGCATTGCAGCGACTGTGTGCCGGCGCACAGACTCGACAGTGACCGGAGTCTCACTCCACGGTCGTCGCCCTTCGTTCCGAGTACCGAGGAGAATCCCTGATGTCCGTCACCGTCGACAGGCCAAGCAGTCTGGATCGCACCCGCTTCTTCATCGACGGCGAGTGGGTCGATCCCGTGCGGATCGAGCTGAGGGACCAGATCGAGGCAGCCACCGGTGAACGCCTCGGCGTCGCTGCTCTCGCCGGCGAGGCCGACGTCGATCGCGCCGTTCGCGCGGCCCGTCGGGCACTGGACGATGGCCCGTGGGGCCGCACCACCGCGGCCGAGCGCGCCACCGTGTTGCGCGCCTTCGCCGACGCCCTGGACGCGCGAGCCGGAGACACGGCCACCTTGGTAAGCCGCGAGAACGGCATGATTCTCGGTCTGTCGCAGGCACTCAACGGCGGTGCGCCCGGTGCTCTGCTGCGGATGTACGCGGACATCGTGGAGGCGCTTCCGCTCGAGTCGGTGCGACCGAGCCAGGCGGGTTCGACCATCGTGCGTCGTCTCCCTGTCGGGGTTGTCGGCGCGATCGCGCCGTGGAATTTCCCGCAGGCGCTCGCGATGTTCAAGATCGCGCCCGCTCTGGCCGCAGGCTGCACCGTTGTTCTCAAGCCGTCGCCCGAAACTGCGCTGGACTCCTATGTTTTCGCCGATGCGGCACTCGAGGCCGGCCTTCCGGCAGGTGTCCTGAACATCGTCCTGGGCGACCGTGACGCGGGTGCCGCTCTGGTGTCGCACCCGCTGGTCGACAAGATCGCGTTCACCGGTTCGACCGAGGCCGGACGCATCATCGGTCAGGAGTGCGGACGACTGCTTCGGCGATCGACGCTGGAGCTCGGTGGCAAGTCCGCTGCAATCGTCCTCGAGGACGCAGACATCGATACGGTGCTCGCGGGTCTGGACAACGCGTCCTTCCTCAACAACAGCCAGACCTGCACCACTCAATCGCGGATCCTCGTCGCCCGGTCGCGGTACGAGGAGGTCGTCGAGGCCATCGGACACTTCGCCGACTCCTACGTGCTCGGTGATCCACTGGACGCCGCCACCACGATGGGCCCGATGGCTACCAGCGGCCATCGCGACAAGGTGTTGGGCTACATCGACATCGCCAAGAACTCCGGTGCACGCCTCGTCGCGGGCGGCGAGCGCCCTGCGCATCTCGACCGCGGCTGGTTCGTGCAGCCGACGGTCTTCGCGGACGTCGACAATGGCGATCGCCTGGCGCGGGAAGAGGTGTTCGGGCCGGTGATGGCGCTGATCCCGTTCGAGGACGACGCCGACGCCGTCCAAATGGCCAACGACAGCAACTACGGACTGGGCGGCTCGGTGTGGAGCGCCGACGAGGACCGGGCATTGGCGGTGGCCCGTCAGGTGCGCACCGGGACGATCGGTTTGAACTACTACACACTGGATCTCGGTGCACCCTTCGGCGGGTTCAAGGATTCCGGTCTCGGACGCGAACTCGGCCCCGAGGGTATCGACGCGTACCTGGAGTACCAGTCCGTCTACGCCTCGACGCGCTACCTCGACGCATGAGCGGCCGATCTCCGGCCGACGTCGTGACCGCATACTTCGCCGGGGTCACCGCCGGTGACGCCGGCGCGGTGACCGCGCTCTTCGCACCCGACGCGGTGCTGAGCAACGCCGCCGGCACCCTGACCGGATCCGACGCCATCGGGCGGATGTACGAGGGTGGGCTGAACGGCACCACCACGATGCGTCCGTCGCCGCGACGCCTGCTGGTCGACGGTGACGACGTCGCCGTGGAGATCGATCTCGACGTGAACGGCAACGTCGTCGTCCTCGGCGACTTCTTCACGGTGCGCGACGGACTGATCACCTCTTTGGCGATCTACAGCCTCACACCCGCCGGAGGGCGCCTGCTCGACGACGTCGGGGTCGATCCGTCCGCACCGACGACGTGACTCGGTCACCACTGACTCACTCACCACAACAGGGAGATTCATGAAGATCGCAGTTTTCGGACCGCACCGCCGCGTGGGAGCCGTCGTCGACGGGACCGTCGTAGACCTCCATGCGGCCTATATCGCCTACCTGACGGAGAAGGAGCCGACCCCACGGGCATCGGCACGAGCGGATCATGAAGTTCCGTGGGACCTGAATTCGTTCATCGAGCAGGGGGACAGCGCGTTGGCCGGTGCCCGCGCTGCACTCGATCACCTCGCCGAACGATCTGATACGAGGGGAGTCGACGGGGAGCAACTGGTGTTCGACCTGGGCGAGGTCACGCTGCACGCGCCGATCGAGAGCCCGTCGCGCATCTTCGCCGCGCTGGCCAACTTCGCGGATCACATGCAGGCGGCAGCGGACAATACGTCGAGTGGAACCGACAAGGCGACCCTCGACCGATTGGTGTCGGGTGGGCCCAAGTACTTCATCAAGGATCCCCGAGTGGTGTCCGCGGACGGTGACGATCTGTCCTACCCCGCCCGCACCGACTTGCTGGACTACGAGGCCGAGGTCGCCGTGGTCCTGGGTCGGCGCGGGAAGGACATCGCCGCAGCGGATTTCGACCGGTACATCTACGGCTACACCCTGGTCAACGATTGGTCGATCCGAGACAACATCTCCTTCGGCCCGGACTTCCAGTACTCGAAGAACTTCGACGGTGCGGCGAGCGTCGGTCCGTGGATCGTCGTCGACGAGGGACTGGATGCGCAGGACATTCCCGTCGAGGCACGCGTCAACGGCGAGGTCCGACAGAGCGGTAGTACCAAATCCATGATCCACTCGTTCGCCGCGTTGGGGGAGTACCTCTCCCGTGACTCCACCCTCTTCCCGGGAGATCTCATCAGCGGCGGCACCCCGAAGGGCACCGCCGTCGACTCGAGCACCAAGAACGCGGACGGCGGCTTCGACGACGACTCCAAGTTCCTGAACCCCGGCGATGTCGTCGAGATCAGCTCGACTGCACTGGGTTCCATCACCAACACCGTCACCGGAACGCGGAAGGGGCACTAGTCGTGGCCGCGAAGAAATACTCCGTCGGCGGAGTGACGTACGACCGCCCCTTCAAGATCCGCCGGCTCAACCACTTCGGAATCAGCGTCGCCGACACCGGTGACGCCGTAGCGTTCTACCGCGACCTTCTCGGATTCGTGGTGGCCGACATGCTCGACCTGAACAAGTACGACCCGGGACCCTGGCTCGACGGTCTCCCGGACACCCGCATCTACTTCCTGCGCCACAACAGCGACCATCACACCCTCGTGCTCATGCCGCGGGCCTGGGTGGACAAGAACGAGAGCCCGGCTCGGGACGACATCACGGTCAACCAGATCACGTGGCAGGTCGGTTCGCTGCGCGAGGTCGTCGAGGCACGTCTGTGGCTCGAGGAGCAGGGCTCGAAGGTCGACCGGTACGGGCGCGATCCGGGGTCCAACTGGCACACCTACTTCCCGGATCCGACGGGTCACACGAACGAACTCGAGTACGGCATCGAGCAGGTCGGTTGGGACGGGGTCAGCAAGCCGGAGATCATGTGGCCGTGGGCGAACGAGCATCCGGCGCTGCCCACCCGCTCGGAGGGAACCGAGCTCGACGATGCGGAGAAGGCCGGCATCGATCTGACCTCGGGACACCGGTGGGTCGACACTCTCCCCAAGACGCACGACGTGGGGGGCGTGCTGTTGTCCCGTCCGTTCAAGCCCGTACGCATTGGCCCCGTGAGCATCTTCGTCTCCGATCTCGATGCCGCTGTGCGCTTCTACACCGAGACGCTCGGCCTCGTCGTGTCCGAGGAGACGTCGGTACTCGGCCATCGCGCCGTTTTCCTGCGTGCCAACACCGAGCACCACAGCATCGCTCTGTTCCCCGTCGAGGCACGCGAGCCGCTCGGGTTGGGTGACGAGACGACGCTGCTCGCCTTCGGTGTCCAGGTGGGATCGTACGAGCAGCTGCGGGCCGCACGGACTTTCCTGGAGGGCAGGGGCGTGAAGCTCGTCGACCTCCCGCCGGAGATCCACCCCGGCATCGACTACGTCCTGCACGCGGTGTCACCGGACGGACACGTCATGCAGCTCTACTACTACATGGAGCAGGTCGGCTGGGACGGTGCCGTGCGTCCGAAGTCGGGTCGTCGCGTGGTGGAGGCCGGCGTGTGGCCCGAGACCCTGGAGCCGATGTCCGACACATACGGCGGCGAGACCTTCTGGGGTCCGCTCGGCTGATGTCCGCTTCTCGGCGAACCCGTCCGTTCACATCACGTCATAGGAGATCCGTGTCCGACCACACCACCGTCACCCGCGTCGCCGCCGTCAGCGGCGCCGCACAGGGCCTGGGAGCCGAGATCGCCGAACGTCTGGCGAGAGCGGGCTTCTCACTGGCTCTCCTCGACCTGCAGGACACGGGCCTGAAGAACACCCGAGCCCACATCGAGGAGCTGCACCCCGGCATCGAGGTCGTCACCGTCGTCGCCGATCTCGCGGACGAGGCGGCCGTCGTGGCGGCGTTCCAGCAGATCGACGAACGCTTCGGCCGACTCGACGCCCTGGTCAACACTGCGGGAGGAAGCGGTACCGACCCGGTGCGTTCACTCGCGGATCTCGGGGTGGACGTGTGGCGCAGGGTGGTGGACAACAATCTCACCAGTGCGTTTCTCTGCAGCCGAGAAGCGGTGCAGCTCATGCTCCGACACGACTATGGCCGTATCGTCAACTTCTCGTCGGCGGTGGCGAAGGGGCTCTCGGGCCCCTCGGGGACGGTCGGTGCACGTCTGCCCTATGCCGCGTCGAAGGCCGCCGTGAACGGTCTCACCAAGCAGCTGGCGAAGGACCTGGGGACCACCGGAATCACCGTCAACGCGGTGTCTCCGGGACTGGTCCTCCCGGACGCGGGTCGAGTACGGGACATCTTCGATGCGCTCCCCGCCGATGCACAGGCGGCCACGCGAGCAGCGATACCGCTCGGCCGCACCGGAACCGGATCGGAGATAGCCGAAGCGGTGGTCTATCTGGTGTCCGAGCACGCGGGCTTCACATCGGGATGCATCCTGGCAGTCGACGGAGCAGCGACATGACAGCACTCCCGCTCGTCTTCGTCCCCGCACTCGGGTCGGACGAACGTCTCTGGCAGCCCGTCGCCGACCTGCTGGCGGACTCGATCGAGACGATCGTGATTCGCGGAGAAGGCTCATCGATCTCGGCGATGGCGGACAGCGTCCTCGAGCAATGCCCCCCACGGTTCGCCGTCGCGGGGAACTCGATGGGAGGCTACGTAGCCCTCGAGGTAGCGCTCCGGATGTCACCGCGGGTGTACGGCCTCGCTCTGCTGAACTCGTCTGCGATCGCAGCGGACGCCGGGCGTCGGGAGAACTCTCGTCGCATCATCGAGATGGTGCGCGGGGGTCGCTTCGACGAGGCGGTGACCGCGATGTCAGGTGCTGTAGCACCCCGTCGGCAGGAGGTCGCCGATCTTGCCGCGACGATGGCACGCGACCTGGGCGAGGACGTCCTCGTCGCCCAGCAGGTCGCCGTGATGACCCGACACGATCGCCGGGACGAACTGACGTCTCTCACCGTGCCCACCCTGGTGATCGCCGGCACCGACGACGCCATCACACCGAGTGTCCTGGGGCGTGAGGTCACCGACCTGGTCCCGGCCGCGGAACTGGTCGTGCTCGCGGGAGTGGGCCATCTGTCGACGCTCGAAGCACCGGAATCCGTGGCCGCGAACCTCTCTCGCTGGCACGCCGCGCTGACCCACTCCGTGGTGCGAACATGATGGCCTTCGACCACACCACCCTCGCGCAGCGAGTGCTGTTCCAGCACGGTCGCGTCGTGGACAACGTGGAGGCCGCGGTCGCCGCACTGTCCGGCGCTCGGGTTCTGCTCGTTGCCGACACCTCGGTGGCTGCGGTGGCGGACGCAGTGGCGACACGGATCCCGGTGGTCGCCAGGATCGGCGAGATCGTCCAGCACGTACCCGTGGAACACGGCGACGCAGCCGTGGCGATCACCAGGAGCGAGAACGTCGACCTGGTGGTGTCCATCGGTGGAGGGTCCGCCACCGGACTCGCCAAATACGTCGCTCGCGACACCGGGACACCGATCGTCGCGGTTCCGACGACATTCGCCGGATCCGAGGCAACCGACGTGTGGGGGCAGACCGCGGGCGATCGGAAGACCACCGGGTCGAGTCCGGCGGTGCTCCCTCGGACGGTCGTCTACGACGCCGAATTGTTCGCGACGCTGCCCGCCGACCTTGCCGTGGCGTCGGGACTCAACGCGCTCGCGCACGCGGTGGACGGCTTCTGGGCACCTCGCGCCGACCCGATCAACACCGCGCTGGGGACCGAGGGAATCCGGGCACTGGTTCCCGGGCTCCGTGGGATCGCCGCCGACGCAGACGACCTCGATGCACTCGAACGCACCCTGTACGGGGCCTATCTGGCCGCCGTCGCATTCGCGTCGGCGGGGAGTGGACTGCACCACAAGATCTGCCATGTGCTCGGCGGTGCCTTCGATCTGGCCCATGCGCAGACCCACGCCGTCGTGCTGCCGTACGTCATGGATCTGTTCGCGTCGACGGCTCCGGATGCCGCGTCGCGAGTGTCACACGCGGTGGGCGGCCCCGACGCCGCATCCGGCCTGTTCGCCCTGCGCGAGGAGCTCGGTGTAGTCGGATCGTTGCGGGAACTCGGTATGCCGGAGGGCGGCATCGACGATGCTGCAACGCGGGTCGCGGCACTCGTACCACCGTCCACTCCGCGTCCTGTCGACCCAGCGATGCTTCGTGCGCTGATCGGCGCCGCGTGGGCAGGTGCCCCTCTGGGACATCACGACAACTGAGGAGCGACCATGTCCGACCCTGTTCAGGCAGAACGAGAGCAGATGCTCGTCGACACCGTGGTGCGGTCGTTCGACGGTGCGCCCCACGACCGGCTGAAGCAGGTCATGCAGACGGTGACCCGCCATGTTCACGCCGCGGCCCGCGAGCTCCGACTCACCGAGACCGAGTGGAACACGATGATCGACTTCCTCACCAGGACCGGGCAGACGTGCACCGACACCCGCCAGGAGTTCATCCTGCTGTCCGATGTGCTGGGGTTGTCCATGCAGGTCATCGGCATGAACAACCCACCGGTGGCCGATGCCACCGAGGCCACGGTCTTCGGCCCCTTCTTCGTCGACGGGGCCCCAGCGATCCAGCAGGGCGGTGACATGTCGTTCGGCGCGGCCGGTGAGCCGTGCTGGGTGAGAGGAACCGTCCGGGGGACCGATGGCCGCCCGGTCGTCGGCGCGCGGATCGAGGTCTGGGAAGCGGATGAGGACGGCCTGTACGACGTCCAGTACGACGATGATCGAACGGCCGCCCGGGCGCATCTGTTCTCGGACGACAACGGCGCGTTCCGCTTCTGGGGGCTGACTCCGACGCCCTACCCGATTCCGCACGACGGCCCCGTCGGGAGCATGCTCGCCGCGGTGGGACGGTCGCCGATGCGCGCGAGCCACCTGCACTTCATGGTCACTGCCGACGGCTATCGCCGGTTGGTCACGCACATCTTCGTCGACGGTGACGAGATCGGCTGGAAAGATGCGGTGTTCGGTGTCAAGGAGTCGCTGATCAAGCAATTCGTGCGTCACGAGGGCGTTCCGACGCCCGATGGTCGCGCGGTGTCGACATGGAGCGAGGTCACCTTCGACATCGTGCTCGCACCATTGCCGTAGTCAGGCCGTCGGGACCGGCGAGGCCGTGGTCGGCTCGTCGAGCAACGACTCGTCGTACGAACCGGTCACGAATTCCAGGAATGCGCGCGCAGCACTCCCCGTCGGACCGTCGTTCCGCGTGATGACGCCGTAGGAGCGGAATGCGTTGGCGTCGCTGATCGGTACTGTGACAGTGGGAGATTGCTGATCCGAACGCGGTACCGGAACGATCGCGATTCCACTTCCGTGGCGCACGAGGGCGCGGAGAGTGGACAGCTCCGTGGCCTCGATGCTGATCGACGGCACGCAGCCGGCATCGTCGAACAGTCTGTCCACCACGTGTCGCAGCCCGTAGCTCTGTCCGAGTGCGATCATGGGACGCGTCGAGATCTCGGCGATCGAGATGGACTCCCGATCGGCGAATTCGTCACCCGGTGGCACCTCCAGACACAACAGCTCGCGTCCCAGCCGCACCCACGCCAGGTCTTCGGCCACGGGTCGGGGTGCTACGAAGCCGATGTCGATCCGGCCCGAGCGCACTGCCTCGACGATGGAATCGGCAGCCCCCCCTTCCAATTCGAACGACGTGAGTGGCGCCTGCACGTGATAGCGATCGAGCAACGACGGAACGAGCCATCCACCGAAAGAGTGCAGGAACCCCAACGACACGACGCCTTTGTGCGGGTCGACGAGGGTGCGGATGCGTTCTTCGCCCTGCGTGAGCTCCTTCATGGCGCGCTCGGCATGTGCCCGGTAGATCTCGCCGTACTTGTTCAGACGTAGCCGATTCTGATTGCGGTCGAACAGCTTCACACCGAGTTGACGTTCTATTCTAGCGAGCGCTCTGGACAACGTCGGTTGGCTGACATGGAGCTGTGTCGCCGCGTTGGTCACATTCTCCGTCCTCGCCAACACGACGAACCACTCCAGCTCACGAACCTCCATGTGACGCGCTCTCTCTCGCAGTGACGGCGGCCGCGGCACGTACTGCGTCCACGGTGTCAGCGTCCACGATACCGTCCTGCAGAAGGCGAGGAAGCGTTGTGGACGAGAGTAATTCGGTGGATTCTCCATCATCCAGACCGATGAGTACGACCCCGTCGGCCACACTTGCCGCGCCGATGTCGGCGATGAGCCCAGCGAGTCCTTCGGGTGTACCGACGTAACGAACGGTCGTCGCATCGTTCACGTCGAATCCGCGATCGCGATATTCGACCAAGGCGGCTCGAGCCGTCGGCGCGATAAGGAACTCGACGTCCAGAACAGCGACGACGGTGCCGGCCTGATCGCTCAGGTCGTCGTACATCGCTGCCGCGCGGCGCAGATCGGTGGCGCGGACACGGTGGATCGCGGGATCGGTCGCCTGCAGGTCGAGCGCGACGTGGAGTCGTCGAGGAGCCGTCGAGAGGGTTGCCCTCCGCGTCTGGGAGACAGTGCGGAACCCGATGCCGTCGAGCGTGGTGCGCGATGGATTATCCATGTGTCCAGTGTTGCAGCGATCACCCCAGCAGGACCTGGGCGAACTTGCGCAGGGGACTATGCCTGAACGGTATGAAGGAGACCCCTATGAGTCGGGCGCTTGGTCAGGCAAACGTTCCTGTCTATGGACCGAGGCCCGACCCGATGGTGGGCTGTTGTCCACGTCACATGAACAGCCGGGTGCTCGTCGATAGAGCCACGGACGCGACGCCGACACCCACCTCTCGAATAGCGTTCGTGACCACGACGGAAGACATGCATTCGGATGACATGAACGGCTCGAGCGCGCATGCCATGACACCGAACCGGTTGTGGGAGGAACACCCGAGCACAGGGACAGCGTGCTGTCGACTATGGAGCAGGCCGTGGGAGATTGCATGATGGTCTGCGTCTCGCGATCCTGCGGCGCCACGGTCACGCTCGACCTCTGACGGCGCCGACAGTGTCCGTGAGGCTACGCGGGGGTCAGCGCGTCGCGTACGGTCGCAGGTGATTTACCGAAAAGCTGCGACGGTGGCACTCAGGCGCAGAGAAAAACTGGCCCGAACGGTGATCCGTGGGTCGAACAGCACCAGTGCCGCCATCTCGCGCTTGAGGAGCTGCCCGACTTCGTGCACGACCTGGATTCCTGGTTCAGCGCCTTATCTGGCACCGGAAACCTAGGTCTCAAGCTTCTGACCGGGTGCTCAGTTTATGGTCTCGACATTCGATGAGGCCATCACTTCATCGCCTCCCTCCACTTACCCGACGTAAGAGTTAAGAGTCATGCTCGCCGACGAAGTATCCTGCGCTGCAGACTCTTACGGGTCGGGCAGCTCGGGACAAGAGAGTTCTCGGTGTCACGAGAGTGTCACAAGTCGGGACGGACGGAGGTGGATCGAGGCGGACGCTGATGGATGAATGTGCAGTTCAGGACGGTATTCTGGAGTCCACGTGAATCCACCTGTACGGGTCGTCGAAGCCTTGTAAGCGAGCGGTCTTCGGTTCAATCCTGACAGAAGGCTCTCGATATGTGCTGACATGCATAAATGTCCCGGAATAGCATGATCTGACCCCTCGTTTCACGACTCGTGCCGGTACGTCCCTGCAGGTCCGCCGAGGTCCGGGGGAATCCACGCACCTGCGACAACTGCCGAAATGCCGCTCGATGCCACGAGTTGTCACAACTTGTTCGTCACTCATTCGGTGGACTTAGGTGGGCGTGTGTGGTTGTCGGTGGATTTTGGGCAGGCGCGCGGACAGTCCGTGGATCCTCGAGGACTTTTGTGGACGGTTTCTACTCGCTTCCAGCTGTGTCAGCGGATGGCGTGGATGTGCGGACCTCGGTGGACAGTGCGCTGCCCGCTTCGGGCCTGTCACTCCGCCCACCGACTCATCGCAGGGGGAGCACCAATGAGTGACAACACCGTGAGACCTGTACGAGCATCCGACCGCGTGCTGCCGCATCCACCGCGGCGGCTACCGGTGGTCGGCGACATTGTGGACCTCCACGTCACCGAGTCGAGCCAATGGGCGAAGCGTGATGCGCAGGAGTACGGCTCGGCTTTCGGACGGAAAAATACTCGGCACCCGCGTGACGTACGTGTCGGGACCCGTGGAGGTCGCGGCGGTGAACGACGAGACGATCTGGGCAAAGTCGAAGGTGCTGCCGATACCACCCGCGGGTGGACCGACCGATCGATTCATCGTCCGCGCGTCAGCCCATCGACTCGGCAGATGCCGGGCCCCACGACGCCAACATCGGAAGAGCCCGAGCAGTGGACGACTCGGGCTCGACGGTGTAGACGATCAAGCGTTGCTCCGGATCGTGCGGCGACACGAGCGATTCGATGCCGAACGAGAGACGGCCGACCACGGGGTGTGCGATCTTCTTGTCGACGGACGTGCGATCCGCTACGCCGTGATCATTCCACCAATGGGCGAAGTCTTCACTTGCCAGACGTAGTTCGTCGATCAGAACCGTCAATCGGGCGTCCGCGACGTGGCGTCCGACCTCGTAGCGCATCGCCCCTACCGCGGCTGACGCGTAATCGGACCAGTTCACGATGCGTTCCCTCGCACGCGGGTCCAGGAAGAGCCAGCGCACCAGTACGACACCCCTGTCGATCTCCTCGCCGAGGACTGCCCGCGCCAGCATGTTGCACGCCAGGATTTCCGAGCGGCGCCCGAGGACGAGCGCGGGAACGTGATCCATCGTGGTCAGCACCCGAAGCAGACCAGGGTTGGGTCGTTGTGGAGACTCCCACATGCTCGAGCGTTTCCGGCGCATCGGAGCGGCGAGATTTCGCAGGTGTGCGTCCTCGATCTCGTCGAGGCGCAGGGCCCGGCTCAAGGCGTCGACGATGTCGTCGGTGACCGTGTGCTGGCGACCCTGCTCCAAACGGCTGTAGTGGTCGGGGCTCAGTCCCGCGAGCACCGCGAGCTCCTCCTTGCGCAGGCCTGGAACGCGCCGCGGACCGGGAAACGGCGCAATCCCCGCCGTTGCCGGCGTGAGTGCGTCACGTCGCGACCGGAGGAACGCTCCGAGTGCGGATCTGTCTGCTGGCACCCTGCCGAGACTACGGAGACATCCCGGACAGTGCCTGGTCACGGCGTGACCAGGCAGTGCTCGCCCTGGTGCGTTACCGAACCGGACGGTGAACTGGTCGTCATGAGCAACCCACTGAATCTGTCCGACCGCACCGCCGTCGTCACCGGCTCGACGAGCGGAATAGGCGCCGCTACCGCCCGCGAACTCGCGGCCCGTGGCGCTCGCGTCGTGATCACCGGGCGCGACGCCGAACGTGGTGCGCATCTGGTCGCCGAGATCGACGGCGCCGGCGGATCCGCCGCGTTCGTGAACGGCGATCTCGCTGCGTCACCTGCCGACCTGCGTGCGCTGGCCGCCGCGTGGACCGCCGCTCTCGACGGGCGGGTCGACATCCTGGTGCACAACGCGGCACTGTGCCCCGCCGTCGACACCGTCTCCCTCACCGACGCCGATCTGGAAGCGACACTTGCCGTCAACGTCCGGGCACCGCATGTTCTCACCGCAGCCCTGGCCCCGGCAATGGCCGAACGAGGCACCGGCGCGATCGTGGTCGTCGGGTCGTGGATGGCCGCGGTGGGCCACGCATTCGTCGGCCTGTATTCCGCCACGAAAGCGGCCGAAGCTCAGCTCGCTCGAAGCTGGGCCGCCGAGTTCGGACCGCAGGGGGTGCGAGTGAACACCGTTGCGCCGGGCGCCACCCGAACCCCGATCAACGACTCGAGTAGCGACGTCATCAGTCAGATGACGGCCGGCATACCGGCCGGACGTCCGGGTAGACCGGAAGAGATCGCGTCGGCCATCGCGTGGGTGGTCTCGGATGAGGCGGCGTACCTGCACGGGGCGACGATCCCGGTGGACGGTGGCATCACCGCAACCCATTAGGCGGCGGTGGCCGAGGTTCTCGTGGAGGGCACCTTTGCAGTTTCCCGAGTGACCCGCCGCGCACGGCTACTGTCGGACCGGTGACCTCGACGTGGACGACCGCAGACATCCCGGATCAGACGGGGCGGCGTTTCGTCGTGACCGGCGCCAACAGTGGCTTGGGTGCGGCCACGGCCCGAGCCCTGGGTGCTCGTGGGGCGGAGGTGGTACTCGCGTGTCGCAATACCGACAGGGGAGAGGATGTCGCCCGCGAGATCGGGCCGACTGCGACCGTTCGTGAGCTCGATCTCGCCGATCTGGCCTCCGTGAGACGCTTCGCCGACGCGACCGAGCCCTTCGACGTCCTGGTCAACAACGCCGGTGTGATGGCGCTGCCGCAGAAGAGGACGGCCGACGGTTTCGAGATGCAGTTCGGGACCAATCACCTCGGGCATTTCGCGTTGACCGGACTGCTCGTCGACCGCATCTCCGACCGGATCGTCACGCTGTCCAGTCTCGCGCACACGAGCGGAGACATCTCGATCGACGACCCCAACTTCGAGCACCGCCGCTACAGTCGCTGGGCTGCCTACGGCCAGTCCAAGTTGGCGAATCTGTTGTTCGCGTACAAGCTCCAGCGGCGCCTGTCGGAAGCGCGCTCCTCGGTCGTCTCCGTCGCGGCGCATCCCGGTATCTCGTCCACGAACCTGGCGTCCCACACCGAATCTGCCCTCGACAAGATTTTCTCGTTCGGAGCGGGCGTCATCGGTCAGAGCTCGAACATGGGAGCGTTGCCGCAGCTGTACGCGGCGACGGTCGCCGGCGTCGAGGGAGGCTCATACATCGGACCCGACGGGTTCCGGGAGATGCGCGGCCATCCGACAGTCGTCTCGTCCAGTAAGCGTTCGCGCGACTTGAAGCTCGCGACCGCCCTGTGGAATCTGTCCGAGCAGGTGACCGGGGTGAGCTACACGAGCCTGCGCCGGGACCCGCCGATTGCCTGAGGGTTCCACTTCCCCGGGGGAGCACGCTGCCGAGATGCTGTTCACAGGCAGTCGCGTCACAGCGGAGACCGGCTTCGAATCGGACTCGTGAACCGCGTGGTTCCGGCGGACCAGCCAGCACTCCGTGCAGGTCCGCCACGGTCCAGGGGAGTCCAGGCACCTGCGACAACTGCCGAAATGCCGCTCGATGTCACGGGTTGTCACAACGTGTTCGTCACTCGTTCGATGGACTCGGGTGGTCATGGGTGGACTGTGCGCATGGGTTTGCCGGCGCACGGTGGTGGTCCATCGGCGGGGCGGTGATCCTCGTTCGGTGAGGCGTCGGGGTAGGTGCTCGGCGAGGTCTGCGGGTTTGCCGGGGTCGGCGATGAGCAGTACCGATACACCGTCTCCCGCTGGGCGGGTGGGTCCTTTTCGGTGTGGGTCGTGGTCGGTCATCGCCCGGTGCCACCCGGTTGAGACAAGTCGAAACGTCCGAAAGACGAGCAGACCGTCAGACCGTCAGCTGTGACCTCCGCCAGGGAGCTGACCGACGACGTGTGCGATCACCCGCGGGCGACCCGACTGCAGTGACGCCGATCGTCAGCTGACCCCAGGGTCGCAGAGGCTTCGGTGCGGCGAGAATGTTCACTACAGGGGGGTGGTTCCGTGAGTGGCGGGGGCGGGACGCCCGAGGTGATACCCCTGCAGGAAATGGGCGCCGAGACGGCGGACGGTGCGCAGTTCGGCATCGGACTCGACGCCCTCGAACACCACGGTCATGCCGAATTGCTCGGCAAGGGTCACGGTGCCGGCAGCGATGGCTGCACGCAAAGGATCGGTGTCGATGTCGTGGGTGACGAACGCGTCGATCTTGATCATCTCGGGTCGGACGGTGATCACCTGCCGGAGCCCGGACTGCCCGGCGCCGACGTCGTCGAGGGCGATGACCACACCGGCGCCGCGTAGGTCGTTGACCCGTGTGAGGACGGTGTCGATCTCGTGGATGTGGGTGCGTTCGGAGACCTCGAGGATGATGCGGCGATGTCGGGCGGCGTGGCGCAGCGGCTCGGCGAGCAGAGGGTCGTCGGTGAGCGCGGCGGGGGAGAGGTTCACCGCGAGGAACATTCCCGGCGGGAACGATGCCGCTTCGTTCAGAGCGGAGAGCAGCGCAGCGCCTTCGAGTGCCCCGGACAGTCCGCTCTGCGCTGCGGTGTCGAACCACTCCGCGGGGCACGCGGTTCCGGTGGGGAACCGCGAGAGCGCTTCGTAGCCGACGACGTTCAGGTCTGCGGCGTCGACGATGGGTTGGAACACCATGGTGGGTCCGCCGCGACGTACAAGGTCGCAGATGTCATCAGCGGTGACCGGCCGCTGCTGGGCGCGGCCGGAGCGGCTTCCGTCCCCGTCGAAATCAGTCACCGGGAACGCTTGCTCGCACACGGCGCCGCACCGGCGGGCGGAACGAGCTCACGTGGACTGCAGCCGGCGGCGCATCGTGTCGGGTCTGAGAGATGAGGACGTGGTACCCCCCATTCGCAGAACGGATGCACCACCCCTGAAAGGGTGACAAGCACAAACTCTGCTGGCCATGCTCGCCGTAGGCATGACGTCCCGTCACGCCGAAAGCGGCACGCCGGAACCGGCTACGCACCGGGACGGTGGGGACACGCGTGGTGATTGCCGAGGACGGCTCGGGAACTGACACCCTCCGAGTAGCACCGACGATGCGGCCCTGCTCACGATGCCCATTCCCGGGCAGCGTCGCGGCGACCTCGCCGCCGAGGACCGGGGCGATATATTCGGCCGGCCCCGATTCGTTCAGCATGTCAGCAGTGAAGCAGGCACCCGCGCCAGGCAATGCGTCGGGTCACGACCACTCCTGAGCCTCATGCCCGATTGCACGAAGATCGTCGACTCGCTCAGTTCGGGGGAATGCCGGAGGCGTGCTCGTGCGCCACCTGTGAAGTCACCGGACGAGAGGAATGGCGGCCCTCCGGCCCTGCCCGCACGCCGCCTCCGATCTGATGTGCGGGCAGGGCCGGATCCCCCGGTAGGACGCGCCGCGACCCTCCCGCGACACCGGAACAGTCGTCACCACGCAGCGAGTTCGCCGGGGGCCGGTCGAGGTCGCCGGCGAATGGTGACCCGCGATCGACATGCACTGGTCGGACCTTTGAGAATCATCCTCTCTCGGTGCGGTCGAGAATCAATCGAGTGGCTTCTCGAGGTGCGTCCCACTGCGGAAAGTGACCGCACCGCTCGAACCAGTGCAGAACGGCATCGGGGAACAGTTCCGATGCGCGTGTGGCTTGCCTCGGCACTGTCACCAGATCTCGTCGTCCCCAACCGATCGTGACCCGTCCGGGCACTGTGCCGGGCGAGGCGCCTTCCTGCTTCGGCCCATGGATGAGGGCATCGAGAGCGGCCTCGGTCGACGGGGAGTCGGCGAGCCCTCGCACGTCGGGCAACACGGTGTCGCGCGGGAGCGCCCATGGCCGCGCCGACAACTGTGCCAGCAGCAGGGTCCTTCCCGCAGGGTTGCCCAGAAGTGCAGGCAGGAAGCGCCGCAACACTTTGACAAGGGCTATCGACGGCCGGAGTGTGGCGCCGAAGACAGCGCGTTCGCGGTCGCTCCAGAAACCGCCGGGGTCGAGTGCCACGGTGTCGCCGCCGACTCCCCGTCGAGCAAGTTCGAGGACGATTCGACCGCCCATGGATTGACCGACGGTGGAAATGCCACCCAGATCGTGTTCGCGAATGAAGTCCGCGACGGAGTCGGCGAGAGCAGCGATCGATACTTCGCCCGTCAACGGCGGCGTGTCGCCGAACCCCGGTAGGTCGACCGCGATGACGTCACGGTGTTCCGCCAGTTCGTCGATGATCGGGGACCAGGATCGCCATCCGACGCCCAAGCCGTGTACCAGCAACAGCGGGCTGCCATGTCCGAATCTGACATAATTTAGCGTCATATACTTGACGGTACGCGAATGCCCGGTCGACGCACGGGTTCCGGAAGACCGATGGCATCCGCTCACCCAGCGTTCGAGTCGGCCACTCTTCGCCGGGTACGACTGTTCGGGACCACGTCCCCGGCGTGGCGATTCGCGTTCGCTGATGATCTCGAGATGCCCCGGAGGCGACAGCGCGTCTTCGCGTTCCGGCTCGTCCCGCGGTGAGAACGCAGGTACCTGTCCGGGTCGTCGAGGCCGCGTGCGCGAGGCAGCCGGTCGGCTTCCGGCGAGGTTCAGACGAGAGTCGTCCGGCCCATCACGTCGACGTCCCCGACCGGCCCCGAAATTCGACCACCGTGGACCCCCACCCCAGGCTTCCGACACGTGCGTCGGCACCGAGGGACTCGGCAATCAGCTCGCGCACTTCGGCTTCGGTGCGTCGCCCGGATCCGTACAGGCACAGTCGGACCAAGTCGTCTTCGGTGTCGTGATCGTCGGTGGTCGCCGGGTCGAGCACGTCGGTGACGAGGACGACCCTGCGCGCGGAGGTCGCCAGCATCGACAGCAGCAGGAGGGCGTCAGCGTCCGGGTGAGCGTCGATCAGGTCGATGGCGATCGCGAGATCCACCGGGGACGCCGACGGGGTGACGTCCCTGGAGTCGACGCAGTGCACCGCACAGCGCCGCTCGTCGGCCACGTCCGCCACGTTTCGGCGGTTGCGGTCGGGATGTCCGACGAGCGTGATCTCGAGGTCGGGACGTTCCCGTACGAGGGTGTCGGCGTAGACGCCTGCCCCGTCGCCGTGCAGTGCGACCGTCCGGACTCCGTCGAGATCGACCGCGTCGGGCAGTGCGGGAGCGCGGTAGACAGCGGAGAACGCCGCTTCCTCGTGGAACTTGTCCGCGACACCGGGCTCGGCCATCTTGTCGGCGAAACGATGTGTCGCAGGGGGTGTTCCGGTCCGGATCGTCTCGGTGAGTCCGAGGAGCGACAGTTCGAGACGGGTGTGGATCCTGTCGTCGTGCAGCGACTGGTTGAGAAACGCGTCCTGGTCGGCGAGCAGGGACCCCATCTCGGTGAGGGCGCAACGCTGACCGTCGGTGGTGAGAAGGTCGAGCAGCACGAGGTGCCGCACCAGCTTCGCCGTGGCGCCGGGGTGAGTGCTGCATGCTGCGGCGATCGCGTCGACGGTGTCGGCGCCGCCGTCGACAGCAGCGAACACCCCGAGCGTCACCGCGGTCCTGATCACCAGCGGGGTCGCCAGGTCCGCCATCTCGTGCAGGCGCGCCGCGGCGTCCCTCGCCTGGCCGCTCTCGGCCGGGGACGCGTCCGTTCGTTCCTCGCGTCTACGCCAGTACCCGGCGATCTCGACGAACTTCTTGTCGATCTGCTTGTCCTGCTTCGCCCATCGACGTAGTGGCGTGATGGTCTGTGCTTCGCCGGCCACCCACAGGTACGGCTGCCCGGGTCGCCACGGCGCCGTGCGGACCGCGTCGACGAGCCGGGAGTCGCCTCCGGCTTCGGACCGGTACAGCCAGGTGATGTCGACGTCGGCAGCCGAGCGCAGCTCCTGCCGGTGCGAGCGTTCGGCCACTTCGACGACCACCGTCGCCGGCAGATCAGCGGGCAGCATCTCGAGGCAGTGCGCGATGGCGGGCAGGGCGGTCTCGTCGCCGGCGACGAGCATCCACTCCACCTCGCGCGGCAGGCCCGCGGAGTGTTTCGGTCCGGCGATCAGTACCGTGTCGCCGGGCTGCACCGTCCGGGACCAGGTCGCGGCGAGTCCGCCCTCGTGGGCTGCGAAGTCCAGCACCATCTCTCGCTCGGCCTCGTCGAACCGGCGCACGGTGTACGTCCGTGCGTACGGGAACGATCCAGAGGGCCAGTCGACGGTGCCGTCGTCCTGATTCCTGGGAACCGGGAACGGCAGGGTCCCGGTGACCGGGTCGACCGGAAGAATCTTGACGTCGTCGTCGAATCCGGTGGTCCGCACCGGAGGCAGCTCGACACCGTCGCGCACGTGCCGGTCCATCGACGGCCCGCCCACCACGACCCGTCGCATCCCGGGGGTCACGTCCTCCACCCGCAGGACATCTAGTTCTCGCATGCAGATCGGAAAGACCTGAACGTCGCGCACTGTGCCCGCCATAGGAATCCCTACCTTCTGATCCGTTCTCACCGAGTGGCACTGCTACGCGGCGAACGTTTCCTGGATCTGGTCCAGCGTGGCCATGACCCCGTCGTAGTCGGGTCGGTAGCTCGTCGCCGGGAGCTCGTGGACAGTGCTCGCGGCGAAGGCCGGTAACACCGCGTAGGCCGGATCCTGCTTGAGCTGCTCGAGGGTGCGCCCGGCAACCGGGACGACGAACATCACCGGGGCGGTGGCGACGGAACCGAGCAATTCGGGGCTGACGATGAACGAGTCCCCGGAACCGTACAACTCCGGATTCCCGGCCTTGGTGAGAATGTCGTCGGCTTCGAAACCGACTTCCGACAACAACGTCGGCAATGCCGCGGTCTGCGGAATGAAGGAGGGTTCATTGGTGCTCAGCGACAGGAAATAGGCGACGGGAGACCCGGGAACGGTGATGGAGTCCCTGACATCGGCGACCTTGTCCTCGTATGCCTGCAGGAGAGAGTCGACCTTGTCGCTCTCCCCGGCGGCGTCGGCGACTGCCGCGAGTTCGCCTTGCCAGGTGGTGACCGTGGACGGGATCAGCACGGTGGGTGCGATCGCGGCGAGCTGGTCGTAGGCATCGTCGGCCAGGACGGCGGAATAGCCCTGCCCGCCGCCGATGATGAGATCAGGTTCGGCCTGCGCAATGGCTTCGATGTTCAGCGATTCCCCCGCCGGCAGTTCCACTGTGCCCCGGGCCTCAGCCTTGTCGGCCCACTGTGGAGGGAAGCCGCCGTCGAGGTTGGTCACACCGAGCAGTCGGGTGTCGGTGATGGCGACGGGCGCGTCGAGTGTGTAGAGGTATCCGGCGAATCCGGCCGAGAGGACCGCGATGCGCTGGGGGTCGGCGGGCACGGTCACCTCTCCTCTGTCGGTGGCGATCACGCGGGTCTCGCCCGGTGTCGGCTCGACAGTTGCAGCGGTGTCATCGGCGGTCGAACTGCACGCGGACGCGCCGAGGACGACGAGCGCCATCGACGCAGCGGCGACGAGGCGGACGCCTCGCCGGCGAAGGGGGGAGTGCACCATGGCGAATCCTTTCGAGAGCACTGTCGTGCGTGTCATGGTTGTGTCGAGGCCGCGATACGCACCTCGTTCCGAGGGCGGGCGTACACGGCGGTCCGCGCGCCGTCGATGTCGTGGACGCGCACCCGGGTATCGAACACGTCGCTCAGGATGTCGTCGTGCATGATCGCGCCGGCGGGCCCGCTGACGACTATCCGGCCGTCCCGCATCGCGACGATGTCGTCCGACCAGGCCGCCGCGAAGTTGATGTCGTGCACCACGAGCACGATCGTGCGCCCCAACTCGTCGGCCGCGCGTCGGAGATGGCCCATCATCGCCACCGAGTGCTTCATGTCCAGATTGTTCAGCGGCTCGTCGAGCAGGACGTACGGAGTGTCCTGCGCGAGAACCATGGCGACGAACGCCCGCTGGCGTTGACCACCCGACACCTGGTCGAGGTGGCGCCCAGCGAGGGTGTCGAGGTGCAGGAAGTCGAGCGCACGGTCGACGTGTTCGTGGTCGTGTGCGCGGAGTCGGCCGCCGCAGTGCGGGAACCGGCCGAACGAGACGAGCTCGCGGATGGTGAGCCGCGCGGTCAGGTGGTTGTCCTGGCGCAGCACCGAGACGATGCGGGCCAAGTCTCTCGTGGCCGTGTGCTGCACCACGGCGTCTCCGATGGTCACGGTTCCGGTGGTCGGCTCGAGCAGTCTGCCCATGATCGAGAGCAGGGTCGACTTGCCCGCTCCGTTGGGCCCGACGACCGAGGTGATGCCACCCTCTGCGATGGTGCCGCTGACCGGTCCGAGCACCGTCTCGCTCTGGTATGTCTTGGAGACGTCCGAGAACGTGATCACAGTCTGCCTTTCCGGAGGACGACGACGAGGAAGAGCAGTCCACCCGCGAATTCGATGACGACCGTGAGGAAACCGGCCGCGTAGAACACGTGCTGCATGACGAACTGTCCGACGACGAGCGTGAGCATGCCGAGCAGGAATGCCATCGGCAGCACGTACTGGTGTTTGTAGCTGCCGGTCACCTGATAGGCCATCGTCGCGACGATGAAGCCGAAGAAGGTCATCGGCCCTGCCAGCGCGGTGGAGAACGACACCAGCAGCGCCACCAGAACGAGCACGAGCGTCAGTTCACGCTTGTGGTCGACGCCGATGGTCGTCGCGGAGTCACGGCCGAGAAACAGCGCATCGAGCCGGAAGCGTCTGCGCCACAACACTACTCCCACCGCGACGCACACCGTGAACGCGAGGGGAAGCATGCCCGGATCCACCCCGCTGAGGCGACCGAACAGGCGAACGGACAGGAGGTCGTACTCGGTGGGGGAGAGCAGTCGCTGCAGAAACGTCGAGAGGCTGTCGAAGGCCAGTCCCAGGACGACGCCGACGAGCAGCATCGTGAAGAGACTGCCGAGGCGACCGGAGAAGAGCCAGCGATAGAGGATCGTGGCGAACAGGACCATGGTGAGGGTCTGTGCGATCACTTTCGGGGTGCCGTCGGTCCGCGCGATGACGGAGCCGCCGAAGACGAACACCATGACGGTCTGCATCAGCACGTACAGCGAGTCGAAACCGACGATGGACGGAGTGAGCAATCGGTTGTCGGTGACGGTGTGGAAGACGACGGTGCCGAGCCCGTGGGCGAAGGCCGCGACGGCCATGGCGCCCAGCATCGTGGCGCGGCGTTCCACCGCGAACTCGAAGGAACCCCGGACGAACAGGAGAAGGAAGCAGGCGATCGCCCCCGCCAGCACCGCGGAGGCCACGAGAAGTCGTCGTCGCGGACGTGGTCTCGAGTCGGCGCGCACCGGCGTCGGCATCGAGGGTGATTCACGCAAGAACATGACGTCGCTGCCTCACCACGAGAAGGACGAAGACCGCGGCGCCGAGCGCGCCGAGAATCACCGAGGCCGGAATCTCCATGGGCGCGACCACCGTGCGCCCGATCAGGTCGCAGGCCAGCAGCAGTCCTACGCCCAGCACCGCTACCCACGGGAGGTTCCTCCGTACGTCGTCTCCCAGGACCATGGACACGATGTTCGGCACGATGAGGCCCAGGAACGGGATGAAGCCGACCACCACGCTGGTGACACCGGTGCACACCGCCACCATCGCGACGCCGAGCACGACGGTCGCGTCGTAGTTCAGTCCGACCGTGGTGGCGAGGTCCTTCCCGAGGCCGGCGACGGTGAAGCGGTGCGCGAGCAGGTAGACGAGCACGGCGATGACGACGACGGCCCACAAGGGTTCGTAGAAACCGCGCACGATGCCGCTGAATCCGCCGGACCGCCACGCGGACATGGACTGCAGCAGGTCGAATGTGCCGGCGAGGAAGGTGGTGATCGCGCCGACGACGGCGCCCAGCATGATGCCGACCAGGGGGACCACCAGTTGTTGTTCCAACGAGATTCGACGCAGGACGCCCACGAACAACATGGTGCCGACGAAGGCGAACGCGGTGGCAATCAGCATCTTCGGCATCGGCCCCAGATTCGGCGCCAGCAACAGGGCCGCGAGAATGCCCAGCCCCGCCCACTGGCTCGTGCCGGCGGTGGTGGGCTCGACGAACTTGTTCTGAGTGATCATCTGCATGACCACGCCGGACACCGCCATCGCGACGCCGGCGAAGATCAATGAGAGGGTCCGCGGGACGCGAGAGATGAGGAACATCTCCCGCGCCACCGGGTCGGTGAGCAGTGTGCCGAGCGAGATGTCGAACTCGCCGACGAGCAGCGACGCCGCGACCAGGGCGGCGGTGACGACCGCCGAGCCCAGAAGTGCTGTCTTACGATGCATTCGAGAAGGCGTCCGCGAGCTGCTCGTACGTCTCGGCGTACGCCTGGATGCTCTCGCGCGTGTAGAAGTACGGATCGAGGTAGACGATCTGGTCCTCGGACGCGAACGTCGTGCGGGCGAACGCTTCCTGCGCATCGATCACCGACTTCGCCGGAGCTGCACCGGGTTCGCCGGCCGCGGCGTCGCGGTCCAGCACGATCATCCACTCCGGGTTCGCCGCGGCGACGGCCTCCGGCGCGAGGCCGGAGTCGCCGTGCACGTCGCCGGCCTCACCGGCGAAGACGTCGCGCAGGTTCAGTGGTTCGATGATCCGACCGATCCGTCCGGCACCGTTGTCGATCTTGCCGCCCGAGACGACGGACAGGAACACCGACTGGCCGGTGGTCCGCTCCGCCGCGTTGTCTTCGGCGGCGTCGAGAGCCGCAATGATCTCGGCCGCCTGCTCCTCGCGGTCGAAAACGACGCCGAGAGAGGCGGTCTGGCGCTTCAGTGACTCGACGTAACCACCCTCGGCATCGTCGGACGGCGCGATGTCCAGCGTCGGGGCGATACGACCGAGTTCGTCGGTGTACTCCGAGAAGCGGTAACCGCCGATGATGAGATCGGGTTCCGCCTCGTTCACGATCTCCAGATTCGGCTCCCTGTGCGTCCCCACGTCGAGGATGGCGTCGTCGTCGATCCAGTCCTCGAACCCTTCGTACGGCATGATCGGCTTGGGCAGCGCCACCGGATCGACGCCGAACGCGCGCAGGGTCTCCAGCGACGTGTTGTCGAGGGCGACGACACGCTGCGGGTTCTGGGGGACCTCGACAGGTCCGGTGGCGGTGTCGATCGAAACGGTGGTGGCGGAGTCCGCGGACGTGGTGTCGTCGGTGCTGCAACTCGCGAGCGCGCTCACCGTGATCACGGTGGCGAGGAGGGCGAGGATCGGGGTTTTCGGGGTCTTCACGAGGCTCCAGAGGGTGTGATGTCTTGACCGAACCTTTACTCGCTGGAGCGTAGCGACTTAGGTAAGGCTATGCAAAAGTTCAGACTGCGCGGCGACGACGGCCACTGCTTCCAACTCCGTGATCGCGCTGACGACGATCACTGCGCGGCTCCAGCCGTTTTTAACATTGCCGCAGAAGCTCGGTCGTACCCACTCGGCGTGACTCGATCATCGGGCGACGACCGGAACCGGGGCAGCGCCGGCTCACCTCGACGAGGGGTTTTTGATGGCTCCACCTGCTTGATCCGACGATGTCGGAATCGGCACACTGCAGGTGACCACCTCGCCCCCGGTGCCACCTCCTGCATCCGGGCCACGTCGCACCAGTCCTCATCGCGGTGGCCGCGAGGTACCCCGACGCAGACAGGATCCTGACCATGACCCGAGGAGCGGACCGACGCATCGCACCGATGGCGCCGGAACTGATCGCAGCGTGTTGGACGTCGGCGGGCGATGTCCGCCCCGACGCGCCACACCCTGTGAGTCCGATTCCGATCGCGGACCGGATCACGGCGGTGTCCGATGCCGGG
Source organism: Rhodococcus sp. BP-332 (assembly GCF_019836065.1). Classification (NCBI taxonomy): domain Bacteria; kingdom Bacillati; phylum Actinomycetota; class Actinomycetes; order Mycobacteriales; family Nocardiaceae; genus Rhodococcus; species Rhodococcus sp. BP-332. Next base: position 47,192 of record NZ_JABUEC010000005.1, read on the forward strand.
TTCGCCGGCATGGGGATCGTCGCCGCGGACCTCGCGGCCATTCGCGAGGACATCGGACTACCGGCTCTGCGGAGCATGCTCGACGATTCGCCGTTGAGGTATGTCGAGATCGAACTGCTGGAACGGTGGTGGATCCCCAGAGGAGAGAACGGAAGCACCCACGACACTCGCGACCTGCTACTGGAGGCCGCTGAGATCCTCCGGCCGACGCACATCAAGATCGGCTCGGAGAATGCGTCGCCTCGTGACCTCGAACCACTTGTCGACGCGCTACGCGTGTTGACCCGTGAGGCCGTGGAGCGCGGCACCCGCATCGCCATCGAACCGATGCCGTTCTCGATCATCTCCACCATCCCGGACGGGGCCGACCTCGCCCGCGCCACAGGAGATCCCGCGTGCGGCGTGATCGTCGATGCCTGGCACGTCTTCCGGGCCGGCACCACCCTCGACGAACTGCGATCTTCCCTGACCGGCGACGTCGTGTTCGGTGTGGAACTCGATGACGCCGACGAGCACGTCGTCGGGTCATTGTTCGACGACACGATGGGCAACCGTCGACTGTGCGGTGAGGGAGTGTTCGACCTGAACGGACTGATCAATGTTCTGCGCGGGGTCGGATACGACGGAACCTGGGGTGTGGAGATCTTGTCCGACGACTTCCGGTGCATGCCACTCGATCTCGCCCTCACCCGAGCGCACGAGAGCGCAGTCGCACTGGTGCATCCCCTGCCATGACGTCCGGTCGGCGAGGTCGATCCACTGTCGGATGATCGTGGGGAGTGCACCGCCGTCGGCGCGAATGGCTGAGCCGTCGATGGCCGAGGAGCGAGGACTTTCCGGGAACGTGAGCAGGTCGGCTACCTCTCGCGCACCGGCTACGACGTCAGATCCTCCGACGGGACGCGCTGGGCGGCCGCGAGCCCCTCGCTCATGTGATCCGTTGCGTGTCGTATCGGGTGAGAACAGTCCCGGAAGGGAAGGCGCGGAACTCCCGCAGGACGAGGTGTCGTGGGGGAGTTCCGTCGAACAGTCGCCTTCCGTGTCCCCTCGCGAACGGGTGGACGAAGAGCCTGTACTCGTCGACGAGATCTGCGCCGATCAGGGCATGGCAGAGGTCGATACTTCCCGTACAGACGATGTCGGAGCCGTCGAGTGCGGTGATTCGACCGATCTGGTCGACGAGGGGACCCGACAACATTGTGGTGTTCGCCCACCCCGGGTCCTGCAGCGTCGAGGACACCACGTACTTCGCGACGCGGTTCAGATGTTCCGTCACGCCGGTCGTGTCATCGGTTCGAGGTGCCCAGAAATCGCGCATGCCCTCGAACGTCCTCCGTCCCACGAGAAACCCGTCGGATGCGTCGCGCTGAGCGGCCAATGCCCTGTCCATGTCGGGATCGTGACCGGCGCGTGCGAACCAGTCGTCGGTAGCTTCGATCACCCCGTCGACCGTGATGTTCTGGGTCACGACAAGTCGTCGCACGACTCGATGCTTTCTCGCGCGTGCTCAGCCACGGTCGACCGTGTCCCAGAACGCGCAGTGATGTTCGGCGCGGTGGTCGATCAGGTGTACCCCGGAGCCGGTGGCGGCATTGTCGAATTGCATGACCGTGGTCTCGGTGCCGGTGGTGGCCGGCCACTCGGCACCGTCGGCAGGACCGGGTGTGCCGTTGTGGGCGAACGCAGCCCATGCCGCCACCATGGCGTCACCGAGCTCGCGTTGCCCTGGTCCTGTGAGGAGGTTCTCGCCGCCGAGATCGAACAGATACGGCAGGTCGGTGGCGTGCGCCGCGCCCTGCGGCATACCGGACGCCGACACTCCGCTGACATCGGGCGCACTGCGATCGGCGAATTCGTAGCTGTAGACCGGTGTCCCGTCGGCGGCGAGCTCACGGGCGCCACGGGAGGTCGTGCATGCCCAGGCGACGTCGGTGACCAGGGTCGCCCAGGCGACGGGCGCCGACTCGTAGTCCGCCAGCGGATACTGCGCGCCGACGGATGCAGCATCGGCGGGAAACGAGGCTCGGATGAGGGACTGGTAGTTGTCCGCCGTGACCGCCGCGGGATCGGTCAGGAGCAGACCGCCGATGAAGGAACGGTGCTCGTCCCGGTTGCCGCCGGACAGGACGGGCACGTGAAGCCAGTCTCCGGCCTCGACGGCGAGTGCGGGTTCCTGTGGGAGCAGGCCGGTGCCGTAGGCCAACGGGTTGCCGAACGACGCGGCTTGCCCGAGCAGAGCATCGACGGGTCGTTCTCGCAGGCAACCCATCGGGTCAGGGTCGGTGCACCCGAGTGCAGTGGCGACCGCTACGCCCTGTGATTCACTGTCGGACAACGGGATCAGTGACGATGACGCGGGTAGTCCGGGGAACAGGGTGCCGGGGGGCCATGCGAGACGGCAGGAACCGGAGGAGAAGATGGCGCGGTCGATCAGTCCTTCGGCGGCCGGCGAGGTGAGCGCCGCGCAGGTGGAGGTTCCACCGGCCGACTCCCCGTAGAGCGTCACCGAATCCGGGTCTCCGCCGAAGGCCGCGGCATTGTCGTTGGCCCAGCGCAGGGCGGCCAGTTGATCGGCGAGACCGAAGTTGCCGGATCCTGCCAGGCCGGGCAGTCCAAGATATCCGAGCATCCCGAGTCGGTAGTTCGCCGAGACGACGATGACGTCACCCTGGTCGGCGAGCTTCTGCGCGTCGTACTGCGAGCCGGCTCCGCTGGTGAATCCGCCACCGTGCCACCACATCAGAATCGGACGGGGCTCGGCGCTCGCGCGTGCCGGGACGGTGACGTTCAGGAACAGGCAGTCCTCGTCGGTCGAGGAGACTGCCTGCGCGGTCTCGCCGGTCTGCGGACACGGTGAGCCCGCTCGCGTGGCGTCGAGGACCTCGTCGGTGTCGGGCACCGGCTCGGGAAGGGTCCATCTGCGGTCACCGGTGGGGGGTTGTGCATACCGCACGCCGAGATACTGGTGCGTGTTCCCGACTGCGACTCCCTGCAAGGTTCCGGTCGTGCTGTCCACCACCAGGTTCGACTCGGTGTCCGGTTCGGTCCCCGTCGAGGTGCACGCGGACACCATCAGAGTCGTGGCTGCAACGACGGCAGTGAGTGCGCGCCTCACGGAAGCGCCCGCGTGGCGGCGTCGAGGGTGTTCACGAGTTCGTCCGCGAGAACACCGGGGTCTGCTCCTGCTGCGGTGAGCCCGACCGCGGTGTCGAGAGCGGCGCGGATGGTCAACGCCATGAGTGTCACATCGAAATCACGCATCTCGCCGGACACCTGACCTCGTCGGAGAAGATCGGCGACGGACATCATCTCGGTCGCGTGCTCGGGTCGCTCGTCCCGTCGCAGGCTGTCCTCGGTGCGGCTGGTGTAGATCGCCGTGAGAGCTCGAAGATGAATCGGGTGGCGGGCGTAGAAGGCGATGCTGCTCCGGACGAACGACGCCAGCCCGCGTCGCGGGGACGGGGCGGACTCGGTGTCGGGCTGCACTTCGCGGCGGCCCAGGTCGTAGATCTCGTCGACCGCGGCCTCGAACAGTTCTCGTCGCCCGCCGGGAAAGTGGTAGTTCACCACCCCACGGCTGACACCGGCGTGCTCGGCGATGCGTGAGAGTGATGCTCCTTCCACGCCCAGGTCGGCGAGTGAACGAATGGCAGCCTCGACGAGCTGCGCGCGTCGTGCCGAGCGGACGATCGTCTGAGTCATGATTCGAATTCTAGTAAGTGTGACCAGAATCTGACAGTACTGTCAGGCAAGTTTGGACGGAAATGACTGCCGCAGCACATCTGTTCGACCATCGTGCGAACTCCTCCGCACCTACTCTGTGGTCGATCAACGTAAATATTGGGTTTTCCTAACAAAAACTATTGATAGGAGAACGTATCGTTGTTAGCGTGATGTGACACGCACTGGTTTCGCGGCCGTGAAACCGGTACCGATCCACGGAGAGGCACGACGTGACCAGCACCCGACCGACCCCTCGTGAGTTGACCGTCCCGGCAGCCCTGATGACGTTGTTGCACACCGCGGACGGGCGCCCGTATCAACGTTTCGGCCCCGCCAAGTGCACCGCGTTGGCCGAACTCGCCGAACTGTCCGTCAGCAAGGTCCTCGACATCGACGGGGACCTGATTCTCGGCGCGCGGGTCGCGGTGAGTGATCGCGGGTGGGTCTCCGCACTCGCCGACTCCCTGGGCCGAGCAACGGCGGCCCGGCCTGTCCAGATTCGGCACTGGCTGCGTCGGCGCTCCGGCGCCTACGCGGAGCATCGCGATCGTGCGATCGCGGACGGGGTGCTCGAACGCGGGCGGTCCCGAGTTCTCGGTGTGCCGTACCGCACCACGAGGGTGACCCCCGAGGTGCGCGACCGCGTGATCGCCGATCTCGTGAACCCGGTGTGCGACGACCCGAGAATCGGCGCCCTCGCGGCGATCGTCGTGGGTGCCGACATCGTCTCCGTGCTCGACTTGACAGCGGAGGAGCGCGAGCAGGCCGCCGTCAAGGCGTCCGCTGCCGACCGCCTCGGCGCGGTGGGATTGTCGGCGCCGATGGCGGCAGCCCTGGCGACCGTCGGCTACCTGTCGCTCACCGGGAGCTGAGCGACCGTGTCCGGTCGTCGCCGAATCGACGGGGAGCTCTGCCGGGGACCGTCGACGGTTACCTCGTTGCGATGCAGACCCGAGCGGCGATCGAGCAGTGCAAAGGGATCATCCAGTTCGCTCTGGGGGTGTCGGAGGAGAAGGCATTCGACCTGCTGAAGTGGCGGTCGCAGGACAGCAACGTACCTGTGCGGGCGCTGTGTGAGCAGTTGCTCCGCGACAGTGCGGGCGTCGTGTGGACCGACGAGGCGGAGCGGGACAGGTTCGGGAGATTGCTCATGACCGTGCACACCCGCGTCGGCAACTGACGGACGTTTCCGCGGCAGGTGGTCACGCCGTCGTCCGGTGCGGGTAGTCCGCGTCGCGGTTCTGGAAGGCGAGAATTGCCGGGTTGCCTATCGTCCCGTCGCGGATCTCGATCGACCGGGCAATGGTGGGGGAGGAGTTCCACGAGGACGGGCCGTCCATGACGGTGCGCAGGTAAGGCAGCAGGGCTTCGCTGATCTCCCACGTGGCGGAGTCCCACAGGTACGAAGGGCTGTGGTCGACGGCGTAGTACCGGACGTTGTCGCCGACGAGGAACATCGGAGCGTCGAACGACGTGGGCCGAGCCCACTCGAATCCCATTCCCTCGTCGCAGGAGACGTCGATGACGAGTGTCCCAGGCGCCAGGGCCCGAAGGTCGTCCGTGGACAGGAACGTGAGCGGTGACGCGGTGTCCTGGAGAACGCAGTTCACGATGATGTCGTGGTCGGCGAGGAACCCGGGCAGGGGCACTCGGCCGGTGTCGGTGAGGGCGCGGTTCTCGTGCGGGTCGTGCTCGTCGACGTCGAAGTTGACGATACGCGCGGAGTGGATGGGCGAGCTGACGGCCGAGGCGCCACGCTGGGTCAGGACATCGACGTCGTGAATGCCATGGGCGTTGAGCGCCGTCACTGCGCCGCGTGCGGTGCTGCCGAATCCGATGACGGTGGCGCGCAGTCGTCGACCGTAGTCACCCGTCGATCCGGCCAGTTGAAGAGCGTGCAGCACGGAGCAGTAGCCGGCGAGTTCGTTGTTCTTGTGGAACACGTGCAGCTTGAACGACCCGCTGCTGGACCAGTGGTTCATGGCCTCGAACGCGATGAGGGTGAGTCGGCGGTCGATGGCTGTCTGGGTGACTTTCTCGTCCTGAACGCAATGCGGCCATCCCCACAGTGTCTGCCCGACGCGCATTCCCGCGAGGTCGGAGACCTGCGGCTTGGGAAGAAGGAGCACGTCGCATTCGGCCACGAGGTCGTCTCTCGATCGAAGTCCTGCGACCAGACCGGACAGATCGTCGTCCGAGACGCCGTACGGGGCCCCGTATCCCTTCTCGAGAAATATGCGCTCTCGCAGGTCCGTGTCGATGCGCTCGAGGTGCCGGGGGTGGATCGGGAGGCGACGTTCGCTGGGTTTGCTGGAGAGTGACGTGACGCCGAGGGTGAGCTGCTGCACGAGTGCCCTTCCGGTTGCAGTATTCGGTTGTCGGAGAACGAGACCGGATGTCAGTGGAAAACAGGCTCCGGGTGTGGAGGTGCCATCGAGGACCACGTCGCGCGGACGGTGGTCCCCGTGCCCGAACGATCCACTGTCGACGATGTGCTCAGTGCCGTGATGAGCGGCAGACCATTACCGCGAAGAGCGTTGTGCACAGGTAGTTTCCACCGTCCAAGATCAGCGACGGTGACGTCCAGCGCGCCGAGGTCGACCGAGTAGGTGGCGCTGATCTGCATCGTGCCGACACCGTCCGTGTCGAGGTACGCGTGGTCGACGACATTGGCCATCGCTTCGTACACCGCCAGCACCACATCCGCTCTGCGGGCGTCGTCGAACGGCAGGATACGGAGCCAGGCGGCCAATGCTCTGCGTACGGCGCCGATGCACAGGGCGTCAGCGGGGACATCGGACATGACGAGGCCCGGGTTCCGGACGCTCGGACCGAGAGTGCTGTCTGCGACACCGTCATGGGTCGCGTCCAGCACGCCCGCCGTGCGACCGTTCAGGACGACACCGCGGCGAGGGCCGCGTCGAGGTCGGGGTGGAGCGAGAGCATCTCGTCCATTCCGACGAGCGTGAGTGGACGGGTGGTCGCGGGCCCGTTCGACACGACAGCGAGCGCGACGAGTGCGCCGAGCGCGCCGAGTCGGCGGTGCGTGTCGATGAGGGCCGTCATGCCGGTGGAAGAGAGAAAATCGACGTCGGTCAGGTCGATGATCACCGCGGAGGGCACGTCGTCCGACAGTGCTCGGTCGAGACCTGCCGTCAGCATGGGCGTGGACTCGAGGTCCAGATCGCCGCGGACCGACACGATGAGTACAGACCCGTTGCGGGCAACGGTGACCTGGACGGATCGTCGGTCGACGTCCTGCTCGCGTGCGCGATCAAGGGTCACTGCGGTACCGCCACGACCGAGGTGACCGTGCGTTCCGCGAGTACCGACACGCGCACGTTCTCACGTTGCGATTGCTCGACCAGGGCGGCGAAGGCCGCATCCGCGGTGATACCTCGAACTGCCATGACGATGCCCTTCGCCTGTTCGATGCAGGCACGGGTCTCCATCGCTCGACGCAGGTTGCCTGATTCCTTCCGCGCGTCCGCGGTGTGCCGCGATTCCCACACCGCGACCTCCACGGCGGTCACCAGCACCGTGACCAGCACCTCGTCGATGTCGCTGAAGCCGTGATCGCCGAAGCTGTAGACGTTCAGCGATCCCGCATGTTCGGAATCGACGTCCAGGGGTGCCGACAGGAAGCTGCGCACACCGGCCTCGGACGCTGCCGCAGCGAAGAGCGGCCATCGCGCCGCAGCATCCTCGACGTGCACGCACACGATGCGCCCGGTCCGGGCGGCTTCGAGGCAGGGCCCCTCGTTCACGCGGTACTGATCGGCATCGATGTCGCTGACTCGGGAATCCGACCGCGCCGCGGTCTCCGGGTTCGCCGCGTCGTGATGCAGGAGGGTCACCCCGGCCATGTCCGCTCCGGGGATCGCGGCGACCGCCTGTTCGCACAAGCCCTGGAGGAGGATCTCGAACCGACTGTGCGACAGCAGGAGTCCACGAAAGGCGTCCAATGCGTCGAAGGTGTCCGCGGCGAAGTACCGCATCGTGATCGCCGTGCGAACCCCGCCGGCCGTGCGGGACGACAACGCTCCTGCGATCTCGTCGTCGAAGGCGTTCGCGGCGGCCAGTGCGGCCGCCGTGCTGTGATCGTCCGGGGGCAGGCCGGACGTGACCGAATCCGTCATGCGGAGTCCTCTGTGGTGCAGTCATGACACCTGTCGACGTGCGCGGAGGACGCTGCGCGGTGATGACTTCACCGGATGCGCCCAACCGTACGCCGCGTGTCGACCCCACACACGGTATGTCGCAATGCGCGACCCCCGTACGAACGGTCGATGCTCGTCGGACGCGCACTTACTAGTGACGTGTGGGTGCGCGGGAGGTGGCACGGCGCAGGAATGCGCGGTCACGACCACGGGACAGTGTGGCCGGGTTGTGAGACCGCCAGACAATGGTTCGGCCGCTCTCTCGGTGGAAGGCCCGAATCTAAAATTCATGCATGGAGCACCCAGAAGTTCGCCGAAACGGCCTGTCATGACTGCCGCAGTGGAGCAAAAAGGCTCTGTCTCCGTCGAGATCGACGGTGCGGTCGCATGGGCCGTGATCAGCAATCCGACCCGTCGCAACGCATTGAGCGCAGCGATGATGCGCGATCTGCACGCGCGACTGCAAGAGCTGGACAAACGCCCCGACGTCCGCGCCATCGTGCTGCGCGGGGAAGGTTCGGAGGCATTCGTCTCCGGAGCCGACATCTCGGAGTTCGAATCGCAGCACGGTTCCACCGATGCCAAGCAGGCCGCCGACGACGCCATTGCCGCGTTGTTTTTCGGACTCGCCGCCATGCACACGCCGACCATCGCGATGGTGCACGGCTTCTGCATGGGCGCCGGCGTCGCCGTCGCGCTCACCGCGGACATCCGCATCGCCGATGAGGCGTGCGCGTTCGCGATTCCCGCCGCACGTCTGGGAATCGCATACCCGGTTCCGCCGACGCGCGTGCTGCAACGCATGGTCGGCTCCGGTCACGCCGCCGAGATGCTGTACACCGGCGGTCGCGTCACGGCAGAGACCGCTCTCTCCATCGGTCTCGTGAATCGGGTGGTCCCGAAAGACCAGTTGCACGAGGCCGTGCGCACACTCGCGACGACCATCGCGGCCAATTCGCCCATGTCGGTGCGGGCTGCGAAGGTGGCCCTCGCGAGCGACCTCTACCCGGAGATGCTCTCCGAAGCCGAGGCTTTCGTGGCCATGTGCGCCGGCTCGGACGATGCCGTGGAAGGTGGGCGCGCCTTCATGGAGAAGCGGCGACCCACGTTCACAGGCGTCGTGTCCTGACGCAGTCCTGCAACCACGTTCGGGTTGCGAGAATCATGTGGGCCGGTCGCACCGACTGAACGCATCGGGTCGAGGCGGTGCTCGAGGTGCGTTCGGTGTTCGCGTTCGCGCTGGCTGCCGGGGAGTCGACCACCGGTTCACTGGAGTTGTACCGCACCCCGCCGGGGGAGCTGACCGTCGTGCAGCACACCACAGCCGCGATGATCGGGTCGGCGTTGGTGGCGGAGGTCGCCGCCACCAGCCCGACCGACGAGGTAGCAGGGCTCGAACACGCCGCTGTGGAGAAGTTTTCGCGCACGGAGGTGCACACGGCCATCGGGATGCTCGCTGCCCAGTTCGCTCGCACGGCGAGCGTCGACGTGCCATGGTGGTGAGCATCAGTCGTCGGGGTAGTCGAAGGGTCGTGCCGTTGCCTCCTCTGCCCCAGTTCCAGAGTGCGATCCGCGGTCCGTGGTTGACGTCGGTGTTCGGTGCCGTCCTTCTCGTGTCGCTGCCGGTGATCACCGTGACCGGTCTGCTGTCCTACATCGCGTACGGGCCGCAGTTCGGGCAGGCCCGCCCGGGGGACGTGGGGTGGTTGAGGTTGCCCCAATTCGACTGGCCGACCGATCCGTCCTGGATCTATCGGCTGAACCAGGGCCTGCACGTCACGCTCGGCATCGTCATCATTCCGTTGGTGCTCGCGAAGCTGTGGTCGGTGATGCCGAAGCTGGTGCAGTGGCCGCCGGTCCGATCCCCGGCGCAGGCGCTCGAGCGGCTCAGCCTGTTGATGCTGGTCGGTGGTGTGCTGTTCGAGATTGTCACCGGTGTGCTCAACGTCCAGTACGACTACGTCTTCGGCTTCGACTTCTACACGGCCCACTACTTCGGGGCATGGGTGTTCATTGCCGGATTCCTCGCGCACGTGGCTGTCAAGGTTCCGGTCATGAGGAGGACGTTGCGACAGACGTCGCTGTCCGAGGTGCTCCGCGAGCGCAATCGAGCGGCCGGGGTGGAACCGGAGCACGAGCAGAAGGCGCCGGACGGCATCTCTCGGCGCGGGGCCCTTGCACTCGTGGCCGGCGGGAGCGGACTGCTGGCGGCACTCACTATCGGGCAGACCATCGACGGGCCATTGCGATCGACCGCTCTGCTGGTGCCCCGCGGCCGCTCCTACGGCGACGGGCCGAACGACTTCCAGATCAATCGCACGGCGGTCGCAGCGGGAATCGATCCGGCGTCCACCGGGGATTCATGGCGTGTGGAGTTGTCGGGAAAGACGAGCGTGGTTCTCGACCGAGCGGCCCTGGAGGCGATGGAGCAGCACACTGCGGTCCTACCGATTGCGTGCGTCGAGGGGTGGTCGACGACGCAGGAGTGGACCGGGGTACGGCTGCGAGACCTTGCCGGCCTCACCGGCGTGTCCGACGGCGCCGCCACAGTCAGCTCACTGGAACAAGGAGGCGCGTTCGCGCAGGCGACGCTGGCACAGAATCAGGTGTGGCATCCGGACTCGCTTCTCGCGTTGACCGTCAACGGTGAGGCGCTGTCGCTCGACCACGGCTATCCCGCGCGGGTGATCGTTCCCGGCCTTCCCGGTGTCCACAACACCAAGTGGGTGTCGCGTATCGACTTCGCACGCGGGGCCGATCGGTGAGGCGGCTCTACGGGGCGGGCGCCGCTCATGCGGCCGTCATGGTCGTGTCCTTCGTCCTCGCGGGTGCCGCCGTCCTGACTCTCGGGGTGGACGCACTGTGGAACCCGGACAGGTGGTGGCAGTCGATCGCCGTGTGGTTCATCGGCGCGGCGATCCTGCACGACCTCGTTCTGTACCCGCTGTACTCGCTGGCGGATCGGGCGACGCGCCCGACTCGCAACTGGACGGTTCGACAGGTTTCGGTGCGCCAGCACATCCGGGTGCCGGCTCTCGGCGCCGCGCTGACGCTGCTGGTCTTCTTCCCGGGCGTCCTGAACACCGACGACACTGCCATCGTCGCGGCCACGGGCCTGAACCGTGACCCGTATCTCGAGCGGTGGCTGTGGCTCGTGGCGGTCATGGTCGCGATCAGCGTCGCCGTGTTCCTGGTGCGGGTGCTCGCGGCGGTGAGGCGGCCGTCACCTGCGATGCCACGCGTCCACGACCGGACGGATACACAGGGCGCGTAGATGTGGCGCGAAAATGGCTGTGCTACAACGTTCTACGTCCGATCGGGTGAGGTTCCACCATCGCTGCCACGCAGGTGGCCGCGGGAACGATTGCGGTCGAACACCATCCATGGGCCGTGTCGCGGCGAATGTGGAGTAACCATTACCGACGACAAGGAGCTGATATGTTCACCATCCGTAAATCCGTGGCCGCTACTGCGATCGGCGTGATGTCCCTGATTCCGCTGGCCGCCTGCTCGTCCAGTGACGACGGCGGATCGGCAGCGACGACGTCCAGTTCGTCCTCCGCCGCCGCATCGACGTCCACTCAGCCCGAACCTGCCGCGCAGGTCGATGCTTTGACCGGCGTGGACACCGCCGTTGCGCTCGATACCGGCTTCACGGACGCTCTGACCACGCTCGGGTTGACCCCGGGAACCGTGGGCACGGCGACCCTCGCGGATGGATCACTTCGATTCCCGATCACCGGCGGCAACGTCAAGTACTGGACGCCGGGCACGGTCGATCCGTACGTGCAGGGCTCCATCGACCACGAAGGCAGCGGATTGTCCCTGACCGCCGGCGGCACCACGGTGGAGCTGACCAACTTCGTCATCGATCCGGGCACCTCACTGCTCATGGGTGATGTGACCGTCAACGGAGAGAGCGCCGCCACCGACGCCGTGCTGTTCGATCTCGACGGCCGCACCCTCGAGCCGCTGGCCACCGGCCCGAACAACACCGCGATTCTGCAGGGCACGACCGTGCATATCTCCGAGACCGCCGCCGGCCTGCTGAACGAGACGTTCAAGACCGACGCCGTCACCCCGGGACTGCTCGTGGGAGTCGCCACGATCACCGTCAACACGCAGTAACGAGGCACAGCCTCTTACCCGGCCCACATCGACACCGATGTGGGCCGGATCGTGTCGACGAGTCGGGCGATGGCCCCTGAACGTGGAAAACGACTGAACGCGACGTTTGTCGCCGACGTCCACCGGGAATGGACAATCATCCACATCGAGGAAGTGCCGGACCAGTCGGGGTCTGTAGAAGGGACAAGCGTGACAGCGACTTCGGCGGGCGAGGCCCCTGACAATTTCGATGTTCTGTTCGACACTGCCTCCACCGGTACCGCGTGGTGGGTGCGGCACCGGGACGGCCGACGGAACTTGTTGCCGGTCGGGCGTTGGCTCGGCGGCGAGCACGCAGACGCCGATGACCGCGCAGTGGACGAGACGTTGCTCGCCCTCTGCCGGGGGCGCACGATCGATCTCGCGTGCGGGCCGGGCCGGTTGGTCGAGGAACTGCGGCGACGGGGAGTATCGGCGATGGGTGTGGACACGTCCCCGGCAGCTGTCGCGCTGGTCCGCGAACGTGGTGCCAAAGCCGAGCTGGCCGACATCTTCGACATCGTTCCACACGAAGGGCATTGGGACACAGTGCTTCTCGTCGACGGGAACATCGGAATCGGTGGTGATCCCGGCCGTGTCATCGGTCGTGCGCACGACATCGCGTGCGAGAGCGGGACGGTGCACGTCGAAGTGGCAACGCCCGGAACGGGATTCGTCGCCGAATGTCTGCGTATCGAGAACGACGAGACTGCGGGGCCCTGGTACGACTGGGCGCGAATCGATGCGGACACGCTGGCGCCACTCGCCGCGGCACGAGGGCTGGTACCGGTCGGTGTGACCGCGATCGCCGGTCGGCACTTCGCTCACTTCGTCAAACCCCCGTACGGTTCGGCCCCCGAGACTTCCGAGTGAGCGGCCCGACCGCGACCGATCGGCGGCGCGGGTGGGTTCCTCGAGTTCACGAACTGATCGGCGCACTACTTGCGGCTGCATTGGTCGTCGCGGCAGTGGTCGTGGCGCGGCGGGAGAATGCCGTCGTCACTCCGCTGATCGACGGCATGGGCTTCGACTTCGACGATTTCGCGTCGCTCGCGCCGCTGTTCGGGCGGGTGGGCGCTCATGTGGGCCCGGGTACCCCGGTCGCGGTGATCGTCGGCGTCCTGGTGGTGATTTTCGGCCCGTCCGTGGCGGCACGCATGTCGTGGCGGCTCCTGCTCCTCGTGACCTGGGCGACGACCCTTGTCTGGACCGTCGGACTGGCTGCGGTCGACGGCTGGCAGAGAGGGTTCGTCGACAAGTTGACGTCCCGCGACGAGTATCTGTCCGAAGTCGGCGGGATCGACGACATCGGGGCCACGCTGCGTGGGTTTTCCGACCGGATCGTCGACGGCCAGGCGGACTCGTGGGCCACGCACGTCTCCGGCCATCCCCCCGGCGCCATCCTGACGTTCGTGTGGTTGGACCGCATCGGACTCGGGGGAGGCGCGGCCGCCGCATGGTTGTGTGTGATCGTCGGGTCATCGGCCGCCGTCGCCACCGCTGTCGCCGTGGCAGCGCTCGTCGGCCGCGACACCGCCCGACGGTTGATCCCGTTCTCCGTGATCGCGCCCAGCGCGATCTGGATCGGTGTCTCCGCGGACGGATTCTTCACCGGTGTGTCCGCCTGGGGCATCGCCCTCCTGACCGTCGCAGCAGCCGGTCGACGAGCGCGACACGACGTCGCGGCCGTCGCGGCGGGTCTCCTGCTCGGGTTCTCGGTCTACCTCAACTACGGCCTCGCCCTAATGGGACTGCCGGCCCTGGCGGTCCTGATCGCCTCTCGCCGCGTGCGGCCACTGGTACCGGCGATCGGCGGCGCCCTCGTCGTCGCCGGCCTCTTCACCGCGTCGGGCTTCTGGTGGTTCGACGGGTACGTCGCGGTCCAGGAACGGTATTGGCAGGGCATCGCGTCAGCGCGCCCGTTCCAGTACTGGAGTTGGGGCAACATCGCGGCTCTGGTGTGTGCGGTGGGACTCGCGGTGCCCGCTGCGCTGTCCCGCGTGGTGTCACTGCCGCGTGTGCGACGTGCCGAGCCTGTGACTCTGCTCGTGGTGGCCGCTCTGCTGGCGGTGGCTTTCGCGGACCTGAGCAGGCTGAGCAAGGCGGAGACGGAACGCATCTGGCTGCCGTTCCAAGTGTGGATGACGGTTGCCACTGTCGCGATCGGGGACCGCTCGGTGCGCTTCTGGCTGGCAGCGCAAGTCGTGCTGGCACTCGCGATCAACCATCTGACGTACACGAACTGGTGAGCGACCCGTCCCCCCCTCGATCGACACGACAAGGAGAAAACGATGCACGTGTTACTCACCGGCGCGGCCGGTTTCATCGGTGAACACATTCACGAAGCACTACTGGCGGCCGACCACGACGTGACGGCTGTCGACGCGTTCCTACCCTCGGCGCACGGCTCGACGCCACTGCACGCGCCGAACGTCACGACGGTCGACGTCCGCGACCCCGGCGCTCTGGACGATGTCATGGCGGGGGTCGACGTGGTGTGTCACCAGGCCGCCGTCGTCGGAGCCGGCGTCAGCACTGCGGACGCACCCGCATACGCCAGCCACAACGACCTGGGTACTGCCGAAGTACTTGCTGCGATGGCCCGAGCCGAGTGTCGGAAGCTGGTTCTCGCGTCATCGATGGTCGTCTACGGCGAAGGTCGCTACCGCTGCCCCGTGCACGGTGTCGTCCGTCCGCGCCCCCGGAACCCGTCGGATCTGCGGAACGGGGTCTTCGATGCGAAGTGCCCGGAGGGTGACGAGCCGGTGACGTGGGAGACGGTGGACGAGGACGCTCCGCTCGAGCCCCGAAGTCTCTATGCAGCAAGCAAACTCGCGCAGGAGAACTATGCACTCGCCTGGTCGCTGGCGACGGGCGGATCGGTCACGGCGCTGCGCTACCACAACGTCTACGGTGACCGAATGCCGCGTGACACACCGTATTCCGGTGTCGCCGCGATGTTCCGCTCATCGCTCGAGGGCGGTGAATCACCGACTGTGTACGAGGACGGTGGGCAGATGCGAGATTTCGTCGATGTCCGGGACGTCGCCGCCGCCAACCTTGCCGCCGTCGAGCACGACGGAGCGGGGTTCGTGGCCTGCAACGTCTGTTCGGGACACCCGATCTCGATCGGTGAGGTGGCCCGCATTCTGTGTCGTGCACACGGCGGCGGCATCGAGCCGAAGGTGACGGGTCAGTTCCGTCCCGGCGACGTGCGGCACATCGTTGCCGGTGCCGATCGGGCCGACAGAATTCTCGGATTCCGAGCTGCCGTCGGTCCGGACGAGGGCCTGACGCGGTTCGCGTCGGCACCGCTTCGGGCGGCATCCGATGGCTCGGCCCCGGTGGTGTGACGATGATCGATCCTTCCGATGTCACGGTCGTACTCCCGTGCCGCAACGAGGCGCAATCTCTTCCCGATGTTCTCGACGCCGTGCCCGACGGCTATCACCGTCTGGTCGTCGACAACGGCTCCACCGACGGCACTGCGGACGTGGCCCGCGCGCACGGGGCGCACGTGGTCATCGAGGCGATACCCGGATACGGCTCCGCCGTGCACGCCGGAATCACCGCTGCCCGAACGACCGTCGTGGCTGTCATGGACGGGGACGGGTCGATGGACCCGCGCGAGCTGCCCGGTCTCGTCGCAGCGTTGGACTCCGCCCAACTCGTCGTCGGTCGGCGCCGCCCGGTGCACCGCAGTGGCTCGCCGTGGCACGCCCGCCTCGGCAACAAGGCCATTGCCTGGCGTCTGCGCAGACGGCTGAAGATCGACGTCCACGACATCGGCGCTCTTCGGGTGGCACGCCGCGAGGATCTGCTCTCGCTCGACGTCCCGGACCGACGCTCCGGTTACCCGCTGCAGCTGCTGGTTCTCGCCGCTCGGGCAGGGTGGACAGTTGTCGAGCGCGACATCACCTACCGCCCGCGTACCGGGGGAGTGTCGAAGGTGTCGGGGTCGGTTCGCGGCACGGTGGTGGCCGTCTGGGATTTTGCGAAGGTGATTCCATGATCGACGCGACGCTGCTCGTCATCGCGAAAGCGCCGGTACCCGGCTTCGCCAAGACTCGATTGATGGCCGCCATGACCGCCGAGGACGCCGCGTCGGTGGCGGCCGCGGCGCTGCTCGACACACTCGCCGCGGCGAGGCAGGCTCCTTTCGCCCGGCGGGTGGTCGCGATGACCGGCGACCTGGCCGAGGCGATGCGCAGCGACGAGATCCGAGAGTCCCTGGCAAATTTTCTGGTAATCGACCAACGCGGGGGCGGATTTGCGGAACGCCTGATTCATGCGCATCACGACGCCGCCGGATCCGGTTCCGTCGTGCAGATAGGCATGGACACACCGCAGGTCGACCCCGCGATGCTCACCGACATCGGTGAGGCTCTGGCACCGTCGTCGGCGATCCTGGGCCGTGCCGAGGACGGAGGGTGGTGGGTGCTCGGACTGCACGACGCATCCGATGCAAACGCCCTGCGGGCAGTGGAGATGTCCACCGACCGCACCGGGGACGACACCCGGGACGCCCTGCAGCGCTGCAGCCTCGTCGTCGGTGCAGCACCGACTCTGCGTGACGCCGACGAACTCGTCGATCTCGACCCGATCGCACGACAGTGCCACCCGGACAGCGAGTTCGCTCGATGCGTGGCTGCACTCCCTGTTTCGAGGCCGACGGGGGAGACACTCTGACCGCGACTTCCGGCACCCGGAGTGTGCTGTTCCGCTTCTATCTGGTCGGCGGTGCGAGCGCCGCCGCGTACGTTCTGTTGTTTCTGGTGTTCCGAGTCGTCATGTCGTCCCAGGCCGCGAACGTGCTCGCGCTCCTGGTCTCTGCGCTCGCCAACACCGCGATCAACCGCCGGTTCACCTTCGGAATCCGTGGAACCGATGCGATCGTTCGCCAGTACGTGCAAGGGCTCGTCGTCTTCGCCCTCGGGCTGGCGGTCACCAGCGGCTCGTTGGTACTCCTCCACAGGTGGGTACCCGATGCATCGCGAGCAATCGAGGTGTCCGTCCTGGTGGCCGCGAACCTCGTGGCCACGGTCGTGCGCTTCGTCGGGTTGCGCCGGGTGTTCACTGAACACCGATCGTGAACGCCGCACGAGCACGTGTCACGACACGTCGACACTGTCGGCCGGGATGATCTGCAGGCTCGAGTCCGCGCCGGGATCACTGCCTGTCACCAACACGTTTCCCGTTCGTGGATCCACGGCAACGGAATTGGCCTGACGAACCGTCGGCAAGTCGACCACGATCCGCGGCGATGCCGGCTCGGCCACATCGACGACACGAAGGATGTTGCTCTCGGTCAGCGTGATCAGAAGGAGCTTCCGATCGGCGTCGTAGGCGAGCCCGTAAGGATTACCGGGTGCGTCGATGCGAGCGACCTCGCTGATGTCGGGAGTGATGCGTTCGAGGTATACCGCGCCACCGTCTGTGTCGGCGAAGGCAGCGAGGTCGGCGCCGAGGGATGTCGCATGCGTCAGTTTGGTTCCCAGTGGGGCCTGTGCAACCAGCTTCTGGTCCGGCCCGCTGTAGATCCAGATCCCGTTGCCCTGCACATCTGCGACAGCTGCGTAACTGCCGACGGCCGCAACGCCGCCCGGCTGTACGGGGCCGGCGGGGAGAGATGCTGTCACGACACCGTTGCGGACGAAGACGGCTCCGCCGCCCATCTCGTTGGTCACGACGGTCGTGCCGTCGGCCGTCACCACGGCATCGTGCGGTTGCCGTCCGACGCCCCGGGTGGTGGAGAGCGTCGCTCCGTTCGCCGGATCGACCAGGAGCAGTTCGTCACTGGACTCCAGGGGCGCGAGTACCGGTCCGTCCGGGCCGGCGAGGGAGAGGTGCCGCGGGGCGCCGACCGTCGGCACGAACGATCGCTCGACTCCGGTCGCCGCGTCGAGCAGCCTCAGGCCATCGGGTTCACGCACTGCGGCGACGGCGATGCCGGACGACGTGACGACGATTCCCTCGGGTGCGCCCGGAAGCGGAACGACGGTGCCGATCGGATCCTGCGCTGCGGGCGCCCTAGCCGGTTCGGCGGCGGGTGTCTGCGTCGGCGCAGGTGCAGTGTCGTCGGTGGAACAGCCGGCGACGAGAGCCAGTACCGACAGGGCGACGACGATGCGTTTCACGGTGAACCACCGAGCTTCTCTAGTGCGTCCAGGCACGTTCTGCGTCCAGGCACGTTCGTCGTATACGTACCCAGCACGTTCACGCGGGAAACCCGAGTCGAGCTCCCACGAGCACAACCGAGCTCGAGTCTGTCGGAATCGGTGCACGGAGCCGGGCTGATAGCGTCGATCGTCTCCACGCTTTATCGCACGAGGGGAACGACGAGACGATGACGGGCACACTCACCTGGCACGACGACGTCAGTCCGCAGGCACGCGTCCTGTCGGCGGCGATGAAGGCGGTCCTCAAGCCGACCCTGAGTATGTGGCCGCTCACCGACGGCGGCATCAAGGCCATCGGGCACCTCGATCGCGTCGTCGACCGACTGCCGAAGCCGCCTCGCGTCACCATCGACCAGGTGGTTCTCGGTGGTGTGCCCTGCGAGAAGACGACACATCCTCGGACGGCCACCGGCTCTCTGGCCGGTGCGACGGTTCTCTACTTTCACGGCGGCGGCTTCGTCTTCTGCGGACTGGCGACCCACCGCGGTGCATGTGCCATGATCGCCGCCCGTGCGGGTGTTCCGGTGTACTCCGTGGAGTACCGGCAGATTCCGTACGGCGGCATCGGTACGTCGATCTTCGATGCCATGGCCGCCTACCGCGCCGCGTCGGCGACGGTGGCCGATCCGTCGAAGATCATCGTGGCGGGAGACTCGGCCGGCGGTTACCTCGCGATGAAGGTCGCCGAACTGGCTGCGCTGGAAGGGTTGACACCACCCGCGGCCGTTCTGGGGTTCTCGCCGTTGCTCAATCTGGACCTGAGGAGCCATTCCCGTGCGTTCATGAAGCGGGACGCGTATCTGCCGATGAAACAGGTTCTCGCGCTGGAGGATCGTTGGATGAACGGGCCGGACGCCATCCCGGGCGCAGCGTCTCCGATCGATGCCGATCCATCGGTGTATCCGCCGGTGTTTCTCTCCTCGGCGCAGTACGAGTTGATGCGCCCGGACGTGGAGGCGATGACGCGGAAGCTCGAGGATGCCGGCCGGATCGTCGAGACCCATGTGTGGCGGGGTCAGGTGCACGCATTTCCCGTGTTGGCAGGCGTACTTCCGGAAGGCCGCGAGACGCTGCGGAGCGCGGTGGACTTCGCTGCGCGCCACCTCTGAGCCGTTCAGACGATTCCACCCGAGCTGGTCGTCGCTCCCGCGTGGTGCACGCGCACGGCTCGGTTGTCGAATGTCCCGACCCATCGCACGGATACTGTCCACACTCCACATCGGTGGTGCCCGTCTCGGACCGATACTTGTCCCGTGACCGACATCGATGTCTCCGCACTGCTTCGCTACAGCAGGACCGGCCGGGGAGCGCCCATGCTCCTGATTCACGGGATCGGGCATCGACATCAGGTGTGGGACCCCGTGATTCCGGCACTGGCAGATCACTTCGACACCGTCGCGATCGATCTCCCGGGCTTGAAAGAGAGCGATCCCCTCGGCGACGGTGACGCACCCACGCCGGCGCGACTGGCGGACCGGGTGGAGCTGGTGATGGACGAACTGGGCTGGGACAGTGCGCACCTCGTGGGCAATTCGCTCGGCGGGTGGCTCTCGTTGGAGCTCGCGCGCCGTGGCCGGGCGACGTCCGTGTGTGCACTCATGCCCGCCGGGCTGTGGCGCTCGACGGGCGGCACAGCCCGTGTGCGTCGGCAGGTGCTCTTCTCCGTGTGGGTGCACGGGTCTCGCGTTCCGGGTGCGGGGTTCCTTCTGCGCCGGCCACTGCCGCGGACCGTCGCCTTGTTCGGGCTGTTCGGCCGTCCGTGGCGCATCCCGTCGGTGGTGGCAGCCGACGATGCACGCAACCTCGCCACGTGCGACTTCGACCGCACGATGTCAGCCCTCGAAGGCACTCGCTTCGGCGGCGGAGCCGAGATCGATGTCCCGATCACCGTGGTCTACGGGGGCAGAGACCCGCTCATCCGTGCAGCGGAGACGGACCTCGACGGGCTGCCGTCCCTCGCCGCCGTCATCGTGCACGAGCATCTGGGGCACGTTCCCACGTGGGACGATCCTGATCTCGTGGCGGCTGTGATCCGGGGTTCGACCACGGCGTCGTGAGCAGACGTGGGAACGCCACGCTTTCGGTAGACGCTCACGCCCGCGACGCCAGGTAGTCGTCCACCGTCGTCGGGGCGCGGGGGTCGTCCCCCGTCGCGGCGACGCGTCCTGCAGAGAATGCATGGTGCATCTCGACCTGCAATCTCGCTGCATCGTCGGAGAATCCGACCTGGAGTAGCTGGGTCATCGTCTCCTCGTCGGGGAGCTGCTGGTAGGGGAGCTGGCCGATGCCCTGTGCTCGGCCGACCGCAGCGGCGAGGTCTGTCAGGGTGAGATCGACTGCGGTCCTGATCTCGCGGATGGTGGTGCCCTGGTGCTCGGGTTCCTCGACTGCCGCGGCCGCGGCTGCGCCGACGTCGCCGGCCGCCACCATCGGCAGGGGCACGTCGGGGGCGATGGAGTCCTGGAGTGCCCCGATGCGGCGGAGGTGGGGCAGGACGGGGTCGAGATTGTCGAAGAAGTAGCCGGGTCGGAGAAGGACGAGATCGGTCTCGAGGGCGGTTAGTCGCTGCTCCTGAGCGTGCAGTGCGGTGAGGAATCCGGTCCCGTGCTCGAGTTCGGCGCCCAGAGAACTGAGTGCGACGACGCGTGGCACCCGTGCTCGTCGGAGTGCGTCGGTGATGGAGGACCCGATGTCGTTCATGTGTGCTCGGACGTCGGGTGCTGTGGGGTCGAACGGGACGAGGACGTAGGCCGCGTCCACGCCGGTGAACGCGGTGGTGAGGAAGTCGGTGTCGGTCAGGTCGCCCGTGTGCGTGGTGGCAGCCGGGTGTGGGTGGGGCCGTGCGGTGCGCGCGACACGGCGTACTTTCCATCCGCGGCCGAGGAGCGTGTCGGTGAGGCGTCGTCCGGTTCGGCCGGTGGCGCCGAGAACAGTGATGGTTCGTTGTGTGGTCACGATGGTCACGGTGCCGGGTTCGTGGTGGACAATGAATACCGTGGAGTCCACCGTTGATGATCGATCGTCCAGGATGTGGCGCGGTGACGACGCGCTCGGCGACGCCCTGCACTCGCTGCGGATGCGTGGGGTGTTCTACGTTCGATCGGAACTGACGGCTCCCTGGGGTCTCGACATCCCCGCGATGGAGGACTGCCTGTGGTTTCACGCACCGGTGGTGGGATCGTGCCTGCTCGACCTGCCAGGGACGAAACCTCGGCTGGTGGGCGAGGGTGAGTGCGTGCTGGTCCCGCACGGTCGAGGCCACCGGGTGGTGGACGATCCGTCCTCCCTGTCGGTGTCGATGTACGACCCGCAGCCCGAGTGGATCTCGGACCGCTTCATCGTTCTGGAGCACGGCGGCGGGGGCGAGCGGGCCGTGTTGATCTGTGGCGCCGTGAAGTTCGATCATCCGATTTCCCGCTCACTCCTCGACGTGCTGCCCGACGTGCTGGTGGGTGATCGCGGGTCTGCGGTCTCGGCCGCGGTACTGGAACTGCTCGCGAACGAGGCCGCTGCCCGCCGGCCGGGTGGGGAGGCCGTGGTGACGCGGCTTGCCGACATCCTGATCATCGATCTCGTCCGAGCGTGGCTCCGAGAGGAGGGCGCTGAGATCGGCGGCTGGCTGGGGGCGTTGCGCGACAGACAGATCGGTGCCGCGGTCATCGCGATGCACCGGCATCCGGAGCGGCCGTGGACGGTGGCGGATCTGGCTCGGACGGCGGCGATGTCTCGATCCGCCTTCGCCGCGCGGTTCACCGCGCTGGTGGGTGAGGCCCCGCTGGTCCACCTGACCCGTCGGCGCATGCAGCTCGCGGCGGCGGAGCTCATGAGATCGAACGCCACCATCTCCTCGGTCGCGGCCTCGTTCGGATACGGGTCCGACGCGGCGTTCTCACGAGCATTCACCCGCATCATGGGTCGGTCCCCGTCGTCGATGCGGCACTCAGGGTCGGCGTCGTAGGGGCATCCTGTTGTCCGACAACCCCTCACATCGGACGAAGACTCGGAGCGGGACGAACGGAGGCTATGCCTCAGCCTTCCGCGCTGCCACACGGTGGGCGGCATCCTGCACGAACCAGTAGGCCACCAGGCCGACGTACACGCCGACGAGCCCGCCGGTCACCCGTACGCCGCGCCGACGAGACAGAGACTCCCACGACACAGACATCGCACACCCTCTCACCGAACACGTCACCGATCCGGTGATTGTCCTCCGAACATGCCGATCAGCACAACGGCTGCGGGTGACGGCGGAACGACCGGTCTGAGTCTCGCTGTCCTGGAGTGCCACCCTCGGGTTCTGACGGGCGCCGTGGAGGCTACGCGAGAGTGAGCGCGTCGCGCACGGTCGCGGGCGACCTGCCGAGCAACTGTCCCAGCAGTGGATCGACGCCGGCGAACCAACCGCCGGCTGCAGCGTCGAACATCCCGAGTGTGAAGCGAGCTGCGAATTCCGGCTGCCCCGAAGCGACCCGGGCTGCGATCCAGTCCTCGGGGTCCATCAGGACTCGCCGTACCGTCCGCCCGGCCACGTCGGAAGCGATCGCCGCCACCTCCTCGAAGGTGGGCGCGGACTCGGCGGTCACCGTGACCGGTCCGTCGTACGCGCCGTTCGATGCGATGATCGCCGCCGCAGCCTCCGCCGAATCCGCTCGGGACGTCCACGACACCGGACCGTCGGCCGGAACGGTGATGACGCCGGACTCGCGCCAGGGGCCCGTCGACCAGGCCAGGCTGTGGGCGTAGAAGCCGTTGCGCAGCGAGGTCCACGGCAGGCCGGAACCCGCCAGCAGCCGCTCCGTCGCCGCGTGGTCTCGACCCGGACCGAATGGCGTGTCGTCCGCGGCCCCCTGATGACTCGTGTACAGGATTCGCCCCACGCCCGCGGTGACGGCCGCGTCGATCGCGTTGCGGTGCAGGGAGACTGCGTCGGCCCTCGGATCACTGGACGAGACGAGCAGCAGCTGATCGGCATTCGCGAACGCGTCCGGCAGCGATGCCGGGTCTGCGTAGTCGCCGTGGCGCACCTCGATGCCGAGATCGGCGAAGCGTCGGGCCCTGGACGCGTCTCTGACCGCCACCGCGATCTCCGAAGCGGGGCGATGTCTGAGCAGGTGGTCGACAGTGGCGCCGTTCAGCGCGCCGGTGGCGCCGGTGATGACGATCATGAGTGCCTCAGTTTCGTTGGTATCGCACCGGTGTTATCGATGGAAACACAACGGTATCACGAGACTGTTATCGTTGGAACGTGATCAAGCCGACCAGCACTCGAGACGACGTCCGGGCGCGGATCATCGAGGTCGCGGCCGCCCTGCTGCGCGATCACGGCGTGGCCGCAGTGACCACTCGTGGGGTTGCCGAGGGTGCCGACGTACAGCCCCCGACGATCTATCGACTGTTCGGCGACAAGGACGGTCTCCTGGAGTCCGTCGCAGAACATGTTCTGGCCGAGCATGTCTCGATGAAGAGACGCATCACCGAGAAGGCCGCGTCGCAGGGCGTGGATCCCCTCGTGGACCTGCGCGACGGGTGGCTGACGCAGGTCGAGTTCGGCATCGCCAACCCGGAACTGTTCCGGATGATGAACGGCCCGCAGCACCTGACACGATCTCGCGCGGCGCAGGCCGGCATGGACGTCCTCCGGGCTCGGATACACAGGGTCGCCGAGACGGGCAGACTGCGGGTGAGCGAACAACGGGCGCTCGGACTCGTCCAGGCAGCGGGTGTGGGCACGATCTCGGTGCTTCTCGCGACTCCGGCCGAGGACCGCGACGACGAGTTGGCCGACGCGATGTTCGATGCCGTCATGCGGCAGATCCTCACCGACCCGCCCGACCGCCAGCAGGACGACCACGCCGCCGCCGCGGTCGCTTTTCGTGCGATCACGCCGGCGTTGGACACGTTGAGCGCCGCCGAGCGCGCGGTCATGGTCGAGTGGCTCGATCGGGTGATCGCCGGACTCTGACACTCGACTCGCCGTTCTCGTCGAGGTCGTTCACAGCGGACTGCACGGACCGCGTGGTTTGTGACAAAGTACGAACAACGACGAGTTCGAGGGGTATCCGTGACACCACTGTTGAACGCTCCTGCACATCGACATCGAGTACCGGTCGAACATCGTGTGCTGGGTCTCGACCGTCGAACGTGGCCACCGGCGCTCGTCGTGCTCGCTGTGTTCCTGGTCTTCACCGTGGTGGTTCCGCGCATCGACGCTGCCCTCGACTGGGACGACCCCGTTCTGGCAGGGCAGCAGCTTGCACTCACCGACACCCTCGTCTTCACCCCCGTCGCCGGTTACGACGTCGAGTCCGGCTTCCGTGTCGGAGACGGAGGCACGTTCGGCGATGCCACCCTCGCCGGGGCCGGCATCACCTTCCAGGTGTCGTCAGACTCGTACGACGGCACTCCCGATCAGCTGCTCGACCAGGTGTAGAAGGTCACGTCCCGGACGGACGACCCCACCTTCCGGGTCGACTGGAACAGGGCCACTCTCACCACGGCGGCCGGCGAGACCGGAGTCGCGCAGCCCTACAACAGCGTGCGAAGCGACGGGGTGATCGCGGCCTTCGTTCTCGGCGGCACAGGGGTCGACATCACTGCCTACGGGCCACCCACCCAGATGACCGCAGCCCTCGACGACGTCCGAGCGATGATCGCGAGCATCCGTACCGTGGATGGGGACGACGCATGAGCACTGTCGACCCCCGCACGTCTCCCGAGACGGTCGGCACGGAAGCTGGTCAGCGCCGAGCGGAAGCAGTCGAGATCTCCGGGTGGGGTGCGATATTCCACTTCGTGCAGCCTCACAACCTCTCCTTCTGGGTCTACCTGGCGCTGACCGTCATAGGTGCGTTCCAGGCGTGGGCGTTCTTCGCACCCGACGCCGGGTTCTACGCCGAAGGGTTCGCGGTCGCAGCGGTGCTGTGCGGGTTGTGCGGACTCGCGTGGCTCGCCTGGTTCCATCACATCGACCGGTGGGAGCGGCAACCAGGCGGGCTCGTGGTCGCTGCCCTCGTGTGGGGCGCTGTCCCGGCAACGTTTGCCTTCGCGATGACCGTCAATACGGCGATGCTCGGCATCTACCCCAAGCTGTTCGGTCAGGAATGGAGCGCGAACTGGGCGGCAGGTGCGACGGCACCGTTCACCGAGGAGGCGGCCAAACTCTGTGGTTTCCTGCTCCTGATGAGCCTTGCCCCGCGTCTCATCCGCACCGCGAACGACGGCCTCATCGTCGGAGCGTTCATCGGGCTCGGATTTGCCGTGTTCGAGGACTTCCTCTACGCGGCGAGTTCCACTGCTCGGGCATTCGGCACCGATTCCGTGGGCAACGCGGTGCACATGTCCGTCGTACGCATCGCCGTCAGTTTCGCCTCCCACCCTCTGTTCAGTGCCCTCGTCTGCACCGGAGCCGTCTATCTGATCGGGACGGCAGCGCAACCCCGGCGGGTCGGGCGTGGTGCGGCCTTCGTCGTCGCCGGCATGTTCCTCCACTTCACATGGGACGACGCCGGCGGTCTCGGTGGCGGCGGTCTGGGAAACTTCGTGGTCCTCCTGGCGTCGGTCGTCATCGGGTTCACGGTGCTGACCATCGCGTTCCGACGGGCCGCACCGCGTGAGTATCAGTTCGTGCGAGACATCCTCGCCCCGGAAGTCGATGCTGGTGCGGTGACCGAGGCGGAGGTCGACGGTGTGCTGGACACGAAGGCACGCAAGGCATTCGTGAAGTCCGCACCCACTCGGAATGCCCGACGAGCCCGCACACATCTGCGTCGTGCCGTTCTGGACCTGGCGCACGATGTCGCCCGCGAGAAGGGCGAGGACACCGAGTCCGTACGCCACTCTCGCAGCGAGATCGAGCGGTTACGGGCAGCGGCCGGCTGATCGGCTCGGGCCGGGTGAGATCGGTCGAGTCACCGCAGCGAGCTGGTGAAGCGTCCGTCGAGGCCTGCACGTTTCATGGCGCGTCTGTGCAGAGCATGCGGTGTGGAGGTCTATGTCACCGCTGCGAATCACGCTCGCCGGGGGCCGGGTATCAGCAGGGGAACGCGGTCCACCAGGTCGAGTGCGACATCGGGAGAGGCGCCGTCGAACACGGCGGTGTGGATCCCGCGCATGGCGCCGGTCACGAGTTGCGCTGCCGCGGCCACGTCGGTGTGGCGTTCGATCTGACCGGCATCGGCCGCTCTGTGCAGCAGTTGTTCGATCGCGACGACGAAGTCGGTGTGCCACCCCTCGGCGGTTCCTTCGCTGCGGGGAACACCGATGTTGCGGAACAGCACGTGGGTCGCCGGAGTGTCGTAGATGGTGGCCGCGGCGATGTGCAGGAACGATCGCAGCTGTCCCAGAGGATCGTCCGGCCACGTCGCCTGCTCGGAACGCGTTGCCATGCGGTCGATCAGCGTGGTGGCGGCATCGTTGACGGCTGCGTGGAACAGGTCGCGTTTGGTGGGGAAGTGGTGGAATGCGGTCCGGGCCGCGAGTCCGCAGTGCTGCGCCACGGCCTCCACGGTGATGTCGCCGTAGTCGGAGTGTTCGAGCAGCGTCTGGGTGGCGTGGACGAGCCGAGTCGGCGCCGGCCCCGGGTCGTCCGCCGTGTCGGACGCGGCCCACCGATAGAGAGTGGTCGGGTGGACACCCAGATCAGATGCGACGGCGGTGGGACTCTCTGTTCCCTCGAAGGCACGCTCCACAGCGGCGCGACGGTCGGCCGCAGTGAACTTCGAGGCCCTGGCCATGATCGTGACACTACAGTCCGTGTCGGCCGAGCGGGGACGGCAACTCGGGAGATCAGCGCAGCAGCCGCGCCACCGCCGGAAGCAGTACCCGAGGTGGCGTCAGCGCTGCCGTGGCGGCCGCGATGGCGTTCCTCCGTCCTGAGATGACTTGTGGACGTGAGATTCTGGCGTCGAGGGCGCGCATCGCGGTGGCGACGACCTCGGCGGGTGACTGGTACGAGCCGGTCGTCGCGGCGGACTCGCCGATGACATCGAAGAACTCGGTGCGCGTCGGACCCGGGGCGAGTGCGAACACTCGGACACCGTGGCGCCTGGACTCGTACCACAGCGACTGCGTGAAGCTCAGGACGAAGGCCTTGGCTGCGGCGTAGACGGCGAGGGTGGGAACGGGTTGGAACGCCGTCGTGCTGGCGACGTTGACGACGGATCCGGTGCCGCGGGAGATCATGTCGGGGAGGAAGGCAGAGCAGATGTCCACCACGGCAGCGACATCGACTGCCAGGAGCCGCGCGAGGTCGTCGGCATCGTTGTCGACGAACGGGCCCTGTACTGCGAAGCCGGCATTGTTGACGACGAGGTCCAGTCTCTCGGGAACCAGGGTCCGCAGTCGACGTCCGGCTGCGGGTTCCGACAGATCATGGGAGACCGTACGGCAGTGGATGCCGTGTGCACGTTCGAGTTCGGCCGCGAGAGCGGTCGACCGGTCCTCCCGTCGTGCCACCAACACCAGGTCGGAGCCGCGCGCGGCCAGGGCTCGGGCGAACTCGGCCCCGATGCCGGAACTCGCTCCGGTCACCATGGACCGCGCCGGTCGGAATGGATCCTGCGAGCGACTCATCCTCGGGAGTCCTTCGACCGATGCCCACGCTCGGAGGCGGACCGTCGGGCGAAATCCTCGTATGAGGTGGGTTCGCGTCCGAGCAGTGCGGGAAGCACGGTCAGATCACCGGCGGGAAGTCCGTGCCGGTCGTAGTGCGACATCATCGTGCGGTACGCCTCGCGCGCATCGTGCGGCCAGTCGTTCATGCCGCGGGGATTGGCGGCCGCGCCGACTCCCCGCACGAGGTGGCTCGCGGAGTGCATTCCGGTCGCCCGGACGGCCTCGACGAGGATCGGTCCCAGCGCGGGCAGGGCGGCTGTCCTGTGTCTGAGCGATGACGGCGGGATGCGAAGAGCAGTCACGCGATGGCCCAACACCGTCGACCAGATCGCCGCCATCTGGTGGCGAGTCAGTTCGACGGTGGACAGGTCGTAGGTACGCCCGGTGTGTGAGGCCGGATCGAGTGCGATGGTGGCGGCCACCTCGGCGGCATCGGCGACGTCGACCACTCCCATGACGCTGTCCGGTGAGACCGGGTACGGCATGACGCCCGCGTGCAGAAGGTCCCATACCTCGAGGTAGTTCTGCATGTAGTGCGACGGTCTCAGGACGGTGGTGGGGATCGCGCTGTCGAACAGCATCCCCTCCGCGATGTCCTTCTGCCGATGATGTGGCAGCTGGTGCAGTTCGGGATGGATCACCGAGTGGAACACGATGTGCTGCAGACCATGTGATGGTCCTGAAGCGATGAGGTGATCGATGATGGGTCGCTCGTCGATGATCTGGGTCGGAGCCGCGTGGTACAGGACGGTCGTGCCGGCGAGGGCCGTGTCGAGTGTCTGCGGGGCTCTCAGATCGCCCACGACGGCCTCGGTGGCCCCGTCCCGCCGAGTCGTACGGGCCTGGTCGTCATTCTTCACCACCGCTCGTATCGGAACACCCCGTGATGCCAGCTGTCGGACGAGCAGCCGTCCGACACCGCCTGCGGCACTGGTCACCGTGATCATGGAACCCCCTCCGGTCTTCGCACCCGGCCCGCCCACGTGCGTACTGCGAATATTGCATATGCAATGCATATTCTGCAAGAAGTGTGGGCTGATCACGCGTCGCGAGCAACTCCGCTGCTGCTCTCGCTCGGACGTCGGGGCGGTCCCACCGACTCTGTCTGCACCGCGACGGCGCCTCCGCCGACGGTCAGAGATCGCCGGTCGGCGCGGCGGCGCTGACGGACTCGACGAACTCGGTGGCGATGTCGCGCACCTTGCGATTGAGATGTTGGGAGCGGGTCGACAGCACAGTGAAGGCCGCATCCTCGTCGATGCCACGCAGTGCCATCAGAATGCCCTTGGCCTGTTCGATGGGAGCCCTGTGCACCAGCGCGTCCCGTAGTCCGGCGATGGTTCCGTGTAGTTCGCGGCGACGTCGAGCCCTCTCGAGAGCATCCGCTGTCACTCCCGCGAGCAGCTCGACGAGGCGGTGATCGAGATCGTCGAAACCCTGTGGTGCACGGGCGAACAGGGTCAGCGATCCGACCGGCCGATCGTCGCAGACGATCGGCGCACACAGCATGGTGTTGATGCCGACGCGGCGAGCAGCGGGTCCGAGATGCGGCCATCGATCGTCGTCGACCGTGCAATCGACGACGATGGTGGCGGCCGTGCGAGCCGCGTGCAGACAGGGACCGTCGTCGGCGGAGTACTGCTGGTCGTTGATCGGCGCGATCTCCGTGCTCGAGGCTGCGGCGGTGAAGGTGACATCGCCGATCGACAGCGTGATGCCGCAGTGGTCGGCGGCATCGACGAGGGTGCAGGCGACGTCGGTCAGTCGATCGAGCAGCTCGGCGACGTGGTCGTCGTCGGCGAGTGCGGCAAATGCCCGGACGGCCAGAGCGAGCCGCAGCTCGGGCGGTGTGGGGTCCGACGTGGTCACGGCGCTCTTTCCATCACTGTCTCAGGTCGCGCCGACCGGTGACGGGCCTCGCGAACACGGGAAGTCGGTGCCGACCGCCGTCGGTTCGACAGTCGAGCACCGAACTCCGGGTGCAGCGGGGCACCTGCGGAGAATTGTGCCCGGTGGGGGACCACCCTGAAACACCGCTCGAAGATCACCATGGAGTCGAGAGAAAATATCCCCTCACGGAAGGTTGAGTGGCACCGGACAGGGTATGGACACGCACAGACAGCGGCGTCCAGAGTGTGGCGGCTTCCTACTACCTACAGATACAACGTCAGATCGGCCCGTGCGGGGTCACCCTGCGTGGTCGTTCGTACGCGTGTCCGAGGAGCTCCGCGTGGTTCGCAAGGTTGACGTGACGCTGATCGACGACCTGGACGGGATGTCCGCGGACGACACCGTCGTGTTCGGTTACCGGGGAACATGGTTCGAGATCGACCTGTCGTCCGAGAACGCAGCGCAGATCCACGGCCTGCTCACGGAGTGGAGCACCCGAGGACGTCGGTCGGAGGACATCTCGACGGTGCGGCGTCGGACGGCAGCGGACCGCGCGGAGACCGCGGCGATCCGCACGTGGGCGCGTGGACATGGTTTCGCCATCGCCGACCGCGGGCGCATCGCCGATTCTGTCGTGGCGGCGTATCGGACGCGAGCACGTCCGCCGTCTCGTGAGGATGCGACCTGCCCCCGTCGTCGCGGACGGGAAAGCTGAACGAGGCGTGCGCGAGTCGATCTGCGAACGCCTGGTGGAGGGATGGACCATGAACGACCCCGGTGACGCGACCGCGTCCGACGGGCCTCGACTCGGCCCGGGGGAGCGGTTGTCGGATTTCGTCGACGTGTGCGTCGGGGTCGCCGGCGCGGACGGTGGCGCGGTGGTCGTGTCGTCCCCGCGTCACCCCGATACGCGACGCGTGCTGCACACCACCGACTCGTCGGCGGAGAGGATCGCCGACCTGCTGTACCTGCACGGCGCGGATGTCGATCTCGTGTCGAGTGACCGTGCGGTGGGCCGGACGATCATCGTGGACGACCGCCACGACGGGGCGCGGTGGCCGTTGCTGATCGACGACCTGGTGGCATTGGATGTCGGGTGGGTGAGGGTGCTCCCACTGGGCGCGGTGGACGCCCCCCTCGGGTGCGTGCAACTGCACCGGCGCTCGGTGTGGAGCGGGCCGTTGCCGGCAGGAACGGACGTCTTGATCGGACACCTGGTGCGGGTCATCGGGCCCGTGGTCGCAGGCGACGCCGCGCTGGCGACCGTGGACGGGGACGAGGCAACCGATCTCACGAGCGTGGCCATCGGCATCCTGGTCGCGCGGCATGCCGTGGCGGTCGATGTCGCGTCGGCGATGTTGCGGGCCGGAGCGGTCACTCGGGAGCATTCGTCGGTGGAGGAGGCGCAGCGCATCATCGCCACCCTCCACGGCCGCGAGGGGCCGTGACACGCGCAGCGCGGCGGCGGCATCATCCTTCCCGAGGGGTCACCCGGCAGTCTCCGCGGCGACGAGTCCGAGCACCAGAGCGGCCGCCAGACCGCCTGCGTACGCGCGGTTCCACAGGCCGCCCGTGTCGGAACCGGCTGCCAGCAGGCCCGGAATCGGCTCGCCGTTCGGTGTCAGAACACGGGCGTCGCCGTCGACTCTGACGCCGTGAAACGGGAAAGTGACGGCCGGGACGGCTTCGATGACGTAGTAAGGCGGTTCGTTCAGCGGGCTCGCATCCAGCGCTCGGCCCGGCACAGGGCCCTCCGCCGACGTGGTGGACTCGTTGAAGTCGGCGATCGCGGCCGCGATGGCGGCTCCGTCGTATCCCCAGTCCTCCGGTAGGTATTCGAGCTCCTCGAGCGTGTCTGCTCGTCCGACCCGACCCCCGCGCTTGCTCGCCAGTGCGAACTTGTCGACGGCCACGGCGCCCTCGACGTACGACGCCAGGACCCAGTCCCGGTGCACGCGAGCGTCCGCCACGAGAAGCCCGCGTGCCTCGCGCCGGTCGAGCAGAGCCATCGTCGTCAGGTGATCACCGAGTGTCTCGTCGACGAAGCGCGTCCCGTCGAGATCGAACAGGAGCGCGTGTTCGCTGTAGTACAGCGACATGTCGACGAAATCGGACGGGTCCGTCAGGGTCACCCCGCTGGGAATCAGGTGCCCGTAGAAGCCGGCGTTCATCGCACCGGCGGCAGCGCCGACGCTCTCGGCGAGTGTCAGGCCCACGCCCGTGCTGTGGGGGTTCGAGCGCAGTTGCATGCGCCCTGCATTCGGATGAACGTGCTTCTCGAGCAGCGCTGCGGACCCTTGGAAACCGCCCGTGGCGAGCACGGTGTGCGCCGCCCGCACGTCCTGTGGTTCCGCGGTGCCGGTCCGGATCACCGCGCCGGTGACGACGCCGTTCTCGAACGTAAGGCTCTCGGTGCACGTGTTCAGAAGGACCGATCCGCCGGACTCGAGGACGATCCGCCTGCACAGATCGACGTACTGGTTGGTGTCGAACTTGTGTCCTCGCCCGAAGGACAGGATTCGCTGCGCATCGCCCACCTCCACACCGGTGTCACGTAACCACTGCACGCCGTCCTGGAACCGGTCCACCAGCAGTCGCCTCAGGGCAGGGTTGCCGTGCGGGTTCTGTGCGTCCATGACGGTGTGATCCGGTGCCGTCCAGACGTATCCGGCATAGCGCGCGGATCCGCCGACATCCGCACCGACCTCCACCACGACGACGGATCTGCCTGCGGACGCGGCGCGGGCTCCGGCGGTCAGACCGGCCATCCCGCCGCCGATGACCAGTACGTCGCACTCGATGTCGTTCATTGCTGTCGGCCTCTCGATCAGAAGTGGTGTCTGCGGGTCACCGTGAGAACGCGCGCAGCCCGGCTGCGGCGAATTCGGCTGTGGCGTGGGCGGCTGCTGCGGCGGTGCCGTCCGTGTCGTCGGAGGTGGCGGCGCGGTGTGCGATGCCTTCGGCGATGACGGCGATCTTGAAGTCGGCGAGGGCGCGGTAGAAGTTCCAGTGGGCGAGGTCGCGTCCGGATACGGCGGCGTAGTGCTGGGCGAGGTCGTCGGCGTCGGGGTAGCGGGGGGAGGTCCAGGCGGCGTCGACGCCGAGGACGGTGTCGAACATGGGTTGCCGGTAGGCGCACATGAGGGCGATGTCGGTGAGGGGGTCGCCGAGGGTGGACATCTCCCAGTCGACGAGTGCGGCAACGGTTCCGGGTTCGCCGTGGGTGAGGATGGTGTTGTCGACGCGGTAGTCGCCGTGCACGATGGCGGCGGCGCAGTGGGTGGGGACGGCGTCGGTGAGGGCCCGGTGGAGTCGGTCGATGTCGTTGAGGTCGCGGGTCTTGACGCGGTGCCATTGCCGTCCCCAGGTGGCGACCTGTCGGGCGGTGAATCCGTCGGGTCTGCCGAAGTCGGCGAGTCCGACCTCGTGGTGGTCGACGGCGTGCAGCGCGGCGAGGACACGGACGAGTTCGCTGGTGTTGGCGGCGATGTCGTCGTCGGTGAGGGCGTCGAGGTCGGTGCGGGTGCGCACGACCTGTCCGGGGACGAACTCGACGACGGTCATCGGCGCTCCGAGGGTGGCGCCGTCGGCGTCGAAGGCGACAGCGGTGGCGACGGGGACGTCGGTGCCGGCCAGGGCGCGGGTGACGGTCCACTCGCGGGCCATGTCGTGGGCGGAGGGGGTCAGTCCGCTGACCGGGGGGCGCCGCACGATCCAGGATGTGGTGTCGTCGTGGGCGCGGTAGGTGAGGTTGGACCGGCCTCCTGCGATGCGGTCGACGCACAGTTTTCCGGTGATGTCGATGCCGTAGTCGCGCAGGAACGTCTCCGGGAGTCGCGCGCTCGCCACCCGATGCTGGACGTGCGGCTGTTCACGAACATGCGCTTCACGGCTGCCAGTGGGGCGGTCACCAGTGCGTTCTTCGCGCTGTTCGGGTTCATTTTCCTCGTCACCCAGTACTTCCAGTCCGTGCGCGGCTTCGGTGCCCTCGATACCGGCGTGCGCATGCTGCCCGTCGCGGGATCGCTGGCAGTGTTCTCGCTGGTGGGTCCTCGCCTGGCGGTACTGGTCGGTTCCAAGATCGTGGTGGCCGCCGGCCTGGCATCGTTGACGGCTGCGT
Organism: Rhodococcus sp. BP-332; assembly: GCF_019836065.1. Classification (NCBI taxonomy): domain Bacteria; kingdom Bacillati; phylum Actinomycetota; class Actinomycetes; order Mycobacteriales; family Nocardiaceae; genus Rhodococcus; species Rhodococcus sp. BP-332. The sequence continues at coordinate 81,022 of NZ_JABUEC010000005.1, forward strand.
TCCTGTGGATCTCGCAGATCGACACGGGCACGTCCTACCTGCAGATCGCGGGTCAGATGGTGCTGCTGGGCGCGGGCCTGGGTCTGACGAGTGCCCCTGCGACGGAGGCGATCATGGGAGTCGTTCCGACCGACAAGGCCGGGATGGGATCAGCGGTCAACGATGCCACCCGCGAGCTCGGCGGAACACTGGGTGTCGCCGTGATCGGGTCGGTCGCACTGTCGGTGTACCGGGACGGGCTGGACACGACCGAATTGCCCACCGTCCTGATGGAACCCGCGCAGGAGTCGGTGGGCGCCGCGCTCGAAGCCGCACGCCAGGCGGCGGACTCGCTGGGTGCCACCGGGGCACTGCTCGGGTCGCAACTGTCCGATCTCGCACGCGAACGCTTCGTCGACGGCTTCACCACCGGCAGTCTCGTCGCCGGGATGGTCACCGCCGTGGCGGGTGTGCTGACGCTGGTCTTTCTCCCCTCGCATCCCCTCCCGTCGCATACCGACGACGACGAGTCGCACGATCGCCCCGACGTGAGCGTGCGCCGCTGACATACGCTCCATCGGTGCCGACTCTGCGAGCCCTGGAATGCTTCGTGGCCGTCGTCGACGCCGGCTCTGTCACCGCGGGAGCAGCCCAGCTGCATCTGTCGCAACCCGCGCTCTCCCATCACCTCGCGTCGTTGGAGACGGAGATCGGGAGTCCTGTGCTGGAGCGGCTTCCGCGAGGCGTGCGTCCCACGCCCATCGGCCGTGCCGTTCTCGTCGATGCGCGGATCGCGTTGGCAGCGGCCGAGCGCGTTCTGCGAACCGGACACGCTGCGGCACAGGGTGATGCGGGCCGGCTACGCCTGGGGTGTGCGGAGAGCATGACCGTCCAGACCCTGGCACCGACGTTGCGCACCTGGACCCGGAAGCACCCGGACATCGGTCTGGATCTGACCGAGTACACCAGCGCCGACGCGATGGCGACGGCGATCACGGACGGCGACCTCGACATCGCAGTGGGGCCGGCGCCGTCGCGCGGGTCCGCAGCGATGACCGAGATCGGGACCGAGGAGATCCTGGTCGTGATTCCGGAAGGTCTCGATCTCGCCGACGAGGACGCCGTCTCCTGGCCGAACCTCGCCGGCAGGCCGATCGTGCACTACCACCCGTCGAACGGCCTTCGTGGATGGTTCGACACCGTGGCTGCGACGCACGGAGTCCAGCTCGACGCTGTCACGCACACTCGACATGCCACGACGGCAGCACAACTCGCTCACGCAGGGTTGGGGGTCGCGCTCGTGCCGGCCACCGCCGTTCCCGCTCGCTTCGCCGGGATCGTCAAGTCGATGACACCTCCACTGACGAGGGCGGTCGTCGTGATGGTCGGGGCGGAATCGGACGCGCTGACACAGAGGTTCGTGGCCGATCTCGTGTCGCGGGGCATCGGTACTCGCCGCTCCTGACCCGCTCCCCGCGACCGGCTCACACCAGAGTCTGCGTGCCGACGACGCGCAGCAACTCCAGACGTTGCTCGTCCTCGGAGCCGGGAACGGTGGTGTAGACCACGATGCGCAGATCGCTGCCCGGTGCCGTGAGCACATCGCAGTCGACGGCGATCGGTCCCACCGGCGTCGTCATCACCTTGCGGCTTGCCTTGTGCACCGACATGGTGGCGCGACCCCAGCGAGCGTCGAAGTCCGCACTCCTCGCCCGGAGTCGGGTGACGAGGGTGGTCAGATACGGGTCGTCGGGATAGCGGGCGTGTGCCGCTCGAAGATCGGCGACGAGGTCCTCGCCGAATTCCTCGTGATGGCGGTCGTCGTACCCGACGCCGGTGAAGTCGTCGGTGAAATGGCGCCACACCACATTGCGGTCGACACCGTGTCGCAGTGCGGGGTCCCCGCTGATGGCTGCCCAGAGGCCGTTGTGATGGACGATGTCCCACGCTGCCGTGAAGACCGCCAGTGGCACGTCGTCCAGGCGGTCGACCATGCGCCGCACGCCGGGCCCGATGTGGTGCGGGACGAGGCGCCCGTTCGGTGATGCCAGTCCGGCCACTCGATACAGGTGATCCACTTCCTCGTCGTTCAGTCGCAGCGCTCGCGCCAACGCGGCGATGGTCTGCGCCGACGGGTGCCGCGCCCGCCCCTGCTCGAGGCGGACGATGTAGTCGACGCTGATGGACGCCAACGTGGCGAGTTCCTCACGGCGCAGTCCGGGTGCTCGTCTGCCGGGGACGGCGGGCAGGCCGACCTCCTCCGGTCGAGTCCGGTCCCGCCAAGCCCGGAGCACCGTCGACAGTTCACTCATGCACACCATCGTGCACCGCGTCGCCGGAGCGCGGGTGGTACCGGCAGTACCTGGACCTGCACGCCACCGGGCCACAGGATCGAGACATGACAACAGCACTCATCACGGGAGCGAACAAGGGCCTCGGACTCGAGACGGCGCGACGACTCGTCGACTCCGGTGTCGACGTGTACGCCGGCGTCCGCGACCCCGGCAGGGCAGACGACGTCCGCGCACTCGGTGCACACGTGGTACGGCTGGACGTGACGGACACCGACTCGGTCACCGCGGCGGTGTCGTCACTTCCCCGACTGGACGTCCTGATCAACAACGCCGGCGTCATCGGACACGGCGGCGGTGTCGACGACCTGGACGCCGACTCCATGGCGGACACCCTCGACACCAACGTCGTCGGCATCGTCCGGGTGACGCAAGCAGCGCTGCCGCTGCTGCGGCAGTCGTCGAATCCGGTGATCGTCAACGTGGCCTCGGGTGCGGGAATGGGCCGATTCCTCCAGGATCCCGGCCGGGACGAGTTCCCTGTCGCCGCCATCCCGTACGCCGCCTCGAAGGCGGCCGTCATCACTCTCACCGTGCAGTACGCCAAGAACCTCCCCGAGATACGAATCAACGCCTCCGACCCCGGCTACACGGCCACCGACCTCAACGGGAACACCGGGCATCAGACTGTCGCGGAGGGAACCGACGCCACCGTTCGCCTGGCCCTGCTCGGCAGCGACGGACCCACGGGGGAGTTCCACGACCGCACCGGGCGGATCGAGTTGTGAGCAGGCGGTCGTTCGGCTGATGGCATCGATTCCTCGACGTGACTGTGTGTTCGTCACGGGCCCGGTGTCGTGGACGTTCGTGTTCCCAGTGCGGGGAGCAGCTGAAGCTTCTCGTGACTCGGGCTGCCGGGAACTGCGGTGTAGACCAGAAGGAAATGGGACTGCAGCGGATCGACGAGCGTCTGGCAGGACAGTTCGAGGCGGCCGAGATCCGGGTGGACGAATCGCTTCGTCTCGGCCGGCCGCACTCCCACTTCGTGCCGCTCCCAGACGGTGCGGAACTCGTCGCTCTCCTGAAGCAGCGTCGCCGCGAGACGCGCAGCGCGCGAGTCGGGTCCGCGAAGAGTGGCGACCTCGCGTAGGCCGGACACCCATGTTCGGGTGAGGTGCGCGTGATCCTCGGGGGCGTACAGGTTCCTGCTCGCCGGGTCGGCGAACCACCGATACCCGATGCTGCGTGAGGGCCCGGTCCGGCCGGACTGATCACCGGTGAGCGCGACACCGAGTGCCGTCTGCCGCAGCGTCTCTCCCAACTCTGTGACGATCTCGGCGGGAGTGTCGTGCAGTCGGTCGAATATGCGCAGCAGGCCCGGACCGATGTGATCGCCGACGGCCCCGCGTGTCGGTGGGGTGTGGCCGGCGAGCCGGAACAAGTGGTCGCGTTCGGGTAGCGAGAGATGCAGTCCCTGTGCGATCGAGGCGACCATCTGTTCGGACGGTTGGGGTCCTCGCTCCCGCTCGATACGGGCGTAGTAGTCGGTCGACATGTGGCTCAGTGCCGCGACCTCTTCGCGCCTCAACCCGTCGGTCCGACGTCGCAGCCCTCGTGGAAGACCCACGTCCTCGGGTTGCAGTGCGCTGCGGCGACCCCGGAGAAACTGGGCCAGCCCTGCTCTGTCGATCTCCATTGCATCTTCCTATCGCGTGGCGCGTGCGCCGACCAGGGTCTGTCGATCCCCCTCTCACTCGCAAGGGGTGACCCGCCATCGGGGGATCGACGAGTCCTGGTTGTCGGGGGAGGACCCCGGCACGGTGAGGTCACACGTCGTCGACACGACACCTCACACCCATCAGGAGCGACCCATGAGACACACCATCGACATCGCCGTCCCCGATCTCTCCGGTATCCGAGCTGTCGTCACCGGCGGCAGTGACGGCATCGGCCTCGTCCTCTCCCGTCGCCTCGCGGCAGCAGGGGCGGAGGTGGTCCTGCCCGTTCGCTCGCAGAGCAAGGGGGAGGCGGCGATCGACGCGATCAGGCAGGCTCATCCCAGCGCCGACGTCTCACTCCGGCGCCTCGATCTCTCGTCGCTCGACTCCGTGTCCGCACTCGCGGACACGCTGTCGTCGGAGGGCAGACCGATCGGCATCCTCGTGAACAATGCCGGCGTGATGACTCCACCGTCGCGACGGACGACGTCGGACGGATTCGAGCTGCAGTTCGGCACGAACCACCTCGGCCACGTCGCGCTCGTGGGCCGTCTGCTTCCCCTGCTGCGAGCAGGGCGCGCCCGCGTCGTCTCACAGATCAGCATTGCCGCGAACAGCGGATCGATCAACTGGGACGACCTGAACTGGGAACGGTCGTACGACGGAATGCGCGCCTACAGCCAGTCGAAGATCGCCTTCGGACTGTTCGGCCTCGAACTGGGACGGCTCAGCGCGCAGCGTGGCTGGGGTATCTCGAGTCATCTGTCGCACCCCGGAATCGCGCCGACAGGTCTGCTCGCCGCGCGACCCGAGCTCGACCGGACCTCGCAGACCACGAGCCGTCGCGTGATCGCGGCCCTGTCCCGTCGCGGAATACTGGTCGGCACCACCGAGACCGCTGCGCTGCCGGCTCTGTACGCGGCGACCGCCGTCGATATGACGTCCGGAAGTTTCCACGGGCCGGCGGGACCCGGGCACCTCGGTGGGCGTCCCGGACCGCAGAAGCTGTACTCGCGGCTGCGCGATCGTGCGGAGGCGCGACGGGTCTGGGAACTGTCGACCGAGCTCGCCGGAGTCGGGTTCCCGGACTGACTACCGGGGCGCCGGACCCTCACCACGCGTGGTGAGGAAGAGCACGCATCCCGATCGGCGATCGTGTGCGAATGTGTTTCATGGTTCATCGCACTCAACCGACGCCGCGCTCGTGTGACTTCCTCGAGGTGATGGGCACGTCCGACATCGAACCCTCGAGTCGGTTCCTGGTGTGGTTGATCGACGACCGCGACACCGTGGTGGTGCGGGCAGCGGCCGACGTGTCGTCGGCGGTGCGGACGGCTCGCGCGTACTGCGCGGCCTGGGGAGCACGGGTGCAGTACATCGAGGGTCCGGACGGCCGGATAGTCGACCGCGCGGACTGGGAACCATCGATGACCGGCCCCCATCCGTTGCCGTACGTGTACACGGTGGAACTGCGATCGCCGCGCGCGACGGGACGTGACGAACTGGTGTCGGCTCTGTGGACCAGTACCGACCTCGACGAGGCGCTGCGATGGCGTGACATGCTCCCCGACGACCTTCGGGGTCGCAGCCTGGTGGTCAGCAACGCACCCGACGGTCACTATCCGACCGCCCCCTGACACGAGTGCATTCGGCTCCGTCGGCGTTCGCACGGCCACGGAACGATCGACGTGCGATGCTGGACGGGTCATAAGCCGTGAATGTCGGGGTTTGTCGCTCGTGACGTGTGCCCGTGGTCGAACCGACCATCGACTCACAGACGCCGAACGGAGTGATGGTGACGATCCCCGCCCGTGTCCTCGCGGACGTTCGTGCATCCCGACGCTTCGCGCTGGCGCAGACCGCGCTCGCCAGGCTCAGTGGGCTCGCCGTCTCCGCCGACCTGGACGAGGTGTCCGCCGCAGCGACTTCCACCGCGGCGACCCTGGTGGGGGTGGCGTCCGCGGCGCTCGCTCGGCACGAGAGTCCGGAGGATCCGTTTCTGCGCATCGACGCGGTCACCCATGTGCTGCGCACCGATGTCGAGGTGCGGTCCGGCGCCGGCTCCCTGGCCGGATTCGCTCTGGCGCACGGTCGATTGACCGTCTGCTCGGACGGCGAGACAGAGACACGGTTCGACACGTCCACCATGTCGTCGGTCGGCTTTCGCAGCGGCGCCGCTGTGCCGATCACGACGAGCGCCGGGGTGTGGGGCGCGCTGATCGTGTTCGGGGCGGAACCGAATCTGTTCGACGACACGGACATCGCGTTCCTGTCGGCGGTGGCCGGAGTGTTCTCCGCAGCGCTCGAACGCGTCGACCTCTCGCGGCTTCTCCGGGAACAGACCGATCACGATCCACTCACGGGACTTCCGGACCGCACGCGGGCCTACTCGGCGGTGGGCGATGCGTTGACTCGCGCGCGTGCGCAGGGCGACGAGGTGGCGTTGCTCCTCCTCGACGTCGACGATTTCGCGATCATCAACGACAGCCTCGGACACGACACCGGCGACCGCGCGTTGGTCCGGTTCGCCGAGCGTCTCGTCGCTGCGGTCCGAACGCGGGACGCGGTGTATCGCTTCGGAGGTGACGAGTTTCTCGTCGTCTGCGGGGGCTTCGACGACGCCCGGAACGCCGAGGATCTCGCGTTCCGTGTCACCGCTGCGCTGGCCGCGCCGCCGTCCGCGGCCGATGCCCCCATTCCGATGAGTGCCTCGATAGGTATCGCGGTGTCCGAGCCCGGCGTCACGGTGCGGGAGTTGCTACGGCGCGTCGATCTGGCGCTGCACCGCGCCAAGGACGGCGGCGGCGGAGCGCATGCCGTCTTCGACGCCGAGGACGATCACTACGACGCCGACCGCGTCCGCTCCCTGTCGGTCGACCTGCGGGCTGCCCTGGCCGAGGACGAGTTGACCCTCGCGTACCAACCCTTGGTGCACATCGCGACAGGGGAGGTGGTGTCCGTCGAAGCACTCGCACGCTGGAATCACCCGACGCTCGGGCAGATCGAGCCGTCCGAGTTCGTAGCGGTGGCCGAGCGCACCGGTCTGGCTGCGGTACTGGGGGATTGGGCGCTACGCACTGCGTGCCGCCAGGCGGCGAGATGGCGCAGGGACTTCTCGATCACCGTGCGGGTGAACGTCAGCGCGCTCCAGTTGCGAGACCCTGCGTTCCCCGAGCGGGTGTCGTCGGTGCTTCGGGAGACAGGTCTGCCGCCACAGGCTCTGGGACTGGAGGTGACCGAGACGGTGTGGCTCGCCGACACCGGTCGCGTCGCTCGAAACGTCGCAGCGGTGAACGAGATGGGCGTCGCCCTGGTCCTCGACGATGTCGGCGCGGGCCACAGCAGTCTCGCCTACCTCGAGCGGTTCTCGGTGTTCGAGTGCTTCAAGATCGACAAGGGGTACATCGACGCTGTCGAGACCAGGCGGGGGCGGGCGGTCGTGTCGGCCATCGTCGCACTGGCCAAGGCGTACGAGATGACCGTCGTGGGGGAAGGTGTCGAGACCCGGGCGCAACTCGATGCACTCGCCGAGACGGGATGCGATCTGGCGCAGGGGTTCCTGCTCGGCAGACCCGTCGATGCCGAGCAGACCACCGCCGTGTTGGAGCTCCGTGCATCACCGGCCGAGGCGGTCGGCGGCATCTGACGGGTCTACGTCAGTGCGCTCGCTGTCTCCGTGTCGGAGCGCGGGTGTGACAGATGCAGATCGTCGTCGCGAATCAGCGCCGTGGCGACGACACTGACCACCGAGGTGCCGACGAGGAAGCCGCACGCGAGCCAGGGTGACCCGCTCGCCGCAGCGATCAGTGCGGTGAGAATCAGTGGTGTCACGCCGGAGGCGTAGATGCCGGAGAACTGGTAGACCACGGACAGGCCGGTGTAGCGGATCTCGGTCGGATACAGGCTCGCGTACAGCGTGCCCTGTGCTCCGTAGAAGGTGGCGTGAACGATGCCGAACACCAGGACTAGTCCGAGTCCGAAGAGCCACAGGCTGCCCGTGTCGAAGAGGGCGAACACGGGAAACACGGCCAGCCCAAAGGCCGCGATGCCGGTGATGTACACACGCTTGACGCCCACCCTGTCCACGAGCACCCCGGACACCGGGATGAGCACCGCCATCACCACTGCCGCCACGGTGACCACGAGCAGGACCGAGACCTTGTCGAACTTCAGTTGTGTTGTCGCGTAGGTGATGGCGAAGACACCCCACGTGTTGAAGGCGGCACCCTCACCCCATCGCGACAGCAGTCCGAGGACGGTGCTTCGCGCATGGCGCCGTGCGAACACCTCCTTGATCGGTGCGCTCGATCGCTGCTGGAGTTCCGACACCTCGCGGAACGCCGGCGTCTCCTCCACCTTCAGGCGCACGACCAGACCGACGATCACCAGAACGAGACTGACGAGGAACGCGATGCGCCAGCCGTAGGAGAGGAATTGCTCTTCGTCGAAGATCACCTGCAGCAGGGCGAACATTCCGGTGCCCAACGCGAGGCCGAGCGCGAGACCCACCTGCGGGATGCTTCCGAACAATCCACGCCGACGCGCCGGGCTGTGCTCGACGGCCAGAAGCACGGCACCGGCCCACTCGCCGCCGAGAGCGAAACCCTGTGCGATGCGCAACAGCAACAACAGAATCGGAGCCAGCAGACCGACGTCCTCGGTCGTCGGCAGGACGCCCATCAGGGTGGTCGCCACACCCATGATCAGCATCGACAACGCCAGTGTCTTCTTGCGGCCGATACGGTCTCCGAAGTATCCGAAGACGACTCCACCGATGGGGCGCACCACGAATCCGACGGCGAAGGTGGCGAAAGACAGCATGGTGCCGACGAAGGACGACTGATCCGGGAAGAACAGGCGATTGAACACCACACTCGCCGCCGTGGCGTAGAGGAAGAAGTCGTACCACTCGACGGTGGTGCCGAGGAGGCTCGACGCCACGACCGTGCGAAGGCGCTTGCGCCGGTCGGCATCGGGTTCGAACGAGGCCGAGTCGGTGAGGGCAGTCATGTACTCCGACACTGGCGTACGAGCTGTCCCGCGGTCACCCGTTGTGCTCGAGCTGATCCGAACGTCTCGCCCGCGTGGCGAGTTGGTTCACTCCGTGAAGAACCGACGGAGGACTCGGGCAAGCGCTTCGGCATCTGCCACATGTCCACCGACCTCGAGGGTGACCCGTCGGGCATCGGGCAGAGCGTCGGCTGCGGCGTCGGCCGCCCCTCCGAAGAAGTCGACGGGCAGTCCGGCCATCTGTGGGTCGATGCCGACAGTCGTCGTCAGCAGTACCGGTTGCCGAACGAGGGCGAGACGGTGGACTGGCGGAGGTCCGTCGCCGAGGCATTCCGCGTCGTATCGCAGTGTCGGCGCGAGCTCACGCAATGCAGACCACACAGGGGAGGCCTCGGCGCCCGCGATGTCGTCCTCCGAGGATCCGGCGAGTCGCATGAACAGGCGCAGTACGAGGTCGGGGTCGTCGGCGTCGAGTGCTGACTCGAGCTCACGCCTGTACGTATGCCAGGCGGAGATCATCGGGGCCTCCACCTGGTACGGCACCTCGTGAACGGCGACGCGGTCGACGGGAAGCCCTGCTGCGGCGGCTTCCAGCGCCAACGCACCTCCGGACGACGCACCGAACAGATGCGCGTGCCCTCCGGCAGTGTCGATCACGGCCGCGAGATCCTCGACCTCCCGCCCCACGGAATACGACGGAGCGTCACCGCTGTCACCTCTGCCGCGGCGCTGGTAGTTCACCACCGCGAAGTGATCGGCCAGGTGCGTGCCCAGCGGGTGGTTCTCGGCGCCGTCGTCCAGACCGCCCCCGACGAGCACCACCGCCGGCCCGTGAGTGCTCAGGCGGTCACAGGAGATCGGTGTGCCGTCGGCGGAACGGACATGCGGCATCAGACCCACGCTCCCTGCCGCGTCATCGACGGGCCACGTAGTGAGCGATGATCACACCCGTGGTCGTCGGAACGGACCTGACCAGCTCGAGATCGACCCGGTCGGCCGTCCCGAACAGTTGCGTGCCCGATCCCAACACGATCGGATGAATCTGCAGCACGTACTCGTCGATCAGGTTCGCCGCGTGCAGGCTACGCACCAGCTCGCCGCTTCCCATGATGGTCAGCGGCACGCTCGTGCGTTCTTTGAGTCTGCGCACCTCGTCCACCGCGTCACCGGCGACGAGGTGGGAGTCGGGAAACTCGAGAGTGGTGTCGGTGGACCTCGACACGACGTATTTCGTCGTTCGGACCAGCACATCGGTGAAGGGATTCGGCTCGGACGTCGTTGTCCAGAAGCCGAGTAGATCCTCGTACGTCCTCCGGCCGAACAGAAGCGCACCCTCGTCGCTCATGCCATCCGCCGCGAACGACATGGAGATCTCGTCCTGGTATCCCTGGCCCCAACCGCCGTGGACGAACCCTCCTCGGTCGTCCTCGTCGGGCCGTCCGAGGCCCTGTATGACTCCACCGGTGCTGATGCTCTGAAACGCGGTGATCGTCGCCATCGCTGCCAATCCTCGAATAGGTGGGCTGTCAGTCGTATCGACCCGGCGGGTGGCCGGAACTCATCGCGTCACCGCCGGGACCGCATCGCGCTCTTCTGCGTGATGCGGGGGTCCGAGCTGAGCGCGTCGTATTCCGCGGTGCCGACGGCGAGGAGCGCGACACGTTCGTTCTCGTCGTGGTGAATGCCCCAGCCGTACCGTTTCCCCAACGGAGACGCGCGCAAGCATGCCCGATCGGCGGCGAAGAAGCTCACACGATCAGTTGTGGGGCGGGTCTGTTCGAGCCCGGACCGCTCCACGTGTACGGCGTACAACACGTCGTCCGATGTGAGTGTGTAGGGGGCGTCGGCGATCATTCTGTACTGCAGTTCGGCAATGGTCGGCTTGTCGTTCTTCGTCGGTGGTTTCTCGCCCGAGGTGGCAGGGCAGTCGGGCGCCACTCCGATGAAGACGTTGCGGTAGTTGGTGGTCATGAGTACATGATGTCCGTCGTTCGAGGCGGTCGTATTGCACAATTACGACATGGGCGAACGGCCGATCGACGTGACGGAAAGGTCGGGCGTTCTGGTGCCGTCGAATCTCGAACGGTTCGCAGCACGGTGGTCGCCACCGGCCGGGTCGATCGCGGACGTGGTGGACACATACTGGGCTGTCGAGTGGAACTTGGCTTCGAACGAGCAAGTCACGCAAAGGATACTGGAATTCCCGGCCGTCACGGTGAGCATCGAGTCGGGTGATGTCCCGGCTCCGGTCATGGTCACCGGCGTGCAGCGATCCGCGTGGGTGCGCACGATCCGAGGCGCCGGAACGGTGTTCGCGATTCGTTTGCGGCCCGCGGGTCTGGCCGCGATATCGAGCCTCACGCCGTCGAAATTGTCTGCACAGACGCCACTCGAGCGCGGTATGGACGCGACTCTCTTCGACATGATGACCGAGATCGCACAAGCTGAGGATCCCGCGGCGCGCGCCGATGAGGTGATCGCGGAGGCCCGGGCCACCACACCGCCCTCGCACGAGCATCTTCTGGCCAACGCTGTGGTGGACACGCTGTCGCGGACGGTGCGTTCCCGAACCGGCTCGCGGCTGGCAGCCGAAGTGGGTGCGAGTGAGAGAGCCGTGCAACGGGCCCTGCAGTCCACGCTGGGTATGGGACCGAAAGCGGTGGCTCGCCGTATCCGGCTGCAGGAGGTCGTGCGACAACTGTCCATTCCTGGTGTCGATGTCTCCGACATCGCGGTATGCCTCGGCTACGCAGACCAGGCGCACCTCATCCGGGACTTTCGCGGCGTTGCCGGGGTGACGCCGGGGCAGTACGTACGTGAGAACAGCTCGTCGGAACGAGAGGATCGATCGTGAATGCACTCGGACCGTTGCTCCCCATTCTGGGGACCTGGAACACGAACGGGCGAGTTGTCGGAGACGGTGTCACCGTCGTCGGCACGGACACCTATCGAAGACTGCCTGGCGAATCCTGGATCGCCCACGACGTCGACGTCGTCATGGGCACCGACCACGTCGTCGCACATGAGCTGATCGGTGGAGAGCACTCTTCGGGTGGGTGGGCCATGTACGCGTTCGACAGCGCCGCGCAACCGACGCTCATGCGGTTGACCTTGCAGGACGACACCACACTTCTGCTCGAGGGCGACGGCGTGCGGAGCCGGCTGGACCTCCGCGCCGGTACCGGACGAATGCGTGCCGAGTGGGAACGTGTGGACGACGGGGCGTGGGCACCGTGGATGACTCTGACTTTCGATCGCATCGTGTGACTCGGCTGCACACATTCGTCCCGATCGTCGGGTCGGTCAGTACACCGTCCGGAAACCGCCTATCAGGGTGATGACGTTGCCGTCGGGATCGGTGATCGGCGCGAGCCGAACTCCGTTGGTGGCGTCCGTGGTGTCGCCGACGGCGAGTCCGCGGCCCGCGAGCTCGGTGGTGTGAGCGTCGAGGTCGTCGACGGCGAGGTTCGACCGCGTCCGGCCGGCCCGGTCGGCATCGAGGAACACCTGCATCCACGCCCCCGGCACGATCTGCCACTCGATCAGACCCGGCATGGGGTTGTTGTCGGGTTCGCGTCCCAGCAGGCGCGTGTACCACTCGCGTGCGACATCGATGTCGCGCACGGGTACGACGGTCAGTACGTGGTCGATCATGGGCTCGTCCTCTCGTCGGATGTCACTGATGTGGACCGGCGCGAGGTCGGCAACTCATCGACCACGCGACCGCTGTGCGTGATCCGGTGCAGCTGACCGTGCTGTACACGGTTCACTGCACCGGATCGTCCGGCACACGGGAGTGGTGAGGGGTGTGGCAGCAGGGGCGGCTCGCTATCGTGAGTGACTGGACCGGCACGGTCGATGACGATGGAGGCGAACCGGGGTGGCGGACGATTCGGACGTGGCGCAGGCGCGGGTGTTTCTCGCGGCGCTGGACGACGAGATCGCGACCGTATCGGTTCAACTCGAGGACGCGCGTCGGCTCGCCGCAGAAGCTCGGGCCAGGGGGAACGCGCCCACCGGTACGTGGCACGAGCAGCAGGCCGCGACACACAAGCGGACTCTGCGAGAGCTGCACCGGCAGACGCAGAATTTGCGCACCCGGTTCGCGCTGGCCTGAGATCCGCACTCTGGAACCTCCGCGAACGGGAACTCGATCCGGAGCGGTGGACTCGACGTCGTAGGGTCGACGTGTGAGGACACGACTCGGCGCTCTGGACCGTCGCACCCGCACAGCGCTCGGCGGCCCGGGCTCGGGGTGGTCGCGCTTGCTGCGCTCGTCGTTCTCGGTGCCGTGATCCTCGTCCACGCGGTGGCCCCGGATGGGTGGGTCGTGGCGGTAGTGCTGGCGCTCGTTGCGCTGGTCGTCAATCTCGGAGGCGCCCGCCGTTCACGCAGACGGTGACTCACTGAAGTGAGGTAAGCCTGCGCTAACATTCGGACATGTCGACCATCTCCGCCGGGCGCGCCGGCGCTCTCCTCGCTGCCCTGGCTCTGGCTGTCGCCGGGTGTTCCACCGAGTCCGGGAGCAGTTCCGGTGGGGAAGGGTGGTCTCACACCACTGCCTTCGGCAACACCGTGGCGCTGGACGCACCGCCGGACACGGTGGTCGTCGATGCGTATTCGGCTGCCGCACTGTGGGACTACGGTGTTCGCCCTGCCGGGGTCTACGGCTACGGCATCACCAACGGGCTGGGTCTCGGTGACGCGGACCTCGATTCCATGACCGTCGTGGGTACGGATGCGGTGTTCGAGACGGAGGTGGCGGCGAATATGGGCGCCGACCTCGTCGTCGGCTATTCCGCCGAGACCGATCCCACGTCCTGGATCTGGTGGGAGGCAGCGCAGGCCGAGCAGATCAACGTCGTCGCTCCCTTCCTTGGCATCGACCCGTCCTCGTCGCTCGACGGAACGCTGGATCAATACCGTTCGCTCGCAGCATCACTGGGCGCCGACGTGGACTCCCCGGAGATCGCATCCGACCGTGCGGACTACGACGCGGCGAAACAGCGGGTGCGCGATGCTGTCGCCGCGAATCCCGGCGTGACGGTGCTGCCCGTCAACGCGGCCGCCGACGCCGTGTACATCGGAACGGAACAGTTGTCGGTGCTGGGACTGCTCTCGGACCTCGGTGTGAGTCTCGCGGGTCCGGGATTCGACGGACCGTGGGCGACGGTGAGCTGGGAGAACGTGGCTCAGTACCCTGCCGACATCGTTCTCGAGTACCCCGCGAGCCGTGAGGTGCTGGACGCCTCACCCGTCTACGGTTCCATTCCTGCGATCACCTCGGGCGATGTTCTGGACTGGGACGACAAGCGTCCCAACACCTATGCCGAGTACGCGGACTGGCTCGACCGCCTTGCGGACGCCGTCGACCGCTCGAGCTCGTCGACCTGACGCCGACCGGGGGGTACTCCTGCATGATCCAGGGGCTCCGGCCGGCGGCGGCTCAGGGTCGTCTCGTCGCCACCGCCGACTCGTTGATCGCACCCGCAGCTGGCCGACCGGCCAGTGCTGCGATGACGGACTCGGCGGCGGCGGTACCCGCATCGGTGCGCGCCTCCCGGGTCTGACCGGCCAGGTGGGAGGTGGCGACGACCGTGGGCATGGCCAGGAGCGGATTGTCCGGGTCCGGTGGTTCGATGGCGAAGACGTCGAGTGCCGCCCCAGCGATGGTGTGGTCGCGGAGCGCGTCGACGAGGGCATCCTCGTCGACCATCGATCCGCGGGCCGTGTTGACCAGGTAGGCAGAGGGTTTCATCTCGGCGAGTGCCGCGGCGTCGATGACGGGTGCGCCGCCGGCACGGGCGTGGAGACTGACGAAGTCGGACCCGCGGAGCAGAGTGGTTCTGTCGACGTAGGTGACGTCGAGTGCGGGGTCGGGATGGCCGGTGGAGATCAGGACGGTCATGCCGAATGCGTGAGCGAGGTCCGCGACGGCCCGTCCGCTCGGCCCGAGACCGATGATGCCGAGAGTCGCGCCCCGTAGCTGCCGGGTGTCGTGGCGTGGCCACTCTCCGCGCCGCACGCCGTCGGTGGTCTCACCGATCCGCCTCGCGCACATCAGGAGCAGAGCGAGGGTCATCTCGGCCACCGCATGGCGGTTGGCTCCGGGGGTGTTACAGACGAGGACGCCGTGAGCGGTGGCGGCCTCGATGTCGATCGAGTCGTATCCGACTCCGCTACGCGCGATCACCCTGAGGGACGGGGCCGCGGCGAGCATGGCGGCGGTGACGGGTTCGCTGGCGATGACGGCAGCGTCACACCCGGCGAGGAGCGCGGCCATCTCACCGTCGGGACGGGGCCCGGCGGCGGGGGAGTGGACGGTCTCGTGACCGTGCGCCCGGAGCAGGGTGTCGACGTCGTCGCCGGGGTGGAGGTAGTCGGTGGTGATGAGGACGGTAGCCATGTGTCCCTCTTTCGTGTCCGTGCCGATCCGGGTCGGCGTCATTCGCCGATCAGGCGCTGCACCTTCTCGCGAGTGTCGGTCCCCGCGACAGGAAGGTAGACGACGATGTTCAGGTCCTTGTGATCGGTCGGCGCCAACTGGTGGTGCTCGAAGCGCAGCTCTCCGACGACAGGGTGCCGGAAGACGCGCTCACGTGAGGCGAATCCCTCGATGTCGCGGTTGTCCCACCCGTCGGCGAACGTGTCACTCGTCCTGCGGAGCCGATCGACCAGATCGGTGAAGGCGGCGGTGCCGAGGGCGGCGCCTCCGTCCGCCCGGAACTCCGCGAGGAAGCGTCTGCTGTCGGTCTCCCAGTGCGGGAGCAACTCACGCACGTACGGGTCGGTGAAGACCAGCCACAGGAGGTTTCGGTCCGCTGCCTCCACGGTCTCGATGCGGGGGAACAACGCACGGTACGCACGATTCCATCCGGCGATCGTCCACTCCGGACGGAGAGCGAACGCGGGGAAATCGGTGAGGGCATCGAGCAGACGTTGCACGGCCGGCGGCGTCGTCTCCGCGCTCGACGGTGTCGGCGTGGGCGGGTGTCCCGCGAGGTCGAGAACGTAATCGTGCTCGGCAGGCGTGAGGTGCAGCGTCGCAGCAATGGCATCGAGGACTTGGCGTGACGGGTGGATGTCGCGCCCTTGTTCGAGCCAGGTGTACCAGGTGACGCTGACGTGGGACAGCGACGAGACGTCCTCCCTACGTAAGCCTGTCGACCGGCCCCGCGGAACGGGCGGCAACCCGAGCCGCGACCGTGGCAGTGCCGAGCGGCGGGCGCGCAGGAAAGCTCCCAGCTCACGGCGCGCGGCGAAGTCCCGGTCGGTGGTCACACGGCAACTCTACGATCGTCCACGCGTGAAGGTGGTGGTGGTGATACCAGTACCGGAGCTGTCTTCCTGCGGCGGCACTCGACCGGCATCGTCGTCCCCATGCCTGCACTTCGATCGAGAACCGTCACGCACGGACGCAACATGGCGGGGGCCCGCGCGCTACTACGCGCCGCGGGGGTGAACGGCGACGATTTCGGTAAGCCGATCATCGCCGTCGCGAACAGCTTCACCGAGTTCGTTCCCGGCCACACCCATCTCCAGCCGGTCGGCCGCATCGTCTCGGACGCGATCACCGCAGCCGGCGGCATTCCGCGCGAGTTCAACACGATCGCGGTCGACGACGGCATCGCGATGGGACACGGCGGGATGCTCTACTCGCTGCCCTCCCGCGATCTCATCGCCGACTCCGTCGAGTACATGGTGAACGCACACTGCGCGGACGCTCTCGTGTGCATCTCGAACTGCGACAAGATCACCCCCGGGATGCTCATGGCCGCACTGCGACTGAACATCCCGGTGGTGTTCGTCTCGGGCGGTCCGATGGAGGGTGGCACCGCAGTGCTCGTCGACGGCACCGTGCGAACCCGACTCACCCTGGTGTCCGCCATGTCCGATGCCGCCGCCGGTGACGTCTCGGACGAGGACCTGGCACGCGTGGAGGAGTCAGCGTGCCCCACGTGCGGGAGCTGCTCGGGCATGTTCACGGCAAACTCGATGAACTGCCTGACCGAAGCGCTGGGGCTCGCTCTGCCGGGCAACGGAACCACGCTCGCCACGCACACGGCGCGTCGGGACCTCTACGAGAATGCCGGGCGCACCGTGGTCGATCTGTGCCGTCGGTGGTACGACCACGACGACGAGTCGGTCCTTCCTCGGCAGATCGCCTCACGCGCTGCGTTCGACAACGCCATGGCCCTCGACATCGCGATGGGTGGATCGACGAACACGATCCTGCATCTCCTGGCCGCGGCACGCGAGGCTGAACTCGACTACAGCCTCGACGATATCGAGAAGCGTTCGCGGATGGTCCCATGTCTGTGCAAGGTGGCACCCAACGGGCACTACCTCGTCGAGGACGTGCACCGCGCCGGTGGAGTGCCCGCCATTCTCGGTGAGCTCCGCAGGGGCGGGCATCTGCACGATCACGTGCACACGGTGCATTCGGAGTCTCTCGCCGACTGGCTCGACCGGTGGGACGTCCGGTCCGGGTGTGCCGACGAGGCCGCGATCGAGTTGTTCCACGCCGCACCGGGATGCGTGCGTTCCGCCACTGCGTTCTCGCAGTCCGAGCGTTGGGAGACGTTGGATCTCGACTCCGCCGGCGGATGCATCCGCGATGTGGAGCACGCGTACTCGGCCGACGGCGGCCTGGCGGTTCTGCGCGGCAACCTGTCCGCCGACGGATGTGTGGTGAAGACGGCGGGCGTCGACGACTCCATCCTCACCTTCACCGGCCCGGCCGTGGTCGTGGAGTCGCAGGAGGACGCATGTGACGCCATCCTGTCCGGACGGATCGTGGCCGGCGACGTGCTGGTCGTGCGGTACGAGGGTCCGCGCGGTGGGCCCGGAATGCAGGAGATGCTCTATCCGACAGCATTTCTCAAGGGTCGCGGCCTCGGGGCTTCGTGTGCGCTGATCACCGACGGCCGCTTCTCCGGCGGGACATCGGGTCTGTCGATCGGGCACGTGTCTCCGGAGGCGGCCGCGGGTGGCGTGATCGCTCTGGTCGAGGACGGGGACAGCATCACCATCGACATCCCGCACCGCTCGATCACACTGGACGTCGCCGACAGCGTGCTCGCGCAACGGCGTTCTGCCCTCGACGGCTTCCGGCCCCGCCACAGGCAGCGCGAGGTGAGCGTCGCTCTCTGTGCGTACGCCGCGCTCGCACTGTCCGCAGACAAGGGTGCGGTGCGCGACGTCGATTCGCTCCGGTGAGTCCCGTGGTTCGTCACTGCTCCGTTGCGTCGACCGCCGTCGCCAAGCCGTCGACGAGAGTCGGGAGGAAGTAGGGAATCGTCAGTGCCGTCGGGCCGATGGCGGCCCCGGCTTCCTGGCCGACGAATCCGGCGACGGCACCTGCCGCCACAGCGGGGATCTGCCGCGACACGTCGGATGACAGGAACTCCCGGAGTGCCGCGTCCGTGTCCACCTGTGTGAAGACGACAGAGGCATCGATTCGGGAGATTTCCTCGGACGACACCGCGGTCGAGAACGTGGAATCACCGGTCGCCAGTTCGGTGACGGACGGATCGGACGTGAATCCCAGGTTCTCGAGCAACTCGACGCGCGGGTCCGAGGGAAGCAGGAGGTAGTAGACGTCCTGCGCCTCGGACACGTAGGCGATGGTTCGGTCTCGGAACTCGGGGTGTCCTGCGCCGGCACCGACGACCTGCTGGTCCAGTTCTGACACGAGTTCCGTTGCCTCGACGCTCTTTCCGAGAACCTCACCGGTGACACCGATCGTGTCTCGCCACGGAGTCGACCAGAGCTCGGACGGCGGTGCGACCACGGGAATGCCGGCCGATGTGACCGCGTCGTACTCGCTCCGAGTGAGGCCGGAATGTGGTGCCAGCAGGACGTCGGGGTCGGCTGCGACGAGCTTCTCGACCGACAGGGGACCCAAAACGTCGTCCAGGAGAGCCGGTGCCTCACCGCCGTTCCGGGCGATCGACTCGGCGATCCACGGGTACGTCAGGTCGTCACCGCCGCCGTACGTGGTCGACGGCATGGCCACCGGCATCACCCCGAGAGCCAGCACGGCATCCGTGGCGCCGGCACCCCAGGTGGCCACGCGGGCGGGTGTCGAGTCGAGGACGGTCTCGCCGTACATGTGCCGCAACGTCTTCGGGAACGACGCATCGGCGGTCGTCGCCGAACCGGGGTCAGCGGGGTCCGACGAGCTGCAGCCGACGAGGTGCGCGGTCACCGCCACGGCGGCGATGAGAACTGTGATCGAGCGTCTCGTCCATCGTGGGACGCTGCCGGGAATACGCATCATGCCTTGATGCTAAGGGTAGGCTGCCCTTATGACGCAATCAACGAGGTCAGGTGCCGGTTCCCCGTCGCCCGACTGAATCGACGATGACCCGTGCCTGCGCCACCGACGAGCGCCCGTGAGAATCAGCGACCGCGCGCAGAAGTGCGGATGCGGCGGATACGGAAAGCTCGTGCCTGGCGGCCATCATTCCGATCGCCGTGTGCACCACGTCGGTGTCGGGGCCGGGCTGTGCACCGTTCTCGGCGGCGAAGTCGGTGGCGCACAGAGTGCCGAGAGAGTGCGCCAGTCGGCCGAGAGGGCCGTCGAGCTCCGTCGACCACCCTCGACCTCTCCAGGTGCGTCGGTGAAGTTGCAAGGTTCCCGACGGTCGGGCGCGGGGGCCCACAGGGAACACCCGTAGCCACCCGACGCCCAGGGCGCCGGTCACCTGCGGCCACCGCAGGCGATCGAGTGAATCCTCCACCGCGGCATCGTGGACCGCACCGTCGGCGAGAGCGTCGACGACCGGACCGAGCCCGATTGCCTGGAGTTCCCGTGCGACGCGGGCCGCCGTCGCGTCTGTCACGTGCGCGACATTCTGCACCGACCAGTCGCCGGGCGGGACCAGAACCAGGGCGGCGCCGTCGGCGCCCGTCAGATCGACACAGACATCCACGATGTCGGTGATGACCGACGTGCGAAGCCTGCCGTCGTGGTTCCCCGCGCTCACCATCGAGGGTTGTCCTCTCTCGGTGCGCGGGTGTCGCGCTTGACTCGGGACTACCCCCATTCTCGCCACCCCACGCGCATTCCGTGAGAATGCACCGACTGGTCACACTCACGTTCCCCGGTCGGGCCCAGGCCCCGTGATCACTCCCGGCGCGAACGGCCCTGACGGGCCGAAGGCGATGTCCGCGAAACGCTGTCCCATGACGGCGTGGGCGTCGGTGTCGGGATGCAGGTTGTCCGGAAGTGGGTGGCGCCGTTCGTCGTCCTCGCCGAGAAGCAGCAGTCCGTCGAGGTGGTGGAGGTTCGGGTCGTCCGATCGACTGTCGACGATCTGAGCGAGCGCGTCACGGATCACGCGAAGTGTCAGGCGTCCGAGCGCGATGTCGCCCTCCGTGCCCGTCGCGCGAAATCTCGCGGAGCCGGCGGCGAACGAGTCGGGATCGATCGCCCCGGGTCCCGGAGTGTTCTCGTGGATCGCGCAGTGGATCGGCGAGATCAGCAGCAGCGGTGTGGTCGGGTGCCCGTCGCGGACGGTGTCGAGGAACCCGTGAACTGCGGGAACGAACGAACGAAGGCGCATTGCATCGAGGTTGACGACGTTGATGCCCAGCTTGACGCTGATGACGTCCGCGGGGGAGTCCCGCACGACGCGAGCCATGAACGGATCGACGAAGGCGCTGCCCCCGAAACCCAGGTTGCGCAGCCGAACGCCGGCACGACGGGCCGCGACGACAGGCCAGATGCGCGTAGGGCTCGCGGCGTTGGATCCCTGGCTGATCGAGCTGCCGTGGTGCAGCCACCTCGGTCCGCTCGTCGGCGCCGGGTGCAGAACGGCATCAGCGGACAGCGAGACCAGATCCACCTGTTCGTTGTGGGGTAGCCAGATCTCGACCGTCTTCTCCCCGGCCGGCAGATCGGTGAGGGTGATGCGCTCCGTCGTTCCCGGGTGGACCGTGCTCGTCCCGGTGGTCGGATCGATCTCGACGGTGTCACCGCCCGACAGCACGTGCGACTGAAGCACCGAGTCGTTCACCACCACGTCGACGGCGCCCCGGTCGCGCATCACACCCCGGTAGGTCATGCGCGTGGTGTGGACCTCGAGGACCATCTGGACGGCGGTCGTGCGCGCGGCGATACGCACTCCGGACGGTTGCGCCTCCATCATCGCGAGCTGCGGGTCCGCATCGCGTTGCCGGACGGCACGGGGGAGCCGGTGTGGGCGCACGCCCCGATCCACGCGTTCGAGCTCGGCTGCACCGAGGACGATGTCGTCGTTGAGTGGTGCGGTGATCATACTTTCCGAGACTACCTAACGGTGTTCAGGGGCTACCTAACGGTGTTCAGGGGCTACCGAACGGTGTTCAGGACGACCGCGGCGCTCTCGCTCACCGCGGCGTCCTCGTACGGTGCCGAGGCGTCGTTCTTCCGTGTCAGCACCGTCAGTACCAGCGGGGGACGGCCGGGTGGTGTGACGACGGCGATGTCGTTCCGCACGACCCCGGCGCCACCCGACTTGTCGGCCACCGTCCATCCGCTCGGCGCCCCCGCGCGGACGAGTGCGTCGCCCGTGGCGTTCCCGCTCATCCACTCGGCCAGGATCGCTGCGTCGGCATCGGTCGACGAGCCGGCACCCCGCAGTGCGGCCAGACTCGTCGTGAACGCGTCGGCGGTGGTGGTGTTTCCGGTGCTGTCGGGTCCAACCGTGTTGAGGCCCGGCTCCACGTCGACGATGTCCGTGACATCGTCGCCGAGTCGGGACAGAGCCGCATCGAGCTCTGCGGGACCGCCGATTTGGTCGAACACGAGGTTGGTCGCCGTGTTGTCGCTCTCCCGCACGGCCGCTTCCGCCAACTCGGCCGCCGTGAGTCCGGTGTCCAGACGTGCCGTGGTCACCGGTGAATATCCCGCGCGCTCGATGTCGGCCGCGGTCCACCTCACGAGGTCGTCCCGAGCGTCCTCAGGGGTTCGTCGCAGGAACTCGGCTGCCAGGAACACCTTCACTGTCGAAGCGAAACCGAAACGTTCGGCTCCGCGATAGCTGATCGTCTCGCCGGTCCCGGTGTTCAGGAGGCTGACACCCACCGTCACGTCGTAGCGCTCCTCGACAGCCTGCAGTCCGGTCGAGACGTCGTCGCGCTCTGCTCGACTCGACGTGGGAGCCGGCGAGACGGGCACACCGCCCGACGGAGCGCACGCGGTGAGGGCCAGGGCGACGACAGCGAGCGCGACGCGCGGTCGGGCCGCCGTGTGCAGGAGTGCTCGTCTCGTCACGCGAGTGCGAGGAACAGCTTCTCGAGTTCCGCCTCGGTCATGGGTTCCTTGTTGTCGGCGGTGGCACCGGTCATACATTCGCGCAGGCCGGTGGCGACGATCTTGAACCCTGCCCTGTCGAGCGCGCGCGAGACGGCGGCGAGCTGGGTGACGACCTCCTTGCAGTCGCGGCCGTTCTCGATCATCGAGATGACCCCGGTGAGTTGGCCGTTGGCGCGCCGGAGTCGGTTGAGTACCAGTGCGATGCTGTCGTCGTCGCCGACCATGATGAACTCCTGTCAGAACTGCCGTGAGCTGTCGATGGTACCCCCGGGGGCATCAGAGTCTCAGTGTCCGGGTGCCGGTTCGTCGGCGAGCGTGGCGATGGCAGCGCGGAGCTTGGTCGCTGCGTCGCGGGCGACGTCGCCGAGCGCCGGCACTCCGGTCGACTGGACCATGATGTCGGGGTTCATGGCGTCGACGATGATCACGTCGGCGTTGTCCGGGTCCTCGCGGACGACGACGTTGCAGGGGAGCAGCAGGCCGATCTGTCGCATGACGCCGACGGCGCGGTGGGCCAGGGGCGGGTTGCACGCGCCGAGAATCAGGTAGCGCTCCATGTCCTCACCGAGCTTGGCTTTCAGGGTGGCCTGCATGTCGATCTCGGTGAGCACACCGAAACCCTGCTCTGCCAGGGCGTCTCGGGTGCGCTGGACGGCGGTGTCGAAGTCGGTGCCGGTCAGAGTGGTGGTCAGAGCGATATTCATGAGTGGTCCTTCGGTGGTGGGTGAACGGATCAGTGAGAGAAGCTGATCGACGGGAGAGCCTTGCGGAGCCAGGCGGGTGACCACCAGGCGGCGGAGCCGGTGAGTCGGAGCAGGACGGGTAGCAGGATCAACCGGATGAGCACCGCGTCGAGAAGCACGGCGACGCCGAGAATGATGCCCATCTCTTTCGGCGGGAGCGGGTCGGCGAGGGCGAAGGTGAAGAACACCGCCACCATAACCGCGGCCGCGGCGAAGATGACCCGACCCGAGTGGGCGAGACCGTCGATCATCGCCGTCGTCGCGTCGCCGGTGCGCTCGTAGTGCTCCTTGGCGGTGGCGAGGAGGAACACGGTGTAGTCCATGGCGATGGCGAAGATCATCGCGAAGAAGAACACCGGCCCCCACCCGTTCAGGAAGCCCTGCGGGGTGAATCCGAGCAGCGAGGCGCCGTGTCCGTCCTGGAAGATCAGCTTCGCGACGCCGAACGCGGCGGCGGTGGAGAGCAGGCTGACCGCGGTGCCCAGGAACGCGATCAAGGGTGCTTGCAGTGCGACGAGGAGCAGCACGAATCCGAGGATCAGGATGATCGTGACGACGAGCGGCAGGTAGTCGTTCAGGGCCTGCTGCAGGTCGAGGTTCTCCGCGGGGGCGCCGCCGACCAGTGCCGACTCCGGGAGTTCGCCACGGAGGTCGGCAAGAATGGTGCCCATCGACTCGTCGGACGGGTCGACAGCCGGAATCGCCTGCAGTAGTGCATAGCCGGAGCCGTCAGCGGCGGGTTGCGGCGGGGTGACCATCGCGATACCGGGCACCTCCGAAGCGGCAGAGGCTGTGTCGGCGGCGTCGGTGTCGGGGACGACGATCTGCAGTGCGCCGGGGGCGCCGTCACCGAACTGCTGCTGGACGAGGGCGTAGCCCTGCCGCACCGGTGCGTCCTCGGGGACCACGGAGATCGACGGCATCGCGACCTTCAGGCCGAGAACAGGAAGTGCGAGTGCGACGAGGACGCCGATCGAGGCGAGCGCGAACGGCCACGGGTGCTTGTGCAGGAGAGCGCCCCACGCGGCGAACATCGGCGAGCGGTGCTGCTGACGCTTCGCGTAGGGGAGGGACGCGGCGTTGACCTTCGATCCGAGCGCGCCGAGGGCGGCGGGGAGCAGGGTGAGGGTGGCGAGCAGGACGAAGGTGACGGCGAGCATGATGCCGACGGCCATGGTCCGCACTGCGGGGGCGGGGACGATCAGCACGGCGGACAGGCTGACGAGGACGGTGAGTCCGGACAGGACCACGGCTTTGCCGGCGGTGTCCATGGTCTCGGCGACGGCCGCGCGGGGATCGCGGGAGCGCAGGGCGTCGCGGAAGCGGGCGACGAGGAACAGTGCGTAGTCGATGCCGAGTGCGAGGGCGAACATCATGGCGAAGTTCATGGCCCACACCGAGATCGGGGTGATCTCGTTGAGCAGGACCAGCCCGCCGGCGGAGGCGACGAGACCGGCGATGGTCAAGAGCAGCGGGAGTCCGGCGGCGACGAGCGAGCCGAACGCGAGGACCATGATGGCGAGGGTGACGGGCCAGGAGATGAGTTCGGCCTGGATCATCGCGTCGTGGTTGGCCTTGTTGAAGTCCGACCACAGCGCCGACGCTCCGGTGGGGTAGACCTCGACACCGTCGCCGGAGAGTGCGGTGAGCTGGTCCTTGACGTCGTCGACGGCGGTGACCATCTCGTCGGTGGTGCCGTCAGCGCCGGCGATGAGGATGCCGGTGCGTCCGTCCGGGCTGATCGTCATCCCCGGCTGCGGGGGCACGATCTCACCGAAACGCGGGTCCGCGTTCAGGATGTCGGTCGCGCCGGTGAGCGCGGCGGTCGCTGCCGGGTCGCTCAGCGCACCGGAGTCGCTGTGGACGACGACCTGCACCGCGGCGGAGGAGTTGCCGCCGAAGTGCTCCTCGGCGAGCTCGCGGACCTGCACCGATTCCGATCCGTTCGCCTGCCACCCGGCGCCGGCGAGGGACGCGAACACCGACGGTGCAGCGGATCCGAGGGCGATCAGCAGAATCAGCCAGGTGCCGAAGACCCAGCGGCGGCGGGTGACCATGGCTGCGCCCCACCGGCCGAGGGCACTGTCGTGGTGGTCGCCTGGCAGGGATTCGGCGACGGTGTCGGACTGGGACACGGTGGACTCCTATACGGGTGGGGGTATCTGAGCGGCCTGGATCGGCCATCGTCGAGAAGTGGTGTGAGGGTGTGCTCAGCGGTGGAACTGTGAGCATTCGGCAAGGGGGCCCACAGGACACCCCTTCCGCGTTCGATCCGCTGTACTGCGCACACCGTGTCACATACGAGGGGGGGTATGCAAGTACCCCCTGGGGTATCTGACCGAGGTTGCCGGGTTTCGGTGCGACGACCGCCCGACGTACCCCCAGGGGGTACTCGTCGGTACGCTGGGGCCCGTGTTGCACAGTCTTCGGCAGCGACGTTCGCTGACCCTCGCTGTGCCGATGGCCTGGTGGGCCGTCTCGATCGCACTGGGCGTGGTGCTGATGCACATGGTGGTGCCCGTCCAGACCGCCGCGGCCCATGAAGCGATGCCGAACCACCACGCGTCGATGGACGCGGAGGTCCACGCTGACGCCGCCACGCACATCGCGGAGCCCGGTCCGGCGGCGGAGCGACTGCCGTGTCCCGACGGTCACGACATGATGCATCCGTGCATCGGGACGGTCACCTCGTTCCCGCCGATGTCGGTCCCGATCGGGGCCGTCGAGTGCCTGCCGGCGCTCGATGACGCATCCGACCGTGTCGTCGTGATCGTCGCCCGCGCAGGTCGAGCTCCACCATGGGCGCTGTCCTCGCTGGACGACTCGGTACTTCTGCGCGTGTGACGGGGAGCCCGGGGCAGTGATGCCCCGGCGGATCGCACGTCGATTCAGACCCCTTTTCCGTTCGACACACCTCAGGAGTACGCCCATGCATGTCAAGAACACGACAGTCACCACACTCGCCGCTGCCGCGATCGGAGTCGCCCTCGTCGCCGGTTGTGGCGACGACGGGTCGTCCGCGTCGATGGAGGGCCACTCGATGGGTTCCTCGTCCATGGAGTCCGCGCCGTCTCAGGATCCCGCTGCGGACTTCGCCGACGCCGACGTCGCGTTCGCATCGATGATGTACCCGCACCATGCTCAGGCTGTCGAGATGGCCTCCATGGTCGACGGGCGTTCCACGAACCCGGACGTGGTCACGCTCGCCGACGAGATCGCGGACGCGCAGGGACCCGAGATGGACCAGTTGGCCTCATGGCTGGCGGAGTGGGGTCAGCCGTCTCCGTCGGCAACGCCCGACGACATGCAGGGCATGGACCACGGGTCAGGGAGCGGAATGATGAGTTCGCAGGACATGGCCTCCCTGACGGCCTTGTCCGGCGACGAGTTCGACCAGCGGTGGCTGACGATGATGATCGACCATCATCGAGGTGCGGTCGCCATGGCGGAGACGGAGATCGAAGAGGGCTCGAACGACGACGCGGTCGCGATGGCTCGCACGATCGTCGACACGCAGAACGCCGAGATCGCCAGGATGGAACAACTTCTCGGTTGACCTCCGGCCGACGGCCGCCACTCCGACGGGAGTGCCGGCCGTCGGGTGCGGCCCGTGTCAGATCCGCAGTCGCGCCGCGAGTTCGTCGACGCGCGTGGCGATGTCGTCGCGCACCAGGCGCATCCGCTCGATGCCCTCGATACCTCGCGTCGACGGCTCGTCGGTGTCCCACTTCAGGTAGGTCGGTCCCTCGACCGGGTCGACGGTCGCCTCGGTGCCGAGGGTGACGACGAAGTCCATCCGGGACATCAGATCCGGATCGATCGGCTTGGGGTGCTCACCGGTGAGATCGACTCCGACCTCACGCAGCGACTCGGCCGACAGAGCATTGACTGCACTGCCGGGGGCAGTCCCGGCGGAATGCACCTCGACATCGTCACCGGCGACCGTGCGCATCAGCCCTGCGGCCATCTGCGACTTGCCGCCGTTCTTCACGCAGACGAACAACACACTCGGCTTGCGGTACATCAGGATTCCTTCGTCTGTCGGGCGGGTGAAAATCGTCTGCGCAGTGCCAGCGAGACGTAGACGAGTCCCACGAGCACGGGGACTTCGATGAGGGGTCCGACGACGCCGGCGAGGGCTTGGCCGGACGTGGCTCCGTAGGTGGCGATCGCGACGGCAATGGCGAGTTCGAAGTTGTTGCCCGCCGCGGTGAACGCCAGGGTGGTCGTGCGTTCGTAGCCCAGGCCCATGGCGGCGCCGAGGGCGTATCCGCCGCCCCACATCACGGCGAAGTACACCAGCAGCGGGAGCGCGATGCGGACGACGTCCAGGGGCTGGGAGGTGATGCGGTCGCCCTGCAGGGCGAACAGGACGACGATGGTGAACAGCAGTCCGTAGAGCGCCCACGGCCCGATCTTGGGGATGAACGAGGTCTCGTACCAGTCGCGGCCCTTGGCGCGTTCGCCGAAGTACCGGGAGGCGAATCCGGCGATCAACGGGATGCCCAGGAAGATCAGCACGGACTTCGCGATCTGCCACGGTGATGCCTCGATGGTGGTCTGGTCGAGGCCGAGCCAGCCGGGGAGCACGGAGAGGTAGAACCAGCCGAGGACGGCGAACATGATCACCTGGAACACAGAATTGATCGCCACGAGTACGGCTGCGGCTTCGCGGTCGCCGCAGGCGAGGTCGTTCCAGATGATGACCATCGCGATGCAGCGGGCGAGTCCGACGATGATCAGTCCGGTGCGGTACTCCGGTAGGTCGGGGAGGAACAGCCAGGCCAGAGCGAACATCAAGGCGGGGCCCAGGATCCAATTCAGAGCGAGAGAACCGAGCAGGAGCTTCTTGTCACCGGTGACGGTGTCGAGCCGGTCGTAACGCACCTTGGCCAGCACCGGGTACATCATGATCAGCAGGCCGATCGCGATCGGCAGGGAGACGCCGTCGACGGAGATGGACGACAGGGCGTCGTTCATCCCGGGGATCAGTCGTCCGAGCAGGAGCCCGACGACCATCGCGACGCCGATCCACACCGGCAGGAAGCGGTCGAGGGTGGAGAGCTTGCCGACGACGGCGGGGTGGTCGCTGGTGTTCGCCGCGGTGCTCATGCGGTCACCAGCGTCGGGTCGACGGTGGCCATGACGGCCGACAACTGCTGCAGCGCATCGGGAACCACGCGGTAGTAGACCCAGGTTCCACGCCGCTCGGAGCCGAGCAGGCCGGCCTGGCGAAGCACCTTGAGGTGGTGGGAGATGGTCGGCTGCGACAGGTCGAAGGATCCGGAGATGTCGCACACGCACGCCTCACCACCGTCATGACTCGCGATGAGACTGAGCAGGCGCAACCGGACCGGGTCGCCCAGCGCCTTGAACATCGACGCGAGGATGTGCGACTGCTGCTCGGTCAGAGGTTCACGAACCAGGGGCGAGCATCGGACGCCCGTGTCGGGCTCTGACTGATTCGACATTCTTCTATATTGACGGTTGTCGATGGTCTCGGTCAATTCGCACTCTACTCTCCGGTGAGAGTAGAGTTCCGCCCCAGCGGAGGGCCGTGCTCGGCCTCCGGCAGTCCCGCACCGTGAAAGAGGCTCGTCATGTCCCACGCCGGCTCGACCGTCGCCCCACCCGAGGACACCTCGGTGCTGGCCGCGCTGCGCTCACCTCGTCGACTGAAGACCGAGGTGCTGGCGGGCCTGGTCGTCGCGCTGGCGCTGATCCCGGAGGCGATCTCGTTCTCCATCATCGCCGGTGTCGATCCCCGCGTCGGACTGTTCGCGTCCTTCACGATGGCGGTCACCATCTCGATCGTCGGCGGTCGTCCGGCCATGATCTCGGCCGCCACCGGAGCGATCGCCCTCGTCGTCGCGCCACTGTCACGCGAGTACGGCCTCGACTACCTCATCGCCGCCGTGATCCTCGGTGGCGTCCTGCAGATCGTGCTCAGCGTCGTCGGAGTGGCGAAGCTGATGCGCTTCATTCCGCGCAGCGTGATGATCGGGTTCGTCAACGCGCTCGCCATCCTCATCTTCACGTCGCAGTTGCCCTACCTCATCGGCGTGCCCGCCCTGGTGTATCCCCTCGTGGCAGTGGGTCTCGTGGTCATGGTGTTCCTTCCCAAGCTGACGACCGTAGTGCCCGCACCGTTGATCGCCATCGTGATGCTCACCGCCGCCACCCTCGTGTTCGCGCTGCAGGTTCCCGATGTCGGCGACGAGGGCGAGCTGCCGTCCTCGCTTCCGACGCTGCTGCTCCCGAACGTGCCGTTCACCCTCGACACCCTGTCGATCATCGCGCCGTTCTCGCTCGCCATCGCACTGGTGGGTCTGCTCGAATCACTCATGACCGCGAAGCTGGTGGACGACATCACCGATTCGCGCTCGAACAAGACCCGCGAGGGTTGGGGCCAGGGTGTCGCCAACCTCGTCACGGGCTTCACCGGCGGCATGGGCGGCTGCGCGATGATCGGCCAGACCATGATCAACGTGAAGGTCTCCGGCGCACGTACCCGGATCTCGACCTTCCTCGCCGGAACGTTCCTGCTGATCCTCGTGGTGGGACTCGGCGACATCGTGGCACTCATCCCGATGGCCGCGTTGGTCGCGGTCATGATCATGGTCTCGGTGGGCACGTTCGACTGGCACAGCATCCGTCCGTCGACCCTGCGGCGCATGCCCAAGAGCGAGACGCTGGTCATGATCGCCACGGTGGCCGTGACCGTCGCGACCCACAACCTGGCCTACGGCGTCGTCGTCGGTGTCGTCACCGCGATGGTGCTCTTCGCGCGGCGGGTCGCGCACCTCACCGAGGTGGTCGACGTGGCGCACCCGGACGAGAACACGCGCGTCTACAAGGTCCTGGGAGAGCTGTTCTTCGCCTCCAGCAACGATCTGATCCACCAGTTCGACTACGTCGGTGACCCCGAGAACATCGTCATCGACATGTCGGAGTCCCACATCTGGGACGCCTCCACGGTCGCGACGCTCGATGCCGTCACCACGAAGTACGCGGCGAGGGGCAAGAAGGTCGAGATCGTGGGGCTGAACGCGTCGTCCGTGGAACGACGGGACCGGCTCAGCGGAAACCTCGGCGCAGGACACTGATCGGGCCCGGTCTCCGGGTCGGAACTAGAGTCGACGCACACTCGACGTACGACGAAGGAGCGGGACAGTGGGCGAGAGCATGCAGATCGGTGAGGTCGCCGAGCGCACGGCACTGTCCATTCGCACACTGCGCCACTACGACTCGGTGGGTCTCGTCGTCCCGTCGGCGCGATCGGCCGGCGGATTCCGGCTCTACACCGAGGCCGACGTCGAGCGGTTGTTGGTGATCCGGCGGATGAAGCCGCTGGAGTTCACGCTGGCCGAGATGGGCGAGCTGCTCGCAGCCCTCGACGTCCTCGGGAACGGCGATGCCGACGACGAGGACCGAACTGCCGCAACACAATTCGTCGACCAGTGCCACGACAAGGCGCTGGACCGGTGCGAGACGTTGCGACGCCATCTCGCCTACGGCGAGGAGTTCGCAGCTCTGCTCGCGGCCCGCAGGCCGGTCACCGAACTCTGAGTCAGCTCTCCTCGCGGCGCTGATACACGTCGGGGATGCCGTCGTGATCGTCGTCGCGGGTCTCCTCCTCGTGGATCAGCTTGTACGCGCGGTTGCGGCTGCGCAGAATCGCGGCGGCGATGCACGCCGAGATCACCGATCCGGTCAGCACTCCGACCTTGACGTGATCGTCTCGCTCGGTGCTCTCACCGAAGGCGAGGTCGCCGATCAACAGCGAGACGGTGAAACCGATGCCGGCGAGAACGGCGACGCCGAACACGTCACGCCACGCGAGTCCGGCATCGAGAGTGGCACGGGTGAAGCGGGACACGAGATACGTGGTGCCCAGCACGCCGATGGTCTTGCCGACCACCAGTCCCGCGACGATGCCGATGGCGATCGGGTCGCCGAGCGCCTCGAAGAAGCCCGACACGCCGCCGACGGTCACGCCGGCGGCGCAGAATGCGAAGAGCGGCACTGCGACACCGGCAGAGAGAGGTCGGATGCGATGTTCGAAGTGTTCGGCCATACCGGGACCGGCCTCCGGACCGCCGGCGGCGCGGCTGCGGATCACCGGCACCGCGAATCCGAGCAGCACGCCGGCGACCGTGGCGTGAACGCCGGACTCGTGCATGAGAACCCAGGTGACGACCGCGAGGGGAATGAGAATCCACCACGACCGGATCCGTCGCTGCACGGCGACGGCGAAGAGGGCGAGCGGGATCATCGCGGCGCCGAGCGCCACGAAGTTCAGGTCGGCGGTGTAGAAGATCGCGATCACCGTCACCGCGAGGAGATCGTCGACGACGGCCAGCGTGAGCAGAAAGGTGCGCAATGCGAGCGGTAGGTGCGTGCTGACGACGGCGAGAACGGCGACCGCGAAGGCGATGTCGGTCGCGGTGGGAATGGCCCACCCCAGCAGTGCGCCGTCACCGGTGCGCAGATTGACGACGACGAAGATCAGTGCGGGCACGGCCATGCCGCCGATCGCGGCCGCGATGGGCAGGGCCGCACGCGCCGGGTCGCGGAGGTCGCCGGCGACGAACTCGCGCTTGAGTTCGAGGCCCACGACGAAGAAGAAGATCGCGAGCAGGCCGTCCGCGGCCCACGTGGAGAGAGTGAGATCGAGGTGGAGCGCGGACGGGCCCACTCGTGTCGCCATGAGCGTGTCGTAGGCGGCCGACCACGGGGAGTTGGCCCAGACGAGAGCGATCACCGTGGCGACCAGCAACAGGGCACCCCCGACGGTCTCCTTGCGCAGCACGTCGGTGATGCGCGAGGCTTCGGACCACGACCCCCGCGAGAGCAGACTGCGACGCGTGGGAGGTGGCGAGGATGACGTCATGGGGTGCCCTTCGGTGCTCTGACGATCAGGAGTTGTCGTACGCGGTGGCGTCGGTACGGCGTTGGTGGGCTTCGCCTTCGGCGGAGTCCGCGAACTCGGGGGTGTCGAAGACCTCGCCGCCGAGCGGATCGACCGGCTCGTCGTGCTCCGAGTACTGAACGGCGCCGGTGTCCGGGTCGATCTGAAGTCGGCTCTGCGGTACCGACTGGACCGCGAGCAGCCCGGACGGAGTGGACAGGCCGTCCTTCGACGGGGACAGACCGGCGAACGTGGTGGAGATACCGCCGCGCTCCGGCCGTCGCGCCGGTGTCGCGCGGTCCACGGGCGGTGCATCTCCGGCAGGGGTGATCCGGACGTAGGACGGCGTGGTGGCCACCTCGTAGCGGAAGGCCTTCAGGAGTGACACGCACGCCAGCACCATGATGATCGAGAACGGCACCGCGGTCGCGATCGACGCCGTCTGCAAGGCCGTGAGTGATCCGGATCCACCGATCAGCAGCAGAACAGCGGCAGCGACGCCCTCGAGCACGGTCCAGTAGACGCGGGTGATCTTGGGTGTGTCGAGATCACCACCGGTGGAGAGGATGTCGATGACCAGCGAGCCGGAGTCCGAGGAGGTGACGAAGAAGAACACGATCACCGCGATGGCGAGAACGCTCGTGACGGTCGCGAGCGGAAGACCGTCGAGAAGCTGGAACAGGCTCGTGTCCGTGCCGACCGTTCCGTCGTCGGCGAGCATGGTGCCCTCGTTGCGCTGACGGAGGATTCCGGAGTCACCGAAGATGGTGAACCACAGCGAGCCGACGAGAGTCGGTGCGAGCAGCACGCCGAAGACGAATTCGCGGATCGTGCGGCCGCGCGAGATCCGTGCGATGAACATGCCGACGAACGGTGCCCAGCTCATCCACCATCCCCAGTAGAAGATGGTCCAGGCGCCGGCCCACCCGTCCTCGGCGAAAGGCGATGTACGGAGCATCAATTCCGGCAGTGCCTGGACGTACCCACCGAGGTTCTGCACCCACGACTGCATGAGGAACAGCGTCGGTCCGGCGATCAGGACGAACACAGCCAAGCCGGCGGCGAGTGCCATGTTTATGTTGGAGAGCCATTTCAGGCCCTTCGACACACCCGAGACGACGGAATACGTAGCGAGCAACGTGACGAAGGCAATGAGGGCGATGGTCAGCCAATTGTTCGTCTCCACCCAGCCGAGGTAGGACAGACCGGCGGAAATCTGCTGAACACCGAAACCGAGTGAGGTCGCGACGCCGAACAGCGTTCCGATGATGGCGATCGCGTCGATGGCGTGACCGATACCGCCCTCGATCCGTTGCCGTCCGAGCAGTGGCTCGAGGAGCCAGCGAACCGACAGGGGGCGGCCCTTGCGGTAGGTCATGTACGCGAGTCCGAGACCGACGACGACGTAGATCGCCCATGCGTGCAGACCCCAGTGGTACAGGGTGAGCTCCATGGCCTGGTTGGCGGCCGCGTCGGTCGATCCGTCGACACCCCCGGCAACCGGGGGAGTGATGTAGTGCGACAACGGTTCTGCGACGCCGTAAAACACCAGGCCGATGCCCATACCGGCGCTGAAGAGCATAGCGAACCAGGAGAGGACGCCGAATTCGGGGCTCTCGTCGTCGCGGCCGAGGCGAATGTTGCCGATACGACTGGCGCCGCAGTACAGAGCGAACACGACGAATCCCGTCGCCGTGAGGATGTACCACCATCCGACACCATCGGTGATGGCCCCGTTGAGGGCCTCGAAGGCGTCGGCAGCGGTACCCGCGAAAATGACGGAGAAAACGATCATGGCGACGATGATCGCGGACGCGGGAATGAATACCGGTTTGCGTATTCCGCGCCAGGCGGACCGTACTGAATTCACTTGTTCACATCCTGAGAAATAGACGATCGGTCAGTCGATCATGGCGGTGAGGCCGGGGTGGACGCGAATCCGCTACGTCCGGACCCGTCGATCGACCCGCTCGACCGCGGCGGTGAGCGCCCGCGGGCATTCGTGTTCCGGGAGGTGACCGCAGTCGTCGAGCACCGTCGTGTCCCGACCGGTGATCTCCCACACCTGGTCGTCCAGTCGACGGTGGTCGAGCACCGGATCACACGATCCCGCCACCACTTCGAGCGGCACCGCGCGGCTCCACTCCGCGAGCCGCCGCTCCGAGATGTGGCGATCCGCGCGCGTTCCGGCGCAATGCGTCGACACCAGAAGTCGCCATTCCACCAGGTCGTCGTCCGGACGGAAATGCTGTCCGCAGAGTGCGGCCACCGCCCTGGAGGTGCTGTGCGCTGACGTGCGGCGTCGCAGGAACCGCCCATCGGGGCGAGAGACCGGGACGATGCCTTCGGGACGGACCAGCACCATCGCGCCGACCGACGATCGGCAGGTGGCGGAGAGGGCCGCCGCGGCGCCGCTCCCGATGCCCAGCAGAACCGGCCGCGGGGCGCCGATCTGCGTCAGGGTGTCCTCCAGCCAGCGACCGTAGTCGGCCGAGGCCCGGCCCCGGCGCGGGCGCACCCCCGAACTGAGCCCGGGCTGGCCGGGCATGTCGGCGACGTGCACCGTGGCGTCGGGCATCGCATCGATCAGCGGCGTCAGAAGTGCCGCGCAGGACAGCTCGCCGGGCACCACCACGACGGTGCGCTGCGCGTCGGGTCGAACGACGGACGTGACGACGGTCGAGCCGAGCGAGGTGTCGATCCGGCGAACGGTGTGCGGCGTGGACCAGTCGGCGAGTCTGCGTCGGCACCATTCCTGCACGGCGTCTCGGCCTGCTGTGGTCCGGTACGTGCCCGTGTCGACGGCGAGCATCATGTCGAGGTGCCTCTTCCTGCTGGACGTCGTTCGGGGTCGCGGAAGCGACCGCCGACCAGACTTCCCGGCACACCGTGGGAGGACATTACTCGTGCGGTCGGCGGGTTGCCACTCGGCGACAGAGGTCCCGCGGAAGGACACGCGCCGGGCGTGCTCGACCGGCATGATCGGGCAATGGCGACGACCAGGCACCACCGCATCGACTACATCGAGCTGTCGGTCACCGACCTGACGGTCGCTCGGGCCTTCTACGCGGGTGCCTTCGGATGGACGTTCGTCGACTACGGCCCGACGTACGCCGGCATCGTGGGAGCCGACGGCGCCGAGGTCGGTGGGCTGGCCGTGGTCGAGACCCCCGCGCCGGCGGGAGGACCACTCGTGCTGCTCTACTCCGACGACCTGGACGCATCGGCTGAGGCGGTCGAGGCCGCCGGCGGATCGGTGGTGTCCGGCCCCTACGACTTCCCGGGTGGACGACGCTTCCACTTCGCCGATCCGAGCGGCACCGTGCTGGGTGTGTGGGCGGCGTCCTGAACCACGCGATGACGACAGTGGAATCGAGACCCCGGATTCCGGGGTCGGGAGTACACGATCAGCGGGCTGCTTCAGTCGACCAGGACCCCAGCAGTCGCAGTCGATCCGCGCTCGGGGATCCGGGCTCCGCTGTGTAGACCATGAGGACGGAACCGGGGTCCGCGGTGATCACCAGTTCCTCGTAGGCGAGGTGGACCTCGCCGACGACGGGATGGTGGAAGCGTTTGGTCCCGGCGCCGTGAGTGCGGACGTCGTGCGCTCCCCACAGCCTGCGAAAGGTCTCGTCGCGTGTGGACAGTTCGCCGACGAGGTCCTGCAGGCCCTTGTCGTGTGGGTCCCGGCCGGCCTCCGCACGCATGATGGAGACGCACATCTGCGCGAACAGGTCCCAGTCGGGATAGAACTCCCGCGACAGCGGATCGAGGAACTGGAACCGAGCCAGGTTGGGCACCCGGCCGCCGTCACCGATGACGGGCGCGTAGAACGCTTTTCCCAGTTCGTTGGTGGCCAGCAGATCCTGCCGTCGATTGCGTACGAAGGCGACGCCGTCGGTGATGGAGTCGAGTGCCCACTGCAGGCTGATGCGCGGTGGGGTGATGCGCTCCGCCCTGCGACGGGGGCGTCCCGACGTGGGGACACCGTCGGCCGCGCGAGCCAGATCGAGCAGATGCGCATGTTCGGTGTCGGTGAGCTGCAGGGCGCGCGAGAGCGCGTCGAGCACCGACGACGATGCACCGCCGATGGCGCCCCGCTCGATGCGGGCGTAGTACTCGACCGACAGGCCGGCCAACGACGCCACTTCGCTGCGACGCAGGCCGGCCACCCGACGGGTACCACTGGTCGTGATGCCTGCTGCCTCCGGTGTCAACCTCGCGCGGCGGGTCATGAGGAACTCGCGAACCTCGGCCTTGGTGTCCATGAATTCAGCGTAGGACGACCGGAGGCGATGAGGGAGGCCCTGTCATGACACCCCTCGCGCGGTCAGGCCAGCGTCGCCGTGTCGATGACGAACCGGTAGCGGACATCGGAGGCGAGCACCCGTTCCCACGCATCGTCGATCTTGTCTGCGGAGATGACCTCGATCTCGGCTCGGGACAGTGGCTCGTCTGCTGCGGTGGCGGCTCACGCCTTCACGGACGTGGTCATGTCTCCAGTCGACACCCGCGTCGGCGGTCGAGGGAGTCCCCGATGGAGGGTGTACCCGCAGGGCACCTCTCGTGGAGAAGGTCAGTCGAGAGGTGCTGCGAACGTGCGGAATTCGCCGCGCTCGGTGTGCATGGTCCACAGCCGTTCCGCGAGCGCGTCCGGTTCGTGCGACGGCTCGCCCGCGCCGATGCCCCGCGGAATGATCAGCTGGCCGACGTGCAGCCCCTCCGGTGCGAGTGCGTCGTGCAGCAGTTGGGCGTAGGCACTCTCGCCGGCGAAGGCGACCGAGGTCCCGGCGACGGTCGCGCCGGGACGAACTGCACTGCCTCCGTTCACGAACAGCACGGTGCCGCGTCCCAGCGACCGCATTCCCGGCAGTGCCCAGTTCACCGCGGTGACGGGTCCGTAGATGGAGAACTCGACCGGACCGACGAGATCGGCCACGCGTGTCTCGAGGACCGGCTTCATGAATTCCCTTGCCGGGACAGGGCTGTACTGCAGCACCTCGACCGGTCCGAGTCGCTCGGCCGCCGAGTCCAGCGCGGTGGTCAGGGACTCGGGGTTCCGGACGTCGGCCGCGAAGCCCGCGGCGGTGATCCCGGCATCGCCCAGCGAGTCGGCGATGCGGTCGACATTGCCCTGCTCTCGTGAGATCAGGGCGACCGAGAACCCCTCGCGGCCGAAGCGGCGAGCGACGGCGGCTCCGAGTCCCTCACCCGCACCGATGATGGCGATCGTGGTCATGGTCGTTACTCCTCTGATCGAGTGGAAGTCAGGACACCAGTGCGTCGTGCTGCGGGGTGGTGCCGGCGCGGTGGCCGTGTCCGGGCCTGGCCATGATCACGAGGGTAGCCAGCGGAACGAGCAGCGCGGCGGCGAACGCTGCGCCGACGACCGGGATCGAGGCCGGGCCGAACACACCGATGGCCCGCGCGGTGACCGCACTCCCCATCGCGGTGCCGAGGTTGAACATGGACGTGCACAGCGAAGTGGCCAGGGTGGGTGCACCCTCGGCGAACCTGAGGGCCATCGACATGAGGACCGGGTTCATACCGAGACCGGCGAGACCGGCGATCGCGAGAAGTGCGATCGACGGTGCGGCGTGGCCCGACACCGCGCCGAGCAGGGCGAGTGCCGCCGCGACGGCCATGCCCCCGCTCAGAGCAGTCCCGTACGGCGCGCGGCCTGCGAGCCGGCCACTGCCGAGTGTGCCGGTGACGGCACCGACGCCGAAGATCGCGAGACCCACCGGGAGGAGTTCGGCGGACAGGCCCGCACGCTCCGTCAGCAGCGGGGCGATGAACGAGTAGGTGGACATCACGGCCGAGGTGACGAGGACGCAGGCAGCCATGACCACCCACAGGCGCCGCGACATCAGCGCCGCCGTCTGCTCTCGCAGCGGGACGGTGGTCGAGGCGGAGCGACCGCCGGGAACGATGCGAGCGACCGGAACAGTCGCGAGCAGCGCCAGCCCGGCGAGGATCCAGAACGGGCCACGCCACCCGACGAGCTGACCGGCGACGGACCCGAGGGGCACGCCGATGACGGTCGCCAGGATGCCCCCGCTGAGGACCATGCCGATGGCACGCGCGGCGTCGTCCGGGCCGGACACTCGAGCACCGACGGACGCTGCGATCGACCAGAACGCCCCCGTGACCAGCGCGGTCACGAAGCGGGCGACGAGGACGACGGAGAGCTCGTCGGTAAGTGCCACGACGACATGTCCGGCGGCGAACACGGCGAGCGAGAGCAGCAGCGTCGTGCGCTCGGGAACTCGCAGCACCGCCACCGCCACCGCCGGCGTGGCGATCATGCCGATCGCGAATGCCGTGACCAGGAGACCCGCCTCGGAGATCCCGATGGCCAGGTCGCCGGCGATGTCGGGCAGCAACCCGGCCACGACGAACTCGGACGTGCCCATGAGGAACGTGCCCATCGCCAGGACGGAGACGAGGAAGGGCAGCGGTCGACGTTCGGTGGTGGAAGGCACGGTCGTCGACGCTATCGACGTCCTCGCGGCGCAACGAGACCCTGACGAGGCACCCTTCGGTAGGGCACCCGACGGTCGTCGAGGCGAAGTTTGTCAATCGTGCTCGACGAGACCATGCTGTGTCGGATGCCCACGCTCTCGCGCTGTCTGTCGTGACCGACCCGGCGCTGGACGCTGCCGTCCTGCGCTCGCTGCTCGAACGATCTCCGGACATGATCATGCTGTCGGAGTTCTCCGGTGCGGTCGTCCACGTCAACCCGGTGGGGCTGACACTCCTCGGTCTGGCCGCGCTGCCGGCTGCGGGTGTCACCACCGCGGAGGTCTTCACCACGCGGGGGCTCGAGGTCGCCGGCGACGTCGAAGCGGCGCTTCGGACGGTCGGACACTGGCAGGGGCGGACCGAACTTCGACACTTCGGCACCGACGTCGGTGTCCCGGTGGCACTGTCCACCTTCGTCGTACGTCGATCTCGAGGTACGCCCGACCTGATCGCCACCATCATCCGCGACCGCACGCACGGTCACCGTCGGGACGCGGATCTCGTCGCTGCAGCCCGTTCGGCGCTGCGCTCCGCAGCCGAACATCGTGCTCTCGCGGAACTGAGCGGTCTCGCGGTCTCCGCCGACATGCCGTCGCTGTTGGTGGCTGCCACGAGCACGGCGGCCACGGTGGTCGGCGTCGAGTCGGCTGCCATCGCCAGAAGCGTCGAGGACGCCGGGACGCTGCGCTTCGACGCGGTCACCCGCGAACTCAGACCCGACGTCGTGATCGCGGCCGGAACCGGCTCGCTCTCCGGGTATGCCCTGGCGCACCACGAGGCCACCGTGTGCGTCGACACGAGGGAGGAATCGCGGTTCGACGTCTCGGCGATGAACCTCATGGGTTATCGCAGCGGCGCAGCTGTTCCCATCACCACCGGAGCAGGCCAGTGGGGTGCGCTGATCGTCTTCGGCACCGAGCCGAGTGTGGTCGGCGAGGGTGAGCTGACCTTCCTGTCCGCGGTGGCCGGAGTGCTGTCGGGGGCGCTCGAACGAGTCGACCTCGATCGAAGGCTGCACCGTCGCAGCATGCACGACCCGCTGACCGGACTGCCGAATCGAGCGCTGGTCTACGAGGCCATCGACTCCGCGCTCGCCGACGAGAACGGATCCGTCGCCCTGCTGCTGCTCGACGTCGACGACTTCAAGATCATCAACGACAGCCTGGGTCACGACGCCGGGGACCGTGCGCTCGTCCGCTTCGCTCGCCGGCTGGTCACGGCGACTCGCCCCGAGGACATGGTCGCCAGGCTGGGCGGTGACGAGTTCTTGATCGTCTGCAGCGGAGTCGAGGACGCATCCCATGCCGAACGGCTGGCCGCCCACGTGCTCACCGCTCTCGCCACGACGTCCACGTTGGACGGCGCGCCGACGCCGGTGAGTGCGAGCATGGGTGTTGCTGTCTCCGAACGGGACTCGACTCGACGCGAACTTCTGAGGCGTGCCGATCTCGCGATGTACCGCGCGAAGGACACCGGTGCCGGTGGGTACGCCGTGTTCGACCCGGACGACCTTTACGACGCCGACCGCGTGCGCACGCTGTCCGTCGATCTGCGCGGTGCGCTCGCCCGTGACGAACTGTCGCTGCACTATCAGCCGGTGGTCGACGTGGGGACGGGACGCATCGTCGCGGTGGAGGCACTCGCTCGGTGGACGCACCCGAGCCTCGGCCCCATCGCGCCGTCGGAATTCGTCGCCGTCGCCGAGCGCACCGGCCTCACCACCCCGCTGGGCGAGTGGTCGTTGGGGAGTGCCTGCCGCCAGGTGGTGCAGTGGCGCCGGTTCTGCGACGTGAGCGTGCGCGTCAACATCAGCGGTCTGCAGCTGCGCGACCCGGCGTTCCCTGCGCGCGTAGCCGCAACCCTCCGCGAGACGGGTGCACTGCCCGGCGAGGTGGGTCTCGAGATCACGGAGACCGTCTGGCTCGCCGACACCGGCCGCGTCGCGGCGAACCTCTCCGCGCTGCGCGACCTCGGCGTCGCGTTGCTGCTCGACGACGTGGGCAAGGGGTACAACAGCCTGTCCTACCTCGAGCGGTTCCCGGTGTTCGAGAGCTTCAAGATCGACAAGGCGTACATCGACGCGGTGAGCACCCCGCGTGGGCGGGCCGTGGTGTCCGCCATCGTCCTGCTGGCCAAGGCCTATGACGTGACCGTGGTGGGGGAAGGGGTGGAGACACTCGAGCAGTGGGAGGCGCTCGCCGCCGCCGGGTGCGATCTGGTGCAGGGCTTCCTTCTCGGCCGCCCCGCGGATGTCGCCCGCACGACGGCCCTGCTGCACGAGCAGGCGGCGGGCCCGGTGTGAACCGCACTCGGTGATGATTTCATCAGAAACTCTTGACTGGGTGTCCGATCATGAGTGACGATGTGATCACCTACTTCAGGAGCGGCCATGACGATCGACCACGCGCACCGGATCCGCGACGTCGACGGGCATCAGGGGATGCACGTCGATCAGGGCGCGCTGCCCGGCGAGCATCCCGGACGCGCCGCGAATCCGGTGATCAAGGTTCAGGACATCGCATGGCTGGAGTTCCGTAAGCCCGATCTGGACCGTGCGCAGACGTTCGCGGAGGCGTTCGGATTCCGCGTGACCGTGCGGACCGACGACGAGCTGCACCTGCGGGGTCTCGCCGGCCGGGCGCCGTGCGTGATCATCCGAAAGGGGCGTCGGACGTCCTACGTCGGCGCTGCGTTCCGCGCTGCGGAGTCCGCCGACGTACTTCGTCTCGCCGAGGTCACGGGCCACCGAGCCGAGCGGTTGCCCGACTCGATCGGGGGGATCGGGGTGACCGTGACCGACCCGAGCGGTCAGCCGGTCCGGGTGGTCGCCGACCTCGACGACGGTCGGCAACTGCCGGGACAACGCACCCACGACTACAACTTCGGGGCGCTCGACGACGCGGGAATCACGCGCACCAATGCCACGCAGCGGCCACCGCACGAGCCCGCCCTCGTGGAACGGCTCGGTCACGTGGTGCTGCAACGTACGCGCTACCTCGAGAACCTGAACTGGTACCTCGAACACCTGGGACTGATCGTCAGCGACTTCCTCTACTACGACGGGCAACGTCACCGTGGCCCGGTCATGAGTTTCATCCGCTGCGACCGGGGGTCCGAACCGACCGACCATCACACCCTCGCGATGACGTTGGGTCCGTCGGACCGCTACGTCCACTCGGCGTACCAGGTGTGCGATCTGGACGCGATCGGTGCGGGCAGTCGCTATCTGACCGAACGCGGGTATCGGCACTCCTGGGGCATCGGCCGCCACATCCAGGGCAGTCAGATCTTCGACTACTGGCGTGATCCCGACGGGTTCCTCGTCGAGCACTTCAGTGACGGTGACCGTTTCGATGCGACGCTGGATCCGGGCTGGGCGCCGATGACGGCATCCGGTCTCGCGCAGTGGGGGCCGCCCGCCAGCAAGGACTTCCTGGGAATCGCTCCGAACCGGCGATCACTCTCCGAACTGCGCTCCATCCTCACCGGACTGCGCAGCGACAACGAATTCGACTCCGAACGCCTTCTCGGCCTGATGAAAGTAGCCTCGTCATGAGCATTGCCGTTCTCCGTACCGTCGACTCATGGTGGGTGCAGACCCGCGAGGGTGCTGTTCGGGTGGACACCGCGGCAGTCACCACCGCGGAGCTGCTCGCCGACCGTTCGGCCGTCGATGCCGCCGCGGCCGGCGCCGAGACCGTGCCGGTGGCCTCACTCGAGCTCGTCTCGCCCGTCACCGCACCGTGTCGGGTGGTGGCCCAGATGACCAACTACGTGTCACACGTGAAGGATTCCGGTATGAATCCGGAGACGGTGCCACTGACATTCTTCCGGAAGTCGTCGGGGTCGATCAGCGGACCGACCGCCGACATCGTCCGGCCGGCCCATGTCACCCTGCTCGACTACGAGGTGGAGATCGGGCTCGTGGTGGGGACGACCCTTCCCGTCGGATCGACGATCGACGACACGACGGTCGCCCGCCACATCGCGGCACTGGTGATCACCAACGACGTGTCGGCCCGCGACGTCCAGCTGCCCAAGACCCAGTTCTACGAGGCGAAGTCGTACCCGACCTTCACCCCCGTCGGCCCCGTCCTGTTGATTCTCGAGGACGGCGACCTGGCGCGGTTCGATCAGCTCCGGTTGATGCTGCGCGTCAACGGGGAGATCCGGCAGA
The DNA here is from genome assembly GCF_019836065.1 of Rhodococcus sp. BP-332. Classification (NCBI taxonomy): domain Bacteria; kingdom Bacillati; phylum Actinomycetota; class Actinomycetes; order Mycobacteriales; family Nocardiaceae; genus Rhodococcus; species Rhodococcus sp. BP-332. The sequence goes on from NZ_JABUEC010000005.1 coordinate 123,679, forward strand.
ACAGTACGGTCGCCGACATGATCTACAAGCCGGTGGAGGCGCTGCGCACTCTGACCGGATTCCAGCGCGTCGACCCGGGCGACCTGATCCTGACCGGCACGCCCGGGGGAACTGCGCTGAAGGCGCCGGCGAAGGTGATCGAGATGATCGGCGCCCTGGTGCCGCCGGCGGTCAAGTGGAAGACCTTCTTCAAGAAGCAGGCGAGCAACCCGGCGTACCTGCAGGACGGCGACGTCGTGGAGGTGACCATCGCCACCGACGACGCGATGCTCGACCTGGGGATGCAGCGCACGACGGTGCGGTACGCGTGACGCACCACCCGGCCGTCGTCGTCGGCGCGGGACCCACCGGCATGGTGGCGGCCTCGCTGCTGGCTCGGCACGGTGTCGAGACGCTCGTGCTGGACAGGTGGGAGGACATCTTCCCGCAGCCGCGTGCCGTCCACCTCGACGACGAGGTGCACCGCATCCTCGGCGATCTGGGCGTCGCCGACGCGTTCACCGACATCTCTCGCCCCGGACACGGCCTGCGCCTGGTCGACTCGGACATGGCCACCATCGCCGAGTTCGAGCGTGACCCGGAGTCTCGCCCCCACGGCTTCCCGCCGGCCAACATGTTCGACCAGCCAGAACTCGAGCGCATCCTGCGCACGGCGATGACACGCGACCCGCATGTGGAGTTTCGCGGTGGTGTGGAGATCATCGACGTCGCCACGATGAAGGACCACGTGGAGGTGGTCTTGCGAGACATCGCCACGGGTGAACGCAGCGCCGTCACCGCGGACGTCGTTCTCGGGTGCGACGGTGCGAACAGCGCTGTTCGCGCCGCACTCGGAACCTCCATGGAGACTCTGGCGCCCGAGCAGCGGTGGCTCGTCGTCGACGTGTCGAGCCCGGTCGACCCGGGTCTGTGGGACGGGGTGCATCAGCTCTGCGATCCACACCGCGCGGGAACGTTCATGCGCATCGGCGCCACTCGCTACCGGTGGGAGTTCGAGCTGCTGCAACACGAGACCGTCGACGACTACTCGGATCTCGACTCGCTCACACCCCTGCTCGATCCGTGGCTACGCGGCGCTCCGAACGCCGATCTCGAGCTGGTACGGGTCACGGAGTACACCTTCCGTGCCCAGATCGCGGACCGGTGGCGTGATCGACGGGTCTTCCTGCTGGGAGACGCCGCGCATCTGACACCGCCCTTCATCGGTCAGGGCATGGGTGCCGGACTGCGAGACGCCTACAACCTCACGTGGAAGGTGGCCGGTGTGTTGCGCGGCACCCTTCCCGAGCAGGCACTCGACACGTACGAGCAGGAACGAGTGCCGCACGCGCGGGCCATGATTCGCCAGGCCGTCGCCGTGGGCTGGGCGATGAACGGCGGCGGCGAACGTGTCGCCGGCCTGCGGCGCCGGGCCTTTCCGATGCTCACGCGCGTTCCCGGTCTGACTTCCCTCGTCACGGACAGCGCGACCCCGCGCCTGCATCCATCGGCGTTCGTGCGACGGGGGTCGATGTCGCCGCGTCGGCTCGAGGGAACGTTGTGTCCGAACGCACCGACGGAGCGCGGCGTGCGCTTCGATGCCGTCGCCCCGTATCGGTTCACAGTGGTCACCGCCGTGGTGCCCGAACCCGCTCAGCGTCAGGAGATCACGCGCCGTGGCGCGGAGATCCTGCTGGTCAGCCCCGGGTCGGACCACGGCAGATGGTTGCGTGGCGGACGTGTGTCCGCGGCCCTGGTCCGTCCCGACCGGACCGTGATGGCGACCGCGCGGTCCCTGTCCGCCCTGCACACGCTCATACCCCCTTCTCCACATCCGTTCCCCCCGAATCAGATCGGACGTGCCGATGAGAACTGACACGGCGATCCCGCGGTACACGCAGGACATCTACTCCACCGCCGCCATCCTCGATCCGTACCCGCACTACGCAGAGATGCGTGCGCTGGGTCCGGTCGTGTGGCTGTCTCGTCAGAAGGTGTACGCGGTCACGCGCTACGCGGAGTGCAAACAGGTACTGCTCGACGACGCGACGTTCATCTCCGGCGATGGAGTCGCCCTGAACCCCGTCGCCAACAGGCTCGGTCGGGGTACGACCCTGAACAGTGACGGCGACGACCACACCCTGAAGCGTTCGGTGCTCGCGCATCGGCTCACTCCGAAGGCCGTCCGGAAGATGGCCTCGGCGGTGCAGGAGAAGGCCGAGCACATCGTCGACGCGGCGATCGCGAAGCGGTGGGTCGACGGGGTCGACGACCTCGCCACGGCGCTACCCACCTCGATCGTGCCTGATCTCGTCGGCTGGCCCGAAGATGGCCGCGACGAGTTGTTGCGCTGGGCCGGAGCGACATTCGATGCGCTCGGTCCACTGAACCGGCACTCCGTGGCGGCGACCAGAGCAGCGACGGAGATGATGGCCTACTCCCGACGCGTGGTCGAGGAACGGTCGGTGCTGCCGGGCAGCATGGGCGCGGATGTCCTCGCCGCTGCCGACGAGGGCCGCATCGAGAAGTCACAGTGCCCGGCGCTGATGATCGATTATCTCGGTCCGTCCCTCGACACGACCATCGGCGCCATCTCCGGTGCACTCCATCTCTTCTCGAAGCACCCGGATCAATGGCAGGCGGTTCGCGAGGATCCGGCTCTGATTCCCAACGCGATCAACGAGGTGGTGCGGTACGAGTCGCCCATCCGTGCGTTCTCGCGCCGGGCCGTGCGACAGGAGGTGATCGGCGGTGTGGTGATCCCGCGGGACGCCCGGGTACTGGTGCTGTACGCCTCGGCGAACCGTGATCCGCGTGAATGGCACGACCCGGACTCGTTCGACATCACCCGGGACGCGTCGCGCCAACTCGGATTCGGATCGGGAGTGCACGGGTGCGCCGGCCAGGGTCTCGCTCGCCTCGAAGCGTCCACGATCCTGCGGGTCCTGGCCGAGCGCGTCGAGCGCATCGAACCGGCCGGAACTCCTTCGCGCGCAGTCAACAACGTCATCCACAGATTCGATCGGCTCCCACTGAGACTGGTCGCAGCAGAAAGGACACCATCATGATCGTCGATGTCGACTGGGATCGATGCGAGGGACACGGCATCTGCGCAGAGCAGGCTCCCGAGGTGTTCAGCCTCGATGACGAGGGCGAGCTGCACCACGCCTACGACGGCGCGGACATACCGGACGAGTTGGTGTCCGGTGCTCGATCCGCCGTGGGTGTCTGCCCCGTCGCGGCTCTGCGTGAGCGCACGTGAGCGGTGCGGAACGCCGAGTGGTGATCGTCGGCGACTCCATCGCCGGGTGCACCGCGGCACGTGAACTCCGTGCGATCGGTCACGAGGGTCCGATCACCATGATCGGATGCGATCCCGACGGCTGCTATGCCCGGCCGCCGCTGTCCAAACGCGTTCTCGCGGAGGGCATCGGTGCGTCCGATGTCTGGGACCTGTCCGATCTCGACCTGACCGCCGTCACCGCGCTGGCGACCGGAGTCGATGTCGGGCGACGAGTGATCACTCTCGCGGAGGGTGACGACGTTCCGTACGACGCTCTCATCGTGGCGACGGGGGCGGACGCTCGCAGACTGGCTGCACCCGACCAGAGCGGTGAGCTGGTGGTGCGCAGCCTTGCCGATGCTCGTCTGCTGCGGGAGCGGCTGGAGAATGCGACGTCCGCGATCGTCGTCGGCGCAGGGTTCCTGGGGATGGAAGTGGTGAGTGCCTGTGCGGCACGCGATGTTCCGGTCACGGTCATCGACGTGGATCCGCCGTTGCAGCGGATACTCGGCCCGTTCCTGTCCGAGGCGATCACCGCACGGGCGGCTGAACGCTCGGTCGACGTCCGCCGGGTGGACCGGCCCGTCGAGTTGATCGGCGATCCGGTGGGTGGGGTCCGGATCGACGGCATCGAGTCGACGGCCGATCTCGTGGTCAGCTGTGTCGGTGAGGTCCCCGGCACGCACTGGCTCGACGGCAGCGGGATCGGTGACGGCGGCGGCGTGGACGTCGACGACCGCTGTGCGACCGCGGTGCCGGGAGTGTTCGCTGCGGGAGACGTCACTCGTGGCTCGGACGAGAACGGCCGGGTTCGCCGTACCCCGTTCTGGTCCACTGCGATCGCGCAGGGCAGGGTCGCCGCGGCATCGGTGTTGGATGTGCCGCCCCGGTGCGCACCGACGGACGACTACTTCTGGACCGAGGTACTGGGATTGTCCATCAAGGTCGTCGGTCCGCTGCCTCTCGTCGGTGCACCCACCGTGTTGGAGGGATCGGTGAAGGACGGCTCGGCTCTCCTCGAGTGGACTCACGACGACGGTCGCAGGACCGTCGTGGCCTACGGGATGAAGAAGGCTGTCGGGTTGTTGCGACGCATGGTGTCGTGATCACCGATGCGGCACTGCGCGAACGAGAGTCGCGCAGTGCCGCATCGGTGAACTGTCAGATCACTTCCCGAGTTCGCCGAACGTGGCGTCGATGTCGGCCATCTCCATCTCTGCGGTCTGCTGGATCAGCTCCATGAGCTCCGGATCGAGCCCGGGTGCGAACTCCTCCGGTCGCTCGGGCGCGATGTCGAGGGGTGCACCCGCCGGCGCCTGTTCGCTCGCGTCGAGATCCGTTCCGTCCTTCGACGGCGACATGCCCTGGTAGATACGGCCCGCCTCGGACGCGCCGGTGAGGTCGAAGGTGTACTGCTTGCTCTGCAGGCCCATCTCCACGAGCTTCTTCACCTCGGGGAACTGCTCGGCGTTCGTCTTCGGAATGGGCAGCGTCTTCTTCCAGTCGACACCCAGTGTCTCGAGTGCCTTCGCGTAGCCGTTCTCGTGCGCCTGGTCCCGAACGATGAGGTAGGAGATGGTGGACCGGGCGGTCTTGTTGTCGGTCATCTCGTACATGCGGCACTTCTGTAGGCGCCCCGTCGATTCGAGCATGAGGTTGTACAGCAGATCGAGCACGAGGTTGCCCGAGTTGTAGACGTAACTGCCGCTCCACGGGTTGCCCACCGAGTCGACGGGCATCGCGCCCTGAGCACCGACGAGGTGGTGATGGATGTTGCCCTCGGACAGGGCGATGTTCAGCGGCACCGCGCCGCCTGCGCCCGGCGTGTCGAGCGGATCGTTCTGCTTGCCCTGGTATCGCGGCGACCCGTCGAGCAGGCGAGAGATGGTGGTGCCGATGAGTTCGACGTGACTGATCTCCTCGGTACCGATGCCCTGGATCAGGTCCCGGTAGGGCTTGGCCGCGGCGCCGCGGAAGTTCATCGACTGGAACAGGTACTGCATCATCGTGCGCATCTCGCCGAACTGGCCACCGAGGCCCTCCTGCAGCGCGTTCGCTGCGGCGGGATCGGGCTCGTCGGGAACGATGTCGTGGATCAGCTTCTGTACGTGCAGATACATGGGGCCTCCTCAGGCGTGGGGCGGAACTGCCGCCCACGCAGCACGGGTGCCCCGAGTCTGACCACCCTCAATCCTTCGGTGTTGTTCCAGCCTTCGGAGAACGCTGTTGTGACCCACCACATTTCACTGGTGTTAAGCATCTTTATTGTTCTGTGATACACGCCTCACGGAGCCGTCCGAGCACATTCCGTTCGGAGAATGACAGGTATGACCTCATCTGTGGCGATCAGCCGTGACACAGCAGTCGGCCCGGAAGCCCGGTTGTCCTGGATTCTGTCGGGCCTCGCCGGGATGGTCGGCGCCGTCGCATTTCTGCATTCCGCCGGATACTTCGTCACCTTCATGACGGGAAATACCGAACGCGCGGTCGTGGGACATTTCGGTGAGCCCGCCGGCAAGGAGGTGGCTCCGGGCGCATCTCCCTGGGCCGCACTGGCACTGATGGGATCGTTCCTGCTCGGCGTGGTCATCGCGTCGATCTGCCGACGGAAGTACTGGTCGAACCATCCGCACGGTGCCACCGTGGTGACGACGATCGCGCTCGCGGTGGCGGGGTCGACCGACATCGCACTGTCCGGGTGGTCGTCCGCCGACGTGAACTTCTATCCGATCCTTCTCATCGCTTTCGCGCTCGGCGCGTTGAACACCGCCTTCACCAAGAAGGAGGAGACCTACATTCCGCTGAGTTATGTCACCGGAACGCTGGTCAAGCTGGGGCAGGGAATCGAACGCCACCTCTGCGGTGGCGGAACCCGCTACGACTGGCTCTGCTACCTCATGCTGCTGGGGTCGTTCTCGCTCGGCGGTGCGATCGGCGCTTTCATCGGCGTCGTCATCACCGGTCCCCAGGTGCTCCTGCTCGCCGCGCTGTTCAGCTTCGGTGCCACGATCTTCACCTTCACCCACACCGAACGGCAGACGGTCTTCGGCTGACAGGTGCCTCGTCGGCTCAGATCGCGTGGAACGCCCTCCGCGCTGTCGCTGCCAGTGCCGCTCGTCGGCGATCGTGGTCGGACGCGCTCTCACCCGCGTGCGCGGTGTGGACGATCGCGGACTGCGCCCACGTGGCGGCGAGCGACACCAGCATCGACCAGAGATCCTCCGCCGCGACGTCGTCGACGAGAGTGCCCCGCTTCTGTGCGTCGCGGATGGCGTCCAACTCGGCGCGACCGGCATCCTCGCGGTGCGCGAAGAGGGGGCCGATCGGAGTCCGCTCCAACCGCGCCCAGGTCACCAGGCGCACCAGCTCGGGATCGCCGAGGTACATGTCGTAGAGGGCCGCGACGTATCCGGGCAGGTCGTCCGCGTCGAGCGGGACGTCCGCCATGTCGACGTCCACCCGGTTGTCGAAGACCGCGTCGAACAGTGCCTGTTTGCTGCCGAAGTACGCATAGATCTGCGACTTGTTGATGGCGGCGTTCGCAGCGATGCGGTCGACGCGCGCCCCCGCGATGCCGTGCTCGGCGAACTCGGCCGTCCCTGCACGGAGTATTCGTCGTCTCGTCTCGGCGGCGTCACCCATGGGTCGAGCCTACGCAGTGACCAACTGGTTGGTCACTGCGATCGTTCCCGGTTACGATTCCAACTAACCAGTTGGTTGTCACCGACCGGTCCACTTCGAAGGGACATCCAGTGAGAACCGTGGCCGCCTACAGCGCATCCGCACCCGGAGCCCCGTTGATCCGGGACTCGGTGGAGCGACGGGACCTGCGGGCCGACGACGTCGCCGTGCTCGTGAGCCACTGCGGTGTGTGCCATTCCGATCTGCACGCGCTCCGGGACGACGCGGGGTCCTTCCCGCTCACCCCGGGCCACGAGTTCGTCGGAACGGTGCTCGACGTGGGCAGCGGCGTCACGGACTTCGCCCCTGGGGACCCCGTGGCCGTCGGCAACATCGTCGACTCGTGCGACGTGTGCGACATGTGCGCTGCGGGGCAGGAGAACTACTGCCGTGAGTTCCCCACCCTCACCTACGGCGGGCGGGACCGCGTCGACGGATCGACGACGGCAGGAGCCTTCTCGGCGGAGTACGTCGTGCGGGATCGGTTCGTCTACCACCGGCCGAAAGGCCTCGATGCGGCCGCGGTCGCTCCCCTGATGTGCGCGGGCATCACGGTGTGGGAGCCGTTGCGCCGCTGGAACATCGGTCCCGGCTCTCGTGTCGGTGTTGCCGGAATCGGTGGCCTCGGTAATCTCGCCATGCGATTCGCGGCGACGCTGGGCGCCGAGGTCACCGTGTTCACCACCTCGTCGGCCAAGGCGGAGGAGGCGCGGGAACTGGGTGCTCACAACACCGTACTGTCGACCGACGACGCCGCGATGGCGGCGGTGCAGGGCGGACTGGATCTCGTCGTCGACTGCATCCCGGTCGCTCACGATCCGCAGCCGTACCTCGCGAGCCTGGCGCTCGACGGAACCCTCTGTCTGGTGGGCCACCTCGGCTCGGTCTCGATCGAGACGGTGGATCTCCTGGTCGGTCGCAAATCGGTGAGCTCGTCCGGCAGCGGTGGTCGCCGGCACACGCAGGAGATGCTCGACTTCTGCGGCGACCACGGCATCACCGCGCAGGTGGAGGTGCTGCCGTCGGCCCTCGTCGGCATCGCTCTCGATCGCCTCGAGGCCGGAGACGTGCGCTACCGGTTCGTGCTCGACATGGGTGATCTGGTCGGCGACGGCACACCCGCCTGAGGGTTGCGGAATCGGGGCGCGGGGCATTCAGGGCGTGACCCGACCACCGATCAGAGAGCAGGACCCCGCGATGACGATGCCCAGTGATGCTGCGGACGCCGTGCCCGCCGCCGGAAGCAACGACGGACCGCGCGAGCACGAGCAGGACACCGAGCACACCGCGTACGTCGACGAGGAGAACGTGCCGCACCCCGGGGATGCGAACACCGACTCCTGATCGGCGACCGTGGGTATCGACACCAGCGGGAAGACGCTGACACTCACCATCGGACACGACGAGTTGATCGTCCGTCAGCGGTGGGAAGTGGTCAGCATCGTCAACGACATCGCGATCGCGGTGTGGTTCATCGCGGGCAGTGTGCTGTTCTTCAGTGAGTCGACGACCGAGATCGGCACTGTCCTCTTCCTCCTCGGAAGCATCGAGCTTCTGATCCGTCCTGTCATCCGCCTGTGTCGACGTGTGCACATTCGCCGAGTACGCGGCGCGACCGACGGAGTGGACAGCCTCGACTTCTGACAGCGGGACGATTCGACGACCGTGTCCACGACGTCGTTCAGTAGCTGTACGTGTTCGACGGCGCCTCCGTCGGTGTCACCGCTGTCACCCGGAGGTCCGGCGTCCACCGATCGTCCTCGGTGGCGCTGCCCGAGACCACGACACCTGTCACGATCCACCACTGATCGGCACCCGCGCTGCGCATCGACTCTGTGCCGGGACCCACGAGGTGCAGCCTCGTCGTCCGGGCGTCGGCGGCGCAGCAGATGATGAGGATGCGCGCCAGATCGACGCCGCCGTCCTCGCGGGGCATCGCGTATCCCCGGACCGCGATCTCGCGGTCGTCGAGTGTGCCCGCCGTGTCCGACCGGGCGCGCTGCAGGACGTCGATCATCGTCAATTCGGGCGTGCCGTCGGCCGGCAACGGGGGAAACGCTCGCCCGCCCGCGACGGTGATCGGCGGTTCCGCCTGGCGCTGTACGAACGATCCTGGTCCCAGCGCAGGGGGCGCGAGAAACAGGACGACCAGCGCCGGAGCGAGGAGCAACCACGGCATGCGATGCGAGTGCGCGTGACCGTCATCGTGCTCGTGCACACCGCCTGCCCTGATGTCGGAGACGATCGCCGCCGCCGCCAGCAGGAGGACGACCACCGCGCTGACGATCAGGTACGGGCCCAGCCCCGGTTTGACGTAGCGGACGTACGTGCCGTCGAGGGTGGTCTTCAGGACGGCGATGCCGAGAAACACCAGGAACAGGTTCTGCGTCTCCCGGCTCACGACGACAGTCCCGGGACGAGTACGCCGGCCAGGCACGCGCACAGAACCGCCGCGCAGAACACGACCGGTGCGAAGCGCACCGCGAACGTGCGTCCGAACGTTCCCGCGTGCATCGCGAAGAGCTTCACGTCGATCGCCGGGCCGACCACCATGAACACCAGCTTCGGGAGCGCCGGCAGGGTGGAGAAACTCGCGGCGACGAAGGCGTCGGCCTCCGAGCACACCGAGAGCACGACGGCGAGGACGGCCATGGCTGCGATGGCGAGCATCAGTTGTCCTGCCAGAGTATCGAACACGCTCTGCGGAACGACGACGTTCAGCATCGCCACGAACAGCGCTCCGAACGTGAGGTAGGCAGCAGACTGCAGGAGGTCCGCTCTGGCCGACTCGGCGAACACCGCCCAGCGGGGCGCGTCCTCGTCCGGGCTTCTCGCCTCGGCGAGCCGGCGCGTGATCCACGTCGGATCCGCGAAGCGCGTCCACAGACCTGCGACGACGACGGACGTCGCGAGCGATCCGAGCGCTCGCGCCACCACCATTCGTGGCTCGCCCGGAAAGGCGACGGCTGTCGAGACGAGCACGACGGGGTTGATCGCGGGTGCGGACAACAGGAAGGCCAGCGCGGGGCCGACGGGCACACCCCGGTCCAGCAGTCGACGGGCGATGGGGACCGATCCGCACTCGCACCCCGGCATCACCGCGCCGGACAGGCTCGCAGCGGTGATGGCCAGCGGCGTTCTGCGGGGCAGGATCCGCCGCACCATGGCAGGGGTGATCCACGCGGCGATTGCTCCGCTGACGAGCGTCCCGAGTACGAGGAACGGAATTGCCTGCACGACGACGCCGACGAAGATCGCTGCCGCGGTACTCGCCCGCGCGTTCGACATCACCACGTCGGACACGGGCACGGCGAGCAGTGCGGTGACCAGGACGATGCCGACGAACACCAGGGTGGAGGCGGACCTGGCCCGCGTCTCCGTCGCGGGGGTTCCGTCGCCCGGATCCGCCGCTGTGCTGTGGTCGTCGATGGAGCCACCCTAGGCCGACCGCAGACGCACTCGCGAGGTCGGCCGATTTCGCCGCGGGAGTACCGCAGGTTAGCCTGTGCTAACTCCACACCGTCGTGTGGTGGGCCGCCGGCGTATGTCGGCGGCTTCTCGCTGTCACACGAAGGAATCGTCTGTGGTGCACGCTGCTCGGCGCGTCGGCATTCTCGCCGCCGCCACCCTCGTTCTCGGTTCGCTCGTCGCCTGCGGCGCGTCCGAGGAGGTGACCGAGACCGCGGCCGCGACCACCGACGGCGGCACCACGTATCCCCTGACCGTCGACAACTGCGGTGAGACGGTCACGTTCGACTCGGCCCCGACCAGGGTGGTCTCGCTGGATCAGGACTCCACCGAGATCCTGCTGTCGCTGGGTCTCGCGGACCGCATCGTGGGCACGGCGTCGTGGACCGATCCGGTGCTGGACGAACTCGCCGACGCGAACGCCGGCGTGCCCCGGCTCGCCGACAACGCGCCCACCTACGAGGTCGTCGTCGATGCGGAACCCGATCTGGTGACCGCCTCCTTCGGTCGCCATTTCAGGCAGGGCGGCGTCGCAGAGCGGTCACGCTTCACCGAGACCTCGACCGCGACGTACCTCTCGCCGACCGATTGCGACAAGGGCCTGAGCGTCAACGGCGGCAACACGCGCACCACCCCGTTGACCATGGACTCGCTGTACCAGGAGATCACCGAGCTCGCGGCCGTCTTCGACGTCAACGAGCGCGGCGCGGAGTTCGTCGCCGAGCTGAAGGAGCGCATGGCCGCCGCGACGGCTCCGACGACGACCGACGGTGTGACGGTGGCATTCTGGTTCGCCGACACGAAGAGCCCGTACGTCGGTGGCGGTCTGGGCGCGGCGAACCTCCTGGCCACCTCTGTCGGAACGACCAACGTCTTCGCGGACCAGACCGACGACTTCCCCGCCGTCGGCTGGGAGACGGTCGTCGACCGTGATCCCACCGTGCTGGTGCTGGGAGATCTCACGCGAGCACGATTCCCCGGTGACCTCCTGGCCGACAAGATCGCATTCCTCGAGTCCGATCCGGTCACGAGCACGATGCAGGCCGTCCGTGACAAGCGCTACGTCTCGCTCCACGGCGCCGAGATGAACCCCTCCATCCGCACCGTCGACGGCGTCGAGAAGATGGTGGCCGGTCTCCGCGAGATGGGACTGTCGTCCTGACCTCCGCCGTCCTCGACACCGGGTCCCCGACGACCCCGCGTCGTGGTCGGGGACACACGGTCCGCGTCGCTGCGGTGTCGATCGGCGCGCTCGCTGCCGTGGTGTTCTCCGTACTGGTCGCCATCACTCTGGGGCCGGCGAACATCTCGATGGTCAACGTCCGCGACATCGTGCTGAATCACCTCGGTCTCGCGGACGTTCCCGTGAAGATGTCCAAGGACGCGATCGTCTGGCAGGAGCGGTTGCCCCGTGCTCTGGTCGCGGCGGCCAGCGGTGTCGGACTGGGTATCTGCGGTGTCGTCATGCAGTCGTTGCTGCGCAACCCCCTGGCCGACCCGTTCATCCTCGGGATCTCGTCGGGTGCCTCCACCGGCGCCGTGGTGGTCGGCGTGCTCGGCATCGGGGGAGCGGCGTTCGGGTTGTCGAGCGGCGCGTTCGTCGGTGCCCTGCTGGCCTTCGGGTTGGTGCTGTTCCTCGGCCGGCTCGCCGGGAACGGCACCGACCGCATCATTCTCGCGGGTGTGGCCGCGACGCAGTTGTTCTCGGCCCTCACGTCCTTTCTCATCTTCGCGTTCGCCGACTCCGACGAGACGCGTGGCGTGATGTTCTGGCTGCTCGGATCGTTCGAGGGTGTGCGCTGGAACGACGTGGCCCTGTGCGCCGGCGTCGCCCTGGTCGGCGTGGCGTTGTGCACTCGCCATGCGTACGTGTTGGACGCCTTCACCTTCGGTGACTCCGTCGCCTCCTCGCTCGGATTCGACGTCCGACGAGTGCGACTCGTGCTGCTGGTAGGCACCGCCCTGGTCACCGCGACATTGGTCAGTGTGGCGGGAGCCATCGGCTTCGTCGGTCTGGTGCTGCCCCACGCAGCGCGATTGCTGGTGGGTCCGAACCACAGTCGCCTCGTTCCGGCGACCGCGATCATCGGCGCGATCTTCATGGTGTGGGTCGACGCGGTCTCGCGCGTCGCGTTCGCGCCCACCCCACTGCCGGTGGGAGTGGGAACCGCACTGGTGGGCGTTCCCGCCTTCATCGTCATCATGGCGAGGCGAGGTCGGGACCGATGACCCTCCACGCACGGGACGTCTCGTGGAAGAGAGGCGCCGCACTCGTGGTCGACGGTGTGACCCTGACGCCGGAACCGGGGGACGTCGTCGGGCTGCTCGGTCCGAACGGATCGGGCAAATCCTCGCTGCTGCAGCTGATGTCCGGAGCGACGAACCCCACGTCGGGGGTGGTGCATCTCGACGGCGACGACGTGTCGTCCCTGCGCCGCCGCGACGTGGCCAAGGCCGTCGCCGTCGTCGATCAGGACACGCACACCGACGTGGACGTCACGGTCCGAGACGTGGTGCGGCTCGGGCGGATCCCACACCGCGGCATGTTCGGCGGATCCGATGGCGACGAGCTCGCCGTCGACGAGGCTCTGGCGCACACCGGTCTCGAGGACAAAGCGGATCGGCTGTGGCGCAGACTGTCCGGTGGCGAGCGCCAGCGCGTGCACATCGCGAGGGCGCTGGCGCAACAGCCGCGCGAACTGCTGCTCGACGAGCCGACCAACCACCTCGACATCCACCACCAACTCGAGATCCTGGCACTGGTCGCCCGGCTGCCCGTCACCAGTGTGGTGGCCCTGCACGATCTCAATCTGGCCGCCATGTTCTGCGACCGGGTGATGGTGCTGAAGAACGGCCGCGTCGTCGCCGGCGGTACCCCCGAGGACGTGCTCACCGAGGAGCTGATCGCCGACGTCTACGACGTGCGGGCGCGCGTCTCGGTCGACGCGCCCGGCGGGCGTGTACACGTCCGATTCGAACCCGGAGCGGTGCAGCGCGTTCCCGCCGGGTGACCGCAGGGTCGCTGTCTCGGGCGGTTCCTCGGCGCCGGCGTCATCGAGGTCCGGGTCCGCGGCGATCTCGACGGGCTCGGCGCCGCAGCGCTCGGACTCGGGGGTACGGCTCGCCGGACGGGACCACCACGGGTCCCGACGGGCTCCGATCGATGCATCGCGATCCGTTCCTTCGGAGCCGCCGGGAACTGCGGACGAGGATCGGGCGCATACTTACCGGATGCCCCCCAACGCGAAGCGCACGATTCTGAGCAACGGCGCCGACCGCGTCACCGTCTTCCACGACGGGAGGGTGAAGGTCACCTCGAGTTCGCACGTCTGGGACATCGTCGACCGCGGCCGTCACAGCGCCCTCGGCCAGTACGTCACCCTCGCGCCCGCACCGGCCCGCCACGCGGACGTTCGGGCGGACGACCGCGAGGCCGCACCGGGCACCCCCGACTTCGTCGCGGAGCTGGATCCGGAGCTCGGATCGGCCGTCGCCGGAACCGCTGCGGCCACCAACGGAACCTTCGTCCAGTTCGTGCACGACGGGACCATCATCGTCGGCAACGACGGTCGCGACCTCGCCGAGACGTTCAACACCGGCCGTGAGGCCACGGAGGAGGCGGCGGCGGAACGCGGCGGCGCGGTGACCGTGACGTTCAAGGGGTCCTACCGGCCGAGAGACGTCCGAGACCACGACTGGCTCATCGAGATCCCGCCGAAGGAGAAGCCCTTCAGCAATCGTCTGTACCGCGGGGACTACGAGAACCCCGAGAACAAGGTGGGTCCGCACCGCAGGTAGTTCACAGTCCACCGGCCACCCGGAGCACCGCACCCGTCACGTAACTCGCGTCCTCGGACATGAGCCAGACGACGGCTCCCGCGATGTCGTCGACGGTGCCCGCTCGACCGAGCGGCACCGTCGGGGCGACCTGCGCGGGCCGGTCCGGCTCCTGGTGGAAGTCGGTCCAGATCGTGCCGGGCGACACGGCGTTCACGCGAATCGCGGGGGCAAGTTCTTTCGACAGTCCGAGTGTCAGTGCGTCGACTCCGGCTTTCGCTGCCGCGTAGTGGACGTACCTCGACGGACTTCCGAGCGTCGCGGCCGCGGACGAGATCGAGACGATCGATCCACCGCCCTGTCTCATGAGTGCTGCCTGCGCGAACTTGCAGCAGACGATCACTCCGAAGAGGTCGACGTCGAGGTCCCGGTGGATCGCCGCGAGGTCGTTGTCCTCGAGCCGCCCCACTGCGGTGGCCGCGCCGGCGTTGTTCACCACCCCGGTCACCGGCCCGAACGTCTCCGCTGCCGCGAAGAACGCGGCGACGGAATCCTCGTCGACGATGTCGACCGCGCAGCACAACGCGCGGCGACCGAGGGCTGTGACGTCAGCTGCGACGGCGTCGGCCGAGTCCGCGTCGGAGTGGTAGCCGATCACCACGTCCCACCCGGCGCGGGCCAGGGCCAGGCTGATGGCCCGTCCGATCCCGCGTCCACCGCCGGTCACGATGGCGACCCTCGTGTCAGTCATGGGCACAGTCAACCCCGTCGGTTCCGGTGTTGCCGAAGGAATCGGAGCGCGGAACCCTCGACATGCCGCTGTCACCGCATCGGATAGTGCTGGCGCCAGCGTTCGAGGAATCTCGTCAACTCGGCCACACCCGACGACGCCGGCGAGGTCGTACGCCAGGCCACGTGCCCGTCCGGGCGGACCAGCACGGCTCCCTTCTCGCCGACCTCCAGCAGGTCGATCAGTCGACGTCGGTCTGCGGGATCCGGTGCGTCGACGGGGGCCACCACGACGCCCGGGCCCACGATGCGGTGAGTGCCGAGCTCGTTCTCCCACCCGTCGTCGTCGAGGGCGAGGAGGGTCAACGAGGTCCGGTGGAGTACGTCGTGGATGCCCGTGGTGAGCCCGCGCGTCGAGATCATCGCGTGGGGAAGCCGGGCGCCGGGGTAGGTGGTGGGGAGATAGTCGACCACGTCCTCGGGCGGCCGCACTGCAGGGTCGTCGTCGGCGACGAGGTCGCTCGTGTGCAGATAGCCGAACTGCAGACCGGTGGAGACGAAGTGTTCGATCTGACCGGGCAACGCCTCCGTGATCTGCCCGCGCAGTGCCGTCGAACCCGGAGCCCGAGGATGCAGTCGCCGCGCTCGACGCATCTGCCGACGCATCATCGCCGTGGCCATCGGCGCGACGAGCCGGTCGGGGAGCGACGCGAGCGGTGCACGCGCCGCGACCCGGGTCGCGACCGCCAGCATCCTGTTGGTGATGCCGATGCGTCCACCGATGTCGTCGAGCCGGAAATGGTTGGCCACACTCTGCTCCGCGAACTTCTCCACCACCGGTCGGCGTTCCGTCTCGTAGGTGTCGAGCAGAGTGGGAGAGGCAGTGCCGGACAGCACCGCGTCGAGCTTCCACGCGAGATTGTGCGCGTCCTGCACCCCGGAGTTCAGGCCGAAGCCGCCGGTGTGCGGGAACCGATGCGCAGCGTCACCGAGGAGCAGGAGCCGCCCGCGGCGGAACGAGTCCGCGGTCTGCGACGTCATCACCCAGGTGCCGGTCGACTCCAGCTCGAAGTCTTTGTCACCGAGCACCTTCGGCAACATGTCGGCCCAGAACTGGCGGCTGTTCGCGGCGATCTCCTGGGCCGGGTGCAGGTAGGCCGTCATGAGGATGTACCGGTGATCGGCGTGCGAGATCAGGACGCCGCACAGATCCGGCGTGTAGATCCAGCTCAGAAGTGGACGAGCGTCGTCCGGGAACAGCGTGTGCGAGGTGAAGAACGCGCTGCCCATGTTCGCCAGGACCGGCCCGTCGAGGTCGATTCCACTGGCATCGCGAACAGGGCTGTTGGCCCCGTCGCACCCCAAGACGTACCGAGCGGTCAGCTCTCCGTCGTCATCTCCACTGCGCGTTCGCACTCGGGCGACCTCGGGTGTGGACTCGACATCCAGAACCGTGACGCCGCGGCGGAAGTCGATGAGCGGGTCCTCGTCCAGCGCGTTCCACATCACGGGCATGAGCAGGTGCTGTCCGATGTGGGAGACCATGTACGGGCTCTGGCTCTCGACGACTGCTTTCCGCTCGGGATCGGACAGCAGGTCGATGGACCCGATGGGGCCGTCGTCGATGCCGCCGAACCAACTGATGAGGTTCACCTCGTCGTGCGGAGGCGACATCGACGCGATGACCGACGCGAGATCGGGGCTGTACTCGTGCCAGATCTCGAGCGTGCGGGCATTGATCACGTGTGCGGCCGGATGGAAGAGCGGCGTGGCTCGACGCTCCAGGACAGCGGTGCGGATACCCCTGCGAGCCAACAGCAGTGCGGCTGTGGCGCCTGCCGGACCCGCGCCGACGATCACCACCGGAGTCGTCATCGGACGACGGTCCGCTGAGTGCCGAGGTCGATGGTGCCGTCGGCCGTGCGGATGGTGGCGGTCACGACGTCGTCGACGGAGAGATAATGCGGATTGCGCGCCTGTCGAGCGAAGAAGATCTTCCACTTGACCGCCGGCGGAAGGAGTTCGCCGATCTTCTGCACGATCTTCGGTGGGGCGGAGATGGCGGTTCCGACGGGCGTGCCCGTCAGGAGAACGTCTCCTGCGGAGAGGGACTGGAAACGAGACAGGCGGGTGAGTGCCTCGGCGGGTGGCGTGATCAGGTCATCGCCGATGGTCTGATCCTGACGGACGTCGCCGTTGACTGACAGGGTCATGTGCAACTCGGGAAGCCGCGCCCAGTCCGCTGCGTCGAACAGGACGAGTCGCGGGCCGAGTGGCGTGAAGGTGGGATAGGACTTGCTCTCGTAGACCTGGACGCGGGTCAGCTGGATCTCGCGCGCCGACACGTCGTCGGCCACGACCACCCCCGCGGCGTAGTGCGGCAGGGTGTCCTGCGTGACCGTGGTCCCGACAGGGACGTCCGCCCCGATGACGATGCCCAGCTCGATCTCGTGATCCAGCAGGGCGACGTCGGCGGGTTGGCGGATCGGATCGTTGGGGCCGCTGATGGAGGCCGACGATTTCCGGAAGAACGTGGGGTACAGCGTTGCCGGGTCGGCTCCGATGTCCAGCGCGTGCGACCGGTAGTTGAGCAACTGAGCCACGACGCGGCACGGTGCGGTGATCGGCGAGAGGACGTCGAGATCCGCCGCGACGGCGTCCTCGCCGTGTGCGCTCTCGACGGCCGCACGATCGGCGAGCAGATCACGGGTGGTGTCGGCCGTGGTGTCGATGCGGGCCGCGGTCTCACCGTGCAGGCGCCACCATCCCTCGGCAGTGCGAACAATGTTCACGGGCATGGTGATTCGCTTTCTCGAGAAGGGATCACAAGGTACGGAACGAGATGGTCTTCTTGTTCGCCACGACCGGCCGGCCCGGCCTGGTCCCGGCCTCCCGCCGCCGCAGCTCCTTCGGCGACTCGCCGTTGCGCAGTCGGCTCAGCAGGTAGTCGGGGTCGATGTTCACGCCGATCGGATTGCGGGCGAACTCGTCGCTGTAGAAGAACGCCGCGGTGTGATCCGGGTCGAAGTTCTCCACCTGGAACTCGAGTCGGATGCCGTCGGGATCCTCGTAGTAGAGGGAGATGGTCGGGCCGTGGTTGATGGACCAGACCGGGCGGATGCCCTGGCGCTTCAACCGCACGTAGTTCTCGAGCAGCCGTTCGAGGGACGTGAAGGTCAGCGCGATGTGGTCGATGCCGTAGACCTTGCGCTTGAGCCTCGCGAGCGGGAAGAGAAGCCGCAGAACCGGGGGCACGGCGATGATCGCCAGGCGGTGCGACTCGTCGTCCCAGGTCAGGAACGTGATCTCGTCGTCCTGATACGCGACCTGCGCCCCGAAGACGGTGCCGTACCACCGCACCATCTCGTCGGTGCGAGTCGATTTCACCACCCAGTGGGCGATGCGATCCGGTCCGTGCCTGCCGAGACCGGCCGAGCCGGTGTGGTCACCCGTCGCGTTCATCGTCGCCTCTCGTCGTGGGGAAGTGACCGCGACGCTACGAGCACTTTGACTGTCAGTCAAGAAATTGACTCGTGCTCGAGGTGCAGGGCGGGGTGCACTACCCTCGGTGCCATGTCCGCGAACCCCCCCGACGGCGCGCGTCGTCCGCGACGGGATCGTCGACAGGCACTCATCGATGCGGCCATCGCCCTCATGAGCGAGGGCGGCGACGCGGACATCAGCGCGGCCGCCATCTCCCGGCGGGCCGACGTGGCACACGGGTTGCTGTTCTACTACTTCACCGACAAGCAGGGCCTGGTGGCCGCGGCGCTCGCAGACGTGTTGTCGCGCTTGGTGCATCACCAGAGCCCGAGGGTGGACGAGCAGACTCCGGAGCAACGCCTCGACGGTTTCGTCCGACGGCACATCGAGTTTCTGGAGAACCATCGGACGCTGTACGTCCGCGTCGTCGTCGAGGGCGTGCTGGGAGATCAGGCCGTCGAACGTGCGCTCCGCGAGGCACGCGCGGCAGGCGCGCGTCAGGTGGCGGACATCGTCGGACTGGAGCAGCCCCTGACTCCGGTGATGCAGACGGCGGTCGTCGCCTGGACGGGATTCCTCGACCGGGCGGCCGACGAGTACGTCGAGCGCGACGACCTGTCGCTCGACGACGTCGTGGACCTCGTGGTGAGAGCCTTCGGCGTGGTCACCGGGCACTGACGCCGCGCATCCCTCGTGGCGGTGGGCACGTGCACAACGCAACGTGCGGCGCCGTGTCGCGACAGCCATCGTGCGCGACGCTCCCGAAGGCCACACTCGAGTGATCGATACCGTCGTCCGGCAAGGAGTGGCCCGTGATCATGATGCTGCGCTGGGTCCTCCGCATGCACTCGTTCGGACGGACGGCGCGAGTGGGTGATCCTCTCGAGACACGGTTCCGCGTACTCCCGGCGGATCTCGACATCCTGATGCACATGACCAACGGCCGGTACCTGTCCGTTCTGGACGCGGCCCGCATCGCGTACTACGCGAGAACCGGTCTGTGGCGCCAGTTCCGCGTGCGGGGCTGGAGTCCCGTCGTCACGGCGCAGAGCATCACCTACCGGCGCTCGCTGACCTTCCCGCGTGCTTATCGCGTGCGGACCCGTCTGATCGGTACCGATGCCAAGAACCTGTACTTCGAGCAGGTCTTCCACATTCGCGACGTCGATCATGCCACCGCGGTGGTGTCCGTCCGACTGACCGATCGGGGCGGCGGGTCGGTGCCGCCGGCGCGGATCCTCGCTCTCGACGGCACGTTCGTGCTGCCCGACCGCATCCCGACAGCAGTCGCGGAATGGTCGGAGTTCGCCCGTCACCACCACGCAGGGAAAGAGGGTCAGTGATGACATCGTCCGGGACCACCACGAGTTCCGACCACCACACGCTGGCGGTCATCGGCTCGGGTTTCGCGGGAGTCGGAGCAGCGATCGGGCTGGCACCGTTGCACCAGGGAAGCGTCGTCATCTTCGAGCGCGCGGCGACGCTCGGCGGGGTATGGCGCGACAACGACTATCCGGGTGCTGCGTGCGACGTCCAGAGCCTCCTCTATTCGTTCTCGTTCGCTCCCAGCCACCGGTGGCGTCACACCTACGCACGGCAGCCCGAGATCCGCGAGTACCTCGACCGGGTGGCGCGGGACCACGGGTTGCTCCCGCGACTCCGGACGCAGTGCCCGGTCACGTCCCTCACCTGGGACGCGAGCGCGGCGCGATGGACTCTCGAGACGCCGCGCGGGACGTCGACCGCGGATCACGTCGTTCTCGCCACGGGATCCCTCGCCGACCCCTCTCTCCCCGCCGTCGACGGCATCGAGTCCTTCGCGGGTCCGATGTTCCACTCGTCGCAGTGGGACCACGACACGGATCTGACGGGAATGCGCGTCGCCGTCGTCGGTACCGGTGCCTCCGCGATCCAGTTCGTCCCGAGAATCCAACCGCTGGTGGAGTCCCTGACCCTGTTCCAGCGCACGGCACCGTGGGTGATGCCGCGCGACGACAAGCCCATCTCCGCACGCACGCGGACCCTGCTGAAGTCGGTTCCCGGATACCAGCGTGCTGCGCGCGCGGCCGTCTACCTCGAGCGGGAGGTGAAGCTCCTGGCCTTCCGGCACCCTGCGTTGATGGCGATCGGGGAGCGCGAGGGTCGTGCGCACCTCGCACATGCCGTGAGCGATCCTGTTCTGCGGCAGAAACTCACACCGGACTATCGGATGGGCTGCAAGCGGATCCTGTTGTCCGACGAGTACTACCCGGCCCTGGCGCAACCCAACGTGTCCGTCGAGACGGCGGGCGTGGCGACGGTGACTCCCACCGGAGTGATCGACACGAACGGCACCGCGCACGAGGTGGACGCCGTCATCTTCGGCACCGGGTTCGACACCAGTCGACTTCCGCTGACGGACAGTGTCTTCGACGGGTCGGGTCGATCGATGGCGGACACGTGGGGCGACAGTCCGCGGGCCTACCTGGGAACGACCGTCGCGGGATTCCCGAATCTCTATCTGATGCACGGACCGAACATCGCACTCGGCCACACGTCGGTGATCCTGATGTTCGAGTCTCAGATCGCATACATCGAGAAGGCGATGCGTTGTGCGATGACCGCACGCGGTTCCATCGAGCCGACCGCCCGGGCGCAGGCCGAGTACTCGACCGACATCGACGACCTCACCGACGGGACGGTGTGGACGAGCGGTGGGTGCTCGAGTTGGTACCTCGACCCCGCCGGCCGCAACAGCAACCTCTGGCCGGGCAGCATCCTCGGGTATCGACGCCGTGCCGCGCGATTCGACGAGAAGCACCACGCGGTCCACACCAACGCGGTGCCGCGATGAGCGAGCCCGTCGTCCTCCTGCACGGACTCGGCGGGTCGCCTGCGATCTGGGATCGCGTTCGACCGCTGCTCACCGGTACGGTGCTCGCGCCCGAGATCGCGGGTACCGCGTCGATCGAGCAGGACGCCCTCGACATCGCCCGGGCGGTTCGGGCCGCCGGCATCGGTCCCGCTGTCCTGGTGGGGCACTCGCGCGGCGGACTCGTCGCCACGTCCCTGGCGGAGCAATTCCCGGGCCTCGTGACCCGTCTGGTGCTGGTTGCGACTCCGCCGACCACGGCGAGTCGGCTGACGGCCAGAGGTGTCTCCGAGATGGTTCTCGGTGTGCCGGTCCTCGGCGCCGCGGTGTGGACGATGCTGCCCGAGCGCAGGCTCCGGTCCGGTCTCGCGTCGGCGTTCGCTCCCGGTGGTCCGGTTCCCGAGTTCGCGGTGCGGGACCTCGTCGCGACGGGACTGCGTCGGTTCCGCGCGTCCTCGACGGCGATCGACCACTACGTGACCGAAGCGCCGCTGAGAGAACGACTGTCGAGACTGTCCGTCCCGGTCTCACTGGTGTACGGCCTGATCGACCGACGTGTGGATCCGGCCGCGATGGCCGACAGTGCAGGCGGCCCGCGCACCACCGCGTATCCGCTGCGGCGCGAGGGGCACGGTGCCCCGTGGAGTTCGGCCGGTGCCGTGGCCGCCGTGATCGCCGGCGACGCGCACCCGAGCGAGGCCGTTCGACCCACTTCCACGGTGGCTCCGCGACTACGCCCGGTCCGGTGGACTCCACCGAGCGCGCCGGCCCGAGCACGGCAGGTGACGAGCAGGGAGCCGGTGGCGTCGATCCGGCGTCTCGAACTACCGGGCCGCGGGCCGGAGGACGTCAGGCTGGACTCGCGGGGGCGAGTACTCACCGGCCTGGAGGACGGGCGCATCGTCCGGGTCACCATCGACGACACCGGTCACGGCGTCGAGACTCTCGCGCACACGGGAGGTCGACCGCTCGGCATCACCGTCGTCGACGACGCCACGTTGCTGGTGTGCGATGCCGAACGAGGTGTTCTCCGCGTGGATCTCGGCACCGGGGTGGTCGACGTCCTTCTCGACCGACTCGACGGCGAACCGATCACCTTCGCGTCGAACATCGTCCAGGGGCGGTCGGGCAACATCTACTTCACGGTGTCCACCCGGCGGTTCGGGTTCCACGACTTCCTCGCCGATCTCCTCGAGCACTCCGGCACGGGCCGGCTGGCGGTGGTGTCGCCCGACGGCGCCGCGCGCACGCTCGTCGACGGTGTCCAGTTCGCCAACGGGCTGGCGGTGTCGGACGACGAGGATTCCGTCACCGTGATCTCGACAGGCGACTTCGCCGTACTGCGGTACCCCCTCGTCGACGGTCACGCCGGACCGCCGCATGTCGTCGTCGACAATCTGCCTGCCTTCCCCGACAACGTCTCGGTCGACGGTGACCTTCTGTGGGTGGCCCTGGCGACGCCGCGCAGCACACTGCACGATCGGGTCGCGCAGCTCCCCGGCATCGTCCGGAGGTTCGCGTACCGCCTCCCCGAGAGTGTGCGACAGGGCGAGTCCACGACGTGGGTGATCGCTCTCGACTCCGGCGGCACGGTCGTGCACGACCTGCAGTCGGCATCTCCCGAGTACTCGATGGTGACCAGCGTGGTCCGACGCGGCACGCAGCTGATTCTCGGAAGCATCACCGAATCCGCGCTGGCGGTCGTCGACCTCCCGCCCACGTCACAGGGGAGAGTCGAATGGTGAGCCGCCTCGACGGCCAGGTCCTCGTCGTCACGGGCGCGGCCGGAGGCATCGGTTCCGCGACGGCGCGGCGGTGCTCGGACCTCGGTGCGATCGTCGTCCTGCTCGACGTGGACGAGGGCGGTCTGACCCGCACCGCGCGGTCGCTGACGGGCCCGTGCGACACCCACGTGCTCGACGTCCGGGACGCCGATGCCTGCCGCCGAGTGATCGACACCGTCGTCGCCGAGCGGGGGCGGGTCGACATCGTGTGGGCCAATGCCGGTGTGTCGGAGTACGGTCCGCTCGACCTTCTGCCCGACGGAGCGTGGAAGCGCATGATCGACATCAACCTGGTCGGTGCCCACAACATCGTGCGGGCCGCGCTCCCGGCTGTCCTGGTCTCGCGCGGCCACATCGCCTTCACGTGTTCCTGGGCGTCCTTCGCTCATCAGCCCGGCCACTCGGGCTACGCCGCGGCGAAGGCCGGGCTGGAAGCGTTCGCGAACGCCCTGCGACTGGAACTCAGCGGCACCGGGGTGCGCGTCGGATCCCTGCACCCGGGATGGATCGACACGTCGATGGTCACGGGAAAGATGGCGCAGCCCGCGTTCGCGGCCCTGCTCGCCGCCCTTCCCGGCCCGTTCGGTGCGGTCAGCCCCGTCGACGACATCGTTCCGCACATCGTCCGCGCGCTGGAGCGGCGGTCGTCGCGCATGGTGTACCCGAGAGCCGGCCGCGTCCTCCTCGTCCTCCGTGCCGCGCTCCCGACGGCACCGTTCACTGCCCGGAGTCGAGCAGCAGCTCCGCGGATTCGTGCGCTCGCTGCTCGGGATGTGCGACGCTCGTGAACCGGACAGGCAGGGTGGTGGAAGAGGAGGCGCGATGAGCGACCGGACGGGTACTCCGCGGGAGCGGGAGATCGCCGCGCGCATCGCCTCCCTCGTCACCGACGCCGAGCAGCAACTCGATGCCGTCGCGTCGGACCTGACGTCGTTGTACCGCAGAAGCATTCCGGTGTACGACTCGGTGGCGCACGAGGAGGTGCAGCGCAACACGCGCGCCGTCCTGGACATCGTGCTGTGGCGAGTGCGCAGCGATGCACCTGCCGTGAACGAGCGGGACGTCGCCGATCTGGTCCGGCGGTGGGCCGATCAGCGGATCCCCCTCGAACTCGTCGCACACAGCATCCAGCTCGGTGCCCGCGAGCTGTTCAAGATGATCCGGCGCAACGCCGTCGAGCAGCGGTTGTCGACCGATGTCATCGACGACATGCAGGACATGATGTGGGAGTGGGCCACGTCGTACTCGGCCGCCGTGAACACGGTGATGCAGGAACGAGCGGTCACGGGTGCCACCCGGCGTGCGGATCTCATCCGGCAGCTCCTCGACGGGTCGTACGTGCCCGCGTCCGTCGAGCGGGACGCCCGTGAGCACGGTATCGCGCTCGATCACCACTACAGCGTCGCCTGTGTGACCTGGAACGACTCGTCGATCGTGTCGGACATCCGGTCGATGCTGCGACTACGTTGCGGCACCGATGATCTCGGCGTGGTGGACGCGGTCATCGACGGCTGTCTCGTCGCCCTGCTGCCCGTGGTTCCGGACCGCCTCGCGGCCTCGGTGGCGGTCGGTCTGGGCGATGCTCGACCGGCCACGGACGCGCGCGCGTCGTACGGGCAGGCGCGGCACGCACTCGACCTCGCCACCCGCTTCGCGAGGACTGGGGTGGTCGACCTGGCCGCACTCGGACCGCTTCCTCTCCTCGCGCTGGGGGAGGAGGCCGCGGATCGACTCGCGTCCGCGCATCTGACCACGGTGGCCGAACGCGGCGAGGCGGGTCGCGAGATCCTGGACACCGTCGCGGCGTACCTCGACCATGATCGGCGCGTCGACGACACCGCCGCCGCCCTCTTCGTGCATCGCAACACCGTGCGCAACAGGGTGGCACGTTTCGGTGATCTGACGGGCCTCGACATCGACCGGACAGCCGATCTCGTCCTCGCCTGGTGGCTACTGACGCGTGAGCGCAGCGCGCGCTCGGCTCTCCAGGATCCCCCGCTCCAGTAGCGGAACCGTCTTCCGCATCTTCGGACGGAGAATCGCGTCCCACAACGAGCCGGTGAACACACCGCGGATCTTGTCGACGCCGCGCAGAGCGCCCGGCACGTACACCTTCCGGCGGCGCCGGACGATGGCGTCGACGAACGCGTCGGCGCAGTCCTCGACGTCGGTGACGACATCGAACGGCCAGGGCAGTTCCTCGATGCTCGCCCGCACCGACTCGATGCTGTGCTGCGACTCGAACATCGGAGTCCGGACGAATGCGGGATGCGCGACCCCGACGCCGACGCCCTTGTGTGCCACCTCGAGGCGCAGTCCGCCGCCGAATGCCTCGACACCCGTCTTGGCGGCCGCGTAGGCGGACTGGCCCGGCACGGTCTTCAGGGCGGCCGCGGACGAGACCAACAGATAGAAGCCGCGCTGTGCGGTCACGGCGGGCAACGTGGCGTGCACGGTGCGGATGACGCCGTTCAGATTGATGTCGACGATTCGGGTCAGTGTCTCGACGTCGCTGATGGCGACGGTGCCGGCCTCGGCGATGCCCGCATTGGCCACCACCACGTCGAGGCACCCGTACTCCGAGAGGATCTGTGCAACAGCTGATTCGAGCGACGCGGTGTGCGTGACGTCGGCGGTCACGGCCAGGTGCCGGCCGTGAGCGCTGGTGTCCAGGCTCCCGATCACCGATGCGGGTATATCGGATCGGTCCACGAGCACCACGTGCGCGCCCTGCGACGCTAGTCGGCGTCCGGTCTCGAGACCGATCCCGGACGCACCGCCGGTGATGAGTACGACCTTGCCTGCCATCGATGCCATGCGCTGTCCTTCACGGGTCGTCGTTCGCGGTCCCCTCAGCGTCGCTCGGCGAGCAGCCCCGCGACAGGTGCGTGACTCCACGTCGGGTCGGCCTGCGCTGTGCAGCCGCACAGCGAGCGATCGACCGGTCTGCGTAGGCCTGACGCCGATCGGGTACCCGCGGAACGACGACAGGAGCAAACTCACGTGAGTACGGACGATCTCGACCCCGGTGTCGCCGCGGCCGTACGGTCCCGCATCGCATCCGCTGGTGAGATCCCGCTACCGGGGTCCGGTGCGACCAGGCGACGCTGGGATCTGCTGGCCGCGTGGTGCCGCGACGACGCGGTGGTCGGCCGGTTGCTCGAAGCCCACTTCGACGCCGTCGCCATCTGCGCGGAGCTGGGTGGTCCCGCGACCTCGTCCGAGCAGATGTGGGGAGTGTGGGCCGCAGAGACGCCGCCGCCCGTCAACGCGGTCTCCGACGAGCACGGTTCCTGGTCGCTGACCGGCCGGAAGATGTGGTGCTCGGGCGCCCACAGTTGCTCGCACGCGCTGGTGACGGCACGGGCGGGGGAGGACTCCGCCTTGTTCGCCGTGGCGCTGGACAGCGGCACCGTGATCCCCGAACCGAACACGTGGCACGCGACGGGTATGCGCGAGAGCGATTCCGGCGCAGTGTCTCTCGCGGGAACGCCCGCGGTCGCGGTGGGGCAACCGGGTGACTACACCGCGCGTGCCGGATTCTGGCACGGTGCGATCGGGGTGGCCGCCTGCTGGTTCGGGGTGGCACTCGCCGTCGCCGACCCGCTCTACCGCCGGGCCGCTGCGGACCGGGCCGGACCGCATGCGCTCGCGCACCTCGGAGCAGTGGACGCGGCACTGACGGCCTGTGTCAACACCTTCGACGTCGCTGCCGACGAGGTGGACCGAGACCCATTGGCTCTGGACGAGGCGAGAGTCCGCGCCATGCGGGTTCGCGCCATCGTGGAGCGGGCCTGCACCGAAGTTCTCGACCGGGTCGGCCGCGCGCTGGGTGCGGCACCCCTCGGTCTGGACGCGGAGCACTCCCGCCGGGTGGCAGACCTGACGACGTATCTTCGCCAGAGCCACGCCGAGGTCGATCTGGAGAACCTGGGCCGGGCGGTCGCGGCGTCGGGTTCCGCATCGTGAGTGTGGACAGGTTCGCGGAACGCCCGGTGGCACAGCGTGGAACGCCGGAGTCCGTGTGGCGCGAGAACGGTCCGACGTACCCCGACCTTGTCCACGACGGGCTGGCGCATCTGGTCCTCGTCGCTCCGCACCCTGACGACGAGGTCCTCGGTCTGGGCGGCTGGGCATCGATGCTGGCCGCATCCGGTGTTCCGGTGACGGTGGTCGCCGTCACCGACGGGGGCGCGTCTCACACCCCCACGCCCGCGCGGTCGCGCGCCGACCTGGAAGCGGTGCGCAGAGCCGAGAGTGCCTCGGCGCTCGTGGATCTCGGTATCGTCGACATCCGTCGGCTGAGCTTGCCCGACGGACAGGTGGCCGAGCACGAGCGCGCCCTCGTCGACGCTCTCGTCGACGTGCTCGACACCGTGGGGCGCGGTACGACGGTGTGGTGCGCGACGACGCTGCGCGGCGACGGCCACCCCGATCACGAAGCGGTCGGGCGCGCGTCGGCCGCGGCGGCGAGCCGGAACGGATGCACGCTCGTCGAGTACCCGGTGTGGATGTGGCACTGGGCAGAACCGGGGGACGAGGCCGTGGACTGGGAGTCGGCCCGCACGATCACGCTCGACGCGGACGCGATCGCGCGCAAGGAGGTAGCGGTGAGCAGATTCGTCAGCCAGACGACTCGGGACGGGAACGAGGACGAGATCCTCCCGCCGTGGGTTCTGGAGCGGCTCCTGCGTTCTCACGAGACGGTGTTCGTGTGAGCGGGCAGGCCGGAGGCCGGTCGGGATCGGGCGGGCAAGCCGGAGGCCGGTCGGAATCGGGCGGGCAGGCCGGAGGCCGGTCGGAAACGGGCGGGCAGGCCGGAGGCCGGTCGGAATCGGGCGGGCAGGCCGGAGGTGTCCCGGCGAGTTATTTCGAGCGCATGTACGAGGCCGATCCGGACCCGTGGGGGTTCGAGAGCCGGTGGTACGAGCGACGCAAGTACGCCCTCACGATGGCAATGCTTCCGAACGAGCGGTACCGGTCGGCCTTCGAGCCGGGGTGTTCCGTCGGAGTTCTGTCCGAACTCATCGCGGGCCGAGCCGATCGCCTGCTCTCCACGGACATCGCGGAGGCACCGTTGCGTCGCGCGCGGGAGCGTGGGATTCCGAACGTGGAGTTCCGCCGAGAGTCGCTGCACGACGGGTGGCCGGACGAGCAGTTCGATCTCGTCGTACTGAGCGAGATGTGTTATTACGTCCATCCGACGGAGCTCGACGCTCTGGTGTCGAAGGCGGTCGACGCGGCAGAGCCCGGCGGAACCGTGTGCGTCGCACACTGGCGCCACGACGTTCCGGAGTACCCGAGCACTGCGGCCGAGGTGCACACCGCGTTCCGCGCGTCTCCGCACCTGCTCCTCCGGGCGGAGTACCGCGACGACGACGTTCTCGTCGACGTCTTCACGCGGGGTACCGGCGCACACTGATCAGGCGGTGACGGGAGTCGCCATCTCGTCGAGGAACGTGGCGAAACCACCTGTGGTGCGCGTACTGGTGCGGGCCGACGTGGTCACGCACGGAGCGCCGGTGCGGCGTATGCGGTACCCCCGGCGTCCGAGTCGCGCGACCAGATCGACGTCCTCGTGGACGGCGAGCGCACGGAATCCGCCGACCGCACGGTAGGCGTCGGCGCGCACCGCGAGGTTGGCTCCGTGGACCTGCAGGAGACCGCGTCGTTCACGGTCCGCGTAGTCGCGCCGGAATCGCCGGAGCACGACGGGATCACGCAGGCCCTCGTCGACGCGCACCGGTCCGGGGACGACGTGTGCCTGCGCAGCGCACGCCACGATCGATCGGAAGTGGTCGGGGTCGACCAGCGAATCGGCGTCGGTGTTGACGTACCAGGTGGACGATCCGGCGCTCGACGTCTCGGACCGGAACCCCAGGGCCCGTGCAGCTCCCACGTTCGCGACGTCCGTCGTGACGCACCGGACGCCCCCACCCACCACCTCCGCGGTGCGGTCACTGCAGGCGTCCAGCACCACCACCAGTCGGACGGGGACCGGCGACAGCGTGCGAGCGGTGCGCAGGGCATCGAGGCACGCAGACAGCGACGCGTCCTCGTTGTGGGCGGGCACCACTGCGACGATGCGCTCGACCCGGGCCGGCGTGAAGTGCACACCTGTGAAATGCCCGATTCCCGTCGTCGCCAATCATGCGCAGCACGCGGTGCTGTGCGCGCTACGCCGTGCGGTGCGCGCGGCGCCGCATGGCGGGGCGTACCGCCTCCAGGACCGCGATACCCACTGCCGCGGAGACGAAGGCGAGCACGGTGTAGGACACGTTGCCCGCATCGAGCTCGAAGAAGCGGGCGAGCGGCGGCACGGTGAAGATGACCGCGTAGGCCGCCACGGACACGGTCAGCAGAGTCACCTTCCACCACTGCATGGGCCGGGCCACCGTCCCGAGGACCCACATCGCGACGACGATCAGCGTGATGAGCGCCGAGGTGCTCGACTGGATCCGGTCCGCCCGCGAGGCATCGGGTCCGTCGTAGGTGGCGAGGCAGGTCGCGAACGTGGCGATTCCCACCACCAGTCCTGCAGGCACCGCCTTGCGCAGTACCCGAGGGACGAAGCCGGAGCGGGCCCGTTCGTTGTTCGGCGCCAGCGACAGCAGGAACGCGGGAATGCCGATGGTGAACCACGCCGCGATGGTGACGTGGCGGGGAAGAAACGGGTAGGGCAGCGGGTCGACGTTCACGACCAGGGACAGCAGGCCGGACAGCCCGACGAGGACCGCGAGCACCACCGAGTAGACCGTCTTGGTGAGGAACAGCGTGGAGACCCGTTCGATGTTGCCGATGACTCGTCGACCCTCGGCCACCACGTGGGGCAGCGTCGAGAAGGCGTTGTCCAGCAACACGATCTGCGCCACGGACCGCGCCGCGGGACTTCCCGCGCCCATGGCGACACCGATGTCGGCCTTCTTCAGTGCGAGAACGTCGTTGACGCCGTCACCCGTCATGGCCACCGTGTGACCACGGCTCTGCAAGGCGGTGACCATGTCCCGCTTCTGTTCCGGGCGTACCCGTCCGAACACGGCATGACGCTCCATGGTGTCCGCGAGATCGTCCGTGTTCGACGGGAGACTGCGAGCGTCGACCGCATCGCCCGACGGCAGCGCATCGAGCGACCCGGCCACCGCGCCCACGGACACCGCGTTGTCGCCGGAGATGATCTTGACCTGGACGGACTGATCCGCGAAGTAGTTCAGTGTGTCGCCGGCGTCCGCCCGGATCTTCTGCTCGAGCACGACGAGGGCTCGGGGCGTCACGACACCCGGCGCGTCGGCGTGATCCATCGGGAGGTCGCTGGTGGCGAAGAGCAGCACCCTCTTTCCGGCCGCGCCCAGCTCGGTGGCGCGTGCGGAGGCCTCCGATGCCGGATCCAGCAGCACGTCCGGAGCACCGATCAGGAAGTTGCCCGCGTCGGGGAAGGAGACTCCGCTCCACTTCTTCTCCGACGAGAACGGAGCCCGCGCGGACGCCGTCCGGGCAGGCGCGGTCGGAAGCGCGTCGGCGACGGCGATCATGCTGGCGTTCGGTCGATCGTCGTCGGCGACGACGGCGGACAGGTCGCGCCGGACGTCCTCGTCGGACTCGGCCGACAGCACGAGGAGGTCCGACATGACCATCGCGTTCTCGGTCAGCGTTCCGGTCTTGTCGGCGCACACCACGTCGATACGGGCCAGCCCCTCGACCGCCGGAAGCTCCTGCACGAGGCACTGTCGACGTCCGAGGCGGACCACGCCGACGGCGAAGGCCAGTGAGGTGAGCAGGACCAGTCCTTCCGGCACCATCGGGACCAGCGCCGCCACCATGCCGTTGAGCGCGGGGCCGAGCGGCTGGCCCGTGACGACGAGCTGGTTGACGACGATGACGATGCCGGCCGGGACCATCACCCGGGTGATGTGGCGGAGGATGCGGTCGATACCGGACCGGAGTTCGGAGTCGATGAGCGTGAACTTGCCTGCCTCCTCGGCCAACTGGGCCGCGTACGCTTCCCTCCCCACCTTGGTGACGCGGTAGGCTCCGCGGCCGGCGACGACGAACGACCCGGAGAACACGGAGTCGCTCGGGGTCTTGGTCATCGAGTCGGACTCACCCGTCAGCAGTGATTCGTCGACGTCGAGCGAGTCCGCCTCGATCACGTCGCCGTCGACGATGATCTGATCGCCCGGACCGAGTTCCACGACGTCGCCGAGCACCACCTCGTGGGGAGCGAGGTCCCGTGCACGGCCGTCTCGTCGCACGAGGGGCCGACTCTGGCCCACGATGGCGAGCGCGTCGAGGGTGCGCTTCGCGCGCAGTTCCTGGATGATGCCGATCCCGCTGTTGGCGACGATGAGCAGACCGAACATCGCGTCGATGATCGATCCGGTCGACAGCACGATGACGAGAAGTACCGCCAGAATCGCGTTGATGCGCGTGAAGATGTTGCCGCGCAGGATGTCTGCGACCGATCTTGAGGAGCGGGCCGGCACGTCGTTGGACCGACCCTGCGATGCGAGGGTCTCCGCTTCCACTGTGGTGAGTCCGACTGCGGTGGGGACGTCGCTCGACAGCATGAAGGGGAGCCTAGTGGGTGTCGGCGACGACGGTCGTCAGCCTCGTTGGTCGTCCAGCACCCGTCGAGCCTGCTCGGTGACCGTGGTCCCAGCGCTGTAGGCCTGTGCTCGCAGCAGTGCCGACGCTGCCTGGACGCCGAGGTGGTGCCGAGCGACCACCACGCCGATCGCCAGGTGCACGGTCGACAGGTCGAAGCCGTGGTCGGGCCCGCCGTCGACGGCCGTGAGGACAGTGTCTCCGTCCAGGTCGTCGCACAGGGGAACTCGCGGCGCAAGCAACTCCGGGCGGCGTTCCACGAGCGCTGAAATGGCGGCGTCGGAGTGCGTGCTGCTGCGGCGTCGACCACGCCAGTACATCTGGAGCGTTCCCAGGGGGGTGGCGGGTGCACCGATGGGGAACGTCGCGACCTCGACGACTCCGAGGGTCGCCAATTCGTCGACGAGAGTGGTCCAGCGGACGCCGTGGTCAGGGTCCTCGACATCGAGTCGGCTGTGTCCCGCTCCCGCCATCGACTCGGTGTGCGGTCCGCAGCCGAGCAGGTACTGGAGGTCGGCCAGCCGCTCCGCCAGGTCGTCCGTCGCGTACGTGACGAGCCGGACGTCGGCATCGGCCGCCGATTCCGCCACCACGGCGGCTCCGTCCGCCCGGCACCACTGCACGCACGCGGCCAGCCATGTCTCCGCAGTGCGTCCGGACCGCAGGGCGCCCATGACGCGTTCGTCTGGTGGATGGGGCTCGCGGGCCGAGTTCGATGCCATGGGGCGTCCTTCGCTGCGTTCGTGTAACCGGTTCGTGGACCGCAGCTGAGGGTGTGTCTCGCCGTTCATCGTGTACCCGTCCGTCGGCTCCGCACACCACATCCGGCCGGTGTCCTCGAACACGGGCGCCCACTCACCGGGTGTCGCCGGTCACCCGAGTGGTCGACACGCTCGGAACACCCACGACGACATGCGGTGCTGTGCGCAGAATGCTCGGTCGCGGAGCCGGATCTTGCGCAGTCGGCAAGACCGTGGTCACCTGGGGATCTCCGCGAAGCATCGAGCCGGAGATGACGTCCTGAGGGGGAAGCGCCATGACCAGCAACGAGCATGTCGATGATCGAGCGCCACAGACGGTGGAGACCCTGGAGGAGATCGCACAGCGTGTGTTGTGGCTGTCGACCTCGATGATCCACCACGCCAATCGAATTCGGCCCAACCCCAGCGGACTCAAAGTCGGAGGCCACCAAGCCTCGTGCGCGTCGATGGTGTCGATCATGACCTCCCTGTGGTTCGAACAGTTGCAGCCCGGGGACCGGGTGTCGGTCAAGCCGCACGCGTCTCCGGTGCTGCACGCGATCAACTACCTCCTCGGTGAGTTGGACGAGAAGTACCTGACGACGCTGCGGTCCTACGGCGGGCTGCAGTCCTACCCCTCGCGCGCCAAGGACCCCGACACCGTCGACTACTCCACCGGGTCCGTGGGAATCGGAGCGACCGCACCGATCTGGGGCGCGATGTCGCGCCGCTACGTCGACGCCGCCTTCGGTGACGCGCACGACGACGCCCGGACAGCGACCGGATTCCGGGGGCGGCAGTACTCGCTCGTCGGCGACGCCGAACTGGACGAGGGCGCGGTGTGGGAAGCGGTGATCGACCCGGGAATCGCCGACCTCGGCGAGATCGTGTGGATCGTCGACCTGAACCGCCAATCGCTGGATCGAGTGGTGCCGAACTTCGCTGCGCGGCGGCTGGAGAAGATGTTCGACGCCGCCGGCTGGCAGGTCGTCACGGTCTCGTTCGGCACCCTTCTCGACGCATTGTTCGCCCGCCCCGGCGGCGAGGCCCTGCGCGAACGCATCGTCGACATGCCCAACCCGGAGTACCAACGCCTCCTGCGCTGCACGGCGGACGAACTGCGCACCCGACTGCCCGGCGCCGGGCCCGGTGCCGAACGGATTCGTGCCCTCGTCGCCGATCTGGACGATGCCGCTCTGACGGAGGCCGTCCGCAACCTGGGCGGACACGACCTCGCCGCACTGCGCGCCGCGTTCGCCCGTATCGACGACACCCGTCCCACCGTGATCATCGCGTACACCGTCAAGGGCTTCGGGTTGCCGACGCAGGGTCATCCGCAGAATCACTCGTCGTTGCTGACGGTCGAGGAGTACGCCGAACTCGCGGGCGCGCTGGGCACCGACCCCGACGCGCCCTGGGCACGATTCTCGGACGACAGTCCGGCAGGGCGGGTGTGCGCGGACACCGCGGACCGGCTGCGCCGGGAACCGATACACACGGCCGAGCCTCCCTCGGTGCCCACCGACATCGGGCGCACGCCCAAGGGAACGGCGACGACACAGGCCGCGCTCGGTCGCGTCCTGCTCGACCTCACCAGAGCGGCTCCGGACGCCGCGCGGCGGGTCGTCACCGTCAGTCCCGACGTCAGCTCCACCACCAACCTCGGCGGCTGGGTGAACAAAGTCGGCGTCTGGTCCTCCTCGGAACGCCACGACTGGTTCGGTGACGACGCCGAGACGATCATGCACTGGCGCGAGAGCCCCACGGGGCAACACATGGAACTGGGCATCGCCGAGACCAACCTCGTCGGACTGATGGGTGAGCTCGGTGCGACGTGGAGTCGGTGGGGAGAGCCGCTGTTCCCGATCGGAGTCATGTACGACCCGTTCGTCGAGCGCGCGCTCGAGCCGTGGTCGTACGGCATCTACGCAGGCGGACAGTCCATCCTCGTCGGCACCCCCTCGGGAGTGACCCTGGCGGCGGAAGGTGGTGCGCACCAGTCGATCAAGACCCCGTCGATCGGTCTGGAGCAGCCCGGGTGCGTGAGCTGGGAACCGGCGTTCGCGATCGACGTCGAGTGGACGCTGCTGGCGGCGATCGGACGGTTGGGGCGCCCGGGCGGCACGTCGGCGTATCTGCGCCTGTCGACCAGACCGGTCGATCAGTCGCTGGCGAACGTTCCGGCGGATCCGGCGGCGCGGGAGCGCCGACGGCGGCAGGTGGTCGCCGGGGGATACCCGCTGGTGCGGCGGGACGGTGCGGTGGTGACCATCGCGGCGATGGGCGCAACGGTCACCGAGGCCCTCGCCGCGGCGGAGCGGCTCGAACAGATCGGGCTCGCTGCCGACGTCCTGTGCGTCACGAGTCCGGGGGAGCTGTATCGGGCGGTGCAGGCACGGCAGGGGCATCTCGAGGCGGAGTCGTGGATTCTCGATCATCTGCTGCCGGCAGAGCGGGCGACGCCGATGGTGACGGTCCTCGACGGTCATCCCCACACGCTCGCGTTCCTGGCGACGGTGAATCGGGTGCCGTCCACGTCTCTCGGGGTGAGTGAGTTCGGTCAGGTCGGCGCACTCGACGAGGTGTACCGCCACCATCAGATCGACACCGACTCGATCGTCCGGGCCGCACTCGACGTCACCGGGCACTGACTGCTCGGCAGGTTCATCGAGCGGCCGCGGCACCGAGTTCGATGAGCAGGACGCCGACGACGATGCATGCGATCCCGCCGAGCATGCGGCGGGTCAGGGGTTCTCGGAAGAGGTACCGGGAGGCCACGGCGGTGAGGGCAACTCCGGACGCGGCCCAGATGCCGTAGGCCACTCCCAGGGCCAGACCGGAACGGAGCGCACCGAGCAGGGCGACGAACGCGAGGAGATAGCCGAGAGCGACGACACCGTAGAACGCGGGGCGTCCGGTGGCCGCCACGCGGAGCGACAGCGTGGCCGACACCTCGAGGAGGATGGCGCCGAGGAGGAAGAGGTACTGCATCACGGTTCCCGCTCTGCGGGGTGGGACCCGGTCTCGACGAGGAGTACACCGACGATGATCAGTCCGATTCCGAGACCCATCACGATGGTCAGCGGTTCACCGAAGAGCGCCGAGGCGAGAAGGGCGGTGAGAGCGACACCGCCTGCTCCCCAGATACCGTAGGCGACACCGAGGGCCATACCGCGGCGCAGTACGGACGCGAGTCCGACGAAGGCCAGCAGATAACCGAAGATCACCACGACATAGAGGACGGGACGGGTCTCGGAACCTTTGAGCGACAGGGTGGCGGACACTTCGGCCACCACGGCCGCCGCCAGAACGAACCACACCATGCGGTAGTTCTACCGCGGGCGGGACTAGCGAGCGATCTGTCCGCGGCCCACGCGCAGGAGGAGCATGCCGAGGGTGCGGCCCTCGCGGCCGAGATCACCGAAGTGCTGGAGCACCGACATCTCGCGTGCGGACGATGCGGCCGAGCGGGGCTCCATCATGCCGACGGTGCGAGTGAGCTCGGTGCGTCGTGCCACTGCGGCCAGGATCTGGGCGTCGAGACGCTCGATCTCGTCGTGCATGGAGTCGATGTCGTGGGCGGTGTCGGCACCGTGGTTGCGCGTGACGTCTGCGGTGGCGAAGTCGGTTGCAATGCTCATGTCTACTGAATCGCGCCCATCCCGAATTTCATTACCGATCTGCCGAGATATTTTTCGGCGACCAGTCGAGAACGGGTCTCACCTGCGGTGATGCTGATTGTGAGCTGGATCGCAGTGCGCCCGTGGGCCTCAGGTGAGGTTAGGCTAACGCAATGTTTCTCACCGTGTGTGCGCCCGTGAGGCGACTGATCCCTGTACTCGTCGCGACGGTGGCCCTCACCGTGTCGTGCTCGTCGGCCGCCACCGAGGACGGCCGCGACGCGGCGCAGACAGCGGCCGGCGGCGTCTATCCCGCGACGGTCGACACCGCGTTCGGCGCCGTCGACCTCGAATCGGCGCCGACGCGCGTCGTGGCGCTGGGGTGGGGGGACGCGGAGACGGCATTGGCCCTCGGGTTCCAGCCGGTCGGTGCCAGCGACTGGCTCGACTTCGGCGGAGAGGGCGTCGGTCCGTGGGCGGAGGGTCTCTACGACACACCACCCGAGATCATCGGAACCCTGGAACCGTCCTACGAAGCCGTGGCGGCACTCGAGCCGGATCTGATCCTCGACACCAAGAGCTCGGGCGACGTCGGCCGGCACGACCGCCTGGCGGCCATCGCCCCGACCGTCGGCATCCCGGAGGGTGCGGAGAACTACACGACGTCCTACGAGGATCAGGTCACCATGGTGGCCGCGGCGCTCGGTGTGCCCGAGAAGGGCGCCGAGCTGATCGCAGGGCTGGACGACGGCTTCCGCACGGCCGCTGCGGACCATCCGGAGTTCGCAGAGAAGACCGTGACGGTGGGCGCCCTCAGCGGAACCGGCTACGGCGCCTACATAGAGGACAGCGAGCGGGTGCAGTTCCTGATGCGGCTCGGGTTCCGGCAGAACCCGACCATCGCATCGATGACCCCGGTGCGGTTCTCCGTACCGATCGCGGACGAGCAGCTGGGTCTGCTCGACGCGGATCTCGTCGTCATGTTTCCGATCGGCAAGACTGCGCAGGACATCGAGCAGAACCCGCTGTTCCGCAGCATCCCGGCCGTGGCGCAGGGGCATGCGATCGTGTTCGACGACCCGGCGGTGGCGAAGTCCTACTCCACCAACTCGGCGCTCTCGCTGCAGTACGCACTCGACACCGTGGTGCCCATGCTGGCGGGGGCGCTCCGGTCGTGATGCTCGGAGGCGATCGCTCACGCGTGCCTTCACCAGCGGCGCGACCTCGGTGCCGAGCAACTCGATGCCCCGCAGCATGGTCCGTCCAAGAGATGCGCCACCCGCTCGCGAGCGGTGACGCGGTGGCCGGTGTCGTACTCGACGACGGCCGACACGAAGTTGCCGATCCCGATCTGCATTGGTGCCGTTCTGCCGATGTAGTGAAGTGTCAACACACTGTAGTGTCGTCGAGTTGAACCTTCAAGTGAGGGTAGCGAAGGTTCACGACACCTAGGCTGGGTGCGTGAACGACGACGTCGAGTGGCTGCGACCCGACGAGGTACGCGCGTGGCTCGCGGTCGCAGGCCTCCTCGAGGCGCTCCCCGCAGTACTGAACTCGCAATTGAAGAACGACGCGGGGGTCAACCACTTCGAATACATGCTTCTGGCCGGTCTGTCCGAGTCGCCTGGTCGGAGTTCGCCGACGAGTGAGATCGCTGCCTTCGCCGCAGGATCACTTTCTCGGGTCTCCCACGCACTCACGCGTATGGAGTCGCGGGGGTGGGTCGAACGGGGGCCACGCGGAGGCCCCGGTGGGCAGACCGCGGTGACGTTGACCGACGAGGGCATGGAGATCGTTCGTCGCGCGGCTCCCGGTCACGTCGCGCAGGTGCGA
This sequence comes from Rhodococcus sp. BP-332, assembly GCF_019836065.1. Classification (NCBI taxonomy): domain Bacteria; kingdom Bacillati; phylum Actinomycetota; class Actinomycetes; order Mycobacteriales; family Nocardiaceae; genus Rhodococcus; species Rhodococcus sp. BP-332. Next base: position 161,508 of record NZ_JABUEC010000005.1, read on the forward strand.
GAACTGGTCGTCGACCGCCTCGGTCGTGAGGACGCACTCGAGCTCGGGCGACTCGCGGGCCGGGTGCTCGAGGGTGCGAACCCGGCGGTCCACAGGATGCTGATGGACCGGTATCCCGAGCAGGACGTGCGCCCGGACGACCGGGACTGACGGAGAGGACCCCATGTCGCTACCGCTGACCGGCATTCGAGTGCTGGAGCTCGGCAACTACATCGCCGCGCCGACCGCGGGACGCATGCTCGCGGACTTCGGCGCGGAGGTGATCAAGGTCGAGCGACCCGGCACCGGCGACGAGATCCGGAACTGGCGTCTCTATTCCGGTACCACGTCGATGTTGTACCGGACGATCAACCGCAACAAGAAGTCGATCGTGCTCGATCTGCGCACCGAGCAGGGGCGGCAGGACGTGCTGGATCTCGCCGCGCAGTGCGACATCGTGCTCGAGAACTTTCGGCCCGGCACTCTCGAGAAATGGGGACTCTCGCCGGAGCGGTTGAGCGAGAGGAACCCCGATCTCATCATCACCCGCATCTCCGCTTTCGGGCAGACCGGTCCGATGGCCGAGCGTCCGGGCTTCGCCGCCGTCGCGGAGGCCTACGGGGGATTTCGCAACCTCGTCGGCGACCCCGACCGACCACCGGTTCGCGTCGGAGTGTCGATCGGTGACTCCATCGCCGGCCTCTACGCCGCCTTCGGTTGTGTCATGGCTCTGTTCCGACGCCAGACCGCGTCGAGCGAGCTCTCGCTCGAGCAACGCTCGATCGACGTCGCGCTCAACGAGTCGATTCTGTCGATGATGGAATCGCTGGTACCCGACTACCTCGCCTACGGAGTGGAACGCGAACGCACCGGTGGGCGGATGGAAGGCATCGCGCCCTCGAATGCGTACCCGTGCAACGACGGTCACTCGATCATCATCGCCGGCAACGGCGACGCCATCTTCCAGCGCTACATGGAGACGATCGGTCGGCCGGATCTCGGCGCGGATCCCGAGCTGTCCGCCAACGCCGGCCGCTGGCGACGTCGTGACGAACTGGACGCGGCCATCTCCGCCTGGACCATGCTGCACTCCCGCGACGAGGCGTTGGCGGTGCTCGATCGGGCCGGTGTGCCGTCGGGGCCCATCTACACGGCCGCCGACATCGTGCGGGATCCACAGTACCGAGCGCGCAACATGATTCAGACGTTCCCCGTGGACGTCGGTGGTGAGACTCCGGTGGACGTGGGTTTCGTCGGTGTGGTGCCCGTCATCGGCGACGCGTCCGTTCCCATCCGATCGCTCGGACCGGACCTCGGCGAGCACACCGCCGAAGTACTGCGGGAACTGTTGGGACGCACCGAGAGCGAGCACGACGCATGACACGGATTCTGGTCACCCTGCCGATTCCCGAACCAGGTATGGAGATTCTGCGCCGCGCCGCCGACGTCGACGTGATCGCGCTCGATCACGTCGCGCTGGCGGAGCGATGCGCCTCCGGCGACTACGACGTGGTGGTGGCCCAGCTCCGGGACCGGTTCGACAGCGCACTGCTCGCCGGTGCGCGGCTGCGTGGGATCTCCAACTACGCGGTGGGTGTCGACAACATCGACGTCGGCGCCGCCACCGTCCGAGGCATCGTCGTCGGGAACACTCCGGGCGTCCTGACGGACTCCACGGCGGACATCGCTCTCCTGCTGATGCTGGCCACCGCGCGTCGGGCGCTCGAGGCGGACCGGACGGTGCGCGCCGGTGAGTTCACCGGATGGGCACCGGACCTGATGCTCGGCACGGACGTGTCCGGACGGGTGCTGGGACTGGCCGGATTCGGGCGCATCGCTCGCGCGACGGCGCGGCGCGCTCTCGGATTCGGTATGACGGTGCGGTTCTGCCCACGGCCCCCGTCCGACAGGCCCGTCGACGATGCGGAGCTCGACGAGTTCGGCGGTCGCGTCGAGCACGTCTCGTGGGACGAGTTGGTGGCGACGAGCGACTTCCTGTCCCTGCACGTTCCGCTGACCGAGGCGACGTACCACCTCGTCGATGCTCGGGTTCTCGGCGCGATGAAGACCTCCGCGATTCTGGTGAACACCGCGCGCGGGCCGGTGGTCGACGAGTCCGCTCTGGTGGAGGCGTTGCGGGACGGCGTGATCGCCGGTGCGGGGCTCGACGTCTACGAGGACGAACCGGCCACGGCACCCGGCCTGTCGGAGCTGGCCAACACCGTGCTGCTGCCGCACGTCGGGAGCGCGACGGTGTCGGTGCGGAGCGAGATGGCGCGTCTGTGCGCGGAGAACGCCGTCGCGATGGCCGCCGGCACGATGCCGCCCCACGCCGTCAATCCGGAGGCATGGGCGGACCTGTGAGAACTACAACTAGGTCGCGAGTGCGGCGTTGACCGCGTTCTCCGTTCGGGTCGGATCGTCCACCGTCAGGACGAGTCGATCGAACCGTCCGGTGCCGTCGAGCTCGATCACAATGTTGCGCACCGGGTCCCCGACGTTCCAGAACACTTTCTCGCCGTCACGATGGAAGGTGCCGGCGTACTTTCCCGGTATCGAGAGGCCCGGAGCCCTGATGCCCCTGGGCTCACGCCGTACACCGGTGTCGACGGTGGCGCCCTTCACCTCGGACAGCGGAATGTCGAGTCGGCGCGTGAAGCTCCAGAGCTTGTCGAGGCCGCGTGGTTCGACGACCAGTCGGCCGTCGACGATGGTCACGGTGTTCATGCTGTGCCCTTTCTCTCGATGCAGGCGCGCGTGAGTACCGCGTCGCCCAGTGCTTGTGCGTCGATGTTCTCGGCAACCAACTTCTCGTGAATCTCCTGCCTCACCGAGGGATCGGAGGGGGCCAGATCCATGAGAGCGACGAGAAGCAGAGGCATCGTGGAGTGCGTCGAGCGCAGTGCGGTGAGGAACAGTCCGCGCTTGCTTCCGAACGCGTTGTAGAGGCTCGCCCGTCGGATGCCGACGGCGTCGAGGATCTGATCGACGGACGCGCCGGTGTAACCGTGACGGACGAACGTGTCGACGGCGGCCGCGAGCACAGTGTCCGTGTCGAACTCGCGCGGTCTCGGCATGCACCCATTCTAGACTGATCAGTCAATAATGGCGAGCGCCCGCACGGCATCGACGAACGCGTCCACGTCGCGCGCAGTGTGCGCGAACGACGTCACGAGACGCACGACCCCCGGCTCCCACCGGTCGTCGTAGAACGTGAATCCGCGGTCGTGCAGTGCCTGTGTCAGAGCAGCGGGGAAGCGGAAGTAGGACATGTTCGCCGACGCGTCGCCCACGACCTCGATGCCCCCGATCTGTCGGAGCCCGTCTCGGAGCCGCGCGGCCATCGCGTTGGCGTTCCGCGCATGACGCATCCAGAGGTCGTTCTCCAGGTACGCGACCAGTTGCGCGCTCTGGAACCGCATCTTGGACGTCAGCTGGCCACCGCGCTTGTGTCGGAACGCCAGTTCGGTGGACAACGAGGGATCGAACGACACGATGGCCTCGGCGGTCATCGTGCCGTTCTTCGTCGCGCCGAAGGACAGGATGTCCACGCCTGCTCGCCAGGTCATCTCGGCCGGCGTGCACTCGAGGGCCACGAGCGCGTTGGCGAACCGGGCGCCGTCCATGTGCACGCGGAGTCCGGCATCGTGCCCGATGGTCGACACCTCACGCACCTCGTCGAGGGTGTGGACGCTGCCCGTCTCGGTGACCTGCGTGAGGCTCACCACCGACGGCTGGACACTGTGGACGTCGCCGCGTCGTCGCACGACCGCGGCGCGCAGTGCGGTGGGATCCATCGTCGAACGGGGGCCGTCCACGAGGACGATCTTGGCGCCGTCGGTGAAGAACTCCGGAGCGCCGGCCTCGTCGTTGGTGATGTGGCCGTCGGGATGAGTGAGGATGCTGCCCCACGGCGGTGTACACGCGGCCAGCGCCAGTCCGTTGGCCGCCGAACCGGTTCCGACGACGAACACGTCGACGGGACGCTCGAAGACGTCGGCCATCAGCGTCGTGAGACGAGCGGACGTCGGATCGTTGCCGTACGGGGCTGCGAGCCCGGTCGATGCCTCCGCCATGGCCGCGAGGATCTCCGGGGCGGTGCCCGCGGCGTTGTCGCTGAGATATCCGGTGAGTGGGGCAGTGGTGCTCGTGGCCATACCCCCATGGTGGCAGAACCTCGACCGGCTACCGCAGCTCCGCCGCCAGCCGAGGGAGCAGCGCGAGGGGATTGGCGCGTTCCACCCGTGCCCGGCCGTCGCCGTCGAACACGTCGGACAGGCCGGGGGCCGGGTCGTCCGTGTCCGAGGCGGAGTAGGTGAGTCCGCTGAAGGGCCAGTCGGTTCCGAAGACGATGTGGTCGATGTCGGTCACTTCGAGCACCGATCGCAGCGACGACGCCGAGGCGGACAGTGCGGTGTCGTAATGGAAGCGTCGCAGTGCACCCTCGAGGCCGAGCAGCGACACGGACGGGATCTGATCCGGTGCGACGGCGCGGGGCGCATTCAGCCGCGTGGCGAGGTACGGCAGGCAACCACCCGCGTGAGCGAGGACGAAGCGGATGTTCGGATACCGGTCGAGGGTGCCGGCCGCGATCATCTCGACCGCGGTCCGTGTGGTCTCGAACGGGAACTCGAGGAGGAAGCTCGGAAGCGGCAGTGGGGGAGCCGAACCCGCGGGGAGCTCGCCGGGGTGCACGAAGACGAGGGCGGACCGCGCGTCGAGCAACGCCATGATCGGCTCGAAGCGTGGGTCACCGAGGTAGATGCCGTCGTACGACGACAGCAGTGCCACCCCGTCCATTCCCAGCACGTCCAGGCCGTACGCGATCTCGGCGAGGGACGCCGGCACGTCCGGAAGTGGCACGGTGACCAGGGAGCCGAAACGAGTGGGATGCAGTCGAACCTGGTCGGCCGCGTAGTCGTTGCAGGAGCGCGCGAGGCGCACCGCCTCGAGGCCGCGCACGAACCGTACTCCGGGGTCGGAGATCGAGAGCACCTGGGCCGCGATGCCGAACTCGTCCATGAACGCGAGAGCGGACTCCGGCGACCACGCGGGCAGCGGTAGGCCGCCCGGAACCAGAAGCCCGGCGCGCAGCACGGCCTCCCGATACATCGGCGGGATCATGTGCGCGTGTAGGTCCACTCGATACGCGCCTGTGGGAGCGGCCGAGGCCGTCGGTCCCGTGGCCGCGAGCAGCCCCGTGCCGAGCACGCCTCCGCCGATCAGAGTCTGCAGAGCCTGTCGTCGTGTCGCCATCGTCGTTCCCCCCGTGTGCGGAAGCCGTCCCCCCGGCTCTGCGGCAACGTAACAGGCGTCGGTGCCACTCCTGATGTTTTCATCGGAATTCGGGACCGGTCACGAGTCGACGTGGTCCTGCGTGTCGTCCAGTCGGCCGGCAGCTGCGCGTCGACGAAGGACCTCGCGGTGTCCGAACGTCGCACGGAGAATCTGCTCCCGGTCGGCCACGGTGCTGCCGACGGCGCCCGCCACGGTGCCGAGTGATGCCGAGAGCCAGGCCAGGCGAACGTAATCGGAGAGGTTCGCCGCACGCCCGATCTGTTCGGACAGGAACGACGGAGAGATCACCACCGCGGCCGCCGCGCCGACCACCGCGAACAGGACCGCGTACATGACGGCCACCCCGGACACGACCGTACCGAGGGTGGCGAGGTTGTACATCGTGCGATCGAACCCACGCTCGCGTCGAGCGCGCCTCTCCCACAGTCCGTTCGGCACGATGAGCCATGTCGTCACGGCCACGAGGGCGGTGGCGGACACCGCTGACAGACGCACGATCGACATCGAGGCCGCCATCTGCCAGATGCTCGAGTAGAAGAGGCCGAACGCGGACGTCGCGGTCGCCGCGGCGAGTGCGCCGGACAACGTCGGCATCAACCGCCACGGGCGGTTGGTGCGGATCATGCCCGCGACCACTCGCGCTCGTCCCGCCAGGGCGGGCGCCACCAGGGCGTCGTGGCCGGAGACGGTGGACCAGTGCGCGAGACCCGTGGCGGGATCGGGCCTGTCGACACCGGTGGCGTCGCGTAGCGCTTCCAGCGCGGCCAGCGTGACGGCGCGCGCCCGCGGCGCGACTCGGTGGGTCCCGAACGACGGAACGTAGACGACCACCATCGACGGCCCGACGATCTCGGCGAGTACGGGGCGGGACCGCACGCGCCGCGGTATCTCGGACACGCACACGGTGAGGATGTCCTCGCTGCCCCCGGTATGGCCGAGCAGGGACGCCCACGTGTCGAGATCGGGGCTGCCGCTCTGCACCGGTGGCAGCGGGATCGTGATCCTCTCGACGCCGAGCACGTCCCCGTCGCGCGTGGCCGATCCGTCGAGGCCCACGACCACGGAATCGGCGACGGTGGCGGCGAAGCCGGGATCGGACGCGACTCTGACGACGGGCATCCTGGTCGGCTACCCGTGTCGGTCGTTCGGAAACGGCGCGGCGGCGACTCCAGCCCTTGCGTCGCGGCCTCTCTCGCGCGAGACCGCGCTCGCTAGCGTTCGGCCCGAAGTAGTTCCACGTCGGAGACCAGGCGGATGTGATCGGCCATCGCACGTCCGGCTTCCACGGTGTCCTCGCGCCGGATGGCCTCGGCGATACGCCGATGACCTTCGAGAGACGATCGTGGGCGATCCGATTGCGACAGCGACTCGATGCGGGTCTCGCGAATCAGTTCGGCGATCTCGCCCATCAACCGGGCGAGGAGCGGGGAATGCGCCGCGGCCGTCACGGCCCGGTGGAACAGTTCGTCCCCCGACACTCCTCGCTCACCGCCGGAGATCTCCGCCTCCATGACGTCCAGGGCGTGGTCGATGGCGCGCATCTCGTCGTCACTGCGCCGGGCCGCGGCCAGTTCGGCCAGTTTGACCTCGAGTGCCTCACGCGCCTCGATGACCTCGGGAAGGCGATCGGCGTGCTCGCGGAGCGCCCGAATGGCCATGTCGCCCACCGGTCTACGAACCAGTACTGCTCCGTCGCCGTGCCGCACGGACAGGATGCCCTGCACCTCGAGAGCCACCAGGGCCTGGCTGAGGGACGCGCGACTGACGCCGAGCTGGCCGGCGAGTTCGCGCTCGGCCGGCAATCGTTCGCCGACCTGCATGTCGCGCGCCGCGATGTGGTCGCACAACTGCTCGACGATCACCTCGTACAACCGCGGGCGGTTCACCGGACGGATCTGGTCGGCCACTGGGTCACCCGTTCTCTGCGTCACTCGTGCTCTGCTCCACTCACCCACAGAGTAGCGCCACCACGGCGTCGTTACTCCGCCCACAGTGAGGGTTGACAGTGACTCAGTTCACTGCCAGAGTCATCGGTGTCTCAGTGGCTAGTCCACTTCGCCACTAACGCTCTCGGGCAGACGCCCGCGAGACACTCACACGGACCGGAGACCATCGATGTCGACCGAGTTGATACCCATTCTCGCGCTGGTCGTCATGTTCCTCGCAGCCACGGTGCTGCCGGTGAACATGGGCGCCCTGGGCTTCGTCGCAGCGTTCCTCGTCGGCACGCTCGCCGTCGGCATGGACACGGACCAGATCATCGGGGGATTCCCGAGCAGTCTCTTCCTCACCCTCGTCGGCATCACGTATCTCTTCGCGATCGCCCAGAACAACGGCACCGTCGACCTCCTGGTCCGTGGCGCCGTACGACTCGTCGGGGGGAGGGTCGCGCTCATTCCGTGGGTGATGTTCGGTATCACCGGCGTTCTCACGGCGATCGGGGCACTGGGCCCCGCCGCCGTGGCGATCGTGGCACCCATCGCCCTCGGCTTCGCGGCGCGCTACAAGATCAATGCGCTGCTCATGGGCATGATGGTCATCCACGGTGCCCAGGCGGGCGGGTTCTCGCCGATCAGCATCTACGGCGTCACCGTCAACCGCATCGCGGCCGACGCCGGGCTCACCAACAGTCCGCTGACTCTGTTCCTCGGAAGTCTGCTGTTCAACGCGGCCATCGGAGCACTGCTCTTCACGTTCCTGGGCGGACGGTCGCTCATCGGGCGCAGCGTCCACGACGACGACGGTCTCAGGCCGGACGGCGATCCGGGTTCCGTGGGCGGCGGCACCACGCGGACGACCGTGATGCGCGGTTTCGGTGCGACGACGACCAAGCGTCCGTCCCAGACTGTCACCGTGGAGAACGCGCCTCCGCTGGCCACGGCGGTCAAGGCGATCACGCCCGATCAGATTCTCACCCTCGTGGGACTCGTGTCGCTGGCAGTCCTGTCGCTGATCCTCGATCTCGACGTGGGCTTCGTGTCCATGACGGTCGCGGTGGTGCTGGCACTGGCGTCGCCGAAGGCGCAGAAGGGTGCGATCAACCAGATCAGTTGGTCCACCGTCCTTCTGATCGGAGGAATTCTGACCTTCGTCGGGGTGCTGCAGGAAGCGGGCACGGTCGAGTACGTCGGTAACGCCGTCGCCGGCATCGGCATCCCGCTGCTCGTCGCCGTCCTGCTCTGCTACATCGGTGCGATCGTGTCCGCCTTCGCATCCTCCACCGCGATCCTGGGCGTCACCATTCCGCTGGCAGTGCCGTTCTTGCTGGCAGGTGAGGTGGGTGCCGTCGGCGTGATCGTCGCGCTCGCCATCTCGTCCACCATCGTCGACGTCAGCCCGTTCTCGACGAACGGCGCGTTGGTGCTCGCCAACGCGCAGGGCGTCGATCGCGACGTCTTCTACCGGCAGATTCTGAAGTACAGCGCGCTGGTCGTGGCCATCGGACCACTGGTGGCCTGGGCCGTGCTCGTCGTCCCCGGCTGGATGTAACCGCTCCGCCGACGCTCCGTTGACATCTCGTGGGCGTCGTGGTCTCCTTAATTGGCTAGGCCACTAGGTCACCGAACCAAAGCCACGCTCTCCGACAGGATCGAGAAACGCCATGCCTCTCAACACCACGGGCAGGACCGGCCCCCTCGACGGCACCGTCGTCGTCGATCTCACCCGCGCCCTCGCAGGACCGCACGCCGCGATGATGCTCGGCGATCTCGGTGCGGACGTCATCAAGATCGAATCGCCCAAGGGTGGTGACGACACCCGCGTGTGGGGCCCGCCCTTCGTCACACCGGAGCCGGGTGACGGTCACGCCGACCGCGAATCGACCTACTTCCTCTCCGCCAATCGGAACAAGCGGTCGATCGCCCTCGACCTCAAGACGGACGACGGTCGCGACGCCCTCGAGGCGATGATCGCCAAGGCCGACGTCCTGCTCGAGAACTTCCGCACCGGTGTTCTCGACCGGTTGGGATTCACGACCGAGCGACTGGCCGAGCTCAATCCCGGCCTGGTCGTGTTGTCCATCAGCGGTTTCGGCCACGACGGTCCGGAGGGCGGCCGCTCCGGCTACGACCAGATCGCACAGGGGGAGGCCGGCCTCATGTCCTTCACGGGCTCCGGGCCGGACGACGTCCAACGCGTGGGCGTTCCCATCGCCGACCTCCTGGCGGGCATGTACGGAGCTTTCGGAGTGCTCGCCGCACTTCGGGAACGAGATCGCACGGGGCGCGGAAAGGTGGTGCGCACCTCGCTTCTCGCGAGCGTCGTGGGAGTGCACGCCTTCCAGGGCACGAAGTGGACCGTCGCGGGGGAGATCGGACAGGCACAGGGCAATCACCACCCCTCCATCTGCCCGTACGGGCTGTTCCCGACCTCCGACGGCGCGGTGCAGATCTCGGTGGGCAGCGAGGGTCTGTGGCATCGCTTCTGCGACGGCTTCGGCATCGATCCGGACCTCGAGGGCATGGCCACCAACCCGCAGCGCGTCGGTAGCCGGGACGACGTCGTCGAGCTGGTGTCGAAGATCTTCCGCACGTACGAGACCGAGCCGCTGCTCGCTCTTCTCGACGAGATCGGCGTCCCGGCCGGCAAGGTGCGCAACGTCCAGGAAGTCTACGAATGGGAGCAGACCCGGTCGCAGGGTCTTCTCGTCGACGTCGAGCACGAGACGCTCGGGAAGGTGACGCTCCCCGGACCGCCGTTGCGCTTCTTCGACGCCGACGGAGCGGAGACCACCGAGACCCGGCACCTCGCTCCGCCCGTTCTGGGCGCCGACGAGGATCTGGTCCGCGCATGGTTGGCGGAGAGCGTCTGATGGCCGGCGTCGGTGCCCTCGCTCTGCTCGACATCGTGGTCGACGCGGGAAGTTTCGAGTCGTGGGACTCCACCCCGCACGATCATCCGGTCGACGAGGCGTACACCGCGGAACTCGCGGCGGCGCGGGAGAAGACCGGACTCGACGAGTCGGTGATCACCGGTGTCGCCACCATCTCCGGTCGGCGGGTGGCGATCCTGTTGTGCGAATTCCGTTTCCTCGGCGGTTCCATCGGGGTCGCGGCCGGGGAACGTCTGACGACGGCAGTACGCCGGGCGACCGCCGAGAGGCTTCCGCTGTTGGCGCTCCCGACGTCGGGCGGCACGCGAATGCAGGAGGGCACGGTGGCGTTCCTGCAGATGGTCAAGATCACGGCTGCGGTCACCGCCCACAAAGCGGCACATCTTCCGTACATCGTCTACCTCCGGCACCCCACCACCGGCGGAGTGTTCGCGTCCTGGGGATCGCTCGGTCACGTCACCATCGCCGAACCCGGTGCGCTGGTGGGGTTCCTCGGCCCGCGGGTGTACGAGGCCCTCTACGACACGCCGTTCCCGACGGGGGTGCAGACATCGGAGAACCTGCAGGCGCACGGACTCGTGGACGCGGTGAAGCGACCGGATCAACTCGGCGAGGTGGTGGATCGCGCTCTGCGCATCATGACGCTTCCGGCGGGGACACGCCCGCGGCCGGCGCCGGCGCCGGAGTGGTCGATCGACGACGTCCCGGCCTGGGACTCCATCGTGGCGTCCCGGCGGGCCGACCGCCCGGGTGTCCGCGAGCTGCTCTACAACGCGGCCTCGGACGTGCTGCCGCTCAACGGGACCGGGCAGGGTGAGACGGACCCCGGACTGATTCTCGCGCTGGTGCGTTTCGGCGACATGCCCTGTGTGCTGCTGGGGCAGGATCGCCGGGGCCAGACGCCGTTGACCCCGCTGGGTCCGGCAGCACTGCGTGAGGCGAGGCGGGGAATGCGCCTGGCTGCGGAACTACGACTGCCGTTGGTGACCGTGATCGACACCGCGGGCGCCGCGCTGTCGAAGGAGGCCGAGGAAGGTGGGCTCGGCGCGGAGATCGCGCGCTCCATCGCGGACATGGTCGATCTGGACACGCCGACCATCTCGGTGCTGCTCGGCCAGGGCACCGGTGGTGGCGCCCTCGCGCTGGTTCCGGCGGACCGCGTCCTGGCGGCACAGCACGCGTGGCTCTCTCCGTTGCCACCCGAAGGTGCGAGCGCCATCGTGCATCGCGACACCGCTCATGCCCCCGACATGGCTGTGCGCCAGGGTGTCCGGTCGCTCGACCTCCGTGGCGCCGGCATCGTGGATCTGATCGTGCCGGAGTATCCCGACGCCGCCGACGAGGTCCAGCCGTTCTGCGATCGCGTGGGTTCGGTGCTGCACCGGGAGCTGGCCGATCTGCTGGCAGAAGATCCGGACATGCGCAGGATCGCCCGGGAGAAGCGCTTCGACCGGATCGGTTCCGCCATGACGGCGGTGTGACGAGGAACCCTGTCAGCGCCTCCGGAGGGAGCGCACGATCGTGGTGGCCGCCACGCCCGCCAGAACCCACGGACCGCCGACGATGATCGGATCGATCCACGCGTGGTGCATGTCGACGCGGGTGGTTCCCCGCCTCGACCGCACCCCGTGGTGGGTGATCTCGGTGCGGATCCCGGTCTGCGTGATCGGGTTGTCGGGGTGCACGGTGGTCAGCGAACGCAGGTGGGATTCGACGGCGTCCACGCGGTCGCCCGCCAGGAGTAGCAGCCAGTGCGCCGCCCGGCCCTCGCTGTAGCGATAAGCGAACCGGCGCACGGCGCCGGACACCCCGCGCAGAGGTGCCGTCGTGCCGAAGACCGGCGGAAGAGTTCCGTGTTCGATGGATCGTTCGCGGGGACGCAGCTCGGGTTGACGCTCCGGGAAGTCCCAGTGCGCACCGGTCGCGCCGGGGTCGAATCGTTCTCGCGGCACGGACGGACGGTCTGCGGGATCGAGGTCGACACCCCATCCGGGTATTCGTGCGCGCAACTCGTCGTGGTCGGGTACGGGTGGGTGATCGGCACGGTAGACCATGGGTGGTCCTCTCAGCTCGCGTTCGGCAGCACGATCGGCTTGATGCAGCCGTCGAGCTTGGACGAGAAGATGTGGTAGCCGTCGGCGATGTGCTCCAACGGAATTCGATGGGTGATGATCTCGCTGGGCTTGATGTAGCCGTTACGAATGTGCGAGAACAAGCGTGGCCATTGGCGCTTGACGGGGCACTGGTTCATGCGCAGGGTCAGCCCCTTGTTCATCGCGTCGCCGAACTTGACCGCACTGAACATGGGCCCGTACGCGCCCACGACCGAGACCGTCCCGCCCTTGCGGACACTGTCGATGGCCCAATTGAGGGCGATGGGGGACCCGCCCTGGAGTGTGAGCTTCGCGGCGGTGACGTGCTGGAGGAAGTTCCCGTCGGCTTCGGCGCCCACCGCGTCGATCACGCGGTCCGCACCGAGATGGTCGGTGGCCCTCTTCATGGTCACCACGAGGTCGTCGTGCTCCGCGAAGTTGATCGTCTCGGCGTGGGCGAAGGTGCGGGCCTTGGCGAGACGGTTCTCGAGGTGGTCGACGACGATCACCCTGCCGGCGCCCATCAGCCACGCAGACGTGGCGGCGAACAGCCCGACGGGACCGGCTCCGAACACCGCCACGGTGTCACCCTCGACGATGTCCGCGAGCTGCGCGCCGAAGTATCCGGTGGCGAGGGCATCGGTGCACAGGAGCGCGTCCTCGTCGTCCATCCAGTCCGGGATGATCGAGGGCCCGACGTCGGCGAACGGTACCCGGACGTACTGTGCCTGACCTCCGTCGTACCCGCCGCATGTGTGGGAGTACCCGTAGATGCCGCCGACGGCCGTCGCATTCGGATTGACGTTGTGGCAGTTGGAGTACAGGCCGCGTGCGCAGAAGAAACACGACCCGCAGTACACGTTGAACGGCACCATGACCCGATCGCCCGGTGTCAGGTTCCGGACCGACGGCCCGACCTCCTCGACCACGCCGATGAACTCGTGACCGAACGTCGTCCCGATCCTGGTGTCCGGCATCATGCCGTGATACAGGTGGAGATCGGATCCACAGATGGCCGCCATCTCGACCCGGACGACGGCGTCGTTCGGATGCTCGATGGTCGGCATGTCCTTGTTCTGCACTCGGACCTTGTACGGGCCTCGATAAGTCATGGCTTTCACGCGGTGCGATCTACCCGGCCCGCGTGCGGGGAAACACCGAACAGGTGGGTGAATCTCGATTCGGTGCCCGCCGATCACTCAGTCGTCGAGTTTGAAGCCGACCTTCAGCGTCACCTGGAAGTGCGCGACCGCGCCGTTCTCGATGTGTCCGCGGGTCTCGGTGACCTCGAACCAGTCGAGCTCCCGCAGTGTGCTGCTCGCGCGGGAGATGGCCTTGCGGATGGCGTCGTCGACACCCTCCGTCGAGGTTCCGACGATCTCGGTGACGCGGTAGACGTTGTCGCTCATGGTGTGCCCTTCACTCGGTGACAGTTCCCCGTCATCGTGCGTCCTCGGGTGTCGTCCGGTCCAGGGTTCCGATCATCGCGGTTCGACGCGGTCGAGCACCTGTGTCCGTTTCGGAAGTGGGTGGCTCGGGTAGAAGACGTGCGGCGGCAGCGGCGGCGCGTGCGTCGGCGTGGACGCCCGGTGAGGTTGAGACCACAGCCTGCCGATGGAACGGCCTTCCCGCACGGACCACGCGGGCGGGGAGGCCGTTTCCGTCTCTTATTCGGAGTCGGGCGGAGGTCGGATCTACTCAGTCCGAGACGGTGAGACCGTGCGCGTGCACGTAGGCGAGTGCCTGGACCGTGTCGATGCGGGCTCCGTCGAGCACGGCCGACGTCCAGAACGTGGCATCGGCGATGCTGCCCCGCAGATCCGCATCGTTCAACCGGAGCCCGGAGGTGCGGGCACCGCCGAAGTCGACGCCGCGGAGCGTGGCCTTGCGGAGATCGGTCCCGACGAGGTTGGCGTCACGCAGGCGCGCCCCGGTGAGGTCGAGTCCGCGGAGGTCGAGACCGCCGAGCGAGGTGAGCATGAGGTCGACCTCGTCGAAGACCGCGGGCGTGATGCGCGAGTCCGCGATGGCGGAACCGAGGAACGATGTGCTGCGAAAAGTGCTGTGCCACAATCGGCTCCGCCGGAACTCGCAGTTGCGGAAGGCCGACCCGATGTGCGTCGAGTCCGTCAGATCCACGCCGGAGAAGTCGCAGTCGGTGAAGACGACACCGTGGGTGGTCAGACCGCCGAGGTCCGCGTCGATGAAGCTGCAGGACGTGTACGAACGCCTGTCCCACCGCTGGCCGTGTGCGTCGATCTCGTTGTAGTTCTCGTCCTCGAACGACCGGTCGGCGAATTCGTCCTCCACACGGGGGACTCTAGCGGGAAGGTCGGAGGCCGGTCGGGGTGTGGCGGGAAGGCCGGAGGCCGGTCGGGGTGTGGCGGGAAGACCGGAGGCCAATCGGGGTGTGGCGGGAAGGCCGGAGGCCGGTCGGAATGCAGGCGGTCAGGCGGTCGGGCGGGCGGTGGGGCCCATCCGCGGCACGCTGGCGGGGAGCACGGCGTCGACGAGAGCCGCCGCTCGCGGGTCCACGTCGGCATCGGTCCGGGCGATGAACGTCGTGGTGCTGGTGCACACGTCCTCGCCGTGCGACGTCAGATGGTTCTGGACCACCAGGATGTCGTTGCCCGCGAACTGGCGGATCGACAGCACCTGGAGAGTGGACACCAGCTGATCTCCCTGCATGACCGGGCGATGCAGAACGAAGCTCTGATCGGTCTGCATGACTGCCGTGATCTCGTACTCCACGAGGATGTGCGCGAAGAGATAGTCGATGGCGATGGATCCGACGACGCTCACGAAGGTCGCGGGCGCGACGAGTCCCTCGTATCCCAACTCGGCCGCAGCGGCCTCCTTGTGGTGCGCCGGATGTTCGTTCTGGATGGCGCGGGAGAGTTCGCGGATCTTCTCGCGGCCGACCTCGTAGTAGTCGGGGATGACGTAGGCGTGTCCGACCAGGCGGGAGCTGCGTTCGAACCGGTGATCGGGCTCGTGCGGAACGAGCGGGCGAGTCTCGTGAGCACCTGTCACGGAGTCGTCGGTCACCGAATTGCTGGTCACGTGGAGCCTTCCCCTGGGACGCGCCCACCCCCATCGGCACACGCGTATGTGAACAAATCCTACTTCGCGTGTGAATATCCACAAATGCGGCAGTCGAACCCCGTCGGTCGGGTGCGCGGGTGCGTGGTCGCCGCCGGCGTGCACGGGTTTCGTGAGGGGCACACCCTGTGCCGCGTGTCGACAGGGGTGTGGCGCGCTGAGTGGGGTGTGGGCGCGAGATCGGTCAGGGAACCTGAGTCGGTCGCATTCCGGTCAGGTGTCGGACCGGCCGCGTCGACTGTCGAGGTAGGCCCTCGCCCTGAGGGACCGCAGCCATTCCGGACCGGGCCGGACACTGTCGGGAGTGCGCCGGATCGGGTCGAACGACAGGTCGCCACCGGACTGGTCGACCGAGCCGAGCGTCAGTTCGGCCAGCGGGACGTACGCCCCGGTGCCCTCGGCCTGCTCGAACTCGAAGACCAGCGGCCTCGCACGTACAGCGTCGACGATGGAGTCCAGGGTGGGCAGCGGCGGCGCGGCGACGGCCCGCGCGCGGACCCACCACTGACCACCCTCGAACTGCAGCGGCATCAGCGTCGAGAAGGAGGCCGTCTCGAACGCGAGCACCGGGAGCGGAACGCACCGCCTCACGACCTCCCGCCCGGCGCTGGCAAGGAGGATGTCCCAGGCACCGTCGGCCCGGTCGGTCGGCGGGAGACGCAACGCGAGACCCGCGACGTCGGGAACCCGTCGGGGCAGCCCGAGCGCGGTGGACAGGCGCACCGTCACCTCGCACGTGCCCACAGGCAGTCCGGCGTCGCCCTCGGCGGTACGGCGCAGTGTGCCCGTCAGAACCTTCCCGTGGGGATGGAACAGCTTGGCGTGGCGCAGCGCCGACCCCAGCCCGAACGGCAGGGCGAGCGCGCGCACGGGCATCGACGTCTCGTTCACGCTCGGGGATTGCCCGGTGTGTGACGTGAGGAAACGTCGCCGCTCAGGCTCCGTCGTGGGCCTTCTGCAGGTCGGCGACCACGATCTTCGACATCGACAGCATGGCCTGCACGACGCGCTGGGACGCCGCCGGATCCGGGGTGCTCATCAGCTGCATCAGCTGGACCGGGACGATCTGCCAGGAGACCCCGAACTTGTCCTTGCACCAGGCGCACCGGCCCTCGGATCCACCGTCGGACGTGAGCGCGTTCCAGTAGCGGTCGACCTCTTCCTGCCCGTCGCAGCTGACAGCCATGGAGATCGCTTCGGTGAACGGGAACTGTGGCCCCCCGTTCAGGGCGTTGAATCGCTGACCGAAGAGCTCGAAGTCGACCATCATCGCGCGGCCCGGGGCGCCGGGTCCACCGTCGCCGTAGCGGCTGACGTTCAGTATCGCTCCCGTGCCGAACGTCGAGAGGTAGAACTCCGCGGCCTCCTCGGCCCGGTCGTCGAACCACAGTGTGGGGGTGATCTTCTGCATCGTGAGGTCCTTCGTCTTCGGATGGCGGAGCGAACTCGACCCGTCAGCCGTGTCGACTCCGGCCGACGGCGAAAGTCATCGCGCGATGCCGGCGGTCAGCAGTGTGGCCAGCTCCCGGTAGGCGGCGGCGTCGTCCAGACCCGTGCGACGGGCGAGGGCACGGCTCTGGATCGAGACCATCACGGACGCGGCGACGTCGGCGACGAACGCGGCGTGGACGTCCCGCACGTCGCCGGCGCGGACCCCGTCGTCGATGATGCCGCGGACTCGCTCGGCCGCGATGGCGGTGTTGCGTTCGTAGACGAGCCTCGACGGCTCGAAGTCGGCGAGGTCGGTCATGAACCGTTCCGACGCCGGCGCGAGTGCTTCACCGACCGCGCCCAGATACGCCGCGAGGCGCTCGCGGGTGCCCGTCGCGGCGTCGGAGGCCGCGTCCACGCGGACCGCTGCCGAGGTGAAGAAGTGCACCGCGGCGGAGCGGACGAGGTCGTCCTTGCTCGCGGCGAGGGTGTACAGCGTGCTCTTCGAGCACCGAAGGCGGGCGGCGATGTCGTCGAGAGTGAGGTGCGCGAAGCCTTCGGCCAGGAACAGGGCCACCACGGAATCGAAGAGCTGCGCGCGCCGCGCCGTCGCGTGAGCTGCTGTCATGGTGAGCGACAGTACTGCAGAACACCATGCAGTACTGTCGTAGTACTGAGGGGCCCGCTGCAGTACTGGTGCCGCCTCATCCGATCCGCGACCGAGACGAGGACCCATGGCTGTCGAACGACTGCTGCCGAACGACGACGCACGTGACCTTCTCCAGTTGACCCGCGACATCGCGGACAAGGTCCTCGACCCCATCGTCGACGAACACGAGAAGGCCGAGACCTATCCCGACGGCGTCTTCGCCACGCTCGGCGAGGCGGGGCTGCTCAGCCTGCCGTATCCGGAGGAGTGGGGCGGCGGCGGTCAGTCCTACGAGGTCTATCTGCAGGTGCTCGAGGAACTGGCGTCGCGCTGGGCCGCGGTGGCCGTCGCCGTGAGCGTGCACGGGCTCTCCTGCCACCCGCTGATGTCCTTCGGGTCGGAGGACCAGAAGTCGCGCTGGCTGCCGGACATGCTCGGTGGGCGCACGATCGGCGCCTACAGCCTCTCGGAGCCACAGGCCGGCAGCGACGCGGCCGCCCTCTCCTGCAAGGCCGTGGCCGGTCCGGACGGGTACACCGTCACCGGGTCGAAGGCCTGGATCACGCACGGCGGCAAGGCGGACTTCTACACGCTCTTCGCGCGCACCGGCGAGGGCTCGCGGGGCATCTCCTGCTTCCTCGTGCCCGCCGACCTCGAGGGGCTCTCCTTCGGAGCTCCGGAGGAGAAGATGGGGCTGCACGCGATACCCACGACGGCCGCCCACTACGACGGCGCGGTGCTGTCGGCAGATCGCCGCATCGGCGAGGAGGGGCAGGGGCTCGGCATCGCGTTCAGTGCCCTCGACGCCGGGAGGCTGGGCATCGCCGCCGTCGCCGTCGGCATCGCCCAGGCCGCGCTCGACGATGCCGTGGCCTATGCGCAGGAGCGAACGACGTTCGGCCGCAAGATCATCGATCATCAAGGGCTCGGGTTCGTGCTGGCCGACATGGCAGCGGCCGTGGACTCGGCCCGGGCTACGTACATCGACGCGGCACGCCGAAAGGATGCCGGACTGCCGTTCTCACGTCAGGCCTCCGTGGCCAAGCTCGTGGCGACGGACGCGGCGATGAAGGTGACGACCGACGGCGTGCAGGTGTTCGGAGGCTACGGGTACACCCGAGATTTCCGGGTCGAGCGGTACATGCGCGACGCCAAGATCACGCAGATCTTCGAGGGCACCAACCAGATCCAGCGTCTGGTGATCAGCCGGTCGCTGGCCTGACCCCCGTGCGCACTATGCGCATCCAGCGGTACGCACAGGGCGCACGGGGCGATAGCCTCCCGCTATGAGCTCGTTCACCGGAATCCCGGAGGCCGCCCTCGATTTCTACGAGGATCTCGAGGTCGACAACAGCAAGACCTGGTGGGCCGAACACAAGCACGTCTACGACGAATCGGTCCGCGCGCCCATGACCGCGCTCACGGAGGTACTGGCCGAGGAGTTCGGAACGGCCAAGCTCTTCCGGCCGCACCGCGACGTCCGCTTCTCCAAGGACAAGGTGCCGTACAAGACGCACCAGGGTGCCTACGTGCAGGTGGCCCCGTCCACGGGGTGGTACGTGCAGGTCGACGCCTCCGGCCTCATGGTCGCCGGCGGGTTCTACGCGTCCACGTCCGACTCCATCGCCCAGTTCCGCGCCGTCGTCGACGACGAGGTCCGCGGGTCGGAGCTCGCGCGAATCGTGGCCGATCTCGAGAGCCGCGGCTACGACCGCGGCGGTGACCGGCTGAAGACCTCGCCGCGCGGCTACGACGCGGATCATCCCCGCATCGATCTGCTGCGCCACAAGTCCCTGACGGCAGGACGGTCCTTCGGCTGCCCGCCGTGGCTCGACACAGCAGAGTGCGCCGATCACATCCGTGGCGCCTGGCGTGATCTCACACCACTTCTCGAATGGTGCCGTCAGGTACTGGCCTGACGTGCCAGCACGGCCAACTGGAGTTCCATCAGCAGTCGCGCGGCGGGATCCGACAGGTCCGTCCCGGTGATCTCCTCGGCCCGTCGGACCCGATAGCGCAACGTGTTCGGGTGCACGTGCAGGTCGGCCGCGGCCCGGCGCACGTCGGACGGGTGCCGCAGATACGTCGCGATGCTCTCGCGTAGCGACGAGGACGTGCGTGCGTCGTACTCGACGAGCGCC
Organism: Rhodococcus sp. BP-332; assembly: GCF_019836065.1. Classification (NCBI taxonomy): domain Bacteria; kingdom Bacillati; phylum Actinomycetota; class Actinomycetes; order Mycobacteriales; family Nocardiaceae; genus Rhodococcus; species Rhodococcus sp. BP-332. Next base: position 181,032 of record NZ_JABUEC010000005.1, read on the forward strand.
GCCATGCGCGGATCGTGCAGCGAGGGGTGCGCGAGGAGCAGATCGACGATCTCACCGAGCAGCACGGACGTCCGCGAATCGGCGAGTGTGGTCACCCTGTCGTCTGCTCCGGCGGTCCCGTCCAGGACGCGATCGACCTCGCGGCGAGCGGCGGCGACCTCGGACAGGGCGGCCACCGGCGATGCCACCGCGGCCCGCAACCGGATCCCCGTGCGTCCCTCGATGCCCTCGAGCAACCGGCGAGTCCACGACGGCACCGAGGCCTCCGCGCGGGTCCGTGGAACGAGGACGTAGATGCGGTCGCCGAGAGTGGTGACCAGGGACAGTCGGTGAAAGGAACTGGCGTGCAGTCGGATCGCGCCGGACAGATCGGCCATCGTGGCCGACGAGGGGGCATCGGGCGCGGCGCCGTCCACCGCGGCGAGACCGATCACCGCCGCCGGCCCGTCCGTCGGGATGGACAGCGCCGCGGCGAGTGAGGGCACGTCGACCCCACCGCCACGAGCGCCGAGCAGTCGCTGGATCTGCACCGCCTCGTTCGTGGGTGCCTCGAGGATGCGCGTGATCAACCGTGCCGCCACCGCGGCCGCGCCCTGCAGCACGCTCGGAGCATCGTCGGTGAGCGGTCGACGACCTTCCTGGATCCACAGCGTGCCTACCAGTCGCGGTGTGCCCGAACCATCCTGCGTGGCAGTCGTTCTGATGCCGGCGACCAGTCGCCGTCGGATACCCAGATCGGAGTGCGCCGGCACCTCGACGACCTCGTCGGAACGGCGGACCGCGTCGTAGACACCCCACTGCTCGAGTCGCCGGAGATACTCCGCGGGGCCTTCTCGTCCGAGAATGGACAGGGTCCGCAGCTCGTCCGCCTGATCGTCCGACGCCGAGTACGCCAACACGTGCGACCGCTGGTCCTCGATGCTCACCATCCCGCGCGTGAGCACCGCGACGGTGTGCGCCAGCCCGAAGAGATCGGTGTCCGCGCCCACCAGTCCCGCCAGTTCGGACGGTTCCGCGGACGACGGTGGAGGTGTGGTGATCGACGGCGAGGAATGGTCGAGCACGCCGCGCACCATCGACAGGAGGCGGTCCCAGCGGGTCTGCGTGTGCACCGCGACGAGAGCGACGCCGGCCGTGCGAGCCGCGTGCTGCATCAGCGTGGACGAGGCGGCGATCTTCGACATCACCGCGGTGGGTCGAAGGTCGCTGCTCCGCGTCGCCAGGTCGTCGAACCACGCAACGGCGTCCGCTTCCCGCACACCCGCCAGCAGATAGAGGTCCGCCGCGGCGGCGGTCGTGTAGAGCTCGGCGGCCAGATCGTCGGCGTCGACGAGCGTCACCGACCCGATCGGCACGTCCGACCCTGCCGGTGCCACGAGCACCTCGACGAAGGCGGAGTGCAGCGCACGCACGATCGAGTCGAGGGTCGACGAGGTGCGGGTCATGCCGTGCACTCTAGGTGTCCTTCATCCGATCGGACAGGGGTCGGTGTGTTTCTTTGGACGCTGGGCCGAATATCGAGGATGCCGCGTCCGCTTGGCTGAACCCACCGACCCGGCACGAAGACCCGACACCGAGGACCGACATGGACGCCGTCACCGCAGTACCCACCCCCCTGAACGAGCCGGTGCACACGTACGCACCCGGCAGCGCCGAGCGAGCGCGGCTCACGCACCATCTGGATCGACTCGCCGCCACGCCCACCGAGATCACCCAGGTCATCGGTGGAGACCACCGCGACGCGACGGGCCCACGCGAGCACGTCGTGCAACCGCATCGGCACGCGTCCGTCATCGGATCGTTCGCGAATGCCACCCACCAGGACGTGCGCGACGCAATCGACGCGGCGACCGCCGCCGCACCTGCGTGGCAATCGCTGCCCTTCGACGAGCGCGCCGCAGTCTTCCTCCGCGCCGCCGATCTCCTCGCCGGGCCGTGGCGCGAGATCATCGCGGCTGCCACCATGCTGGGGCAGTCGAAGAGCGCGTACCAGGCCGAGATCGACGCACCCTGCGAGCTGATCGACTTCTGGCGCTTCAACGTCTCGTTCGCCCGACAGATCATGGCCGAACAACCGATCTCCGCGCCCGGCGTCTGGAACCGCGTCGAATACCGCCCCCTCGAGGGCTTCGTCTACGCCATCACCCCGTTCAACTTCACCGCCATCGCGGGAAACCTCCCCACGGCGCCGGCGCTCATGGGCAACACCGTGCTGTGGAAGCCGTCGCCCACCCAGGCCGTCGCCGCGTACCTGACGATGCAGCTTCTCGAGGCCGCCGGACTGCCCCCCGGCGTCATCAACCTCGTGCTCGGTGACGGACCCCTCGTCTCCGAGGTCGCACTCGCCGATCGTCGTCTCGCCGGCATCCACTTCACCGGCTCCACACCGACGTTCCAGCGGCTGTGGCGCGAGGTGGGCGAGAACATCGCCGGCTACGACACCTACCCGCGACTGGTCGGTGAGACCGGTGGCAAGGACTTCGTCGTCGCCCACAGTTCCGCCGACCCGGACGTGCTCACCACGGCGCTGATCCGCGGTGCCTTCGACTTCCAGGGTCAGAAGTGCTCCGCGGCGTCGAGGGCCTTCGTGCCGTCGTCGGTGTGGAAGAGGATGGGGGACACGCTCGTCGACACCGCGTCGTCGCTGCGTTACGGCGACGTCACCGATCTGTCGAACTTCGGTGGGGCGGTCATCGACCGGAAGGCCTTCGACCGCAACGCGGCTGCACTCGAGCGCGCGAAGTCCACCCCGGGCATCACCATCGCCGCCGGCGGCACCTGCGACGATTCCGTCGGCTACTTCGTGGACCCGACGATCCTGCTCGGTGACGACGCGGGCGACGAGGCGTTCCACACCGAGTACTTCGGCCCGATCCTCGCCGTGCACGTCTACGACGACTCGAAGCCCGGTGCGTTCGAGAACACGCTCGCCATGGTCGACAGCGGGTCGAAGTACGCCCTGACCGGATCGATCATCGCCGACGATCGCGCCGCCGTCACGCAGGCCACCGAGGCCCTGCGCTTCGCCGCCGGCAACTTCTACGTCAACGACAAGCCGACCGGCGCCGTCGTCGGACAGCAGCCGTTCGGCGGTGCTCGCGCGTCGGGCACCAACGACAAGGCCGGATCACCGCAGAACCTGCTCCGGTGGGCCTCCGCGCGCACCATCAAGGAGACTTTCGTGCCGGCCGTGGACCACACCTACCCTCACCAGGGAATCTGACCGATGGCCACCAACCCGCTCCGCCCCGTCCTGCTCGCCGCCGGGCGATCGCGCCGCCTCGAACGCGTCGTCGCGCGGTCCGTCCTGACCAGGTCGCTCGTCGAACGCTTCATCGCCGGGAGCACCGAACCGGAGGTGGTCGGTGCCGTCGCCGACCTGCTCGGGTCCGGCCGCGTCGTCAGCGTCGATCACCTGGGTGAGGACACCACCGACGCGGCGCAGGCCACCGCGACCGTCGACGCGTATCTGTCCCTACTGCAGGCATACTCACGCCTCCACACCCCACAGCCTCCGGCTTTCCCGTCCAATTCCGGCCGGCCTCCGGCCTTTTCGTCCAATTCCGGCCGGCCTCCGGCCTTTTCGTCCAATTCCGGCCGGCCTCCGGCCTTCCCGCTGGAGATCTCGCTGAAGCTCTCGGCGCTCGGACAGTCGCTCCCCGACGACGGCCACGCCGTGGCCCTCGCCAACGCCCACAAGGTGTGCGCCGCCGCGGACGCCGCGGGAGTGTGGGTCACCGTCGACGCCGAGGACCACACCACCACCGACTCGACTCTCGCGATCGTGCGGGAGCTCCGCAAGGACTTCCCGACTCTCGGCACCGTCCTGCAGGCGTACCTGCACCGCACCGAACAGGACTGCCGCGAGCTCTCCGGTCCCGGATCACGAATCCGGTTGTGCAAAGGCGCATATCGCGAACCGGCCAGTGTGGCCTTCCAGAAGAAGGCGGACGTGGACGCCTCGTACGAGCGGTGCCTGCGGGTGCTCATGGAGGGGGAGGGTTACCCCATGGTGGCGTCTCACGATCCCCGCATGATCGAGGCGGCGCGACGAGACGCGGCCGAACTGGGACGTGGACCGGACGACATGGAGTACCAGATGCTCTACGGCATCCGCGACGGTGAGCAGACACGCCTGGTGTCGGAGGGGTACCGCGTCCGCGTGTACGTGCCCTTCGGTACGCAGTGGTACGGGTACTTCATGCGGCGGTTGGCGGAGCGTCCGGCGAACCTGACGTTCTTCCTCCGGTCACTGCTGACCCGCTCCTGACCCCTCGCCGCGCGCGCGATTCGCGCGTCCGTCGAAGCTCCCGTCCCGGCACCCCTCGCCGAGGGCGGGAGTGAAGACGGTGTCACCGCAGGTGCGGCAGTGGTGCGTGCGATGGTGACCGATGCCGCACGAGCACGACCTGGCTCCCACGAGAACCGAACGCGCTTGCAGCACATGACCGTTACCGCAGGTGGCCGGTGCCTCCTCGTGCCAGACCCCGTTCATCAGGTGCAGTCGGCGCCGACGGTTCATCACGGACGTCTCCTCGGGAATCACACGTCACGAGGGAAGGTCTGACGTCGGGTGGTGCAGTGACACCCACCCTACACGGGTGTCGAACACATGTTCGACTTCGAGTGGATCCGATCCGGGACGGAATCAGACGAGCGCGACGCGGGCCACGGCGCCCGAGGTGGGGAACGGTGATCCGCCCGCGGGTTCCACGGTCACCGAGAGTGCGGTGGCGCCGTCGACGGGCACGGATGCAGGCTGGGAGAGGTCGTCGGCATCCATCGTCCCGACGGACACGGGCGAGCCCTCGATGAGCCAGACCTGGTAGACCGATCCGGCGGGAGGCGCTGCGACATCCGTCATGCGGAGCACGGCGCGCTCGTCACCGGGGGTGTACTGCACGCTCATGGTGCCGCCTCCGGCCACCGGGGATTCGAGCGGTGCCGCGACGGTCGCGGTGGGAGCCGACGGAGTCGCGTTCTGCTGCACGGCCACCGCCCCGCCCACACCGACGACCACCGCAGCGGCGGCCGCCATCGCGGCGATGCGCCATCCGCGTCGGCGGCTGGGACGAAGGGGGAGGACTGTCGCGCCGTCGGGGTCGACCTGCGCCGTGTCCTCCACGGCCCCCAGGATGCGGACCCGGAGATCGGCGGGGGCGGGAGTGCGTGTCGCGTCCGACGTCACGGCCATCGTCTCGCGGACGTCACGCACGATCGCGTCGAACCTCCGCCTGGTGTGGGCGTCCGTGTCGTCGAGGCGAGTCATGGTCTCGTACTGCTCCGAGGCTGCCATGGCGTCGAGGGCACACAGGTACGCGAGCTCGAGAAGGTCCCGATCCGGCAGCTGCACGGGTCGTTCGGGCGAACCGTGATCGCTCATCTCGGGCTGCCTCCATGCGTGTGGTCGGTGGGTCAGTAAGAGTGGGCGAAAAGTACCCCCGTCACATCCACGGCCGTGCTCTCCTGGCTGATACACCGGGTATTCGGTGCGCTCGCCGCACCGGATGGGCGGAGGGCGTCAGCTCGGTCCGCCCTCGTCGACCAGTCGCGGCCGCAGGTGCTCGAAGATCAGTGTGGTCTCGGTCGCGGCCACCGACGGATGAGCACTGAGGTTCTGGACGACGAAGTCCCTCAGGTGCGCAGAGTCCGTCATCGCGACGTGGATCAGGTAGTCGTCGGCACCGGCGATGAAGTAGACGTCGAGCACCTCGGGGAACGTCGTGAAGGACTCTGCGAACTCGCCCAGGTGGCGCCGGGCACCCGCCAGCAGCCGCACCGCGATCATGGCCTGCAGGCCCTGCCCCAGTGCCGCCGGATCGATGTCGGCGTGGAAACCGCGGACGACCCCGCGCTCGACCAGTGAACGGACGCGTCCCAGACACGTCGACGGGGCGATCCCGGCGCGGGCGGCCAGGGTGTTGTTGGGGATGCGGGCGTCGTTCGCCAGTTCACGCAGGATGACGCGATCGATGCGGTCCAGAGATGCCGCCCGAAGATTGTTCGGTCGCACCGGGGCGGACAGACCTGTGTTCGACGATTCGATGTCCATGAGGCCAGTCTACGAAATTATCGTCACTTCGATTGCGGCTCGGTCGAACGAAGTTCACGATTATCGGACATGACGAGTCATCCGGTAAGGGCGAAGGGCGCACCATGAGAATCGGCATACCTCGGGAACTGAAGAATCACGAGTACCGGGTGGCGGCGAGCCCGGCGGGAGTGCACGACATGGTCGTGCACGGTCATCGCGTCGTCGTCGAGACCGAGGCGGGCGCGGGATCGTCGTTCTCGGACAACGACTTCAAGGCTGCCGGCGCGGAGATCTCGAACTCGGCCGACGAGGTGTGGGCGCGGGCCGAGTTGCTGCTCAAGGTGAAGGAGCCGATCGAGGCCGAATACCACCGGCTGCGGTCGGGCCAGGTCCTGTTCACCTATCTCCATCTCGCCGCGTCGGCCGCATGCACCGATGCCCTCGAAGCGTCCGGCACCACGGCGATCGCCTACGAGACGGTGACCGGCGCGGGCGGCAGTCTGCCGTTGCTCGCACCGATGAGCGAGGTCGCCGGCCGGCTCGCGACCCAGGCCGGGGCGTATCACCTGATGGCGCAGACGGGCGGCCGCGGCGTGCTGATGGGCGGCGTTCCGGGAGTGAGTCCGGCCAAGGTGGTGGTGATCGGCGGCGGGGTGTCGGGATCCAACGCTGTGGCGATGGCACACGGGCTCGGTGCGGACGTGACGGTGTTCGACCTCGACATCGCCAAGCTGCGGACCATCGACGCGCAGTACCGCGGCCAGGTCAAGACCGTGGTGTCGAACAGGTGGGAGCTCGAGCAGGCCGTCGTGGCCGCCGACCTCGTCATCGGGGCGGTCCTCGTCCCGGGTGCCAAGGCCCCGACGGTGGTGTCCAACGCACTGGTCGCACGGATGAAGGCGGGGTCCGTGCTCGTCGACATCGCCATCGATCAGGGCGGGTGTTTCGAGGACTCGCGTCCCACCACGCACGACGATCCCACCTTCCCGGTGCACGATTCGATCTTCTACTGCGTGGCCAACATGCCGGGCTCGGTTCCCCGCACGTCGACGCAGGCGCTGACCAACGCGACGCTCCCGTTCGTTCTCGCTCTCGCCGACCAGGGCTGGGAGCAGGCGTGCGCCACCGTTCCCGGGCTCGCAGACGGTCTCAGCGTGCACGCCGGCAACCTGCTGTCGGACACCGTGAGAACGGCGCTGGGTCGCTAGAGTCGGCCGGTATGACTGTCATCGAGGTCGACACCGGAACAGATCGCATCGAGGCGACACTCGAGGTCCCCGCAGGGGAGGGGCCCTGGCCCGCCGTCGTGATCGTGCACGACGTGTTCGGCATGACCGACGACATCAGGTCCATCGCCCGGCGCTTCGCCGACCAGGGCTACGTCGCGTTGGTGCCGGATCTCTACGCCCGCGGTGGCCGCGCAAAGTGTGTGACAGGAGTGTTCCGGTCGCTTCTCGCGCGCTCGGGCCGGGCGGTGGACGACCTGCTGGCGTGCCGCGACGCCCTCACCGCGCGCGCCGACACCACCGGCGCGGTGGGCATCGTCGGGTTCTGCATGGGTGGAGGTTTCGCTCTGGCGCTGGCGCCCCGGGGGTTCGAGGCGAGCGCGCCGTTCTACGGCATCCTGCCCCGTCACATCGAGTCGGCCCTCGAGGGCACGTGCCCGATGGTCGCGAGTTTCGGCAAGCGCGATCCGATGCTGCCGGGCGCGGGCCCGAAGCTCGAGAAGGTGTTGCAGGACAAGGGCGTTGCCCACGACGTCGTGACCTATCCCGGTGCCGGCCACAGTTTCGCGAACGACTTCGGATCGGGTCCGGGTGCACTGGTCATGCGCGTCACCGGATTCGGCTATCAGCACGAGCAGGCCGAGGACGCCTTCGCTCGGGTCTTCACCTTCTTCGGCGAGCACGTCCGGTCGCGCTGACGCCCACGAGGCTCAGCGGCCGACGGCCGGACCCTGCAGCGCCCCGCGCACCTCGCCCGTCTTGGGCTCGACCGCGCCGCGACTCTTGACCCAGCGGCTCGGCAGCTTGCCCACCAGCTCGCCGAGCGGGTTCACCGCAGCGGCGAGGACGTCCACGGTGTCCTGCAGAATCTCCACGCTGACGCTCATGCGCTCGAGGTTGGGCGCCAGCGAACTCAGCGACTCGGCGACGGTCACGAGCTGATCCAGCGGACCGTTGCGTGCCGTCAGCCGCTGGATCGCGCCTTCCTCACCGAGCAGCGTCTCGACGAGCCCGCCCTTGGCGAGGGCGTTGTCGATGACCCCGTTCTCACGGGTCAGCGCCTCGATCACGCCGCCCTCCTTGGTCAGGAGTTCGACAGGGCCGTCCTTCGCGGTGAGGCGCTCGATGGGTCCGTCGACGGCCGTGAGTCGATCGAGCAGACCGCCCTCGGCGAGGAGGCGATCCAGCGCACCGTCCTCCGCGAGGACTCGGGTGAGGGGGCCGTCGTCCGCCAGGATGCGTTCGAGAGGACCGCCGGGCTCGAGCAGTCGATCGAGGGTGCCGCCCTTGCTCGTCAACCTGTCGACGGCGCCACCGGGCTCGAGCAGTCGGTCCAGCGGGCCACCGGGCCGCAGCGCGTGACCCAGTGCGCGGTCGTCGGAGGTGAGCTCGGCCAACTGTCCGAGAAGCTGCAGCGGGCCGCTCCGAGGATTGGCCAGGGTGATGGCGTCGAGTGACCCGGAAGCGCCTGCGGCCAGCGCCATCCGGGTGGTCGCGACGGCCGACTCGGCCACCCCGACCGCCGACTCGGCGACAGCCAATCCGACACGCACCGGCAGTGTGACCGCGGACACCCAGTTCATGGGGTCACTCTAACCCGCGGCGGGAAGGCCGGAGGCCGGTCGGGATGGGACGGCGGGGAGGCCGGAGGCCGGTCGGGACGGCCGGGGGCGCGGTCAGTGGGCGAGCTTGAGTCCGATGACGCACCCGACGAGCCCTGCGATGAGGGCGACGCGGATCGGCGTCGCGGACTCGGTGCCGGACACCATCGCGTAGACGACGGTGAGCGAGGCGCCGATGCCCACCCACACCGCGTAGGCGGTGCCGGTCGGGATGGTCCGCATGGCGAAGGCGAGACCGCCCATGCTGACGACGAGCGCCGTACCGAAGACGATGGTGGCGACGGGCTTCGTGAAGCCCTCGGACTTGCCGAGTGCGGTGGCCCAGACGGCCTCGAACACGCCCGACAACACCAGAATGATCCATGCCATGAGTAGCCGACTCTCCTGGCACCGTCTTGTCGCTGGCCGGGTACGGTGCGCTCGTCCGGGTCTGTGTCGCAGTCTGTCCTCCACGGTAGCAAAGCGGACACGACGCCGGGTCGGGGCTCACAGGAACCTCACAGCGACACCCCGGGCAGGAACCAGCAACGCCGGACACCATGGCACTCGTGAGCGAGAATTCCGTCATGACGACTCCCCGACCGCAGACCACCGCCGAGGCGAAGGTACTGGTGGTCGACGACGAGCCGACCATCGTCGAACTGCTGTCGGTCAGTCTGAAGTTCCAGGGTTTCGAGGTGCGGACGGCGCTGGGTGGGCCCGCGGCTCTGGACGTCGCCCGGACCTTCCGGCCGGACGCGTTGATCCTGGACGTGATGATGCCCGACATGGACGGCTTCGGGCTGCTCCGCCGACTGCGCGCCGACGGCATCGACGCGCCCGCACTGTTCCTCACGGCACGGGACTCGGTGGAGGACAAGGTGACCGGTCTGACCATGGGTGCGGACGACTACGTCACCAAGCCGTTCAGCCTCGAGGAGGTGGTGGCGCGCCTGCGCGTGATCCTGCGCCGGTCGGTGCGCGGTCCGGAGGCGCAGCCGTCACGCCTGACGTTCGCCGACATCGAGCTCGACGACGACACCCACGAGGTGTGGAAGGCGGGCGAACCCGTCTCGTTGTCCCCGACGGAGTTCACGCTCCTGCGCTACCTCATGGTCAATTCCGGGACGGTGCTGTCCAAGCCCCGGATCCTGGACCACGTGTGGCACTACGACTTCGGGGGTGAGGTCGGTGTCGTGGAGTCCTACGTGTCGTACCTGCGCAGGAAGGTCGACACGACGGAACCCCGGCTGATCCACACACTGCGAGGCGTCGGCTACGTCCTGCGGGAACCGCGACGGTGAAGCGGCACCTACGCGCCGTCCCGCTCCGCGTCACCCTGGTGTCGGTGCTGCTGCTTCTCGTCGCCCTCGGTCTCGTCGGTTCGGGTGTGGCCGTGACCTCGGCACTGCAGAACACGCTGACCCAACGTGTCGACGAACAGCTCATGGAGGCGGCGTCCGGCTGGGCCAGGCCTCGTGTGGAGCGGTTCCTCGGACCTCCCCCGGAGGAGGCGAACCCACAGCGTCCGCCCACGGCGTTCTACGTCCGCTCGGTGGCGGCGGACGGCACCGTGCGTACTCCCGTGAACGATGTCGGGGACGATCAGCCGGATCTGACCGGCGTCCTGACCGCCACGCCGACCACTGTCGGATCGGTCGGCGATCCCGACGATTCGTGGCGCACGGTGACCGTCTCGAACGGGGACGGCCAGACGACGGTCGCGATTCCGCTGGCGGGCAACGAGGCCATCGTCTCCAGGCTCGTGACTCTGCAACTGTCCATCGGTCTCGGAGTGCTGGCGGTGCTGGGTGTCGCCGCGTACTTCCTGGTACGCCGGAGCCTGCGGCCGCTGCAGGAGGTGGAGGTGACTGCCGCGGCCATCGCGTCCGGGGATCTGCATCGACGCGTTCCCGAGCGGAACGAACGCACCGAGGTGGGGCGACTGTCCGCGGCACTCAACGGAATGCTCGCCCAGATCCAGCACGCCTTCGCTGCGACGGAGGCGTCCGAGAACGCGGCGCGCGAGTCCGAGAACGCGGCACGTGCGTCGGAGGACCGGATGCGCCGTTTCGTGGCCGACGCCTCCCACGAGCTCCGGACCCCGCTGACGACGATCCGCGGCTTCGCCGAGCTCTACCGGCAGGGGGCCATGACCGACACCGAGTTGCTGATGACCCGTATCGGGGGAGAGTCGGCGCGGATGGGTCTGCTCGTCGAAGATCTGCTGATGTTGGCGCGGCTGGACGCCCAGCGTCCGCTCGATCGGAGCCCCGTGGACCTCCTCGTGATCGCAGCGGACGCGGTGCACGATGCGGCCGCCACGGCTCCGGAACGAGCCGTGAGTCTGCAGGTGCTCGAGGGCAGCGGCGTGCCGGAGGTGCTGGGGGACGATGCGCGTCTGCGCCAGGTGCTCGGCAACCTGGTGGGCAACGCGCTCCGGCACACCCCGCCGACGGCGTCGATCACCGTGGCGGTCGGAACCGTCGGTGAGACAGCAGTTCTGGAGGTTCGTGACACCGGGCCGGGACTCACCGAGGACGATGCCGAGCGCGTCTTCGAGCGGTTCTATCGGGCGGACCGTTCGCGCACGAGAGAGAGCGGCGGGAGTGGTCTGGGTCTGTCGATCGTGTCCGCGCTGGTCGCGGCCCACAGCGGTCGGGTCTCGGTGGCGAGCGCGCCCGGCCGGGGTGCGACGTTCCGCGTGGAGCTGCCCCTGGCGGGCCGGCGTCCGGGTGGACGGGTGGAGTCAGCCGGAGACGAGCCCCTCGACCAGGACGACGGCGATGAGGAGCATGACCACACCGATCAGGACGTCGAGCACACGCCACGCGACGGGTCTGGCGAAGATCGGCGTCATGAATCGCGCGCCGAATCCGAGGGCCGTGAACCAGACGATGCTGCCCAGCGTCGCGCCGAGGGCGAACCACCAGCGCGCTGACCCGGTCTCGCGATTGGCGACGGAGCCGAGGAAGACGACGGTGTCGAGATAGACGTGCGGGTTGAGCCACGTCAGTGCCAGGCAGGTGAGGACCGCGGACCGCAGCGACACACTCGCTCCGTTCCCGCCGACTGTCAGACTCGTCGGGCGCAGGGCCCGTCGGAAGGCCATGAGTCCGTACACGGTGAGGAAGACGGCGCCGGCGACCGTGACGACGGTGACAGCCGTCGGGTAGGTCTCGACGACCACGCCGATGCCCGAGACTCCCGCGAGGATGAGGACCGCGTCGGACAGAGCGCACACCAGGACGACGGCGAGCACGTGCTGTCGTGCGATGCCCTGACGGAGAACGAAGGCGTTCTGTGCGCCGATCGCGACGATGAGGGAGAGGCCGACACCGAAGCCGACGAACAGGGAGGACATGACCGGAACGCTAGGTCGAACCAGACAATGTAGTCCAGCTCATGTTTTTCAGGACTGATGAGCGTAGCTTCACATCATGCAGTCGGACCAGCTCGAGGCTCTGCGTGCCGTCGTCGACGACGGCACGTTCGAAGCGGCTGCGCGGTCGCTGCACATCACACCGTCGGCGGTGAGTCAGCGCATCAAAGCGCTGGAACTGCGGGTCGGTGCCGTTCTCGTCTCGCGCACGAAGCCCGTGATGCCGACCGAGTCCGGCGTCGTGCTGCTCCGGCTCGCCCGGCAGATCCAGACTCTGACCGACGGCGCCGTGCGGGAGTTGCGCGCCGCGGACGACGTCGCTCGGGTGTCGCTGGCCGTCAACTCGGATTCCCTGGCCACGTGGGTGTTGCCGGCGCTCGCGCCACTGGCGGGCTCCGTGATCCTCGACATCCATCGAGAGGATCAGGACCACACCGCCGAACTGCTCCGCGGTGGAACGGTGACGGCGGCGATCACGTCCGTGGACACACCTGTCCGCGGCTGTACCTCGACCAGGCTCGGCTCGATGCGGTACCGCCCCTGCGCGTCTCCGTCGTTCGTGACTCGATTCCTGGACGACGGCGTCACTCCGGACGCCCTGGCCCGAGCCCACGTCGTGGTGTTCGACGAGAAGGACGCGCTGCAGGATCGCTACCTCTCGCGACACGGCGTGTCCGCGTCGGTGCCGCCGCGACACCTGGTGCCGTCGTCCACCGAGTACGCGCGTGCCGTGCATCTGGGCTTCGGCTGGGGCATGCTGCCGGACCAGCAGCGCGGCGGACTCGACGTCGTCGAACTCGACGACACCGTGATCGACGTGGCGCTTCACTGGCAGCAGTGGGCGCTGTCGTCGCCGGCGCTCGACACGGTGGCCGCGGCGATCGTCGGAGCCGCGCGGGCGGTTCTCGGACGACCGATCAGCGACGGGGGACGTGCTGCCCGTGGCCGAGTGCCGTGAGCGCTGCGGTGATCTTCTCCTGCGCCTCGTCCAACGACTCGGGCGACGGGGAGGTGTCGGCGCCGGAGATGTCGAAGTCCGCCATGTCGAAGGCCGGGAACACGTGCAGATGCAGGTGCGGCACCTCGAGACCGGCGATCAGCAGACCCGCCCGAGGGGCGTCGAACGCCGACCGGACGGCCTTGCCGACGGTCTGAGCGACAGACGTGAGCGAGCCGAAGGTCGTGGGATCGACGTCCTGCCACTGATCGATCTCGGCTCGCGGGACGATCAGGGTGTGACCCTGCGTGACCGGGGCGATGGTGAGGAACCCGACGACGTCGTCGTCCTCCCACACGAAGCGGCCCGGGATGTCGCCGGCGATGATTGCGCTGAACACGGATGCCATGGGCCGACTCTATTCGTCGGCTCCGCATCGGCTCCCGGGTACTTCCCGGGTTCGCCCCGGGTCGGTCCCGGGGCGGCGCACGAGTGTTCGGTGCATGACAACCAACTCAGTGGTGGAGCGGGAAGGCCGGAGGCCGGCCGGTGACGGGCGGGAAGGCCGGAGGCCGGCCGGTGACGGGCGGGAAGGCCGTGGGCGCGGGCGGGAGCCGGGGCCGGGTGGGGGTGCGGCGCGGACGGTGACCGTCGAGCTCGTGGTGCCCGTGTACAACGAGGAGGCCGCACTCGAAGCCTGTGTCCGCAGGCTGCACGCCTTCCTGCGGGCCGATGTTCCCTGGTCGACGGTGATCACCGTCGCCGACAACGCGAGCACGGACGCGACACGGTCGATCGCCGAGCGCCTCGCCCGGGAGCTCGACGGTGTCTCGGTGCGACATCTGGACGACAAGGGTCGCGGTCGCGCGCTCAAGGCGGTGTGGACGGAGTCGGAGGCCGACATCGTCGCGTACATGGACGTCGACCTGTCGACGGATCTCGGTGCACTCGTGCCCCTCCTGGCTCCGCTGGCATCGGGCCATTCCGATCTCGCGATCGGGTCCCGGCTCGCCTCGTCGTCGCGGGTGGTGCGAGGGGCGAAGCGAGAGTTCATCTCCCGCACCTACAACGTCCTCCTCCGCACGGGTCTGCGGACCAGATTCTCCGACGCTCAGTGCGGGTTCAAGGCCGCGCGCACCGAGGTCGTCCGGGAACTGCTTCCGCTGATCGAGGACACCGGGTGGTTCTTCGACACCGAACTGCTCGTCCTCGCGGAGCGGGTCGGTCTCCGCATTCACGAGGTGCCCGTCGACTGGGTCGACGATCCCGACTCGAGCGTGGACATCGTCGACACCGCACTGGCCGATCTGAAGGGCTGCTGGCGCGTCGGGCGTGCGCTCGCGACCGGCGCCCTCCCGATCGCGGACCTGCGTCTCAGCCTGGGTCGTGGACCCCTGTCGTCCACCGCCTCCACCACCGAGGTCTCCGAACTGAGGGGAGTGCCCGTCGGCATGATCGGTCAACTGGTGCGGTTCGCGCTCGTCGGCGTCGCCAGCACTGTCGCCTACGCGGTGCTGTACCTGATCCTGCACACGATCCTCGGCGCGCAGGGCGCCAACTTCGTCGCGCTCCTCGTCACCGCAGTGCTGAACACCGCCGCCAACAGAGCCTTCACATTCGGGGTCCGAGGCTCCGACGGGGCTGCGGCGCATCATCTTCAGGGTCTCGCGGTGTTCGCCTTCGGGTGGCTCGTCACCGCCGGTTCTCTCGTCGCCCTGCACGAGTGGGCTCCGGGTGCGTCCAAGCACGTCGAGCTCCTCGTTCTCGTTCTCGCCAACCTGGTCGCCACCGTGACGCGCTTCGTCGCGCTGCGCTGGGTCTTCCGGGCCGCATCCTCCGCCCGCACTCGTCAGATGGAGTCCACCTCGTGACCACCCTCCTCACCGCCCCGGAAGATCACGTGCACGACGGGGCTCCGCGCCCGGTCCGTACTCGTTGGGAACCATGGGCCGCTGCGGCCCTGATCCTGGGAACTGCTGTCGCCTACCTCGTGAACCTGAGCAGCAACGGATGGGCCAACTCCTTCTACTCCGCTGCGGTGCAGGCGGGTTCGCAATCCTGGGAGGCGTTCTTCTTCGGCTCCTCCGAAGCCGCGAACTCCATCACCGTCGACAAGCCGCCGATGTCGCTGTGGCTCATGGAACTGTCCGTCCGGGTGTTCGGGCTGAACTCGTGGGCGATTCTCGTGCCTCAGGTCGTGCTGGGTGTCGCCTCCGTGACGCTGCTGTGGCGCACCGTACGGCGACAGTGGGGACCGGCCGCCGGACTGCTCGCAGGACTGGTTCTCGCGCTGACTCCCGTGGCGGCACTGATGTTCCGTTTCAACAACCCCGATGCGCTGCTGGTGCTGCTCATGATCGCGGCGGTGTGGGCGATGATGCGGGCTGTCGAGACCGGTCGCACCCGGTGGCTCGTGGTCGTCGGCACGATGGTCGGACTCGGCTTCCTGACCAAGCAGCTGCAGGTCATGCTGGTGGTTCCCCCTCTGGCGCTGACGTACCTCCTGGCCGGGCCTGTGTCGCTGCGACGGCGCATCCTGCAGTTGTGTGCCGCGCTGGGCGCGATGATCGTGTCGGCCGGATGGTGGATCGCCGTCGTGGAACTCTGGCCGGCGTCGTCGCGGCCGTGGATCGGTGGGTCGCAGAACAACTCGATCCTCGAACTGACGCTGGGATACAACGGTCTCGGTCGGCTCAACGGTGAGGAGACCGGTTCGGTCACGCCCGGCGGCGGCGGTGGTGGCGGCGGAATGTGGGGGGAGACGGGCATCCTGCGGATGTTCGACGCCTCGCAGGGCGGTCAGATCGCCTGGCTCGTTCCCGCTGCGCTGATTCTGGGAATCGCGGCGATCGTGCTGCGCGGCAGGGCTCCTCGTACCGACCAGCGGCGCGCTGCGCTGATCGTCTGGGGACTGTGGCTCCTGGTCACCGGGCTGACGTTCAGCTTCATGGCCGGCATCTTCCACTCGTACTACACCGTGGCGCTGGCGCCGGCGGTCGCGGCGCTGGTGGGCATGGGCAGCGTGGCGCTCTGGCGGGCCCGCGAGCGCCTCGTCGCACGCATCGTTCTCGCCGCGACGGTGGTCGCGACCGTGGTGACGTCCTGGATCCTGTTGTCCCGCAGCGCATCTTTCGTTCCGTGGCTGAAGGTCGTCGTCGTGCTGGTCGGTGTGCTCGCGGTCGTGGGGCTGCTCGTTCCGCGGCTGACTCGCGGCAGGCTCGCCGCGGTCACGGTTCTGGCGGCGGTGATCGCGGGACTCGCAGGACCGACCGCCTACGCCGCGAACACCATCGCGACACCGCATCAGGGCTCCATCGTCACGGCCGGGCCGAACACCGGTGGCGGCTTCGGGCGTGGCGGCATGGACGGCGGGCGCGGCATGCGCGACGGCGGTGCCGGCCGGATGCCCGCCGGGGGACAGGCGCCGACGGGTGCGCCCGGTCAGCTCCCGGGTGGCGCCGCGCAGATGCCGGGTGGCGCGGACGGTGGCGGCGGCATGGGCGGGTTGCTCGATGGCAGTACTCCGAGCGCCGAGATGGTCGCCCTGCTCGAGGAGAACTCGGACTCGTACACCTGGGTCGCCGCGGCGATCGGGTCCAATGCCGCGTCGGGCTACCAGTTGGCGACCGAGGACCCGGTGATGCCGATCGGTGGCTTCAACGGGAGCGATCCCTCCCCGACGCTGGCCGAGTTCCAGCAGTACGTCGCTGACGGTGAGATCCACTGGTTCATCGCGGGCGGCGGTATGGGAGGCGGTGCGTCCGGTACCTCGGCGGAGATCAGCGAGTGGGTCACCGCGACCTTCACCGCCCAGACCGTGGACGGCGTGACGCTGTACGACCTCACCGCCTGACCCGGATCCGGTGCAGTGAACCGTGCTGACCACGGTCCACTGCACCGGATCTCACATCAGCGAAGTTCTCCGGCGATGTCGGCCGAGGCGAGCATCAGCACCAGCGCGGGCACGACGGTGCGTGCGGCGAGCCGGTAGTCGCCCCGGCCGTGCTGCTCGACGATCCGCGCCGACGTGAGGGTCTTCAGATGGTGATAGAGCTGACCGACGGACGACAGTCCCACCGCCGCCTGAAGATCGGCGGCGACTGCTGGACCGCGCAACAGTGCGCGGACCACGGCGAGCCTCACGGGGTGGCCGAGCGCCGCCAGCACCTCGACCGCCCGGTCGGGGGGAAGATCGAGCACGGCGTCGGGCACGTACTCGATGGACCAGGTGACGTCGCCGGCCAGATGGACGTCACCCGAGTAGGACACGAGGCCCCCGGTGGACGCCGCCGTCTGTCGGGGGTCCCCCTCGAGCGCCGCGACCCGAGCCTCCAGGGCTGCGACGCGTGCCTCCAGCTCGCTCACGAGATGCAGGCTAGCCGCCCCACTGTCGCCGGATCCGCCGCGGCCTCGAGGAGCAGCGTCTGATGCTGGGTCAGGTTCGTCGTCGCGGACTCGTACTCGGCTGCGGTCAGACCATGGTTCAGCCACACCACCACGGCGGGGGCGCCGTCCGCGCGGCGGAACTCGAAGCCGTGCGTGAGAACTCCGGGCAGATTTCCGCCCTTGAACCCCATGGCCACGAACCCGGCGTCCGCAGGCGGGTCCTGCCATTCGAGGTGGCGCCTGACGGTGTCGACCCCCGAGCCGTAGGAACCGTCGGCGACGGCGGTGTGGAATCGCGCGAGCTCGGCGGCCGTCCCGGTCGGGCCGAACCGATCGAAGTACGTGAGGAGTTCCGTCTCGTCGCGCGGTCGCGCGGTCGTTCCGTACGTCGCGCGGAAGTCGGCGTCGAAGGCGAACCGCTGTGCGAGCGACCACAGATCGTCCGTGTCGACGGTCGCGTCGAGGGCGCCGAGCGTGACGCCGACGAGGGTGGGTGGTGTGAAGTCGCTCCACCCGCCCGCTGCGGCGGCGTCCCGCAACGCGTCGTCGCCCAGGCGGTACCGGAGGTAGTCGGGCACTCCGTTGTCGCTCTCACGCACCATCGCGGTGACCATGTCGTCGAGCCGCACCGTCGCGGCCGGATCCGTCGGCGATGTTCCGTCGTTCGCGATGCCGAGGCGATTCAGAGCAGCGATGTGGGCACCGCCGTCCGTGCCGGGTGCGTACCACCGCTGCCAGTCGGCGACAGGGATGCGTTCGTCCGGGTCCAGCGTGCCGTCGGCCACGGCGCGGGCGTAGGCACCGAGGTGTACGACCTTCACGGCGGAGGCGAGGGGGTGCGGCGTGTCCGCGTCGTGCTCGGCGGTGTGTCCGAGCCCGTCGTCCACCGCGAAGGACACCGATTCGGGGTGCTCGGCGGCGAAGCCGATCCAGCCGTCGGGTGTGGTCATGTCCGCAACGGGGGCCGGTGCGCACGTCGTGGTGGACGTCGGCTCGGTCGTGCTAGGCGGTGCGGACGAGCACCCGGCCAGCAGAATCGACGCCGCGGTCACGGCGGTGAGAGTGCGCATCATCGGTTCTCCTCGAGTCGCATCGT
Organism: Rhodococcus sp. BP-332; assembly: GCF_019836065.1. Classification (NCBI taxonomy): domain Bacteria; kingdom Bacillati; phylum Actinomycetota; class Actinomycetes; order Mycobacteriales; family Nocardiaceae; genus Rhodococcus; species Rhodococcus sp. BP-332. The sequence goes on from NZ_JABUEC010000005.1 coordinate 199,694, forward strand.
TCGGCTATTCCGTAATTCCGGAATTACCATAGCGCGAACGGGTGCGCTGGTCCAGAGGTCGTGGCCAGTACGCTGCTCTAGTGCGAGTACTCGTCATCGGTTCCGGAGCCCGTGAACATGCCCTGCTGATCGCCCTGGCGGCGGACCCCGAGGTGAGCGCGGTGATGTGCGCCCCCGGCAACGCCGGCATCGAGACCGTCGCCCAGACGTACCCCGTCGACGTCGCCTCCGGGGAGGCCGTCGTGTCGCTCGCTCGCGAGCGCGGCGCCGATCTGGTCGTCATCGGCCCCGAGGTACCGCTGGTGCTCGGCGTCGCCGACGCGGTGCGCGAGGCCGGGATCGCCTGCTTCGGTCCGTCCGCCGCCGCCGCCCGGATCGAGGGTTCCAAGGCGTTCGCGAAGGACGTCATGGCGTCGGCCGGGGTCCGCACCGCGACCAGCGAGGTGGTGGACACGCCGGCACTGCTCGATGCCGCCCTCAACCGCTTCGGGCCGACGTGGGTGGTGAAGGACGACGGACTGGCCGCGGGCAAGGGAGTCGTCGTCACGCAGGACCGCCTCACCGCGCGCGCTCACGCCGCCGAGCTCCTCGAACTCGGCCATCCCGTGTTGCTCGAATCGTTCCTGTCCGGCCCGGAGGTGTCGCTGTTCTGTCTCGTCGACGGCGAGACCGTGGTGCCGCTGCTGCCCGCTCAGGACCACAAGCGCGTCGGAGACGGCGACACCGGGCCCAACACCGGCGGGATGGGCGCCTACACACCGTTGCCGTGGTTGCCCGACTCGATGGTCCAGCGCATCGTCGACGAGGTGGTCGCGCCCGTGGCAGCGGAGATGGTGGCACGGGGTTGCTCGTTCACCGGCCTGCTCTACGCGGGCCTCGCGGTGGACGGTGAGGGCCCCGCGGTCATCGAATTCAACTGTCGCTTCGGTGATCCCGAGACCCAGGCCGTGCTCGCACTGCTCGACTCACCGCTCGGTGCGGCGCTGTACGCGGCATCCACCGGAACATTGGCGGACCTGCCGCCGCTGCAGTGGAAGCAGGGTTCGGCGGTCACCGTCGTGCTCGCCGCCGAGAACTATCCCGGCCGACCGCGCACCGGAGACGCCATCACCGGCGCCGAGAACCCCGGCGTGCTGCACGCGGGGACGGCGCACGGCAGGAACGGTGGCCTCGTGTCGGCCGGGGGCCGCGTGCTCAGCGTCGTCGGCACCGGGGCGGATCTCGCCGCCGCCCGCACCGAGGCGTACGACGTCATGGCGCGAGTGTCGTTGACCGGCGGCCACTTCCGCACCGACATCGGACTCTCGGCCGTCGAGGGCCGGATCTCGATCCCCTCCTGACGATGGTCGAGGAATCCGCGCGCTCGCGTATCGAGCCGTTCCGCGTCATGGACGTGTTCGCCGCTGCGGCGCGCCGCCAGGAGACTCACGGCGACGTCGTGTCCCTCGCGGCCGGACAGCCGTCCACGCGCGCGCCCGGGCCGGTCCTCGCTGCCATGCGCACGGCGCTCGACGACGACGTGATCGGCTACTCCGAGACGTTGGGTACCGCGCGGCTGAGGGCGACGATCGCCGCCTACCTGTCGACGCGATCGCAGGTCGTCATCGAGGCCGAGGACGTCGTGGTGACCACCGGGTCGTCGGGTGCGTTCACGTTGCTGTTCCTCGCGGCGTTCGACGCCGGCGACACCGTGGTGATGGCGCGACCCGGTTATCCCGCGTATCGCAACACGTTGTCCGCGTTGGGGTGTCGCGTGGTCGAGCTGGACTGCGGCGAGGACGTGCGCTTCCAGCCGACGGTCGCGATGCTCGATGCGCTCCCCGAACCTCCGAAGGGATTGATCATCGCCAGTCCGGCCAATCCGACCGGCACGATCATCGATCCCGACGAGTTGGCCGCGCTCGCGCGATGGTGCGACGAGCACGGCACGCTGCTGATCTCCGACGAGATCTACCACGGCATCTCCTACGGCGACGTCTTGTGCCGGAGCGCTCGGGAGTTCTCGGACGGCGCCGTCTCGATCGGATCGGTCTCGAAGTACTTCTCCATGACCGGCTGGCGTCTCGGCTGGATGGTGCTCCCGCGTTCGCTCACCCGAGCGGTCCAGCGGCTGGCCTCGAACATGACGGTGTGTCCGCCGACCGTCTCGCAGCTCGCCGCGGTCGCCGCCTTCACAGACGAGTCCCTCGCCGAGTTGGACGGTCACGTGCGGCGGTACGCCCGCAACCGCGAGGAACTGCTCGGCGGTCTCCGTGACGCCGGCATCACCCGGCTCGCTCCCGCGGACGGCGCCTTCTACGCGTACGCCGACATCGGGCACCTGACGGACGATTCGTTCCGGTGGTGTGCCGACACCCTGGACGAGACCGGCGTGGCCGTCGTCCCGGGTGCGGACTTCGACACGGTGCACGGTCACCACACGGTGCGCTTCTCCTTCGCCGGTGCGACCGAGGACATCACCGAGGCGCTGCGTCGGCTCGCCCCGCGACTGCGGTAGTGGGCTGCGCCCCCGTGCGCCCTTTGCGCATCCAGGGATACGCAAAAGGCGCACGGGGGAGAAGCGCCGGTGGCAGCATGTGTACGCATGTCGACCGGCTCCGCTCCCCGCTCGACGCCCAAGGGTCGGCGTCGGCGCGAGGCCCTCATCTCGGCCGCAGCGGATCTTCTGCTGGCCGGAGGGTACGATGCCGTGCGGCACCGGAGCGTCGCGGCGAGGGCCAGGCTTCCGCTGGCGTCCACGACCTACTACTTCGACTCCCTGGACGACCTCGTCACGCACGCCGCGGAACTGAACGGGGTCCGTGAGATCGCGATGATCCGCGACCGGATGACCGCATTCGCGCCGGCTGCGTTGGACACCGCGGACACGGTGGACCTGGTGGTGGACCTGCTCGTGGGTCCGGACGACGGCGACGAGGTCCGGCGGGACCTGATGGTGGCGCGCTACGAGCGGGTGCTGGCTGCGGCGCGGCATCCGCAGCTGCAGGAACTGCACTGCCGGCTGCGTGGTGAGCTGGAGGACATGCTGTCCGACGTGCTGTCCGCCGCGGGTCGGCCCACCGACCGTGACCACGTCCGCCCGCTCCTGGCCCTCGTCGACGGTGTCGTGATGGGCGCGTTGGGTGAGAATGGGGCGGACCTGCGGTCACGCGTGCGGGACGTCCTGCTGGATGCGGTGGACCGTCACGCGCCGTTGTCGCGGGAAGTCCGGAGGACGGTCGCGCAGTAGAGGCGCAGTCCGGGGGACGGTCGCGCAGTGAGGGGACCGTAAACTGGCCGCTCGTGAGCCGTATCCCGAATGTCCTCGCCCACCGTTACGCCAGTCCCGACATGGCCCGTCTGTGGTCACCCGAGCACAAGATCGTGCTCGAGCGTCAGCTGTGGATCGCCGTGCTGCGAGCGCAGGCCGATCTCGGTGTCGACGTCCCGGCGGAGGCCATCGCGGACTACGAGCGAGTGGCCGACCGGGTCGATCTCGAGTCGATCGCGGATCGAGAGCGGGTCACTCGTCACGACGTGAAGGCGCGGATCGAGGAGTTCAACGCCCTTGCCGGCCACGAGCACGTGCACAAGGGTCTGACCAGCCGCGATCTGACGGAGAACGTCGAGCAGCTGCAGATCCTGCGGTCGATGGAACACGTGTACGGGCACGGCGTGGCTGTCGCGGCGCGTCTGGCCGAGCGCGCGGCCGAGTACACCGAGGTGGTCATGGCCGGCCGCAGCCACAACGTCGCGGCGCAGGCCACGACGCTGGGCAAGCGGTTCGCGTCGGCTGCCGACGAGTTGATGGTGGCGTCGACCCGGCTCCGGGAGCTGATCGACCGGTACCCGCTGCGCGGCATCAAGGGTCCGATGGGGACGGCCCAGGACATGCTCGATCTGCTCGGCGGCGATGCCGACAAGCTCGAGACCCTCGAACGCGCGGTGGCGCAGCATCTCGGTTTCGCCCACGTCTTCACGAGTGTCGGCCAGGTCTACCCTCGTTCCCTCGACCACGACGTGGTGTCGGCGCTGGTGCAGGTGGGTGCGGCGCAGTCCTCCTTCGCCCACACGGTGCGCCTGATGGCCGGACACGAGCTGGTGACCGAGGGTTTCCAGCCGGGTCAGGTGGGCTCGTCGGCCATGCCGCACAAGATGAACACCCGGTCCTGCGAACGCGTCAACGGCCTGCAGGTGATCCTGCGCGGGTACGGGTCCATGGCCGCGGAGCTGGCCGGCGCACAGTGGAACGAGGGCGACGTCTTCTGTTCCGTCGTGCGTCGTGTCGCGCTGCCGGACGCATTCTTCGCCATCGACGGGATGATGGAGACCTTCCTGACCGTGCTCGCAGAGTTCGGTGCCTATCCCGCCGTGATCGCCCGCGAGCTCGATCGCTATCTGCCCTTCCTGGCGACGACCAAGGTGCTCATGGCCGCCGTACGTGCGGGAGTCGGTCGGGAGACCGCCCACGAGGTCATCAAGGAGCATGCCGTGGCCGTCGCTCTCGCGATGCGGGAGCAGGGGAGGGAACCGGACCTCCTCGACCGACTCGCGGCCGACGAGCGGTTGCCGCTCGACCGCGCGGCACTCGACACGGCGCTGGCGGATCGGTCGGCGTTCATCGGCGCCGCGCACGCGCAGGTCGCTGCGGTCGTCGCCGCGGTGCAGACACTGGTCGACGCGAACCCGGAGGCGGCTCGGTACACACCGGCTCCCATTCTGTGATGTGAACCGTGACGACGGGATGGTCTCCCGGTGGAAGTGACGGCCGTCAGACCCTACGGTTCGTCATGTGAGCAAAGTTGTCGTCATCGGAACGGGTTACCTGGGCGCCACGCACGCTGCGTGCATGGCCGAGATCGGACACGACGTCCTCGGGGTCGATGTCGACCCGAGCAAGCTGGCCAAGCTCGAGGCGGGGGAGGTGCCCTTCTGGGAGCCCGGCCTCGAGGAAGTGTTGCAGCGCAACATCGCAGCGGGCCGCCTGCGCTTCACCGCGTCGTACGCGGACGCTGCAGCGTTCGGTGACATCTTCTTCCTCGCGGTGGGCACGCCGCAGAAGAAGGGCGAGTACGCCGCTGACGTGACGTACGTGAACTCGGTGGTGGAGAACCTCGCACCGCTGATCACCGGACCCGCTGTCCTCTTCGGCAAGTCCACGGTTCCCGTGGGCACGGCGGAGCGACTCGGCGCGTTGGCCCATGCGCTCTCGCCGGCAGGCGAGGACCTCGAGGTGGCCTGGAACCCGGAGTTCCTGCGCGAGGGTCACGCCGTGGAGGACACGCTGCACCCGGACCGGCTGGTGCTCGGGGTCGACCGGAACCGTCCTCGGCGCGCGGAGGAGGTCGCCCGCGAGGTCTACGCGCCCCTGCTCGCCGAGGGGATCCCCTTCATCGTGACCGATCTGGCCACCGCCGAATTGGTCAAGACGTCGGCCAACGCATTTCTCGCGACGAAGATCTCGTTCATCAACGCTATTTCCGAGGTCTGTGACGCGGCAGGCGCCGATATCACCGTTCTGGCCGATGCAATCGGTCACGACGATCGAATCGGACGCAAATTTCTCAACGCCGGGATCGGTTTCGGTGGCGGTTGCCTGCCCAAGGACATTCGCGCATTCATGGCCCGTGCCGGTGAGTTGGGAGCCGATCAGGCGCTGACCTTCCTGCGCGAGGTCGACAACATCAACATGCGTCGGCGTACAGGCATGGTCGACGTCGTCCGTGACACTGTCGGCACCCTCCTGGGGGCGCAGGTGGCGGTGCTCGGTGCCGCCTTCAAGCCCGATTCCGACGACGTCCGCGATTCGCCGGCTCTCAATGTCGCTGGGCAACTGCAACTTCAGGGTGCCGGTGTGACCGTGTACGACCCGAAGGCCAACGACAACTCGCGCGCGCTGTTCCCCACGCTGGGGTACGCGAGCTCTGCGCTGGAGGCGTGCGCGAAGGCCGACGTGGTACTCGTGCTCACCGAATGGCGTGAATTCCGCGAGCTGGTTCCCGCCGATCTGGAGGGCGTGGTGCGAGAATGCAGAATCATCGACGGACGCAATTGCCTCGACATGAATGTGTGGCGTTCTGCCGGGTGGCACTATCGCGGTCTCGGACGACCCTGAGTCCGACGAAACGACAGTCGACAACGCCATTGATACACTCCTGCCGAATATCGGTCCGAGAACGAGCAGAGGATTGTCGTGTCGAATGAGCTCGGTGGAACCACGACGGCACGGCGACGGCGGGTCCCGATCTGGGTGTGGATCGTGGCCGTCGTCCTCCTGGCCCTGGTCGCGTGGTTCGGGTGGACCGTCTACACGGCGTACAAGGGGCTGAGCTCCGCCCGTGACGATGCACTCGCGGCACGGTCGGCGATCCTGGCCGGCAACGCGGACGAGGGTCGTGAGCGCGTCGCGGACGCGACCGCCGCGTCGACAGATGCGCTGGATGCGACCGAGTCGCCCATCTGGAAGGCCGTCGCCGCCATTCCGGGTGTGGGCTCCCCTCTCGATGTCGTGGGTCCGCTCACCGGACTCGTCCACGACCTCACGACCGAGGTCCTGCAGCCCGCGGTCGACGTCGGTGCGGTGCTGAACCCGAGTGAACTGCGCGCCGACGACGGCACGATCGATCTGGGTGCGCTGCGCGAGGCGTCGCCGACCCTCGAGCAGGTGTCCGCCTCGGCGACCGCACTGAACCAGCGCGCGGAGTCCATCGACACCGACAGTTATCTACCGCAGGTCACCGAGGCCGGTGATTCGCTGAAGGCGCAGTTGGACGATCTGTCCGGGCTGCTCACCAACACCAGCCTGGCGTCGAAGATCCTCCCGGACATGCTCGGCGAGAACTCACCCAAGAGCTACTTCCTGGCGTTCCAGACCAATGCCGAGTCGCGCGGTACCGGCGGGCTCATGGGTGGATTCGCCATCATCGACGCGGACCGGGGCAAGATCTCGCTCGACGCACTGGCGAAGAACAGCGAGCTCGGTGCCCTCTACGACCCGATCGATCTGGGGCCCGACTTCGCCAAGGCGTACGGCAACCAGTACAACGCGACGGCCAACTGGCAGAACGCGAACGTGAGTCCTCACTTCCCGTACACGGGGGAGATCCTCCGATCGATCTGGCAGCAGGAGTCCGGCCAGTCCGTCGACGGTGTGCTGGCCACCGATCCGGTGGCACTGAGTTACATCCTCGGGGTGGTGGGTCCGGTGACTCTCGCCGACGGCGAGCAGGTCACCTCGGACAACGTGGTGAATCTGACACAGTCGGAGGCGTACTTCCGCTTCGCCGACGACAACCTCGCGCGCAAGGACTACCTGCAGCAGATCGCCGCCCGCGTCTTCTCCAAGGTGGAGGGCAAGATCAACGATCCTGCGGGGCTTCTCGATGCCATCGGACGTGGAGTCAGCGAGGGCCACACCGCCGTCTGGAGCGCGGACCCCGCGATCCAGAGTGTGCTGTCCGGAACCAAGATCGCGCACGAGGTGCCGGACGACCCCGCACCGTACGCCGCGCTGGTCGTCAACAACGGCGCCGGCGGCAAGCTCGATTACTACCTCGAGCGTGACATCACCTACACCGCGTCCTCGTGCGTGGGGGACACGCGGACGACGCAGATCACCGCCTCCGTGACCAACACGGCTCCGCCGCAGGACTACCCGAGGTACATCGCCGGACGTCAGAACGAGACGACCGCGTACGAGGGTCCCCCCGGAACCAATCGATCGGTGGTGTCGGTCTTCACGACGACGGGATCGACGCTGACGAAGGCGTCGATCGATGGTCAGCAGGTGTTCGTGCTCACCGGGCAGGAACGGGGTCATCCGTTCTTCTACACGCCGTTCGTCGTCGAGCCGGGGCAGACCAAGACCCTCGTCCTCGACCTCGTGGAGCCGACGGCGCCGGGTGCTGCGCGGGTGCCGCTCCAGCCTGCGACGCTCCCCGGCACCGCCACCGTCGACGTGCCGGACTGCTCGGGATCCTGACGCGGCTCTCGTGAGTTCGTGACGCGCTGGTCACAGCTGTCTGTGACCGGCCCCATTGCACTCCGCCGCCAGGCATGGTTAGGCTCGCCTTACAGTCGCTCGATCCCCCGAGCGTGCCGCAGGCGAGGAGGTCCGATGTCGACAGCGTTCGAACTCGACGCCGCGACGCTCGATGCGGAACCCGGCTTCTATCCGGCGTCGGTGCTGTCCACGACGGCGATCTCACCCAGCATGGTGCGCATCGTTCTCGGCGGCCCGTGGGTGGAACGGTACGTCGGCGTCGAGGCACCGGACGAGTGCGTGACCGTGTACTTCCCGCCCGCCGTCGACGACGTCCTGCCGCCGATGACCTGCTGTAAGGGCGTGTGGGGCTACCACGACGCGGCGACGCGGCCGGAGTGCCGCAACTACACCGTCCGCATGCGCGACGACGACACGCTGACCATCGACTTCGTCCTGCACGAGAGCGGCGTCGCGTCGAACTGGGCGCGGCTGGCGCGCCCGGGCCACAGCGTCGTCCTCTCGCGCCCCCGCTCCTGGTACCGGTGTCCCGAGGACGCCGCGTGGCAACTGCTCGTGGCGGACCAGACGGGTCTGCCGGCCATCGCCCGAGCACTCGAACAGGCACCGGCCGGGCTGCGGACCCACGTCGTGCTCGAGGTCCTCGACCCCGCCGACATCCAGTCGTTCGACACGGCGGCGGACGTCACCGTCGACTGGCGCGTGGGTACCGGCAACGGTGTGATGCCGAGTGTTCTCCCCGATGCGGTCGCGTCGTACGAGCGTCCCGCGGGCTCCGGATACGTGTGGTTCGCCGGTGAGGCGGGCGCGTCCCGCGCGGTGCGCTCCCACGTGCGCAAGCAGTGGGGCATGAGCACCCGTGAGTGCTCGGTCATCGGATACTGGCGCGAGCGCGCCGAGGAGTGGCTGGCCTCCTACAAGCGGTACGAGGCGATGGCACTCGCGGGCTACAAGCGCGCTCTGCGCGAGGGCAAGTCGGAAGCGCAGGCGCAGGACGAGTTCGAGGCACTCCTCGAGCGCGTCGGCCTCTAGCTCTTCTCGGGATCGGCGATACGGCCACCGGGCATCGCGAGTGCGGCGATCAGCAACAGGACCGCTCCGCCGATCACCGTGTAGAACACGATGTGCAGACCGTCGCCGAGTTCGGTCGGCGATGCGTCGTCTCCGACGGTGGCATTGACGATGGCCCCGCACACCGCGATGCCGACGGCGCTGCCGAGGTTGCGGGCGAACGTGTTGGTGGAGGTGACCACTCCGCGCTCGGACCAGTCGACACTCGACTGCGCCGCGATGAGCGCAGGGCCCGCGATCAGCCCCATCCCGGCTCCGATCACGAGGCACCCGACGCAGATCTCCCACACCGACGACGTCGTGGTCCATCCCAGTGTGAGCAGCGAACCGGCCGTGACGATCGACCCACCGATGACCGCGGTGCGCCGGAACCCGATGCGCAGATACACCCGACCCGACTGTGACGACATCAGCGGCCACGACAGCAGGAGCGGTGCGAGGGTGAAGCCGCCCGCCAGTGCGCTCAGCCCCAGTACGCCCTGGACGAACGTCGGGACGTACGTGGTGAGCGTGAGCACGACGGCGCCGATGACGGCGCCCACGGCGCTCGTGGCGACCAGGACACGTCGCGTCAGCACCCACAGTGGCAGCACGGGGGACGCGACGCGTCTCTCGACGAGCACGAAGGCGGCGAGCCCGGCCACTCCGACGGCGAAGACCGCGACACTCGCTCCCGACGTCCACGCCCACGATTGACCACCCTCGAGCAGCCCGAGGATGAGGGCGCCCGCGCCGACGGTGAGCAGCGCGGCGCCGACGTAGTCGATGCTCTGCCGCGTCGACGGCCTCGCCGTCTCGTCGAACTTGCGGATCAGCATCACCGCCGCGACCAGGCACAGCGGGATGTTGACGAAGAAGATCCAGCGCCACGACAGGAACTCGGAGAAGATGCCGCCGAGACTGGGACCCACGATGGACGACATCGCCCACACGCTGGCCAGGTAGCCCTGCGCCTTCGCGCGCTCGCGCACGGTGTAGATGTCGCCGGCGATCGTCTGCACCATCGGTTGGATCGCGCCCGCGCCGATGCCCTGGATCGCCCGGGCGACGATGAGGGCGGGCATGCTCCAGGCGATCCCGCACAGCACCGAGCCGATCGCGAAGACGGCGATGCCGAACAGGACGAGACGCTTGCGGCCGAAGAGATCCGCCAGCTTGCCGTAGACCGGCACGGTGACGGCCTGTGCGAGCAGGTAGATCGAGAAGAGCCACGGGAACTGGGAGAAGCCGCCCAAATCGTCGACGATGGTGAGGACGGACGTGGCGATGATCGTCGAGTCGAGGGCGACGAGCGAGTTGCAGAGCATCAGCGCCGCCAGGATCGGGCCTCGTTCGGACCGGAATCCGACCTGCACCCTGTCCGTCGTCGTCACCCGCCACGCTCCTTCGTTCGCCTCGGTACCGAGGGTCCCTCCGAACACTGCCAGACACCGCCACCACCGCGATGCGCGGCACGACTACGCTCGAACGTCGTGCGCCCCTCTCTCTCGCAGTATCCCCATCTGGCGGCCGGCAAGGTCCGCGACCTGTATCGCATCGACGACGACCATCTGCTCCTGGTGGCGAGCGACCGCATCTCCGCGTACGACCACGTGCTGTCGACGCCCATTCCTGACAAGGGTCGCGTGCTCACCGCGATGAGCGTGTTCTTCTTCGACACTCTCGGCGTGCGCGATCACCTCGCCGGAGACGCGGAGGATCCGCGGATCCCGCAGGAGGTGCTCGGCCGCGCGCTGGTGGTGCGCGCGCTGCGCATGGCACCGGTCGAGTGTGTCGCCCGTGGCTACCTCACCGGGTCCGGGCTGCTCGACTATCGGGAGACGGGTGCGGTGTGCGGCGTTCCGCTCCCGGACGGTCTCACCGAGGCGAGCACGCTCCCGGAGCCGATCTTCACCCCCGCCAGCAAGGCGGCGATCGGCGATCACGACGAGAACATCGACTTCGATTCCGTGGTCGCCCTGGTCGGAGCCGACACGGCGGACAAGCTGCGCTCGGCCACGCTCGACATCTACGCGCGCGCCGCGGAGTTCGCCGCCGGACGCGGAATCATTCTCGCCGACACCAAGTTCGAGTTCGGTGTCGACGACGACGGCGAGGTGGTCCTCGCCGACGAGGTGTTGACTCCCGACTCGTCCCGGTACTGGCCGCTCGACGGCTACACCGAGGGGCAGGCGCAGCCGAGTTTCGACAAGCAGTTCGTCCGGGACTGGCTGACCGGTGAGTCCGGATGGGACCGCCACGGCGACGCACCGCCCCCGCCGCTGCCCGACGACATCGCCGACCGCACCCGGTCGCGTTACGTCGAGGCGTACGAACGACTCTCGGGTCTCTCCTTCGACGATTGGGTACGACCGTGACCGACATGCAGACGCACGACGCACAGCAGACGACACCACCGATCGCCAAGACCGTTCCGCACACGCGCACACACCACGGTGACGTCGTCGTGGACCCGTACGAGTGGTTGCGGGAGAAGTCGGATCCCGAGGTCGTCGCGTACCTCGAGGCGGAGAACGCCTACACCGAGGCACAGACGGCCCACCTGGAGCCGCTGCGCACGGCGATCTTCGACGAGATCAAGTCGCGCACACAGGAGACCGATCTGTCGGTGCCCACGCGCCGCGGACTCTGGTGGTACTACGGGCGCACGCTGGAGGGCAAGAGTTACGGCATGCAGTGCCGCTGCCCGGTCGCCTCGGTGGACGACTGGACGCCGCCCGCGCTCGAACCGGGTGTCGAGGTCCCCGGCGAGGAGATCGTCCTCGACGCCAACGTGCTGGCAGAAGGACACGATTTCTTCTCGCTCGGCGCATTCTCCCTGAGCGACGACGGACACCTGCTCGCGTACTCCGTCGACACCGCCGGCGACGAGCGGTACACGTTGCGCATCAAGGATCTTCGTACCGGAGAGCTGTTCCCGGACGAGATCGAGCAGACCGCTCCCGGAGCGACCTGGTCCGCCGATCAGCAGTACCTCTTCTATCAGACCGTGGACGACTCGTGGCGTCCGGACAAGGTGTGGCGACACCGGATCGGGTCGCCCACGTCCGAGGACGTGGTGGTCTTCCACGAGCCGGACGAGTCCTACTGGGTCAGTTTCGGATCCACGCGCAGCGAGAAGTACCTCGTGATCTGGGTGGGGTCGAAGGTCACCACCGAGGGCTGGTACCTCGACGCGCAGGATCCGACGGGCGAGTTCCACGTGATCCTGCCGCGCAGGGACGGCGTCGAGTACAGCGCGGAGCACGCCGTGGTCGCGGGCCGCGACCGGTTCCTGATCCTGCACAACGACGTCGTCGACGGAGTGAAGGCGGAGAACTTCGTCCTGGCCGACGCGCCGGTGGAGGACCCGTCGGACATGACGATTCTCCTGGAGCACGCCGACGACGTGCGGCTCGAGGACGTCGACGCGTTCGCGCACCACCTGGTGCTGTCGTACCGCCGGGAAGCCGTGCCGCGCATGGCCTTGTGGCCACTGCTCGACAGCGGCTACGGCGAGCGTCACGAGCTCGAGTTCGACGAGGAACTGTTCTCGGTGGGTCTCGGCTCGAATCCGGAGTGGGACGCACCGCTGCTGCGTTTCGGCTATACCTCGTTCATCACGCCCTCGCGCGTCTACGACTACGACCTGGCCTCTGGCGAGCGCATCCTGCGCAAGTCGCAGCCGGTGCTCGGCGATTTCGACCCGACGCGGTACACCCAGACCAGGGAGTGGGCGACGGCGGAGGACGGCACGCGAGTGCCGCTCTCGGTGATCAAGCGCGTCGACGTCGAGGTGTCCGAGGGCGGCGCGCCGACGTTGCTGTACGGGTACGGCTCGTACGAGGCGAGCATGGACCCGGGCTTCTCGGTGTCGAGACTGTCCCTGCTCGATCGGGGCATCGTGTTCGTCATCGCGCACGTGCGCGGCGGCGGGGAGATGGGCCGCCTCTGGTACGAGGACGGCAAGATGCTGCACAAGAAGAACACGTTCACCGACTTCGTCTCGTGCGCACGGCATCTGATCGACACCGGGGTGACGTCTCCCGATCGTCTGGTGGCCGACGGTGGCAGCGCGGGCGGGCTCCTCATGGGAGCGGTGGCCAACCTCGCACCCGAACTGTTCGCGGGCATCCTCGCCAACGTCCCGTTCGTGGATCCGCTCACGTCCATTCTCGACCCGTCGCTGCCGCTCACGGTGATCGAGTGGGACGAGTGGGGAAATCCGCTGGAGGACAAGGACGTCTACGACTACATGAAGTCGTACAGCCCGTACGAGAACGTGGCGGAGAAGGACTATCCGGCCGTCCTGGCCATCACCTCGATCAACGACACGCGCGTGCTCTACGTCGAACCCGCGAAGTGGATCGCCGCTCTGCGGGTGAAGAACACCGGCAGCGAGCCGATTCTGCTGAAGACCGAGATGAGTGCCGGGCACGGCGGGGTCAGCGGGCGATACGAGAAGTGGAAGGAGATCGCCTTCGAGTACGCGTGGGTGATCGAACGCACGGGTGCGATTGCCACGGGTGGCCGCGATACGGCAAGCTGACGGCGTTCGCCGGGGGGTGGACTGCAGCGAATGACGGTCGGGGGCCGCAGTGAGTGAACGTCGTGATGTCGAGTTCGTGTCCGGGGACGCCACCTGTGCGGCGTGGCTGTACCGTCCGGACACACCGAGCGAGCGGCAGCCGATCGTCGTCCTGGCCCACGGTCTCGGCGGTGTCCGCGAGATGCGGCTCGACGCGTACGCCGAACGGTTCACCGCTGCCGGCTACGCGTGCCTGGTGTTCGACTACCGCCACTTCGGCGCCAGTGGCGGCGAGCCACGGCAGCTCCTCGACATCGGGCTCCAACTCGAGGACTGGGCGTCGGCCATCGCGTACGCCCGCACGATCGACGGGATCGATCCGACCCGAGTGGTGCTGTGGGGGTCCTCGTTCGGCGGTGGACACGTCCTCGAGGCCGCCGCTCGGGACGGCCGGGTCGCCGCGGTGATCTCCCAGTGCCCGTTCACCGACGGGCTCGCGTCGGCCCTGGCCACGCCGCTGAGCACGACGCTCAGGATCACCCCGCTCGCCGTCCGGGACATCGTCGGATCGCTCCGGGGCAAGCCTCCCGTGATGGTGCCGCTCGCCGCGGAACACCGTGGTGTCGCACTGATGGCCAGCACCGATGCACTCGACGGGTACCTCGGTCTGCAGCCCCCCGGTTCCGCCTTCTCCAACGAGGTGGCGGCTCGGTTCGCACTCGCCATCACCCGGTACTTCCCCGGCCGGGCGGCGAAGAAGATCACCGCGCCGGTGCTGTTCTGCGTGTGCGATCCGGACACCGTCGCACCGACGAAGGCGACCCTGCGCCATGCGGCGAAGGCGCCTCGCGGACAGATCGAGGTGTACCCGTACGGCCACTTCGAGATCTATGTCGGCGACCCGTTCGAGCACGTGGTGGCCGATCAGATCGCGTTCCTGGAGCGCACGGTCCCGCTGACGTAGCACCCCCGCGGGGAACTACCGGACCTTAAGATCGTCCGGTATGCGAAGAATTCTCGTCGCCCTGATAGTCGCCGTCGCGCTCGCGGGATGTTCGTCGGGCGAGCCCGCCGCGACGGCGCCGTCGCAGGCCGTGGACGACGCGTCGTCCTTTCCGATCACCGTCGAGGGGGCACTCGGATCCGCTGTCGTCGAGAGCGAACCGACACGCGTCGTCGCGTTGTCGTGGACCGACGCGGACATCCTGCTGTCCTTGGGGGTGACCCCCGTGGCGACCGCCCGCGCGACGGCCGAGTCGGGATTCCAACCCTGGACCGAGGCAGCGATCGCGGGGAAGGACGCTCCCGCTTTCCTGCAGGGCGCCAACGCCGATCTGTCGGTCGAGGAAGTGCTGTCCTACGAACCGGATCTGATCGTGGGCACCAAGGCGTTCGGACTCGACACCCGCTACGACCAGTTGTCCGCGCTCGCACCAGTCGTGCACTACGCGAGCACACCGTCGGCGGAGACGTGGCAGGAGGCCACGCGGACCATCGCGGGCGCGCTCGGTCGCGGCGACGACGGCGAGCGCGTGATCGAGGAGACCGAATGGACGATAGCCGCTGCGGCCGAGGCGAATCCCGGTTTCGCGGGCCGCACGTTCACGTTCTTCGTCGGTCCGGCCGACGGCAGTGTGTACGTCGTGAACTCCATCGACGACGCCGGTGCACAGTTCCTCGACGCCCTCGGGATGCGGCCCACCGATCACGCGACGACGTTGCCGACCAGCTCCATTCCGGGACGGGCGCAGATCACCTACGAGGACCTGTCGAACAACGACGCTGACCTCGTCATCGCCACGGGTCCGCCGGCCGCTCTCGACGAGTTCCGGGCACTTCCCGGCGTCTCGGCTCTGTCTGCGGTTCAACGGGGCGACTACGTGCCGCTCGCTCCCACCGAGGCGCAGTCGATCGCGTTCCCGTCCCCGCTCGGTCTCGCGTGGGCGGTCGAGACCATCGTCCCGACATTCTGACCGCACCCGTCGTCAGGCGGTCACCGCCAGCGGTACCGCACCTGGGGCCGTCCGGCCCTGCCGTACTCGGTGTGCCGCTCGACGAGCCCGTCGTCGGCGAGCCGTTCGAGATAGCGCCACGCCGTCACCCGGGAGACGCCGACGGCCTTGGCTGCCTCGGAGGCCCCGAGTCCCTCGGGCTGTGCCCGCACGCTGTTCGAGATCTCGGTGAGTGTCGCCGGAGCGATGCCCTTGGGGGAGGCGGCGCGCTCGTCCGCGGTGCGCAGAGAGGCCATGGCGCGGTCGATGTCGCGTTGACTCACCGCCGACTCGCCGTCGCGCAGGGCACTGCGAAACTCGCCGTACCGTTCCAGCTTGTCCCGGAACGCCGCGAAGGTGAAGGGCTTGAGCAGGTACAGCACCACCCCGTGCGCGACGGCGTTGCGCACGACGGCGAGGTCGCGCTCGGAGGTGATGGCGATGACGTCGGGTCCGGGGCGCAGTCCACCGAGTGCGGCGGCGACGTCGATGCCGTTGGCGTCCGGCAGCCCGATGTCGAGCAGGACCAGATCGAACGGCGACCCGTCGGCGATGGCCTTGGACGCCGCGCGCATGGCGCCCGACCCGGTGTGCACCATCGCACCCACGGTGAAGCCGGGGACACGACCGACGTAGCTCGAATGGGCCTCCGCGATCAGGGGTTCGTCCTCGACGATCAGCACGCGGATGGTGGTGTCGTCGGGACCGGGTGCCTCACTCATGCGGGATGCTCGCGGTGACGACCGATCCGTAGGTCGTCTCCGACGTCAGGGTCCCGTGATGGCGTTCGACCACCTGGGTGACCAGCGCGAGACCGAGGCCCCGCGAGCCGGACTTGGTGGAGTATCCGCGGGTCCGTGCTCTCGCCAGGGCGTCCGCGTCCATTCCCGGTCCACTGTCCGCCACCTGGATCACGAGGTCCGTCTCGCTCTCGCGCACGGTCACCTCCACCCACGGCTCGTCCGACTGTTTCGCTGCATCGATCGCATTGTCTATCAAATTTCCGGCGAGAGTGACCAATTCACGTCGGTCGAAGGACTCGGTGTCGGTGAGGGCGGTGTCCTCGGTGACCGTGAGCTCGACGCCCTGCTCGGCGGCCTGGCTCACCTTGCCCAGCAACAGTGCTGCGACCGCGGGTTCCTGCACCGTGCTCATGAGCCGGTCGATGAGGTTCTGCGACAGCTCGAGTTCCTGGGTGGCGAACTCGACCGCCTGCTCGGTGCGGCCGAGTTCGACCATCGTGATGACGGTGTGGAGACGGTTCGCCGACTCGTGCGCTTGCGAGCGCAGCGACTCGGCGAAGGACGTCATCGAGTCGAGTTCGCCCATGACACGCTGCAATTCGGTGTGATCGCGCAGCACGGTCACCGTGCCGAGCCGGCGGGACCCGTGCAGGACGGGGTCCTGGGTCACCACGAGGACACGCGTCGTCGTCAGGTGCATCTCGTCGCGAACGGCGGTGTCGCCCAGTCCGCGCAGCGATTCCGGAAGGCGCTCGCGCGTCACGGGACCCTCGGGCAGGTCCAGCAGCCGCCGCGCCTCGTCGTTGACCAGCTCCGCCTCCGAGTCGTCGCCCCACACCACCAGCCCCTCGCCGATGGAGTGCAGGACGGCGTCGTGGTGCTCGTACATGCTGCGCAGCTCGTCGGGCGCGAGCCCGAGGGTCTGACGACTGAGCCGCCGATTGAGTAGATACGACGCCGCGAGGGCCACGCCGAGTGCCGCCGCGATGATGCCGAGGACTGCCGGGAGCCCGGCGACGAACTGACTGGAGATCTTCTGGCGGGTGACCCCGGCGGAGACGAGCCCCACGACGCGGCCGTCGTCGAGCACGGGCGTGACGGCGCGGATCGACGGTCCCAGAGATCCGCGGTACGTCTCGGTGAACGTCTCGCCGGCGAGCGCCCGGTCGATCGTGCCCGTGAACTGCCCGCCGATCAGCTCGGTGGTGGTGTGGGTGAAACGCGTGCGGTCGGGCGACATGACGACGATGAAGTCCATCCCCGTCGCGATGCGCACGCGCTCGGTCACCGGTTGCAGCGCGGCTGTGGGATCCGCACTCGCGAGTGCGGTCACCGTGGACGGGGCAGTCGCGATCGAGACGGCGATGTCGACGACCTCCCGGCGGATGCTCTCGTCGCTGTCCCGGCGGGCGTCGACGAGGGCGAGAGCGCCGCCGAGCGTCACGAGAAGCACCACGACCGCGAGCTGGCCGACGAGGAGCTGCCGCGCCACGCTGCGGCGACGCCGGGTGTTCGTGCTGCTCACGGGGTTCCTCCGGGTTCGACTGTTCTGCTCACGACATGCGCGTGACCGCTGTACACATGAACGAAATGAACTCATTGGTGACTCGGGTCACGCTCATGGACCACCATTCCATTCAGACAAGCGTGATCCACCTCACGCCACGATCGTAAGGACAACCATGACCGCCAGCATCGACGCCGAACCGTACGACGCGACCCCGCCGCCCAAGAAGAAGCGGGACAAGACCCACTGGCTCTACATCGCCGTGATCATCGCCGTGATCGGCGGTGTCATCGTCGGTCTCGTCGCACCCGAGGTCGGGTCGAGCCTCGGCGTGCTGGGCACCATGTTCGTCGATCTGATCAAGATGATGATCAGCCCGGTCATCTTCTGCACCATCGTGCTCGGCATCGGGTCGGTCAAGGCCGCGGCCAGCGTCGGCAAGGTCGGCGGCCTCGCCCTCGGTTACTTCATCACGATGTCCACCTTCGCCCTCGCCATCGGCATGGTGGTCGGCAACCTGATCCAGCCGGGAACCGGCCTGAACATCGAGCCGAACTCCGGCGCTGTCGGCAAGCTCGTCGAGACCGCGGAAGGTGCCGGCGGCACGCTCGACTTCATCCAGGGAATCATCCCGACGTCGCTGCTGTCGTCGCTCACCGAGGGCAGCGTGCTGCAGACCCTCTTCGTCGCGCTGCTCGTCGGCTTCGGCCTGCAGGCCATGGGCAAGCAGGGTGAGGGCATCCTCCGCGGCATCGGCTCGATCCAGAAGCTCGTCTTCCGCATCCTGGCCGGCATCCTGTGGCTCGCCCCGATCGGTGCCTTCGGCGCCATCGCCAAGGTCGTCGGTGACACCGGCTTCGAGGCCGTGGTCCAGCTGGCCACCCTCATGCTGGCCTTCTACCTGACCTGCACCATCTTCGTCTTCGGCATCCTCGGCACGATCCTGCGCTTCGTCTCCGGCGTCTCGATCTTCAAGCTGGTCAAGTACCTGGCCCGTGAGTACCTGCTCATCGTCGCCACCTCGTCCTCCGAGTCGGCCCTGCCGCGCCTCATCGCCAAGATGGAGCACGTCGGAGTGCAGCGCACCACGGTCGGCGTCGTCGTCCCCACCGGCTACTCCTTCAACCTCGACGGCACCGCGATCTACCTGACGATGGCCTCGATCTTCATCGCCGACGCCATGGGCAACCCGCTCGGACTCGGCGAGCAGATCTCGCTGCTCGTCTTCATGATCATCGCCAGCAAGGGCGCGGCCGGCGTCTCCGGCGCCGGACTCGCCACGCTCGCCGGTGGTCTGCAGAGCCACCGCCCCGAGCTGCTCGACGGCATCGGCCTCATCGTCGGCATCGACCGGTTCATGTCCGAGGCTCGCGCCGTCACCAACTTCTCGGGCAACGCCGTCGCCACGATGCTGGTCGGCACCTGGACGAAGACCATCGACAACGAGCGCGTCAAGGACGTCCTCGGTGGCAAGCTCCCGTTCGACGAGACCACGATGGTGGACGACGGACACGGAGAGGCCCGCGATCCGGAAGCCAAGCCCGACCTCGTGAAGAACTAGCACCGCGCGCACCGACCGAGAGCGGGCGCATCCTCCACACAGGGAGGGTGCGCCCGCTCTCGTGCTCACGGGTTACCGGCCGGTACTGTGAGCCCATGACAGAACTGCAGAACGTCGGCATCAGCACTCTCGGCGGCGCTCCCACCTCGCTCGAGGAGTACAGCGGCCGCGCGGTGCTCGTGGTCAACGTCGCCTCGAAGTGTGGCCTGACCCCGCAGTACACGACGCTCGAGAAGCTGGCCCGCGAGTACGCGGACCGCGGACTCTCGGTCGTGGGCGTTCCCTGCAACCAGTTCGGTGGCCAGGAGCCCGGCTCGGCCGAGGAGATCGAGACGTTCTGCTCCACGACGTACGACGTCACCTTCCCGCTGATGGAGAAGGTCGACGTCAACGGCGAGAACAGGCACCCGCTCTACGAGATCCTGACGCAGACCGCGGACTCCGAGGGGAACGCGGGAGACGTGCAGTGGAACTTCGAGAAGTTCCTCGTCTCGCCGGACGGCGAGGTCGTGGGCCGATTCCGCCCCCGCACCGAACCGGACGCCCCCGAGGTTCTCGCGGCGATCGACAAGGTGCTGCCCGTTCCGACTCTCTGACGTCGCCCTGCGTTCACGCGGGACGAGACCGTCGTACACCTCGGTGTGCGACGGTTTCTTCATGAGTGCACGTCTGATCGTGTCCGTGTCCGGTATCCGCGACGAGACCCGCGACGCCGCCGCCGAGTTCGCCGCGGAGATGGATCGCCGCGACATCGAGTTGTCGCTTCTCGTGGCCCCGCGGTTGAAGGACAAGTACCGCCTCACGCGCGACACCGAGACGCAGGACTGGCTGCGCATGCGCCGCGATCACGGAGACGCACTGGTCCTGCACGGATACGACCAGGCGGCCACCAAGCGGCGTCGCGCCGAGTTCGCGACCCTCCCCGCTCACGAGGCGCAGCTGCGGTTACGCGCCGCGGACCGGGTCATGGAGGAGATCGGCATGCGCACCCGCGTGTTCGCACCGCCCCGCTGGGTCGCCTCACCGGGTGCGGTGTCCGCCCTTCCCACGGTCGGGTTCCGCGTCTTCGCCGGGCTCGCCGGCATCCAGGACCTCGAGCGGGGAACCACGGTGCGCGGTCGGGTCCACGGTATCGGTGAGGGCTTCGGCACCGGATCCGGTGGCTACGTCTGGGAGCCCGGGTCCACGGAACCGTGGTGGTGCCGCGCGCTCGTCATGGGTGCCGGCCGTACGGCTCGCCGCGGCGGCGTGGTGCGACTGTCGGTGAGCGCCAAGCAGCTCGGCCGTCCGGGCCCCCGTGCCGCCATGCTCGACGCGGTGGACCTGGCGCGCTTCCACGGTGCGACGTCGGCCCGCTACGAGTGGGTTCCGCGCTCACGCACCGCTGTCGCCTGACCCGGCCGCGACCTGCGCGTCGTACAGGTCGTAGGGATCCGCGATCGGCATCCCGAGGGCCTCGGACAGGGACTCCGCCGACCAGCTCGTTCCCTCGGCATCGGTGTCCACGGCGCCGTCCGAGGTGAGGTTCGACCGGAAGATGCCCGCGGCAGACGCGGGCAGGAAGTCCTCGTAGACAACGGGTTCGAGCCCGTCCGGCGTGCGAAGGTAGTAGGCCAGTCCGCGCTCCGCCATCTCCTGATCGGTGCCGGGGAAGTGCTGCGCCCACTCCCGGGCAGCGGCCTCGTCGGAGAGGCCGTCCACCCGCGCCATCGCGGTGTCGTACACCTCCCGGCCGCGGCGGGTGAGGGCGACGCCCCGTGCCTCCACCTCACCGAAGCGCACGCGGAGCCGATCGGAGAACGTGGCACCGGACGCGTCGCGAAAGAGTCGAGGTTCGGCGAGAGCGCGGAACGACGTCTGTCGCAACAGCACCGGCGGTCCGGCCCACCGAGGGGGTCCCTGGATCCTGTCGATCATCTCGATACCGCGCTCGGCCATGCGGCGGTACAGGTCGTCGATGTCGAGCACCCGCGGCGTCAGGTGGTTGATGTGCGTCGACGGCACCCCGCCGATGTCCGCGGCCACCGACGACACGGCTTCGAGCTCGTCGTACCAGGCGCGATCGACCGGCTCCGTGCCGAGTTCGAAGACGGCGACGGCACCGTCGACGAGCGTGGTGGCCTCCGGTTCCGGTAACCCGCCGTCCTCGGCGGCTCGGACCGCGAGGCGCACCAGGTCGGGCGGGACGAGCGTGCGCGCCTCGAGTACGTTCGTGAGTCGCCGCTCCAGATCGGCGGTGAAGAATCTGCGGTCGTCGACGACGAGCATGGAGCAGAACACCCGGAACGGGTTGCGGGCCAACTCGATCGAGTCCACGGGCCGGAACGCCGTGGACACCACCGGTATCGGGGTGGCGGCGTCACGCAGATCGTAGAAGCCGACGGGGTGCATGCCGAATCCCCCGAACAGTCGTGCCACGTCGCGCAACTCGGCGACGGTCCCCACCCGGACGGCTCCGTGCCGTTCCGCCGTGACGCGGTGGAGGGTGCCGAGGCGCTCGGCCTCGGCACCCTCACGGGCCACCACGTCCGCGTTCACCGCGGTCGCCACCTCCACCAGCGTCGTGTACGCCGGGACCTCACGGCCGTACATCGCCGAGAGGGCGACTGCGAAACGAGCGCGGAGATCGGACGCCGGGATCATGCGACGACGCTATCGCTGTCCGACCCGTTCCGGCACCCGGACGGCCACCAGGATGTCGTCGGAGACGTGGGGGGTTCCGGGTGCTGCCTCCACCAGTCGTGGACGCGTCTCGTCGACCGTGACGGTCCACTCGGCGGGGTCGAGGGACTCGGCGACGGAGTGGGGGCTGTGGAAGTCCGACGGATCGAACCCTGCCCAGCGGTGTCCGGGCGACGGGGTGTGGCCGACCATGAGCAGCGTCCCGCCGGGAGCGACGGTGTCGACGAGGCGCGCGACCCCGTCCGCCGGCCCGGACCGCAGGATGCCGAAGTAGTGCAGCGTCAGCAGATCCGTGGAGTGCGGCGGCAGCGGGTCGATCAGCAGGTCCCTTGCCAGCCACGTCACACCGTCGTGCAGTCCGCGTGCCCGCTCCACGGCCACCTCGGAGATGTCGACGCCGGTGACGGTCCAGCCGCGTTCCGCCAGCCACACGGCGTCGGCGCCCTCACCCGATCCGACGTCGACGGCGCGCCCGGGGGAGAGGTGCTCCGCGTACTGGACCAGTGTCGGGTTGGGATTGCCGCTCCACCGCTTGTCCGACTCCCGGTACAACTCGTCCCAGAAGTGCCCGTCCAACGCCGGACGGGGGCGCCCTGCCTGGACCGCCTGGTCGAACTCCTCGGAGACGAGGTTCGCGTTGACGTGAGCGCCGGCGAGGGCTCCCTGCGCGGTGGAGGCGATGACCGTGGCCGACGGGTCGGTGACGTTGCCCGCCGCCCACACTCCCGCCACGGTGGTGGCACCGAAGGAATCGACCTCGACGACGTCGCCGAGTCCGGTCGCGTGCGGCACGGTGGTGAGGCCGAGCGATCCGAGAAGTTCACTGCGAGCGGTGAAGCGCAGTCCCACGGCGAGAGCGTCGACCGCGACCTCGGTCCCGTCTGCCAGCCCGACCGCACGAAGACGATCCTCGCCGGCGAGCACCGCGGTGACCTTGTGCTCGACGATCTCGATGCCGCGCGCGGTGAACTTCTCACGATCCTCGTCCGCCAGTGGTCCGCCGTCGGTGAAGAAGATCAGATTCTCACTCCACTGCCGCCACATCGAGGCGTGATGGATGCTGAACGGCCCGGTGCTCAGGACGCCGATGCGGTGATCCTGGATCTCCCACCCGTCGCAGTAGGGGCACTGCACGACGTCCCGGCCCCAGCGTTCCGCCAGACCGTCGACGGGCGGGAGCAGATCGGTGAGACCGGTCGTCACCACGATGCGCCGCGCCGAGAAGGTGCGTCCGTCGTGTGCGTTCCGACCGTCCTCCGGACTGCCCGCAGTGGTCGCTGTGAAGTGCCCGACGTGACCGCCGAGTGCGGTGACCGTGGCGTCGACCATCGTGACGTCGTATCGCTCGAGGTCGGCTCGGCCGTTCTTCAGGTAGTCGAGCGGCGAGGTGTGGTCCCGACCCAGCACGCCGTGCATGTGCGAGGCAGGGGCGTTGCGAGGAGTTCCGTTGTCCAGAACCAGGACTCGACGGCGGGCGCGGCCGAGCATGAGTGCGGCGGACAGTCCGGCGGATCCGCCGCCGAGGACGATGACGTCGGCGTCGACGTGGTGGTGTGAGGTCATGCGGACACTGTGCGCCCGAGTCTGCGGATTTGACAAACTTATTTGCCGAAACTGCAATATGAGGTATGGACGACTTCGACGGTGTGATCAGTGCGATCGGTCCGCGCCTGCGCGCTCTCCGCGTCGCGGCGGACGTGACCCTGGCCGCAGTGTCCGAACGCACGGGCATCCCGGTGAGCACGCTCTCCCGGCTCGAATCGGGGCAACGCAAGCCCAGCCTCGAGCTGTTGCTGCCGTTGGCCAAGGTGTACGACGTTCCCTTGGACGACATCGTCGACGCCCCCGAGACCGGAGATCCGCGGGTGCAGTTCACGCCGGTCACGACGAACGGCGTCACCGTCGTCCCGCTGACGCGCCGGGCGGGCGGGTTGCAGGCGTTCAAGCAGATCGTCCCCGGAGATCGCTACGAGGAGAACCCGCGGTTGGGGTCTCACGAGGGTTATCACTGGATCTACGTGCTGAACGGGAAGCTACGACTCATCCTGGGCGACAAGGACCTGGTGCTGGGTCCGGGTGAGGTGGCCGAATTCGACACTCACCTTCCGCACTGGTTCGGCAGCGCCGACCGCCGGCCCGTCGAGTACCTGGGAATCTTCGGTCCGCAGGGCGAGCGGATGCACGTGAAGGCGACCTACTCGGGGCGCTGAGGGCCCTCGTGCTCCGGAATGTGCAGGAGGCGTCCGACGACCTCACCCATGAGTTCCGGAGGCACCGTTCCCGGCTGAGCGAGTTCCTCGACGGCGAGTCCGTTGCTGAGTGCCAGGATGACGAACGTGACCCACTCGGCGGGAACGTGCAGCGTCGCGCCGGCGCTTTCGGTGACGCTGACGACGGCGTCGGTGACCGCCGCACGAAGTTGCGCCCGGTGCTCGGCGAACCGGGCGCCCACCTCCGGGTCGCGCAGGGCTCTCGACCAGTAGTCCATGAACAGCAGGTGCCAGTCGCGGTTGTTCGAGATCGCTTCCGTCAGCCGGGTGCTGAGCACACGCTGGGCATCCCGCAGGTCGGACGGGAGTTCGGCGAGCAGGTCGACCGACATCCGGGCCCGGCCGAGCACCTGCCGGTCCATCAGTTCGTAGAACAGCCCCTCCTTGGAACCGAAATTCGAGTAGACCGCGCCCTTGGTGAACCCGGCCTGCTCGGCGATGGCGTCGAGCGTGGCGTCGGCGTACCCGCGTCGGCCGAACTCCGTCATCGCGGACGCGATGATCCGCTCGCGAACCTCGCTGCGAGGGGGGCGCGTGGTCGGCTCGGTGATGTTCGGGTCGGGGGTGCTCACTCGGGAAGAGTACCGCTCGATACCGGCGGTATCGAAAACGTGGTTCGCCGTATACGGTGAGGTCATGGGGATACGAGAGTGCGATGTCGTCGTGGTCGGTGCGGGTCTCGCAGGACTGGTCGCGACAGCGGAACTGGTCGAGGCGGGCAAGCGCGTGATCCTGCTCGATCAGGAGAACGAGGCGAACCTCGGCGGCCAGGCGTTCTGGTCGTTCGGCGGGCTGTTCCTCGTGGACAGCCCGGAGCAGCGTCGTCTCGGCGTCAAGGACTCCTACGAACTCGCCCTGCAGGACTGGATGGGATCAGCCGGCTTCGACCGTCCCGAGGACGAGTGGCCTCGCCAGTGGGCCGAGGCCTACGTCGCCTTCGCGGCGGGGGAGAAGCGCTCCTGGTTGCGCGAGCGCGGCTGGAAGATCTTCCCGGTCGTCGGGTGGGCCGAACGCGGCGGCTACGGCCCCACCGGCCACGGCAACTCCGTGCCGCGATTCCATCTCACCTGGGGTACCGGGCCGGGACTGGTGGAGATCTTCGAACGCATCGTGCGGGACGGTATCGACCGCGGCAGCGTGATCCCCGCCTTCCGGCACCGGGTCGACGAAGTGGTGGTGACTGACGGTGTCGCGACCGGTGTACGCGGCGCCGTCCTGGAGCCGACCCACGTCGCCCGCGGCGTGACGTCGTCCCGCACCGTGGTGGGGGACTTCGAGATCCGGGCCGGCGCGGTGCTGGTGACCTCCGGCGGCATCGGCGGCAACTGGGATCTGGTGCAGAAGAACTGGCCGAAGCGCATGGGCCGCACCCCTTCTCACATGCTCTCGGGCGTGCCGGCGCACGTCGACGGTCGGATGCTGGAGATCTCGCGTGCCGCGGGCGGGAACATCATCAACGAGGACCGCATGTGGCACTACACGGAGGGCATCACCAACTGGGACTCCGTGTGGCCGAACCACGGCATCCGCATCCTGCCGGGTCCGTCGTCGCTGTGGCTCGACGCGTCGGGTGAGCAGCTACCGGCGCCGCTGTTCCCCGGCTTCGACACGCTCGGCACTCTCGAACACATCGTGTCGACGGGACACGACTACACGTGGTTCCTCCTCGATCAGAAGATCATCGAGAAGGAGTTCGGACTCTCCGGTCAGGAGCAGAATCCGGATCTCACCGGCCGCGATCTGCGCAAGCTTCTCGAGCGAGTCCGTCCCGGCGCACCCGGCCCCGTCGAGGCCTTCAAGCAGAAGGGCGTCGACTTCGTCGTCGCCGACACGGTGGCCGAACTGGTCGCCGGTATGAACAAGATCGGTGACGTCACGCTCGACGCCGCCGACGTGGAGAAGTTGGTCGTCGCGCGAGATCGTGAGATGGACAACGACTTCAGCAAGGACCTCTCGGTCTCGGCGATCCACGCGGCGCGCAACTACCGAGGCGATCGCCTGGCGCGCATCGCCACACCGCACAAGCTGCTCGACGAGACCGGGCGTGCCGCAGCGGGTCCGCTGATCGCCGTCAAGTTGCACCTTCTGACGCGAAAGTCGCTGGGCGGGTTGCAGACCGACCTGAACTCCCGGGTGCTTCGAGTCGACGGCACGCCGTTCCCGGGGCTCTACGCGGCCGGCGAGGTCGCCGGCTTCGGTGGCGGCGGTGTGCACGGGTACCGCTCGCTCGAAGGCACATTCCTCGGGGGGTGTATCTTCTCCGGACGTGCCGCGGGACGCGCCCTGCGGCGCTAGGTGTACTGCAGCCGGGGAGTCATCCCAGCGCCCACTGCACGTTCACCGAGACGCTGACGGTCTGCTGCCCCGGCTCGATCGGCACCGCGGACGAGGCGGAGCTTCTGTCGAAGCTGGGCGCCGACTCCTGGCCGGTGATGTTCTCGGTGATCGACAGGACTTTGCCTAGATCGCTTCCGGCCAGGGACGCGTACTGCTCGGCTCGGTCGCGAGCGTCCGCGAATGCCCGTGACCGAGCGTCGGCGATGAGGTCGGAATCGTCGTCGATGCGGAAGGACACGCCGGACACTCGGGTCGCGTTCCCACCTGCGCGGGTGGCGTCGCCCAGCACCGCCGACGCTCGCGACAGGTCGCGCACGGTCACACCGAGGATGTTCGACGCCCGGTAGCCGGAGATCGTGGAGGTTCCGCCCCCGAACCCGTCGGCATACTGCGGGTCGATGGACACCTGGCGGGTCTGGATGTCCGCGCGGTCAACTCCGGCAGCGGCGATCGCCTCGGTCACCGCAGTCACCGCGGTGTTCGCCTCGTCGATCGCCGTCGTCACGTCGTCCGCCGTCGTCTCGACACCGATCTGAGCGGTGAGAGTGTCCGGGGTGCCCTGGATCTCGCCGACCCCGGACACGGAGATCCCCGGCGGTGTGTCGGTGGCCGACGCACCGGACTCCCCGGTCCCGCATGCCGCGGTCGCCGCCACGACGGCCAGCAGGGCGGCAGATCCGATGACCTTCGAGGTACTCCTGGTCCACGTCATCGGGTCAGTGTCCACGACGGTCCGGGAATGTCTAGAGCGACGTGCCCGTCTCCTCCTCCAGGGCGCGGAACTCCGTCCCTTCGCCCGCGAGGCCCGACAGCATGCCGTAGTAGATGCCGCGCGCGTCCGGCGCGACGATGGCCTGGTGGATGGGAACGGCCAGTCGCGGAGAGACGGCGCGGAGGAAGTCGATGCCCTCGCCGATCTTCATCCACGGGGCCGCTGCGGGAAGTGCCAGCACGTCGATCTCCACGTCGGGAACGAACAGCGAGTCGCCGGGATGCATCAGCTGCCCGGGCTGTTCCGGCGTGCCGAGGAGATACGCGATGTTGTCGATCAGCGGGATGTCCGGGTGGATCGTCGCGTGCGTGCCGCCCGCACCCGTCACCTGCACGCCCCCGATGGAGAAGACGTCTCCCGCGTTCACGGCGGTCCACCGATCCCCGAGCTGGTCGGCCGTCTGCGGGTCCGCGTACAGCGCCGCGTCGGGGTTGGCTTCGAGGAGCGCCGGCAACCGATCGGTGTCGACGTGGTCCGCATGCTGGTGCGTGATCAGGATGGCGTCGAGGCCGGTGATGCCCTCGAACCCGTGAGAGAAGGCGCCGGGGTCGAACAGCACCGTCGATCCCGCCATCGACACCTGAATGCACGAATGTCCGAAGTGAGTCAGCTCCATGGTTCCCCAGTATGCGCCGGATTCGTGGAGCGGTTCGGGACTGGGTAAAGTGCCTGCTGGATCTGCCCTCTTAGCTCAGGAGCTCTCACGTGGCCCGTGTGGTTGTCGACGTCATGCCCAAAGCGGAAATTCTCGACCCCCAGGGACAGGCCATCGTCGGGGCGCTGCCGCGACTCGGTTTCGCCGGTGTCTCCGACGTCCGTCAGGGCAAGCGATTCGAGCTCGAGGTCGGCGACGACGTCGACGATGCGACTCTCGACCAGATCGCCGAGACCTTTCTGGCCAACACCGTCATCGAGGAATGGAAAGTGACCCGGCTGTGACTCGCCTCGAAGATCGACCGGCCTCCGGCCTTCCCGCCCGGATCGGTGTGATCACCTTCCCCGGCACGCTGGACGACATCGACGCCTCGCGCGCGGTCACGCTCGCAGGTGGTGAGGCCGTCAGCCTCTGGCACGGCGACGCAGATCTGAAGAACGTCGACGCCGTCGTCGTCCCCGGCGGTTTCTCCTACGGCGACTACCTGCGCGCCGGCGCCATCGCGCGCTTCGCCCCCGTCATGGATGCGGTCATCGACGCAGCGAAGGGCGGCATGCCCGTCCTCGGTATCTGCAACGGCTTCCAGGTGCTGTGCGAGGCCGGACTCCTGCCCGGCGCCCTCACCCGGAACGCCAACCTCCACTTCACGTGTCGCGATCAGTGGCTCACGGTCGAGAGCACGTCCTCGGCGTGGTCCTCGCGGTACGAGGCGGGCGCCGAGATCCTCGTTCCGCTCAAGTCCGGCGAGGGTCGCTTCCAGGCGTCCGAGGCGGTCCTGGACGAGCTCGAGGGCGAGGGACGCGTCGTGTTCCGCTACTCGGGTGACAACCCGAACGGTTCGCAGCGGTCCATCGCGGGCATCTCGTCCGCCGACGGGCGCATCGTGGGACTCATGCCGCACCCCGAGCACGCCACCGAGGCCCTCACGGGCCCCAGCGACGACGGCCTCGGCATCTTCTACTCTGCGCTGGACGCGATCGTCACGGCCTGACGGTCACCGCCCAGGAGTGCGGCCGCAGGTCGTTCTCCACTCCGTCGGCTGCTGCCACGATGTCTCCGGCCGGTCGAGGCACGGGTGCGTCGCCGATGTTCGCCGACAGCACCAGCGTCGTCGTGCCGTCCGTCGCGGTGAGGGTGACCGCGGTGTTCTCCAGTCCGGACACCTCGGCGTGCGCACGGTGCAGCCACGCGAACCGTCGCCGCATCGCGATCAGGGCCTGGTGGCGCCGGTAGTGCGGCCATCCGTACGGCGCCAGATCGTCGGGTGTCGCCGGGAACTCGGGTCGGATGGCATCGTCGCCACCCACCCGCTCCTCCTTGATCCCGCGGAATCCCTGCTCGTCGCCGTAGTACACCGTCGGCGTTCCCGCCACGAAGAACAGCAGCGCGGCGGCGATGTCGGCATCGTCGTCGTCGAGGGTGGACGCGATCCGGGTGACGTCGTGGTTGCCGACGAACGTCGCCGGAACGAACGTGGGCAGCAACTCGTCGTGGCGCCCCAGCGCGTGGGCGAACTCGAAGAAGTTCGCGTCCTTCAGGGCGCTCCACGTCGCCTTCCACAGCTCGTACTGCGTGATCGAGTCGAGTCCGGACTCCCGCACGTACGACGCGTAGTCCCCGTGGATCATCTCGCCGACGATCCAGGCGTCGGGATGTGCCTCTCGCACACGGGGGAGCACCGCCGCCCAGAAGGCCGGTGAGACCGCGTACGCCGCATCGAGCCGCCATCCGTCGACACCGCGGTCGAGCCAGTGCGTCATGACCTGTGCGACGTGCTCCTGCACCGCCGGCTCGTCGTGGTTCAACTCGACCAGCAGATCGTGGCCCTCGAACGTGCGCGGCCGACCGTCCTTCCAGCGGAACCACCGCCCCGCGTCCGAGTCGGGCCCGTCCTGCTCCGCACGAACGAACTGCGGGTGGCTCCTGCCGACGTGGTTGAAGACGCCGTCGAGCAGAACTCGGATGCCCTTGGCGCGTGCCGCACCGATGAGCGCGTCCATGTCGCTGTCGGTTCCCAGACGGGAATCGATGCGGAGATGGTCGACGGTGTCGTAGCCGTGGGTCTCCGACGCGAACACCGGGCCGAGTGCGAGGCCGTTGCACCCGAGCTCGAGGAGGTAGTCGAACCAGCCCTCGATCCGGTCGAGTCGGTGTTCGGTGCGGTCCACTGCCTCGGCCTCGGCGCCGACGAACCCGAGGGGGTACACCTGCCACCAGATGACGTGATCGACCCAGTCCTGCATCGTATTTCCCCCTTTTTCCCGGTCTCGGCGAGGGTTCGCCGAGCGACGGTCTGCTTGTCGGATCGCACAATTCGATTCCGGTTGTGTAGTGACTGTCACTATGGGTGACTGACGTCGGCGGACGACCGTTCGTCACCATCGTGCCAAAGGAGCCCCCGTGTCCTCTGATCTGACCGACCTGTTCCAGAACCTCGCCGGCATCGTCGGCGCACTCGGATCCATCGTCGACGGCT
Organism: Rhodococcus sp. BP-332; assembly: GCF_019836065.1. Taxonomy (NCBI): domain Bacteria; kingdom Bacillati; phylum Actinomycetota; class Actinomycetes; order Mycobacteriales; family Nocardiaceae; genus Rhodococcus; species Rhodococcus sp. BP-332. Next base: position 230,247 of record NZ_JABUEC010000005.1, read on the forward strand.
TGTCCTTCTTCAGCTGATCCGAGGTACCTGTGGGGCGGACTCCCGACGAGTGTGCCCCACTGGTATGTCCGGATCGGGACGGGTGGCGCCGTTCCGTCGATCCTGGTGACAATGGTCGTTCCGGACGTCAATGTTGCAGATGATGCAACGATCGGCTCGTGAGTCGGTTCCTGTCACCGAATCGCGATAATTTCTGGGTTGCGAGCCATTCTTTTGTGTGGATTACTTAACACCGCGGGCACACAGCCCACCAACCTCACAAAGGGAGAACACCATGGACCTCACTCAGATCATCGAGACCCTCGGCGCGATCGCCAAGATCTTCGGCGGCTCGGGCGACTTCCTCGACGGCTTGAGCTTCTTCAGCTGAGCTCCACTCGACTCGTGATGCCGGGTCCACCCTCGTGGTGGGCCCGGCATCGCTGTCTCCGCACCCCGTCTCTCTACGATCGGTGACCATGGCGTCCCTCACCTCCGCGACTGCGGCCGGCCTCTGTTCCTTCGTCGACGCGTCCCCGTCGCCGTTCCACGTCGTCGAGACGGTGGCCTCGGAACTGGCGGCGCACGGGTTCACCGCCGTTGCCGAGACCGACGCGTGGCCCTCCGAGCCAGGCCGCTACCTCGTCGTCCGCGGCGGCTCGATCATCGCCTGGTCCACCGAACGTGCACCCGATGCGGCCTTCCGCATCGTGGGCGGACACACCGACAGTCCGAACCTCCGCGTCAAGCAGAACCCCGATCTCGACGTCGCCGGGTGGCAGATGGTCGCCCTGGAGCCGTACGGCGGCGCGTGGCTCAACTCCTGGCTCGACCGCGATCTCGGCATCTCCGGCCGTCTCGGTGTGCGTGACGGCGGCTCGGTGCGCGACGTCCTCGTGCGCGTCGACCGTCCCATCCTGCGGGTGCCCCAACTGGCGATCCACCTGTCGGAGGATCGCAAGGGAGTGCACCTCGATCCGCAGAACAACGTGAACGCGATCTGGGGCGTCGGGCGATCACCCCACTCGTTCATCGGGTTCCTCGCCGACGAGGTCGGGGTGGATCCCGGCGACGTGCTCGGGTGGGAACTGATGACCCACGACCTCAATCCTGCTGCAGTGGTGGGACTCTCGGACGACCTCGTCAGTTCGCCGCGACTGGACAACCAGGGCACCTGCTACGCCGGAACCGAGGCGCTGGTCGTCGCGGCCGCGCAAGCCGACGACTGCATCCCCGTGCTCGCACTCTTCGATCACGAGGAGGTGGGCAGCATGTCGGACCGTGGCGCGTTCTCGGATCTGATGAACACCGTCCTTGAGCGCATCGTGCTCGCGCGTGGTGGCGGCCGCGAGGAGTTCCTGCGCGCGATGGCCGGGTCGATCCACGCCTCGGGCGACATGGCGCACGCGACCCACCCCAACTACGTCTCGCGGCACGAGCCCGCGCACCGCATCGAGGTCAACGGTGGCCCGGTGCTCAAGGTCAACCAGAATCTGCGCTACGCCACCGACGCCGCCGGTGCCGCGGCCTTCGCCTTGGCGTGCGAGCGAGCCGACGTCCCGCTGCAGCGCTACGTCCACCGAGCCGATCTGCCGTGCGGCTCCACCATCGGCCCCATCACCGCCTCCCGCACCGGTCTGTCCACTGTCGACGTGGGTGCCGCGCAGCTCGCCATGCACTCCGCGCGCGAGGTGATGGGCGCACACGACGTCGACATGTACGCCGACGCCTTGGCTGCGTTCCTGGGGGCGTAGCGCTGGGTCGGGCTGCGCTGCGCTGGGTGCCCGTTGCGTCGTGCCGGCGGTGCCGCCGGGCGGTGCGCGCGGTTGTCTGCGCAGGCTACGGGGTGTGCGCTGCACCGGGCGGTGCGCGCGGGCCGTGCGGTGGGTGCGGGAACCCCGTCGACGCGGCCGACGAATCCTGCTGCCGTACGGGGCCCGGCGGGGGAGACTGGCGGGATGGAGATCGCGCGGTGGTGGCCGGCCGTGACGGCAGAGACTCGGGACTGGCTGGTCGAGCACAACGGTGAGCCGCTCCCGACGACCGTGAGGGACGACGTGCTGCGTGTGAACGGCGGTCTCACCAACCCGTCGTGGTGGGCCGGTGAGTCCGTCGACGGTTCGTCCGAGCTGACGGACGCGGCGACGGACTGGATCGAGTCCGCGGCGAACGACGAGTGATGAGTTCCCGCGTCCGACAGGGTCTGTCCCGCAGTGATCGGCGATCGGCGCCGGTTCTTCACGAGGGCGGTACACGATGCGTGCGGTGACGGCAGGGCTCTTCCATTCGGTGGACGGTGTGGTCGAGGCTCCCGACCAGTGGCAGTTCGACAGCTTCGACGACGAACTCGGCCAGTCCATGGGCGGGTTCATGAGCAGGACGACCACCGCCGTCATGGGTCGGGTCGCCTACGAGTCGTGGTCGGATCACTTCGGCAACGCGGGGGCGGACGACCCCTTCGCCGGCTTCATCAATCCGGTGGAGAAGTTCGTCGCCTCACGCACGCTCACCGGAGATCTCGCATGGCAGAACTCGACGCTCATCGACGGCGATCCGGTGGAGTTCGTGCGTCGACTCAAGCAGACCGACGGTGGCGACATCGCGCTGGTGGGCGGCGTCTCTCTGGTCCGCCAGCTCTTCCTGGCCGGTGTGCTCGACACCCTGACCCTGATGACGCACCCCGTCGTCGTGGGCAAGGGCCGGCACCTGTTCGAGCCGGGGGATCCGCTCACTCGTCTCGTCCTGACGAACTCCCTCGTCACGAGCAAGGGCAACGTGGTCGTCGACTACGCCGTCAAGGGGGACTAGCGGGCAGGCCGGAGGCCGGTCGGGGCTGACGAGCGGGCAGGCCGGAGGCCGGTCGGGGCCGACGAACGGGCAGGCCGGAGGCCGGTCGGACGGTGTCGGGTCCTGCACATAGAATGACCTCGACATTCTGCCGAGGGAAGGACCCCATCCACCGTGTCTGTCGAGTCCACTCCTCAGGTCGACGCCCTCCCCACCCCTCCGGTCGACACCGTCTCCGCTGCGGCCGGGTCGCCCGACGTCGCTCAGCCGTGGGCGGAGTTGGGTCTGAAGGAGGACGAGTACGCCCGCATCCGGGAGATCCTCGGCCGCCGCCCGACGGATGCCGAGTTGGCGATGTACTCGGTGATGTGGAGCGAGCACTGCTCGTACAAGTCGTCGAAGGTGCACCTCAAGTACTTCGGCGAGACGACGACGGACGAGATGCGGTCGGGAATGCTCGCCGGAATCGGTGAGAACGCGGGCGTGGTCGACGTCGGCGACGGGTGGGCTGTCACCTTCAAGGTGGAGAGCCACAATCATCCGTCGTACATCGAGCCGTACCAGGGTGCGGCCACCGGCGTCGGCGGCATCGTGCGCGACATCATGGCCATGGGTGCTCGTCCGATCGCGGTGATGGATCAGTTGCGTTTCGGTGCGGCTGATGCTCCGGACACGCGCCGGGTGCTCGAGGGCATCGTGCGCGGCGTCGGCGGTTACGGAAACTCACTCGGCCTCCCGAACGTGGGCGGCGAGACGGTGTTCGACGCGTCCTACGCCGGCAACCCGTTGCTCAACGCGCTGTGCGCCGGAGTGATGCGTACCGAGGATCTGCACCTGGCGTTCGCGTCGGGCTCGGGCAACAAGATCATCCTGTTCGGTGCCCGTACGGGCCTCGACGGGATCGGCGGCGTGTCGGTGCTGGCGTCCGAGACGTTCGACGAGAAGCAGGGCCGACGCAAGCTCCCCGCGGTGCAGGTGGGCGACCCGTTCACCGAGAAGGTGCTCATCGAGTGCTGCCTCGAGCTCTACCAGCAGAAGCTCGTGGTCGGTATCCAGGACCTCGGCGGTGCCGGATTGTCCTGTGCTACCTCCGAGCTCGCTTCGGCGGGTGACGGCGGTATGCACATCGCCCTGGATCGGGTTCCGCTGCGTGCGACCGGGATGACGCCGGCGGAGGTGCTGTCCAGCGAGTCCCAGGAACGCATGTGCGCCGTGGTGGCACCGGAGAACGTCGACGCCTTCATGGCGGTGTGCGCCAAGTGGGACGTGCTGGCGACCGACATCGGCGAGGTCACGGACGGTGAGCATCTCGAGATCACCTGGCACGGCGACGTCGTCGTCGACGTGCCGCCCAAGACGGTGGCCCACGACGGTCCCGTCTACGAGCGTCCCGTGCAGCGGCCCGCGAGCCAGGATGCCCTCGTGGCGAACACCACCGAGGGTCTGCCCCGTCCGACCACAGGTGTGGAACTGCGCGAGACCCTGCTGCAGATGATCTCCTCCCCCCAGCTCTGCAGTCGGCGGCTCATCACCGAGCAGTACGACCGGTACGTCCGCGGCAACACCGTGCTCGCCGAGCACGCCGATGCCGGTGTGGTGCGCATCGACGAGAAGACCGGCCGCGGAATCGCTCTCGCGACCGATGCGTCCGGCCGGTACACCGCGCTGGATCCGTACCGCGGTGCGCAGCTGGCGCTGGCCGAGGCGTTCCGCAACGTCGCGACGACGGGCGCCACGCCGAAGGCCGTCACCAACTGCCTGAACTTCGGGTCGCCCGAGGATCCGGGTGTCATGTGGCAGTTCCAGCAGGCGGTACGCGGCCTGGCGGACGGCTGTGTGCAACTGGGCATTCCGGTCACCGGCGGAAACGTCAGTTTCTACAACCAGACCGGGTCGACGCCGATCCTGCCGACCCCGGTGGTGGGTGTGCTGGGTGTCCTCGACGACGTCCACCGCCGCATCCCCACGGGCATCGGCCTGGAGCCGGGCGAGACCCTGATCCTGTTGGGTGACACGCACGACGAATTGGACGGCTCGATCTGGGCCCAGGTCGTCCACGACCATCTCGGTGGTGTTCCGCCGCAGGTGGATCTGGCTCGCGAGCAGTTGCTGGCCGACATCCTCACGGCGTCGAGCCGCGACGGTCTGGTCACCGCGGCGCACGACCTCTCCGAGGGCGGGCTCGCGCAGACCGTCGTCGAGGTCGCGCTCGCCGGCGAGACCGGGTGCCGCATTCTGCCGCCCGAAGGAACAGATCCTTTCGTCACCTTGTTCTCGGAATCGTCCGGGCGGGTACTCGTTGCTGTCCCTCGGACCGAGGAGACCAGGTTCACGGGGATGTGCAGCGCGAGGGGGATGCCATGGACGCGTATCGGGGTGGCCGACGAAGGGTCGGACGAGGTGGAGTTCCAGGGACTGTTCAGTGTCCCGTTGACCGAACTCCGCGAGGCGTACGAGGGGACGCTCCCGGCGCTCTTCGGCTGACCGACCTTCCCGGCACCGGCACCGGCACCGGCACCGTCCGATGACCGACACCGATACTCGGTCGTCGGACGAACTGCAGCGCCCCCACAGTTTCGAGGAACTGCCGGCGTACGTCCTGAGCTCGGCGACCCGCACGGTGCGCAAGCACCCCGCGTGGATCTGGGCGTGGGGTCTGCTGCGGCTCGACGTCACCGGCATCGCGTTCGGCGCCCTGTTCTTCTGCTGGTCGCTGACGCCGTCACTGCTGCCACGCGGCTGGCTGTTCCAGGGCATCGTCAGCGGCATCACCGCGGCCATCGGGTACGGGGTGGGCGTCGCTGTCGGCTGGATTCTCCTGCGCACGGTGCTTCGTCAGCAGCCGTGGTGGCCGCTGCCGATCCGCGTGGAGCGCGCACTCCTGGTCGCTGTCCCGGTGATCGCGACCGTCGCCGGAGCGGTCATGCTCTACGCCTCTGCGGACTGGCAGCGTCAGCTCGCCGCGCTCATGGGCGCCGAGGGGCTCACGTCCACGGGGTTCATCCGCACCGGCATCATCAGTTTCGCGGTGTGCGCCGCGCTCATCGGACTGTGGCGGGTCATCCGGGACATCCGCCGCTTCGTCGTGCGCTCGATCCTGCGTCTGATCCGACTCCCGCAGTGGGTTGCCAACCTCGTGGGGTTCCTCCTCGTCGTGACGGTGCTCGTCACACTGGTGCAGGGTGTGCTGTTGCGCGGCACCATGACCGTCGCCAACTCGGTCTTCAGCACTCAGAACAGCAACACGCGTGAGGGTGCCGAACAGCCGACGGTGCCCGAGCGTTCCGGTGGTACCGGTTCGCTCGTGGACTGGGACACACTGGGATTCGAGGGCCGGAACTTCGTCTCGGGTGGGTTGTCGGCCGACGAGATGACCCGAGCGACCGGCCGCATGGGCATGGAGGCGATCCGCGCGTACGTGGGACTCGAGAGCGCGGAGACGGACGAGGAGCGCATGAATCTCCTGGTACGCGAACTCGATCGAACCGATGCGTTCTCCCGCAAGGCCATCGTCGTCATCCCGACCACGGGAACCGGGTGGGTCAATCCCACCGCAGCTCGGGCCGTGGAACTGATGTACGACGGGGACGTCGCGCTCGTGGCGTCCCAGTACTCGTACCTTCCGAGTTGGATCTCTTTCCTCGCCGATCGCGAGAAGGCGGCGGCCGCGGGGAAGTTGCTCATCGACACCGTGCACCAGCGATGGGAGCAGGAGCCCGAGGCGTCCAGGCCCAAGTTCTACGTCTACGGAGAGAGTCTCGGAACCCAGGCCGGCGAAGGCGCGTTCGCGGACATCGCCGACATCCGGGACACCGTCGACGGCGTGCTGTGGGTGGGCCCGCCGAACTCCAATCGCATCTGGGACACCTACGTCAGCCGACGCGATCCGGGGACCACCGAGGTGGAACCCGTCTATGCCGGCGGACTGCTGATGCGTTTCGCCGACAGCACCCGCGACGTCGAGGCACTCAGCGGGGACTGGCCCTATCCGCGCGTGCTGTACATCCAGCACCCGTCCGACCCCATCGTGTGGTGGACGCCGGACCTGATCTTCCAACGTCCCGACTGGCTCGCCGAGCCGCCCGGGTACGACCGACTGCCCAGCATGCGGTGGTTCCCGTTCGTCACCTTCTGGCAGGTGAGTGCCGACCTCACGAACGCGGCCGGCGTGCCGGACGGCCACGGCCACAACTACGGGACGACGGTGCTCGACGGTTTCGCCGCCGTGGCCGCCCCCGACGGGTGGACGCAGGCCGACACCGAACGCATCCGGGTCGTCATGAACGAGTACGCCGACGCCGACGGTCCCGAGAAGTGACCGGACTGGCCCGATGGGTGCTGTTCGACATTCCCATCGGGACAGTCCTTCCGGAGGAGTTCCTGTTCCGCGGCGTCGTGGACACCGTGGCCACTGCCGTGGTGGGTCCGCGCGCCGCGCTCGTGTTCGGCTCCACGGCATTCGGGGTCTGGCACTGGTACGACTCGGGCAGGTCGGTGCCCGTCGTCCTGTTCACCGGGGCGGCCGGCGCACTGTTCGTCGAGTCGAAGCGGCGAACCGGCACCATTCTCACGCCCATGGCACTGCACTGGGCCGCCAACTCGGTCGGTGCTATCGCATCGACGTGGTGGCGCTCTACTCGAGGTGACAGACCGCCTCGAGGTTGAGGCCGTCGGGGTCGTACACGAAGCCGCCGAAGTAGTTCTCGTGGTACTCGGGGCAGACGCGCGGCGACAGCTTGTCCCGCGCGCCCGCCGCGAGGGCCGCGGCGTGGAACTCCCGGACGGCGTCACGGGTGGGTGCCGAGAACGCCACGTGCAGTGCGGGATCGACGGTGCTTCCCTGGACGAGCCAGAAGAACGGCTTGCGGCCACTGCCGAATCCGACCATGCGGACGTAGTCGTCGTCCGGCCCGCCGGTGAAGTCGAGCAGCTTCTCGATACCCAGTACCGCGAGGGCCGGCACGTAGATCGCGAGTGAGCGGTCGACATCCGTGACCGTCACGTTGAGGTGGTCGATGGTCGATCCTTGATAGAGATTCGGTGTCATGGAGACAGTGAAGCGTCCATCGCGGACAGTGGCGGTCCTCGTTGATCAGACCGTGCCTCAGCATCCGCAAGTCCCACGAATCGACGGGATCCCGTCGATCAGAGCGACCTGTGGACGGTGAGGCACGGCTCGGGGCACACCGCGCTCGGTGAGACACTGAACGGCGTGGCACCCTCGAAACCCGTCGACCCGGCCGAGCTCCGGAGCGCACTGCAGACCGTGTCTCCGTGGCTCGACGACCCCGACCTCCCGAAGCCGCCGCGCGCCGATCTCGCCGCCGCGGTGCGGCTCAGTGCGCGCACCATCGAGCAGACGGCGCCGGGCTCGAGTGTCGAGGTGCGCGTGCCGCCGTTCGTCGCGGTGCAGTGCATCGTCGGGCCTCGTCACACCCGCGGTACGCCGCCGAACGTCGTCGAATGCGACCCGCGGACATGGCTGTTGTTGGTGACGGGGCGCGTGGCGTTCGACGACGCCGTGCGCGGAGCGGGCGTCACGGCATCGGGTGGCCGCGCCGGCGAGGTGGCGCACTGGCTTCCGCTCGTGCGTATCTGACTGTCACCGCCAGGGCTGCACCGGCGGCTTCACCCACAGAATCTTCTCGTCGGAATGCGCCCGGCGGGCCGCGTCGTGATCGGGGTGATCGCGCGCCCACTCGGCCTTCTCGCGCAACAGCGTCGAGACCACCGTCCACGTCTCGTCGGAGCTGGGCGGGTTGATGTCCGCGGCCCGGGCCACCTTGCGTCGGACGTCCGCGGCCATCGCCGCGAGATCGTCCGCTGAGATGTCGCGGTCCCACAGATACCGAGCGAGAGCGACGGCCTTGTCGCGTCGGGACTTCTCGGCCGCGTCGGAGTGGCTGTAGAAGTTCTTCTCGGCCACTACCAGCCCCAACTCCCGGCGATGCCCTTGAACGGTCCGACGACGTCCCGGGTGATCCACCCCGCGTAGAAGCCGCCCTCCTGCGGGCGTGCCACCTCGCCGTCGAGCTCGCACGTCAGGGACACGGGAGAGAAGGAGAGCGCGCCGGCGACCGGTGCGAAGGACGGGGTGGGGTTCTCGTAGCTCCAGCCGCCGGCCTCGAGCACGGCGCCGTCGTCGCCCACGATGTCCCAGTAGGTGGCGGATCCCTTCCATTCGCACATCGTCGATCGCGCACACGAGCGCCGCAGTCGGCTCTCGTCGACGTCGGCCCGCGGGATGTACCAGGTGGGCGGATGGCTGGTCTCCAGGACGCGGTGGGCCGCGTGACTGTCGGCGACGATCACGTCGCCGAAGCGCACCACGAGATGCTTCGTGGACGCCTCGAGGGCCGGCGGACGCGGGTAGTCCCACACCGATTCCTGCCCCTCGCCGGGCTGTTCGGGGGTGACGCCGTACGGAAGTCTGCTGACCATGTCTCCATCATGGCACCGCGCCGCGAGTCGTGGATCACAGCTCACCGCGGTATCGGTGCCTGCCGACGGCTTGTTGATCGCGGGGTTGCCCGTAGACTCCCCGAGTGTGCGTGCAGCGTGGCCTGCACCCCACCCCTCCCGGCTTCTAGGAGAGCGCGTCGTGACTCGTGACCCCTCGGTCCACAGCCCGAATCTGCTCGATGACACATCCGGTCCGGAACTGGACATCAACGAGAACGAGCCGCGGGAGGAATGCGGCGTCTTCGGTGTGTGGGCCCCCGGCGAGGACGTCGCGAAGATGACGTACTACGGCCTCTACGCGCTGCAGCACCGCGGTCAGGAGGCCGCCGGCATCGCCGTGGCCGACGGGTCCCAGGTGCTGGTGTTCAAGGACCTCGGTCTGGTGAGCCAGGTGTTCGACGAGCAGACTCTCGGCGCCATGAGCGGCCACATCGCCATCGGGCACTGCCGGTACTCCACCACCGGATCGACGACGTGGGAGAACGCGCAGCCCATCTTCCGCACCACCGCGGCCGGCAGCGGCATCGCCCTGGGCCACAACGGCAACCTCGTGAACACGGCCGAGTTGTCGGAGCGGGCGCGCGACGCCGGCATCATGGGCCGCCCGCGCGGGACCGGTGCCACCTCCGACTCGGACATCGTGGGCGCACTGCTGGCGCACGGCGCCGCGGACAGCACCATCGAGCAGGCGGCCATGGAACTGCTGCCGACGCTGAAGGGTGCCTTCTGCCTCACGTTCATGGACGAGCACACCCTCTACGCGGCGCGTGACCCCCACGGTGTGCGTCCGTTGTCCCTGGGCCGTCTCGACCGCGGCTGGGTCGTGGCCTCGGAGACCGCCGCCCTCGACATCGTCGGCGCCTCGTTCGTCCGCGACATCGAGCCGGGCGAGCTGCTCGCCATCGACGCGGACGGTGTGCGATCCTCCCGCTTCGCCGCGCCCGAGCCCAAGGGCTGCATCTTCGAGTACGTCTATCTCGCGCGCCCCGACAGCGTCATCGGTGGCCGGTCGGTCCACTCGACCCGCGTCGAGATCGGCCGCCGCCTGGCCGAGGAGCACCCCGCCGAGGGCGATCTGGTGATCCCTGTCCCGGAGTCGGGAACGCCCGCCGCCGTCGGCTACGCGCAGGGTTCCGGCATCCCGTACGGCCAGGGCCTGATGAAGAACGCCTACGTCGGACGCACGTTCATCCAGCCGTCGCAGACCATCCGTCAGCTCGGCATCCGGCTGAAGCTCAACCCTCTCCGCGAGGTCATCCGGGGCAAGCGCCTCATCGTGGTGGACGACTCGATCGTCCGCGGCAACACCCAGCGGGCCCTGGTACGCATGCTGCGCGAGGCGGGCGCGCTCGAGATCCACGTGCGCATCGCGTCGCCGCCGGTCCGCTGGCCCTGCTTCTACGGCATCGACTTCGCCTCGCCCGCGGAACTGATCGCCAACGGCATGGACTCCGAGGACGGCATGCTCGAGGGTGTGCGGCAGGCCATCGGCGCCGATTCGCTGGGCTACATCTCGATCGAGGGCATGATCGCCGCCTCGGAGCAGCCCGCGACGCGGCTGTGCTCCGCCTGCTTCGACGGCAAGTACCCCATCGAGCTCCCCAAGGAGACCGCCATGGGCAAGAACGTCCTCGAGGGCATGTTGGCGACCGCAGCGGGCATCGCGATGCCCGCGGCCGTCGACAACGTGAGCGCTCTCTCGCGCCCCTGACACCCAGATGCTGATCCGGCTCGCGATCGCCGAGGCGATCGCGGCGGGAACGATCCGGGTGCAGTACCGGCGCTGGGCGAAGCGGCGCGTCAAGGCGGGTACGTGGATCCACACGCCGGCCGGTGTCGTCGTCGTGGACTCGATCTCCGAGTGCGACCCCGAGTCGCTCACGGACGACGATGCCCGCGCGGCGGGGGAGCCCTCGATCTCGGCCTTGCGCAAGGGGTTTCGGGGCGCCGACGGTGATCCCGTCTGGCGGGTCGAGGTGTCGTTCGGTGGCGGGGAGGCCGGAGGCCGGCCGGATCGGGGCGAGGACCCGCGAGTGGGGCTGCGTGCGGACGACGATCTGTCCGACGACGACGTCGCCATGGTGACCACGAAGCTCGATCGCATGGACGAGCGTGCCGACGCGCCGTGGGCCTGGCGCACCCTCGAGCTGATCCGGGAGCGCCCGGCGGTGCTGGCGGCGGACCTCGGCGCCGTGCTGGGACTCGAACGCGACGTGTTCAAGCCGAGGGTGCGACGGCTGAAGGCGCTGGGTCTGACCGAGAGTCTGAAGGTGGGATATCGGCTGTCTCCGCGAGGCGAGAAGCTGTTGGACATCAGGCGGTCGGACAGGTAAGTACCGGTCATGTTAAAAATTTCGTGTGGTTCGACACATGAACGACATGCGCACTCGGTAACGTGCCGTTCACCGAACCACCGGAACGACCCGGCCGGACGGGACGCGACGCGCGCTTCCGACACCGCGGGCCCAGACTCACGAAGGACATCCACACCATGAGCGTGCCCTCCCGAGGACGCACGGCGCGGCGCACCGCAGCCGTGTCCATCCTGTCCGTCGCGGCTCTCACCGCGGCAGCGTGCGGCTCCGGCCGCACCGACGACGGCGGCGGCGCAGGCGGTGAGGGCGGCGGCGAGGCGCTCGTCGTCGGCACCACCGACCAGGTCTACTCGCTCGATCCTGCCGCCTCGTACGACAACGGCTCGTTCACGATCATGAACCAGGTCTATCCGTTCCTGATGAACTACGCCCCCGGCAGCGACGAACTGCAGCCCGACGCCGCCGAGAGCTGCGAGTTCAGTCAGCCGACGGTCTACACCTGCACGCTGAAGGACGACCTGACCTTCGCCAACGGCCACGCGCTGACCAGCGAGGACGTCAAGTTCTCGTTCGATCGCATCGTGTCCATCAACGATCCCAACGGCCCGTCCTCGCTGCTGGCCAACCTGGACTCGGTGGCCGCGCCGGACGACAAGACCGTCGAGTTCACGCTGAAGGCCGCGAACGACCAGACCTTCCCCCAGGTGCTCGCCACCAACACCGGGCCCATCATCGACTCCGAGGTCTTCCCGGCCGACTCGATCATGGACGACAACGCGGTCGTGGCGGCCAAGCCCTTCGCCGGCCCCTACTCGATCGACAGCTACGAGAAGAACTCCCTCGTCAGCTTCTCCGCCGCGGCGGACTACAAGGGCGTGCTGGGCGAGCCCAAGACCGGATCGGTCACCCTGCGCACCTACACCAGCGCGGACAACCTCAAGCTCGACATGCAGAACAAGTCCATCGACGTCGCGTGGCGTTCGCTGACCCCGACCGACATCGAGTCGCTCGACCAGGTAGACGGCCTCACTGTCCACGAGGGCCCCGGCGGCGAGCTCCGCTACATCGTCTTCAACCAGAACACGATGCCCGGCGGCACACCCGAGCAGAAGCTCGCGATCCGCAAGGCCATGGCCGCCTCGGTGGACCGTGACGCACTGTCGGAGAACGTCTACAAGGGTACGTTCACGCCGGCCTGGTCCGTGGTGCCCAGTGGTCTCGAGGGCGCCAACACCGCGTTCAAGGACGTCTACGGCGAGGCCCCGAACAAGGACGAGGCAGCGAAGTTCCTGTCCGACGCCGGTGTGCAGACCCCGGTCGCGGTCAATCTGCAGTACAACCCCGATCACTACGGTTCCTCGTCGTCGGAGGAGTACGCGGCGGTCAAGGCGCAGCTCGAGAGCTCGGGCCTGTTCACGGTGAACCTGCAGTCCACCGAGTGGAACACCTACAACAAGGAACGCGTCGCGGACACGTACCCCGTCTACCAGCTCGGCTGGTTCCCGGACTTCCCGGATGCGGACAACTACCTGACGCCGTTCTTCGCACCGGACAACTTCCTGCAGAACCACTTCGAGAACCCCGAGATCACTGCGCTGATCGACTCCGAGCGGACCGAGACCGACCCGGCTCGCCGCTCCGAGATCATCGGTGAGATCCAGACGCGGATGGCGCAGGACTTCGTGTCCACGCTGCCGCTCCTCGAGGGCAAGCAGATCGCGATCTCGACGGACGAGGTCCAGGGTGTCGACGAGACTCTCGACGCCTCGTTCAAGTTCCGCTTCACCCCGCTCACGAAGGGCTGATCCATGGTCACCACCACGCCCGACGAGGCGTCGGTGGGGAAGCAGTCACGGGCGAGCGCGTCGTCACGCTACGGCGCGCTCGCCCGTTATCTCGTGATCCGGTTCCTGCTGATCATTCCCACGGCATGGATCCTGGTCACGGTCGTCTTCTTCCTCATGCGCGTTCTCGGCGATCCCATCAGTGCTGCCCTCGGTGGACGACTGCCCGCCGACCAGATCGCCGAACGACGCGCCGCAGCCGGCTACGACCGGCCGATCCTGGTGCAGTACTGGGAGTACCTGTCCGGTCTGCTGCGGGGAGACTTCGGTCGCTCCGCGACCAGCAACCAGGAGATCAGCGGTGTGCTGATCACCAACGGCGCGGCGACGCTGGAACTCGCGTTCTGGGCGTTGCTCGTCGCGTTCGCCGTCGGCATCCCCCTCGGCTTCTACGCCGCGACCCGCCGCGACTCGATCTCCGACGGCACCCTGCGCATCCTGGCGATCCTGTTCTACGCGGCGCCGGTGTTCTTCGTCGGCATGCTGCTCAAGCTGGTCTTCGCCGTGAAGCTCGGGTGGCTGCCGGTGGCGGGCCGGGCGAGCACCAACGTCGAACTGGCACTGCAGAACGTGTCACCGAAGACCAACATCCTGCTGATCGACTCGATTCTCTACGGGGAGCCGAGCTACACCGTCGACGTGCTGAAGCACGCCGTGCTCCCCGCGGTCGCGCTCGGACTTCTCACCGCCGGCGTGTTCCTGCGCCTGGTGCGGGTGAACCTTCTGCAGACCCTGCAGTCCGGCTACGTGGAAGCTGCGCGCGCACGGGGACTCTCGGCGCGCGTCGTCGCCCGGCGGCACGCCTTCCGCAACGCGCTCATCCCGGTCGTCACCGTGATGGGGCTGCAGATCGCCATGCTGCTGGGCGGCGCGGTGCTCACCGAGACGACGTTCGAGTGGCAGGGACTGGGCTATCAGCTCGCTCGCTACCTGCAGGCGCGCGACTTCATCGCCGTCCAGGGCATCGTCACGTTCCTGGCCATCGTCGTCGCGGTCGTCAGCTTCCTCACCGACGCCATCGTGGCGATCGTCGATCCACGAGTGAGGTTCTGATGAGTATCGAGGTGAGCGTCGGCTCGATCGAGGCGCCGAAGCGACGTCGGGGTGTGCCCGGCCTGTCGATCATCCGCTCGAGTGCCGGACTGCAGAAGGCCACCATCGTCATCGGGCTCGTGCTGGTGGTGCTGTTCGTGATCATGGCGGTCTTCGCTCCGCTCATCGCGCCGTACACCTTCTCCCAGACGTCCGCCGACGGCGTGGAGTTCGCGCGCCAGGCGGCGCCGAGTGCGGACCACATCTTCGGGACGTCGGTGCGCGGAGAGGACGTGTTCTCCCGCGTCGTCTACGGCGCACGGACCGCCCTGCTCGTCATCGTCACGTCGCTGGTGCTGTCGATCGTGGTGGGCGTTCCCCTCGGACTGCTCTCCGGCTACGTCGGCCGGTGGGTGGACCGGGTGTTGGTCCTCTTCATGGACGCGATGTACGCGTTCCCGAGTCTGCTTCTCGCCGTGGTGGTCTCGATCGTCGTGGCCGGAGGCCAGTCCAGCAGTTTCGGTGGTGTCCTCTCGGCCGCGATCGCCATCACCGCCGTCTTCGTGCCGCAGTACTTCCGCGTGGTGCGCAACGCGACGGTCTCGGTGAAGACCGAGCCCTACGTGGACGCGGCGCGGGTCACCGGCGCCGGCCCGGTGCGGATCATGTTCCGCCACATCCTCGCCAACGTCACGCAGACACTGCCGGTGATCCTCACGCTCAACGGCGCCGAGGCCATCCTGACTCTGGCGGGTCTCGGCTTCCTCGGGTTCGGCATCGAGCCGACGTCCGCGTCCGAGTGGGGATACGACCTCAACAAGGCGCTGCCGGACATCTCCAACGGCATCTGGTGGACGTCGATCTTCCCCGGCACGGCCATCGTCCTGGTCGTGCTCGGTATGACCATGGTGGGCGAATCCGTCAGCGAGACACTCAATCCCGTTCTGAGAACCAGACGCAAGCAGAAAGATCCCTCATGACGGCCTCAGCGTCCACCCCGCAGGCGGCTCTGACCCTCGAGGCACTGTCGGTCAGCTTCGCCACCGACGCGGGGCCCGTCGACGCCGTCAAGGGAGTGAGTTTCGAGGTCTTCCCGGGCGAGGTCCTGGCCGTCGTCGGCGAATCGGGCTCCGGGAAGTCGGTCAGCGTCCGCTCCGCCATCGGGCTGCTCCCGGACACCGCCCGCGTACGCGGAACCGTCACCGTGGGGTCCCGCGAGGTGACGTCGCTGTCGGACAAGCAGTGGGCCGATCTCCGCGGCAACGCCGTGGCGATGGTGTTCCAGGAACCCGGCAGCGCCCTCGACCCGCTGTTCACCGTCGGTTTCCAGATCGTCGAGGCCCTGCGAGCTCACGCCGGACCGGACGGGAAGGTGCTGGACAAGAAGTCCGCCCGCGTCCGGGCGATCGAGTTGCTCACCATGGTGGGTCTGCCCGACCCGGAGCGGCGATTCGGCTACTTCCCGCACGAGTTGTCCGGTGGCCAGAAGCAGCGTGTGATGATCGCGATCGCCATCTCGTGCGAGGCGAAGGTGATCATCGCGGACGAGCCGACGACGGCACTCGACGTGACCGTGCAGGCCGAGATCCTCGACCTGCTGCGCGACCTCAAGGACCGTCTGGGGTGCGCGATCGTGCTGATCACGCACAGCATGGGCGTGGTGGCGGACATCGCCGATCGGGTCGTCGTCATGAAGGACGGCGAGGTGGTCGAGGAGGCACTCGTCCACGATCTCTTCGCTGCGCCGAAGGCCGACTACACGAAGACGTTGCTGGCGGCGGTCCCGACGCTCGATCCCGTGGTCACCGATCGCACCGTCTCGGACGAGGTGGTGCTGTCGGTGCGCGATCTCGTCGTGCAGTTCCCCGGCGGCATCGGTCAGCCCGTCTTCCGGGCCGTCGACTCGGTGACGTTCGATCTGCACCGCGGCGAGACCCTCGGTCTGGTGGGGGAGTCCGGTTCGGGCAAGTCCACCATCGGCCGTTGCGTGGCCGCACTGCAGAAGCCGACGTCCGGCTCGGTGGACGTCCTCGGTCAGGACGTGGGCAGGCTGCGGGGGTCCGCGCTGAAGAGTCTGCGCAAGCGTTTCGGATTCGTGTTCCAGGATCCGTCCACGTCGCTCAACCCCCGACTGACCGTCGGCCAGTGCATCGCCGAGCCGATGATCGTGCACAAGGCCGGGTCGAAGGCGGACATCGCGCGCACGGTCGTGGAGTGGCTCGATGCGGTCCAGCTCCCGAAGGGCACGGAGAAGCGGTACCCGCACGAGCTGTCGGGGGGTCAGCGTCAGCGGGCATCGCTGGCGCGGGCACTCGTCCTGAAGCCGGATCTGCTGGTCGCCGACGAACCGACCAGCGCGCTGGACGTCTCGGTGCAGGCCGCGGTTCTCGACCTCTTCGAGGAACTGCAGACCGAACTGCACTTCGCGTGCCTGTTCATCAGTCACGATCTCGCCGTGGTCGACCGCCTCGCGCATCGGGTGGCGGTGCTGCGGGGCGGCGCCGTCGTCGAGCTCGGGACGCCCGGACGGATCCTCCGGGATCCGGCGGAGGAGTACACCAAGCGCCTGATCGCGGCCATTCCCAGGCCCGAGGTGACACGAGACCGGAAGGACCGATAGGCCTCCGGTACCGTTAGGGCCGCATCCGACCCTCCCGGGTACTCACACACAGATCAGGCTGGAGCAGTACACCCATGACCGATGACACCCACCAGCCCGGCGCAGGAGCCTCGTACGCAGCGGCAGGAGTGGACATCGAAGCCGGTGATCGTGCCGTCGAGCTGTTCGCGCCCCTCGCCAAGCGGGCGTCGCGACCGGAGGTCATGGGCGGTCTCGGTGGGTTCGCCGGCCTGTTCGCGCTGAAGGGCGGATACCGCGAGCCGCTGCTCGCCGCGTCCACCGACGGTGTGGGCACCAAGATCGCGGTCGCGCAGGCTCTGGACAAGCACGACACGGTGGGACTCGACCTGGTCGCGATGGTCGTGGACGACCTCGTCGTCTGCGGCGCCGAGCCGTTGTTCCTGCAGGACTACATCGCGGTGGGGCGCGTGGTGCCCGAGCACGTCGCGCAGTTGGTCAAGGGCATCGCCGACGGCTGCATCCTGGCCGGATGCGCACTGCTGGGCGGCGAGACCGCCGAGCACCCCGGCATGATGGCGGACGGCGAGTACGACCTGTCCGCGACGGGTGTCGGCGTCGTCGAGGCCGACCAGGTACTGGGCCCGGACCGGGTGCGTCCCGGCGACGTGGTCCTCGCGATGGGGTCCTCGGGACTGCACTCCAACGGCTACTCCCTCGCTCGCAAGGTTCTGCTCGACATCAGCCGCATGTCGCTCACCGGTCATGTCGAGGAGTTCGGCCGCACGCTCGGCGAGGAGATGCTCGAACCCACCCGCATCTACGCCAAGGACTGCCTCGCCCTCGCGGCGGAGACGGACGTGCGGACGTTCTGCCACGTCACCGGTGGTGGCCTGGCTGCCAACCTCGCTCGCGTCATGCCGAAGGGCCTCGTCGCCGAGCTCGATCGCGGAACGTGGAGCCCGGCTCCGATCTTCGCGATGATCGCGCAGCGCGGACGCGTGGAGCGCGAGGAGATGGACCGCACGTTCAACATGGGCGTCGGCATGGTCGCGATCGTGGCACCCGAGGACGTCGACCGCGCCCTCGCCGTGCTCACTGCTCGCCACATCGACTGCTGGACGCTGGGGACGGTCAAGAAGTCCGCCGACAGCGGAACCGACGAGCGCGCCGTGCTGACGGGTAATCACCCGCGTTTCTAGGTTCTCGTTTGTCGCAGGACTGGTCGGGCACCCGACCGGCATGACGACGTACGACGGATTCGACACCCTCCCGATCGCCGGTCAGTGGCGAGTGGGCCGAGACGGCCGCACCGCCGACGACGTGAACCCGTACTCGGGCGACGTCCTGACCACCCTCCCGCTGGCCGATGCGGCCGACGTCGACGCAGCGTTCACGGCGGCGAGCATCGCGCAGCGGGACTGGGAGTCCACGCTCCCGACCGAGCGTGCGGACGTGTTCCACCGCGCAGCGCGCATCATGGAGGAGCGCAAGGACGAGATCGTGGACTGGCTCGTCGCGGAGGTCGGCGCCATCCGCCCCCGTGCCGAGTGGGAATGGCTGGCCGTCCGCGCGGTGATGCTCGAATCGGCGAGCTACCCCACTCGATCGGCCGGGCGCATCCTCCCTGCCGCCCTGATCGACGGCAAGGAGAACCGCGTGTACCGGCGGCCCCTCGGCGTGGTCACGGTGATCAGTCCGTGGAACTTCCCGATGCAACTGTCCGCCCGCTCGGTGGCGCCCGCGCCGGCGCTCGGCAACGCAGTGGTGCTGAAGCCCGCGAGCGACACCCCCGTCACCGGCGGACTCCTGCTGGCCAGAATCCTCGAGGATGCCGGGTTGCCCGCCGGCCTGCTGTCCGTCGTCGTCGGCAAGAGCAGCGAGATCGGTGACGCCGTGACCTCGCATCCCCTCACACGGCTCGTGTCGTTCACGGGTTCGACGCCCGTGGGGTCGGGCATCGCGGCGTCGGCGCCGCTCACCAGGATGTCCCTCGAACTCGGGGGCAACGGGCCTCTGGTCGTGCTCGAGGACGCGGACGTCGAGGCAGCCGTGAACGCGGCGGTCTTCGGGTCGTTCTTCCACCAGGGTCAGGTGTGTATGGCGACCAACCGGGTGATCGCGGTCGATGGGGTGCACGACGAGGTGGTGGACCGGCTCACCGAGCGGGTCCGGTCACTGCGCACCGGCGACCCCGCCGATCCCGACACACAGATCGGCCCGATCATCAACGACGCGCAGGTGGAGTCGATTCTCGACCGGATCTCTCGCGCGGAGTCGGACGGCGCGGAAGTCCGCGTGCGCGGATAGCGTTCGGGACCGTCCGGGCGGGTGCTGGGCCCACATCTCGTGCTGGGGACGAACGGCGTCGCGACCGCCGCCGAGGAGGTGTTCGGACCCGTCGCCACGGTGATCCGGGCAGACGGGGAGGACGACGCCGTCCGGATCGCGAACGACACCGAGTACGGGCTCTCCAGCGCGGTGTTCTCGCGAGACGTCGGGCGTGCGGTCCGGGTGGCGACGAGACTCGAGGCCGGAATGACACACGTGAACGACACCACGATCAACGACGAGCCCAACACCACGATCAACGACGAGCCCAACACCGCGTTCGGCGGCGAGAAGAACTCGGGCATCGGTCGTTTCGGCGGCGAGTGGGCCATCGACGAGTTCACCACCGACCACTGGACCAGCGTCCAGCACACGCCGCGACAGTATGCGATCTGACCTCGCGTGAAGAACCTCGCACACACGACCGTGCGGGGCGTCCCTGAGTCGGAACGCCCCGCACGGTCGTGTGTGCGATGTGAGGATTCCCCCCGTGTCAGGGGATGCGGTCAGCGCCGCCAGTCGTCGTAGTCGTCATCGTCGTGTCGGGACGGCTCCCGATCGGCGATGCCGTTGCGGTGCGAGTCGGGGGAACCTGTGAGCTCTCGTTGGAGACTCTCGAAGTCCGTGGACGGTGAGCTGTACTTGAGCTCACGTGCAACTTTGGTCTGCTTTGCCTTAGCCCGGCCGCGGCCCATGGCTAACCCCCTCGCGAGTAGCGGGGCGGCCTGGGATTTTTTGGCGGCCCCGTCTGATTGTGTGTTCTTCCTGCCCACACTCTAGCGTGCGAATCGGGTCTGCGCTTCCACCGGCGCCGGTGTCACACCGACGGTGCGCGCCGCGCCGCCCGCGCCGCCATGTCGCGGGCCTCGCGGTAGACCTTGGGCGCCAGATCGGGGGTGTTCAGAAGGATCTGCATCGCCTCCGCCGACACCCCGGTGAAGAGGTCCCGCACGGTGACTCCGTGGTCGGGAACGGACACGATCTCGATGTCGTCGCCCGCCGAGAGCGCGCCGACTCGCACGACGCGCAGGTATGCCCCGACATCGCCCCGCGCGGTGAAACGCTTGACCCAGGTCTTCTCGCCCGTCCACCGCGCGAAGGCGGCACACGGGCGCCGCGGAATGGTCACCTCGAGCTCGGCGGTGCCCACCGACCAGCGCGTTCCGACGACCGCATCGGTGACAGGCAGTCCGCTCACGCGCAGGTTCTCACCGAACCACCCCGCGGGAACCTCCCGGCCGAGTTCCTCGGCCCACCTGTAGGCCTCGGCCTCGTCGTACGCGTAGACCGCCTGGTCCGCGCCGCCGTGAAAAGTGACGTCGCAGGAGCGATCACCGTGCAGGCCGAGCTCGGTGACGTCGACCGGTCCGGACACCGCTCGCTTGTCGATGGCGGAGTCGACCACCGCCGGCCGAGAGATGGGGTGGATGGTGTGCACGACGCACACCGACAGCACGCGTCCCGACGGGGCCGGCTGCGTCACCGGCCGCGCAGCCGATCCACCGCGGCGCGGCCCGCCTGGACCGCGGTGTCCAGGACGTAGGAGTCTGGATCGATCGAGGCGGCGCACGGCCCGGCGTCGAGCGTGGTCTCCACCGGCACCGCGCGCTTGATCTGAGCGAGCGCGATCGGCCCGAGCTCGAAGTGATCGACGACGGTGCCGATGCGGCCCACGGATCGGCCGCCGACGGTGACGTCGTCGCCCGTCTCCGGTCGACCGTCCGCGGAGCCGTCGAGGTGCAGCAGGACCAGTCGGCGCGGCGGCTTGCCCAGATTGTGGACGCGCGCCACCGTCTCCTGTCCGCGGTAGCACCCCTTCTCGAGGTGGACGGCCCCGAACTCGCTGACCCCGCCGATCCAGCCGACCTCGTGGGGAATCGTGCGGTCGTCGGTGTCGAGACCGAGGCGTGGTCGACCGGACTCGACGCGCAGCGCCTCGAACGCCCAGCTGCCCGCCTCACGCGCACCCGCGACGACGAACTTCGCCCACCACTCGTCGAGACGGTCGGCGGGGACCAGGACGTCGAAGGAATCGGTGCGGGTCGGCCACGGCATCCGGCGGACCAGACCGAGGTCGGGGTTCGCGGCGTCGAGCGGCAGGGCGTCGTACGGCATCGCGGGCACCTCGGCGCCCACCGCTCGCAGGATGGAGCCGGCCTTCGGGCCGAGCAACGACACGACGACCCGTTCGCTGCCGCGACGCGGCGCGGCCTTCGACCAGAACACCATCTTCGACAGGAAGGCGAGAAGGTCCGGTCCGCGGTCCGCCTCGGTGTCGATCCAGGTGGTGCCGCCCAGGTCGGTCATGACCATGTGGTGTTCGACGCGCCCGTTGACGTCCAGGCTCAGGTTCTCCGCGGAGGCTCCGTCGGCCAGCGTCGCGACGTGCTGGCTGGAGATGGTGTGCAACCAGGTCAGTCGCTCCTCGCCGGTGATCGCGATGACGAACCGGTTCGATCGATCGACGACCGCGGCGGTCGTGACGGCGGCGCGCTGCTCACCCAACGGATCCCCGTAGTGCCAGGCGGTTCCACGATCGGGACCGTCCTGGGGTGCGGCCACCGCGCCGGGGCGGGCCAGAACGGGGGAGGAGTACAGGCCAGGGGTCTCGGACACCCCACCAGTCTAGGAGCGGACTGCCCGGTCCGGCCACGGCACTACCCTCGGGGCCATGACTTCACGCGTGGTGGTGACCCTGGACGGTGCCGTGCTCGATCCGACCGAGCCTGTTCTGCATGCCGACGACCTGGCGGCGGTGCGCGGGGACGGCATCTTCGAGACCGTGCTGATCCGCGAGGGTCGGGCGTGCCGACTCGACGCCCACCTCGCCCGCCTCACCCGGTCGGCGGCCATGCTCGACCTCGCGGAACCGGACGTCGACGCATGGCGGCGCGCGGTGGACGTGGCACTCGCGCAGTGGGAGAGGACCGGTGGCGGCGAGGGTGCGATGCGGCTGCTGCTGAGCCGGGGGCGCGAGGGGGCGGACGATGCCGAGACGGCGCTCGTCATGGTCTCCGCCGTCGCCGATCGCGTCACCCAGGCGCGCGCGGAGGGCGTGTCGGCCCTGACCCTGAACCGGGGTTTCTCCATCGACGCGACACAGCAGTCGCCCTGGGCGCTGCTCGGTGCGAAGACTCTGTCCTACGCCACCAACATGGCGGCCCTGCGCCACGCGGCACGAGAGGGCTTCGACGAGGTCGTGTTCCGCAGTATCGAGGGGCAGGTGCTCGAGGGTCCACGGTCGAGCGTGCTGGCCGTGGTGGACCGCCGCATGGTCACGCCGCCGGTGGAGCACGGGGTGCTGCGCGGCACCACGGTGGACGCTCTCTTCGAGGTCGCGGGCGACGCCGGCTTCGACTGTGCGCACGAGCCGTTGCGGGTGGCCGATCTGATCCTGGCCGACAGTGTCTGGCTGATCTCCTCCGTCACGCTGGCCGCGCGCGTGCACACGCTCGACACCACGCACCTCAAGGAGATGCCGTCGGACCGCGTCGTGCGCGAACTGGTGGACACCGCCGTCGCGCGTTGACGCGCGCCACAGGTAACGGTGGACACAGTCCATCGCCTACTACTACGCGTAGTAGTAGCGTCGGCCCCGTAGGCAGGATCCCCGCCTCGCAGCCGACGACAAGAAGCTGGTCATGGACGCACTCGATGTCTCACGATGGCAGTTCGGAATCACCACCGTCTATCACTTCCTGCTCGTCCCGCTGACCATCGGACTCGCTCCGATCGTCGCCGCGATGCAGACCATGTGGGTGATCACCGGCAAGGACTCCTGGTATCGGCTCACCAAGTTCTTCGGCAAGCTCTTCCTCGTCAACTTCGCACTCGGCGTCGCCACCGGCATCGTCCAGGAGTTCCAGTTCGGCATGAACTGGTCCGAGTACTCGCGGTTCGTGGGCGACGTCTTCGGTGCGCCGCTCGCGCTCGAGGGCCTCGTCGCGTTCTTCCTCGAGTCCACGTTCCTCGGGCTGTGGATCTTCGGGTGGCAACGGCTGCCGAAAGCCGTTCACCTGGCGACGATCTGGCTGGTGGCCATCGGGGTCAACGCCTCCGCCTACTTCATCATCGCCGCGAACTCGTGGATGCAGCACCCGGTGGGGGCCGTCTACGACCCGGACACGGGGCGTGCCGAGCTCGTCGACTTCTGGGCCATGCTCACCAACAACACGGCGCTCGCGGCGTTCCCGCACGCGGTGGCCGGATCCTTCCTCACCGCAGCGACATTCGTCGCCGGCATCGCCGGGTGGTGGATGGTGCGCAGCGCACGTCGCGGCGATGTCGGTCCCTTGTCGGAGGCCCGCTCCATGTTCCGCCCCGCGGCCCGGCTGGCATTCGTCGTCATGATCGCCTCCGGCGCTGCACTCGCGATCACCGGAGACGTGCAGGGCAAGTTGATGTTCGAGCAGCAGCCCATGAAGATGGCATCGGCAGAGTCGCTGTGTCACACCGAGACCGGCGCCTCGTTCTCGATCCTCACCATCGGCACCCACAACAACTGCGACAGCGTCCAGCACATCGTCGCGATCCCCGGCCTGACATCGTTCCTCGCGAAGAGCGACCTCGACGCGACCGTCCAGGGGGTCACCGAGCTGCAGCAGCAGTACGAGGAGCAGTACGGACCGGGTAACTATCGGCCCAACCTCTTCGTGACCTACTGGGCCTTCCGGATGATGATCGGCCTCGCCGCCGGGTCCGCCGTGCTCGCAATCGCCGGCCTGT
Source organism: Rhodococcus sp. BP-332 (assembly GCF_019836065.1). NCBI lineage: Bacteria > Bacillati > Actinomycetota > Actinomycetes > Mycobacteriales > Nocardiaceae > Rhodococcus > Rhodococcus sp. BP-332. Next base: position 254,300 of record NZ_JABUEC010000005.1, read on the forward strand.
GGGTCACTCGAGGTGGCCGAGTTCCGGACCAGCGCTGGTTCTCCCGGCTCTCACTGCTCGCGATCCCGACACCCTTCCTGGCGAACAGTGCGGGCTGGATCTTCACCGAGATGGGCCGCCAACCCTGGATCGTCGCGCCCAACCCCAGCGGAGTCGACATGATCCGCCTGACGGTCGACCAGGGTGTGTCCGACCACCCCGTCGCTCTGGTGGCGGCGTCCCTCGCGACGTTCACCGTCCTCTACGCCGGGCTCGGTGCCGTCTGGTTCACGCTCATGCGTCGCTACGTGCAGGCAGGTCCGCTCGAGCACGACAGGCACCCCCACGACGACGACGGTGGCGACACCGACGCCGACGCCCGCCCGCTCTCGTTCGCCTACTGACCCGCCGGAGACATGATCATGGGAACGCCCGAATTCTGGTTCGCCGTCGTCACCGCATTGTTCGTCGGATACTTCGTTCTCGAGGGATTCGACTTCGGGGTCGGCATGCTCATGCCCGTTCTCGGTCGATCCGGCCGGGACGACGCCGAGGCCCGACGTCGCGTCGTGCTCAACACGATCGGTCCGGTGTGGGACGGCAACGAGGTGTGGCTCATCACGGCGGGAGGAGTGCTCTTCGCGGCCTTCCCCGAGTGGTACGCGACGCTCTTCTCCGGCTTCTATCTGCCGCTGCTGCTGATCCTCGTGGCGCTCATCCTGCGTATCTGTGCCATCGAGTACCGCGGCAAGATCGACGACCCCGTGTGGCGGCGTCGGTGCGACCTCGGTATCGGGATCGGTTCCTGGGTGCCCGCGGTGCTGTGGGGTGTCGCCTTCGCGAACATCGTGCGCGGTGTCGCCATCGACGCGGACAAGAAGGTCACCTCGGGACTGCTCGACCTTCTCACTCCCTATGCGCTGCTGGGTGGTGCGACCACGGCGATGCTCTTCGCGTTCCACGGTGCCGTGTTCATCGCCCTCAAGACGGCCGGCGAGGTTCGAGCGGACGCATCGAGACTCGCTGCGGCACTCATCGTTCCGACCGTGGTGGGCGCCGGGGTGTTCGCGCTGTGGACTCAGCTCGCGCACGGGAAGGGCTGGACCTGGTGGATCGTCGCCGCTGCCGTGGCAGGGCTGGTGACGGCAGCGGTGGCCGTGCTGCGCGGGCGAGACGGATGGGCCTTCGTCGGCACCACCGTGACCATCGGCGGAGCCGTGCTGTTGCTCTTCTGCTCACTGTTCCCGGACGTGATGCCCTCGACCATCGACGCCGCGTTCTCGCTGACCGTCGACAACGCGTCGTCCTCCGCGTACACGTTGCGCATCATGGCGTGGCTGTCGGCGATCGCGGCACCGGTGGTCCTGGCCTACCAGGGCTGGACCTACTGGGTCTTCCGTCGGCGCATCTCGACGACGCAGATCCCGGCGTCCATCGGCCTGGCGAGCACTCGATGACCGCGACGAGGCGGCCCCGGGGACCGATCGACCCCCGGTTGTGGCACCGGTCGGTGCCCGTCCGTCGTCACCTCGTGGGGTCGGTGGCGCTCTCCCTGGTGACGACCGCGTGCGTCGTCGTCATCGCCGTCGTCGTCGGGACCGTGCTGGGCGGCGCGGTCACCGACCCGACCCGTCGGACGGTCGGAGCCTGGACCACCGAGCTGACGGTCCTGGCTGCCGCCGTACTGGTCCGCGTCCTCGCGTCGTGGGCGCGGTCGAGGTACGCGCACCGCTCGGCGGTCCGAGTCGTGCGCGGGTTGCGCGCGGACATGCTGGACGCGGCCACGACGACGCGCTCGCGCGGCGGGGAGGATCGGGGCGAGTGGTCGACGGTGGTCACGCGTGGTCTCGACGGACTGGCGCCCTACCTCACCGACTACGTCCCGGCCCTCGTCCTGGCGGCGACCGTCACGCCGATCGCGACCCTTATGATCGCGTTCGTCGATCCGCTCTCCGCGGTGATCGTGGCGGTCACACTCCCGACGATCCCGGTGTTCATGGTGCTGATCGGTCTGATGACCCGCGGGCGGTCGCGACGAACCCTCGACGCGATGACGCGACTGTCCTCTCAGCTGATGGACCTGCTCGCCGGAATCCCGACACTGCGCGCACTCGGCCGGCAGGACGGGCCGGCCGCGCGGGTCGGCGAACTCGGGGACGAGCACCGCCGCCGGACGATGGCCGCACTGCGCGTCGCCTTCCTCTCGTCCATGGTGCTCGAACTGCTGGCCACGCTCGGCGTCGCACTCGTCGCGGTGTCGATCGGTCTACGCCTCGTGTACGGCGACATGGAGCTGGCACCCGGCATCGTCGCGCTCATTCTGGCGCCCGAGGTCTACCTGCCGCTGCGCGCACTCGGTGCCGCCTTCCACGCGTCCGAGGACGGTGCGGAGGCCGCGGGACGTACCTTCGCTCTGCTCGAGAGCGACGAGTCGCAGGCGCCGCGTGACCAGCGGACGGCCGCGCCGCCCACCGGTCCGGTCACCGTCGTCCTGACGAACCTGTCGGTCCGCGGGCGGGACGGGTGGGCACCCCGCCACCTCGACGCGACGTTCCGGGCGGGACGGGTGACGGTGCTGACCGGCGCCAACGGGACCGGGAAGTCGACGGTCCTGGCGTCCGTTCTCGGGCTCGTCGATCCCGACGAGGGGTCCGTCTCCCTCGTGGGCTCCGACGGGGTGCGGGTCGACCTGTCGACCGTCGACCTCGACCAGTGGTGGCGCCGTGTGACCTGGCTGCCGCAGCGTCCGGCCGTCGTCGCCGGATCCGTCGCCGACAACCTCGACCTCGGGGCGCGTGGTGACGTGGCCGAAGCTGCTCGTGCCACGGGGTTCTCGTCCGTCCTGGCGTCCCTGCCCCGCGGAGCCGCGACGATGCTCGGCGCCGGGGGAGTGGGACTGTCCGTCGGAGAAGCCCAGCGGTTGGCCCTGACGCGCACTCTCGCCGCGACGGGATCCGTCGTGCTCCTGGACGAACCGACCGCCCACCTCGACCCGGAATCGGCGCGTCGGGTGCTCGGGTCCCTGCGGGCCGCGGCCGACGGCGGCCGCACGGTCGTCATCGCGGGGCACACGCCCGAGGTGCTCGCCGCCGCGGACACTGTCGTGCACGTGGACCGAGCGGCGGTGTCGGCATGAGCAATCTGACGCGGGCACTGCGGCTGCTCGACCTGCCGCCGGGGCGCGTCGCGCGGGCCGTGGCGGCCGGAGTCGCGACGCTGGGCAGTGCACTCGCGCTGTCCGCGCTCTCGGCCTGGCTCATCACGCGGGCATGGCAGATGCCGCCGGTGTTGCACCTCTCGGTGGCCGTGGTCGCGGTGCGCGCGCTCGGCATCACGCGCGGCGTGTGTCGGTACCTGGAACGACTGGCCACGCACGACGTCGCACTGCGCGGGACCGTCCGTGCGCGGTCCACCCTGTACCGCGAACTGTCGCAGGGTGATTCGGCCACGGCGGTGACGACGCGGCGAGGGGATCTCCTCGTGCGGACCGGCGCCGACGTGGACGCCGTCGGCGACGTGGTGGTGCGCGCCCTCGTTCCCGTCGCCGTCGCGGCGGTGGTCTCGGCTCTCGCGGTCGGACTCGTCGCCGTGTGGTCCCCTGCCGCGGCAATCGTCCTGGCGGTCGCGCTGCTCGTCTCCGGGGTCGTGGCGCCCTGGTCGAGCGCCAGGGCCGAGCGGGCCGCCGCCGAGGATCTCGTCGCTGCGCGAGCCGACTTCGCCGCCCACGCCGTCACCGCGATCGACCACGCCGCCGAACTCCGGGTGTCCGGGCGACTGGCAGACGTGCGACGCCGCGCCGACGAGGCCGACCGCGCCGTCGGTGCCGCGCAGGACCGCGCCGCCGGGTGGTCCGCCCTGTCCGCCGCGGCGACCCCGCTGTCGATGGGAGTCGCGGTGCTGGGCGCCCTCGCCGTCGGCATCTCGGCGTACGGCACCGCATCGGGGTTCGCGGGCGGCACCGACCCCACCGGGCTCGCCGTCGTGGTGCTGGTTCCGCTCGCCGCGTTCGAGGCGACGGGTGCGATACCCGCCGCCGCGGTGGCGTGGGTGCGCGGAGCCGCGGCGGCTCGGCGGATCATGGCTCTCGTGGACGAGGCCCGCTCCGGGCCGGCGGTGACGCCGAAGGACGACCCGCCGCCGTCGCCATCGGTGCGCCTCGAGGTGTGCGACGTCGTCGCAGGCCGCCGCGGATCGCGGACCGCGCCGGTATCTCTGGTGGTGGAACCCGGTGCGCGCCTGGCGATCAGCGGACCCAGCGGCGTCGGCAAGTCCACGCTCGCCATGACGATCGCGGGGCTCGTCGCCCCCGCCGCGGGCACCGTGCTCGTCGACGGCAGGTCCGTCGACGAACTGACCGAGGACGCGATGCGCCGGACGGTGTCCTACGTCGCCGAGGACGCCCATGTCTTCCGGACCACCGTTCTGGAGAACCTCCGTGTGGTGCGCGGTGACGTGACCGAGACGGAGGCGACGGCGGCACTCGACCGGGTCGGGCTCGGCGACTGGGTGCGCGCACTGCCCGACGGTGTGCACACGGACCTCGACGGCGGCGCGGAGGTGCTGTCCGGCGGACAGCGTCGCCGACTGCTGCTGGCCCGCGCGACGCTCTCGCGGGCGGCGGTGATCATCGTCGACGAGCCCACCGAACACGTGGACGACGTGTCCTCCGCCGCGTTGCTCGCCGCGATGCTCGATCCCGACGGTGGACTGTTCGATCGGGCGACGACCGTTCTGGTCGTGACGCATCGACCGGTGCCGACGGGCGTTCGAGTGGTGACCGTGAGCGGTGAACGTCAGGTGTGTTCGCTCACGGAAAAAGACGTTGCCGACCGGGCTGATCCACGCGTAGCGTCGTCTGTACACGAGAGAGGAGGTGGTCTGGAATTGTATGACTCTTGGACGCGTGAGGTGGCTGCCCGCTAGCCGCAACCGCTGACGGTTCTTCTCTCACCGCGCGAGCGGCGGGCGAATACCAGGCAGCTACCCGACCCCCGAGCCCTCGGTCCGTCCAGACCGAGACCCGTACTCCTGCAACGGTGTACCGGTAGGGCTCGGGGGTCGTCCCATGTCCGGACCAGGCCCGCGCGCCTGGTCTTTCCCGTTCTGCCGAGCAGACCCCCTCGCCTGTGTCACTGTGGGGGACATGACGAGTGACGAGCAGCCCGACACGACGAACACCGACGACACGTCCTCCGACACCGGTTCGGCGAACGAGGAGACCGTGGGCCCCGAGCTGACGCAGGAGGACCTCGATCGCGCCGGCGAGAAGATGGACGGCCTCAATGCGCGGTACGAGACCGGTGCGCGCGAGACGGTGACGCTGCCCGGCACCGGCGGCACCGTGTCCGGTACCGCGTTCGCGGACTTCGACGAGGACGGTGCCTCCGAAAGATCCGACACCGGTTCCGGAGAGGATGCGGAGAGCGAGAAGGGCGAGCGTCAGCCCACGTAGCGTTCGAGGCGGGCGGACAGCCGGGGCTCGAGATCGCCGTCCGGTCCGACCCGCTCCTCGACGTACGCGAGATCGCCACCCTCGACGATGCCGTAGAGACGCTTCGCGCCCCCGACCAGCGCCGCCGACGTGCTTCTGATGACCACGTCGGTGGCCAGCTCCCAGGACGACTGCGTCAGTGCGCGGCCGTAGTACAGCTCGATGAGCCCGCTGGCGTGGGTCAGCAGGAGCTCGAGGGTCTCCTCGCCGTCGTCGCCGGGCTCACCGGTTCCGCTCACCCGCCAGAAGCCGGACTCGCGCAGGTCGCGACCGGCGTAGGCGCCGTTCTCGTCGACGCGCCAGGTGCGGGACTCCCACGACAGGTAGGGACCGCCGTCGTGGCTCACGACGATCTGCTGTCCCAGTGTGTAGTCGCCCTCGGCGTCGTGTCCCTCACCGGTGCCGCGCCACACGCCGACCAGCGGCAGCAGTGCCAGCATGGAGTGCGAGATGTCGGGACCCTGCCGCAGATTGGCGGTGTCACCGTCACCGGGCAGATCGGGGAGCAGCGGGATGTTGCGCCCGGCCGTCTCCTTGGCCCGTTCCTCCGCACGCGCGACCGCGGCGTCACCGCTCAGGCGGGGCGCCGGGGTGCCGAACTCGTCGGTCACGACTCGTCGGTGACCAGGCGATAGACGACGTACAGCGAGAACCAGGCGATGAGGATCGACGCCAGGATGAGGAGTGCTTCGAAGAATAGGACCACGCACCGATTGTAGACCGGCGGTGTCGTGGATCTGCCACGGGCCGCCGTCGCGATCGGTCGACGCAGGCGGTCCGCAGACTGTGTGACGGATGACAACCTGTGCCGGGTCCGGTGACGCGATTCATTGTTTAAGGTCGTGAGGTTCTGGAACCGAGAGACGAGGGTGATCCATCCATGCTTCGTGTGACCGGGCTCGACCCGACCGACCGTCGGCGGACCGGGCCGACGAGGATCGTGCTGCGCGCGGCGACCGCTGCCCTCGCGACACTGCTGTTGTGCGCGATCCCTGGAGGACTGGCGGGGGCGGCACCGATCACCCCCTCCGATCCGCTCGGTCTGGGCGACGACCCCGTCGAGTCGGTGCTCGACACGTTCGGGCTGGGCACGAAGGTCGATCAGGATCCGAACAACTACGCGTACGACTGCCCCGACGTGCTCATCGTCGCCATCACGGGCGCGACGGACTCGGAGTCGGACCGGAACCCCGTCGACGAGGTGGACCGGCTGCCGTGGTCCAACTGGGTCGGCAACGTGACCGTGCCCGCGGGGGAGGCCTCGGCGTCCACGCCCGGACGAGTCGGTTGGGTGTACGTGCCGTACGCGTCGGAGTACGGCGTGGCCGTGGCCGAGCCGGTGCCCACCTATCAGGAATCCGTCGCCGAGGGCCTCGCGACCATGGGCCGGATGATCGACGCCAACAAGACCGCGTGCGGCACGTCGACGAAGTACGTGCTGCTCGGCTACAGCGTGGGTGCCGAGGTGGTCGAGCGCCTCGCCGTCGACATCGGGTCCCGACCGTCCACGGCGCACGTGACGTCCGACGACATCGCCGGGGTCGCCCTCGTCGGAGATCCGTACCGCCCTGCCGGCACTGCGTCTCTGGACAAGCCCGGTCCGCCGGGTGGTGGCTTCATGTCGTCCGAGCCGAAGGACTACGGAACCCTCACGAACAAGATCCGGTGGGCGTGCCGTCCGATGGACATCGCCTGTGACGCACCGGAGAACCTCGGCGTCCTGCCGTTGGCGCTCAACGTCTTCGGGCGGATGCACTTCACCCTGCTCGATCCGGGCCGCACCGTCACCGAGTTCGTCGCGGTCTCGTCCGACGTCGCGGCTCGCACCATCGCGCACGTCTTCAGCGACCCGGACTTCGCCACGTCGGACGAGTCTCTGCTCGACGTGATGCTCCGGGTGTCGGACCGCACCCAGCCACTGCCGGACGAGAGGTCGCCGACGCCGCGCGAGATGTTCGACGCCGTGACGTGGGCGCTCGGTCCCGGCCGCCCCGTCGTCGAGGCCAAGCTGCAGGCGGAGGCCGTGGGGTTCGGCGAGGACAACGCCGACATCCCGCAGCTGTTCGAGAAGCCCTACGTCGAACTGGGGTTTCTGCAGCACCTCTACTACTGGGACAACTTCCCGGACAACGGCCGCGACTGGGAGAGCGAGAAGATGATCCGCTGGATCACCGACCTCGCTCGCGAGCAGAGCGAGGCCCCTCCGGTCGACGAGCCGGCCGCTCCTCCTGCGGGAGACACGACGGCGCCCGCCGAGCCCCGCGTGATTCCCCCGGTGAATCCCGGCTATCTCGCGCCGCCGGCGCAGCCCGTGGAGACGGTGCCGTCGACGTGGGAGGAAGTGCTGAAGTCCCTCGGCCTCCCGCCGGAGCCCGGCAAGTAGTTCCCGCGGTCGGATCGCACACCCTCCACGACGCGAACACCCTCCCCAGCACGCTGGGGAGGGTGTTCGGCTGAAACGAGAGGTGTTCGGTCAGGCGCCGATCGAGATCTCGGCCTCGTGGAGGCCGGCGGACTCGGGCGAGATGGTCACGTCGCCGTTGCCGGACGCGGACAGCGCGCGCAGCGTCCAGGTGCCGGGGGCCGCGAAGAAGCGGAAGTCGCCGGTTCCGGACGCGACGACCTCGGCGGTGAACTCACCCGTGCTGTCGAGCAGGCGCACGTACGCACCGCCGACGGGCTGACCGTCCGACGCGGCCAGGACACGGCCCGTGATGACCGTCTCCTTCTCCACGTCGACGCCGGCGGGAAGGGTCTGTCCCTGAGCAGGTGCTCCACACATGATTACGCTCCCAACTCGATAGGTGCTCCCACGAGGGAGCCGTACTCGGTCCAGCTGCCGTCGTAGTTCTTGACGTTCTCGTAGCCCAGCAGCTGCGTCAGTGCGAACCAGCTGTGCGACGAGCGCTCGCCGATGCGGCAGTACGCGATCGTGCCCTTGCTCGGATCGATGCCGACACCGTCGTAGAGCTCCTTCAGTTCCTCGTCGGACTTGAAGGTGCCGTCCTCGTTCGCTGCCTTGCTCCACGGCACGTTGACGGCGCCGGGGATGTGGCCGGGACGCTGGCTCTGTTCCTGCGGGAGGTGCGCCGGCGCCAGGATCTTGCCCGAGTACTCGTCGGGGGAGCGGATGTCGAGGAGGTTCTTGGTGCCGATGGCGGCGATGACCTCGTCGCGGAACGCGCGGATCGACAGGTCGGGAGCCTCGGCCTTGTATGACGTGGTCTCCCTCGAGACGGCGTCGGTGCTCAGCGGACGACCGTCCAGTTCCCACTTCTTGCGGCCGCCGTCGAGCAGACGGACGTCCTTGTGGCCGTACAGCTTGAAGTACCAGTAGGCGTAGGCCGCGAACCAGTTGTTGTTGCCGCCGTAGAGGATCACGGTGTCGTCGTTGGCGATGCCGCGCGTCGACAGCAGGTCCGAGAACTGCTCCTGGTTCAGGAAGTCACGAAGGACCGGATCCTGGAGGTCGGACTTCCAGTCGAGCTTGACGGCACCCTCGATGTGGCCGGTGTCGTAGGCGCTGGTGTCCTCGTCGACCTCGACGAACACGGTCTTGGGAGCATGCAGGTTCTGCTCGGCCCAGTCGGCAGTGACCAGGACGTCGGAGCGAGCCATGTGGTTCCTTTCGATTCTTCTCTGACAGGTGGTGGGTGGTTCAGGTGGTGGCATGTCGAGCCGGCAGGAGCCGACTCGCGAGTGGGTAGATCTTGCAGCCCAGGCAGATTCCGAACGCCGCGTTCAGCACGGCGGCGAACAGGGCCAGACCCGTGGCGACGGTGCCGACGGTCGTCGAGGACAGCGCGAACCCGAGGGTTCCCACGATCGAGAAGGCGAATCCCAGTCCCTGCGCGAACCGCAGGGGGGTCGTCGGTTCGGTCTCCGACACCGGGCCCAGGCGCGGTGCGACGACGGCGCGGAACACGCGTCCGTAGGGATGCGCTGCCGGCCCGGCAGCAGCGCCGTACGCGAAGACCAGCGTCTGCAGGCCCAGGAGCACCGCTGCAGCGGTGAGCGACACCGTCGACACGAGCAGCGTCACGACGAGGACACCGGTGGTCACCCAGGCGACGAAGCGGGGACCACGAACGTCGACCTGCGGGGGAATGGATGACATCGAGATGCTCCTGGAGTGGAGGAAAGGGGACCGAGCGGATGCGCATGGTCTCCGGCGATCGTCGAGCGGTCCGAGGTCGGTACAGCACGGCTGTACCCGAGCGGACGGGTCGACGAGGGGAGGACCGTCGTCAGCGGCAACGGCAGCAACAGCCACCGAGGCGGCACAGGTCCACTGTGCGGCGTCGGGTGAGCAGAAGCTCGTGGCTGGCGGTCACGTCGGCCATGGTACCCACGCCGGTCCAGATCCAGAAGTTCCGGGTGTCGCTCGTCACTCCGACGAGGGTGAATCGGACGCCGAGAGCACTGCGGCCCGCAGGTCCTTCGACGACGGCACACCCGACGCGCGCGATCGTTCCCGCATCGCCCCGTCGAGTACGAAGGTGGTCGGGAGAGACATCACGCCGAAGTCGCGGGCGAGCTGCGGATTCTCGTCCATGTCCACCTCGACGTCGGACACGCGGTGCCCCGCCGACTCGAGGTCGCTCACCACGGCGGACACGACGCGTCGCACCGCCGCACACGGGCCGCACCAGGTGGCGGAGAAGTGGAGCACGGTCACCGCGCCGTCGGTGGCGCCGGCGGTGCGCAGAGCGTGAGCTCGCGATCCCGACGCGCCGCCGCGATCCGACGTGCGGACGGCGCCCTCTCGGCGGCGGACCCACAGGCCCACCACGGCGGCGAGCGCCAGGGCGACGAGAAGGACGACGACGGCGCTCACGGCGTGCGGATCTCGTCGAGTTCGATGGTGACGTCCTCGGCGCTGCCCTCGATGACGATCTGGCCGCCCTCCGCGTAGACCGACGTGGGGAGGATGCCGAACGGCAGCTGCTGCTCGTCGATCGTGCGGGTGAACAGGCCCAGGACCGCGGGCTTCAGGAAGTCGGGGATGGTGAAGTCTGCCTGGCCCTCGGGCCCGAAGTAGAGGTCCGACGCGACGATGGACACGGTTCCACCGTCGAGCCGGAGCTCGGCGGTGACGCTGACCGCGGTGTCCAGGGGGCCGACGGGCACGGTGCCCGTGAGGACCACGGCCCCGGCGGTGGTCTCGCCGGAACCGCCCGAACCGCCGGTGCCGTCGGAGCGGTCGGCTGGGGGAGTGGAGACCTGGAGGTCGGGGATCTCGAGGAACCGGCCGAGGTCGGTGGCGTCGATACGGACGCGCGCGTCGAGTTGATCCATGGGCACCGTGCGCACCGATCCGTCGAGCAGGTCGGAGGCCGGAATACGCACGCCGCGCAACGTCGCCTCGATGGTCGTCTTCTCGACGTAGTCGGTGGGGACGTCCTGCGCTCGGATCTCCACGCGGCCGTACCTGCCGTCGGCCGCCTGGGTCAGGAACGGGAAGCCGTGGATGGTCACCTGCGGATCGGACACCAGATCTCCGCCGTCCCGCAGTGCCCGCGAGACGCGGTACTCGGAGTAGGCGGCAGTGCCGAAATCGGCGGCCAGAGCGAGCGCCAGGACGAAGACGAGCCCGACGATCAGTTTTCGCACGGAGTTCCTCTCGGGCGGTTCGGTGTCCTGCGGGCGGGTCCCGAGGCGGGCGGTGGCGGCTCGCAGCCGACTGTCCTGCCTTCCGACAGGTTAGTCTGTGACCGAAGAACAACCGGAAGTGCCGGTCGCGGACCCGCTGGTGGGCTCGTCCGGCCGAAGAAGAGCGGACGAGGAGGCCCTGTGGAGTTGCTGCTGCTGACCTCCGATCCGGATCCGGAGTCCGTGCTCCCGTCCCTCGCGCTCCTGGCGCACACGGTGCGTCCCGCGCCGACCGAGGTCTCGTCGTTGCTCGAGGCCGGGAGCGCGGACATCGCGCTCGTCGACGCGCGCACCGATCTGGCCGCCGCCCGCGGACTGTGCCGACTGCTCGGCAGCGCCGGCTCGTCGGTACCCGTGGTGGCCGTGCTCACCGAGGGCGGTCTGGTCGCCGTCAACGCGGAGTGGGGCCTCGACGACATCCTGTTGCCCACCACCGGACCCGCCGAGCTCGATGCCCGGTTGCGTCTGCTCGTGGGCCGCCACGGAGGCGTCAGCAGTCCCGAGGCCTCGGGAAAGATCACGCTCGGCGAGCTCGTCATCGACGAGGGCACCTACACCGCCCGTCTGCGCGGGCGACCGCTCGACCTCACCTACAAGGAGTTCGAGCTCCTCAAGTACCTCGCCCAGCACGCGGGCCGCGTCTTCACCCGGGCGCAGCTGCTGCAGGAGGTGTGGGGGTACGACTTCTTCGGCGGTACCCGCACCGTGGACGTGCACGTCCGGCGTCTGCGCGCGAAGCTCGGAACGGAGTACGAGTCGCTCATCGGCACCGTGCGCAACGTGGGATACAAGGCCGTGAGACCGAGCCGGGCAGGTAAGGGCGCGGCGGGCAGCGACGACGCGGTCGACCTGCCGTCGGACGGCGACCTGGACATCGAGAACGACACGGCGACACCCTCGTTCGCCCCAGCTGATCGGACGGCCTTCTGACGTGAGCGACGCGATTCGACTCGAGGCACGGCGACCGGTCGGCGACGAGGCCCGACGCGTCCGCGACGCGATCGAGGCCGCCACGACCGCCGACGGGACACCGCCGCTGTCGGAGCAGGCCGAGCGCGCCGTGGACTCTCCGCGGGACGACGAGCATCTGCTGGCACTGGACGGCGAACACCTCGTGGGGTACGCGACGCTCTCGCCCGCGCGCGGTGACGCGCCGGTCATGGTGGAGGCCGTCGTGCACCCCGATCACCGGGGCCGCGGCGTCGGCACCGCGCTGGTCGACCGCGCTCTCGCAGCACCGGGGGCGCGCGTGTGGGCCCACGGGCGGCTGCCCGCCGCCGATCGCATCGCCGAGAAAGTCGGTCTCGAGGTGGTCCGCGAACTGCTGCAGATGCGCCGCCCGCTCGGTGGCCCCGACGCGGCGCCCCTGCCCGAACTCACCGTCCCGGACGGCATCACCGTGCGGACCTACCGGGAGTCCGACGACGCCGAGATCCTGCGGGTGAACAACGCCGCGTTCTCCTGGCACCCCGAGCAGGGTGGCTGGACGCAGGCGGAGATCGACGAGCGCCGCGCGGAGTCCTGGTTCGACCCCGCGGGGCTGTTCGTGGCGACGTCGACGGACGACCCGGACACCGTGCTGGGGTTCCACTGGACCAAGGTGCACCCGCCGACCGGAGACGATCCCGAACTGGGTGAGGTCTACGTCGTCGGTATCGATCCGGCGGCCCAGGGGAGGGGGCTCGGCCGGACCCTCACGCTCGCCGGCCTGCGGTACCTTGCCGATCGCGGCCTCGCCGGCGTGCTGCTGTACGTCGAGTCGGACAACACGGCCGCCGTGCACACGTACGACCGGCTCGGCTTCACCACCTTCCACGTCGACGCGGCGTTCGCGCGCGTCTGACGCGGGACCGGTGCGGTCCCTGAGACGCGCATCGCATCCCGATCCGGGTTTTCGGTCTGTCTGTTCACCCTCCGTTCACAAAGGCGCGGTGAACCGTCCACCACCGGCGCTTACGTTCTCCCACGGGTAGCGCACGCTGCCCGTTGCGGTACGACGTCACCGCATCTTTTCTCGCCCGCCGACCGATCGGTCGCCGACGGGCTGTTTCTGGAGGAGACAGGTGAAGCTCGAGCGCAGCATTGCCCTCATGGGTGTACTGGCTGTCGGCGGATTGACGCTGGCTGCATGTGGTTCCGACGCGAACGTCGAGGCCACCGGCAGTGGTGACTCCGCCGCGACGTGCGAGGGCAAGAGCCCCATCACCGGCGAAGGATCGTCGGCGCAGCAGAACGCGATGTCCAACTTCACGTCCGTCTACTCGGGTGTGTGCTCCGGCAAGGCCGTGGAGTACACCGTGAGCGGTTCCGGCAACGGCCGGACCCAGTTCGTCGCCGGTCTCGTGGACTTCGCGGGCTCGGACTCGTCCATCAAGGAAGAGCAGGCCGACGCGGCCGCCACGCGCTGCGCCGGCAACCCGGCGTGGAACCTTCCCCTCGTGTTCGGTCCGGTCGCCGTGGCCTACACGCTCGACGGTGTCGACGACCTGGTCCTGACGCCCGACGTCATCGCCCAGATCTTCACCGGCAAGATCACCACCTGGAACGATCCGGCCATCGCCGCGCTGAACGAGGGCGCGTCGCTCCCGACCACCGCCATCACGCCGATCTACCGCTCGGATTCCTCGGGCACCAGCGACAACTTCCAGCGCTTCCTGTCCGACGCCGCACCGCAGTCCTGGACGCTGGACCACAGCTCCGACTGGGCCGGTGGAGTGGGCGAGGGCGCCAACGGTTCGTCGGGCGTCGCTCAGGCCGCTGCCGCCACCCCGGGCGCCATCACGTACGTCGAGAAGGGCTTCGCCGATCAGGAGAACCTGACCGCGGCGCAGATCGACTTCGGCGCTGGTGCCGTCGAGCTCACCACCGAGACCGCCGCCAAGGCGATCGACACGGTCACCTTCTCCGGTGACGGAAACGACCTCGCGCTCGACACCGACGCACTGTTCGCCAGCAAGGAAGCCGATTCCTACCCGCTGGTGCTGTCGACCTACGAGATCGTCTGCTCCAAGGGCTACGACGCGGAGACCGCCGCGGGCGTCAAGTCGTTCCTGCTCAGCGCTGCCAACGAGGGCCAGGAAGGCCTCGAGGCTGCCGGTTACGTGCCGCTCCCGGACAGCTTCAAGGAGCGTCTGGTGACGGCGATCAACGCCATTTCCTGACACACTGGTTCTCGCCTGCATCACCCCCGAAGACCATTCACCGGGTGATGCAGGCGATGCCGTACCACCCCACACGAGACAGTGAGCGGTATGAGCGACACCCATTCGATCAGCGACGTCACGCCGGCCACCACATCGGCCGTGAGCGCCGCTCGCAAGACGGAAGCGCCGACACCAGTGCCCGACAAGAAAGCCTCAGGTACGGTCACCCGCCCGGGTGACCGCATCTTCTCGACGCTCGCCACCGGTTCCGGTGTCTTCGTCATCGTCCTGATCGCGGCGATCGGTGGGTTCCTCCTGTGGCGGGCGATCCCCGCGCTGCAGAACAACACCGTGAACTTCTTCACGTACAACGGGCAGTGGAGCACGTCGGACACGTCCGCCATGCTCTTCGGTGTCCGTGACCTGTTCCTGGTCACGGCCACGGTGTCGGTGGTGGCTCTGCTGATCGCCATGCCGGTGGCACTGGGCATCGCGATCTACCTGACGAACTACGCCCCGAAGCGTCTGGCGGGCCCGCTGGGCTACGTCATCGACCTGCTGGCCGCCGTGCCGTCCATCGTCTTCGGACTCTGGGGCCTGTACGTTCTCGCGCCGGTCATCTCGCCCGTCGCCGAGTGGCTCAACACGAACCTCGCGTGGTTCCCGCTCTTCGCCACCGGTTCCGTCTCCATCGCCGGCGGCGGCACCATCTTCACCGGTGCGATCGTGCTCGCCGTCATGATCCTGCCGATCATCGCCGCGGTCACCCGCGAGGTGTTCGTCCAGACGCCCCGTGGCCAGATCGAGGCTGCTCTCGCCCTCGGCGCCACTCGGTGGGAGGTCGTGCGCACCACGGTCATCCCGTTCGGCAAGTCCGGCTTCGTCAGCGGCTCGATGCTGGGCCTTGGCCGCGCGCTCGGCGAGACCATCGCGCTCTACATCATCATCCGCAGCACCCAGGAGACGTTCGGCTGGACGCTGTTCGACGGCGGCAACACCTTCGCGACGAAGATCGCACTGGCCGCGGGTGAGTTCAACAACCAGCTGCAGGCCGGTGCCTACATCGCCGCGGGCCTGGTGCTGTTCGTCCTCACCTTCGTCGTCAACGCCGGCGCCCGCGCCGCCATCGCTGGAAAGAAGGACTGACCCATGGCCGACACCACGTCCGGTGGAACCGCCACCATGGATCGCCCCGTCAAGGAGCCGACCTTCCAGGGTGTCAGTGCCCGTCGCAAGGCCTCCGACTCGATCGCGACGGTCCTCGTGTCCCTCGCGGTGCTCATTGCGCTCGTCCCACTGATCTGGGTTCTCTACACCGTCGTCTCCCGCGGTATCAGCGCCGTCGCGTCGGCCGACTGGTGGCAGTACTCGCAGGCGGGTGTCACCCCCTTCAAGGAAGGCGGCGGCGCGTACCACGCGATCGTCGGAACGCTGCTCCAGGGACTCTTCTGCGCGGTCATCTCCATCCCGATCGGCATCTTCGTCGCCATCTACCTCGTCGAGTACGGCGTGGGTACGCGGCTCGCGAAGGCCACGACGTTCATGGTCGACATCCTCACCGGTGTCCCGTCCATCGTCGCGGCGCTGTTCATCTACTCGCTGTGGATCGCGACGTTCGGCTTCGACCGGTCAGGTCTGGCTGTCTCGCTCGCCCTGGTCCTGCTCATGATCCCCGTGATCGTGCGCTCGGCGGAGGAGATGCTGCGCATCGTTCCCCAGGACCTGCGCGAGGCGTCGTACGCGCTGGGTGTGCCGAAGTGGAAGACCATCGCCAAGATCGTCGTCCCGACGGCGCTCTCGGGCATCGTCACGGGCATCATGCTCGCTCTCGCCCGCGTCATGGGTGAGACGGCGCCGGTGCTGATCCTGGTGGGGTCCGCGACGGCCATCAACTTCAACCTGTTCGCCGGTCCGCAGACGTCGCTGCCGCTCATGATGGTCGACCTCCAGAAGGCCGGAACCGCTGCCCTCACCAGCGAGCGGATGTGGGGTGCCGCCCTCACCCTCATCCTCATCGTCGCGGTGCTGAACATCGGCGCGAAGCTGGTCTCCCGCTTCTTCGCTCCCAAGAACTTCTGACAGAAGGATCTCGACATGGCAAAACGACTCGATCTCAAGGACGTCAACATCTTCTACGGCAAGTTCCACGCCGTGTCGAACGTGACGCTCTCCGTTCCTCCTCGTAGCGTCACGGCCTTCATCGGACCGTCCGGCTGCGGCAAGTCCACGGTGCTCCGCTCGCTGAACCGCATGCACGAGGTCACCCCGGGTGCTCGCGTCGAGGGCTCGGTGCTGCTCGACGGCGAGGACATCTACGGTTCCGGCGTCGACCCGGTCGGCGTCCGCCGCACCATCGGCATGGTCTTCCAGCGTCCGAACCCGTTCCCCACCATGTCCATCCGCGACAACGTCGTGGCCGGCCTGAAGTTGCAGGGTGGCCGCAGCAAGAAGCAGCTGGACGAGGTCGCGGAGGAGTCGCTCAAGGGCGCGAACCTGTGGAACGAGGTCAAGGACCGCCTCGACAAGCCGGGCGGCGGTCTGTCCGGTGGTCAGCAGCAGCGTCTGTGCATCGCCCGCGCGATCGCGGTGCAGCCCGACGTCCTGCTCATGGACGAGCCCTGCTCGGCTCTCGACCCGATCTCGACGCTGGCGATCGAGGACCTGATCGGTGAGCTGAAGAAGGACTTCACCATCGTCATCGTCACGCACAACATGCAGCAGGCTGCACGTGTGAGCGACCAGACCGGCTTCTTCAACCTCGAGGCCACCGGCAAGCCCGGCAACCTGATCGAGATCGACGACACCGAGAAGATCTTCTCCAACCCGTCGCAGAAGGCCACCGAGGACTACATCTCCGGGCGCTTCGGCTAGACCGCAGCTCGCGCGTCCACCCACGGAAAGGGCGCCCTCCCCGCGGGGAGGGCGCCCTTTCGTGCGTCCGGGTACCGAGTGGAAGAACTAGGACACGTGCTGCGCGGGAGGCGTCGGCAGGTCGCTGGGCAGGCTGCCGGTGACCAGGAAGATGACTCGGCGGCCCACCTCGACGGCGTGGTCGGCGAAGCGCTCGTAGAAGCGACCCAGCAGGGTCACGTCGACGGCTGCGGCGACGCCGTGCTTCCACTCCTTGTCCATGAGGACGCTGAACAGGTGGCGGTGCAGGTCGTCCATCGCCTCGTCCTCCTCACGGAGCTTCGCGGCGCGCTCGGGGTCGCGGGTCTCGAGCACCTCACGTGCGGAGGAGCCGAGAGCGACGGCGATGCGTCCCATCTCGGCGAAGTAACCGTTGACCTCCTCCGGCAGTGCGTGCTGGGGGTGGCGACGACGCGCGATCTTGGCGACGTGCAGGGCGAGAGCGCCCATCCGGTCGATGTCGGCGACGATCTGGATGCCGGAGACCACCGAGCGGAGGTCGCCGGCGACGGGTGCCTGGAGAGCCAGCAACGCGAAGGCGCGCTCCTCTGCCTGGGCACTGAGGTCGGTGATCTTGTCGTGCTCGCCGATCACCTGCTCGGCGATCCGGAGATCCGCCTGCAGCAGGGACTGCGTGGCGCGCTCCATCGCACTACCGGCCAGGGCGGCCATCTCGCCGAGCAGGTCGGCGAGTTCTGTCATCTGTTCGTTGTAAGCCACGCGCATGGCCCGATTTTACTCGGCCGTACGTGGGTACAGGGCATGCAGGCGGTGAACGGGCGGTGAATGCGGAGCAGCGATTCACACACAGGACTCGTCGGCCCCGTTCGTGACCGTCAGATCGCTGGGGAGAGCGACCTCCGTGGACGCTCCGGAGACCCCCGTCGCGAAGGTCGGAAGCAGGTCTCCGACGACGGTCGGCGGCGTCAGGAAGCCCTGGAAATCAGTCCCCAGGACGACCTCGACGATGCCGCCCAGAGTCGGCGTCTCCTCGAGAACCGCTCCCGGAATGGTGCTGGCCACCGTCGACGCGTCCGCGATCGACCCGGCGCCGTACCGCACGACGGTCGCCGCGGCACCGGTGGTCTCGGCGTTGCCGGTCCCGACGACCTGGAAGCCGTAGGCCGCCAGTTCGTCCGCGGTGGTGGCGGCCAGTCCGCTGGTCTCCGAGGCGTTGGAGATCTGGACCGACACCAGCGAGGGGTCGACCGCGACCTGCGGTTCGGTGGTGACCGGCGGCGCGACCTCGGGGGTGGTCTCGGGTGCGCGTTCCTCACCGGGGAGCGGCTGGTCGTCGATGATCGCCTGGAAGATCGCCTTGATGTCGTCGGTCCGCGGGATCTCGTTGCCGTAGTCGGTGGTACCCGCGGTGGGGACGGTGAGGAACGTGACCGCGCCCGCCTCGACGCCGCGCAGCGACTTGCCGAGCGTCAGCAGATCCGATGTCTTCACGTTCTCGACGAACGTGTCCCGCGTGAATGCCGTGACGAAGCCGTTGAGGGCGCCCGGGTCGAACAGCACGCGGTTGCTCAGCACGGAGCGCAGGAGCGAGGACAGGAAGAGTTGCTGACGTTTGATGCGTCCGTAGTCACCGGTACCCTCGGCGTCCACCTTGCGGGCGCGCACGTAGTTGAGCGCGGTGCGTCCGTCGATGCGCTGTTCGCCCGCGGTGGCCAGGACCGTTCCCAGCTCCTCGTCGACCAGCGGAACCGGGGAACACACGTCCACCCCGCCGACCTCGTCGACCATCGACTCGAAGCCGGCGAAGTCGATACCCACGAAGTGGCCGATCCGCAGTCCGGAGATCTTCTGAATGATCTTGACCAGGCACTTGGGTCCACCGAGCGCGTAGGTCGCGTTGAGCTTGTCGCCGTCCGCGGCGGGATACATCTCGCCCGTGTAGTCACCGGTGGTGCTGTCCCAGCCCTCGCACTCGGGGCGTTCGACGTCGAGGTCGCGGGGGAACGACACGGCTACCACGCGACTGCGGTCGGCCGGGATGTTGATGAGCATGACGGTGTCGGACCGTGCACCCTCGGCATCGGCCACCGTGCCGGCGCCGATCTCACCACTGGCTCCGGCTCGGGTGTCCGTCCCGACGATGAGGTAGGTCTCGTCGCCGTACTGGCCGGGCGCGTCGACCACGTCGGTGGACTCGGTGTCCAGGGCCGCGACCTGCTCGAACCCGCGGTCGGTCGCCCGGAGATATCCCCACACGACACCGGTGATCACCAGGGCCAGGATCGAGACCATCGAGACGCCGACACGGCCTGCGACCCGCATCCGCTTGCGCTTGCGTGCCCTGCTGAGGGCGAGCCGCGTGAGCGTCGGGGGTGCGACGGGGCCGACCGCCTCGGGTGCCGGACGCTCCGCGGTGCGTCGCTCGTCCACGACGGGGGCGATCACCTCGGTGGGCGGCTCCGGATCCTCGCGAGGTGAAACCGGCGGGGGCGGTGGAGGGCTCGACGCGACCGCTCGATCGTTCGCGCCGGAGGTCGGCGAGTCGTCGCGACCCGCTGCGCGTCCCCGGTTCGAACCGATGCGGGAGATCCGATCCACGACCTCGGCCACCGAGAGCCGTCGATCCTGGTCGTCGGACGAGGACGGCGGTGTCTGGTCGGGCTCGGGTCGATCCGCTGGCGGGCGCTGTTCCGGCGCGGGCTGCTCGGACGGGGGAGACGGTGTCTCGGGGTCGCGATCGGAGCGCGGCACTCGCGAGATGGGACGCTCCCAGGGGGCGCGTCGTCCGGGTGTGGGCGACCCCGGTTCGTTCTCGTCACCCACTGGTCGTTCCGTCTTTCTCTCGGGCGTCGAACAGTGGTCGACGGATCGACGCCATAGTACTGATCATCCGCCCGAGTGCATCAGATCGGCGCCCGCCGGCACCGCACAGTCGTCGGGATCGTCGAGCCAGCCGTCGGGCAGCGACACGGCGCCGGGGGAACCCTGGCGACCGCGGGGGCCCTCGGCGTCGGCCGGGAAGGGAACGGTCGGATCCAGGCGAGCCAGCAGCTCGTCGAGCTCCGCGAGTGTCGAGACGGTGGCCATGCGTACCCGCAGGTCCGAGCCTGCCGGGAAGCCGCGCATGTACCAGGCGACGTGCTTGCGCATCTCCCGGAGCCCGCGGCCCTCGCCGTGGTGGTCGGACAGCAGTTCGGCGTGCCGACGCATGATGACGGCGACCTCGCCCAGCGTGGGCGGAGTCGGCGCAGTGGTGCCGCGCAGAGCGGCGGACAGTTCGGCGAACAGCCAGGGTCGTCCCAGGCAGCCGCGGCCGACGACCACCCCGTCGCAGCCGGTCTCGGCCATCATGCGGGCGGCGTCGGACGCGTCGAAGATGTCGCCGTTGCCCAGGACGGGGACATCGCGGACGTGATCCTTGAGGCGCGCGATCTCGGACCAGTCGGCCGTACCGGAGTAACGCTGCGCCGCGGTGCGCGCATGGAGCGCGACGGCCGCAGCACCCTCGCCGGCGGCGATCCGTCCTGCGTCGAGGTGCGTGTGATGCTCGTCGTCGATGCCGATCCGAAACTTGACGGTCACCGGGATGTCGGTCCCCTCGGTGGCCTTCACCGCCGCGGCGACGATGCGTCCGAACAGCGATCGCTTGTACGGCAGGGCGGCGCCGCCGCCCTTGCGCGTCACCTTGGGCACGGGGCAGCCGAAGTTCATGTCGATGTGGTCGGCCATGTTCTCGTCGACGATCATCTTCGCGGCGTCGTACGTCGTGTCCGGGTCCACGGTGTAGAGCTGCAACGAGCGAGGCGTCTCGGTCGGGCCGAACGTGGTCATGTGCAACGTGGCGGGCTGCCGCTCGACGAGGGCACGCGCGGTGACCATCTCGCAGACGTAGAGCCCGGAGGTGCTGCCCGTCAGCGTCTCCTCGAGCTCTCGACACAGCGTGCGGAACGCCACGTTGGTGACACCGGCCATCGGCGCGAGGACGACGGGACTACGCAGGGCGAGGGAACCGATCTGCAGAGTCATGGTTGATCACACACCAGACATGGTCGACGGGAAACAGCGATGTGCCCGGCATCCGCGGAACGGGTGCCGGGCACATCGAGGGTATCCGTCGGAACTGGCACTCGGCCACTCCGTGGTGCGGTGCGGGTCAGGATGCCTGCGCGGCCTGCCGCTTGGCAGCCTCGCGGGACAGCATGCGGTCGCGCTGCTCCTCGAACTTGAGAACGTCCTTCTCCAGCTTCTCGAGGAAGGCGGCGAGCTCCTCACGCGTCTGCTCGCCCTCGGCGGTGAAGTCGGTGCGATCGAAGATGTTCCACTTGCGCAGCACCGGCATGACGACGTCCTCGAGGTGCTGACGCAGATCGTAGATCCCGTGCTTGGCCATCAGCACGCCGTTGCGGCGGAAGTTGGGCATGCCGGCGCCGGGCATCTGGAAGTTCTGCACGATGTCGGCGATGGCACGCAGCGCCTGGTCGGGCGAGATGTCGAGCGCCGCACCGCACAGGTTGCGGTAGAAGATCATGTGCAGGTTCTCGTCGGCCGCGATGCGCTGGAGCATGCGGTCGGCGATGGGGTCGTTGCAGACCTTGCCCGTGTTGCGGTGGCTGACTCGCGTGGCCAGCTCCTGGAACGTCACGTACGAGACGGAGTGCAGGAAGCCCATCTGATCGTGGCCACCGGCAGCGGCCGAGGAGAAGCCGTTGGTCATGTGCTCGATGCGGGCCTGCTCGAGGGCGACGGGATCCACTCCGCGCGTGACCACCAGGTAGTCGCGCATGACGATGCCGTGGCGGTTCTCCTCGGCGGTCCACCGGCCCACCCAGGTGCCCCAGGCGCCGTCCTGCGAGAAGTTCTCCGCGATCTCGCGGTGGTACGACGGCAGGTTGTCCTCGGTGAGGAGGTTGGTGATCATGGCGGCCTTGGCCACCTCGTCGAGCCGAGACTGTTCGGGCGACCAGTCCTCGCCACCGAGCGCGGCGAAGTTACGCCCCTCGTCCCAGGGGACGTAGTCGTGGGGGTGCCACTCCTTCGCCATGGAGAGATGCCGGTTCAGATTCTCTTCCGCAACCGGCTGCAGCTCTCCGAGCAGCTCCAGTTGGGTCAGATCCCGTGCCATGCGTGTCCTCCAGAATGGTGTTCGGCTCACTGCTTCCGCGCGATGACCGCGCTGCCTCGTACTGTGAGGGCAGCCTACGGCACCGTAACTTCGATGTGAATTGCTTCGACGAGCCGCCGCGAGGGGTGCGTACCGTCCGGTAGACGTTCATCGAGCGGGGCGACAGTTCGTTACGCCCGCCCGCCGTCGACCTCGTCCAGTATATGCCGCGGGGTACGGGGTACAGGTGTTGTGACTTCTGCGAGAAACGAACTCGATGTACTGTGCGTCACTCGGAGTCGGTGGCAGGGGACAGATCACCGGAGCCACTGTGGCGACGACCGTTGTCTGCCATTCTGTCTGCCGTGGCGCAACTGAGAACCGAGGGACACCGCGTTCTGGTCGTCGACCTGCACGGGGACAGCGTGCGGGCGGTCACCGGATCGATGATCGCGTACGAGGGCCAGGTGACCTTCCGTAACGCCGGGATGGGCGGTGGCGGTGGACTGCGCGCCGCTCTCAAGCAGAAGGTCACCGGCGAGTCGCTGTCCCTGATGGAGATGGCGGGGCAGGGAACGGTGCGGCTCGCGGTCGACGCGCAGCACGTCGTCGTCGTGCCGTTGACGGGTGACGCACTCCACGTCGAGTCGTCGCAGTTGCTCGCTCTGTCCGGCGGGCTGCGGTCCGATGTGGCCTTCGCCGGGCTCCGCGGCGCCTCGTCCGGGCAGGGCCTCTTCACGACGGTCGTCAGTGGACAGGGCGAGGTGGGGCTGCTGTCCGCGGGCGGACCGCTCATCGCGCTCGAGGTGTCGCCGCAGTACCCGTTGGTGGTCGATCCGGACGCCTTCGTCGCGCACCGAGGTCAGGTGACACAGAGCTTCGTCACCGACGTCACGTGGCGGTCGGCCGTCGGCGGCGGGAGCGGCGAGGCCTTCTCCCTCCGCTTCGACGGCACCGGTGTCGTCTACATCCAGCCGCAGGAGCGCTGACATGTTGGAACTCGTCAACAGCAAGGTCGTGAAGTCGACCGTCGCCCCGGGCTCGCCCACCCTCGCGCGCCGTGGATCCATGCTGTTCCACCAGGGCGACGTCCGCTTCGTCCCGCACACGATCGGCGGCGCGGGCGGCATGCCGGGGATGGGTGCCGTCGCGGGTATGGCCGGCCGGATGATGTCGGGCGAGCACGTCGCCATGATGGCCGCCGAGGGGTCCGGCACCGTGCACTACGGCCACGCCGGGCTGCACGTGTCCGTCATCGATCTCGACGGGACCGGTGTCATCTCGGTCGAGGCGTCCCGGTTGCTCGCACACAGTGGCGCACTCTCGACATCGGTCGTACCCCTGACGCAGCAGGGAGGCGTCCGCGGCGCGGTGCGCGGGGCGATGACCGGGCAGGGCATGTTCACGACGCAGGTCGCGGGCCGTGGGCAGGTGGCCGTGCTGTCCCACGGTGGGATGGTCGAGATCGAGGTGGGCCCGCACCGGCCGCAGGTGGTGGTCGATCCGCAGGCCTACGTGTGTCACCGCGGCACTCTGACCGTCGACATCTCGGCGAACGTCGGGTGGCGGGACGCCGTCGGCCGCGGTTCGGGCGAAGCCGTGCAACTCGCGATCGGCGGCGCAGGGACCGTGTGGGTCCAGGCGTCCGAGCAGAAGTTCTGACGAGAGGGATCGGACATGACCGACGTCGTGCACAACCCGCACAACTTGCCGGTGAACGACAACGTGGCGGGAAACGACTACGCCTTCTGCATCGAACTCGCGGGGCAGCCGTGGTTCACGGCGAAGGGCGCGATGATCGCCTACTACGGGTCGGTGCAGTTCGAGCCTCTCGGACGGACGTCGATGGCGGCCGTCGTGGCCTCGCGCTTCTCGTCGCCGCTGTACGCGAACGACTGGGTGCTCGCGAGCGGACACGGCAAGGTGCTGCTGGGCGACCGCGGCTTCGACATCAACTCGTTCGATCTCGACGACGGAAATCTGACGATCCGCGCGTCGAATCTGCTGGCCTTCGAACCCGGTCTCGAGTTGAAGCAGTCGATCGTGCCCGGTTTTCTCACGCTGCTCGGCACCGGGAAGTTCCTCGCCTCGTCCAACGGTGCGGTCGTGTTCGCCGAACCGCCCGTTCGAGTGGATCCGCAGGCACTCGTCGGCTGGGCCGACTGCCCCGCTCCGTCCCATCACTTCGACGCGCAGTGGATGCAGAGCTTCCTGGGGGCGGCGCAGGGGATGCTCCTCGGAGCGCAGACGGGGGAGGAGCGGCAGTTCGACTTCACCGGTGCGGGAACGGTGCTGATCCAGTCGTCCGAGAAGGTGGTGAGCGACGCGCATCTGCTCCGACACATCGAGTCGGAGACCGTGGCGCTCGGTCAGAACGCGTTGCGCTCACTCCATCAGAGCATCGGGGCCCGGCTGAGCCAGAACTCCTGAGCGCCGACTGTGTGGGAATGATGTTGTGCCCCCAGTAGGGCTCGAACCTACGACCTGCGGATTAAAAGTCCGTAGCTCTACCAACTGAGCTATAGGGGCAGTGCTCGACGAGTGTAATGGACCCCGGCCGGACGCTCTCGACCTGGCCTCACGTCGGGAGTGACGCATTCACCATTCACCTATTCGCTATGAATCATCACCATTCTCGACGGTCGACATTCGGACACCGGCCGGAGCGATAACCGACATACCGGTCATCGGAGCACTCGACACGCTGGCGGAGCTGTACGAACACGCCGAAGGAACCCGCTCGAGCTCGATGTTTGCGGCCACGTCCGAGGGGATTCTCAGGTTTGTCGGCTACCCTTCAGTCAGTATCAGGGCCCTTCAGGGTGTTCAATTTCGGAGGCAGCAGCGCAATGGCACAGCAAGAACGTGCTCGACGCACCCGGGCCGCGATCGTCGAGGCAGCCGCGTACGAGTTCAGCAAGCGTGGGTACACCGCGGCATCGGTCAACACGATTCTCGAAGGATCACGCGCCACCAAGGGTGCGATGTACTTCCACTTCAGCTCGAAGGAAGAACTGGCTCGCGCCGTTCTGCAGACGGCGATGGAGAAGTACGTCGCGATCATGGACGTCGAACGTCCGGACGGCGTCGATGCACTCGAATGGCTGCACAGCCTCATCTTCCAGCTCGCCCGGTCCTTCGACGAGAACGTCGTGGTCCGTGCCGAGTTCCGTCTCGTGGTCGAGCCCGAGTTCCATGCGAGCATCCGCGAGGGCGCCGGCGCCGTGTGGGGTCGTACTGCGCACAAGCTCGCGGCCGAGGCGCACGAGACCGGTCTGCTGCGCCCCGACATCGATCCGCGCATGTTCACCCGCGTGCTCGTGACCTCGCTCGCCGGACAGCGGTACATGGCCGACCTGACCGCCGAGGACACCGACCTGGTGGTGCTGTTCGAGGAGTCCCTCGAGGTTCTCCTGATGGCGATGGCGTCGCGGGAATGGCTCGACAAGTGGCGCGTCAACGGGTGGCCCCGAGTCGACGCCGTGAGCGTCGAAACATAGCCTCACCTGCGGATTTGTGAAATTCCGAGGCGGTGTCCTAAGCTATCCAAGCTCCCAACGGAACGCCGTTGGGGTACGGTCGGAGCGATTCGACGGGCCCCCTTCGTTTAGCGGCCTAGGACGCCGCCCTTTCAAGGCGGTAGCGCGGGTTCGAATCCCGTAGGGGGTACGTTTCAGCGAGTGACAACGCTGAAGCGGGGAGTGGTGAGAAGTAGGACGAAGATGCAGTAGGGTCTTCCACGCAGTACATGCTTCACAGCATGGCCCTGTGGCGCAGTTGGTTAGCGCGCCGCCCTGTCACGGCGGAGGTCGCGGGTTCGAGTCCCGTCAGGGTCGCAACACCTCAGAGGTCGCAATACCTCAGTGATGCGATGATCGTCAGCACCGAGTAGTACAGCATCACCGGTACCCGCGAGGGTGCCCACGGCCAGGTAGCTCAGTCGGTACGAGCGTCCGCCTGAAAAGCGGAAGGTCGCCGGTTCGATCCCGGCTCTGGCCACCGAGTGAAGACACAGACTGGAACCACCTGCCCGCGCAGGTGGTTCTTCTCGTTTCCGGACCCGTCGTCCGAGGTCGCCGACGACCGGGTGGTATCGATAGGGCATGACTGACATCGATGCGGACGTGATCGTGGTGGGGGCGGGTATCGCCGGTCTACGGTGCGCCGCGGCGCTGCGGCGACGTGGATTCACGGTGCGGGTCGTGGAGGCGGCCGACGCCCCGGGTGGACGGATCCGCACCGACGTCGTGGACGGCTTCCGCTGTGATCGAGGCTTCCAGCTCCTCAACCCTTCCTACCCGGCCGTGAAGCGTCATGTCGACGTGTCCGCACTCGATCTGCGGGTCGCCGGTCGCGGGGTGCGGATCGTCGACGACTCGGGGCGAGCGCACACGGTCGCCGACCCGACACGGCACCCGCGCCTTCTCCTCGGGACGGTGCGGTCCGCGGCTCGCCTGGGCCTGCTGCACCCGGGCGCCGTCGTCGGCGCCGCGCGATGGGCGTTGCCCGCTGTCGGACCGGTGCGCCGCCTTGCGGCATCCCCCGACGCTGCACTCGCCGCCGACTGGGACCGCGTCGGCCTCCGCGGTCCGCTGCGCTCCGCTCTGCTCGCCCCGTTTCTCAGCGGCGTCCTCGCCGACGGCGTGGGAGACACATCGGACCGCTACGTCCGGCTCGTGCTCCGCAGCTTCCTTCTCGCGACACCCGGTGTGCCGAACCGCGGAATGCAGGCGTTCCCCGAGCAGCTCGCCCGCGATGCCGGGGTCGACATCGCGTACTCTTCGCGCGTCGAGCAGGTCACCGACGGCGCGGCACCCGCCGTACGGATCGCCGACGGGGCGGTGCTGCGGGCCCGCGCCGTGGTGGTGGCGACGGATGCGCGAGGCGCGACCGAGCTGACGGACACCCGGACCTCTCCCATGCGCGGGTTGTCGACGTGGTGGTTCGAGGCCGACGCCGCGGAATCCGATGAGTTCCTCCGCATCTCGGGGACGGGCGGCGTGGTGGTCAACACCGCCGAGATGAGCTCCATCGCACCGGGATACGCGCCGACCGGGAAGACCCTGGTGCAGGCGACCACGCTGCTGGACGACGCCGGTCCCGCCGCGGAGTCCGTCGTGCGCGCCGTTCTCGACCGGCTGTGGGGTCGGTCCACCGCGTCGTGGCGGGTGATCGTGCGTCACGACGTGCGGCGTGCGCTCCCGGTCCAGGCACCCGGGACGTCGCTCCGGCGATCGCTGCGGGTCGGTGACCGCGTGCTGCTCGCCGGCGACCATCGCGACACCCCGTCGATCCAGGGTGCTCTGGTGTCGGGTGGTCGCGCGGCCGCCGAGGTGGCGCGGCTGCTCGGCTGACGCGGCGTCCGGTTCGTGGGCCGGAGCGATCTCCACGGAATCTTCACAACGTGTCCCCGAGACCCGCACATGGTGCCGTTACGGTCTGTTTCATGGATCGACGACGAATTCTGGTGGTCGAGGACGAACGGGCCCTGGCCGACGCGATCGCGGCACGGCTGCGGTCCGAGGGCTTCGACGTCGACCTCGCGTCGACCGGACCGGCCGCCGTGGAGACGGTGGCCCGCACGAACCCCGACCTTGTGGTCCTCGATGTGATGCTGCCCGGGTTCGACGGTCTCGAGGTGTGCCGACGCATCCAGTCCCGCCCCGAGGGCGCCGTCGCCGTCCTCATGCTCACGGCGCGGTCGGACGAGACGGACCAGCTGGTGGGCCTCGGGGTGGGTGCGGACGACTACATGTCCAAGCCGTTCTCGATGCGCACCCTGGTGGCCCGCGTGCACGCACTGCTGCGCCGGGTGGAACGCCATCCCGCGCCGACGCCGACCGTCGTGCACGAGTTCGACGACGTGCGGGTCGACGAGCACGCGCGGCGGGTCTTCCGTGACGGCGACGAGGTCCACCTGACACGCACGGAATTCGATCTGCTGCTGTTCCTCGCTCGGCGGCCGGGCGCGGCCTTCGCGCGAGATCGACTGCTGTCGGACGTGTGGGGGTGGTCGCGCGACGACTCCATGACGTCGGTGCCGTCCCGCACGGTCGACAGCCACGTCAAGGCGTTGCGGCGCAAGCTGGGGTCCGACGTGGTGCGCACCGTCCACGGCGTCGGGTACGCGTTCCGGGCACGCGGATGATCCGCCCTCTCGACTCGCTGCGCTCGTTCAAGGTCAAGACCGGCCTGGTGGTGGTGATCGCGCTGTTCGCGGCGTCGGGCACCTTCTGGCTCGCGGCGCAGCAGCCGTTCCGGTACGCGCTGCTGCTCGCACTCGTCGTGGCTCTGGTGGTCACGCAGATCGTCGCGCACGGGATGACCTCGCCGCTGCGCGAGATGACCGCAGCCTCGCGAGCGATGGCGAACGGGGACTACACGCACCGGGTTCGTGCCACGTCGCGGGACGAGATCGGCCAGCTGGCCGTCGCGTTCAACACGATGTCGGCAGACCTCGCAGAGGCCGACCGCTACCGTCGGGAGCTGATCGGCAACGTCTCGCACGAACTCCGGACACCGATCGCGTCGCTGCAGGCTGTGCTCGAGAACATCGCCGACGGGGTGCAGGAGGCGACCCCGGCGACGGTGGGAGTCGCCCTCGAGCAGACCGAACGTCTGGCTCGGCTCGTCGACGACCTCCTGGATCTGTCGAAGCTCGAGGGTGGCGCACTCGGTCTGTCGCGCAGCACGTTCGACCTCCGTCAGTTCCTGACCAGCGTGGTCACCCAGAGCACGGCGACCCGGTTCTCGGTGTCGGTCGAGCCTCCCGGTGCGACGGTGACCGCCGACGAGGAACGGGTACGGCAGGTGATGGCCAATCTGGTCGAGAACGCCGTGCGCCACGGTCCGCCCGACGGTGCAGTGGCCGTGTCGGCCGTGGTGGGTGACGACACGGTGCGCATCGACGTGGTCGACGAGGGCGACGGGATCGCGCCGGCCGATCGCGCTCGGGTGTTCGACCGGTTCGTCCGCGGCGGGTCGACCGACGGCGGCACCGGCATCGGGCTCGCCATCGCTCGATGGGCCGCCGAGTTGCACGGCGGCACACTCGATGTGGTCGACGTCGGCGCCGGGTGTTGCTTCCGGCTCACCCTTCCCGTCTGACCCCGCACTCGGCACGTGACACCGCATCCGGTGCTCGCGCGATCACCCCTGCCCGAAAGAGGTTCACGATGACTACCGACCTTCTTCCCGATCCGGCGGCGCAGTCGCCGGTCCGCACCGTCACCGAGTCTCCGCGTCGCTGGGCCGTGGGCTCCGCCGCAGCGGTCGGGGTGGTCGCCGGCGCCATACTGACCGACCGGCCGTCGGTGGCCTACCTCGTTGTCGGCGTCGCTGCCGTCCTCGCCGCTCGACTGCCGGACCGGTCGCGCTGGTCCGTGGCATGGATCGGCGCCGCGTTCGCGCTGCTGCTGGTCCCGTTCGTCCGCGATTCGGGATGGCTCGCAGCGTCGTCCGTCGGACTGGCTGTGTGGTGTGTGGCTCTGTCGACCACGAGATCGACGACGTTCACCGCCACGGTGCTCGCGCCGATCGTGCCCGTCGTGGTGCAGGGAGCCGTGCTCCGCTCGCTCGGAACCGGTGCCGCACAGGTGACGCTCCCGTCTCGGGGGTCCGCGGTACGCACGCTGCGCGTCGTGGTGAGCACGGCCCTGCTGGTCACCGTGTTCACGCTGCTGTTCGCGGGTGCCGACGGTCGCTTCGCCTCGCTCGTCGACGCGGTGATCCCGACCGTGTCCGTCGACGTCGACCCGCTGGGGCCGGTCGTGGCTCTGTGCGTCGCGCTGTGGATTCTGGGTGTCGCCCACGCGAAGCGTCACGCGATGGCACTCGATGCGCTCGCTCCCGGCGCCGGTCGACGACGACCGGTGTGGGAGTGGGCGGTGCCGGTCTGCGCGCTCGTCGTCGTGTTCGCTGCGTTCGTGGTGGTGCAGGCAGCCACGTTGTTCGGCGGACACGACCACGTGATGACGACGGACGACCTGACCTTCGCGGACCACGCCCGATCGGGATTCTGGCAGCTGATCACGGTGACAGTCGGCGTGCTCGTCGTGGTCGCCGTGCAGGTACGCAAGGTCGACGCCGAGGTGCGGCGCGACCGGGTGCTCGCGCGCATCGCCTTCGGGTCGCTGTGTGTGCTGACGCTGGTGGTCGTCTGGTCGGCGGTGTACCGAATGTCGTTGTACGAGCAGCAGTTCGGTCTCACTCGGCTGCGAGTCGGGGTCATGGCCGTCGAGGTGTGGTTGGGCGTCGTTGTGCTCGCCGTCATCGTCGCCGGTGCGCGCTGGTCCGCGCGCCTACTGCCCGCGGTGATCGTCGGCACGGCGGCGCTGGGCGTGCTGGTGATGGCGGTGGTGAACGTCGATGCGCTGGTCGCAGAGCGGGCAGTCGAGCGCTACGAGCGGACCGGACTGATCGACGTCGACTATCTCGGCACGCTGTCGGCGGACGCGGTGCCCGCCGTGTCGACCCTGCCGCCCACGCTGCGCGACTGCATCGTCGACGAGCCCGGGAGCGACCCGTGGTGGAACGCGAACCTCGCACGCCGTGAGGCCGCCGTCATCGCGGCGAGCGACCCTCTCGCAGAGTGCGCTCTGCCAGCTCGCGAAGCGGGCCGGTGAGTGCCGAATCGCCGGTCTCGCACGAGTGCTCGCCGATCTCGAGTCGCCACCGGAAGGTGTCGCGAGCGAGGGACGACGACTCGGGCAGGCCGTTCAACAGGGGGAGCGCGCGAGTGACCAGCTGCTCCCACTCGGGTGCCGTGTCGCCGAGGGCCGTGGTGTCGACGCTGCCGCGGCGGGTCATCCCGGCCACGCCGCCGCTGCGTACCACCACGATGACCATGTCACGTCCTCTTGCTCGCCTCGTCCGCCGCATCGGACGCGGATCCCGTCCCGGCCGGCTCGAGGCCCACGGTAGTCCACCCGCCGACCACGGCGCGGTGAACGTCGGACCCGGTTCCGTACCGCGCCGATGCGGCCGCGACCGTCGCCGCGGAGAAGGCGGCGAAATCGGCGGTCGGCGTCAGGCTGCCGGACGTGAGAGCGTCGAACCAGACCTGTCCGAGACGATCCCAGGCCGGCCCGCCGAGCGCGACGGCGGCCTCGGCGAACGCGCGGTTGGGGATGCCGGAGTTGATGTGCACCCCGCCGTTGTCCTCGGTGGTCTCGACGTATCCCGCCATGTCCGCGGGCTGGGGGTCCTTGCCGAGGACGTCGTCGTCGTACGCGGTACCGGGTGCCAGCATCGAGCGGAGGGCGCTGCCCTGCACGTCGGGGAGGAAGAGCCCCTCGCCGACGAGCCAGGACGCGTCCTCGGCGTTCTGCCCACGCGAGCGCTGTTCTGCGAGGACGCCGAACACGTCGGACACCGACTCGTTGAGGGCGCCGGACTGTCCGGCGTACTCGAGCTGTGAGGTGTACTGCGTGAAACCGTGAGCCAACTCGTGCGCGATGACTGACAGCGACACGGTGAAGCGGGTGAACACCTCGCCGTCACCGTCGCCGAACACCATGCGGGTGCCGTCCCAGAACGCGTTGTCGTACTGCTCGCCGTAGTGCACCGTGGCGTCGAGCGGCAGCCCCTGCCCATCGAGGCTGGACCATCCGTAGACCTCGGCGAACAGGGCGTGGGTGACGCCGAGGCCGTCGTAGCTCTCGTCCGCCGCCGGATCGCCGACAGGTTCGCCGCCCTCGGTACGCACGACGTCGCCGGGCAGAGTCTGCGTGTTCTTCGCGTCGGCGATGGTGCGCTGCAGCCGATCCGCGACGGCGCCGCGGGGAGCGGTGGGCGACACGGTGGACCGCGTCGAGTCGCGTCGGCGCCGCATCTCGTCGTCGAGTTCCAGCGTGCGGCTCGCGACGGACGGGGCGGTGTCCAGGCGGGCACTGCGTTCCGCGGGGGCCGACGCGAGGCGCTGCAGAAGGTAGGGAGGAACGACGCCCTGGCAGCAGGGCGTGGTGCGCGAGAGGTCGGGGGTGGCCACGATGAGATCCTTCCGAAGGGGAACGATCGCCACGCTAACCCCGATCACCGACAGCCCGCGCACCTCGCGGAGCTCGTGCGGTCAGGGGCAGGCGACCTTCGCCTGGTCGTAGATGCGACCGGCCTCGTCGACACCGGGCTCGTTGCCGTTGTTGGTGGCCTGCGACCGGATGTCGGTGACCACGGCGTCCTTTTCCTTGCCGTCGGTGATCTGCTGGCAGATGCTGCCGAGCAGCGATTCGATGTCCTCGTCGGACTTTCCCTCGGAGAGCGCGGAGAACTGCGCCTTGTAGGCGGCGACGAAGGTCGCGCGCTTGGCGTCGTCGAACACGTTGCCGGCATCATCGGCCAGGCTGCCGGCGCTCGACTGGATGCCGGGTGCGGCCGACTGTGCAGAGCTGAGTGCGCCCTGAGCTGCGTCGCCCACCGATTCCGCGGCGTTGTTCGCGGTGTCCTGTGCGGACTGCTGATCCTCGGAGCTGCATCCACCCAGGATCAGGGCGAGGGTGGCGGCAGCGGCGAGCGTGGCGGGAAGGAGTCTCATCGGACGAACTTTACCGGGCGTACCGTCGCATTCCACCGCGAAAGTGGCCTGTGAATGACCATGATCGACGATGGCCATCATGCAGCGGGATGAGGGTGCGCGGCGGGTGCGGACGCCGATCGTGCGCAGTGCCGACGGGACATCGTCCGTGGAGTCGTTCGTCATCGCCGCGGTCGCGACCATCCTGCTCACCCGCGCCTACCTCGAACTCACCGACTATCCGCAGGTGGGCGGCGGAAGCCTGCACATCGCCCACGCACTGTGGGGCGGTGCGCTGATGATGACGGCGCTCGTCGTCGGATGGCTGTTCCTCGGCTTCGGAGCGCGCTCGTCGGCCGTGCTGCTGGGCGGCGTCGGCTTCGGTCTGTTCCTGGACGAGGTCGGGAAGTTCGTGACGAAGGACAACGACTACTTCTACGGCCCGTCCGCCGAGATCATGTACGTGACGGTGGTTCTGGTCCTGGTGCTCGGACGAACCGTCCGCGACGTCCGCGAACCGACGCCACGGGAATGCCTCGCGAACGCTGCCGCCATCGCGTCGGAAGGACTCGTCGGTGGGGTACCGGGATCGCGCCGGGAGCTGGCCCGCGAACTGCTCGACCGAGCGCGGACGACGGGAGCCGATCCCGAGCTCGTCGCGAGCATCGACACCCTGCTGAGTCGGTGCGTTCCGGCACCGTCCCGGCCGACGAGTCGGCGGGCGTGGTTCTCGCGCGCCGTCCCGTCGTTCGTGACCAGTACGCGCTGGGCGATCGCGTTGTCCTGGCTCATGGTGGTCACCGCGTCCGCGACGGTCGTGGCGGGCATCGCGCAACTGGCCACGGGCGGTCTGGTCATCGAGCGCGACGACCTCGATGTCACCCTCGACCGGATGACCATCTCGGGCGGCATCCTGTGGGTGACGGCGTGCGTCACGGTCGCCCTCGGGCTCCCGTCGCTGATCGCGCGGCGGCGCACCGCGTCCCTCTGGCCTCTGCACCGACTCCGGTCGGCGGCCCTGATCTACGCGTTGCTCGGTGCGCTCGTCGACTTCGCCGAGACGGGCTTCGCCGCCCTGACCAACCTCGCGATCGGACTGCTGACGCTCGCCGCGATCTCGCACCGGATCACGGTGGAGACAGCGCGAGGGTCCGCTGCGACGCGAAGTGCCGCGGTGCGCCTGTGAGCGGGTCGGTGAACTCGATGCTCCGCGCCAGCAGTCGCAGTGGATCCCGGTAGTCGTCGACGGCGACCTCGCGCGGCACGGGATACAGCGAGTCGCCGACTATGGGCAGGCCGAGAGAGGCCATGTGCACGCGTAGTTGATGGGTCTTGCCCGTGCGCGGATGCAGGCGGTAGAGCGCCAGGTCGCCCACCGTGCGCACCTTCTCGATCACGGTCTCGCTGTTCGGCTCACCCGGCACCTCGGTCGCCTGCAGTGATCCACGGTCCTTGACGATGCGGCTGATCGCGGTGTGCGGGAACGAGATCGGCGAGTCGGGGGCCACCGCTTCGTAGACCTTGACCATGCTGCGATCCCGGAACATCTCCTGATATGCGCGGCGGACGTCCTGTCGCGCTGTGAAGACGAGCACGCCCGCGGTGAGGCGATCGAGGCGGTGCGCCGGGGACAGTGCGTCGTTTCCCAGTTCGCGTCGCAGCCGGGTCAGGGCGGTCTGCACGACGAAGCGCCCGCGTGGTGTCGTCGCCAGGAAGTGCGGCTTGTCCACCACCACGATCGCATCGTCTCGGTACAGGATCGGGGCGGTGAACGGCACCTCGGGTTCCACGGGCGGATCCCGGTACAGGTAGACGTCGGCGCGGGGGACCAGGGGAGTGTCGACCAGCACGGGCCGTCCTGCGGCATCGACGACCTCGCCGTCCGTCACCTTCGCGCGCAGGGCCTCCGCATCGCGCGGAAAGCGTGCGACCAGGTACTCGACTATGGTCCTGTGCTCTGCCGGCGCGTCCGGCATGCGGATCCGCGTCGGATTGAGACCGTCTCGGATCGGCAGCGGTGCGGGCACCGGATCGAGCGTAGTGCGCCGGTACCCTCGAACGCGGTCGGCCGCGGCGAGCGGCCGAGTGAAGTCTCAGGGGGGAAGCGCATGGCACAGAAGTCTGCACACAAGTGGGTCGAGACCGACGTACCGGATCAGACCGGCCGGACCTTCGTGGTCACGGGAGCCAACAGCGGGCTCGGCGCCGAGGCCGCGAAGGCACTCGGTCGCGCGGGCGCGACGGTGGTGCTGGCCTGCCGGACTGTGGAGAAGGCGAAGCCGATCGCGGACGAGATCGGTGAGCGCGCCGAGGTGCGTCGACTCGACCTCGCGGATCTGAGCTCGGTGCGGGAGTTCGCCGACGACACGCCCACCGTGGACGTGCTGATCAACAACGCCGGCGTCATGGCACTGCCGCTGAAGCGGACCGCCGACGGTTTCGAGATGCAGTTCGGCACGAACCATCTCGGGCATTTCGCGCTGACCGGCCTCCTGCTGGACAGGATCACCGACCGCGTGGTCACCATGTCGAGTTTCATGCACCAGGTACCGGGACTGAAGCTGTCGGATCTCAACTACGAGAAGCGTCGCTACAGCCGGTGGGGTGCCTACGGGCAGTCGAAGCTGTCGAACCTGCTGTTCGCGTACGAGCTGGATCGCCGACTGCGTGCGGCGGGGTCACCCGTGCTCTCGCTGGCGGCGCATCCCGGTTACTCGAGTACCGAGTTGATGGGTCGGACGGAGAGTGTGCAGGACGCGTTCATGTCACTCGGCCGGGTCTTCGCCCAGTCGGCCTACATGGGAAGCCTGCCGGAGCTCTACGCCGCGACGGCACCGGGGCTGCAGTCCGGCGGCTACTTCGGACCGGACGGGTTCCAGGAGCTGAGCGGGCACCCGAAGAAGGTCGGATCGAACAAGGCCTCGCGTGACGAGGCGAAAGCCCGTGAGCTCTGGACCAGGTCGGTCGAGCTCACGGGCGTCACCTACCCGATCTGAACGGTCAGTCGTCGCTGACGGTGATCTGCACGTCGATGTTGCCGCGGGTCGCATTGCTGTAGGGGCAGACCTCGTGGGCCTTGTCCGCGAGGGCCTGCGCCGTGTCGTGATCGAGGTTGGGGAGGGTCACCTCGAGGACCACGGCGAGCTCGAAGCCGCCGGCGTCGTTCGGGCCGATGCTGACCTTCGCGCCGACGGAGGAGTCGGTGACGTCGGCCTTCTGCTGGCCGGCGACGAGGCGCAGAGCGGAGTGGTAGCACGCTGCGTAGCCGACGGCGAAGAGCTGCTCCGGGTTGGTTCCGTTGCCGCTGCCGCCCATCTCGGTGGGGGCGGCGAGGTCGACGTCGACCTTGCCGTCGGTGGTGCGGCCGTGGCCGTTGCGTCCGTCGCCGGTGGCCAGTGCCTCTGCGGTGTACAGCGTCTTCATGGGTGAACCTCTCGTGGTGGGGATGGACGGGTCAGGCGGAACGAAGCGACGCGGTGGTCTTGCGGACGAGTGCGATCAACGTGGTCGCCTCGTCTTCGGAGAGGCCGGTCGCGGTGAAGATGCACTCGGGAACGTGCGCGGCCGCGGAACGCAGGGCGTGGCCCGTGTCCGTCAGCCGGATCTCGACGCGTCGTTCGTCCTCCGCTGAGCGTTCGCGGGTGACGAGCGACAGTGTCTCGATGCGCTTGAGCAGGGGGGACAGTGTTCCGGAATCCAGGCCGAGTCGATCGCCCAGCTCCGAGACGCTGAGTCCGTCCCGCTCCCACAGCACGAGCATCACCAGGTACTGCGGGTAGGTGATGCCCAGGTCGTCCAGCAGGGGCCGGTAGACCGCGGTGGTGGCCCGCGACGCCGAGTACAGGGCGAAGCAGAGTTGCTTGTCCAGTGTCAGCGCGTCGTTCACAAGACCGAACGTAGCGCACAATTGAATTGTGCACAACCTTTTGCTCCAGACAAAAGTCCATCGCAGCGATCGAGGCGGACGTCAGCGTGCGAACAGGAACATCGCGAGGGTGCGGAGAACGCCGGGGTAGGCGTCGTCACGCGGCTGCGAGGCGGCGGGCGCGGGTCGGAGCGGCGTCATGGGCACCGATGGGTTTGTCGGTGTCACGACATCGACGCCTCACATCCGGGCGTGCCGGGCCATCACGACGGCGTAGACGCCGTAGAGGGCGATGCCGACTCCGGCGAGGACGAGCAGGATCTGTCCGAACGGCTGCGCCCCCAGGGTCTTGACGGCTCCGTCGAGACCCGTCGCCTTGCCGGGATCCGCGGTCAGCACGGCGGCGGCCACCAGGACACCGACACCGACGAGGGCGAGGCCCTTGGCGGTGTATCCGACCACGCCGATGACCCGGACCGGACGCCCGACGTGACCCTCGAGGTCCTTCTCGAACTTGGTGGAGATGCCCTTGTACACGTGATAAGCGCCGACGCCGATGATGACGGCCGCGGCCACGACGAGAACGACCTTGCCGATCGTCGACTCCATGAGGCGGGCGGTGAGCCCGGCGTTCTGCTGACCCGTCGACTGCCCGGCACCGCGAGCGAAGTTCAGCGCGGACCAGGCGAATGCGAGGTACACGACGGCGAGTGCACCGGCCTTGAGTCGATCGGTCGCACTGCCGGAATCGGCCTCGGTCTTCTTACCCACCACCGCCTCGAGAATGCGCCACGCGGCGAGGGCCAGGAAGGCGACGACGGCGATCCACAGCATGACGGCACCGCCGGGCTTGGAGGCCAGCTCGCCCAGCGCGCCGGACTGGTCGGCGTTGCCGCCCTGTCCGAAGGCGAGCCGCACCGCGATGTATCCGATCAGGAGGTGCAGCACTCCGCTCACGAGATGCCCTGCGCGGGCGGCTCTCTCGAACGCCGTGCTGTTCTGGATGCGGTCCCCGCGAGAGGTGTCGATCGCCATCGGACCATGGTCCCACGTCGAGGGAGAAGAATGTCCGCTTCCGCCGCCCGGGTGCGTCGGTACGGCCGTGCGCTACAGTGCCTGTGTGCAGCGAGCATATTTTTGGTTCAGCAGGCCGGCCCTCGGTGGTCCGGTCAGCGGAACCATGCGCTGACCCACTCCACCCGACGAGCCGGCAGGACCGGCTCGCGTGGAATGCGTGTCCCGGTCGTGACGTCTCACCCGACCGCCCCGAGGACTCATCGTGACTCTCGCACTCGACACTCTTCCCGACCTGTCGCGGACAGGTCCGCTCGTCTCGCCGCGTGCGCTGCGGGGCGCGGAACCCGCATCCGCCGACGCGGCTCTCCGCGTCGCCGACAGCCGTGACGCCCTGCGCGCCATCCTGACCGGAGCCGACGACCGCGTGGCCGTCGTGGTGGGCCCGTGCTCCGTGCACGACCCGATCGCGGCACTGGACTACGCCCGCCGGCTGGCCGTCCTGGCCGACGAGGTGGGGGATCGACTCCAGGTGATCATGCGGGTCTACTTCGAGAAGCCGCGGACATCGGTGGGCTGGAAGGGTCTGCTCAGCGACCCCGGCCTCGACGGCTCGGACGATCTCGACGCCGGGCTCCGGGCGGCGCGGCGCATTCTGGCCGCCATCGTCGACGGCGGCCTGCCCACGGCGACGGAGTTCCTCGATCCTGCTCTGTCCGGCCATCTCTCGGACCTGGTGACGTACGGGGCGATCGGTGCCCGCACCGCGTCGTCGCAGGTTCACCGCCAGATGGTCAGCGGTCTGCCGATGCCGGTGGGCATCAAGAACGGGACGGACGGCGACGTGCAGGTGGCCGTCGACGGGGTGCGCTCGGCGAGGTCGCCGCACGTGTACGCCGGGGTCGACGACGACGGCCGACTGGCCGCCGTGCGCACGGCGGGCAACGAGGACGCCCACGTCATCCTCCGGGGTGGGTCCTCCGGCCCGAACTACGACGCGGCTTCGGTGACCGACGCTGGGGAGCGGCTCCGGCGCTCGGGCGCGGACCCGCGGGTGGTGGTGGACGTCAGCCACGGCAACAGTGCCAAGAACCACCGACGCCAGCTCGACGTGCTGGGCGACCTCGCCGACCGGATCGCCGGCGGCGACCGCGGCGTCGTGGGGGTGATGGTGGAGAGCTTCCTCGTCGAGGGCCGTCAGGACCTCGGCACGTTGGGGGAGCCGCTCACCTACGGCCAGTCGATCACCGATGCCTGCCTCGGGTGGGCGGACACCGAACGCGCCGTGCGTGCGCTGGCCGACGCCGTCAGCGCACGCCGTGCGGTCGGAACTGGACGCTGATCCGGGGCCCCGTGGCGCGCGTGCTCTTGGGCACGCAGTGCTCCCAGGTCCGCTGACAGGACCCGCCCATGACGATCAGATCACCGTGTCCCAGAGTGTGTCTCACCGAGGGACCGCCGCCGCGCGGTCGCAGCAACAGCGGCCGTGCGGCGCCGAGGGACACGATGGCGACCATGGTGTCCTCGCGCGCTCCGCGTCCGAGGTCGTCGCCGTGCCAGGCGACGCTGTCCTTGCCGTCGCGGTAGAAGCAGAGTCCGGCCGTGGCGAAGTCCTCGCCCAGTTCGGCCCGGTAGTGCTCGCTCAGCTGTCGACCGGCATCGACCAGGACGGGGGCGGGCAGCCGCTGGGGGTCGGGGAAGAAGGAGACCAGGCGCGGGACGTCGACGACGCGGTCGTACATCGGTCGGCGTTCCGACCGCCACGGAACCTCGTCCACAAGCCGGTCGAAGACGCAGTCCGAGCCGCTCACCCAGTTCGGCAGCACGTCGATCCACGCGCCGTCGGTCAACACCGTCCGGCGGACGGACGTGAGGGAGCCGAGCGACGGT
This sequence comes from Rhodococcus sp. BP-332, assembly GCF_019836065.1. Classification (NCBI taxonomy): domain Bacteria; kingdom Bacillati; phylum Actinomycetota; class Actinomycetes; order Mycobacteriales; family Nocardiaceae; genus Rhodococcus; species Rhodococcus sp. BP-332. The sequence continues at coordinate 293,816 of NZ_JABUEC010000005.1, forward strand.
CCGTCCGCGCCGTCGTCGAACAGGGACGCCTGGAGTGCGTAGGTCACGGGGCCATCGTAGCGCGGTCGTTCGAACGTATGTTCCTACACGGCCGTCGTCACCGAACGCGGGCCAGCTCCGCTGCGCGCAGACCGACGTACAGTTCGGCGGCGTCCACCGGGTTCGTGTGATCACGGCCCGTGAGGTCGTGGATACGGCGGAGCCGGTAGAGCACGGTGTTGCGGTGGTAGTGCAAGCGGTCGGCCGCCGCGGTGGTGGAACCGGCGGCCGCGAACCACGCGTCGAGCGTCTCGAGCAGGCTGTCCCGGTCCGCGAGGCGGTGCGGGCCCTCGGCCACGGCGAGCGGACCCAGGATCTGTCGGGCGGCCCGCGCGGCGGCGTCGGGAGTCGAGACCAGCAGCAGCGGAACCGGACACGCGTCGTAGCGACTGATGCGCGCGCTCCCCGGCGGTGCGCAGCGACGAGCCGTCCGGGCCTGCGCCACCGCCGTCGGGGTGGACAGCGACCGCTCGTAGTACGTGCCGACACCCAGTCGGGTGCCGTAGAGCCGGCCCAGGGTGTCCACCGCGTCGTCGAGCACCGCCGGCGCCGAGGCGACCAGCAGTCCCAGGTGACCGTCCGCATCGGTGTCCCACACCGACTCGACACCGAGCGGCAGGATGCTCTCGCGCGCGCTGCCCGGAGTGGCACCCCGGTCGACGGTGGTCTCGGCGGACACGACGGCGAAGTGGCCCGCGTCCGGGATGCGGAAGGCCCGCAGGGCGTCCTGCACGGCAGCGGGATCCGAAGCGGTCTCGTCGAACAGAGCGCGGAGCACCATGCGGCGCGCATCGGCGTCGTCGAGGGCGAGCCGGTCCGCGGCGTCGCGATACGCCTCCGCGGCCGCGTCGGAGTAGGTGTCCACCAACGCCCACACCTCGGTGGCCATCGCGAGCAGCACCTCCGGAGCCCGGCCCGCGGCCGCCGCGGTGAGCTCGGCCCAGATCAGACGACCACCGAGGCGGAACGCGTGCAGCAACGCCGCCAGCGGCACCGCGTTCTCGGCCTTGATCCGGCCGGCCGCGCGTGCGGGTTCCAGGTCGCCGCTCGCGCCCGTGGTCAGAGCGTCGAGCATGGACCGAAGATTGCCGGTGCACACCGTGGCGAGCTCGTCCCGCGTGAGCGACGTGGCCTCGAGGTACGAGTGCTCGGCGACCAGGATGTCGAGGACGAGTCGCTCGCTGAGCTCGCCGACGTGCTCTCCCAGCAGCGCGGCAAGACCCTGCGAGGTGAGCGGTTCCGGTGCGGAGCGGCGGACGGCCACGGGCGTCGACATCACTCCACCGTACGGCTGTCCGGTGACGGACACCACAGGGCGGCTGTGCCTCGGCACAAACCGGGCGCGTGAGCTGCCGACGTCCGCCTATGGCCACCCGATGTAGTACAGGTCACAATCAACGGTATGACCACAGGCGAACTCACCCCGAGTACCACCGGCGCATCCGCCTTTCCCGAGGTCGACGCGGCTCTCCGCGACCTCGAACAGGGCGAGGCCGCATGGGCACGTGCCTCGCTCGGCGACCGCGCGGACCTTCTCGACCGGGTCGCGGCCCTCACGGCGTCGAAGGCGCAGGAGTGGGTCGACGCGGCCGCTCGATTCAAGAAGCTGCCCGCGGCCTCCGCACTCCTCGGCGAGGAATGGCTCTCCGGGCCGTACTCCGTCGTCACCGCGTGCCACGTGCTCGCGCAGAGTCTGCGGCAGCTCGCCGTGGGGAAGAGCCCGCTCGCGGACGCCCGGATCGGCTCGGGTCCGGGCGGGCGCACCACCGTGCAGGTGCTGCCGTCGAACATCTTCGACACGCTGCTGCTCAACGGGTTCTCCGCCGAGGTGTGGCTCGAACCGGGTGTCGACGCGGACACCGCGCGCCGTGACGCCGGACTCGCGCAACGGAACCCGACCGAGACCGGGGGCATCGGTGCGGTGCTCGGCGCCGGCAACATCACGTCCATCGCCCCGCTCGACACGCTCTACGAACTGGTCGCGCACAACCGCGTCGTCGCGCTGAAGCTCAACCCGGTGACGGATCCGATGGAACCGGTGCTCCGCGCCGTCTTCGCTCCCTTGGCCGAGCTGGGCGCGGTGCGCATCCTCACCGGTGGCCCGGACGTCGGCTCGTACCTCGTGCACCACGACGCCGTGGCGCACGTGCACATGACGGGCAGCTCGATCACGCACGACGCCATCGTCTTCGGCACCGGCGAGGAGGGTGCCGAGCGCAGGAAGGCCAACACCCCGTTGCTCGACGTGCCCATCTCGAGCGAACTCGGCGGCGTCTCGCCGGTCATCGTGATCCCGGGCCAGTGGTCCGACGCGGACATCCGGTTCCAGGCCGAGCACGTGGTGACCCAGCGGCTGCACAACGGCGGCTACAACTGCGTCGCGGCGCAGGTCGTGGTGATCTCCTCCGAGTGGCCGCAGCGCGACGCGTTCCTGGCGGCGCTGCGCACGGCACTGCACGAGGCACCGGACCGCGAGCCGTACTACCCCGGCAGCGCCAGCCGCGTCGCCGGTGCCCGAGCGGACTACCCGGGCGCGGAGTCGCTCGGCCCGTCCGGCGGCCGCACCCTCGTGAGCGACCTCGATCCGGACAGCTATCGCGCTCTGCTCACCACCGAGTACTTCGCACCGGTGCTCGGTGTCATCGAGATCCCGTACACCGGGCAACGTTTCGTGGACGAGGCCGTCCGCATGTCGAACGAGGAGTTCGTCGGCACGCTCGGCGTCAACGTGATCGCGCATCCCGACACGCTGTCGTCGCTCGGCACCGCCGTCGACGAGATGCTCGAGGACCTGCGCTACGGCACCATCGCGCTCAACGCGTGGACCGGCGTCGGCTTCCTCACGGCGGCGGCGACCTGGGGTGCGTTCCCGGGCCACACGCTCGACGACGTCCAGAGCGGAATCGGCGTCGTGCACAACGCACTGCTCATCGACCGACCCGAGCGCACCATCGTCCGCGGGCCCTTCCGACCCGCGCCGCGCTCGATCCTGAAGGGCGAGTTCACCCTGTCGCCGAAGCCGCCGTGGTTCGTCACCAACCGCACCGCGGCCACCACCGCGAAGCGGTTCACCGCGTTCGCCGCGGCTCCGTCCTGGAAAGCCCTGCCCGCCATCTTCGCGTCCGCTCTGAGAGGTTGACATGACCGAGACTTCCACCGACTACGTCGTCGTCGGCGCAGGATCCGCAGGATGCGTCGTCGCGAATCGGCTCAGTGCCGCGTCGAACACCGACGTCGTCGTCCTCGAGGCGGGCCCGGAGGACAAGGACAAGTTCGTCCACATTCCCGCCGGGTTCTCGAAGCTCTTCCGTTCGGAACTGGACTGGGACTACGACACCGAGCCGCAGGCCGAACTCGCCGGCCGACGGATCTTCTGGCCCCGTGGGCGCATGCTCGGCGGCTCCTCGTCGATGAACGCCATGATGTGGGTGCGCGGGTTCGCAGCCGACTACGACGACTGGGCGGAGGCAGCGGGACCCGGGTGGTCGTTCGACAGCGTGGTGGACACCTTCCGCCGTATCGAGAACATCGAGGGTGCCACCGAGTCCGACGAGGGCAGCGGCGGACCGCTGCACGTGTCGAAGCAGCGCAGTCCCCGGTCGATCACCGGCGCGTACCTCGATTCGGCCGCGGCACTGGGCTTGTCGACGGAGCGTGCCAATCTCCCCACGCCCAAGGGCATGACCGAGACGATGGTCAACCAGAAGCGCGGCGCCCGGTGGAGCTGCGCCGACGCGTACCTGCGGCCGGCCATGTCACGGCCCAACCTCACCGTGGTGACGGAGGCGCAGGCCACGCGCGTGCTCTTCGAGGGAACCCGCGCAGTGGGTGTCGAGTACTCGAAGGACGGTGCGCTGCACACGGTTCGGGCCTCGAAGGAGGTCATCCTGTCCGGCGGTGCCATCAACACCCCGCAGTTGTTGATGCTGTCGGGGATCGGTGCGCCGGAGCATCTCGCCGAGCACGGCATCGACGTGGTGCACGCCGCCCCCGAGGTGGGCGAGAACCTCATGGACCACCTGGTGTCTGCCCTCGGATACGGGGTGCAGTCCGACACGCTGTTCACCGCGGAGAAGATTCCGGAGCTGATCAACTACCTCGCGCGTCGACGCGGCATGCTGACCTCCAACGTCGCGGAGGCGTACGGCTTCGTCCGCAGCCGCGACTCGCTCGACCTCCCGGACATCGAACTGCTCTTCGCGCCGGCGCCCTTCTTCGACGAGGGTCTCATCCCGGCGGACTCGCATGCGGCCATCCTGGCGTCGATCCTGCTCAAGCCGGAGAGCCGCGGACGCATCTCGTTGCGGTCGTCCGCACCGTTGGACAAGGCGATCGTGGATCCGCGCTACCTGTCCGACCCGGGCGGTGTGGACCGTGCGGCGATGCTCAGCGGGCTGCGCTACTGCGCCGACATCGCGCAGACGGAGCCGCTGAAATCGCGACTGGGGGAGATGGTGCGCCCGGTACTGCGCAACAGCGAGGCACTCGACGAAGCGCTGAGCGAGTCGCTGGAGACCATGTCTCACACCCTCTACCACCCGGTGGGCACCGCCCGGATGGGCTCGGACGCGGCATCGGTGGTGGATCCGGAGCTGCGGGTGCGCGGGGTGGAGGGGCTGCGCGTGGCCGACGCGTCCGTGATGCCGACGATCATCCGCGGCCACACTCACGCACCGTCGGTGCTCATCGGGGAGAAGCTGTCGGAGTTCGTGCTCGCCTCACGCGTGTGAGCGGTACGACCCCGGCGTCATCCCGGTCCACCGTTTGAAGGCGCGGCGGAAGGCGCTGGGTTCGGAGAAGCCGAGACGCGAGGAGATCTCTTCGGCCGTCTCGCCTCGTTCGAGCCCGGCGACCGCCGCGTCGCGCAGCACCTCGTCGCGCAGCTGACCCAGTGACGTGCCCTCCTGGCGCAGCAACCGGCGCAGGTGCGGCACGCTGATGGACAACATCGTCGCGATGTCGGTGGTGGTCGAGGCGCGGCCCATCGCGCCCAGTGCGAGGGCGCGCCGCACCACACTCGCCGCGCTGGAGCCGTAGTCCCGCTCCGAGAACAGGCGATTGGGCGACTCGCGGAGGTACTCCTCGAGGCTCTCCTCCGTCTGCACGAGCGGTGACGCCATGATCGCGTCGTCGAATTCCAGTGCCGCGACGTCGGATCCGAACGTCACGTGCACCCCGAAGATGTCGTCGTACACCCGCGGCGACGGATGCTGCGGTTCGGGGAAGGGCACCTGGACGGACAGCAGTTTCACGCGCCGCCCGATGAGCCATGCCGAGAAGCGGTGCCAGAGGATGAGCAGGAATTCGATGCGGATGCGCTGCGCCGCCTCGGCCGCCTCCGGGGAGAGCTGATCGGCGATCATCGTCGGGGAGTCGACGAGTTCGAGCCGGGCGCGTCCCCCGCCGCGCATCAGCACACCGCGCGGGACGCCGGGAAAGGCGCGACCGACGTCCACCATCCGCTCGAGCGCGCTCCCCAGATCGGGGCGGTGGATCATCGTCAGACTGAGTGCCCGAAAGGTGCCGCGGCGCACCGGAGCCGATCCGAGACCCATCAGCTCGTCGCCCGTCATCTGCCACAGCGCGCGAGTGAGGCGCGTGACCTGGTCGGTGGTGAGGCGGGCGCCGGGTCGAGTGAGGACATGCGGGTCGATGTCGGCCTCGCGCAGGCAGGCGGACAGGTCCACACCCGTCTCCCGCGCGAGGGTCACCGCCGTGCGGACGAACTCCACCGAGATGGTCGGCGGCGCCGCAGTGTCGATCGTCATGGGGTGGCGGACAATCGGGCCAAGCGCGACGCCGCGTCGGCGAGCACGTGATCCTGTTTGCAGAAGGCGAAGCGCACCAGGGTGTCCCAGCCCTCGCGGTGATCGACGAACGCGTCCACCGGTACGCCGACGACGCCGATGCGTTCGGGCAACGCACGGCAGAAACTGTCGGCGTCGGACTCGCCCAGTGGAGCGATGTCGGCGCAGACGAAGTACGTGCCCTCACTGCGCTTGACGTCCAGCCCGGCATGCGACAGCGCGGCGGACAGCGTGTCCCGCTTGGCCTGCAGTCCCGTTCGCAGGGCGTCCACCCAGGCGCTCTCGTGGTCGAGGGCGTGGGCCACCGCCGGCTGGAAGGGGGCGCCGCCGACGAAGGTCATGAACTGCTTGGCCGCCTTCACCGCGGCGATGAGGTCGGCGGGTCCGCAGGCCCACCCCGTCTTCCACCCGGTGGCGTTGAACGTCTTCGCCGCGCTCGACACCGTGATGGTGCGCTCGGCCATGCCGGGGAGCGTGGCGATGGGGGTGTGGACGGCGTCGTCGAACACCAGTCGCTCGTAGACCTCGTCGGTGAGGACCAGGAGGTCGTGCTCGCACGCGACCTCGGCGATCGCGGCCAGCTCCGATGCGGTGAACACGGTTCCGGTGGGATTGTGCGGGGAGTTGACGACGATCATGCGGGTGCGCGGGCCGACGGCGGAGCGCAGGGCATCGACGTCGAGGGCGAATCGATCGCCGTCGACGACGAGGGGGACGGTGCGCCGCTGCGCACCCGCGAGCGCGACGGCGGCCGCGTAGGAGTCGTAGTACGGCTCGACGAGCAGCACCTCGTCACCGCTCTCGACGAGGCCGAGCATCGCGGCGCTGATCGCCTCGGTGGCCCCGACGGTGACCAGGATCTCCGAGTCCGGGTCGTACTCGGTGCCGTAGCGGCCGGCCCGGTCCCGAGCGACGGCGTCGCGCAACACCGCCATGCCCGGCCCGGGCGGGTACTGGTTGAGGCCGGACGCGATGGCCTCGCGCGCCACCTCCAGCATGCGCGCGGGGCCGTCGGTGTCCGGGAAACCCTGTCCGAGATTGACGGCGTCGTGCGTGGCCGCCAGCGCGGTCATCTCCGCGAAGATGGTGGACGCGAAGGGGCGCAGCCGGGCGACGGTGCGGGAAGGCCGGAGGCCGGCCGGATTCGATTCGCGGGAAGGCCGGAGGCCGGCCGGACTCGATGCGCGGTCGTTCGACGTCACAGCCATGAGGGGGAGCCTAGCGTTCGAGTCACGAGTCCCTCGACGCGTCAGTCCGCGCGCTTCTGCAGCAGTTCCTCGGGCAGGTCGTGGGGGTCGATGAGGAGCTGATCGTTCTCGGCCTGCCGCACGGTCTCCGACACGGACAGGTTCTTGCGCAGCAGCTTCCACTCGACCGGATCGATGGCCTCGATGGCCGTCCGCAGCACGGTCCGGTCCCTCGTACCCCAAGCGACGGGCATGGGGCTGACCATCTGCCACGTCTCCGAGATGGATTTGGCGCTCCGGTCGGACAGCACGGCCACGGAGGGGACGCGCTCGCCCTCGGTCATCGTGTGTCCCGGCAGCGCCCGCACGTTCCGGACGACGAGTGCGTAGTGCGGGACGGTGGTCTCCGGCTTGGCGATGTCGATCAGCGCGAGGATCGTGGCTCCACGCGGTCGCGTCTCCGACACCATGGCCGGCACCAACGCGCTCGAGGCGTACAGCTCGTCGATGGACCCGACCTTGCGGGGCGCCCACACGGACACCCACAGCGACATCAGGGCGGCCACGGCCAGCACCGCACACAGGATGTAGGACCACGCGTGGTCGAGGACGTACAGCCAGGCCGCGCCGCCCGCGAGGAGCACGGCGAAGACGACGGACGAGATGCGCAACCGCCGCACGTCGCCGAGGGTCTCGTTCACCGACCGGGCGTGCGCGCGGTCCACGGGGAAGTCGAAGGTGCGCACGTCAGATCGCCGGTCCCAGGAGGTCGTCGGCGTCGGTGATGCGATACGCGTAGCCCTGCTCGGCGAGGAAGCGCTGGCGGTGAGCCGCGTACTCCGCGTCGAGGGTGTCGCGCGAGACGACCGAGTAGAAGTGCGCCTGCCCACCGTCGTGCTTGGGGCGCAGCAGTCGGCCCAGTCGCTGGGCCTCCTCCTGCCGGGATCCGAAGGTGCCCGAGACCTGCACGGCCACCGAGGCTTCGGGGAGGTCGATGGAGAAGTTGGCGACCTTGCTCACCACGAGGGTCTTGATCTCGCCGCGGCGGAACGCGTCGAAGAGCAGTTCGCGCTCCTTGTTCTTGGTCGAGCCCTGGATCACGGGAGCATCCAGGGCCGCACCCAGCTCGTCGAGCTGGTCGAGGTACGCGCCGATGACGAGCGTCGGTGAGTCCTCGTGCCGCGCCAGGATCGACTTCACCACGGCGATCTTCGTGTGCGCCGTGGAGCACAGCTTGTAACGCTCCTCCGGCTCCGCCACGGCGTACGACATGCGTTCCGCGTCGGTCAGAGTGACGCGCACCTCGATGCACTCGGCCGGCGCGATCCAGCCCTGTGCCTCGATGTCCTTCCACGGTGCGTCGTAACGCTTGGGGCCGATGAGCGAGAACACGTCGCCCTCGCGGCCGTCCTCGCGCACCAGCGTCGCGGTGAGTCCGAGTCGGCGTCGCGACTGCAGGTCGGCTGTCATGCGGAACACGGGAGCGGGGAGGAGGTGCACCTCGTCGTAGATCACCAGGCCCCAGTCGCGGGAGTCGAAGAGCTCGAGGTGCTTGTACTCACCCTTGGTGCGGCGCGTGATCACCTGGTAGGTCGCGATGGTGACCGGGCGGATCTCCTTGCGCTCGCCGGAGTACTCGCCGATCTCCTCCTCGGTCAGGGAGGTGCGGGCGATGAGCTCGCGCTTCCACTGCCGACCGGCGACGGTGTTGGTGACGAGGATCAGTGTGGTCGCGCGGGCCTTGGCCATGGCCGCGGCGCCCACCATCGTCTTGCCGGCACCACAGGGGAGGACGACCACACCGGATCCACCGGCCCAGAACGAGTCGGTCGCCATCTGCTGGTAGTCGCGTAGCTCCCAGTGGCCACCGGAGAAGTCCAGATCGATGGGGTGCGCCTCGCCGTCGACGTATCCGGCCAGATCCTCGGCCGGCCAGCCGACCTTGAGGAGCATCTGCTTGAGGCGCCCGCGCTCACTGGGGTGGACGAGCACGGTGTCGTCGTCGACCTGCGCGCCGAGCATCGGGGCGATCTTCTTGTGCCGCATGATCTCGGTGAGCACGGCGCGGTCGAGGCTCACCAGGGACAGCCCGTGCACGGGCGACTTGACCAGCTGGAGCCGGCCGTAGCGGGCCATCGTGTCGACGATGTCGACGAGCAGGGGCTGCGGAACCGCGTAGCGGGAGAAGGTCACGAGGGCGTCGACCACCTGCTCGGCATCGTGGCCCGCGGCGCGCGCGTTCCACAGCGCGAGCGGGGTGATGCGGTAGGTGTGGACGTGCTCGGGTGCGCGTTCCAGCTCGGCGAACGGAGCGATGGCCGCGCGGGCCTGCCCGGCGAGCTCGTGGTCGACCTCGAGCAACAGGGTCTTGTCGGACTGGACGATCAACGGTCCGTCGGTCACGGTCTCTCCTTCACGCGCCCCGCATGGACGAACCGGGGCGCAACCAGTCCATTGTGCCTTGCACCGGCGCGGCGGTTCAGGCGAGCAGGGCCACCGACGTGATGCGGTGCAACGTGAAGTGACGCATGACACCGGCGTCGGGGTCCCACGCGTCGAGTTGGCCGCCGCCGACGGTCACCGGTTCGACGACACGGTTGCTCGAGACACCGGCAGCGTCCACGTAACCGATGCTGATCGGTGAGCGGGACAACGCGGCGCGCTGGAGAAGCGCGATCGTCGCGGCGCCGGACGCACGGGTGCCGTCGGACCGCACCCGTTCACGCTCGGTCCGGCGCACCTCTCCGGCTCGGGTGCCGGCCCGCATCTCCGAGACGAGGCGCCCCAGTTGCTCGTCCGTGGGGACGGCGGGCGTGCGGTAGGGCGAGCGACCGCGACGGGGGACGACGCGCGCACCACGATCGCGAACGTCGACGATCGTGCCGGAGGAGTCCTCGCCCGCGGGTGCGAACCCGGCGGCGCGCAGCCCGGCCAGCACGTCGGCCAGCGGCGCCTGCGAGATCGCGACGGTCGGGGCCAGTGCCCGCAACGCGAGGGCCTCGGCGGCGGGAGAGGAGAGCACCTCCGCGAGCAGTGCGGGGTCCTCGCAGCGGACGAAGGACGACGCCACCCCGGCACGCAGGCGTCCGTGGCGGCGGGCGACGTCGTCGATGAGGTAGGTCAGCGACTGCGGGACAGGCGTCCGCGAATGGGTGGCGAAGAGGGCATGGAGCTCCGCGGCGGTGGTGCCGCCGTCCAGAGCACGTCGCAGCGTCCGCTCGTCGATGCGGTACATCGTCGCGGCGCCCGCCGACTCGATGTCCGCGACCGTCGCCATCCGCTGCGCGAGCTCGGGAGTCAACGGCCCGGGGGCGACGACGGTCAGGTCGGCCTGGACCAGAACGTGGTCGATGGGTTCGGGCAGGACGCGGTGCATCGCCGCCGCGGCCGAGGAGGGATCACCGATCAGTGCGCGTCCGGGGGTGGACAGTGCTTCGCGGCCGACGACCCCGAGAGCGCCGGCCTCGGCCAGGTAGCGGGAGACCGGGCCGACGCCCAGGCGAGCGGCGAGGCGTGGCCTGCGCCAGGTGGCGATGCGGACGACGTCCTCGGTGGCGAGGGCCTTTCCCGAGGCGAGATCGGCGATCACGCCCAGCACGATCCGCCGGTCTCGGGGCGCGGCGGCCGAGCGGGCCTCGTCGGACAGTGCGGCGATCGGCTTGTCGTTGGCGTCGCGCATGCCGATCAACCACGGCACCCTGGGCAGATCCAGCCAGGCTCCGGCCAGGGTGGCCCAGCGCTGTGCCGGCGATGCGGTGACCCACGCGTCGACCGCGGGGGTGGGCGTCCACATGTCGTCGATGTCGGTGAGAGGTCCCGGATCGGGCAGCCCCACCGCGATGAGTCCGGCGCCCGCCAGGACCTCGACCAGCAGGCCGACTCGCGCCTCGTCGAGATCGGCTGCCTTCGCGATGCGTCGGATCTCCCGGACGCCGAGTCCTCCCGCCTTGAGTGCGGGCGCGGGCGTGCGGGAGAGCGAGTCGACGATGTCCTCGCAGTGCCGCAGCAGCTCGAGGGCCTCCCCGGCGGCGGCCGCGTCGACGTCCGCCACCCCGACAGCGGTGGTCGACGCCGCCGGTGGGGCCAGCGACACCGGATCGGTGACGGGCTCGCCGCGGAGTACCTGCGAGACCTGCGGCGGCAGTTCGACCGTGTTGTCGTCGAGCCAGGTGAGCAGCCCGGCGGCGAGCAGGCGCTGGACGGGCCGATCCGCGGGCGTACCGGGTGCGGCGTCGCGCGTCCGGCCGATCGACGACGAGCGGGTCAGCGTGGTGAGCAGCTCACGGCTGCGGTCGTCGATCTCCGCGAGCTTCGCACCGACCACCTCGGCGGTGAGCGAGGCGTCGACGTCGAAGAACCGTCCGACCCGCCACGGCACGGCGTCGCGTGCGGCCGCGACCAGGGTGAGCGACGTCGTGCCGCGCACCAGCGCACGCGCACGCAACACCGACAGTGCCGCGTCGACCGCCTTCTTCGTCGCCCGGCGGCCGACGATCTCGTCGAGTCGGGCGCGGGCGACCGGGGCGGTGTCGGCGCCCTCGTGCGCGAGCAGCTCCACGACGGTCAGGCACGTGGTGTCCAGGTCCTCGGCCGCGCGCAGTACCGAGGCACGTTGCTCGGACCGGCCCGCCAGAACCTCGAGTGTGGGCGGCGGCGGGATGGTCAGGTCGGGGCGGAGCCGCAGCAGTTCGGCCAGTTCGTCGTCGCTGCGCGCGGACAACCACTCGGTGAGTGTGTCCGCCGGCGTGCCCTCGTTGTCGGTCATCGAGGTCAAGCGTAGAGACCGGTCCGGGGACCTGGACTGGCAGAGGCGCTACTCCGAATGGTGAAATGAACCATGGCGAACTCAGAGAAGAAGCGATATGTCGACCCGGGCTGGCCGCACAGTGCGGACGACGACGATCATCCCGTCACCGAACTGATGTCGGCGCGCGCCGGAAACCTGTCCCCGTTCGGTGAGGAGACGGAGTTCCCGCTGCCGGTGGACTCGCTGCCCTACGCGCATCCCCACACGGTCATCAACCGCTGACGCGCGAGACACGAGAAAGGCCCCCACCAGTCGGTGGGGGCCTTTCTCGTGGAGTGGGTCAGCGGGGCAGGAGATCCTGGTTCGCTGCGATGAAGCTCGCCACCTGCGGATCCGCGGTGGCGGCCTGGACGAAGCCCAGGATCGCCGGATCGTTGGTGAAGTTCTGGACGACCTGGGTGAGTCCCTGCACGGCCTGCTCGGTCGACGGGATGCTCGTCAGATCGGGGAGTGCCGGTGCGGTGGGCGCCGTGGTCGCCGGTGCGTCGCGCTGCGTCGGGCCGCTGCTCAGTCCGAGCTGCGAGGAGCAGGACGGCCAGGCGCCCCAGCCCTGCGACTCGAGCACGCGCTCGGCGACGACGATCTGCTCTTCACGGCTGGCCTGGTTCGCGGTGGCCGCGAACTCTCCGCCGCCGTGTCCGGTCCAGGTGCTCGGCGAGAACTGCAGGCCGCCCTGGAAACCGTTACCGGTGTTGATGCCCCAGTTGCCGCCGGCCTCGCACTGCGAGAGACGGTCCCAGTCGGAATCGGGGGCTGCGTTGGCCGTGCCGCTGAATGCGAGACCTGCGGTGCCGACCAGTGCGCCGGTGACGGCGACCTTGGCGACGGTCTTGCCCGTGGTGCTCGGCTTGCGATGACGTCCGCTCATAAGGGTAGAAATCCTCTCCACACGCGCCTGCGAGGTCAGCTGTCGGATTCGGGCTGAGAGGTAGCCCGGCCTCGGTGCGCTCCTGGCTGGAGCGGAGAGGCTTCACCCCTAGGTCGACTGCTCGGTGCCCGGTGGGGCGCCGCGAGAGCCGGCCGGATATCTACGAAGGACGTGTGGGTCCCCCGCCCTCGTCCCTGATCATGTCTGTGAGGGATGTCCGGTACCCGCGGGACGAGGTTTGGCGCGGCGGGCCGGACGTCGGCCGAACTTCCGGCCGTGATGGACAGTATTACGAAACGGGCACACATGTCACTGTTCGATAACTTCCCCTGGTGCGCGCGTCGCGCCGCCGTTGTGAGGTGTTCGAACGGGTCGTCGCAGCTAGGACGGCGAAGACGTGCTGACCACCGTCTCGTCACCCGTTCGTGACCGGTTCGTTATGTGTCCGACGTCACATGTGCGCAGGATCACAGCCACGACGACGAGCACCAGGACACCCGTGGTCGGGTAGACGGTCTGCAGCGCCACACCCTCGAGTCGGTTCGACGGCGGGAGCATGAAGGTGCCGATCGCGTAGACGTCACCGGGCGCCACCCAGAACCAGGCGATCTGCGGCAGGCTCGCGACGAGCGGCAGGAGCCAGGCGAGCGGGTTCGAGGCACGCAGTGCGACGTCCATGCAGACGATGACCAGCGGCAGGAGCCACACCCAGTGGTGACCCCAGGAGAACGGAGACACCAGAGGCGCCGTCAGGCCGATGACGATCAGGCCGAGGAGCGGCAACCCCCGGCGGTGCGCCGCGGCGCCCACGAGAAGGCCGGCCACGCAGACGGCTCCCGCGATGACGATCCAGAGCAGCGTCGGCGCCTCGGTCATGCCGAACCACCTCGGTATCGACGCGCGCAGCGACTGGTTCGCGCCGGACGAGATGTCGCCGATGCGGGACGAGTCGGAGATGGCACCGAACCAGTAGGTGACCGCGTCGGAGAAGAGCACGACGAAGCCGAGCACCACGGTCGCCGCGGCGGTGACGACGCCGACGACCAGTGCCCGCCACTGCCGTGTCAGCGCGAGGTGGACGAGGAACAGTCCGGGAGTCATCTTGATGCCGGTGGCGATGCCGACCCCGATGCCGCGGAGCCGGCTGCCCTCGGGCCGCGACAGGTCCCACAGCACCAGCGCCAGGAGAACGAGATTGATCTGACCGAGCCAGATGGTCATGCGCACCGGTTCGAGCCAGGTGAAGACGATGGACAGTGCGGCGCTGACGATGCGGAGACTGCGGTCGTCGCGGAAGCCGAGGACCATCCAGCAGGACCGGACGATCAGATAGAGCAGCGCGATGTTCCCGAGCCAGAAGACGATGTTGGTCGTCGCGGTGGACATCGCCCCGAGAGGTGCGAACACCAGCGCGGCGAACGGGGGATACGTGAAGGGGAGTTCGCCGACCAGATCGTGGGCGTACAGCGGGGACGAGTCGAGCACCGTCGCTCCGCCGGCGCGGTACACGAGAGCGTCGATGCCGAACCGGAACAACCCGAACTTGGGGACGTCGAACGGGATGAGCCGATCGTGCGCGACGAGCGCCACTGCGGCACCGATCACGGTGAGGGCGACGAAGATCCTGTGTGATCCGAAGGTGCGGTCATCGGATTTCTTCAGTATCACGCACAGGATGGTAGACCGATCCGACGTGTATCACCCCTCGGGCCACGCCGAGAAGGAACCGTTCGTTCTGTTGAGTGCGCGCCCCGACGTCAGTAGCGCGTGGCCACGAACGGTGCGTCCGAGTCGACGATGTCCTTGCCCAGCGGCATGAGCGACACCGGGATCAGCTTGAGGTTCGCCAACGCCAGCGGGATCCCGATGATGGTGATCGCCATGGCGATCGCGGTGAGGACGTGCCCGATGGCCAGCCAGATTCCTGCCACGACGATCCAGATCACGTTGCCGATCACCGAGGCGACGCCCGCCGTGGGCTTGTCCACCACGGTCCGGCCGAAGGGCCACAGGGCGTACACCCCGATGCGGAACGCCGCGATACCGAACGGGATGGTGACGATGAGAATGCAGCAGACGATGCCGGCCACGAAGTAGCCGAGAGCGAGCCACAGGCCGCCGAAGATCAACCAGATGACGTTCAGCAGCAGGCGCATGCGACCAGTATGCCCGGTTCCGCCGTGTCAGCGACGGGCTCGGCGGCCCGACCGCAGCGCGTGGATCAGACCGAGCAGGAACCCCAGCGGGCACAGCATCGCCGAGAGATAGATCCACAGTCCGGGCGGATCGTTCCAGACGAGCAGCGTCACGAACATGACGACGATCGCCAGCAGGCCCAGCCCGAAACAGACGAGGGCGGCGACCAGGAGCGCCGGGGTTCCGGTACGGGGGGAGTCGGTCACGAGAGAGCACACTATCTCTCCGGCCTTCCCGGCCTGATGCCCCGACCGGCCTCCGGCCTTCCCGGCCTGACGATCCGACCGGCCTCCGGCCTACCCGGCGCCTGCCCCGCGATATCGAGGTGCTCGTCGTTCGCGCAGCGGAGTACCATCGACTCATCGCGTCCCGAGCGCCAGGGCCCGTCATGGGCGGCGGCAACGGGCGCGATTATTCATGTGACGCGATCAACGAGACGAATGGGTGAGATCGGTGCCGACCGGCAAGGTGAAGTGGTACGACGTCGACAAGGGTTTCGGCTTCCTCTCGCAGGACGAGGGTGAGGACGTGTACGTCCGGTCGTCCGCGCTCCCGCAGGGAGTCGAGGGCCTGAAGGCCGGCCAGCGCGTCGAGTTCGGCATGGCCGCCGGGCGCCGCGGACCCCAGGCGTTGTCGCTGAAGGTTCTCGACCCGGCGCCCTCACTGCGTCAGGCGGGTGCCGCCGCCCGCCGCGATCAGCCGACCGCTCGCAAGCACACGCCCGACGAGTTGCACGGCATGGTCGAGGACATGATCACGCTTCTGGAGGCCACCGTGCAGCCAGAGTTGCGCAAGGGCAAGTACCCCGACCGCAAGACCGCCCAGAAGATCTCCGAGGTGGTCCGGGCCGTCGCCCGCGAACTGGACAGCTGACCCGGGCGGTCACTCCCAGCGGCCGTGCGTGCGCCAGTGCTCGAATTGGGTGACGAGGGCGTCCGTGTGCCGATGGCCCGGCCGGAAGTTGTCGATCCATCGTGCGCGGCCGATGTTGTCGGTTCCCAGGAGCGTCGTCGTGCGGCCGTCGACGTCGACCACCAGGACGAGCGGGTCTCCCTCACCGCCCTGACGGAGTCGAAAGGTGTCGATCGCGTCGCGGGCGATCACGGACACCACCCCGCTTCGGCGGCGCGTCTCGAGCCGATCCCGGTAGACCACCGTGCGTTCGAAAGGGCTCCGCCATCCTTGCCAGAGCACGACACCGATCACCGCCAGGGAGAACGGGGTCACCCACAGTGGCGTCCAGGTCCATGCGCGGGTCACGACGAAGAAGACCACCATCGTCATACTCACCGTCGTGGCGATGATCGGTCTCAGTCGAGCGTCCCTGGCCTTCATGCCGATCTCGGTCAAGGAGTTCTCGTCCATGACTTCCTTTCGCGCGCCGGGACGGTGACGTCGACAGGGTGTCAGTCCGCTTCCGTGGTGGCGATCGACCAGATGGCGTGGCTGACGATCTCCTCCTGGTCGGTGTCGACGTCGATGACACCGGACGGCAGGCGCACCTCGACGCCGATGAGCACGAGTCCGTCCTCGTTCACCGGCGGCACGGTGAGCGTGTTCCGCGTCCCGGGGGCGAAGTACTCGTCTGCTTCCACGACGTCGCCGGAGTCCGGGTCTCCGTAGACGCTGGCGAAGCCCCACGGGTTCTCCGAGATGGCGCCCGGCAGGGACAACTGCAGCGGATGGCCCTCGCGCACGGGCATCGTCGCGGTCGTGCCCTCGTAGTCGCAGAGCGGCTCCTGCACCGGGCAGTACCGGAACGGTTTCACTTCCTCGTACCGGCCGTCGGCGTACGCGGACACCCGCGGGGACTCCTCGGGGGCGTCGAGGATCGCCTTGCCGACCACCAGCACGAAGGCGACGCCGACGACGGCGACCAGTGCGGACAGTCCGTACAGGATCTTGCGTGTCGTCATCTGGGAGCGTCCTCGCCCGCGGGTGCGCGGCCCGCGTCCTGATCCACTCGGGGGATTCGGCCGGTGGCGTGGCGCAGTTCGCTGCCCGCCACCTCCTGGTCCGCTCGTACCGGTCTCTTACCGCCGAAGCCGGGAAGCAGCGAGCCGCCCCGGTGGGTCACGAATGTCTGCACCAGGCCGATCGTAAGGACCACCGACACCACGGTGAAACCCAGCCAGTACTCGGTGGGGAGCAGCACGCCGAACGTGCCGCCGATGACCCAGCTCAGCTGCAGCACCGTCTCGCTGCGCCCGAAGCCGGACGCGATCGACTCGGGAGGCAGGTCGTTCTGCAACGACGCGTCGAGCGACACCTTCGCCAGCGCGCTCGCGCCCGAGGCGACGAGAGCCGCGAGCGCGGCAGTCAGCAGGCTGTTCGTCAGAGCCGCGACGATCGCGACCGCAGTGACGGCCGCGGTGCAGCGCACCACCAGCACCGACGGGCGACCGAGCTTCACCCGGGCGCCGGCGGCGTTGCCGCCGAAGTTCCCGAGTCCGGCCGCCGCGCCCACCAACGCCAACATGAGTGCCTGCTGGAGTGGCTCGTGCTCGGTGCGGGACTTCGCCACGAACGCGACGTACAGCGTGAGGAAGCCGGTGAGCACGCGGATGGTGCCGTTGCCCCACAGTCCGGTGAGGACGTCGCGGCCGAGGGGCTGCCGGCGTTTGCTGGGCGCCGGGACGATGCCGATCGCGCCGGTGGTCGCCTCGGCGTGGTACCCGAGCGTCGCGGGCACCTCACCCTCGGTGACCTCCACCCAGGACGGGATGCGCATGGAGAGATACGCGCCGAACACCGTCACGGCGAACGTGAACCACAGTGCCCCGGCGGAACCCAGTGCGAACGCGATGGCACCCGCGACCGCTCCCGCCGAGATGGTGCCGCCCAGCAACCCGAACACGGTCAGGCGGGAGTTCACCCGGACGAGGTCGATGTCCGGTGGCAGCACCCGAGGGGTGACGGCTGACTTGAGCACCGAGAACGACTTGCTCAGCACCATCATCCCGAGCGCGGCGGGATAGAGGAGCCAGGTGTCGAAATTGAAGACCAGCACCACGGCGAGGACGGCACGCAGGACGAACGAGGTGGCCAGCGCGATGCGGCGACCCTGCTGCAGGCGGTCGAGCATGGGGCCGATCAGGGGCGCAATGATCGCGAACGGGGCGATGGTGATGAGCAGATACAGGGCGACCTTGGTCTTGTCCTCGCCCGTCGCGGCGGAGAAGAACAGCGTGTTGGCCAGCGCCACCGCCATCGCCGCGTCCGAGGCGAAGTTGGCCATCGTCGCGTAGGTGAGCGCCGTGAGACCGGACTTGTCGGCTCCGTCGGCGGTGGCGGCGCGTCGGAACGTCGCGATGCCCTTGCCCGTGATCTCACGACCACGCATCGCCGCGACGCGGGTGACCGTCAGTTTGCGCGGTACGCGGGGACGGCGGGGACCGGTGTCCTGGTTCGGCATGCGTGTCGTCGGGTCGGGCGCCGTGGTCGGGTCGCCCGGGATCGTCTCGCCCGGTCCGGCCGTCGGTGGATGCAGCGGAGGCAGCGGCGATCGACGGGGTGGGAGTCGCTCGGACGGCGAGTAGTTGTCCCATCCCGGATGTCGCGAACCGGGGCGCGGATCGTCGGGACCTGTCACCCCGTCATTGTCCCCCACCTCGGGTCGGGGAGTGTGGGCGACTCGCTCGGCGGGGGCGGCGTCCCTCGGTCACCGTGGTCGGAACTCGACCTCGAACAGAGTGGGCCACAATTTGCCGGTCACGAGGAAGCGGGACGTGCCGGGGACGGCCGCGATGCCGTTGAGGACGTCGATTCCGGACGTGTCCTCGAGTGCGGCACGCAACGGCGAGGCGTCGACGATCGCCGTCACGGCGCCGGTCGACGGATCGATCCGCACGATGTCGTCGGTCTTCCAGATGTTGGCGTAGATCCCGTCCGCGGTGCACTCCAGCTCGTTGATCGACGTCACCGGCCGCTCGCCCCGAGTCACGCGCACGCTGCCGGTGGGCTCGAAGGTGACCGGATCTCGGAAGGTGAGGGTGTCGGTGCCGTCGCTCATCACGAGGCGGCCGCTCGATCCCGCACTCGACTCGTCGAGGCACAGACCCCAGCCCTCGCCGTCGTAGTCGACGCGTCGCCGCTCCAGCAGAGTCTCGCGATCTCGGGCCACCGCGATCCCGTCCTGCCAGGTCAGCTGCCACACCGTGTCGCCGGCGACGGTGAGGCCCTCGCCGAACAGCGGTGCGGGAAGGTCCACCTCCGCGAGCACGTCGCCCGTCTCCCGATCGGACGCCGTGACGCGGGAGCGGCCCTCGCGGCCCGTCCCCTCGAGCAATCGGTCACCGTCGATCTCGAGACCCTGGGTGAAGGCGTCGGTGTCGTGCGGCGACGTGCCGACGATCTCGACGCCGAAGCGGGGCACGTCCGCGGCCGGCGGTGCGGGATCCGGCGCGCATCCACCGAGCACCACCGCGGCGGCGACGGTTCCGGACCCGATCGCGCGGCCGACTCCCGAACCTGAACGCAAGAGTCCCGAACGCATACGGCCATCCTGTCAGGCCCGGTGGGCGCACGACGCGAGCCGATGCTGCAAAATAGGGGGTGTGAGTGCCCCTGTCGTGACCGAGATCCCCCCGCTCCTCGCCGACGCCGTGTCCGTGGCGCAGGCCGCCGTCGTGGAGTCGGGCGAAGGCCCGGTCGGAGCCCACCTCGGGGTCGAGGCCGTCGACGAGGCCTCTGCGATCCACCGCTTCGCGGCCGACCTGCCCGGATACGGCGGCTGGCAGTGGGCGGTCGTCGTCGCAGCGCCCCCCGGCTCCGAGACCGTCACCGTCAGCGAACTCGCCCTGCTTCCCGGTCCGGACGCCCTGGTGGCGCCGACGTGGGTTCCGTGGGACGAGCGCATCCGTCCCGGCGATCTGGCTCCGGGTGACCTGCTGCCGCCACGCCACGAGGACGTCCGACTGGTGCCGGGGTACCTGGCCACCGGCGATCCCGCCGTCGACGACGTCGCCCTCGAACTCGGTCTCGGTCGCAAGCAGGTCATGAGCCGCGAGGGTCGGCTCGAGACCGCCGAGCGGTGGGCCGAGAGCGACTTCGGTCCCGATTCCCCGATGGCCAAGGCGGCGCCGGGCACGTGCGTCACGTGTGGTTTCTATCTCGCTCTGCAGGGTTCGCTGAGCGCTGCGTTCGGCGTGTGCGGAAACGAGTTGGCCGCGGACGGACACGTGGTGCACGCGGCGTACGGCTGCGGTGCGCACTCGGACACCGAGGGACCGACCGGCGCCGGATCGCCCGCGTACGCGGCCTACGACGACGGTGCCCTGGAGACCACACCGACCGAGAACACCGAGCCCCAGAACACCGAGCCCCAGAACACCGAGCCCCGGGACACCGAGGCGGTCACCGACATCACGGAGTCGTCGTCGACCCTCTGACCGACCCCTTCGGGACGGAGGCACTGCGCGAGTCCGTTCTCGCGGCCTGGTCGTCGTCGCCCACCCGACTGCGGGAGGATGCGGCCACGGAGGCCGATCTGGTGGTGGGGGGCTACCGCGATCGCGTGATCACGGAGCTGGCGCAGAACGCCGCCGACGCCGCCTCCCGCGCCGACGTTCCCGGTCGCCTGGCGGTGTGGTCCGTCGGCGACGCGCTGCACGTCGCGAATGTCGGTGTGCCGCTGTCGATCACCGGGGTGCAGGCGCTGTCCGCGCTGCGAGCGTCCGACAAGACTTCCGAGCACGCCACGTCCGTCGGGCGATACGGAGTCGGGTTCACCGCCGTCCGTGCGGTGTCCGAGCGTATCGAGATCCGATCCACGTCGGGCTCGATCGTGTTCGACGGATCGAGGACGCGCCGAGCGATCGCCGCGCGTGGGCTCAGTGAGCCGGAGCAGGGCGTTCCCGTCCTCCGGTTGCCGTGGGCGTCGGACGACGTGCCGACCCCGGGTTGGGACACCGAGGTCGTGCTGCACGGCGTCGTGGACGTCGCCGAAGTGCTGACCGCGGCCGCCCGTGAGTCGATCGATCTGATGCTCGAACTCGATGCGCTGCAGTCGATCTCCGTCGACGGGACCGAACTCGTGCGTGAGGTGTCGTCGGGCCCGGGAGCGTGGACGGACGTGCGGGTCGGCGGCCGACGATGGTGGCGCGGCGACGCGGCGGCCGCACGCTGGTTTCTGCCGCTCGAGGACGACGGTCTCACGCCGGACTCGCCCGCGCCACTGACGCGGGACGTGCTGCGTGCGCCCACCAGATCCGATGAGGTGCTGACTATTCCGCTGCTCCTGATCGCGGACGTCCCCCTCCAGCCCGACCGTCGACGGGTCCTTCCGGGCGCCGACCTCTCGGTCGTGGCGACCGGATACGCGGCACTGGTCGCCGACCTGCCGGCGTCTCATCGGGCCGCCGCGGTACCGCGTCCGGGACTGCCGGCGTCCGAGGTCGACGAGGCGGTCCGCGCGGCGCTCGTCCGCGACCTGGAGTCGACCGCGTGGGTCCCGACGGCGGCGGGCCGGGCGGTACGTCCCGCGAATGCCGCGGTGGTGGACTCGATCTCACCCGAATTGGCCGAACTCCTCGTGGACGTCGTGCCGGGTCTGGTGGCACCCAGGGCATCGGATCGCGCGTCGGCGACTGCTCTGGCGGCGGTCGGTGTGCGTCGGCTCGGGCTCGCGGGCATCGTCGAGAGCCTGTCGGGGGTGTCGCGACCGCCGATCTGGTGGCACCGCCTGTACGACGCACTGACCGACATCGTGCACGACTCGGCGGACGTCGACGAGTGTGCGGCGCTGCCGGTTCCGCTGACGGACGGCCGCACCGTCACGGGTCCCCGCACGGTGGTGCTGGTGGACGGCGACCGTCTCGGCTCGGTCGGGTGGGCTCGTGTGGTGCACCCGGACGCCGCCCATCCGTTGCTCCGCCGCGCGGGAGCGCGGACCGCTCGCCCGGCCGACCTGCTCGCCGACCCCGCGTTGGCAGCGATGCTCGAGGATCCGGACGACGTGCCGGAGGAACTGGTGCACGACGTGCTGACCCTCGCGGCAGCCGTCGGCGGCGAGACGAGGATCGGCTCCGTCGGGTCGTTGCCGTTGCTCTCGTCGGACGGCGAGATGCGGGCGGCGGACGAACTGCTGTTGCCGGACTCGCTGTTACGGCGAGTGTTGCAGCGGGACAGCCCGTTCGGCGTGGTGGATCGGTCCGTCGTCGACCGGTACGGCGCGGACGCCCTGCGGGTGGTGGGCGTGGGTCACGGCTTCGGCGTCGTGGTGGACGAGACCCCCGCGGGTCCCGATCACGATCTCGACGACGAGGAGGCGTGGTGGGACAGTCTCTCCGGTGAGCCCGGCACCCTGGTCGCCGTGCGTGATCTCGATCTGGTGGACGAGGCGCGCTGGGCGGACGCGCTCACCCAGATCGTCGATGATCCGGTGACGGCCGCGGCGGTGCGGGACCGGACCGGCTACACCGCCTGGTGGCTGCGTCGTCACGCGCGGGTGAACGAGACACCGCTGGGGTTGCTCCGTCTGCCCGGCGACGACTCCCTGCGTGGACTGCTGGACCCCGTCTACCATCCCCGCGCCGCCGAGTTCGCCGCGGCGCTGGCGGGTCCCGCGATCGACGACGCCGACACGGCGGCCGATCTGCTCGCCGCGGCGGCCGATCCCGATCGTGTGGTGTCTCCCGCGGTGGCGATCCGGGTCCACACGCTCCTCGCCGAGGCGGTGGACGCCGGGCGGGTGGATCTACGCGACATCGATCCGCCCGTGGCGGTACGCACTCTCGCCGGCAGCGTGGCCGATCCCGCCGCGGTGGTCGTCCTCGATCACCCGCGGTGGATCGCCCTGCTACCCGCCGACCGAGTCGTGCTCGGGTCGACGGCGTCCGCCGACACCCTCGCGGATCTCCTCGACGTGGAGACGGCGTCGACGGCGCTGAGCGTCGAGATCGTGTCGGTGGGGGAGCGGGCGACGGTGGACACCCATCCCGCCCTCGCGGCCGCACGCGCGATCTCGTCGTGGCCGGTCCCGGACGTCGTCGTCCTGCACGACGACCTGGTGGTGCGGTGTCGCGGCACCGTGCGAGTGGAGCGAGCGGTGCCCTTCTGGGTCACCGACGACGGCGAGACGCACGTGTCACGGACGGTGCTGCCGTGAGCGCGGACCGTGATGTCCTCGACTGGATGGTGGATCACCGGAGCGCGGCCCTGACGGACGCCATGACCGTGATCACCACGGTGGGCAACACCGCGGGCGTCGCACTCGTGACGGTGGTGGTCGCGCTGATCCTGGTGCGCCGGGGGCACCGCCATCTCGGGCCGGGCCTCGTGGCCACGGTGTTCACCGGATGGCTCGTCATGAACGCTCTCAAGTACGCGATCCGCCGGACCCGGCCGCCGGTGCCCGAGCGCCTCGTCGACATCTCGACCTACTCGTTCCCGTCCGGTCACGCCATGGTGTCGGCGACCTTCGCGGCGGCGGTGATCACGCTGCTGGTCGCGCTCGGCGCGTTCGACAGTGCCCGGAAACGAACGAGAGCAGCGGCCGCCGTGGTCACGGCGGCAACGCTGCTCATCGGGTTCTCCCGCGTCTACCTCGGGGCGCACTGGCTCAGCGACGTCGTCGTCGGCTGGCTCCTGGGGGCCCTGGTCGGTGTCGCGGGTATCGCGGTGGTGTCGCGACTCAGCGGTCGCGCTGGGCGATGACGAGAAGCTCGTCACGCATCGCGGGGCTGCCCACGTTGTTCGCGCGTGCGTAGAGATCACGCAGTGCCCGAACGTGGCGGCGGCGGTTGAGGAAACTTTCGACGTACTTCACTTCTATCTCTCCGGACGTTGCTCGAGTAGCTGAACTGACATAACCGATTCTCCACGTTACGTCCGTGTTACTCAACCTCGAGGAGGGTGAGTTCCAGCACGTCAGAGGGGGTTTTCGCGCCCGGAACCTGTCGCCCGGGTCACACCTCGGGCGGGTGCACGAGTCCCTTCTGGGCCGTGCGTCGGCCGCGGCGAGCAGCTCGGCGTTGCAGTGCGAACAGTCCGAACCCCAACGCGCCCAGAGCGGTTCCCGTCCAGCAGACCGCGACTGCGCCCGAGAAGGAGTCGACCACCGAGCACAGGACGGCGGCGACGAGGAACAGCAGCGTCCCGGCAGCGAGCACCGGAGCGGGATCGGTCACGCGCGGTGGCAGTCCGGGCGGGGTGGCGGGGGTGGGGCGCACGGCGCCGACGCTACCCGCGCCCCTCACCGGGTCATGGCCTAGTCTCCACTTCATGTCTCGCGCGACGTCTCTCCTCGACTCGTACTTCAAGATCACCGATCGCGGATCGACCATGTCCGCCGAGGTGCGGGGAGGCGTCGTCACGTTCGTCGCCATGGCCTACATCGTGGTGCTGAATCCGCTGATCCTCGGCAGCTTCTCGCCCGACGACGCGGCGGCCAAGACCGACGTGCTGGGCGACATCCTCCCGGTGCCCCAGGTCGCCGCCGTCACGGCGCTCGTGGCCGGCGTCATGAGCATCCTCTTCGGTGTCATCGCCAATTACCCGTTCGCCATCGCGGCGGGACTCGGCATCAACACGCTGCTCGCCGTCACCATCGCCCCGCAGGTCACCTGGGCCGAGGCCATGGGGCTGGTCGTCATCGACGGCATCATCATCGTGGTGTTGGCGCTCACCGGATTCCGCACCGCCGTGTTCGAGGCCATCCCGAGCGAACTCAAGGCCGCCATCGCGGCGGGCATCGGCGCCTTCATCGCGCTCATCGGTCTCGTCGACGCAGGCTTCGTGCGTCGTGTGCCGGACATCGCCGGCACCACCGTTCCGGTCGGCCTGGGCATCGACGGGTCCATCGCGTCGTGGCCGACGGTGACCTTCGTCTTCGGTCTGCTTCTCATGGGCATCCTCGTGGCGCGAAAGGTGCGGGGCGGGTTGCTGATCGGCATCGTCGTCACCACCGTGGTGGCCGCGATCATCGAGGCGATCACCGACACCGGTGCCTCCGCGGGAGTGAACCCGAAGGGCTGGAACCTCAGCGTGCCGGCGCTGCCCGACGTCGTCGTCGACCTCCCCGACCTGTCACTCGTGGGCAACGTCGATCTGTTCGGCGCCTTCACCCGCATCGGCGTCCTGGCGGCCAGCCTGCTGGTGTTCACGCTGGTGCTGGCCAACTTCTTCGACGCCATGGGCACCATGACCGGGCTCGGCAAGGAGGCCGGGCTCGCAAGCAAGGACGGCACGCTGCCGGGCGTCGGCAAGGCGCTCGTCGTCGAGGGTGTCGGCGCGGTCGCGGGCGGCGCAGGTTCGGCGTCGTCGAACACGGTCTTCGTCGAGTCGGCGTCGGGAATCGCCGAGGGTGCGCGCACCGGCCTCGCCAACGTGGTGACGGGCGTGCTGTTCCTCGCCGCGATGTTCCTGACACCGCTGTACTCGGTGGTCCCCATCGAGGCGGCCGCACCGGCCCTCGTCGTGGTGGGGGCGTTGATGATCGGGCAGGTCGCCGACATCGACTTCACCAAATTCCATGTGGCGCTGCCCGCGTTCCTCACCATCGTGGTCATGCCGTTCACCTACTCCATCGCGAACGGCATCGGCGTCGGATTCATCACCTGGGTCGTCCTCGCCGTCGGTCGCGGCAAGATCCGCAGCGTCCACCCACTTCTCGGCATCGTGGCCCTGCTCTTCGTCGCGTACTTCGCCCTCGGGCCCATCACGGACGCGCTCACGTAGTCGGCGCAGATCCGCTGCTCGCGCGGGTCGTTCAGCACCCGCACGTGCCGTATCCTGTGGCGATGCCTCAGGAACTGCGTGCGTTGGCCGGCGACCTCTCCCTCGCTGTCGTCCGTATGACGCGGCACCTGCGAGGCCGCCGCACCAGCCAGGTGACGCTCACGCAGCTCTCCGCTCTCGCGACCCTCGCACGCGAAGGCGCGATGACTCCGGGCACCCTGGCAGCGCGCGAGCGCGTACAGCCGCCGTCCATGACGCGCGTCGTCGCGTCCCTGGGCGATCTCGGGTACGTGGACCGGATGCCCCACCCCACCGACGGCCGTCAGATCATCGTGTCGCTGTCCGACGCGGGCCGTCAGGTCATCGAGGACGAGGTCAACGCCCGCGAGGCGTGGTTGACCGAACAGTTGCGCGGGCTCGACGCGGACCAGCTCGTGGCGATGCGTACCGCGGTCGACATCATGTCGGCCATCGTCAACGAGTCGGAGTGACGCTCCCCGCCTGACCTCGGGCCGAGGTCTCCGCCACCGGAGTAGATTGGTACTTCGTGCAACTACTTCATCGGCGGACGGACGGGTCCGCGGCCCGGCCCTCTCTGTTCGACGCGTTGCACTCGCGCAACTACAGACTCTGGGCGTCGGGTCAGATCGTCTCGCTCATCGGCACCTGGATGCAGCGCATCGCCCAGGACTGGCTGGTTCTCGAACTGTCCGGGGGCAACGGGCTCGCCGTCGGCATCGTCATGGCACTCCAGTTCGGTCCCACACTGGTGCTGTCCGTGTGGGGCGGGGTGCTCGCGGATCGGTACGACAAGAGACGCCTCCTCATGGCCACTCAGGCCGCTGCCGCCGTGTTCGGGCTCGTGCTCGGGCTGCTCGACGTCGGCGGTGTCGTGGCGCTGTGGCACGTCTACGTCCTGGCGCTGCTCCTCGGCTGTTCGTCGGCGATCGACGCGCCCGTCCGGCAGTCGTTCACCATCGAGATGGTCGGTCCCGCACGGCTTCCCAACGCCATCGGCCTCAACTCGATGACGTTCAACCTCGCCCGCATCGTCGGCCCCGCCATCGCCGGCGTGGGCATCACGCTGGTCGGCACCGGCTGGGTCTTCCTCGTCAACGCAGCCTCGTTCGCCGCGGTGTTCGGCGCCCTCGCCGCCATGCGGCCCGCCGAACTGTTCACCGTCGAGCGTGCACCGCGTCGGAAAGGTCAGGTGCGGGAGGGATTCCGCTACGTCGCGGGGCGGCCGGATCTCTGCGTGCTCCTGGCGACCGTGTTCGTCGTGTCGACGTTCGGCATCAACTTCCCGCTGAGCCTGTCGGTGATCGCGCGCAACACCTTCGACAAGGGTGCGGACGCGTACGGATTCCTGTCCACGGTGCTCGCGGTGGGCACCTTGATCGGCGCGACTCTCGCCGCCCGGAGACGCGGCACCCCCGGGATCCGTCTCTTCGTGCTGTCCGCGGTGGTGTTCGGCATCTTCGAGACTCTGGCCGGAGTGATGCCCGCGTTCTGGGCCGTCGCAGTCATGCTGATCCCGGCCGGCGCAGTCCAGCTCACGTTCAGCACCATCGCGATGAACATCCTGCAGGCGTCGGTCCCGTCGGACATGCGCGGCCGGGTCATGGGCATCTACATGCTGTGCTTCCTCGGCGGAACCCCGCTGGGCAGCCCGTTGCTCGGCTGGGTGGCCGACGTCGTCGATCCTCGCGCACCGCTGGTGCTCGGCGGGATCGTCTCCCTGATCGCGGGCCTGGGCGCGGCGCTGGTCGTGCGCCGCACCCATGTCGCCGACATCGCGATGCCCGACGTCGGGGTCGACGAACCCCGACCCGCCTAGAAGAACCAGCCGATCTGGGGCTGGCTCGGGGTGCCGAAAGCCAGATCGAACTCGTGCAACGCCTTCTCCGTCGTCGACGCCACTCGGCCGGCGGCCGCGAACTGGCGAGCGCGGTGCGCGCCGAGGTAGAGGCTGCCGAGGACGGACGAGGACACCGTCACGTCGGGGTCGTCGTCACTGCGGGTGACCTCGGCGTGCCCGTCGCGGGTGACGAAGCGATAGGCGCCGCCGGCGTGCAGGAACGGATCCTCCACGCCGATCACGAGATCGGTGTCGATGGCGTACGTCCGCGCCGACAGCGCCGCCGGGACGTCCATCAACCGCACCCACAGGCCGTCCTTGACGCCGGTGACCTGCGGGACACGGCGATCGGTCAGCAGTGTCAGCAGCGGATCCCCGACGGGAAGCGTCACCTCGATCGTCTCCACGAGATCGATGCCGCACATCACCTGCCAGAGATCGGAGCGTGCCTCGTCCGTCGCGGCGATGATGTCGACGATGCGCGCCTCCTGCGCCCCCGCTGTCCCGACGCGGTAGCCGCGGCGGAACGCGATGTATCCGTCGGGGTGGACGATGAAGAAGAGCTTGGAGAAACCACCGCGGGAGTTCTTGCGATCGGCGAAGAAGCGATGCCACCGGGTCTGGGGCATCGGCTGGGCGCCGGCGGTCTGTCGCTGCCACCGTCCGTAGATCTCCGGCACTAGTTCACGAGCCTCCGCGGACGTCACCAGACGGGCGCCCCGGGGCGGCGGCAGATCCTTGCGGAACGCGGTGAAGCGCCGGTCGATGGTGTAGTTGACACCCTGCGTGGCGGCGCCGTACCCGAACCGCTCGTAGATGGTCGCCTCGCTCGCCGTGAGCACCGACAGGGGCTTGCCCGCCTCCTCGAAGCGCTCGTGCTGCGCGGTGAACATCCGGCGCAGGATGCCGCGTCGGCGATGCGTGGGAGCGACCGACACCCACGACACCCCCGTCGCGGGCAGGGTGCGGCCACCGGGAACGGTGACGTCCATCGGGAAGTGCATCGTGACACCGACCGGCAGGTCACCGTCGCACGCCAGGAAGATTTCGGACGAGGCCGTGAGTATCTTGGTCTCCTCCATGTCCTCGCTGTTCTGGTGCTCACCGAAAGCGTGGGCGTCGAGGAGCGCGATGGCGTCCCAGTCGTCCTCGGTGGCGGTACGGATGGTGATCGTGTCGTCGGTAGTCATCGCAGACGACCTTATCGGCCGCGCCGATGCACCGCCGGAACACGTCCTGAGAAGATGGGTCCGTGGTACACGTCGTCGACATCACCGACCCAGCCGATCCTCGCCTCGACGACTTCCGGGACCTCAACTCCTCGGACCGTCGCCCCGACCTGCCCGAGGGCAAGGGGCTGGTGATCGCGGAGGGTGTTCTGGTGGTCCAGCGCCTCGTCGCGTCACGTTTCGAGCCCCTCTCGCTGCTGGGCGTCGAGCGGCGGCTCGGTGAGCTCGCGGACGATCTCGTGGACGTCGACGTGCCGTTCTACCGCACCACGGCGGACGTCATGGCGGAGGCCGTCGGGTTCCACCTCAACCGCGGTGTGCTCGCGGCCGCCCGGCGCCCCGCACCGCTGGACCTCGCGGACGTCGTCGCCGACGCGCGGACCGTGGCGATTCTCGAAGGCGTCAACGACCACGAGAACCTCGGCTCCATGTTCCGCAATGCCGCCGGCCTCGGTGCCGACGCCGTCCTCTTCGGCGGCGCCTGCGCCGACCCGCTGTACCGACGGTCGGTGCGTGTCTCGATGGGCCACGTGCTGCGCGTGCCGTTCGCCACGGTCCCCGACTGGCCGCGCGGGCTGTCCGTGCTGCGCGACAACGGGTTCCAGCTCGTCTCGCTGACTCCGAATCCCACCGCCGTTCCGCTGGCCGAGGCGATGACGGGGGAGAAGGTCGCGCTCCTGCTCGGCGCCGAGGGGCCCGGACTCACCGAACACGCGATGCGCGCCACCGACGTCCGGGCGCGGATCCCGATGGCACCGGGCACCGACTCGCTCAACGTCGCCACCGCGGCCGCCATGGCGTTCTACGAGCGGGTGCGCACGGGATGAGGGATCCGGACGAACCGACACCGTGGGGCCCGGGAATTGCGTGTGCCGTCGCCGCGGCACTCGTCACCGCCGCCGCGGTGATCTCGCTGGGCCTCACCCTGCTCCGGGTCAGCAGCCTCTTCGCTGTCCTGGTGATGGCCGTGATGGTGGGCGGCGCTGCGCCGTCGGTCGCCCGCCGGCGTGCAGATCCGGTGTGGCGCTTCATCGTTCCGGGCATCGCCGCCGGCGCGGCCGTGGGTGTGCTGGCGTTCGCCGTCGACGCGTCGGTCTAGCGGCGCCGGAACAGGCCGCGCTTGCGCTGCGGCTCTGGAGTCTCCGGTCGCGGCGGTTCGGGCGGAGGGGTCGCCGCCGGATCGCGCATCGCGAAGTCGCACAACAGCACCGACCCGGGGTCGGTGTCCCCGTCGCGGGCACCGCCGATCATGCGGACGCCGAGCCAGTGGGCGCTCGCCGCGTCGGCGAACTCTTGGGGGTGGAACGGCAGCGCCTGGGGATCGGGAAACTTCTCGCCGTCGAACTGCAGCGGATGGTCGCCCGACCAGAAGGGCCGTTCCCACGGGAAGGGAAGACCCTCGTCCTCGTGGATGTAGGTGGGGCCGGCGCTGAACGAGCGCTTCAGGGTGCCGGAGTCCCAGTGCGCGAAGGCGCCCCACGCGTGCTCGCGTTCGGAAGCGACGAGAAAGGTGTGCGTGGACGGCAGCAACGACGTCCACGACTCCTCGAGAGTCGACGGGCGCACCGCGGCGGGCTCGGACGCGCAGACGACGGTGATGCCCGGGTAGCAGCCGACCAGCACGCGGTTCGGCTCCGACGCCACGGCGAACGCCGTCAGGGGAGCCATGCCGACGAGGGTGGGCTCGAGACCGGGGTGGAGCTTCCGTGCGACGGCCGCGGCCGCATCGGTGTCGGACTGCACTCCGGACCGCAGTACCGCGATCGGATCAGGTGCGTCGACGAACCACAACGCTGCTGTTCCCAGCCCCACCGGGCGCCCCCTTGTCGTCGTCCGGTCTCAGACGGTCACTTTCTCGGCCGTGAAGATCGCTCTGCCGTGAACACTGCTCGGCTCAGCGGCCGTTGCTGCGCACTCCCAGCAAGACATCCTCCCACGACGGCATGGCCGGCTTTCCCCGTTTGTCCTTCGCGTTCGCATGGCCCGGCGCCGGCTTGGGTTGCGTCGGTTCGGGCTCGGGCTCGGCCTGCACTGCGGGTGTCTCCGCGGGTTCGGGCTGCTCCGCCGTGGTCTCCGTGTCCGAGTCCGCGTCGACCCCGTAGTAGTCGTCGAGGGTCTGCTGGGACGGCGAGTCCTCCTCGGCGGCGACGACGGGGGCCAGCCCTCGGAGCTGGCGGCCGAAGTCGGGGTCTATCAGCTCGGACGCCGCGTCGTCGAGGGGCGTGACACTGCCGCCGTGGGCATCCGGCTGGAAACGCCAGTGCGCGGTGTTGGTGGTGCGTCCCGCGGGCCACGTCAGCTGAGCGATCCAGTGATTGTCCTCGTCGCGCCACGCGTCCCACTCGGCCTGGTCCATCGAATGCCCGCGGCCGCGGAACGCGAGTCCCACGATCTCCACGAGGGTGAGCACGGCGGGCCCGTCGGCACGCAGGGGGTGGCCCAGCTGGGCGAGTTCGGCGGCGCGGGAGCGTTCCAGTAGAACCGGGTGCGCGTAGCGCTCCACCTTGCTCGCCGGCATACCCGACTCCTTGGCCACCTGCTCGATGGAGGCGCCGGACCGGATGCGCGCCTGGATCTCGCGCGGTCGCATCAGAGAATCCATCTCGATCTCGATCTGTCCGAGTCGCGCGGCGTCACCACGGGCGGCGGCACGCAACTTCTCGTCGGCCGGCAGACGAAACTTCTCACCGGAGGAATCGGCACAGACGATGTGCTTGCCGTCCGACGCCAGGCCGATCACGTGGATCTCTCGCACGATCACTCCTTTGCGTCGCGACGGCCCCTGCCCCTCGGCTGCTCGCTGTCCGAGCACGGGGCCGGGTTCGGTGCCTCCCCCGACTGTAATGCACCACAGTGCAGCAGTCGGGGGGACACGCACTCTCTCACGCCAGGTGTTCGACCACGTGATCGATGCAGGCGGTCAGGGCGGTGACGTCGTCGGGCTCGACGGCCGGGAACATGCCGACGCGCAGTTGGTTGCGGCCGAGCTTGCGATAGGGCTCCGTGTCGACGATGCCGTTGGCGCGCAACGTCTTCGCGACGGCTGCAGCGTCGACCTTCTCGTCGAAGTCGATGGTGCCGACCACCTGCGAGCGATGCTTCGGGTCGACGACGAACGGCGTCGCGTACTCGGAGCGCTCGGCCCAGTCGTACAGCCGCGACGAGGAGTCGGCGGTCCGTGACGTCGCCCAGTCCAGGCCGCCCTTGCCGTTCAGCCACTCGATCTGGTCGGCGAACAGGAGCAGCGTCGCCACCGCGGGGGTGTTGTACGTCTGGTTCTTGGTGCTGTTGTCGATGGCGATGGGCAGCGACAGGAAGTCGGGGACCCAGCGCTTGCTCGCCGCGATCTCGTCGACACGGGCCAGGGCAGCCGGGCTCATCAGCGCGACCCACAGTCCGCCGTCGGCAGCGAAGTTCTTCTGCGGAGCGAAGTAGTAGACATCCGAATCGGCCACGTTCACGGGCAGTCCGCCGGCGCCCGAGGTCGCGTCGATCGCGATGAGGGCGTCTTCCGAGTCCGCGGGACGCGACACGGGAATGGCCACACCGGTCGAGGTCTCGTTGTGCGCCCACCCGATCAGGTCGACCGACGGGTCCGACGTGGGCTCCGGAGCACTGCCCGGCTCCGCGGAGACGACGATCGGGTCACCGATGAACGGGTTGGCCTTGGCCACCGAGGCGAACTTCGAGCTGAACTCACCGTTGGTGAGGTGCAGCGACTTCTCCTTGATCAGGCCGAACGCCGCGGCGTCCCAGAACGCGGTGGTGCCGCCGTTGCCCAGCACGACCTCGTAGCCCTCGGGGATCGAGAACAGCTCGCGCAGACCGTCGCGCACCCGACCCACCACGTCCTTCACCGGCTTCTGGCGGTGGCTGGTGCCGAACACCGACGCGCCCACGTCCACCAGGGACTGGAGCTGCTCGGGCCGAACCTTCGACGGACCGCACCCGAAGCGTCCGTCGCCGGGCTTGAGGTCGGAAGGAATGGTCAGGTTCTCGGCCATACGGGGTTCGCGTCCTTAGTTTCGGTGTGGGCGGTACCGGCGAGATCAGGGTAGTGCAGCCGTGACAGGGGTCGTGCACCCCATTGGGCGTCTCGGTGCTGGTTGCCCGGTGCTGGTGGGCCGGCGGGCGCACCGCGCGGTGCCCTGCGCAGGATGCGGCGTGCGCTCGTCGACGGGCGCTGCGCGTGGAGGGCGCGGTCACCCCACCCGAGTGGTGCGCGGCCGTGCGCCCCCGCACCCTGCGGCCAGCACCCGACGCAGTTCGCGGCCGAGTTGCGGCGACGTCAGATCAGCCCACGTCCAGCGCACCACCGTCCATCCGTGTGCGCGGAGCAGGTCCTCGCGACGCTTCTCCCGCACCAGGACGTCGGCGGGTGACTCGCCGGGGCGTGCGAGAGCCGAGTACTTCGAGACACCGTCGAACTCGCCGATCACACCCTCGTCCTCCCACAAGAAATCGGGGCGGAAGGTGGTGCGGCGGTCCGAGAGCATCAGCGTGACCTGCAGTTCCGGGCACGGAACGCCGAGATGGTGCAGATACACGCGGCTCCGCGACTCCCCGACGCTCTCGCTTCGCCCGTCCAGAAAGCCGAGTACACACTCGGCGGCGGTGCGTCTGCGATGGGACGGCGTACGGCTCAGCGACTCGCGCACCGACTCCGGCGTCACGAGATGTCGGTTCAGTGCGGAGTCACCGGCGCAGACCGCATCCTCGAACGGGAGGGTCCGCGCGAGGTCGGCGACGGTGCGCGCAGCGGACGTGCAGCGCAGGCCGTCGATGACGTCGACGTCCCGCTCGGTCAGACCGTCGGCATGCACGTGGCGATGCCGACCGACGTGGCCACCCGACGATCGCGGGATGCCGAGATGCACCCGTTCCGGGACTCGCCACAACGACATCCCGTGCACCAAGGCTGCGGAACCGTGTGCGGCGGCCGCCGCGGGGGCGCTCGCCAGCAGCGTCGCGCGCACCTCGAGCAGGTGCCGGCCGGTGGCGTCGAGCGATTCGAGGACCGCAGCCGGAACGTAGATGCCGCGCCGGACGACGGCGATCTCGCGACGCGCCAGTGCAGCCTTGATCTCGGCGTCGGTGGCGCCGCGTGCCAGTGCGTCACGACGGCTGAGCAGGTGTTCCCCGTAGAAGTTCACGGCCGCAGTGTGCGCACGAGTCGGTCGCCCGCGCTGCGGCCGTCCACAGTCGGCCGTCATCCCCGGGTTCGAGCGCCCGCCCCTTGCCCCGCGCGCACCGCTCGGCTACGCGCGCAGGACGAGAAATGCGCGAAACACCGTGCGGTGCGCGCGGCGGAAACCCGGGCACCCAGCAACTGGGCACCCCGCCTACCTCACGCGATGGTGCCCCACCCCTCGACGCTCTCGGGGGAGCGCGGTGCGGGACCGGTGTAGATGGCGGCGGGACGCACGAGCTTGCCGAGGCGTTTCTGTTCGAGGATGTGGGCGCACCAGCCGGCGGTGCGGCCGCAGGTGAACATGGCGGGCATCATGTGCGCGGGTACTTCGGCGAAGTCGAGGATGACGGCGGCCCAGAATTCGACGTTGGTCTCGATGGCGCGGTCGGGGCGGCGTTCGCGCAGTTCGGCGAGTGCGGCCTGCTCGAGGGCGGCGGCGACCTCGAAGCGGGGTGCGTTCAGGCGCTGTGCGGTGGCGCGCAGGACGCGGGCGCGGGGGTCCTCGGCGCGGTAGACGCGGTGCCCGAAGCCCATGAGCTTCTCTTTGCGGTCGAGGATGCCCTTGACCAGTGCCCGTGCGTCGTCGGACTTCTCGACTTCCTCGATCATGGGGAGCACGCGGGCGGGGGCGCCGCCGTGGAGCGGTCCGGACATGGCGCCGATGGCTCCGGAGAGGGCGGCGGCGACGTCGGCTCAAGTGGAGGCGATGACGCGGGCGGTGAAGGTGGAGGCGTTCATGCCGTGCTCGGCGGCGGA
Organism: Rhodococcus sp. BP-332; assembly: GCF_019836065.1. Taxonomy (NCBI): domain Bacteria; kingdom Bacillati; phylum Actinomycetota; class Actinomycetes; order Mycobacteriales; family Nocardiaceae; genus Rhodococcus; species Rhodococcus sp. BP-332. Next base: position 328,431 of record NZ_JABUEC010000005.1, read on the forward strand.
GACCCAGTAGGCGTCGATGGCCTCGGTGTGGGCGGGATCGGGGTCGCCCTTCCACCGAGTCATGAATCGTTCTGTGACGGTGGAGCACTGGTCGATTCGCGTCTGCGGCACGGCCGGCTGGTAGATGCCGCGCGCGGACTGGGCGACGTAGGACAGCGCCATGACAGAGGCGCGGGCGAGGTGTTCGCGGGCGGTGTCGTCGTCGATGTCGAGGAGCGGTTCGTAGCCCCAGATCGGTGCGAGCATCGCGAGTCCGGCTTGGACGTCGACGCGGACGTCGCCGGTGTGGATGGGGAGGGGAAAGGGTTCGGCGGGCGGTAGTCCGGGGCCGAAGCGTCCGTCGACGAGCAGTGCCCACACGTTGCCGAAGGTGACGCCCTTGCCGACGAGGTCCTCGATGTCGACGCCGCGGTAGCGCAGTGCGCCGCCGTCCTTGTCGGGTTCGGCGATGTCGGTGGTGAAGGCGACGACGCCCTCGAGTCCGGCGACGAAGCCCTCCGGTACCACTGTTTCCTGGGCCATGAAGATCCCTCGTTCTCCTGTGTCCGCGGACCCCGCTTTCGTGCGTGGACCTGCACCTCACCGCACCCTAGTGGGTAGCGCGGGCCGCACCGTACTCCGGGAGTAGCGTCTGCGCGGTGAGCGAGAACATCGACCTGGCGGATATGCGGGTGGCGTATGGCGGGGACGACGATCTCGAGGAGAGCGACCTCGCCGACGGCTGGCTCGGGCTCGCCCGTGTGTGGTTGCAGCAGGCGATCGACGCGCGTCTGCCGGAACCGAATGCCATCACACTCGCGACGGTGGACGCGGACGGCCGACCGGCGACCCGCACGGTGCTGTGCAAGGAGTTGTCGGAGTCGGGTGTCGTCTTCTACACGAACTACGGATCCGCGAAGGCCCGCCATCTCGAGTCGACGCCCTTCGCATCGGCGACGTTCCCGTGGATCGGCATCCAGCGCCAGCTCACGGTGCGCGGACCGGTCACGCGGGTGAGCGCCGACGAGACGGCTGCCTACTGGTCCACCCGGCCGCGGGGGTCGCAGCTCGGTGCGTGGGCGTCGCAGCAGTCGAGCCCCATCGGATCGCGTCAGGACCTGGAACGGCACCTCGCCGACGTGACCGACAGGTTCGAGAACCAGGATGTGCCGGTGCCTCCGAACTGGGGCGGCCTCCGCATCGCGCCCGAGTCCGTGGAGTTCTGGCAGGGCCGGAACAACCGTCTGCACAACAGGCTGGTGGTCACGGCGTCCGGCGTCGAGCGTCTGCAACCGTGAGACTTCTCGCCGACACCACTCCTCTCCAGAATCCCGATTATCGACGCCTGTGGGCCTCGGGCGTCGTCACGGTCATCGGCGCCCAGCTCTCGGTCGTCGCTGTGCCGCAACAGATCTTCCAGATCACGTCGAGCTCGGCGTACGTGGGGCTCGCGGGTGCGTTCGCGTTGATTCCTCTCGTCGTGTTCGGGCTGTGGGGCGGGGCGTTGGCCGACGTGATGGACCGGCGCACCCTGCTGATGATCACCACGGTGGGGATCGGCGCGACGTCGTTCATGCTGTGGCTGCAGGCGCACCTGGGACTGGACAACGTGTGGATCGTGTTGGTGCTGCTCGCCGTGCAGCAGGGCTTCTTCGCGGTGAATCAGCCGACGCGCAGCGCCATCATTCCGCGCCTGATTCCGTTGCGGCAGTTGCCCGCTGCCAACTCACTCAACATGACGGTGTTCAACTTCGGTGCCATCGCGGGCCCGATGCTGGCCGGTGCGTTGATTCCGGCGTTCGGGCTGCCGACGCTGTACCTGCTCGACACCATTGCGCTGTCGGTGACCCTGTGGGCAGTCGCGCGACTGCCGAAGATTCCGCCGACGGGGGAGTCCCGACGCGCGGGTCTGCGCGAGGTGTTCCAGGGGTTCGCCTACCTGGCGACGCAGAAGGTGCTGCTCGCCTCGTTCGTCGTGGACATCATCGCGATGGTGTTCGGGATGCCGCGCGCACTGTTCCCCGAGGTGGCCACCGAGACGTTCGGTGACCCGGCCGAGGGTGGACTCGTCCTCGGACTGCTGTTCGCGTCGCTGTCGGCGGGCGCGGTGCTGGGCGGAATCTTCTCGGGGTGGTTACCGCGCGTGCAGCGTCAGGGTGTCGCGGTGATCGCGTGCATCGTGGTGTGGGGCGGCGCGATGATCGGGTTCGGCGTCTCCGTGGCGCTCGCGACCGTCGGTCAGCGAGGGTGGGCGCTGTACCTGGCGCTGGGCTTCCTGGCGATCGGCGGCGGCGCCGACATGATCTCCGCCGCGTTCCGGAGTTCGATGCTGCAGTCCGTGGCCACCGACGACATGCGTGGCAGGTTGCAGGGAGTCTTCATCGTGGTGGTCGCGGGCGGCCCGCGGGTGGGCGACGTCCTGCACGGCGCGGCCGCCTTCATGGTGGGTACCGCGGCCGCGGCGGCGGGCGGCGGGGTGCTGGTCATCGTCGGCGTGATGATCGCGGCCCTCGCCATCCCGGCCTTCGTCAAGTACCGCGTCACGGCTCACACCTGAGCGGTGCGGCGGCACACCTCCGCCCAGGGAGTGGGCTCGATGCCCAGCATCTGCTGTGACCGCGTCGAGTCGAGGACGTAGGGCGCGGTGCGCTGGTAGGACAGCTGGTTCAGCTCCCGCAGCATCGGTACGGCGAGACCCGCCGCCCGCGTGATCACTCGGGGTACGACGCGTACGGGCACCGGGGGTCTGCCCACGGCCGCGAGTGTGTCGGTGATCGCCTGCCGCAGTGTCACCGCGGGATTGGTCGGCGCATGCCACACCTGACCCCATGATTCGGGAGTGTCGACGGCGGCGATCAGTGCCCGCGCCTCGTCGAGGACGTCGGTGAACGAGTGCGGCACGTCGGCCGCATCGATCGCCCACACTGCCTTGCCGTCGAGCGCAGCGGGGAGGAGGCGCGTGACGTGGCCGTTCGCGCCCACTCCCGTTCCCACGTAGTCGGATCCGCGTACCTCGACGGCGCGCAGAGAACCGGCGCGGTGAGCGTCGGCGAGCTCCGCCCACATCTGGGCCCGCAGCACACCCTTGTGGTCGGTGGCCGCGTCGGGCATTCCCTCGCGCATGACACCGCCGGCGACGGGCCCGTACGGGTAGAGGGTGCCCGTGACAGCCAGGACGGCGCCTGTCCGTTCGGCAGCGGTGCGCAGCGACCGCGCCAGAGGCGGCCACACCTGATGCCACTGCGTGTAGTCGCTCGGGTTGGCGCAGTTGTACAGCGCGACGGCACCGTCCGTGAGGGCGCTGAGAGCGTCGGCGTCGGAGGCGTCGAGCGTGGCGGAGGTGACGCCGGGGGCCGTGGTGCCGCGACGGGAGACGAGAACGACCTCGGAGCCGCGGTCGGCGAGCAGGCGGGCGACGTGGGTACCGACGGGGCCGGCCCCGACGACGACGTGACGATCGGACATGGGAAACACCTTCCGTAGTGGAGAGCACCGCTCTCGCCACAACTATGAGAGCACCGCTCTCGAAAGTCAAGAGCGGTGCTCTCGGTTACTGTGAAGGCATGCCCACGCCTCGGGAGACCGCCCGCACGGAGACGATGGCCGCGATCCTCGGCGCAGCTCGGACCCAGCTCGCCGACATCGGACCCGCGGCGCTGTCCCTGCGCGCCGTGGCGCGGGAGATCGGCATGGTGTCCTCGGCCGTCTATCGCTACGTTGCGAGTCGGGACGAGCTGCTCACGGCACTGATCGTGCAGTGCTACGACGAGCTGGGTGCGGCCCTCGAGGATGCGGATCCGCAGAGTGGGAAGCCCGTCGACCGCTGGGTCGCGGTGTGTGACGCACTGCGATCGTGGGCCGCGGCGCACCCGCACGAGTACGCGCTGCTGTACGGCTCGCCCGTGCCCGGCTATCGAGCGCCGCAGACGACCGTCGGTCCGGCCACGCGCCCGACTCTCGTGGTGGTGAGCATCGTCGTCGACGCGCATCGGTCCTCACCGCCGGTCCGTATCGAGCACGACATCTATTCACCGGCGCGCGACTTCGTCGTGGAGCACTATCGCCAGGCCACCGGTGAGGACGTCGGCGGCGTGATGACGACCGACCTGGTGGCCCGCACGTTGTCGGCGTGGATCACGGTCTTCGGCGCGGTGTCGTTCGAGCGTTTCGGCCATCTGGTCGGCGTCACCGAGGACACCGGCGCGTTCTACGCCGACATCGTGCGGGATCTGGCGGCGTCGCTCGACCTCAGTGGAAGGTGACGTGCCACACCGCGAGTGCGGCCAACGCGCCGGCGCCGTTGAGTGCCCAGTGCAGACCGATGGGAGCGAGGATGCTCCCGCCGCGATGGCGCAGCCAGGTGAAGACGAAGCCGGCGACCGTGGTCCCGGCGACCGCGCCGCACACCCCGATGATCTGGCCGAACAGTCCGGTTCCCAGCACGGCGGAGAACCCGTCGTTGCCCACTGTCAGGCCGAGTGACGACGCCACGTGCCATAGGCCGAAGAGCAGCGAGCCGATGACGGCGACCGCGCGAATGCCGAAGCGCCGCGACAACTTCGCGTGCAGGACGCCGCGGAACGCGAGTTCCTCGGGAATGACGGTCTGGAGCGGGATGATGACGAGGGCCGCGAACAGCGTGGCGCCGACGTTGACGCCGTACCGCTCGTTGAGGAAGGCGCTCTGGGTGAGGGGGATCGAGGCGGCGATGGCCACCACCACCAGCGTGAGTCCGGCCGCAGCGGCGCCGTGACGGGCTCCGCGCCCGATGTTGCTCAGCCCGAGGTCGCTCCACTGGACGCCGCGCGCACGAGCGAAGGCGAGCAGGATCAGGGCGCCGACCGGCACCGCGGCGACCGCGATGGGAGTGGGCGCGAAGTGTGCGGTCAGGTTGAAGACCACAAGGGCGGCGACGACCACGACGATGTCGACGAGGGTCCTGTCGAACCAACGGCGGGATGTCACCGGTTCGGTGGCGACGACGACTGTGGACACTCGATCCACCGTACAGAGAACGGCGCGTCACATCAGGGCGGTAGCGTGCTGCCATGGTCGACGACGCGCCATCCGCCCTGTCCCATTCGCTGCGCCACGGTGCGTACAGAGCCGACGTCGCCGCCACCGGTGCGGGACTGCGAGCCCTCGAGCATGCCGGCCGGCGGCTCACCGAGACGTGGGACGCGGGCAGGCCGGAGGCCGGTCGGGATCGGGTCGCCGTCAAGCCCCCGTTGTCGGCGGGGCTGGTGTTGGCGCCGTGGCCCAACCGCACGCGCGACGGCCGGTTCACGTTCGACGGTGAGACACATCAGCTCGAGATCACCGAACCGGCACGGAACAACGCGAGTCACGGACTCGTCCGCCGACGGGAATGGGACGTCGCGGAGCGGTCCGACTCGTCGATCACCCACACCATCGACATCGGTGGCGAACCGGGATGGCCGTTCGCGCTGCGGCTGACAGCTCGGCACAGCCTCGGCGACGACGGATTGACCGTCACCCACACGGCCACGAACATCGGCGACCGCACCGCGCCGTTCGGCATGGGCGTCCACTCGTTCGTCCGCGCAGGCGATGCGCCCCTGGACGAGTGCACGCTCCGACTCTCGGCGGGTGTGCGTCTCCCGCTCGACGGCGAGCGCAACCTGCCCAGCGGCGGCCCCGTGCCCGTGCAGGACACGGACCTCGACTTCGCTGCTGCGCGGAGCCTCGCCGGAGTCTGGCTCGACACCCCGTTCAGTGCCCTCGTCCCGGACGCGGACGGCATCGCACGGCAGTACCTGACGCCGCCGGACAGCGCGGCCACCGTTCTGTGGACCGACGCGAACTTCCCGTGGGTGCAGGTGTTCACGGCGGATCCGGCGCACGATCAGGCCTACCCGGACCGCGGCCGAGCCCTGGCGATCGAACCGATGACGTGCCCACCGGACGCGCTGAACTCAGGGGTGGGGCTGATCGTGCTGGAGCCGGGGGAGACCTGGACCGGGAGCTGGGGCATCCGGGCGGACGACGGGAGCGCCTCGTGACGATCCTCGTGTGCGGCGAGGCGCTGGTCGATCTGGTGCCGGATCGCCAGGGCGGTGGTCCCGCGTTGACACCCAAGCTGGGCGGCGGCCCGTTCAACGTCGCAGTGGCGCTCGGTCGGCTGGGCGCGGACGTGCAGTTCCTCTCCCGGATTTCCCGCGACCCGTTCGGCCGCGACCTGGTGGCGTGGCTGGAGGCATCGAAGGTGGGACTCGACCTGCTCCAGCGTGGGCCGGAGCTGACCACGCTCGCCCTGACCGTGCTCGACGCGCACGGCGCCGCCGAGTACTCGTTCTATGCAGACGGCACTGCGGACCGACTCGTCGAGGCGCCCGCGACCATCCCCGAGTCGGTGACCGCGGCGTCGTTCGGCACGCTGTCGCTGCTCTACGAGCCGGGCGCGAGCGTGTACGCGGCGCTGCTCGCGAGGGTGCACGACGCCGGGGTCCTGACGATGCTCGATCCGAACATCCGCCCGGCCGCGATGACGGACGGCGACGGTTACCGCGCCCGGTTCCGTACCTGGCTTCCGTCGATCGACATCCTCAAGGTGTCGGTCGAGGACGCGGGATGGCTGGGGGAGGGGCCGCAGGGCACCACCGTCCGAGACTGGTTGGACGCGGGCGTGACGGCCGTCGTCGTCACGCGCGGCGGGGACGGACTGTCGGTGGTCACCGCGGCCGGCGAGACAGTCGTCCCCGGTGTGTCGGTGCAGGTCGCGGACACCATCGGTGCGGGCGACACCGTCCACGGGGCGATGCTCCACCACCTGACGGAGCACGGCGTGCGCTCGTCGGCGGACCTTCTGCGACTCGATTCACAGGCCTGGACGGCGGCTCTCACGTTCGCCGCGAAGGCAGCCGCCATCACCGTGTCACGACCGGGGGCGGACCCTCCCTGGGCGGACGAGGTCGGCGACGACTAGTTTTATCGAGACACCACAAGTTCCGTTACACCGAGCTCGAGAGGGACCCTTCGTGCCCGCTGAGAATGCCGACAACGCCGCCACCGCCAAGCTGATCTATCCCGGCGGCGAACACGAGATGACCATTGCGAGAGCGACCGAAGGCAACGACGGTATCGAGCTGGGCAAACTGCTCGCGAACACCGGGTACACGACGCTGGACGGTGGGTTCGTCAACACGGCCTCCACCAAGTCCGCCATCACGTACATCGACGGTGCCGAGGGCATCCTGCGCTACCGCGGATACCCGATCGACCAGCTCGCCGAGAAGTCGTCGTTCCTCGAGGTCAGCTACCTGCTGATCTACGGGGAGCTGCCCACCACCGTCGAGTTGGAGAACTTCACCGACCGCATCCGTCGGCACACCCTGCTGCACGAGGACCTCAAGCGCTTCTTCGACGGCTTCCCGCGCAACGCGCACCCGATGCCCGTCGTCTCGTCCGCGGTCAACGCGCTGTCCGCGTACTACCAGGACTCGCTCGACCCGAACGATCCCGAGCAGGTCGAGCTCTCGACGATCCGTCTGCTGGCCAAGCTGCCGACCATCGCCGCGTACGCGTACAAGAAGTCGGTGGGCCAGCCGTTCCTGTACCCGGACAACTCGAAGAGCTACGTCGAGAACTTCCTGCGCATGACCTTCGGTTTCCCGGCCGAGCCCTACGAGGCCGATCCCGAGATGGTCAAGGCGCTCGACATGCTGCTCATCCTGCACGCCGATCACGAGCAGAACTGCTCGACGTCGACGGTGCGCCTGGTCGGCTCGTCCGACGCCAACCTCTTCACGTCCATCTCCGGCGGCATCAACGCACTGTGGGGTCCGCTGCACGGCGGCGCCAACCAGGCCGTCCTCGAGATGCTCTACCGCATCCAGAGTGAGGGCGGCGACAGCGCCGACTTCCTGAAGCGGGTCAAGAACAAGGAGGACGGTGTCAAGCTCATGGGCTTCGGACACCGTGTCTACAAGAACTACGACCCGCGCGCGGCCATCGTGCGCAAGACGGCGCACTCGATCCTCGAGAAGCTCGGCACCAACGACGAGCTGCTCGACATCGCGATGAAACTCGAAGAGGTCGCCCTGTCCGACGACTACTTCGTCGAGCGCAAGCTGTACCCGAACGTCGACTTCTACACGGGTCTCATCTACCGCGCCATGGGCTTCCCCGAGCGCATGTTCACGGTGCTGTTCGCGCTCGGCCGCCTGCCCGGGTGGATCGCGCACTGGCAGGAGATGCACCAGGACCCGAACGCCAAGATCGGCCGCCCCCGTCAGATCTACACGGGCTACACCGAGCGCGGCTACGAGGGCATCGACGGCCGCTGATCGGCCCGCCCCTCGCGACACCCCCGACGCGGTGCGTCAGAACTTCCGGTTGGCCAACACCGGCAAGTTCTGGCGCACCGCGTCGATCTCGTTCGGGTCGATGTCGAGCGTGAGCAGACCGGGCGCCGCGCCGAGCTGGTCGAGCACGTGGCCGGTGGGGGACACCACCATCGAGTTGCCGACGCCCACGGGTGCCGAGCCGGAGATCTCGATACCCGACTCGGCGGGGTCCGCCTGCCCGCAGGCCGCGAGGAACGTCGTCGAGTCCAGTGCGCGGGCGCGGGCGAGCAGTGTCCACTGATCCACCTTGCCGGGGCCGCGGCCCCACGACGCGGCGACGACGGTGAGCAGGGCGCCGCGGTCCGCGAGGGTCTGGAAGAGGCCGGGGAAGCGAATGTCGTAGCACGTCGCGAAGCCGACACCCACGCCGTCGATGTCGACGACCACCGGCTCGGTTCCCGGTGCGACGGTGTCGGACTCGGCGAAACCGAACGCGTCGAACAGGTGGATCTTGTCGTACGACGCCTCGACGCCCCCGCCGGTGATCAGCAGGGTGTTGCGCACCCGCTCGTCACCGCCGACGGCCGGGGTGAACATGCCGGCCGCGACGGTGATGCCCGCGTCGTCGGCGATCTCGCGCACCGCGGTGGCCCAGGGGCCGTCGAGCGGCTCGGCGACGTCGGCGATCGATCCGCCGAATCGGCGCATCGTGGCCTCGGGAAGGACGCACAGCCGGGCGCCCGCGTGCACGGTGTCACGGACGGACGAGCGCACCAGGTCGAGGTTCTCGTTCGGATCGCGGGACGCGGTGATCTGGGCGAGGCTGATTCTCATGCGGTGCTCCTGACGTCGGCGTGCGGGGTGTCGAGGGTCGTGACTGGTATACACACAGTATGCAAGAACAGTCCGGTCGCGAGCGCGCCTATGTCTATCTCCGCGACCGCGTGCTGTCCGAACCGGCGTTCACGGGCACGTTCCTGAACGAGGGCGAGCTGGCGTCGCAGATCGGGGTGTCGCGCACCCCGGTCCGAGAAGCGTTGCTGCTGTTGGTGTCCGAGGGTCTCATCGAGATGGTGCGAGGCCGGGGCGCGTACGTGCCGCCGATGTCCGGGCGCCAGATCGGTGAACTGATGGACCTGCGCGGCGTGCTCGAACGGCACGCCGCGGAGAAGGCGATCGACGCTGGGAACGTACCCATCGCGGCGATGACGGCCACTCTGGAGTCGCAGGAGGCCCTGGCTGCCGGTGCCGCCGAGGATCACGCTCGAACCTTCATCGACCTCGACGGGACGTTCCACCAGGAACTGATCGACTCCGCAGGCAGCGAGTTGCTGTCCCGGACGTACGCCGGGCTGCGGGCGCGGCAGTTGCGTGCCGGATTGTCAGCGCTGTTCGGCGCTCCCGACCGCAAGCGCCAGGTGTGCACCGAGCATCGCGCGATCGTCGACGCGTTGGCCTCGGGGGATCTGGCCGCGGCGTCCGCGCAGATCGATGCACACCTGGACGTCACCATGCGAATCCTGCTGCGCGGCTAGCTCTCCCGTGCCGAGAGCTGCTCGGCGCCGAGGTTCTGCGCGACGTAGCTCTCCTCCTCCGCGGGATCGGGACCACGGCCGAGTGCCAGGCCGAGGACGGTGAGCACACCCATCGCCGTGATGTAGACGAAGACGGGCACCCAGCTGTCGGTGCGGTCGAGCAGGAACGTGAACATCAGGGGAGCGATCGCGCCGCCGAAGACGCCGGCGATCGTATACGCCAGCGACGCGCCGGTGGAGCGCAGGCGCAGGGAGAACTGCTCCGTCACGAACGCGGCCTGCGGCCCGTACATGAACGAGTGGAACGTCAGTCCGACCACGACACCCAGGACGAGCATGCCGAACGAGCTGCCGCCGATGAGGAGGAAGAAGACGGCCACCCACGCGACGCCGCCCACGGCCGCGACGGCGTAGAGCAGTCGCCGGTTCACGATGTCGGACAGGGCGCCCGCCAGCGGGATGGTGGCCAGCTGGAACGCCGAGCCGATGAGGATGGCTGTGAGCACCTCGCTGCGCACGAAGCCGAGCTTCTGCACGCCGTAGGTGATGGAGAAGACGGTGAAGAGGGCGTAGATGACGTCGGGCGCGATGCGCGAGAGGATCGCGGCGACCAGGGGGCGGCGCTGCTCGCGGAACACCTCGGTGATCGGTGCCGCGGGTCGGTCGCCGCTCTCCTGCAGCGCCTTGAACACCGGGGTGTCCTCGAGCTTCAGGCGGATCCACAGTCCGAAGCCGACCAGAACGGCCGACAGCAGGAATGCCACGCGCCAGCCCCACGACTCGAACTGCTCCTCGGTGAGGGCGAAGGTCAGGGCCGCGAGAGCGCCGTTGGCCATCAGGTTGCCGGCGGGCGGGCCGATCTGCGCCGCGGACGACCAGAATCCACGCTTGCGCGGATTGCCGTACTCACTCGAGAGCAGGACGGCACCGCCCCACTCGCCGCCGACGGCGACGCCCTGCGCGAACCGCAACGCCACCAGGATGATCGGCGCCGCGACGCCGATGGTCGCGTAGCCCGGCAGCAGTCCGATGAGGAACGTCGTGACGCCGATGAGCAACAACGTGATGACGAGCAGCTGTTTGCGTCCGATGACGTCGCCGAGGCGGCCGAAGACGAATCCGCCGATGGGTCGCGCGACGTACCCCACGGCGTAGGTCGAGAACGCGAGCAGCGTTCCCGTCAACGGGTCGCTCTCCGGGAAGAAGATGATGGGGAAGATCAGTGCGGCCGACGCGGAGTAGACCGCGAAGTCGTACCACTCCAGTGCCGTACCGGTCAGGCTGGCAGCGAAAGCCTTGGTCAGCGCAGTCTGGTCGGGACGCACCGCCCCTCGGCCGTCGGGTGTCGTGCCGTCCATGGGATGTCCTTTCGGGTGTCGTGGTTCATATACTTGCTGTATACAAGACGTATGCGCAACCCCTCGTGCGCTCCCGAAACAGAGAAGTAACAGGAGAAATGATGACGACACTGACCTTCGAACTTCCCGACGGTTCCACCGAGTCGGTCACCGTGACCACCCTCCTGAACGCCGGGTACGCGGGCCGTGACCAGGCCGAGGTCGCGTCCCACATCGCCGAACTGGCCGAGCTCGGCGTTCCCGCACCGACCACCATTCCGGCGATGTACCCCATTTCGCCCTACCTGGCACAGCAGACCTCCGAGGTGCACGTCCAGCACGGACACACCTCGGGCGAGGCGGAGTGGGCACTGGTGATCACGGGTCCCACCCGCGACGACGTGCTGCTGACCGTCGCGTGCGACCACACCGATCGCGATCTCGAGGTGCACAGCGTCGCGTGGAGCAAGAACGCCTCACCCGACGTGCTCGGCACCGGGGCCTGGCGGCTCGCGGAGGTGGCCGACCGCCTCGACGACATCACGCTGCGCGCCCGGGTCGGAGACGACGAGACCTTGATCCAGGACGGCACTCTGGGCGATCTGCTCTCGCCCGATCACTGGCTCGACGTCCTCACCGAGCGGGGGCTCTTCCGGGCGGGCACGGTGCTGATGTCCGGCACGGTGTCGATGGTTCCGGGGGTGGACCAGTTCGCGAGCGCATGGAAGGTCGAGCTGCGCGACCCGGCGACCGATCGAACTCTGACCTGCGCTTACCGCACCGTCGCCATGCCGTCCCCGATAGGCTGAGCGCAGTCACGTTACAGTCGATCGGTACAGGACATCGTCGTTCGGTATCAGTCGACTACAGGAGTTCATCGTGACCAAGCCCGAGATCGAGTTCCAGGCCGGCCCCCCTCCTACCGACCTCGTGGTCCAGGACATCACGGTCGGTGACGGCGCGGAAGCCGTTCCCGGCGGCACCGTCGAGGTCCACTACGTGGGCGTCGAGTTCGAGAGCGGCGAGGAGTTCGACTCGTCCTGGAACCGCGGCGAGTCCATCACCTTCCCGCTGCGCGGCCTCATCCAGGGCTGGCAGGACGGCATTCCCGGCATGAAGGTCGGCGGACGCCGTCAGCTCACCATCCCGCCGGAGCTCGCCTACGGCCCCGCAGGTGCCGGACATCGGCTGTCGGGCAAGACCCTCGTCTTCGTCATCGATCTGCTGAACGCCTGACCTCTGCTCCGCAGATTCGACGGGCTCACGCCACGTCGAGCACCAACCTCGCACCGCCCAGCGGGCTCGCCTCCAGATGCACCGTTCCACCGTGCAGGTGAGCCTGCTGGGCGACCAGTGCGAGCCCGAGTCCGGATCCACCCGCCGCGGCTCGTGATCCGCGCTCGAAGCGTCCGAAGACACGTTCCCGCTCGTCCTCCGGGACGCCGGACCCGTTGTCGTCCACGCTGATTCGCGCGCCCTCCGCCGTGCGCGCCACGCTGATCACCACGGTCGTCGCGCCGCCGTGACGCACGGCATTGAGCACGGCGTTGTCGAGCGCCAACCGTAGTCCCGTGGGATGACCCAGGGCGGACACCGGCCCGTCGGCCTCCACCCGCACCCGCGTCTCCGGCAACGTCCGCGCGGCGTCCCGTGCGACGAGGTCGGCGACCTCCACGACGTCCACGCTCACCCGGTCCGCGTCGGTGGTCAGCTCTCCGGTGGCCAGCCGTTCCAGCGCGGCGAGAGTCGATTCCACCCGGCCCTGCGTGCGCTGCAGGTCGTCGAGGATCTCCTGCCGCTGCTCGGCCGAGAGATCGAGCGTGCGCAGCACCTCGATGTCGGTACGCATGGCGGTCAGCGGCGTCCGCAGCTCGTGCGCCGACACGGCGGCGAAGTCGCGGGCCGTCTCGAGGGCGCTCTCGGTGCGCGCCTGGGCGTCCGACACTCGCTGCAGCATGTCGCCGACGGCGGCCGCGAGGGCGTCCGCCTCCCGCACACCCGTCGACTTGCGGGGTGGTGTCGGCGGGTCCTTCGCGACGTCGTGCGTGAGCCTCATCAACGGGCGAACTGCCCGTCCGCCGAGGATCCAGCCGAGTGCCGTCGACGCGCCGACCGCCAGAGCGCCGGCCTGCAGCACCTGCCGCTGCTGGTCGTCGGTGATGTCCTGCGCCTCCGACAACGGCACCGCGATGGACACGGTGACGTCCGTCCGGTCCGGCACCGCGGCGGTGTAGACGCGGAACGGGGTGCCGTCGACGTCGGCGGTCGCCGAACCGAGCGGCATCGCGGGGAGCTGCGGCTGAGTACTGGCCCGCACCTGATCGGTCTGCCTGATCGTGATGGCGAAGGCCTCGGACCTGCTCAGGCTCCCGAGGAACATCTCGAACGTCTGCGCACGCGGCACCACCACCTCCGATGCGGTCTCGAGCCGACGGTCGAGCTGCAGGATGTTGTTGCGGGAGATGGCCGCTGCGACGTACCAACCGACGAGCGAGACGATGATGAGGGCGCCCAGGGCGGTGGCGGCGGCCACGCGGGCGCGCAGCGAGAAGACCCGGGAAGGCCGGAGGCCGGTCGTCATGCGCCGGGAAGGCCGGAGGCCGGTCGTCATGCGCCGGGAAGGCCGGGGGCCGGTCGTCATGAACCCGTGCGCAGGACGAAGCCGACGCCGCGGACGGTGTGCAGGATCCGTGGCACCCCACCGCTCTCCATCTTCCGGCGCAGGTACCCGACGAAGACGTCGACGACGTTGGTGTCGGCCACGAAGTCGTACCCCCACACCAGTTCCAGGAGCCGCTCCCGGCTGAGCACCACTCCGGCGTTGTGCGCGAGGACGGCGAGGAGTTCGAACTCGCGCTTCGTGAGGTCGAGGGGCCGCCCGTCGATGGTGGCGCGGTGGCCCGGCTCGTCGAGGCTCAGCGGCCCGACCACCACGGCGGCAGTGGCCGGGACGCTGGTACCGATGGTGCCGCGGCGGCGCAGCATCGCGTTGATGCGTGCCACCAGTTCGGCGAGGACGAACGGCTTGGTCAGGTAGTCGTCGGCGCCGGACTCGAGGCCCGCGATGCGGTCGTCGACGGAACTGCGCGCGCTCAGGACGCACACCGGGACGTCGTTGCCGCGGGCGCGCAATGCGGTGACCACGCCATTGCCGTCGAGGACGGGCATGTTCATGTCCAGCACCACGACGTCCGGATCCTGCGCACCGACGAGGTCGAGAGCGGCGGCGCCGTCGCGAGCGGTGAGCACGGTGAACCCGGACAGCCGCAGTCCGCGCTCGATCGAGGCCAGCACGTCGACGTCGTCGTCCACCACGAGGACGGTGGGCTGGTCCGGAGCGGTCATCCGTCGATTGTGCCGGAACGACCGTGGTGTGCGGATGCGCCCCGCGCCGCGGGAGTCGACCTGTGTGCAGTGATCCGCGCTCACCGCGGATCAGTGCACACAACCGGCCACGCCGGGAACGATCGCGGTGGTCACGTCTGCGCAATCTTCCCGGAACAGAGCGTCTCTATCGTCTCTCGAAGCCGTCGGTGCATCCAGCGCGGTCGGGGTCGAGCATGCAAGGGGTATCACGATGAGCGCGAACACGGTCCGTCTCCAGGCTCTGCGAGCGGTCGAGGCGTACCAGCCTCCCGCCGTCAGCTACACCGACACGGAGACCCCGGGTCAGGTCTTCGGCGAGAACGTGTTCAACCGCGTGGTGATGCAGAAGCGCCTGCCGAAGTCGGTCTACAAGTCGGTGATGAAGACGATCGAGCACGGTGCGCCGCTCGATCCGATGGTGGCCGACGCGGTGGCGTCCGCGATGAAGGACTGGGCCATCGAGAAGGGTGCGACGCACTACGCGCACGTGTTCTACCCGCTGACGGGTCTGACGGCGGAGAAGCACGACAGTTTCCTCGAGCCGGTGTCGGACGGTTCCGCGTTGGCGGAGTTCGCCGGCAAGACGCTGATCCAGGGCGAACCCGACGCGTCGAGTTTCCCGAACGGCGGTCTGCGCAACACCTTCGAGGCGCGTGGTTACACGGGGTGGGACGTCACCAGCCCGGCGTACGTCCTCGAGAATCCGAACGGCAACACGCTGTGCATCCCGACGGTGTTCGTGTCGATGACCGGTGAGGCACTGGACCACAAGACGGGTCTGCTGCGCTCCCAGCAGGCGATGGGCCGGCACGCCGAGCGCATCCTGACGCTCTTCGGACACGAGGATCCCGAGCACGTCGTGTCCTTCTGCGGACCGGAGCAGGAGTACTTCCTCGTCGACCGGCACTTCTTCCTGGCGCGTCCGGATCTGCTCAACGCGGGGCGCACCCTGTTCGGTGCGAAGCCGCCCAAGGGTCAGGAGTTCGACGACCACTATTTCGGCGCGATTCCCGAACGCGTCCTGGGCTTCATGATGGACACCGAGCGCGAACTGTTCAAGCTCGGCATCCCGGCCAAGACCCGGCACAACGAGGTGGCGCCCGGACAGTTCGAGATCGCGCCGATGTTCGAACGCGGCAACATCGCCGCGGATCACCAGCAATTGCTCATGACGACGTTCAAGACCATCGCCAAGAAGCACGGCATGGAGATCCTGTTTCACGAGAAGCCGTTCGAGGGCGTCAACGGGTCGGGTAAGCACGTCAACTTCTCGTTGGGCAACTCGGAGCTCGGCAGCCTCCTGGTCCCGGGGGACACCCCGCACGACAACGCACAGTTCCTCGTCTTCTGTGCTGCGGTGATCCGCGCGGTGCACAAGTACGCCGGGCTGCTGCGTGCATCGGTGGCGTCGGCCACGAACGATCACCGACTCGGCGCGAACGAGGCTCCGCCGGCCATCATCTCGATCTTCCTGGGTGACCAGCTCGCCGACGTCTTCGACCAGATCGCCAAGGGCGCGGCGACGTCCTCGAAGGGCAAGGGCACCATGATGATCGGGGCGGACACGCTACCCGTGCTGCCCACCGATCCGGGCGACCGCAACCGTACGAGCCCGTTCGCGTTCACCGGCAACCGATTCGAGTTCCGCGCCCCGGGGTCGATGCAGACGGTGAACGAGCCGATGGTCGTCATCAACACGATCATGGCCGAGTCGCTCGACCACATGGCCACCGAGCTCGAGACGGCGGTCGCGGACGGCGTCGACTTCGACACTGCCGTCCAGAATCTGTTGACGCAGATCATCACCGACCACGGCGCCGTCGTCTTCAACGGTGACGGGTACTCGGAGAACTGGCCCATCGAGGCGGAGGCGCGGGGTCTCGCCAACCTGCGCACGACGCTCGACGCGTTGCCGGAGCTCATCACCGACGAGGCGCTGGCCCTCTTCTCGAAGTACGACGTGTTCAACTCGCGAGAGATGCACAGCCGCTACGAGATCGGGCTCGAGCAGTACGCACTCACCATCGGTGTGGAGGCTCGGTTGACGCTCGAGATGGGCACCACCATCGTGCTGCCGGCGGCAGTGCGGTACCAGACGGAGGTCGCCCAGAACCTGGCCGCGCTGCAGGCGGTGGGCGTGGAGATCGACAGGGCACCGCTGGACACCGTGTCCGTGCCGCTCGCGGCTCTGCGGGCCGGGCTGGCGACGCTGAAGGGCGCGCTGGACGCCGACACCGGGCACGACGCGCTCGGCGAGGCGACCCACGCCAGGGACGCACTCCTTCCGGCCATGGCGGAGGTGCGGGCGGCGGCCGATCAGCTCGAGGACATCGTCGCCGACGACCTGTGGCCGCTGCCGACCTACCAGGAGATGTTGTTCGTCCTGTGATGCACGCGGCGCGCTGGTGACATTCACTCGAGGCGTGCCGAATGTCCGTTTTCCGTGCGGCACCACCTCCGGCGGGCGGTAGCTTCCCCGTCGGGGGTGATGCGGCATGGGGTCGTCGGGATCAGGATCGTCAGGGTGGAATGCAGGGTCGTTGTTCGCGCTACCGGTTCGGGTCGGGTTGGTCCTGACCGCGGTGGCGGCGACGGTGGTGGTCAGCGCCGTCACGGCGGTCGCAGCGCCCGCCGACCCGGCCGTCGGCTCCACCTACGCGTGCAGCGGCGACGTCGCGGGTGCGGCGGAGGACCCTGTGGTGTTGGTGCACGGCACCTGGACGAACAGTGTCGAGGACTTCGGCGCGGTGCTCGAACCGTGGCTCACGCAGACCGGTCGACCGTTCTGCACGGTGGAACTACCTCGGCGCGCGACGGTCGACGTGCAGATCAGCACCCGCTTCGTCGTGGACGCCGTGCTGCGCACCGCGAACACCCGCGGTGGCCCGGTCGATCTGGTCGGCCACAGCCAGGGCGGAACTCTCGCGGCGTGGGCGGTGAAGTCCGATCCCGAGGTCGCCGCGGTGGTGGACGACGTGGTCGGGCTCACTCCGGTGGGTGCTCCGCAGGACACCGATGCGGTGTGCGCGGCGCTGGGCGGCTGTGCGGCGCCCATCTGGCAGTTCTCGGAGGGTTCCGACTTCATGGCCGCACTGACGTCGACGCCGTTCCCGGCGGGCACGTCGGCCACCACGATCTCGACGGCGTTCGACGAGCTGGTGCGACCGGCCCCGGCCGCCGGCGCGATGGCCGGGGCGTCGAACCTGGTGATCCAGGACGTCTGCCCCCTGAAGTACGTCTCCCACGTCCTGCTTCCGTCGGACGCCACGGCGATCGCGATGCTGGCCGACGCGTTGGACAACGACGGCCCGGCCGTCGAGTCGAGGGTGGGCACGCAGAGTTGTCTCCAACTCACTCCGCCAGGAACCGATCCGCTCGGCCCGCTGCGTACCGCGCCCACCGCCATCGCCGGCCTGGTGGACGCGCAGATCCAGACGCAGATGCTACCGGCCGAGCCGGCCTACACCGGACCCTGACGTTCGGCCGGGGCGCGGAACGGGTACGAACGTCTGTCATGAGCTCTTCTGCACCCTCCGTCCTGTGGTTCCGCCGCGACCTGCGCCTCGGTGACCACCCGGCACTGGCCCACGCCGCCGAGGACGGCCGGGACGTGCTGGCGCTGTTCGTGCTCGACGATCACCTCCTCGGCCCGTCGGGTGCCGCGCGCCGCGACGTGCTGTTCCGGTCGTTGACAGCGCTGGACGATCAGCTCGGCGGCCGCCTGATGGTGGTGAAGGGCGATCCGGTGGCCGCGGTTCCGGCCGTGGCGAAGGCCGTGGGAGCGGACGCCGTACACGTCAGCGAGGACTACGGTCCGTACGGTCGACGCCGCGACGACGCCGTCGCCGAGAAGGTCGACCTGGTGCGGACGGGGTCGCCGTACGCGGTGTCGCCCGGCCGCATCGTCAAGGACGACGGCGAGGGTTTCAAGGTCTTCACGCCGTTCTACCGCCGCTGGCAGGACCACGGCTGGCGCGGCCCCGCCGACACCTCCGCGTCGTCGGCGTCGTGGATCGATCCGGACGACGTGTCGGGCGGCCGCAAGCGAGTGACCATTCCGACGGAGAAGACCCGTGCGGACGTCGAGGCCGGCGAGCAGGCGGCGCTGTCCTCGTGGGCGGACTTCCGCGACGACCGTGCGACCGGGTACGACGACGAGCGCAACCGTCCGGACAAGGACAGCACCAGCCGGATGTCGGTGCACCTGAAGTACGGGACCATCCATCCGCGCACCATGCTGGCCGATCTGGCCTCACTGAAGAACGACGGCTCGGAGGCGTACCGACGCGAGTTGTGCTTCCGAGACTTCTACGCCGACATCCTCTTTCGCCGACCGGACAGCGCTCGGGAGAACTACGACAAGAGGTTCGACAAGATCGAGCTCGACTCCGGGCCGCACGCGGACGAGCTCTTCCAGGCGTGGTGCGACGGCACGACGGGCTTCCCCATCGTCGACGCGGGCATGCGCCAACTGGTCTCGGAGAACTGGATGCACAACAGGGTGCGGATGATCGTCGCATCCTTTCTGGTGAAGGACCTGCACCTGCCGTGGTGGCGGGGTGCACGCTTCTTCCTGCAGCACCTGATGGACGGCGACATCGCCAGCAACCAGCACGGGTGGCAGTGGACCGCGGGCACGGGAACCGATGCGTCGCCGTACTTCCGGGTGTTCAACCCCACGACGCAGGGCGAGAAGTTCGACCCGAACGGCGACTACGTGCGTCGCTGGGTTCCCGAGCTCCGCGGTGTCGAGGGTAAAGCCGTGCACGCTCTGAAGAACGGACGGCCGGAGGACTATCCCGAGCCGATCGTCGACCACAAGCACGAGCGGGAGGAAGCGCTCCGACGCTTCGGCGCGCTCAAGTCCTAACTGTGCGGTCCGTTCAGGGCCTGAAGAGGGCCGCCAGGGCGTCGAGCACGGACGCGTCCTCGATGGTCGACGGCACCACCACCTCGTCGCCGTCGACCATCTGGCGCATCGTCTTGCGCAGGATCTTGCCCGAGCGTGTCTTGGGCAACGCCTGTACGACGGTCACGTCACGGAACGTGGCAACGGCGCCGATGTCCTCGCGAACGGCCGCCACGAGTTCGGAGCGCAGGGTGTCGTCGTCGATGTCCACGCCGGTCTTGAGCACGACGTAGGCGCTGGGGCGTTGACCCTTCGTCTCGTCGTGGATGCCGATCACGGCGCACTCGGCGACGGCCGGGTGGGCGCCGACGACGGCTTCGATACTGCCCGTGGACAATCGGTGCCCCGCGACGTTGATGACGTCGTCGGTGCGCCCCAGGACGTAGACGTAGCCGTCCTCGTCGACGTAGCCCGAATCACCGGTGAGGTAGTATCCGTCGAACGCGGCGAGATACGACGACAGGAACCGGTCGTCGTCCTGCCAGAGTCCGGCGAGTGTGCCGGGCGGCAGGGGGAGTTCGAGCACGATGTTGCCCTCGGTGCCGGCGGGTACCTCGGCCCCCGAACCGTCGACGATGCCGACGTGGAACCCGGGCACCGGCACCGTCGGTGAGCCCGACTTCAGCGGCATCGGTTCCAGCCCGCGGAGGTTCGCGCAGATAGCCCACCCCGTCTCGGTCTGCCACCAGTGATCGACCACCGGTCGGTCCAGGATGCGGGACGCCCACGCGAAGGTGTCCGGATCCAGGCGCTCGCCGGCGACGAACAGGGTTTCCAGGGACGACACGTCGTGATCGCGCAGCAGCGCGGCCTCCGGATCGACCTTGCGTACGGCGCGCAGTGCCGTGGGCGCCGTGAACAGCGCACGCACCCCGTAGTCCTCGATCACTCGCCAGAACGCGCCCGCGTCGGGGGTGCCGACGGGCT
The DNA here is from genome assembly GCF_019836065.1 of Rhodococcus sp. BP-332. Taxonomy (NCBI): domain Bacteria; kingdom Bacillati; phylum Actinomycetota; class Actinomycetes; order Mycobacteriales; family Nocardiaceae; genus Rhodococcus; species Rhodococcus sp. BP-332. The sequence continues at coordinate 348,790 of NZ_JABUEC010000005.1, forward strand.
TGCCCTCGTACAGCACCGTCGTCGCTCCGGCCAGCAACGGGCCGTAGACGATGTAGCTGTGGCCGACCACCCAGCCCACGTCCGAGGCGGTCCACATGACCTGGCCGGGTCCGACGTCGTAGATGTTGGTCATCGACCAGCGCAGCGCGACGGCGTGTCCGCCGTTGTCCCGGACGACGCCCTTCGGCTTCCCGGTGGTGCCCGAGGTGTAGAGGATGTAGAGCGGATCGGTCGCCGCGACCGACACGGGATCCGCGGGGGTCGCGGCGTCGAGTTCCCGGTGGAAGTCCAGCCAGTCGCCCGGTGCCTCGATGTCGATCTCCGGTCGGCGCGTGAGGAAGACCGCACGCGGGGACGACGTCGACATGGCGAGGGCCGCGGCGACGGGTGTCACGTAGTCGACGGTGCGTCCGGGTTCGAGACCACCCGTGGCGGTCACGATCGCGACGGGATCCGCGTCGTCGATGCGCACGGCCAGTTCCTTCGCGGCGAACCCGCCGAACACCACCGAGTGGACCGCACCGAGGCGCGCACAGGCGAGCATCGCGACGACGGCCTCCGGGATCATCGGCATGTAGAGCACGACGCGATCACCCGCACCGACGCCGCGAGCGGCGAGCGCCCCCGCGAAGCGGGACACCCGGTCGAGGAGTTCGGAGTAGGTGAACGACACGCGAGCGCCCGTCATGGCGGAATCGTGGATCAGCGCGGTCCGATCGCCGGCACCGGCCGCGACGTGGCGGTCGAGCGCGTTGACGCACGTGTTCAGTCGACCGTCCGGGAACCAGCGGTGGAAGGGTGCGTTCGACGAGTCCAGGGCGATGGTCGGCGCGACGTCCCAGTCGATCGCCCGCGCCGCCTCGAGCCAGAAGGCGTCGGGGTCGGCGGCAGCGGCGTCGTAGGCCTGGCGGTAGGCGCCCGATTCGGTCATGAGCCGACTGTAATCTCGGCCGCACTTCCGTAAGGTCGAGACATGACCCTGATTGCCGAGGATCTGCTGCTTCTTCTGCTGGACGACGGAACGGGCAAGCCCGTCGTCGACAGCACCAAGCTGCCGCGGGTGCTCGCCGGCGCGGTGATCCTCGAGCTCGCGATGGACGGCACCGTGTCGGTGGCCGGCGACAACGAGACGACGAAGAAGGGCCGGCTCGCGGTGTCCGGCGCTCGAACGGTGTCGGATCCGATACTCGAGCGGGCCGTGGAGGCGATCGAGACGGCCAAACGTCCGATGACGCCGAAATCGGCCGTCGAGAAGTTGCACAAGGACATTCGCGAGCAGGTGGTCGCCCGCGTCGTCGAGCGTGGGTTCGTCGGCGAGGAGAAGGGCAAGGTCCTGGGCCTGTTCCCCACCACCACGTGGCCGACGCTCGATTCGTCGCACGAGGACCGGGTCCGCGAGACGCTGCACTCCGTCCTGATCGACGGTCTCGATCCCGATGCGCGGACGTCCGCGGTGGTGGCGTTGCTGTCGGCGATCGACGCGACGCACAAGGTCTTTCCCGATGCGGACAAGCGCGCGGTGAAGAACCGTGCCAAGGACATCGCGCAGGGGGAGTGGGCGAGCGATGCCGTGCGCAAGGCGGTGCAGGACGTCTACACCGCGGTCACCGTGGCGGTGATGGTTCCCGTCATGGCCGGTACGTCGGGGAGCTGATCCCGACCGCTTCCTGGACCGGGGTCTCCCGGGTGACGCGGTGCCGTCCGCAGTGGCACCGGTGATAGACGACGGTGCCCTCGCTGGTGCGGTGGCGGGACTCGGCCGTCCATCGATGCAGACATTCCACGGTGCTCATGACGACGAGTCTGCTGTAATGGTCATGTGCACCTCAACCCTTACGGAGAATATGCGGTCCGGCTGGCCGTCGACATCGTGAACTCGCCCCCGACCGATGCGGTGGAGTTCGAGAGCCGGTGCCTCGAGGCGGGCATGTCCGACGACACGGTGGCCATGCACACCGATCTGGCCCGCGCGGAGGTGTTCTTCGAGGAGTGGCTCGGCGTGGTCGACGCGCCGACGCACGAGCAACGGGCGCTCGCACTGAACGCGTTGCTCGCGCAGACCTCGGCATACCCGAGGTTGACGAACCACGCCGACGACGGCTGGCACCTGCACTACCGGGATCCGGATCTGCCGCTCGCGGACGTCGTGCGCGCGCTGGTGAGCGTCGGTACCGCGCTGCATCTGGTGGGCCGCGGCATGCACCGTCTCGGTCGGTGTTCGGCGGACGACTGCGACCGTGTCTACGCCGACTTCTCCCGTACCGGTCGCCAACGGTACTGCGGCACGGCCTGTTCCAACCGAGACGCGGTCCGGCGGCACCGCGCGAAGGCTACTGCCCCAGCGTCCTGAACCGACGCAGTCGCTCGGACTGTCGGACGCCCGGGTCGAGGGCGGTGACGGTGTCGAGTTCGCGGGCGATCGCGGTCCCGAGGCGACCCATGAACCGGTGTGGTTCGTCGGCGGCATCCGGGTCCTCGGGCACGATGGTGTCGACGATCCGGGCCGACCGGAGGTCGACGGGCCGGATGCCCTGCGCCTCGGCCATCGCGGGCGCGTGTGCGGTGTCGCGGTGCACGATGGCACTCGCCCCTTCCGGCGGGAGCGGCGCCAGCCAGGCGTGCTGCGCGGCCACGACGCGGTCGGCGGGAAGCAGTGCGAGCGCGCCGCCGCCGGTGCCCTGCCCCAGCAGGACCGACACGGTGGGAGTGCGGAGGGTGATCAGCGTCGAGATGCAGCGCGCGATTCCGGGAGCCAACCCGTGCTCCTCGGCCTCGCGTGAGAGCGATGCGCCGAGCGTGTCGATCACCAGGACCAGCGGCAGGCCCAATTGCTCCGCGAGACGCATGCCGCGCAATGCTTCTCGGAGAGCGCCCGGACCCATGGTGTTCTCCGGCGTCTGCCCGGTGCGATCCTGCCCGAACAGGACGCACGATCGTCCGCGGAACCGGGTGAGGGACAGGGTCACGGTGGAGTCGAAGTCGCCGCGCCCCGTGCCGCTCAGCGGGATGTGATGAGAGACGTTCGCCGCCAGCAGCTCTCGCACACCGGGGCGGTCGTCGCGCCGACTCAGCAGGACCGAGTGCCATGCCGACACGGAGGTGTCCGCACCCTCGTCGGACGGTTCCGCGTACTCGGGGGTCGCCTCCGGCTCGTCCTGCAGAACCACCAGGGCCCGTTCGAGGACGCCGCGGACATCGGCGAGAGGGACGACCGCGTCGATCACGCCGCAGCGGAACAGGTTCTCGGCCGTCTGCACGCCCTCGGGGAAGTCCTGGCCGTAGAGGGCCTGGTAGACCCGCGGTCCGAGGAACCCGATGAGGGCACCGGGTTCGGCGAACGTGACGTGGCCGAGCGATCCCCACGACGCGAACACGCCGCCCGTCGTGGGGTGCCGGAGATGGACGAGGTAGGGCAGGCCGACGTCCTTGTGCAGGGTCACCGCCGCGGCGATCTTCACCATCTGCACGAACGCCGCGGTGCCCTCCTGCATGCGCGTGCCGCCGGAAGTGGGGGACGCGATCAGCGGAAGCCGCTCCGCCGTGGCGCGTTCCACGGCCAGGGTGATGCGCTCCGCCGCGGCCACACCGATGGATCCGGCGAGGAACGCGAACTCGCACACAACCACGGCGACGCGCCGCCCGCCGACGGTGCCCGCACCCGTCAGGACCGCCTCGTCCACTCCGCTCCGGATTCGTGCGCGCTCGAGGTCGGCGAGGTACTGCTCGTCCGCCGCGACGACGAGCGGTGCCCGATCCCACGAGAGGAAAGTCCCGGGATCGAGCACCGCGTCGAGGAACTGCTGCGCCGTGGTCGTCATGCGCTCAGTATGGCGTGCGATCAGGCGCGCCCGAGCGCCTCCTTCCAGGACACCGTGCGGCCGATGCGCAGGATGGAGCGCTGGTAGATCTTGGCCGCGACGACGGCGAGAACCAGGGTGGCGACGATCATCAGCACGATGGTGCCCACGATCTGGATCGGGTCCGCGACGCCCGCCGCGATGCGCAGCGGCATGAGGATGGCGGAGAACGGGGGAATCCACGACAGGACGGTCGGCAGTGTCGCTCCCGGGTCGTCGATGGACGAGAACGCCGCGAAGAACATCGCCAGGATCACGATCAGCAGCGGCATGGTCGTCGAGTTGACGTCCTCCTGGCGCGACACCATGGAGCCGCCGGCGGCGTAGAGCACCGCGAAGAACGCGAAGCCCAGCACGAACCAGCCGATGGTGGAGACGAAGACGCTGACGGCGGTACCGGTGACCGTGAGCGTGCCGGTGGCCGTGCCCGCGATGAGGCCGGCGGCGCCGTACGCGGTGAGCTGCACCAGTCCGACCACACCGATGCCGATCACCTTGCCCCACAGCAGCTGCAGCGGGCGCACGGTGGAGAGCAGCAGTTCGACGACCCGGGACGACTTCTCCTCCACGACACCCATCGCGACGTACATGCCGAAAGTGATGATCTGGGCGTACAGCAGGATGACGGCGATGAAACTCAGCGCGAGTCGTTGACCCTGTGCGGGATCGGGCGGATCGACGGCCTCGACCGTGACCGTGGCGGCGCTCGTCGCCGAGGTGACGGTGGCGGGATCGACTCCCAGCCCGGTGAGGGTGTCGTTCTGCGCCTGCGCGGCGACCGCGCTGTCGATGACGGCCTTCAGGGTGCCGTCGACGGTGTCCTCGGTGACGGCCGTGTACGCGCCGCCGGTCCCGGGGACGAGCGCCACGTCCACGTCGCCGTCGGTGACCTGCGTGCGAGCCTCGTCCGCCGAGCCGATCTCGCGGACCTCGACGGGAGCGCCGAGTTGATCGCCCACCGCGGTGAGGGTCTGGGACAGGCTTTGGTCACCGACCAGCCCGAGGGGCGTCCGGTCCTCGGAGTCGCTGCCGCCGGAGAAGATCGAGAACGCGACGATGCCGCCGACGATGACCAGCAGCACGATGGCGTTGGAGATCAGGAAGCTCTTCTTCCGGACCTGGACGTCGAACTCGCGCCGGGCGACGAGCGCGATGGCTCGTCCCGCCGAGAGCGGTGATCGGGTGGTCGACTTCTCGCTCATGCCACTACCTCTCGGTACAGGTCGGTCAGGGACGGTGTGCTGCGGGCGAACTCGTGCACGGGTCCGGTGGCGAGCGCTGCGGCGAGCACCGCCTGGTCGTCCGCCTCGGGCGCCAACGACAGGCTGGTGCGCCCGTCGGAGTGCGACACGGTGGTGACCCCGGTCAGCGCGTCGGCCCAGCCGGCGGGAGCGGCCGGGGCGTGCACCTCGAGGGTGGTGCCGGACTTGCCGCGCAGTTCGTCGACGTTGCCCACGGCCTTCATCCGGCCGGAACCGATGATGCCGACCCGATCGCACAGGCGCTGCACCAGATCGAGCTGGTGGCTCGAGAACAGCACGGGGACACCGGTGCGGGCCTTCTCGAGAAGCACCTCGCTCATGGTGTCGACGGCCACGGGGTCGAGACCCGAGAAGGGTTCGTCCAGCACCAGGACGGCGGGATCGTGAATCAGGGCTGCGGCCAACTGGACTCGCTGCTGGTTTCCCAGTGACAGTGAATCGACCGTGTCGTTCACCCGGCCGTCGATGCCGAGGCGCTCGGTCCAGGTCGCGACCGCGGCGGAGGCGTCGGACGTGGACAGCCCGTGCAGCTCGGCCAGGTACTTCAGCTGCGCCCCCACCTTCATCTTCGGGTACAGCCCACGCTCCTCCGGCATGTATCCGATGGTGCGGCGCACGTTCAGGTCGATGGGCTGCCCGTTCAGGCGTGCCTCTCCCGAATCGGCTCCCAGCACGCCGAGGGTGATGCGCATCGTCGTGGTCTTGCCGGCACCGTTGCTGCCGACGAACCCGAACACCTCGCCGGGATTCACGGTGAACCCGACGCCGTCGAGTGCGACGGTCTCGCCGTATCTCTTGTGCAGGTCGTCGATCTCGAGAGTCGAGCCGCTCATGCTGATCCTTTCTCGGGGGAGTGGGGTGTGGGAGTGGGGAATTCGTCCGGTTCGTCGACCGGCGCCGTCCAGGCGAGGATGATGCCGGGAGAGCAGATCCCGACAAGTAGACCACTCAGTATGATGAATCCGCCACCGAGTGCCAGTCGGGGATCGTCGGTGAAGGTGGTCGCCCACACCAGTGCGAGCGCCGGAACCGTCACCGCGCCCTGGGTGATCGCGAACCCGATCGAGCGAGCCGCGTTGCGACGTTCCAGGTCCCACTCGTCGAGCGCATCGGCGGGAGCATCGCTGCGGCGGCCGGTGACGATCTGCAGCGTCGTCCACGACACGCTCATGAGGATCGCGCCGGGAAGCCAGGTGAGCGGCGCCCACTCGGGCCCGACGAGAATGAAGATCGACGATGCCGCGAGCGCGACGAGCGAGGCGACGAGAATCCACACCAGCAGCCGGCGCCGTGACCTGGTGCGCCAGCCGGGGAGGTAGTGCGCGTACCGCGCCTCGTTCTGCAGGTATCGACGGGTGCGGAACGCCTGATAGCGGTCCAGAACGGTGTCACTCATCGTGGTGTCCCTTCCTCGGGCTGGGTGCGTCGGTAGACCTCCGTGGACAGCGGCGCGAACTCGGTACGCGAGAACACCGCCTCGACCGGCAGCCCGAACACGTCGCAGATGCGCATCGCGAGATCGAGGCTCGGGTAGTGGTCGCCGCGTTCGAGTGCGCCGACCGTCTGCGGGTTGACCTCGACGAGTTCCGCGAGCTGGGCGCGGGTCATCCGACGCTCGGCGCGCAGCACACCGATGCGGTTGTGGATGGGGAGCGTGGTCCCGCGTTTGACCGGACTCATATATCGAAGTGTTGTATAAACCCAACGATGTGTCAATACTGTGGGCAGCGCTGTTCGGGCGAGCGCGCGCTGAACCACACGATCGTGCGTGATTCTGCCGATCGGCAGGAACTGCGACGATCGGGTGGGGAAATCCTCAGTCCTGGTGCAGAACGCCCTGCGCGACGGTCCACCGGCGCGTGCTGCGCACCGAGTCGAGCATCCGCCGGTCGTGGGTGACCAGGAGCATCGTTCCCTCGTAGGTCTCCAGTGCCGATTCGAGCTGCTCGATGGCGGGGACGTCGAGGTGGTTGGTGGGCTCGTCGAGCACGAGCAGGTTCACCCCTCGTGCCTGCAGCAGCGCGAGTCCCGCTCGGGTGCGCTCGCCGGGGGACAGGGATGCCGACGGCCGCAGGGCGGCCTGTCCGCGGAGACCGAACTTCGCCAGGAGTGTGCGGACGTCGGCGTCCGGCCAGTCCGGAACGGAGGCTGCCAGCGCGTCGGCGACAGAGTCGGGTCCGTCGAAAGCCGAACGGGCCTGGTCCATCTCGCCGATCTCGACTCCGGAGCCGATGCTCACGGATCCACTGGTCGGCGTGATGCGGCCCAGCAGCAGGTGCAGCAGGGTGGTCTTGCCCGAGCCGTTGGCGCCGGTGACGACGATTCGGTCCCCGGCGTCGATCTGTGCCGTCACCGGCCCGAGCCGGAACGCCCCCCGCTCCACGACGGCGGAGTTCACGGAGACCACGACGCTGCCGCTGCGGGGCGCCGCCGCGATCTCCATGCGCAGTTCCCACTCCTTGCGCGGCTCCTCGACGACGTCGAGCCGTTCGATGCGTCGCTGGGTCTGGCGCGCCTTGGCGGCTTGCTTCTCCGTCGATTCGGCGCGGACCTTCCGGCTCGCCTTGTCGTTGTCCTTGCTCTTGCGTCGAGCGTTCCGCACGCCGTGCTCGAGCCAGTTCCGTTGCATCCGAGCGCGATCCTCGAGCCCGGACCTGGTGTCGGCGTACTGCTCGAACTCTTCCCGTGCGTGACGACGCGCCACGTCGCGCTCGACGAGGTAGGCCTCGTACCCGCCGTCGTAGACCGCTATCTGCTGCTGCGCCAGGTCCAGCTCGACGATGCCGGTGACGGTGCGCGCCAAGAACTCACGATCGTGACTGACGATCATCACGGCGCACTGGGTACTCGTCACGAAGTTCTCGAGCTGGTCCAGTCCCGCGAGATCCAGATCGTTGGTGGGCTCGTCGAGAAGCAGGACGTCGTAGCGCGCCAACAGGATTCCCGCGAGTGATGCGCGGGCCGCCTGCCCACCGGACAGGGCGGACATCTCGGCGTCGAGCGCCGCGTCCAGGCCCAGGCCGGCGAGCACCGACTCGGCTCGCTCGGGCAGATCGGCGCCGCCGAGCGCCAACCACCGCTCCAGTGCCGGTGTGTAGAGATCGTCCGACGCGCTCGCGTCGCCGAGCGTCTCCGCCGCCGCGTTCATCGCGTCCTCGGCCGCGCGCACTCCGGTGCGGCGCTGCAGGAACATCTCGACGGTCTCACCGGGAACGCGGGAGACCTCCTGCGCCAGGTGGCCGACGGTGGCGTCCGACGGGGTGAGCGTGACCGTGCCGTCGTGGTCGACCCCGGTCGCCGTGCCCGCCAGCAGGCCGAGCAGCGTCGACTTGCCGGCTCCGTTCGCGCCGACCAGCCCGACGACGTCGCCGGGTCCGACGGTGAGGTCGAGACCGTCGAACAGCGTGCGCTCGCCGCGATAGGCGGACAGGTCGTCGACACGGACCACGGCACTCACGTCTCGCCCAGCTCCTGAAGTAGTTCCCGCACGGCCGTGCGTCCCGCACGGTTGGCGCCGATGGTGCTGGCCGACGGACCGTATCCGATCAGATGGACGGTGGGCCGCGCGGCCACTCGAGTGGCCGACGCGCCGGTCATCGTGATGCCGCCGCCCGGCCCGCGCAGTCGGAGCGGCGCGAGGTGATCGAGCGCGCTGCGAAACCCGGTGGCCCACAGGATGACGTCCGCCCGTGTGGCGGTGCCGTCGTCCCACCGCACTCCGTCGGGTGTGACCTCCGCGAACATGGGCCGCCGTACCAGGACGCCGCGATCGCGGGCCTCGCGCAAGCTGGGGGTGAGGATCAGACCGGTCACCGACACCACCGATCCTGGCGGCAGTCCGCGGCGCACTCGATCCTCGACCTGCGCGACGGCAGCGCGGCCCACCTCGGGTGTGAAGTCCCGCTCGAGGAAGACGGGCTCGCGGCGGGTCACCCACGTCGTGGTGGTCACGCGCGAGATCTCGTCGAGCAACTGCACCGCGGAGATCCCGCCTCCGACGACGACGACGTGCTCGCCGCGGAACTCCTCCGCCGAGGTGTAGTCGCGCGTGTGCAGTTGGCGCCCCGTGAACGTCTCCATGCCGGGGTAGCGCGGGACGAACGGGTGCTCCCAGGTGCCGGTGCAGTTGATCAAGCCCCGTGCGTGGACGTCGCCCTGCTCGGCCTCCACCCGGTACCGCATCGTCGTCTCGTCCCGGTCGCAGACGACCGACACCCGTCCCGGCCGCCGCACGGGCAGCGCGAAGTGCTTCTCGTACGCCGCGTAGTACTCGGGCACCGCCGACGACGCGGGCACGTGCGCGGGGTCGACGTCGGGGGCCAGCGTGTCCGCGAACGCCATGCCCGGAAGGTCGTGCACCCCGTTGACGGTCTCGAGGGTCAGGGAGGGCCAGCGGAACTGCCACGCCCCACCGGGAGCCGGCGCACCGTCGAGCACGACATAGTCGTCCCATGCCCGCAGCCCCGCTCGCTGCAGGAAATAGGCCGCGGACAGACCGGCCTGCCCGGCACCGATCACTGCGACGTCGACGTGTTGCACCCGTCCAGTACACCAGTCAGGGCTCCGCACCCGGTAAATTCGCGTAAGGGGGTCTCACAGAACACTTCGTTCCACGCAGAGAGAAGACACAACGTGACCATTGGTATCACCAGGAACGGCGCGGTTCTCACCGTGGAACTGCAGCGACCGGAGCGCCGCAACGCTCTGAACACGGCTCTGTGCACCGAAGTGCGTGAGGCGGTGGAGGGTGCCGAGGCGGACGGCACCCGCGTCGTCGTGATCACCGGCGAGGGCACGAGCTTCTGCGCGGGCGCCGATCTGTCGGGCGAAGCCATCGCCGACGAGTTCCCCGAGGCGCTGCTGTCGATGAACCGCGCGCTCCAGACCGTGTCGGTCCCGGTCATCGCCGCCGTGAACGGGCCTGCTGTGGGTGCGGGTACGCAGTTGGCCATCGCCGCAGACCTGCGGGTGGTCGACTCGGGCGCTTTCTTCGCCATTCCCTCCACCCGGTTGGCCATCGCCGTGGACAACTGGACCGTCAAGCGGCTGGTGTCGCTGGCCGGCGGCGGTCCTGCCCGCACGGTGCTCCTGGGTGCCGAGCAGTTGTCCGCCGAGCAGGCGCTGGCGTGCGGACTGGCCAACAAACTCGGCGATCTCGACGTCGCGCACGCGTGGGCCGAGGAGATCGCGCAGCTGGCGCCACTGTCGCTGCGTCACCTCAAACTCGTCTTCAACGACGACGGCACACGTGACGAGGCGAACGCCACGCAGCTCGACGCGTTCGCGGCCGCCTGGGCGAGCAACGACGCCGTGGAGGCGCGGATCGCGCGCAAGGAGAAGCGACGCCCGGTCTTCCAGGGCCAGTGACGACATCGGGGTCGCTGACCTGCCGATTCGGACAAAGGCGACACCCCGGCACCACGTAACGCACTCGACACAGAGTGCGTACAGTCCGGCAACACAGCGTTCCTACGGTCATCTCGCATCGCGCCGCCACGGCGTGCGACACGACCGGAGGCACCCGACCATGACCGCTCTCGGAGACGTTCCACCCGACTCCACGCTCACGTCCGACAGTCAGAAGCAGTCGGCGGCACTGAAGGAGACGCTCGAGGACTACACGCTGCGCTTCGCCCCGCGCAGCTACCGCAAGTGGGGGACCGGCGTCGTGGCGACGTCGGCTCTCGGCGGAATCGCCTATCTCGCGGACTTCGCGATCGGCGCCAACATCGGCATCTCCTACGGCACCGGCAACGCGCTGTGGGGAATCCTGGTGTTCGCCGTCGTCATCTTCCTGACGGGTCTGCCGCTCGCCTACTACGCGGCGCGCTACAACATCGACCTCGATCTGATCACGCGCGGAAGCGGATTCGGCTACTACGGGTCGGTGGTCACCAACGTCATCTTCGCGACGTTCACGTTCATCTTCTTCGCGCTCGAAGGGTCGATCATGGCCCAGGGCCTCGAACTGGGGCTGAACATCCCGCTGCCCATCGGGTACGCGGTGTCCACCCTGATGGTCATCCCGTTGGTCATCTACGGCATGAAGGCGCTCGCCACACTGCAGGTGTGGACGACCCCGCTGTGGCTGATCCTCATGGTGCTGCCGTTCGTCTATCTCGTGGTGAGCAACCCCGACTCCATCGGTCAGTTCATGGCCTACGGGGGTGCCGACGGTGCCGCCGGCACCGGTGTGAACCTCGGATCCGTCATGCTGGCCGCGGGTGTCTGCCTCTCGTTGATCGCTCAGATCGCGGAGCAGATCGACTACCTGCGCTTCATGCCGCCCAAGACGCCGGAGAACTCGCGTCGCTGGTGGACGGCCGTCCTGCTCGCGGGGCCGGGCTGGGTCATCTTCGGTGCGCTCAAGCAGATCGTCGGACTCTTCCTCGCCGTGTACCTCATCGCGAACGTGGTCGACGGATCGTCGATCGCCAACGAGCCGGTGCACCAGTTCCTCGAGATCTACGAGAACTTCATGCCGGGCTGGCTAGCCATGACCCTCGCCGTGGTGCTCGTGGTCATCTCGCAGATCAAGATCAACGTGACCAACGCGTACTCGGGCTCCCTGGCGTGGACCAACTCGTACACCCGCGTCACCAAGTCCTACCCCGGACGACTGGTCTTCGTGCTGTTCAACCTCGCGATCGCGTTGATCCTGATGGAAGCCAACATGTTCGACTTCCTCAACAACATCCTGGGGTTCTACGCGAACTGCGGTATCGCCTGGATCGCGGTGGTCGCCTCCGACATCGTGTTCAACAAGTACCTGCTGAAGCTGTCCCCGAAGGTGCCGGAGTTCCGCAGGGGGATGCTCTACGCGGTGAACCCCGTCGGTTTCGGTTCCATGGCGGTGTCCGCGATCCTGTCCATCCTCGTGTTCTTCGGGGCGTTCGGGCCGGCGATCAAGCCGTACTCGCCCATCGTGGCGCTGATACTGGCGATCGTGCTGCCGCCCGTGCTGGCGATCGCGACCAAGGGCAAGTACTACCTGCGGCGCACCGACGACGGCATCGACCTGCCGATGTTCGACGAGTACGGCAACCCGTCCGACGCGACGCTGCTGTGCTCGGTGTCGGGCATGGAGTTCGAGCGGCCGGACATGATCGCGTCGGCCAAGAAGGGGCCGAACGGGGAGACGCTCTACATCTCGTCGCTGTCGCTGAGCACCGACAAGACGGGGGAGCACATCCTGCCGGAACAGACGTGAGCCGATACTTGTGAAGTCGGTACACATCAACCGTGGACTAGTGTCGGAGGCGTGAAACCAGCCACCGCAGCAGTGTCCATCGGGCTCGCCGCCGCAGGGTTGTCCTGGCTCGCGCGCGCGGCGTGGGGTGTGCCGTCCGCCGTCGGCGCCGGACGCGGTGCCATCCGTCCGTACGCCGCCGCGTCCTCGCACTACCGGGACCGCAAGTTCCACAACACACGGAGCAGCTCGCCGGTCGCGGCGGGGGAGCAGGCGAGCATCGGAGCCGCGATGCTCACGCGCGGCCGCTCGGGACGACCCGAGCGCGCCGTGCCGTTGGCCACCCCGCTCGCGCCGGCGGAGGCCGGGGACCTGGCCGTCACCTGGTTCGGGCACTCCTCGGTGGTCGTCGAGATCGACGGTCACCGCGTGCTCACCGATCCGGTCTGGAGCCGGCGGGTCTCACCGTCGCGGGTTCTCGGACCGGCCAGGTTGCACCCGGTACCCGTTGCGGCCGAGGCGCTTCCGCAGGTCGACGCCATCGTCATCTCGCACGATCACTACGACCACCTCGACCGTGACACGGTGGCCACGCTGCTCACGTCGCAGTCGGCGCCGTTCCTGGTGCCGCTGGGGGTGGGCGCCCATCTGCGCCGCTGGAAGGTTCCCGAGGACCGGATCGTCGAGCTCGACTGGAACGACGACGTCCGCATCGGATCGCTCACCGTCACGTGCCTGGAGGCACGACACTTCTCGGGCCGGTCCCTGGTGCGCGACACCACGCAGTGGGCGTCGTGGTCGGTGGTGGGTCCGGAGCACCGGGCCTTCTTCGGCGGCGACACCGGCTACACCGAGGCGTTCGCGGACATCGGCGCGCGGCTCGGTCCGTTCGACGTGACCCTGCTTCCCGTCGGTGCCTACGACGACCGGTGGCCGGACATCCACATGAACCCCGAGGAGGCGGCGCGGTCGCACGGTGACCTGCAGCAGGGCACCCCGTCCTCCGGCATCGTCGTGCCCGTCCACTGGGCGACCTTCAACCTCGCGTTCCACCCGTGGTCCGAACCCGTGGAGCGGCTGCTGACGGCCGCCGAGGCGGAGCGGATCTCGGTGGTGGTGCCGATGCCGGGCCAGCGTGTCGATCTCGCGCGTCCTCTCCCGCACCGGCGTTGGTGGTCCGGCGCGGTATCGTGACGACCATGGCACTCGTGGACAACCTCAAGAAGCTGATCGGCCAGGGCAAGAAGGCCGCCGCTCAGAACAGTGACAAGATCGAGAAGGCCGTGGACAAGGCAGCGGACTTCGCCGACAAGAAGACGCAGGGCAAGTACGCCGACAAGATCGACAAGGTCCAGGACGCCGCCAAGAAGGCGATCCCCGAGAAGTAGCAGACCCGCGCGGTAGTCGAGTCGATGGACGGGTGGCTCCTGCTTCTGGTGATCGTCGGGGCCGTCGTCATCGCCGGCTTCGCCAAGCGCCTCGATCTGCAGGTGCCCCTCGTTCTCGTCGCCGTCGGGTCGGTCGCCTCGTTCGTCCCCGGGCTGCCGCGTCCCGCTCTCGAACCCGAACTCCTTCTGGGCGTGATCCTTCCGCCCCTGCTGTACTCGACAGCGTTGAACTTCTCGTTCCGCTCCTTCGCGCACAACTTCCGCTCCATCGTCCGGCTCGGCGTCGGTCTCGTCGTCGTCACGACCGTCTCGGTGGGGTACTTCTCGTACTGGCTCGTCCCGGAGCTGACACTGGGCGCCGCCCTGGTCCTCGGCGCCGTGGTCGCGCCGCCCGACGCCGTCGCCGCGGTGGCCGTGGGGCGCAAGCTGGGTCTGCCCGCGCGCATGATGGCGATCCTCACCGGCGAATCACTCGTCAACGACGCGGCGGCGCTGACCCTGTTCACCATCACCGTCGCCTCCGTGACGGGAAGCCGGGTCGGCATCGACTCGCCGCTCCTGTTCTTCGTCTACGAGGTCGTGGGCGGCGTCGCCGTGGGATACGTGCTCAGCCGACTCGTGCGCTTCGTCCGCAGCCGTATGGCGGACAGCGCGCTGGAGACCGTGCTGGGCATCCTCGTTCCCTTCACCGCCTACCTCGCCGCGGAGCAGATCCACGCCTCGGGTGTGCTCGCCGTCGTCACCGCCGGATTCGTGCTCGGTTCGGCGCGCAGCGGCGACGCGATCCCGACGCGAATCCAGGAGCGGCACGTCTGGCCGACGCTCGATCTGCTCCTCGAGACCTTCGTCTTCGCCTACATGGGCTTGCAGCTCAAGTTCGTCATCGACGACATCAGCCGCGAGGGGCTGCCCGTCCACCACATCTTCCTGTACGGACTTCTGGTCCTCGCGCTCGTCATGGCGGTGCGTCCGGTGATGCTGTTCGCCGGCTCGGCGCTGCGACGCGTCTACCACCGGGCTCGATCGACCGAGGACGCGGAACTGACCTGGCGCCAGAACGTCGTCCTGTCCTGGGCCGGGATGCGCGGAGTGGTGACCCTCGCGGCGGCCGCCGGTGTCCCCTTCACCACCCTCGCGGGGGACGACTTCCCGGGGCGCGGAGTCATCCAGGCCATCGCCTTCACCGTGGCCGTCGGAACCCTGCTGATCCAGGGGGTGACATTGCCGCTGGTGATCCGACGGCTGGACATCTCCGACCCGGACGAGGCCCGGCATCTCGACGAGCAGCGCGCACTCGCTCGGCAGATCGCCCGCCGTGCGGTCGAGGAGTCGCTCGACGAGGCGATGACGAAGGTCGAGGGAACCGAGGCCGCCGAGGTCGTCGATCGGGTGCGCCGCGTGATGCTGGGCCGACTCCGGACGGAGCAGGACGAGGACGATCAGGAGAGGGCCGCGCGGGCGCGGTCCTCCGGCGCGGTGTTCGATCGATGGCGGCGCACCGCACTGCGGCGACAGCGCGAGGCGTTGCTCGCCGCACGCGACGCGGGGGACCTCGACGACGAGGTTCTCGCCGCGGTTCTGGACGGGCTCGACATCGAGCAGGCCGCCACCGAGACACGGTTGCAGCGATTCATGGCGGAAAGAGGGCGAGAGTGAACGTGTGCAGGATCGGTTCGAGACCAGGACTGCGCGGCAGGGTCCCGGTCCTGCTGGGATCGGCACTGGCCGCGTCGATGCTGATGCTGTCGGGATGTGCGTCGTCGGATCCCGCGCCCAGCCCGGGGAACGACGCGACCACTGACGCGGCACCCCGCTCTCCCGCCCCCACGGGCGACGAGCGCGGCTCGCTGGTCGCCGACGTGCTCCTCGGTCAGGTCGACCAGGCGGTCACCAACCTCGGCGCCACGGCGCACCGCATCACGTACCGCTCGACGTCCGGGGTGGACGGCGGCGGTGTCGACGTCACGGGCACGGTGTTCGTCCCGTCCGGCGCACCGCCCGAGGGGGGATGGCCGGTCGTGTCCGTCGGGCACGGCACGACGGGTGTGACCGACGAGTGCGCACCGTCCCTCTATCCCAATCTGCTCGGCTCCATCGGCCTGGTCACGCCGATGCTCGAACGCGGCGCCGTCGTCGCGGTGACGGACTACGAGGGCCTGGGAACCGACGATCCGCATCCGTACCTGAACGCCCCGTCGGCCGGCCACGACATCATCGACGCTGTCCGCGCAGCGCGGAACGTGTCGCCCGGCAGCGGGACTCGCTGGGCGGCGCTGGGCGTGTCGCAGGGTGGGCAGGCCACCTGGGCCGCCGCCGAGATGGCCGCGGAGTACGGCGACGGGCTCGAGTTCCTGGGATCGGCCAACCTGTCCCCGGCCGCGGACATCAGCCCGATCGCCCCGGAGTCCGGACTGGGGCAGCTCACGTTGCCCCAGAAGGCGATCATGCCGTTCGTCGTCGAGGGCTTCCTCGTGGACCATCCGGAGTACACCGACGCTGACTTCCTCAGCGGCGGACTGCTGGAGAACAAGGACGTCCTGTTGGCCTGCACGGGACCCCTGGCCGCCGGCAAGTTGACGGCCGCGGGATCCATCGGACCGGACGACGTACGCCCCAGCTCGCCGGAAGCGTACGCCGCCATTCGAGAGTGGTTGTCGGACAACGCCCTACCGCAGGGGCGGGCCGCGGCGCCGATGATGGTGCTGGTCGGTTCGCGAGACGATCTCATCCTGCCGCAGTGGACCGAGGACGCGTCCCGCCGAGCGTGCGCGCAGGGCGACGTCATCGACTACCGGGTCCGGGCGGACCAGGGCCACGCCGACTCGGCCGCCAACATCGAGGGCATCGACTGGATCACCCAGCGGTTCGAGGGAACCGGACAACCGACGAACACGTGTGACCAGGTGCCGTGACAGCCACCACGGCGGTCGTCCTGTTGGTGATGGCCGCGGTCGTCGCCGGTGCGGTCGTCGTCATCACGCGCCGGGGGACGCGCCCGCTGACCACGCCCACCGAACGCGCGGTGCACGCCGCGCTGCACACCGCATCGCTCGCGGCACGCCCGTTGCGGCGGGGCCTCGACGCCGCGTCCGCGTCGGAGGCGGCGCCGCACCTGCGCACACTGACCGGCGCCGCCGCCGTCGTCCTGGCGGGACCGGACGGGACGGTGTTGGGCCACGACGGTCCCGTCGACGGGACCCTGGACGAGTTCCCCGTGGTCGCCCGCCGTGCCGTCGACACCGAGCGTCGGGTGCTGCTGCGCACCGCCGCGACCGCAGACGCCCCGGCACGTTCGGTGGTGGTGCAGCCGGTCCTCACCGAGGGCGCCGGCGTGGTCTGCGTGCTGGGCGTGGTCACGCTGGAGGAACCCGGTCCCGGTCTGCTCGGGGCCTGCACCGAGGTCGCGCGGTACGTCGGCGAGCAGGTCGAGCTGGCCGAACTCGACGCGAGCAGAGCACGCCTCGACCGGGCCGAGGTCCGGGCGCTGCGCGCCCAGATCAGCCCGCACTTCATCTACAACGCCCTGACGACCATCGCGTCGTTCGTGCGGACCGATCCCGATCGTGCGCGCGAGTTGGTCCTCGAGTTCGCCGACTTCACGCGCTACTCGTTCCGCACGGCGGGGGAGTTCACGGTGCTCTCCGACGAGCTCCGCAACATCGACCGGTACCTCACGCTCGAGCGCGCGCGTTTCGGTGACTCCCTCGACGTGACGGTGCAGATCGCTCCCGAGGTGCTCGGAGTGGTGTTGCCGTTCCTGGCGCTGCAGCCGCTCGTCGAGAACGCGGTGCGCCACGGTGTCGCCGGCCGGGGCCGCGGCCGTATCACCGTGATCGCGGCGGACGCGGGTACGGACGCGGCCATCAGCATCGAGGACGACGGTGTCGGCATGGATCCGGAACTGCTGCGCTCCGGCGACCTGGGATCGGAGGAGGGGGTGCACGTCGGACTCGCCAACGTCGACGACCGGTTGCGCGCCGCCTTCGGCAACGACTACGGCCTGGTGGTGGAGACCGCGCCGGACGCCGGCACCAAGGTGAGTATGCGGATCCCGAAATTTCGGGCAGGCATCCGGCCCTGACGTGCGCGCGCGACATGGCACGATGAAGACGCCATGAGCCCCACCCATGCCACCGAGGCGACCACGCCCGCCGCTGCCGACCGGCCCCTGCGGCTGCTCGCCGTGGACGACGAGCGGCCGGCCCTGGACGAACTCGTCTACCTGCTGCGCCGCCACCCGGCGGTCGGATCGGTCGAGGGAGCGAGCGACGCCACCACGGCGCTGCGCATCCTGCGCGACGCGCCGGTCGACGGTGTCTTTCTCGACATCGACATGCCCGGACTCGACGGCATGGAACTGGCCGGAGTGCTGAGCAACTTCGCCTCACCGCCGGCGGTCGTCTTCGTGACCGCCCACGACGATCGCGCCGTCGCCGCCTTCGAGATCGGGGCCGTCGACTACCTCCTCAAGCCGATCCGCGACCAGCGCCTGTCCGACGCTGTCCGCCGCGTCGTCGACAAGAGGTCCGGCGCGGTACCGGGTCCCGCGGGGCGCAGCGACCAGGACGACGTGATCCCGGTGGAGCTCGGCGGTGTGACGACGATGGTGCCACGGTCCACCGTCGTCTGGGTGGAGGCCGAGGGCGACTACGCCCGGCTGCACACGACGACCGGCACCCACCTGGTGCGGATCGCCCTCTCGACGCTGGAGTCCCGCTGGGCCGACCACGGATTCCTGCGCGTCCACCGGTCGTACCTCGTGTCCGTCGGCCAGGTCGGGGGGACCCGCACCGTCGGGTCCGGACTGGTGGTCTGCCTGCGCGGCACGGGTGCCTGCCCACCCGTCGAGCTCCCGGTGAGCCGTCGCCACACCCGCGAGCTCCGCGATCGGCTCGTCCGCGGCCCACGAGCGGCACTCGCCGGACAGCACCGTTCCTGAGATGGCGGCGCAGCGAGAGAAGGTGGTGTTGGCCCAGCGCCGCGGCGCACGCATCGT
Organism: Rhodococcus sp. BP-332; assembly: GCF_019836065.1. Lineage (NCBI taxonomy): Bacteria > Bacillati > Actinomycetota > Actinomycetes > Mycobacteriales > Nocardiaceae > Rhodococcus > Rhodococcus sp. BP-332. Next base: position 367,482 of record NZ_JABUEC010000005.1, read on the forward strand.
GCGCACCCGGGTGGAGGTCCAGGAGCAGACCGAGGTGGGCGAGGCCATGATCAACGGCCTGGTCCGCGCACAGTTGGCGCTCGCGTTGCGCACCGCGGCCGTCGTGGTCCTGATCCTCGGCATCGTCCCGCTGGTGTGGGTGTTCGCGCCGGCCGCGGGTACCGCACGCATCGCCGGCATCGGGGTCCCGTGGTGGTCGCTCGCCGTCGCCGCGTACCCGGTCCTGCTGGTCGCCGGGTACCTCTTCGTCCGTTCGGCCGAGCGCAACGAGCAGGAGTTCACCGAACTGGTGGAGGACTGATGGCCGGCGCTCTCACGTCCGGCACGCGCTGATGGTGTCCGTCCCCACGGTGCTCGCCGTCATCTTCTCGGCGGTGGCCACCGTCGCGGTGGGCGCGTACGGAGTCCGGTTGGCGCGCACCACCTCCGACTTCCTCGTCGCCTCCCGTAGCGTGGGTCCGCGGTGGAACGCCGCGGCCGTGTCCGGTGAGTACCTCTCGGCCGCATCGTTTCTCGGGGTCGCGGGCCTGATCGCCAAGTACGGTGCCGACGCACTGTGGTACCCGGTGGGCTTCACGGCCGGGTATCTCGGGCTGTTGCTGTTCGTCTCGGCGCCGCTGCGACGGTCCGGTGCGTACACGGTGCCGGACTTCGCCGAGTTCCGCCTCGGTTCGGCGCGGCTCCGCACGTTGGCCATGCTGGTGGTCGCCGGGGTGTGCGCGCTGTACCTCGTCCCGCAGCTGCAGGGCGCCGGGCTCACCCTCAACATCCTTCTCGGCGTTCCCAGTTGGGTCGGCGCGGCTGTCATCGGGGTGATCGTGATCCTCAACGTGGTCGGCGGCGGCATGCGCTCCATCACGTTCGTCCAGGCGTTCCAGTACTGGCTCAAGCTGACGGCCGTCGCGGTACCGGCGCTGGTGCTCGCGGTGCACTTCGCGGCCGATCCGCGCGAGATGGGCACCCCCGCACCGCCGTCCGTGGACACCGCCACGACGGTCGACATCAGTACCGACGTCGTCGTGCAGGTGCAGGAGAACCTCGACGTCGTGGTCCGCGGCACCGTCGACGGCGCCGCGGTGGACGGACCGACGACACTCGACGCGGGCGACCACACGCTGCAGTCGGGCACAGTGCTCGAACTCGAGGCCGGATCGCCGGTCCCCGTGGTGGCGGGCGCACCGGTCGAGGGCTCCGACTGGCTCTCGCCCGGCAACGGTTTCGGTGGTCCCTTCCCGCTGTACCAGGTGTACTCGCTGATCCTCGCCACGTTCCTCGGCACGATGGGGTTGCCCCACGTCCTCGTGCGCTTCTACACCAACCCGGACGGGCCGGCGGCCCGCTGGACGGCGCTGACCGTGGTGGGTCTGCTGTCGGTGTTCTACCTGTTCCCGACGGTGCTGGGTGTGTTCGCACGCCTGTACGTTCCTCAGTTGCTGATCACCGGTGCATCCGACGCGGCCGTGCTCCTGCTGCCGTCGGCGGCCATCGACGGGGTGCCGGGGCTGCTGCTCGCCGCACTCGTCGCCGCGGGCGCGATGGCGGCGTTCCTGTCCACGTCGTCGGGACTGCTGGTGACCATCGCCGGAGTGCTCAGCACCGACGTCCTGCGCGGCCGGGTGCGCGACTTCCGGATCGCCGCGATCGTGGCCGGCACCGGTCCGCTGCTGCTGTCGGTCGGGTTGGTGACGCTCGACCTCTCCCGCACCGTCGGACTCGTGTTCGCCGTCGCGGCGTCGACGCTGTGTCCGCTGCTGGTGCTCGGCATCTGGTGGCGCGGTCTCACCGCCGCCGGGGCCGCCGCGGGGCTGATCGTCGGCGGCGGGGTCTCCACGGCCGCCGCATCCCTCGCCGTGCTCGGCGGGGTGTCCGATCAGCTCCTGGGTGGGTGGGCCGCAGCGATCGTCGGCTACCCGGCGGCGGTCAGCGTGCCCCTCGCCTTCGCCGTCATGGTGACGGTGTCGCTGGCGACTCGGTCCTCGATACCGCTGGACATCGGCCGCATCATGTCGGCCATGCACGCACCCGAACGCCTCGGTCTGGGCGTGGAGCGACTGCGCAAGCAGTGAGCGGCACGACCGTTCGTCCCGCCCGGCAGACCGTTCGGCGCACCGGCACGCTGCTCGGCGTGTGATCGGCGCCACGCCGTATCGGTGTGATGGTGGTCTCACTACCGTCATCCGAGTATCTCCCGACACGTAGGAGCACCCGTGACCACCGCACAACCCCATTCGGGCGCACACCCCGAACCCCGGACCCCGCTCCCCCACG
>NZ_JABUEC010000006.1:0-128112 GCF_019836065.1 Rhodococcus sp. BP-332
GTACACATGAACCGGACTGAGTCGACGAGACCCCGATTGCCCCGGACACGGGTGTGCGGGGCCATCGGGTGGGTCAGGTCTAGGTGGTGAGTGCGTCCCTCAGGGCCTCGGCCGCCGCCGCCGGATCTTCGGCACCGTAGATGGCACCGCCGGCAACGGCGACATCGGCACGGAGTCCCGCACCGCGATGATGGTGTCGCCCTTGACGCCGCCGGCGATCGAGAACGGCACCCCTGCGATCTTGCCGTCGTAAAGGAGGGTCTGGATGGAGTAGTCGGGATGTGTCTGCTCGTCGAGACCGGCATGGGTCTCGACGAACGAGACACCGAGCTCGGCAACTTCGCGGGCTCGTTCGATGCGGTCGGCAACACCGATCAGATCGGCGACGACCTTCTTGCCATGCTTCTGACCGGCCTCGACAGCACCCTTGATGGTCGCGTCGCCGGCGGAGTCGAGGACGGTCACGATGTCCGCGCCGGCGGTGAAGGCGATGTCGGCCTCGAGGAACCCGGCATCCGCCGTCTCGAGATCAGCGAAGACCTCTTCGTCCGGATGCGCGGTCTTGATCGCCGACACCGCGCGGAGGCGACGATACTGGCCACTGTCCGGGGTACGGGGGCGGTGACCGTCGGTGTGGGTGTGGTGCGCTGCACTGTCGTGTCCGACGACCGCGTGTCCGGCGACCGCGTGGAATGGGACCGGGGTCGGCGGTGGACACTGTGACGACGACCGCTGACCGCCGACCGGGCCCTGTACGCGGCGAAGTCGTCCGGGCGGGGTCAGGCGGCGTACGTCCTCGCCGACCCAGTTCCCTGTACCGGCGTTGCCGACCGTCCGGAGTGATGCGACGTTCCGTCGCGTCACCTGGCTGCGCCGTCGAGGCCTCGTGCGAAGGTCGTCGGTCGATTGCCGACCGGGGAGCTGTTCACGAGGCTTGTCCTCGGTCCAGCTCGGTCCCATGAGTTCGCCGGTCCGCGCGCACAGAAACCGGAGGCGACCGACGACAGGAAGGTCAGGTCGGCGCCGCGTCGACGCCCGTGGGCGCGAGGACGATGTCGAAGCGCACGCGCGACCAGGTGGTGTCTGCGAGGTCCCGGCCGTCGGGCGCGTGTGTGCCGGCCGGTTGTTGGACGAAGTCCTTGACCAGGGAGTCCTTGACGCCGAACACGGTGTCGTGGCGGAGAAGGTCGTCGCCGCGGACGAAGATGTGCGTGACCAGCGTTCGGAGCTCGGGAGCGCTGACCATGAAGTGCAGGTGTGAGGCGCGCATCGGGGAGCGGCCGGTCGCGGTGAGCATGCGTCCCACCGGTCCGTCGTGCGGAATGGGATAGGGGGTGGGAGTCAGGGCCCAGAATCGGTAGGCGCCGTCGGAGTCGGTGAACAGGTGGGCGCGTGCGGAGACGCGGTCGTCGTCGTACTGGACGTCGTAGAAGCCGTCCTCGTCTGCTTCCCACACTTCGATGCGTGCGTTCGGTACGGAATGCCCGTCGGTGTCGCGGACGGTGCCTTCGACCCAGCACGGCTGTCCGGCGGCGCCGCCGGAGAGATCACCGCCGTTGTCGATGCGCGGCGCGTCCTCGACGAAGAACGGGCCGAAGACGGTCGCCTCGGTGGCGTCGCCGTGGGTGACGTTGTCGACGTTGATGGTCTGCATCGAGGCCCCGAGCACGTCGGAGAGCAGGATGAATTCCTGGCGGCGGTCGTCGGTGATGTGGCCGACCTCGGTGAGGAACTCGATGGCGGTGTTCCATTCTTTCTCGGTCAGCCGCACGTCGCGGACGAAGGCGTGCAGGTGTGTCACCAGTGACTGCATCACCGTTCTCAGGCGCGGGTCGGCGCAGCCGTCGAACGAGCGCAGCACGGCGGCCGTCAGTGTCTCCTCCACCGCTGCTTGCTCGGGCGTGACGGCGGAACGTGACCGCGGCGTGGTCGTGGGGTCGATGTGTCCGGCCATGGCGGCTCTCTCTGATCCTTTCACGGTGGCGTCATGGTCGTCGGTCACGCGGTTGCGACAGGTTGGTCGCCGGCCAGGGCCGCCCGCAGCAGTGTCGCGACGGCCTCGGTGGTGACGGGTCGGGGATTGCCGTAGGGGCGGCTGGTGACCTCGTCCGCGATACGGTCGACGTCCGCCTCGTCCATGCCGAGCTCACGCAGTGACGTCGGTGCACCGAGTTCACACGCGAGCCGCCATAGTCGATCCGCGGGCGCGCCCTCGCCCGGCAGCGCACGCGAGAGCGCGGCGACGGCCAGGGGTGCGTAGGGGGCATTGAACGCGAGGACGTGCGGGAGGACCACGGTGTGAGCGGGGGCGTGGGGGAGGTTCACTGTGCCTCCGAGTGCGTGGCAGAGCTTGTGGTGCAACGACATCGTCGTCGCACCGAGGGCCGTCCCGCACAGCCAGGCGCCGTAGAGCGCCTGGCTTCGTACGTTCGGGTCGCCGGGTGCGGCCACGACCGCGGGCAGAGCCGCGGCGAGCGCACGCACCCCGTCCTCGGCGAGCAGGGAGATGACGGGATTGGCGTCCGGGGCGTACAGCGCCTCCACGGCGTGCGCCATCGCATTGATCGCACTGGTCACCGATATCTCCACGGGCAGAGCCAGTGTCAGATCTGGATCGTAGACCACGCTGCGGGGCAACACCTTCGGATCACGGCCAGTCTCTTTCCGCCCCTTGGTGGTCACGCCCCACACCGGGGTCATCTCCGATCCCGCGTAGGTGGTGGGGACCGCGACCACGGGAAGGGAGTGCTTCAGCGCGATGGCTTTGCCCAATCCGATGGCGGACCCGCCGCCGACGGTGACGCACCCGTCCGCTCCCAGTTCGACCGCGGCGGCGGCGGCCCGCTCGGCGACGTCCGCCGGAACGTGCATCACCGCGTCCGCGCGCACTCCGACGCACCGGTTACCGAGCAGACCGGCGATGCGATCCGCGGTGTCCCGCCGGCCGGGTGAGCAGAGCACCAGCACCCGGTTCAGCCCGAGCAGGTCGAGTTCCTCGGGCAGAGACGCCAGCGCGCCCGACCCGAAACGCACCCGCATGGGGTTCGCGTCGTACACGAAGTCGTGAGTCATGATGTCGCTTCCTGGCCCTCCATGGATGGTGTCGGTCGTCGACCGGGAGTGCACGCCGGTCGACGACCGTGATCAGAGGGCGCTCACGTCGAGCTTCTCGTTACGGAACTCGCCCTTGTAGTACGGGAACTGAGCGACGACGGCCCGGATCTCGATCTGGGGGTGACCCACGTCGCCCCACAGGACAGTCACCTCCGTGCCCTCGACTGCGAATTCGCGGTCGAGGTAGGCCAGCGAGATCATCGTGTTCTCGACGAACGCGGGGGTGCGACCCGTCGCGAGTCCCACCTTCCTGCCGTCCTTCAGTACATGGTCGATGCGCATGCGGCCCTTGTGATAATCGTCGACGGAGATCACCGGGTCGTTGCTCATGGGGTCGTAGACGACGGCGTCCGCGCCCCGGAACTGTGACGCGTACACCGCGCCGATGTCGTCGGCGTTCCACTCGAGGGTGACGGTGGTCCGCTTCGAGCCCTCCGCCTTGATCTTCTGCAAGGCGGCCTTGCCCGGGAACTCGTGGTCGAAGTTGACCAGGTAGCCCCAGCGGACGTCGAACGGGGTGACCCACGCATTCTTCGGATCGTCCGAGGCGCTGCCGTGCAGACCGATGTCGAACGGAATGATGTGCTGGATGTACTCGGTGAGGGCGGGCCAGCTCTCCTTCACCGGGTCGATGAAATGAATGACTTGGTTCGGGTAGCCGGCGACGGTGTGGTTGACCAGGGAGTAGTTCCAGAAGCCCTGGGGCTTTCCGCCGACGGCCTCGACCTCGGAGCGCAGCTGCCGGTAGGCCTCGCGGGCATGGGTGGAGGGCCCGTGGATCTCGTAGGCGAGGGCGCCGGACATCCCGAGCCGGTGCACGGTGGCATCGGCGCCCGCGAGTGTGATCACCTTGTTCTGCGCGAACTTCAGGTCGCTGAGATCGGCGCCCGTGACCTTCTCGATGATCGACTTCGACTTCGGCCCGTCGATCTGGAAGAAGTATTCGTCCTGAACCCACGTGCCCTGAACGTCGAGGTCGGAGGTGTCCAGGAAGAACGCCAGCACGGGGGCGAGCCAGTACGTGCGGAAGTGATTGTCGCCCACCTTCAGCAGGACGCCGTCGGCAATCATGTAGCCGTCGTCGTTGCAGATGACGACGTGCTTGGACGAGCCCTGCTCGAGGAGGCCGAAGTCCTTGTTGACACAGACCGAGTTGAGGAAGGTCGCGGCATCCGGGCCGGAGACGTCGTAGACGGGACTGTTGCTCAGAACGAAGCCGATGGACGCCGCGTCACGCGAGGCGAGGAATTCCTCACGTGTGGTGGAGTACTCCGCAGGCACCAGGCCGAATCCGATGTCGGTGAACACGTTCGAGCCCTCGAAGATCGGGCTGTCGGGTGTGAACAGGACGTCGTGAATCGGAGTGCCGGGAGCGACCCCGTCCATCGAATCAGCGCTCGTGTCGGCAGGTTCCGTGATTGTCACAGGTTTCTCCATCTGTTGTTCCTGAACTGTGTGAGAGGCGGTCACGTCAGCACCCGGTCCTCGAGGTCGTCGTTGCGGGTCTCCGCGCCGCCGATGGTGACACCGCCGTCGACGCTGAGGCTGTGCCCGACGACGTAGCTGGACGCCTCCGATCCCAGCCACAACACGGCCTGCGAGATCTCGTCGGTCCGACCGAGCCGCCTGATCGGCACGGCGCTCAGCAACCGGTCCGTCCAGCTGCTGGGGAAGGAGGAGATGAACGGTGTCTCGATGGGTCCGGGGCACAACGCATTGATGCGAATTCCCCTCTCGGAGTACTCGTTCGCGGCTGCTTTGGTGAGACCGATGACGCCGTGCTTGGCCGCGACGTAGGGCGTGAGTCCGTACGCTCCGATCAATCCGGCCGCCGAGGCCGTGTTGATGATGGAGCCACCACCCGAGGCGAGCATGTGTGGGATCTCTGCCTGCATGCAGTAGAAGACGGACGACAGGTTGACGTCGAGGGTCCGTCGCCACGAGGCCGGGTCCTGCTCGAGCATGAACCCGTGCTGACCCTCGGCGCCTGCATTGTTGTGCGCGACGTCGAGCCGGCCGAATCGGTCGACGACGGTGTCGACGGCGCGGTGCACGGCTTCGTCGTCGGCCACGTCGACCTCGACGAAGATCGCCTCGCCGCCGCTCGCCTCGATCTGCTCGACGGTCGCGCGCCCGGCCGCTGCGTCGATGTCCAGAACGGCGACGCGAGCGCCGGCGCCGGCGAATGCTGCGGCACTGTCACGGCCCATGCCGCTCCCGGCGCCGGTCACGAGAACGGCCTTTCCGGTGTAATCGAAGGTGACGCTCACTCGGTTCCTGCTTTCTGTGGTCTTTCCGAGAAGAGTCGTCGTCGGCACCTCGTGATCGCATCCATGAGTCCACCGGTTGCTGTGACCCAGGTCATCTACTGTGGGGCTGTGAACACCGATGTTCCTCCCTCGAACGGCCGTGAGACGGAGATCAGGCAGCTGTTCGAGATCGTCGAGGGCGTCCACGGCGGTGTCGGCGGCGCGGTGGTGGTCGTCGGCGAATTCGGTAGTGGCAAGAGCGCTGTCGGGCGAAGCGTTCGTCCGCGGGCCGGGCTCCGCACACGATTCGTACGGGCGCGGGCGGGCGAGCACGGGACAGACCTGTTCGCTCGACTGCTGGGGACGGGTCCCGTCACCGACGACGTGGACGACGTGGTGGCCGCGAACGCCGCTCTGGATGCGCTCGCCGACGCGACCCGCGGCGGGCCGGTCGTTCTGGTGGTGGACGACCTGGACCGCGCGGATCATTCGGCGCGCAGACTGCTCGGTATTCTCGCCCGCCGGGTGGCGTCGCTACCGGTCTTCCTCGTGCTGATCGGGTGGCGACGCGGCGAGAGTCTTCCGGCCGGTGCCGCGGTGCTGCGGCTGCATCCACTGTCGTCCGGTGACACCGCGGCGACAGTTCGTGGCTGCCTCGAAGCGTCGGTACCCGATTCGGTCGTCGACGACATCGCTGCCGCGTCCGGCGGAAATCCGTTGGCAGCGCGGGAGATGGCAGCGGTCCTGACCCCCGAGGAGATGGCCGGTCACGCGAGTCTCCCGGAGCCGGCCGTGCCGGGCCCGGCATGGACTGCGCGGTGGAGAATGCTCGCGCAGGGCCTGTCGGAGACGGGGCGAGCAGCGATGCTGGTCGTGGCGGTGGGGGACGGGCTTCCGATCACCGTTCTCGCCGGCGCCTGTGCGCGTCTCGGGCTGGGGGGCGACGAACTGGACGTTCTCGAGAGCCGACGGTTGGTGCGAGTCGACGAGTCCGGCCGCGGGTGGTCGAGGCGTCCCCATCGCAGCGCTGCCTTCCACAGCGCGGACGCGGCGTCGAGGCGAGCGGTGCACCGCGCTCTCGCGGACGAGTTGCAGGGCAACGCCGATCTCGTCCTTCCCCGAGCCCTGCACCGCGCAGCCGGGGAGGAGGGGACCGGCACCGACGCCGGTGACGAGTTGGAATCGGTTCTGCGGACAGTGGAGGCGTCGCCCGCCGCGCTGAACGGATGGCTTCGCGCTGCCGAACTGACCACGGAGCACGACGCTAGGGTTCGTCGGCTGGTGTCCGCCGGGCTGGTCTGCTGGGTGCTCGGTCGGCCGGCTCAGGCCGAGTGGCTGGTGACGAGCGCCGGAGTCACCGGTCGGGACGTGTCCATCGCCGGGACCGCAGCGCAGATCCGGGGAGCCGTCGCGTTGAGCCGCGGGTTGCCTGCAGACGCGTTGCGCATCCTCGTCGACGGCGCGGGAGCTGCGGCCCGACGGGATCCGCAGCTGGCCGTCGATCTCGCGGCCCGCGTCACCGGCCTGGCGTGGTGGGGAGGGCGCGCAGACTGGGCCGAGAAGGCGGCGAACCTCGCGGATTCCATCGAGGACGAGGCCGTCGAGAGCAGTGGCGTCTTCGCAGCCCTGGTTCGTCAGGCGGCGCCCGCCGGTGTCGACGTCATGCGCGACAACTTCCGCCCGGCCATCGGTGACCTGACTCGCTCACTACAGGACGCGGTGAACCTGATCGAGCCGCGGGAGCTGCTCTTCGCCGCGGAGATCGCGACGATGGTGGGTGACGACGTGGGCACCCGGGTGTTCTGCGAGCGAGCGATCCGTGCCATGCGGGTGCGCGGTCGAGCCACGGAGTTGCCGTTCGCGCTGCAACTGCAGGCGCTGGTCCTCGCGGGTCAAGGCCGCCTGGAGGCCGCGCGTGCGGCAGCCGACGAGGGTTTGTCGCTCGCTGCACACGCCGGGGAGGAGACCGACGGTGCCTTCCAGCACACCGTCCTCGCGCACCTCGCCGCGCTCGACGGTGACACGGCGTCGTGCGAACGGCACCGACGCGCGGTGACGGGCCGCGGCGCCGAGCACCCGACGGCCTCGCTCGACTGGGCGGCGGGCCGGTCGGCGGTGTCCATGGCCCGGTTCGACGATGCCGTCGAGATACTCGTCCCGACGGTGCTCGGCGAACGTCGTCACCCCGAGGTGAGTCTGCTCGCGACACCTGATCTGGTCGAGGCGGCGGTCGCCGTCGGAAAGCCCGATCTCGCGGAGCGAGCTCTCGAACGTTTCGCGCGATGGTGCGATGCGGGATCGTCGTGGGGCGGTGCGGTGCAGCTGCGGCTGACGGCGCTGGCGGCAGGTGACTCGGAGGATTTATTCGACAACGCCTGCCGTGCAACGGGTCTCGCGCAGCGGCCATTCGAGTCGGCGCGAACTCGATTGGCCTACGGCGAGTTTCTGCGGGGGAAGCGCCGCCGTGTGGAGGCGCGCGAGCACCTGCACGCCGCGCTGGGTGTGTTCGAGAGCCTCGAACTCCCGGCGTGGATCGACCGGACCCGGTCGGTGCTGCGGGCGAGTGGAGAGGGCCGCACCCACGACATCCCGGTCGCCGACGTCCTGACCCCGCAGGAACTCGACATAGCCCGCATGGTCAGCAGCGGTCGCTCGAACCGCGATGTCGCGGGGGCGCTGCATCTGAGCTCTCGCACGGTCGAGTACCACCTGTCCAAGGTGTACGTGAAGCTCGGGCTCGACTCCCGTGACCAGCTGGCAGGGGCTCTGGCGGACTGACTGCCGTCAGTTCGCCGCGGCCACCGTCATGTCCGACAGCGTCTGGAACCGGTGCAGGTTCTCCGCCTCACCGAGCACACCTGCGGTGAGGCACACGAATGTCAGATCACGTTCCGGATCGACGAAGAACTGGGACGATCCCGCCCCGTATCCGCCGAACGTGCCCGGCGAGGACATCGTGCCGAAGAACGTCTGTCGCAGGCCTGCGCCGCGCATCATGAATCCCAGACCGATACTCGCGAGCCAGGGCTGCCAGTGCTTCTCGGCGACGATGCGGCTGTACCGCTCGTTGACGAGGTCGCCCGTCTGGACGGTCGTCGCCATCGCGATCGACGCGGGGGACAGGATCCGCTCACCGTCGAGCTCCCCGCCCCGACGCAGCATCTCCGCGAAGCGGAACAGATCCGAGACGGTCGACACGCATCCCACCCATGGCAACTCCGCGCCCTCGTGCGCGGCGGATGCGGTGTCGACGATGTCCTGGGGCGAGAAGAACTGTCCGGGAGGGAACTTCGCGACGACGGGCACGAGGCGATCCGTCCACGCCGCAGGCGCGCCCATGCGGGTGTCGGCCATGCCCAGCGGATCGAGCAGCTCGTCGTGGAGGGTCTGCGTGAACGAGCGGCCCCGGCCGAGCGTTCGCACCACTATCTCACCCAACAGCGCGTGAGCCAGGCACGGCGAGTAGCTGACGCGTTCGCCCGGCGTGGCCACCAGATCCATCTCGCCGATCGCGCTGATGGTGCGCGAGAGGTCGGCGCACTCCATCGGCGGCAGCGGCCACGGCGTGGGGCTGGTACCTGCTCGGTGCGTCATGAGGTCGGCCACGCTGACACGATCCTTCGCGCCGACGCGAAACCGGTCTGGACCCCGGAACTCCGGAACGATGTCGACGACCTTGGTGATGGGGCTGAGCAGGCCGTGTTCGAAGGCCTTCAGCACGAGCACGTTGGTGAACTGCTTGGTGGTCGAGAAGATCCAGAACACGTCGTCCGGGGCGGCTGCGCGCCCGGTCGCACGGTCGCTGTACCCGACGGCCTCGTGCAGACCGATCTCACCACCTCGGGCGACCAGCACGACCCCGCCGTCGTACAGGTCGTCGGCTACGTCGGATGCCATCCGCTCGGTGATCCGGTCGAGTGCGCGGCGGTCGAGAGAGGTCGAACGAGTAAGCGATCGCGTCATGTGTCGAGGGTGCGAGACACCGTGCTCACTCGCATCGGTGTGATCACCAGTCACCGGCTGTCGAGGACACCCGGCAATTGTTTCCGCGAGCCGATTCCCAGCTTCGTGTAGACCTTGTGCAGATGCGACTCGACGGTCTTGCGGCTGAGATACAGCTGTTCTGCGACCTGCTGGTTGGACGCGCCGTCGGCGACCAGACGTGCCACGGTGAGTTCCTGCGACGTCAGCATGGTCGCCGCGTCGGGTCCGCGTCGCGCTCGTTCCGCCGTGGCGCTCAATTCGGTGGCTGCACGCTGTTCCCATGCGGTGACACGCAGCCGGGCGAAGGTGGCCATCGATTCCTGCAGCACCACGCGGGCGCGGATGCGGTGCCGCCTGCGTCTGAGGCTCTCCCCGTGGAGCAGCTGGGTCCGCGCGACCTCGAACGGCCGATCGGGATCGATGCTGCCCTCACGGAACCATCGCTCGGCGTCGCTCTCGCTCTCTGCGGTCAGAGCGTGCAGACGCGGCAGCACGCTCGCTGCCCAGGGGGACCCGGCGGCAGCCCACGCAGCGAACCGGGGAAGAGCGGTGCGCGCGATGTCGGGCCGACCGCTTCGTACGGCCGCTTCCACCAGATCGGGAAGTGCGAAGAGTGCGGTCGGAGGGTGCGTCGTGGCCGACTCCGGGTCGGTGACCTCCTGAAGAATCTCGAGCGCGCTCGCGAGTCGACCGGTGGCCAGGTCGGTGCGCCCCATCGCCCAGTGCGCCGCAGCGGCGATGTACCCGACGTCGCGCCCCGTCACCAGACGCAGCGCGGCGTCCGCGGCATCCCGCACCGCATCGGCCGATCCGCGCAGACCGTCTCCGTGCGCCGACATCGTCAACGCGAACGCCTGGCTCCGGCCGTCCCCGATCCGACGGGCGAGGACCGAGCCCTCGGCGAGGAGTTCCGCCGCGTGGGTGGCCTGCCCTCGCCACATCTGCACCGATGCCAGTACGTGCAGCGTGAAGCACGACCGGAACACGTCGCCCTCGGCGCGCAGCAGCGCCACGGACTCGGTGAGGTGGCGGAACGCGGCGACATCGTCGCCGAGAAGCATCGCAGCCTGTCCGGCCATGCGGTGATCACGCGCCGACACCGCGGCTGTGCCCGCGTCCAGCGACACCCGGAGGTGCACACCCGCCGACTCGAGGTCGCCGTCGAACAGTGCGGCGCAGCCACGGACAGCACCGACAGTGATGCGACGGGATGTCGTCTCCCGGCCGGCCTCCGGCGTCACACGGCCGGCCTCCGGCGTCACACGGCCGGCCTCCGGCCTTCCCGGCCTTCCCGTCGTCACCCCACCGGCTGCCAGTTCGGCGACACGGGCGATCCACTCGACACGGCCGGACCACCAGGACACCTCGGCGGCGTCCGCGAGCGCCTCGAGCTCGAGTGAGTCGTTCGCGCCGTGGATCAGCTCCGCCGCACGGATCGGGCGCTCGAACCCCTCCTGCGGTGTGCGGGCGGCCGCAGCCATGAGACCTTCGGTCAGCAGGATCCGCGCGCGTGCCTCGACCGGCGCATCATCGGTGTCGACGCGAAGCGCGGCGCGCTCGGTGCCGTCGGGATCGCCGGACGCGAGCCGAGCCTCGGCGACCCGGGCCCAGCGCACCGACCTCCGCTCGGCGTCGGCGGACAGGGCCGCGGCCACGCCGAGTGCGCGGGCTCGGTCCGACGGACTCAGCGCGGATCCGGCCCGGGTGACGGCAACGTCGAGGCGAGTGGCGGCGTTCTCGTCGGTGGTGGTCGCCGCCCGGGCCCGGTGCCAGGCGGCGCGCAGGTCCTGATCCGCCGCGACGGTGTGGAGGGTGTCGGCCAGAGCGGCGTGGGCGCGGCGTACGTCACCGGACGGGGCGAGCTCGAGCACGGCGGCCGGGAGAAGCGGGTGTACCGGCGCGACTCCCGAGGCCGTCTCGACCAGGAGCCCGCTCTCGATCAGCTCGGCGAGGGCCGCGTCGTCGACGAGGGAATCGGGTACCGCCGGCGTCGGCACGGAGCCGGGGCACTCGCAGGCGACGGACCACATCAGCCCCAACTCGCGCGCGTGCGGTGACAGGTGCCGGCGGGTGAGCCACAGTGCCGCCACGGCCGAGTCGGCACGGCGCGACACGTCGACGCTGCTGTCCGCACGGAGTACGTCCGGAGTGATCAAGGCGCGGGTGGACAGCACCAGAACTCCCGGGTTGCCCGCTGCCCGGTCCACGATCGCCTCGACGACGCGGCACCGTCGGCGCTGCTGGTCGAGGGTGTCGCCGTCGGTGGTCGCGACCGTCTCCACGAGGGTGCGGCTGTCCTCGTCGGTCAGTCGAGCCAGGTCGAGGCCTCGTGAGACGGTCTCGATGGCCCGGCGACCGGCGAACACGATGCCCCACGACCCCGCGAGCGCGGCCACATCGGTGAGGACCTGCTGCGACAGCGAGTCGGCCCGGTCGACGTCGTCGACGATCACGAGAGTCGGCACTGCGGCGGCGAGACGAGTCAGCAGCGCGGCCAGCGCCTGCGGATCCGTGGTGAGTTCGTGCTCGCCGGGCCGATGCACGGGGCCCAGCAGTTGGTGCAGCAGCCCGCCGGGAATATCGGATTCGGAGTCGTCTCCCGCTGCCGAGAGCACACGCAGATCGGGGGAGGCACCGATGTGCGCGAGCAGCGCCGACTTTCCCGACCCCGGTGGACCCCACACTCCGAGCGACCCACCGCGCCCGGCCCGGACCTCGACGACGAATTTGGTGAGTCGAGCGATCTCGGCCACCCGGCCGACGAGCTCGTGCATCCGGACAACCTCCTGCCGACTGGTGGTCACCCCGATGCGAGCCGATCGCCGGATCGTGAGCATTGTGACGGTGAGCACGAATGATATCGCCGTCGTCGGCGCCGGCCCAGTGGGTGCGTTGACCGCGCTCGGTCTCGCCCAACGCGGGCACCGAGTTCTCCTGCTCGAATCGGAGCAGGAGCTTCCCACCGCGCCCCGCGCGATCGTCTACTACTGGCACGTTCTCGAGGGGCTCGACGCCCTCGGCGTCCTGGACGACATCGATGCCGCCGGGATCCGCAACACTGCTTTCCACACGCGCGTCCTCGCCACCGGAGACGAGGCCGTGGTGTCTCTGGCGCCGCTGGAGGCGGTGACCCCGCGCCCGTGGAACATCCACCTGGGCCAACACGACGTGGTGCGCATCGCCCTCGACCATCTGTCCCGTCTGCCGAACGCCACCCTCCGACTCGGCGCTCCCGTGACCGCGGTCCGTCAGGACGGGCACGAGGTCGTCCTGGACGTCGGCGGGGAATCGCCTGGCGAGGTGCGCGCATCGTGGGTGGTCGGCGCCGACGGCGCACGCAGCGCTGTCCGTACTAGCCTCGGAATCGGTTTCGACGGAACCACGTGGAAGGACCGCTTCGTCGCCACCGATCTCCGGTACCCGTTCGACGCGGCCGGTCTCGGTAACGCCAACATGATGCTCGACTCCGAGAACGGTTGTGTCATAGCGCGTATCGACGACTCGACGTGGCGGTGGACGTGGGGTGAGTCGGCCGAACTCGCCGCCGACACCGTCATGGACAGACTTCCCGCTCGTCTCGCCGCCCTGGGCTTTCCCGACGTGCCCTACGACGTCGTCACCGCGACGCCGTACCGCATGCACCAACGTTCCGCCGACCGCATGCGTGCGGGTCGGGTACTGCTCGCCGGCGACGCAGCACACGCGACGAACCCCACAGGCGGAATCGGCCTCACCAGTGGCATGTACGACGTGTTCGCGCTGCTCGACCCGCTGAGCGATGCCGTGCACGGCTCGGACGACACCCCTCTGGACGCGTGGGCGGCCGAGCGACTGCGCATCTTCGACGAGAAGGCCTCACCGATGGCGACGGCATCGAAGCGTCGGGTCTACGACGACACCGACCGCGACGCGCTCGTCGGCTTCGTACGAGGTGCCGCCGCGGCCGTCGACGACGCGGAGGCCGTTCGACGGTTGTCCGCGATGACGGTGCTGCGCAGTGGTTTTCTGCGCCATCACACATCGTTCGTCTCATGATCACTCGACCACAGCAGGAGGGTTCCATGTCCACGATCACTATCGCCCGAGGCGGCCGCCAGGGATCACCCGCCGAGCTCCGGACCGGCACCTTCGTCGGCGAGGTCTGGGGCGATCCGGTTCTGCCGGCCACCGGGGGATGGTTGGTCAACAACGTCCACTTCGCCCCCGGCGGTCGGACCAACTGGCACACCCATGGAGTCGGTCAGGTTCTGATCGTCACCGCCGGTGAAGGATTCGTGTTCGACGAACACGGCAACGGCGGACGTATCGGGGTCGGCGACGTCGTTCACATTCCCGGCGAGACGCAGCACTGGCACGGTGCCACCTCGAGCGCGTTCATGACACACACTGCGATCTCCGTGGGTGGCCACGACTGGGGTCGTGAGGTCAGCGCCGACGAGTACCGGCAGGCGCACGACCAGGAGTTCCGCTCATGACGCTGTCGATCGGATTCGTCGGGCTCGGGCGCATGGGGCGGCCGATGGTCGCGGCACTGCAGCGAGCGGGGTTCTCGGTGAGCTCGTACGACCGGTCACCCGGCGCGCGGTCGGCGACCCCCGGCAGCGTCGACACTCTCGCCGACGTCACCGGCGATGTCCTCGTACTCATGCTCCCGAACTCCGCGATCGTCGAATCGGTCCTGACGGACCCGACGTTCGCTGCCCTGCGTGCAGGGGCCGTGGTGATCGACATGAGTTCGTCGGAGCCCGCCAGCACCCGCAGGCTCGGTGAGCAGCTCGATGCGGTGGGTCTGCACTACCTCGATGCGCCCGTCTCGGGTGGTGTGTCGCGCGCCGAGAGTGCGAGTCTGACCGTGATGGCGGGTGGCCCGTCCGAGGTGCTCGAGCGCGTCCGGACAGTGCTGGAAGCGATGGGAACCGTCACCCACGTGGGTGAGCTGGGCGCTGGTCATGCGATCAAGGCGTGCAACAACGTGCTGGTGGGCGTCACACTCCTCGCGTCGGTCGAGGTACTGGGCATCGTGCGTGCTTTCGGGGTCGACCCCGCAGTCGCGTTCGAGGTGATCAACAACTCCACGGGACGCAGTTGGTCGAGCGAACACAAGGTGCCGACGTTCGTTCTGACCGAGGAGTACCGCTCCGGATTCGGACTGGGGCTCCTTGCCAAGGACATGGGCATCGCCGTCGGACTCGCCGACGGCCTGGGCGTCGAGCACGAGCTGCTCGGAGCGGCGACGAAAATGTGGCACCGAGCCGGTGCCGATTTGCCGAGCGATGCCGACCACACGTCCATCGCGGAATGGATTGCAGCGCAACTAGTGTCCGTGCGGGACGGTGTGTCGTGACCACCGTCGTTCAGCACTGGATTCTCGACTCCGATCACTCGGACGCGGCAATGTTCGTCGAGACCCGAGCGCCCGACGCGCCTCGCGGGCCGACGATCGTTCTCGTGCACGGCGGTGGTGGGCAGGGGACCGATTGGGGCACCACGCCCGACGGACGACCGGGGTGGGGGGACCTGCTGGTCGAGCAGGGCTTCCGGGTCCACATCGTCGATCGACCCGGCCACGGTCGGTCACCCGGCCGCACGCCCGCCCCCGCGGCGGTGGACATGACGGCCCGAGTGTTCGCGCCCGGCGCGCGGTCCGATCACACGCAGTGGCCCGGACCGGGAGGTGTCGACGACCCCGCAGTGCGCATCCTGGCCGCGTCAGCGACGGGACTGCCCGCGGATCTGGTTGCGGCCCAGAGAGTCGATGCTCGACTTCTCGTCTCGCTGCTGGAGGAGCTCGGACCGTCCGTGGTGGTCGCGCACTCGCTGGGTGCGTGCGCCGCGTGGCTCGCGGCCGAGTCCAGGCCCGATCTGGTGTCCGCGGTGGTCGCGCTCGAGCCCGCCGGGCCGCCGTACCTGGACCTGCCGGGAACACCGCTGCGACTGCCCGCCGGCATCACCGCCGCACCACTGTTCGACGGAGAGCGAGCCGCGGGACTGACCTCGGTCCCCGTCGCGATCGTCGAGAGCGACACCTCGTCGATGGGCGCCGCGTGCGGCCCGGTCGCCGACTTCCTCCGCCGCGCAGGCGTGGCGGTCGACCACGTCGTCCTCGCCGAGAGCGGGCTTCGTGGGAACGGCCACGGACTCGCTCTCGAACTCGACAACCGCGAGGTTCTCGGTGTGGTCCTCGACTGGATCACCGCGAACGCGCGAACACCGTTTCCACTTCCCGACACAGGAGAGCACTCGTGACCAGCTCATCGCTCACGACCGCGCGCACCCAACCGGCCACCGCCGGCAGTGTGCAGGCCACCGACCCCGATCTCGCTCGTCTCCTGGTGCGCTGCCAGGACCGGCCTGGTGTCGTCGCCACCGTCGGCGGATTTCTCACCCGCGCCGGTGCGAACATCGAATCCCTGCAACAGCACACGACAGCACCGAACGGCGGCATGTTCTTCCAACGCACCGAGTTCCGGATACCCGGACTGTCGGCGGCACGGGACGAACTGGAAGCCGGCTTCGCCTCCGAGGTCGCGGCCGGCCTCGGGATGGAGTTCACGTTCACCGAGGCTGCGAAGCCCAAGCGCGTGGCCATCATGGTCTCGAAGACCGACCACTGCGTCCTCGACCTGTTGTGGCGCAACCGCCGTGGGGAACTGGACATGACGATCGCCATGGTCATCTCCAACCACGCCGACCTCGCGGCCGATGTGCGTCCCTTCGGGGTGCCGTTCTTCCACATCCCGGCGACCAGGGAGACGAGAGCCGAGGCCGAGGAACGTCAGCTCGATCTGCTGCGCGACAACGTCGATCTGGTGGTGCTCGCGCGCTACATGCAGATCATCACCCCACACTTCCTGGCCTCGGTCGGTGCGCCTCTGATCAACATCCACCACTCCTTCCTCCCCGCCTTCATCGGCGCGGGGCCCTATCAGAAGGCCAAGGAGCGCGGCGTGAAGCTCGTGGGAGCGACGGCGCACTACGTGACCGAGGATCTGGACGAGGGGCCGATCATCGAGCAGGACGTCGTCCGCGTCGACCACCGACACCAGACCTCGGACCTGGTTCGGCTGGGTGCCGACGTCGAACGCGCCGTCCTCTCACGCGCGGTGCGCTGGCACTGCGAGGACCGTATCGTCCGGCACGGCAACTCCACCATGGTGTTCTGAAGGAGACGACGATCCATGACTGCTCGACTGATGGACGGCAAGGCGGTCGCCCGAACCGTACGCGACGAGGTCGCCGCCGACGTGTCGACGCTCGTCGCATCGGGGCGCCCGGCGCCCGGTCTCGCGACGGTGCTGGTCGGCGACGACCCGGCCTCGGAGGTGTACGTACGCAACAAGCGCCGGCAGTGCACCGAAGCCGGGATGGCGGACCTGCACCGTCACCTTCCCGCCGACATCACTCAGTCCGCGCTGGAGGCAGTGCTGGACGAGTTGGCCGCCGATCCCGCGGTGTCGGGAATCCTGCTCCAGCTGCCCGTACCGAAGCACCTCGACACCACAGCCCTTCTCGCGCGCATTCCGGCGAGCAAGGACGTCGACGGATTGACCGTCACCAACGCGGGGTTGCTCGCCCGCGGCCGCGTCGGCCTGGTTCCGTGCACGCCCGGTGGAGTGATGCGGTTGCTCGACGAGTACGGCGTGGCCCTGTCGGGTGCCGATGCCGTGGTGATCGGCCGGTCGGAACTGGTGGGCCGCCCGATGGCCCAGCTACTTCTGCAGAGGGATGCGACGGTGACCCAATGTCATTCGCGGACCAAGGATCTGACTGCGGTGTGCCGCAGGGCCGATGTCATCGTCGTGGCCGCCGGGGTGCCGGGCATCCTGGGTGGTGATGACGTGATGCCCGGCGCCACGGTGATCGACGTCGGCATCCACCGCACCCCCGACGGCTTGACCGGTGACGTGCGGTTCGCCGAGGTGGAACCGGTGGCCGGCCTGCTCACCCCGGTGCCCGGCGGTGTGGGCCCGATGACGATCGCCATGCTGCTCGCGAACACCGTGGCGGCGGCGCGTGCCTTCGGCGACGTCGCGTGATCCCCTGGACGGACCTGTCACATCGGCTCGATCCGCGTGCGCCGCGCATCCCGATCTTCCCGCCGCCGACTTTCGCGACCGTGGCCGAGATGCCCGCAGATCCGATGACGGTGAGCCGGATGGACATGGTGGTGCACACCGGAACTCACGTCGATGCCCCGTGTCACTTCGTGGCCGGCGCCGAGAGTATCGACGAGATCGACCTGTCGAGACTGACGGGAGAGGGGGTCGTGTGTCGCGTCGACGCAGGCGAGGACGAGGTGTACGGCGTCGAGGCTCTGCTCGATCGCGGTCTCGTTCGCGCCGGCGACATCGTCGTCCTCGACACGGGATGGTGGCGTCACGCCGGCACCCCGCTCTACGCACGGCATCCCTCGTTGTCGGTCGAACTCGCGCAGTGGCTCGTCGATCGGGGCGTGTCCATGGTCGCCGTCGACACCGGCACCCCGGACCTGCCCGTGCCGCTGCGTGCCGACGGGTTCACCTGGCCCGTCCACCTGGTCCTGCTCGGCGCGGGAGTGTTGATCGCCGAACACCTCACCAACCTCGCCCCCTTGTCAGGGCAGCGGGTCGAAGTGATTCTGGCCCCGTTGAACATTCGGGGTTCCGACGGCGCGCCCGTGCGCGCCGTCGGTCGTCCCCTGCTCTGAACCGTCAGTCCTGCCGGAAGCGCCGTCCCCAGATTCCGGATTTCCCGGGCTGGAGTATGCCGCCCGGATCCAGGGCGTCCTTGATCGTCTCGTTCAGCCGCATGAGCGCGTTGTCGTTGAAGTCGAGCGTCGATGCCACCTGATCCATGTGGTGCAGGTTGGTCCGGTAGATCGGGTAGCCACGCTCGCTCATGACGGACACCATGCGTGTGTAGTTGTCGTACACCCGTTCCGTCTGCTCGGCGTTCGTCGAGTCGAAGAACATCGTGCTGATGTGGATCACCGAACGCGGGGAGAGCATCAGGCCGGAGAAGAACTGCTCACCCGTCTCCTGATACAACGAGCGCATCAGCCGTGACGTCTCGACCACGTCCTTCCCGCGGAGCGGACCGACGGGTGAGAAGTCCAGGTGCGCAGTCGTCTTGCCGTACATCGTCTCGAAGAGGGCGAGGATGTCCATGTCGGGGATGCCCGCCATGACGCGGTCCTCGTGCCCAGCGTGGCTCGTGCGGTCCGTACCCGCGTAGTCGCGGCGTCGGAGCGTCGCCGTGGGAATCGTGCCGAGGGTGCGCTCGACAGCGATCCAGTGGGCGTCGACGGCTTCCGACGTGCCGTACAGGGCGAACCTCGCCAACCAGCGGGAGGCATCGGGATCGAAGGACGGGTTGCCGTCCTCGTCGAGGCGGACCCCGCGCATGATCGTCGGATAGTTGGTGACCGTGTTGCCCAGCATGAGCTCGCGCATACCGTCGGCGACCGCCTCGAGCGCGTCGTCGCCGCTGAACTCCACCCAGCACGAGGCGTACGTCTCAGGGCGTCGCTGCAGCCAGAAGCCCATCTTGGTGATGATGCCCAGCCCCGACGAATGGAACAGCCCCTGCAACTGCGGTCCGAACGGGTGGCGGTAGACGTGCGCCACCTCGCTGTTCGGCATCGCCCACATTCCGGTGCGGACCACCTCTCCGTTCGCCAACACGATCTCCATGCCGCAGACGTTCTCGGCATGGTCGCCGTACTGGGTGTATCCGCGGCCGTACTCCGTGCAGTTGCCGATGACACTGCCCCAACCGAGATCGGGAATGGAGGTCCACAGCCGCCCGCCCGCTGCCTCGAGAGCCTCGTAGAGATCGAACCAGCGCACGCCGGGCTCGACGACGACGTACGCGAGGTCCTCGTCGATCTCGAGGACCTTGTTCATCTCGCGGAGGTTGACGACGACCGAGCCCTTCACTCGTGGCGCCGGGCCGCCGTAGGTGTTGTTGCGGCCCTGGCTGAAGGTCCACAGCGGCACCCGGCACTCGCCGGCTATGCGGACGACGGCCTGAACCTCCTCGGTGGACGTGGGGCTGACGACAGCGGACGCGTCCCAGTCGGCCGACCCCTGCGCGGTGTACGGATCGCGGAACTCTTCGATGGTGGCGGTGTCGGTGCGGACCCTGTCGGCGCCGATCACCTCGGCGATGCGGGTCAGGGCGCGGTCGAGGTCGCCGAGGTCGATCGGTGGTGTGGAGAGAGTAGTCATGACCCCAGCGTCGGTGACGCCCGTCACGAGTCGCATCCATGAGGCGACCAGTGGCACGGTTGCCGGAGGTGCACCACCGGTGGTCCCACCGATGCGACGGGTACGTCGCCCCGACGAGCATTGCCTGCCATGAAGACAGTGACAGGCAGAGTGGCCGTCGTCAGCGGTGCGGCCAGCGGAATCGGACGAGCGACGGCCGACCGGTTGGCGGCAGCGGGAGCCAAGGTCGTCATGGCGGACGTCGAGGCGTCGGCCCTCGCGACCGCCGTCGACGAGGTGCGGGCAACGGGCGGCGAGGCGATCGGGGTACGGACCGATGTCAGTCGCGTCGAGGACATCGAGACATTGGCCCGACGCACCCTCGACGAGTACGGCGCGGTCCACATCCTGTGCAACATCGCCGGCGTCGAGGGCGGTGCGCCGTTCGGCGAGCTCTCCCGCCGCACGTGGGAGTGGGTCATGGGAGTCAATTTCTGGGGCACCCTCGATGCGTGCCGGGTGTTTCTCCCGCACCTGATCGCGCAGGACGAGGCGCACATCGTCAATTGCGCGTCCATGGCCGGGTTCGCCACCGGACTGCCCACGTTCCATCCGTACGTCTCGTCGAAGTTCGCCGTCGTCGGTATGACCGAGAACCTCGAAGTGGAACTCCGTACCACCACCGCGCCGCACGTGGGCGTGAGCCTGCTCTCGCCGGGACTGGTGAAGACGAACATGAACAAGTCCGAACGCAACCGACCGACGGACGTGCCCGCAACCGACACCCAGGACCTGCGCAGGCAGGTGCACGCCACCATCGACGAGCAGACCGAGAAGTTCGGCGTCACACCCGACCATGTCGCCGACCTGGTTCTGGCGGGCATCACGGAGAACCGATTTCACATCCTCACCCACCCCGAACAGACGATCGCCGCATTCCGGAGCAGGTTGGCGTGGATGGAGAACGGCACTCCGCCTCGTTCGCCCGCCGACGCTCCTGACGTGGGCGCTCCCGCGTCGTCGTGACCACGACCCGTCGGCCGTCAGGAACGTCGAGATGACTCCATCGGACATCGGGCCACGTGACGCACGAACCGTGCCGGGTACCTATCGCGATCAGCTCGGGGCGCACGCACCGCGGGACGTGCCCGACTACCGCTCGACAGCACTCCGCCATCCCGCTCGACCCCTGATTCTCCTGCCGCAGCGGCTCACCGAGATCACGGGACCCGTCCTCGGTGAGGGGCGCATCGCCGCGGGCGACGCGGACCTCACTCGCGCGCGCGGCGGAGAAGCGTCGGGGCAACGCATCATCGTGCACGGCCGGGTTCTCGACAGTGACGGGCGCTGCGTGCCGAACACACTGGTGGAGGTGTGGCAAGCAAATGCAGCCGGTCGGTATCGACACGCCCGTGACACGTGGCCCGCGCCGCTCGATCCCTACTTCGACGGTGCGGGGCGCGTGATGACCGACGCGGCAGGACATTACCGATTCACCACCGTCAGACCCGGCGCGTATCCATGGGGCAATCATCACAATGCCTGGCGCCCCGCGCACATCCACTTCTCGCTGTTCGGTCGTGCATTCACCCAGCGCCTGGTGACCCAGATGTATTTTCCCGACGATCCGATGTTTTTTCAGGATCCGATCTACAACGCCGCCCCCGAAGATGCCCGGCTGCGTTTGATCGGTGCCTTCGATTACGAAGCCACGCAGGATAACTGGGCCCTCGCGTACCGTTTCGACATCGTCCTTCGGGGACGCAATGCCACTCCGTTCGAGGGAGACGATCACGATGAGTGATTCCGATGTGGCTCACGCGTTCGCACCTCGGTACCCCGTCACCCCCGGCGCAGACTTCACGACTGCACCGTTCGGACAGACACCCTCACAGACCGTCGGCCCCTACCTGCACATCGCCTTGCCCTGGATCGACGGGCCCAGCGTGGTGAGCGCCGATGCGGTCGGTGCCATGATCGTCACCGTCACCATCGTCGACGGCAGCCGCACACCGGTGTCCGATGCCATGATCGAGACCTGGCAGGCAGATGCAGCCGGCCGGTTCGATCACCCCGACGATCCCCGCGGACCGGCATCGCCGACACCGCCAGGATTTCGAGGTTTCGGTCGAGCGGTGGCCGACGCTTCCGGCACGGCAGCCGTGCGGACCGTCAAACCCGGGCCGTTGCCGGCGGAGAACGGTCGAATCGAGGCGCCGCACATCGACCTCGCCATCTTCGGACGTGGCATGCTCGATCGGCTCGTCACTCGCATCTACTTCCCGGACGAGCCGTCGTCCAACGCTGCGGACCCCGTTCTGGGGGCATTGGCCGCCGAACGACGGGGCAAGTTGATCGCACGGCACACTGCCGCTGGATACCATCTCGACGTGGTGATCCAGGACAGCGATCCGGACGGCGACGAGACCCCGTTCTTCGAGCTGTGACAGTTCGAGCTGTGACAGGGGGAACGCGACCATGACGCGCGGTCATCTGTTCGATCCGACGTTCGGGGCTCGGGACGTCTCGGCCACCGTCTCCGACCAGGCCTGGGTGACAGCGGTTCTCGACGTCGAGGCTGCGCTCGGACGGGCGGCGGCGCACCACGCGCTGATCGCACCGGAGCATGCGGGCACGATCACGGCGGCCGCCGCGGAACTCGGTGCCCCCGGGGGAGTGGACATCGAGACACTGGGCATCGACGCCGCAGTGGGGGGGAATCCTGTCATTCCTCTGGTGTCCGCTCTTCGTGCGGCTGTCGCCGTGTCAGGTGTGCCGGCGTCCGCAGTGCACCTCGGCGCGACCAGCCAGGACATCCTCGACACGGCACTCATGCTCATCGTGAAGAACTCGATCGCGACCGTCCGGCAGTCGATCGGTGCCTGTGTCGATGCGGGCGCAGATCTCGCGCTCGAGCACCGCGGCACACCCATGGCAGGTCGCACTCTCGGCCAGCAGGCCGTGCCGACGACGTTCGGCGCCGTCGCCGCCGGCTGGACGTCCGGCCTTCTGCGTGCCGACGATGCGCTCGCCCGCGTCGCTGCGGCGACCTCGGTCCAATTCGGCGGCGCAGCAGGAACTGTGGCAGCTGTGCACCCGTACGGTCTGCGCCTCGCGGACGCACTCGCCGACGAACTGGGACTGACGCATCAGGGCATTCCCTGGCACACCGACCGCACCCGCATCGCAGAGATCGCCGGCGCCCTCGGCACGGCCGCGGGTGCCATCGCGAAACCTGCCCTCGACATCACCTCGCTGGCCTCGACCGAGCTGGGCGAGGTCAGCGAACGCTCACCCGGTGGTTCTTCCGCGATGCCGCACAAACGAAACCCGATCGCCGCCGTCACCGCCCGCGCAGCGGTGCGGCGGGTACCCGGCCTCGTCGCCACCGTTCTGGCCGGCATGGACCACGAACACCAACGTGCGACCGGTGCATGGCACGCGGAGTGGGAGACAATGACCGACCTGCTGCGTCTGACTGCCGGGGGAGCCGACAAGCTCGCGGTGAGCATGGGCGGTCTTCTGGTCCACGCCGATGCGATGGCCAGGAACCTCGAGATCACTCACGGACTACTTCTCGCCGAGCGCGTCACGACGGCGCTCGATGCTCACACCGACCACGCTCGGGAGATCGTCACGGCCGCGTGCGCCGTCGGAGGCACGCTCGACACCGACCCCGCCGTCACCGAGTACCTCGAACCGGCCGTGGTGCGGCGCCTGCTGGACCCGGCCGACCATCTCGGCCATGCGGGCGACATCGTCGACCGCGTCCTCTCCATGGTTCACCTGCGTACCGGAGGACGTCATGACCGTTGAGCTGTCCTACGACCTGGTCACGGGCCGTTCGCCGATGAGGGCGACGGTCGTCCTGGTCGGGTCGCTCGGCTCCGATCGATCCATGTGGGATGCCCAGCGCAGCGCCCTCACCGAGGTCGCCGACGTCATCGTCGTCGATCTCCGCGGACACGGACGATCACCGACACCGAACGGGCCGTACACGATCGCCGACCTGTCCGAGGACGTTCTCGCCGTCCTCGACGCGAACGGACTCGATCGCGTCCATCTGGTCGGTCTGTCGTTGGGCGGCGCAGTGGCACAATGGATTGCGGTCCATCGACCTGCCCGGGTGCAGACACTGACCTTGATGTGCACCGCGGCGCGATTCGGCGAACCGCGGGGCTGGTCGGACCGCGCCGCGGCCGTGCGAGCGAAGGGCACGGATTCCGTCGCGCACGCGGTGGTGTCTCGCTGGTTCACACCCGAACTCGTCGCACGCGACGCCGATCTCGTCTCTCGCCACCGCCGCATGGTGTCCGCCACGTCGGACGAGGGCTACGCCTCGTGTTGTGATGCGCTGGCCGGGTGGGACGACCGAGAGGACCTGGGCCGCATCAGTGCACCCACCCTCGTGATCGCGGGTGAGCAGGATCCCGCCACACCTCCCTCCGATGCTCGGATTCTCGCCGACGGCATCGCACGGTCGCGCCTGCACGTTCTGACGGCTGCAGCGCATCTCGCGAATGTCGAGCGTGCGGGAGAGGTGACGCGGTTGCTCGTCGACCACATTTCCCACGGCGAGTACGACACGGGAAGGGCCGCAGCTCGTGCCGAGGGGATGCGGCAACGTCGGAGCGTGCTCGGGGACGCACACGTCGACCGGAGCATCGAACGCACCACCGACGTGACGGCTCCGTTTCAGGACTTCATCACGCGCACGGCATGGGGCGACGTCTGGGCACGACCGGGACTCGACCACCACCTCAGGCGCCTTCTGACGCTCGCCATCCTGACCGCGGTCGGCAACCAGCACGAGCTCGACATGCACATCAGGGCGGCGTTGCGAGCGGGGCTGTCCGCCGACGAGCTCGCCGAGGTGTTTCTCCACACCGCGGTGTACGCGGGAGTGCCGAACAGCAACGCGGCCTTCGCGATGGTGGACAGGGCAGTGACCGAACACGACTCTCGATGACTCGACTCAGCGTTCCAGCGCGCGCAGGAAGAACTCGTGCCGGGTCGCCGCGGCCGCTTGTGTCAGTGCGGCATTGGTCACCATCTCGTACCCGTGGAAGCCTCCGCCCCACAGGTGGAAGTCGACATTGACGCCGGCCCGGGAGAGCCGCTGTGCGTAGTCCAGAGCTTCGTCTCGGAAGACCTCGACGGAGCCGACGTCGATGTAGGTCCGCGGCAGATCTGCCACATTCTCGGCGCGCGCCGGGGCTGCGTACTCCGACACTTCCGGGCCACCTCGACGGTCGCCCAGCAGCGACGACCATCCGAACTCGTTGGAATCGCTCGTCCACAACGCAGACCCTCGGGCGACCATGCGTGAGCTGTGGGTGATGAATCGGTCGTCGAGCATCGGGCAGCACAGGATCTGATGAGTGAGGTGCGGAAAGTCGCGGTCGCGTGCCATCAGGGCGATTCCTGCGGCGAGTCCGCCGCCGGCACTGACTCCGCTGACCAGAATGCGGTCGACATCGATCTCGAGAAGATCCGCATTCTCGGCGGCCCACCGCAATCCGGAGTAGCAGTCGTTCACCGGTGTGGGGTCCGGATGCTCCGGAGCCACCCGGTATTCGAGGGAGGCGATCACCGCGTGTCCCTCGGCCGCGTAGCGCACGAGTGCGTCCAAGCCGACGAGCCGCCCACCGATCACCATGCCGCCGCCGTGCACGAAGTAGACGAGGGGCCACGGGCCGTCCCCGACGGCAGGCTTGAGAACCGTCATCTG
The DNA here is from genome assembly GCF_019836065.1 of Rhodococcus sp. BP-332. Taxonomy (NCBI): domain Bacteria; kingdom Bacillati; phylum Actinomycetota; class Actinomycetes; order Mycobacteriales; family Nocardiaceae; genus Rhodococcus; species Rhodococcus sp. BP-332. The sequence continues at coordinate 25,266 of NZ_JABUEC010000006.1, forward strand.
CAGGTCGGCGTCTCCACCGTCACCGGGAACCACGACATCCTCGACCCGCACTCGGCCACCCGCGGTCCAGTCGACCTCCTCGGCCCCCGGAAGGCCGTTCAGGGTGATGGACCGCACCTCGTCGAGGGTGTCGGCACCCAGCGTGGGGACCGCACCCAGAATCATCTTCAGCGGAGGGACGAGTTCGGGATCGAGCGGGGGAGCGACGGGGAGCGACGTCGGCGTCGGTTCTGTTCGAGTCATGACGACAGTCAACAGGCGGAGGGCGGCCGGTCACAGCCGCCGATGTCGTCGAGTGTGGCGTACCTCACCCGCCACGTGGCGGTCGCCGCTCGGGGAGAGGATCCACGGCCGGTGTCGTCCTGTTCTGCGCGGCGCGAGAGATGCGCCAGAGCAGAAGCGTCGTACTGGCTCGCGCGTGACCGGTGGGACTGAGGACGGTGTATCCGAGCCGGCTCTGGAGCCAGTCGAGGCGTTGTTGGAGTGTCGAATGGTGGAGATTCTGCCGACGGGCAGCTTCGCGCACGCTGCTGTGACTCAGGATGCTGTCGAGCAGTCCGGTCACCCACTGTCGTTGCAGCCGTAAAGATTCCAATACCTGCACGTCCGCCGATCTGGAAGCCGTGGTGGCATCGATGTTGTCGATCAGGTCCGCCACGGCGCCGAGATCGTCGTGGCAGACGTGCGCCGGTCCGCCGGTGGCCGGGTCGACGGCGATCTTCAGGGCCGACACGGCACGCTGCCAGCGCGTGCACACGAGGAGCCCGTCGGTGATCGTGTAACCGGCCGCGGCATCGGTCGGCACGCCGGCGAGTGTGGGTCGGCTCGAGAGCAGATGGACACGCGCGCCGTCGGCGGTCATTCCGATCGGGGTGCGACGGGAATCGCGGGGCAACGTCGCCGCGATGACGATCGGTCCCGTCAGTCCGAGAGTTGCCAGTGCGGCACTGCGGTGCGCCGGGGAGGCGTCCGCGTCGCAGACCGTCCGGATCGCGGCGACGACCGGATGCCGCTCCCGCGGTTGTTCGACGGATTGCAGGCTGCGGGCGAAACGTTCCAGGATCAGGTGGTCCAGTGGCCACGGTGGCCCCGTCCGGTTCAGCCAGACCGTGATGCTTCCGAACTGCTCGAGGTGGGGACGAGTGGACACGTCCGGTGTCGAGGAGGTGCGACCGTGTTCGTCCACCTCGATGGGCAGTCCTCGATCGGGGTCGTGGAACCCGGCGCCGCAGTCGGCGAGGACCGTGACTGCGCGCAGCAGCGCTGTCGCAGGGACGCGTTCGTCGACCAAGGTGTCGAAGTGTTCGGGGACCCGAAGCGCCGACGCGGCGTCGTCGTCGATGGCGGTGAGCCTGATGATCCAATCACGCACGACGTCGGTCCTCCTCGCCGTCGTCCCTCATGCTCGCGCCTCTGCCGGCGCGAGAACGGACAACGCCTCGCGGGCAAGTGGTTCGAGGCTCATGTCCGAGAACTTCCACTCCTCGATGACGGTGGTGAGGAGTGCGGCGATCGCGGCTGCCCGAGCCCGCGCCCGGAACGCGGGTCGTACGACACCGCGTTCCGTCATCAACTCCGCGAGGTCGTCCCGGGCGGCCTGACCGGCCGCGAGCCACGCGGAGCGAAGAGCCGGCGTGCCGAGGACGACACGCAGTTCCCTGCGTTGGTGGTCGTTTCCTGCCACCGAGACGAACGCGTCGAGAACCGCGTCGTCGAACGGAAGGGAACGCCGTGCGCGTATCTCGGATGCCAGCTCCGACGGGCCGGTCGCCAGTCCGAACGTCAGCGCCTCGTCCTTGCTCGAGGAGTGGCGATAGAACGTGCGCAGTGATACTCCCGCGGCGGCTGCGATCTGTTCGACGGTCGTGCGGTCGTATCCCTGCTGTTCGAAGAGGCGCAGGGCTGCGTCGGCGATGTCACGCCGGGTGCTCGCGCGACGGCGCTCGCGCAGCGGAGCAGCGACGTCCGCTGACGGGAGCGCCTCATCGGTCATTCCGCCAGTATCTCAGACAACGTGTGGCAGTATGAGTCAAGTTGGCACAATGTGTCAGAACCACGAACCGAGGAGTCGTCATGTCTGCAGTGTCGTTCGAAGGCCGCGTCGTGTCTTCGGACTGGCCAATGTGGTCGCCCTGGAGGGTGCTCCGCACGGGATCCTCACCAACACGATTCTTCCTGCGGCCCTGAGTCGGATGGCAGCAGACATGGCACCCGAGCAGTTCGCCGGAATGCCGACCACCCCGGCGCACATGGAACCGGAGATGATCACCGCCATGGTCGCCTACCTCGCCAGTGAGGAGAACACTCACAACAGGGAGCTGTACTCCATCGCCCGCGGGCGGTACGGACGCGTGTTCATGGGCGTGGCTCCGGGGTGGCACGTCTCGGTCGATCAGCCCGTCGCGACACCGGACGACGTCGCCGAACATATTGACCGGATCCGAGATCTCGACGGGTACGCCGTACCCGAGTCCATGGTCGCCGAGTTCGCCCTCGTCCCGTGAGCACGATGGACTGGCGGGTGCGGCTGCTGGGGAAGCTCATGCCGGACAACATGATCGTCGGCAAGTCCCCGTCGCAGATCGCGAGGCTGCAGAAACCGAGGCCGCATTCCTTCCTCATGGATCTCGTCGCGGGTTCGATGAAGCCCGGGGTCACCGTCGAGGACGGCGTCGCCCGAGGAGGCGACGGCCACATTCCCGTCCGGTCGTATCGGCCCACGGCGCTGTCGGGCACGCTTCCCCTCATCGTCCTGATCCACGGCGGTGGGTGGACGGTCGGCACCTTGAACCAGTACGACTCCATGGCGAGCAGCATCGCACTGGCTGCAGACGCCGTCGTCGTCTCATTGGACTACAGGCTCGCTCCCAGCCATCCCTGGCCGGCGGCGGCGGAGGACTGCTACGCCGCTTTCGTGGACGTGGTGAGCCGCGCTCGGCAGTGGGGTGCCGACGGTTCGCGGGTCGCCCTCGTGGGCGACAGTGCGGGAGGCAACCTGTCGGCGGTGACCGCCATGCTCGTGCGTGACCGGGGTGGTCCGGCCATCGCGTTGCAGGCGCTGTTGTATCCCGCCACCGACCTCACCCTGTCCAGTCCATCGGTGATCGAGAACGCGACCATGCCGGTACTCAAACGCCCTACCCTGGAGGCGTACGTCGCTCTGTACGTGCCTGATCCGGCCGATCGCGCAGACCCGACGGCGTCCCCACTGCTCGCCGAGGATCATGCGGGTCTGCCTCCCGCTCTGGTGCAGGTCGCGGAACTCGATCCGGTCCGCGACGACGGTCTTCGCTATGCGGAAGCCTTGCAGGCAGCGGGTGTACCGGTTCGGTTCACGGAGTACGTCGGGATGCCGCACGGCTATCTCGCCTTCCCGCGCTTCGCTCGGAGTGCGACGCAGGCGTTCTCCGAACTCGTCCGAGAATTACGGACTCACCTCGCGCCGGGCTGACCGCTACTCGGTGAGGTGTGGGTCGACGACGCGGGCGGAACGGCTCTCCAGGTCATCACTTTCCGCAAAACCTGTCACATTGTGACAGTCGGGCGTACGGTCACAACATGGTCGGTCACACCCCTCCACCGAGACGATCCAGGCAAGAACACGCAATGCTGGAAGTCTCCGCCATAGCAGCGGACATGTTTGTCGACCGGGGCTTCACTGCGACGAACGTCGCCGATATCGCCGCGGCAGCAGGTGTGTCCTCGCGCACTTTCCATCGGTACTTCGACGCGAAGGAAGATGCCGTCGTTCCCTTCCTGGAAGAAGGATGGAAGTCCTACGTTGCTGCCGTCGACCACCGTCCGGTAGACGAGTCGCTACTCGAATCTCTGATTCATGCCCTCGACGGCTCATTTCGGTCCGTCAGTGCGTCCTCTTACCGGGACCTTATCGCAATACTTCCTGATTCGGCTCCACTGCAACGGGTGTGGCTCCAGATCCACGAGGACTGTCAGCAGGCGATGCAGCCTGTCATTACCCGTCGATTGGCCCTGACCGGACAAAATCTTCGTGCGCGGTTCGTTGCCGCATGCATCGTTGCCGCCAATCGCATCGCGGCGGAGATGTGGGCGTCGGATCCGACCACATCATCCAGGGAAACTGTCGAAAAATGTCTTTCCATGATCGAAATCGCTGTACTTGAACCGAGTCCCATCACATCGAATGGAGAACCACGTGAAACGGCTAGAAGGAAAAGTGGCGCTCATCACCGGAGCGGCGCGTGGACAGGGGCGAGCCGAAGCACTGATGTTGGCCGAGGAGGGTGCTGATCTGATCTTGGTCGACATCGCGGGTATCCCCGCTGCGACGGACTACGCCGCCGCAACCGAGGCCGAGTTGGCACAGACGGTCGCAAACGTCGAGAAGCTCGGCGGGCGCGTGGTTCACGCGGTCGGAGATGTGCGAGACCTCGACGCGCTGGAGGCGCTGGTCGCGAAAGGTGTCTCTGCGTTCGGACGCCTGGACATCGTCGTCGCGAACGCGGGCATCGTGTCCTGGGGTCGCTTCTGGGAAATGGATCGGACCAGGTGGCAAGACATGATCGACATCAATCTCACGGGCGTGTTCAACACCATGAGAGCGGCAGTACCGGCCATGATCGCGTCAGACAACGGTGGGTCCATCATTGCCACGAGCTCGGTAGCAGGCCTGAAGTCTCTTCCTGGGCAAGCGCATTACAGTGCCGCGAAAGCAGGAGTGGTTGCGTTGGTGAAGTCCGCAGCGATCGAGCTCGCACCGTACCGGATACGGGTGAACTCCATCCACCCATGGGGTGTTCGAACACCGATGGGGGAAATGGGTCCCGACGCGGTGAAAGTGTTTGCCGACAATCCGTCCTACCAGGCAGTCATGGGGCAGATCTGGTTCGATCCGCCCATTTCGGAACCAGAGGACATCGCACGCGCCGTGCTCTTTCTGGCAAGTGACGATTCCCGGACCGTGACCGGAATTCAGCTCCCCATCGACCACGGGGCGAGCAAGGTCTGACGGCGCATGGAGGAGACACCGTTGTCGGACAGCGCGCAGGTCGGTGCCGGCGCGGAAGATGGTCGCCACGTCCTGGTCGTCGACGACGATGAAAGCATTCGCACAGTCGTCAGATGGCAACTGAACGATTCGGGGTTCAGGGTCGTTGAGGCGGACGACGGTGCCATGGCGTTACGCCTCATGGCTCGAGATCAACCTCTTCTCGTCGTTCTCGATCTGTCCCTGCGGGCAGTCGGCGGTCTCGACGTCCTTCGTGAGATCCGCTCCGGACGCGCGGAAGTGCCGCGAGACCTACCGGTGATGATTCTTTCGGGGCGTAGCGGCGAAACCGACAGGATAGTAGGCCTGGATCTGGGAGCGGACGACTACCTAGTGAAGCCGTTCTCACCGGGTGAGTTGGCCGCCCGTATCCGTTCGCTACTTCGCCGGGCCACGCCGTTCACCACCCCACAAGTGGTGTCGATCGGGTCTCTGCGCATCGAGGTGTCGAGTCGTGAGGTGACGGTTGCGCGTGATCTGATCGAACTGACGGTGAAGGAATTCGACCTCCTGTTCTTCTTGGCAACGCACCCACGTCAGGTTTTCACGCGCCGTCAACTGCTGGAGGGGGTGTGGCATTCCAGTGACTTTCTGGGCGAGGCAACGGTGACAGAGCATGTTCATCGTCTGCGGAACAAATTGGGCCGCGACCCCGGAGTGCCTCTCATACGCACCGTGCGAGGAGTGGGTTACCACTTCGGCGGTCCTTCCGTCCCGCGATGAACGGCAGCGACAGAGTGGACACGGCGGTGACCAGCCTGCTGAGTCCACAGGACCTCACCTACCTGATGGCCCAGCAGATGAAAATTCTCGAGATGGTCGCCGCCGCCGTTCCGGTACAGCACACCCTGGACGCAGTCCTCACCGCACTCGAATGCCTGATGACGGATGCTCGGTGTTCGGTCCTGTTGGTCGCGCCCTCGGGCGATACCCTCCACCACGGCGCCGCTCCCAGTCTGCCGCCCGAGTATCTGCGCGCGATAGAGGGACTCCGAATCGGTCCGCTGTCCGGATCATGCGGGGTGGCTGCGCATCTCGGTGAGCCCGTCATCGCTCGAGATGTTCGGATCGACCACCGGTGGGTCGAGTTCAGAGACAGTGCGGTGGCCTCCGGTCTGGTCGCATGTTGGTCGACACCGATCGCAGACCCGTCGGGACGGACTGTCGGCACCTTTGCCGTCTACCACGGCGCCCCGCACTGGCCGACTGCCAGAGAACGACAGTTGGTCGACCGATTCACTTACCTTGCCGCGGTCGCGCTCGAGAACGGCCGCCTGCTCGGCGAACTGATCGAGAGCGAAGAGTTGTTTCGCCGATCCTTCGAGGACAACCCCGCAGGCGCAGCCCTGTTGGGCCTGGATTGGGTATTCCAGCGCGTGAACACATCTTTCGCCGAGCTGGGCGGCCATCGCGTGGAGGACTTGGTCGATCGACGACTGGACTCGGCGTTGCTGTTCGATGCGCACTCCGAGAACCGAATACACGAAACGCTGGCACGGGGTGATGTCTTCTGTGTGACCGAACACATGGCGGTGATATGCAACGACGGTGCCACAGTGCCGGTCGAGGCAACCTTCTCTCTGGTACGCGGCCGTGACAACACACCGCTACGGTTCGCTCTGAACCTGGTCGATCTGACCGAGAGACTGTCGGCCGACGAAGCGAGAGCGGAGCGGGAGCGCGCGGAAACAGCACGCCAGGTGGCCGAGTCCCACAGCTCCGCGAAATCGGCTCTGCTCACCTCGGTCAGCCACGAAGTACGTACCCCGCTGCAGGCGATCAAAGGGTTCACCGAACTGCTCCGCACGCTGCACTTGGACGAGGAACGCCGCGAGGAAGCGCTCGCCCGTATCGATTTCGCCTCCGACCATGTTCTGGATCTGGTCACGGACGTTCTCGACATCAGTCGAATCGAAGCCGGTGTCCTGCCATTGAACATCGAGCCGACACCCATTGCTCGAACGGTGCACGACATCACCAGACTGCTGTCCGCGATGGCGGACCGGCGCCACACGGCGGTGAACGTCTCGATCGAGCCGTCACTCGAAGTGTGGGCAGACCCAGGGCGCCTGCGCCAGGTTCTGCTGAACGTGATCGGGAATGCTCTTCGCTACGGTCACGCCGGGGGAGCCGTGGACATCTCGGCGGTGCTCGGAACCTCGATGACGGTGATCACCGTCAGCGATGACGGGGATGGCATACCGCACGACTATCTTCCGAATCTGTTCACGCCCTTCCGGCGTGGACGTGAGGACCGAGGTGTCGGGTCGACAGTTGACGGTTACGGCCTCGGGTTGATGCTTTCTCACGGACTCGTCACGGCCATGGGAGGGACTCTGACCGCGCGCAATCACAGCGACGGTGGCGCCGCTTTCGACATCGCGTTGTCCTCGACACCTCGTGGTGTCTCCCCGGAGCGGAATGCGCCCGCCGGAGAACAGGGACACCGTATGACGTCCGATCCCCCCACGTCCTCGATCTAACGATGCCCGGGGAACCTCGATGCGGCGAAGTCCGCGTACCAACGCACCGATGTCGGGTCGTCCACCGATGCGATGTTCACCGCACTGGTGATCGACCGGCCGGCCAAGAGTTTCTTGATCGGGATCTCCAGCTTCTTGCCGTTCAGTGTTCTCGGCACAGAAGGTGCCTCGACCATCTCGTCCGGAACGTGCCGGGGCGACAACCGGGTCCGCAACGCGTGAGCGATGTCCTGGCGAAGACGATCGTCGAGGCGACGACCTGCGGCCGGCACCACGAACAGTCCCAGCCAGTACTCGTCATCGGGCAGGTCGACACCGACGACCACGGAATCTGCCACCTCCGGCATACCGTCGATGACGTCGTAGAAGTCCGAGCTCCCCAAGCGCACCCCCGCCCTGTTGAGGGTCGAGTCCGAGCGGCCGTGAATGGTGATGCTCTGATCCGCGTGGACCGTCACCCAGTCACCATGCCGCCAGACCCCTGGCCACGTGTCGAAATACGATTCTCGATATCTCGAACCGTCCGGGTCGTTCCACAGCCTGAGCGGCATCGACGGCATGGGTTCCGTGATGACCAGATCCCCCACTTCGCCGACGAGCGGGATACCCTCGTCGCTCCATGCGGCGGCAGCCACGCCGGCGATCCGACCGCCGATGCGTCCGGGCCGAACCGCGGTGTACGCGTTCCCGCCGACGAAGGAGCCGGCAATGTCGGTGCCACCACTGGTCGAATCGACGTCGATCGTCGAACCGACGTGCTCGCTGATCCAGCGGTAGTCGTCGGCCGGCAGTGATGATCCGCTGACCATCACGTGCCGCAGCGAGCGCATGTCGAAGGTGTCCCCGGGCGACTTGACGGTGCTCGAACCGGCGGATGCCGACACCACCGCGGCACCGAGCAGCATCACGTTCGCGCGGGTTCGGGCCGCGATCTCCCAGACACCGCCCGCGGGATGTCCGGGGCTACCTTCGTACAAGACGATGCTCGCACCTCGGGACAGCGCGCCCAGCTGCATGTTCCACAGCGCCCAGCCAGTCGATGTGTAGGTGAACAGGCGCTCACCCGCACGGAGTGCGCAATAGAGCCCCGTCCACTTCAGGCTCTCCAGAACTATCCCGCCGTGGCCGTGAACCAGCCCTTTGGGCAGTCCAGTGGTCCCCGAACTGAACAGCACCCAGAGTGGATGTGAGAAGTCGACCTGCTCGAATTCCAGGGGCGCATCGCGACCGACCACATCCGCCCAGGGTGTCGAGCCTTCGGGCGGCCAGCGGTCGTACAGATAGGGGACATGAACGACATGCTGCAGCGACGGTAGATTGTCGCGGAGCTGTGCGACAACGTCGCTTCGGTCGATGTCCTTGCCATTCCAGTGATACCCGTCGACAGCCATCAGCACGGTCGGTTCGAGTTGGGACAGCCGACTGATGGTTCCGTCCGGGCCGAAATCGGGTGAGCAGCAGACCCATATGGCGCCGACCGCCGCAGCCGCGAGAACTCCGATGACAGCGTGTTCGGTGTTCGGCAGATATGCGGCAACTCGGTCCCCCGGGCGTACCCCCGCGCGTCGAAGCCATCCGGACGCTGCGGCCACCGATCGCTGGAGTTCGGCGAAGGTGATGACACGATCGACCGCGCCGCTCTCGGACGCGCACACCAACGCTGTGTCGCTGTCCCGTCCGCGCAGTAGCATGTTCTCCGCCCAGTTCAGCCGCGCCCCGACGAACCATCGTGTGTCCGGCATCGGATCGCTCGTGCGCACACGGGTCCAGTGCCTCGAGAATGCGACACCGTGATAGTCGGCTATGGACACCCAGAACTCGTCCAGGTTCTCGATCGACCAGGACCACAACGAATCATGATCAGGAAAGCGGCGACCTGTGGAGATCTCCAGCCAGTCCAGATAGTCACGCAGGGGTGACTCGGCGATGCTCTCCCCGGTAGGGCTCCACACGACGTCCGGCGATACAGATTCGTCGACCCGGCTGCCACCGGTTCCTGCGCGATGCTCCATACACTCGAATCTAGAGCCGCGTCGCGACAGGGACCGGTTTTGGCGACGATATTGACGACACGTTGAGAATGACATGTGAACGCATTGATACGAGCGCGTTAGCCTCGGACTCGATCGACGGAATCACCTCCGCCGCAGAATGTGTCATCACTGAGGAGTACCACCGATGAAGTTGGCTCTGTATCTCCCGAATTTCAGAGATCACGTGACGTTGAAGGAATTGGAGGACCTCACGGCACTTGCGGAGGAACTCGACTTCGATTCGGTATGGACCCTCGATCGCATCGTCGTGCCGGAGGCGTCGGATCGGGCCGAGTTGGAGTATCCGTTCGGCATGATGGCCGATCTTCCCAACGGGCTTCCGGTCATCTCGCGCGGTAAGTGGTTTCAGGGCATGACCCTGATACCGTGGCTCGCTGCCAAGACCGAGAAGCTTCGAATCGGCATGAGCATCATCGACACTCCCTATCGTTCGCCAGGCGTGCTTGCTGCGGAGTTGGCGACCCAAGACCACCTCGCCAACGGTCGGCTGAACGTCGGGGTGGGCGCAGGGTGGATGCCGGAGGAGTTTGCTGCGGCCAGCGCATCACATCTCTTCGCGCGCAGGCACGGGCACGTTCGCGAGACCATCGAGATCATGCAGGGGATCTGGTCGAACGAGTTGTTCGAATATCACGGGGAATTTGCAGATTTCCCGTTGTCCGGATTCGGGCACAAGCCGATCCAGAAGCCTGGTCCACCGATCTATTTCTCGGGACTGAAAGATCCCAGACGGTCGGCCAAGCGCATCGCCAAATATGGACTGCAGGGGTGGATCGGAATCCAGGATTCACCCGAGGACATCGCTCGCTGGCGCGGTGAGATGAAGAGGGAGCTCGACGAGCTGGGTCGAGACTTCCCGCCAGGGTTCGACATGTGCAGCATGATCTGGTTCACGATCACCGAGGAGAAGACCGATCAGACGGCGGCCGGGAAGGTGACGAACCTGCTGACCGGTACCGCGCAACAGATCGAGGACCGGCTCAAGCGGTACAAGGATGCCGGAATGACGATGCCGATTCTGTGGCCACCGTTCCGCGATGTACCGACGTCGAAGACGATCGACGATCTCAAGCGATTGGTCGAGGACATCATGCCCAAGGTCGAGGCGAGCTGATCGAGCGCGGAGACAGAGGGGGAGTGCTGTCGCAGTGTCCGACAGTGTGTTTTCACCCCGACATCCCACGGCGCCGTCGAGTTCTGCGATGCGGCGGGTACTCCGTCGCGTGCGGGACGGTGTGTCGTTGAATGTCGACGAGGCCACGGCTCTGTTGCGCGCACGCGGAGACGATCTGGAGGATGTGATGGCGTCGGCGTCGCGGGTGCGCGATGCCGGACTGGCGTCTGCGGGTCGATCGAGGACGGTGCCAGACGTGGATCGACGTCGTCACCACGGCGCACGAGGTGGGACTGCGGTCGAGCTCGACGATGATGTACGGCCACGTCGACAACCCGTCGCACTGGGTGGGACACCTGAACGTGCTCGAGCGCATCCAGGACCGCACCGGTGGGTTCACGGAGTTCGTTCCGCTGCCGTTCGTGCATCAGTCATCGCCGCTGTATCTGGCCGGTGCCTCGCGGCCCGGTCCGACCACTCGGGACAACCGCGCGGTGCACGCTCTGGGTCGGATCATGCTGCACGGTCGGCTCGACAACATTCGGACGTCATGGGTGAAGCTGGGAGTCGCAGGAACTCGCGCGATGCTCGACGGAGGTGCGAACGATCTGGGCGGGACTCTGATGGAGGAGACGATCTCGCGGATGGCAGGTTCGCAGAACGGTTCGGAGAAGACCGTCTCCGAGCTGCACGAGATCGCCGGCGGTATCGGACGACCGGTTCGTCAGCGCACCACCACTTACGGAACGGTCGGCGCTGCACCGGTTGTCGACTCGATCTGACGACGAGTGCCGCACGAGAGAGCGCTCACCCGAGCCGACCCGGGTGAGCGCCTCGAACCAGTCGTTCCGAGCCTCTACTGCGCGGGCACCGAGGCCGCGGGGGTCATCGCGACGGTGCTCTTGTCATCGGCGCTCATTCGCGCTCGAGGGCACGCGTTCACATGGGTGCCGAGCAGGTCGACCTGGTACCCATCGGGATACTCCTTGGCGACCAGGTCCTGTGCGAGTGATGTGAGCCCGCCTGGCATGGGGTCCAGCTTTGCGTACAGACGCATCACTTTCCGACTGATCTTCTTGGCAAGGGGGCTCGGCAGGTCGAATCCACAATTGGTGATCAATCGGTCATCGGGGCCGACGGAGAAGAAGAACGCTTGGATCGGTCGGTGCAGGATCTTCGGGTAGTCCTTCAACACGTACTCGACCAAGGTCTCACCGAGGCGTTTGTTCTGTGGCTCGTAAGCGATTTGCGCGTCCAGGTACTCCGCGCAGAATGTCTTCATTTCTTCGAGCGTGTCCGGATACGGCATCTTCTTCTCGCCGCCGTACATGTGGCGACCGCGGAGCTTCGCGAACGCCACTGCCGCAAGCTTCTCCTTCGCGGTGACTGGGCGCCAACCGTAGGTCTCGGCGTACCAGATGTAGGACACGGCTTCCCAACATCCGATGAACACGTAGTCCTCGGGATGGATGTCGTACTGACGATGCATCTCGTTCACACGGCGGATCGAATCCCTGCCGATGCCCGGGACGAACCCGGACTCGTGGTAGTGGAAGTCCAACAAGACTGTATCCACCAGCCGTTTCTGTATCGCATCCTCGAATTGGCGAGACTGGGTCAGAATGCGACTGATTCGTGGAACGGCGAAGGTCACGAACAATCCACCGGTGACTGCGAATGCGCTCGATGCCTTGAAGTCGTCGACGAACAATCGGTAGACCTCGACGCAGTCGTCGACCGGGTCCAGCTTCTCGATTTGCTTCAGCCTGCTGTGCTTGTCCTCGAGTGCCGGTGCGCCGAGCGCTTTGCCCAGTACATTCCGGACTTTTCGGCTCATTCGGAAATTCCGTGGCAGTGTGTCGGACATCGAATATCTTCCTCCTCGGCTGGGGCACCTCCAGAACGTATGGATGTGAGCGGTGCCACTCGGAACGATTGTGTCGTGTGTCTGGGTACTCGCGGGCGCAACTTCTACTCAACGCTTCCTCAACGAGCGCTTCTCGCACCGAATCGCTGCCGAACCGGTGCTCGTGCTCGGCTCGACCACCGGGCGATCGACATGGGTGGATCCACGCTCTGACGCGAGGTCTCGGATAAAAGAGTATCATAATCAGTGTGATCTGTGTCATGCTGTGGTCGATGTCAGAATCTGTCACCTCGTTCTGGAAGTCGCCGACGACGTCCGGCCGCCGGATGCACACCCGGGCACCGACAGCCGGCCCCGTCGACCGCAGAACCAGCTGGTCGAGACAGCCCGACCGAGAAAGAAGGACCCCATGAAAGTGCAAGCGTCCGTCCTGTGGCAGTTCGGCGACAACTGGCACCCGTCGACGATCGACCTCGATGATCCGGGACCCGAGGAGGTGCTGGTGCGGGTGGCGTACGCGGGTCTCTGCCATTCCGACGAGCACACCCGTCGCGACCCGGACGCCCGCAAGCCGATGATCGGCGGACACGAGGCGTCCGGGATCGTCGAACAGGTCGGGTCGGGGGTCGAGGACATCGAGGTCGGCGACCACGTCGTGTTCTCGTTCATCCCGACGTGTCGCAAGTGCCGATGGTGCGTGTCCGGTCAGTCGTACCTGTGCGACCTGGGTGCCACCATCGCAACCGGGGTCATGCCCGACGGTACGTTCCGGTTCCACGGGCGGGGCGAGGACATCGGCGGTCTGGCGATGCTCGGTACTTTTGCCGAACGTACGGTCGTGTCCAAGAACTCCTGTGTGAAGATCGACCCCACCATCCCGCTGGACGTCGCCGCCCTCGTGGGTTGCGGCGTGCCCACGGGATGGGGGTCGGCCGTCAACGTCGCACAAGTGCGCCCCGGTGAGGTCGTCATGGTCTACGGCATCGGGGGAATCGGTGCCAATGCGGTACAGGGCGCGTTCCACTGCGGAGCCAGCCATGTGATCGCAGTGGAGCCGAAACCGTTCCGACGTGAGTTCGCCGAGTCGCTCGGTGCCGAGGCCTACGCCACGCACGAGGAGGCTCTCGCCCGAGTTGCCGAGCTGACGAACGGGCAGGGTGCCGATGCCGTGATCGAGACGGTCGGGGTTCTGACCGCCGAGATCACAGCGCAGTGCTTCGAGTCGACCCGCAAGGCGGGCCGACTGGTGCTCGCCGGCATGGCCGACAGCTTCAGCGACCTCAACGTCCAACTGCCGGGCCAGTTTCTGAGCCTGTACGCCAAGCAGGTTCTCGGCACGCTCTACGGAGGATGCAACGCGCACGTCGACATTCCCAAACTGCTCGACCTTTACCGCAACGGTCAGCTCAAACTCGACGAGCTGATCACGCGCCGATACACGTTGGACCAGATCGCACAGGGTTACCAGGACATGGCCGATGGAACCATCCTGCGCGGCGTCGTCGAGATCAACCCAGAATGAAGGAGCACCTCATGACCGACAGCACCATCCCCCCCCACCACACGAGCCAGATCTTCGTCGGCGGCACGTGGCGCGCACCGACCGGCGACCGGCGCATCGAGGTGGAGAACCCGGCGACCGGCGAGATCGTGGCCGACATCCCCGAGGCCGGCCCCGAGGACGCGGCGACCAGCGTCGCCCTGGCGGCCGAGGCGTTCGACAAGGGGGTGTGGTCAGGACTCGACGTCACAGAGCGAGGCAAGGTCCTCACACGCGTCGCCGATCTGCTGGACGAGCACCGTGATCAGTTCATCGAGTACGTCGTGCGCGACCTCGGCTCCGCTCGTGCCTTCGCGGCGTTCGTGCACGATATCTCCATCGACATCTGGCGCGACTACGCCCGCCGCGGCGACGACGTAGCGCTGGAGACGGTCGAGACGGGGCCGGACGGGCGGACCGTGCTTCTGCGCAAGGAGCCCGTGGGCACCGTGCTGGCCGTCGTGCCGTGGAACGGTCCCATCGTCCTCGCGTCCCTCAAGCTGGCGCCGGCGCTCCTGGCTGGGTGCTCGGTCGTCATGAAGCCCGCGCCGGAGACGCCGCTCGCGCCGCTCCTGCTCGCGGACATCCTCGCCGAGGCCGGTGTGCCGGAGGGCGTCGTCAGCATCCTGCCGGGCGGCCGCGAGCTCGGTGAGGCGCTGCAGGCCCAGCCCGGCCTCGACATGGTGAGCTTCACCGGCGGCACCGAGGCCGGCAAGGCTGTCATGGGTGTGGCCGCCAAGAACCTCCAGAGGATGACGCTCGAACTCGGCGGCAAGTCGGCGGCGATCGTGCTCGACGACGTCGAGCCGGTCGACGTCATGCCGGCCCTCGCGGCCGGGATGCTCGGGGGAAGCGGACAGGTGTGCACCGCCCTCACCCGCGTCCTGGTGAGCAAGGAGCGTCACGACGTGTGGCGCGACGCGCTCAAGGAACTGTTCGAGAGCCAGGTCATCGGTGACCCCGACGACGAGGCGACCACGTACGGCCCGCTGGCGTCGCAGGCCCAGATGACCCGGGTGCTCGCTCGCATCCAGGACGCCGAGGACGACGGGGGAGTCATCGTCACCGGTGGTGAGGCCCTCGATCGTCCCGGCTACTTCATCGCGCCGACGCTGGTGGACGGTGTCACGACAAACATGCGGGTGGCCCAGGAGGAAGTCTTCGGGCCGGTGTTCGCCCTCATGGTCTACGAGGACGTCGAGGATGCGATCCGGATCGCCAACGACTCTCAGTTCGGCCTCTCGGGAGCGGTGATGACCCACGACATCGCCGCCGGGGTCGAGATCGGTCGTCGAATCCGTACGGGAACGTTCAGCGTCAACGGGTTCGGAGCGCACATGTCGTTCCCCTTCGGCGGCTACAAGCAGTCGGGGATGGGGCGTGAGGGCGGCGCGGCAGGCCTCGACAGCTTCCTCGAGATCAAGCAGATCGCGCTCCCGGCCGGGGCGCAACTGGCCTGACGGGCCCCCGTCGAGGGGCCCGTCAGGGCGGGCGGTGCTACTTGGCGGCGCCGCCCGCGTCGACCGGCAGGGTCACACCGGTGATGAACCTCGCCTCGTCGGAGGCGAGGAACAGGACGGCGTTGCTGATGTCCTCGGGCTCGGTGTAGGGGACCGGCAACAGGTGCATCGTGGCCATCGCGACCTCCGCATCCGCGGCCGTCGGATGGGGCAGGTCGGGGCGGAACGCGCGGTAGAGCGCGTCGTGCATGATCATCGGAGTCCTGACGTTTCCGGGGTGGACGGTATTGACCCGGATCATGTGTGGGGCGAGTTCGTGGGCGTACGAACGCATCATGCCCACCAACCCGTGCTTGGACTCCCCGTAGCCCCCGCCGGCGCCCAGCGCACGCAGTCCGGCCATCGAACTGGTGATGATGACGGAGCCGCCGTCGCCCGAATCGATCACGTGCTGCTTCGTCGCCTCGACCGTGCAGAAGACGCCGGTCAGGTTGACGTCGACCACCTGACGGAACATTCGTACACGCGTCTCGGCATCGGCGTCCGGCGACATCGAACCGGTGATGCCGGCGTTGGCGCAGACGATGTCGAGCCTCCCCAGCTCGGCCACCCCGTCGTCCACAGCCCCCTTCAGCTGTGTGAAGTCACGGACATCGGCTCGTCGAGCGACCATACGTCGACCGAGCGCCTCGACACCGCGCACCGTTTCCGCCAGATCGTCCGGCGTCGACAACGGGTAGGGCACCCCGTCGATCTGCTCGCAGATGTCGATGCCGATGATGTCGGCCCCTTCGGCGGCGAGCTTCAGCGCATGGGAGCGGCCCTGGCCGCGCCCGCTCCCGGTGATGAAGGCAACCTTGCCCTCCAGTCGACCCATGATGTGCTCCTCGTTTTGAACATTGCGAACGCGTAGAGTGTACTCAATCCGAACACCGTCCGGACATGAACAAAGGAGCATCATGGAAGGCCTGTCCCTCTACATCGTGCAGACCAATGCCGTCGAAGGACGCGACGAGGAGTTCAACGAGTGGTACGACTCGACGCACGTCCCGGACGTGCTGTCGATCGACGGTTTCGAGTCCGCGCAGCGGTTCACGCGCTCGACGGCACTGGACCGACCAGAAGTCCCGACGCCGCCGTACGAGTACGCGACGCTCTACGAGATCAGCGGTGACCCGGTGGAGGCTCTCGGCAGGCTGGGTGCCGCAGTGCAGGGTGGGCAGATGGAGCTCTCGGACGCCATGGTGCCCGGTAGTGGATCTGTACTGCTCACCTCTCTGGGTGGAAAGGTGATCGCGCCGAAGCGAGGTGAGTGACCGTGGTCGGCGCCGCCCGCCGGATGGGTGCGAGTCGACGCGTCAGCAGTGTCGTACGGTATCGAGCGACGGGGTGGGCCAGGTCAAGACCAGACGCCTCACCCCGTTGACGCTTCCCGTGACTGTTTCGACCTTTTCGCCGGGCTTGATCGAGAAGTCAGGGATCCGCTGCAGCCATTCCTCGAGAAACGCACGGATCTCCGCTCGCGCGAGACCGGCACCCGGGCAGCGATGGGGACCAGTCCCGAAGGTGGCATGTCCACGCGTGTCGCGCGTGAAGTCGACGGTCAGAGGGTCGACCCACCGTCGGTCGTCGAGCCCGTGCAGACTGATCGGAACCATGATCAGTTCACCTTTTTTGAGCTGTAGGCCCTGGAGCTCGGTGTCGCGGGTTATCAGGCGCACCGTGTTCGACATACCGTGACGGCGGAGCAGCTCGTCGATGGCCTGCGGGATCATCTCGGGCGACTCGATCAGCTGTCGGCGGTGACTCGAGTTCTCAGCCAAGAACATGGCAATGAAGCTGATCATGCCGGCCACGGTGTCGAGTCCGCCGACGAACAACAGGGTGCACATGCCCAGGACCTCGTCATGGTCGAGCGGTCGGCCGTCGACCACCCCGGCGATGACCATGCTGATGAGGTCATCGCCGGGATTCTCGGAGCGCTCGCTGATCACCTCGGACAGGTAGTCGATCGCCTGTTGGTAGGCGGCTCTCTTGGCGGTGGCGTCGGGGCTTCGGACGGCTGCTTCGGCCCACCCCAGGAACAGCTCGCGGTGCTCCATCGGCAGATCCACCATGCGCAGGAAGATGACGATGGGGAGATGGCGCGCGAACTCGGAGACGAACTCGCACTCGCCGCGTTCTGCGAAGCCCTCGATCAGTGACGTGGCCAGATCCCTCAGGTCCTGCTGCAACCCGGCGACGACTCTGGGGGAGAAGGCGCGATTGAGCACCTTGCGGTAGCCGCCATGCTGCGGCGGATCGTACTGGATGGGTGGCGTGCGAAGGGGTTTGGCGTTTCGCGGCAGAGTCATCACCTCGTGCGAGAACCGCTCGTAGTCGGTTTGCACCAGCTCGACATCCTCGGCACGGGTGACTACCCAGTGTCCGCCGTGACGCGGGGTCCAGAAGATCTCCGGCCCGTCCTGCAGCTGCCTCCAGGCGCCGTAGACGTCCTCATCGGCCCCTGGCACGTGGTTGAAGTCGAAGTCGCGCACGAGGTGGTCGGGGACGTGCGGTGGGACGGGGACCTGGAGGTCGTCGGTCATGTTCCGAGCTCCTTGATTCAGGGGCAGATCACGTCACCGATCACCCTTCCGGGCAGCCACCCCTGATGCCGGACGCGGTAGGCGATTGCAACGATCGGCAAATCTTAGGTGCACTCAATTTGTTGGACCCACCTTAGAGTGAGCGAGCGTAGGCAGCAACCGCCATTGACCGGTGGAGTCATGGCTTGCGCGCGAGCCGAGATGAATCAGGCCCGGTTTTCCACGGCAAGTCCTCGATCGCGTTGCCCATCAAGAGAATGCATCACGCTGCGCCGCCACTACTTGTCGCTTCGTGCATCCAAGATGGCAGTGTGGCCCTTGACACACCTGCTCGGCGCTGCACATACTCGTATCGAATTCGTTGCACTCATTACGGCAGGCGACCAAGTCTGCCGAGGCGTTTGGAGCGCAACGCGGGCCAAGGCCGTGAGCACCCTCGCAGAAGGCCGTGCTCCGTGCCGTCGCCCGGCGCTTCCGCCGCCCCACTGGAGGAGCTGGCATGACGATCGACAAGGGAATCGGCGCGTCGCGCCGGAGGGTGTTCCCGGGAGCCGCGTGCTTAGCGCTGGTCCTGAGTGCGTCCGCATGTGCCGAACACACCGCAGGTAACACCTCGGGCGGTGCCGGCGTGGAATCCGGTACCTCGCAGCAGGAGTACGTCAAGGCCTTCGAGGCGGTCGCTCCCATCACGCTCGAGGCGCAGTCAGCACAGCCGCAGGGAACCGGAACCAAGTCCTTCGACGACTACTTCGCTGCCCTCGAGGACTGGTCGGGGGGCAAGGTCACCATCAACCATGCCTACAGCAGCTCACGCGTCGAGGCCACCGACGTGGACGCGGCCCTCGGCGACGGGCGGTTGGACATTGCAGTTCCTCTGACGATGCTCAAGCCCCAGGAGTACCCACGGACCAGGCAATTCAATATCCTGTCGACGATCCCGACCAACGCTATCGTGCCCGGGACTGCCGGGAAGGCGGCGTCGCTGCAGAAAGTGGGCCTGAACGACGATGGACTCGGTGAGGAGTACGAACGGGCCGGGATGAAGAGCCTGATGCCTTTCCAAGGCGCGACCGGTCCACGTCTGTTCTGCACCGAGGAACGGACGGATCTCGATGACTTTGCCGGGGTGTCCATCGCCGCCCAGGGCATCGAGCACAGCGAGATGGTCGAGGCTCTCGGCGCGTCGCACGTGTCCTTGCCTTTCACCGAATACTACGAGGCACTCCAGCGAGGTGTCGTCGACTGCGTGTACAGCGGTGTCGGGTCGGTGGCCACGTCTGGGATCCTCGATGTCGCACCCTTCACCACCGACTCGGCCGATGCCAACGTCACGTGGAACTCGGCACCGATCGCCATGTCGGCCGACACGTGGGACGCTCTCCCGCTCGTGGCGCAGCAGCTGCTGTGGGACCGGGTGGACGTCCTCATCGCGAGCGCTCTGGAGCAGAACTTGGACCAGAACCTCGTCTACGAGGCCGCCTTGGCCGAAGCGGGCGGGAGCGCCCTCCAGCTGGCTGACGACGCGGTCGAGGCCATGAACCGCGCAGCCGCGGCACAGCTCGCGCGCGTGGAGGGCGAGTCGCCCGAGCTCGTCGAGCAGGCGCAGTCGGCAGCCCGTGAATCACAAGACCTCGTTGCCGAATACGGATTCGGCGATGGGCCCGAGTCGGGGGCGGTCACCGCGTGGTTCGAGAGCGCCGACCTGGACCCGGCGGGCCTCGCTCGAGCCGTCTACGAGTCGGCCTACCTGCCCCTTCGGCCGGAGTGACCGTGCGCCAGGCTCCCCTCAGATCCGCGCTGCTGCAGATGGTCCAGTGGCCGGCAGCCATCGCGCTGACCGCGATGATGCTGCACATCGTTGCCAACGCCATCCTGCGTCTGGTCAACGACCGGCCACTGAGCTATACCCTCGAGATCACCGAGTTCTGGTATATGCCCGTGCTCGTCCTGCTCGGATTCGTCGTCGCCCAGCTGCGCGACGGCCACATCACGGTCGAGCTGATCGACGGCTTCCTGACGACGCGCCATCGGTCCGTCGTCGTGGCGGTCGGCTCATCGATCTGCGCCGTGGTCTTCCTTGCGCTCGCCTGGTTCGGACTCGACGAAGCGAGGTACGCAACCGAGATCGATCAGAAAGGCGGTGGCTCGCGACTCCCGTCCTGGCCGGTCTACTGGTTGGTGCCGTTCGTCTTCGCGACGCTGGCCGCTTCGTTCACCGCACTCGCAGTGCGCGAGGGACGCCGCGGGTTCGAGCCCCGCACTGAAGGAGGCAGCATCCATGGTTGAACTCACGCAGGGGCAGACCGTGGACGCCACCGGGGCCGGTGAGTCCGTGCATGCATCGCCTCGGAAGTCGGCCTTCACCGTCGCGACACTTGCAGCCCTGTCGACGGTTTCGTTCGCGCTGTTCTGGCTCCCGCTCAGACCTGAGGCGTTCGGAGCGAATGCCATCGTGCTGATGTGCCTGATGATGATGCTGCGCGTGCCGCTGGCCATGGCGTTGCTGGTCCCGTCCCTGGGTGGGCTCTACGCGCTCGGCAACGGGCGTGTGGTGGAGAACGTGCTCGGCTCCCTGCCCTACGACACGGTCACCAGCTGGTCTCTCAGCGTGCTGCCGATGTTCATCCTGATGGGCATGCTGATGTGGCAGTCCGGACTGACACAGGATCTCTTCCGCGCTGCCAACACATGGCTCGGCTGGCTTCCGGGCGGCTTGGCCGTCGGCACGAACCTTGCCGGCACCGGCCTGGGTGCGGTGTCCGGCTCGTCGTCCTCGGTCACTTATGCCCTTACCCGCATCGGCGTTCCGGAGATGATCAAGGCCGGGTACAGCAATCGTCTGGCGCTCGGGTCGGTCATCGTGGCAAGCCTGCCCGGGCAGCTGATCCCCCCGAGTATCCTTCTGGTGCTCTACGCAGGCGTCGTCGAGGCCAACGTCGGCCAGGTCCTGCTCGCGGGCGTAGGCCCGGGTCTGTTCATCTCGGTGATGTTCACGCTCATGCTCATCGGATTCGCCGTGGTCGAAAGGCGGTCGTCACCGTCGTCGGCCGTGACCAGTACCTGGCAGGAGAGGTTCTCCAGCTCGAGCAAGGTATGGCCGCTGCCCGTCCTGGTGGTGATCGTGGTCGGCGGTGTTTTCTCCGGCATCTTCACCGCGACCGAGGCGGGTGCGGCCGCAGCCTTGTTCTCCGCGATCATCTTGTTCGTTTGGCGTCGCAAGCAAGGCGACGCGCTGTCATCGTTCGCCAGCGCCTGTGTCGGCACAGTCACAAGCGTGGGCACAATCTTCCTGCTGCTGGTCGGCGTCGGTGCGCTCGGGCAGATGCTCAATCTGTCGGGCATCAGCACGCTTCTTGCGAACGGGGTCGAGAATCTGGACCTCGGACGTGTCGGGTTCCTGCTCCTCATGATGGTCATCTACCTGTTCCTCGGGGCTTTCATGGAGACCCTGCCGATGATGGTGCTCACCATTCCGGTGCTGATGCCCACACTCGCGAACTTGGACGTCTCCCTGCTCTGGTACGGGGCGTTCATCGTGCTCATGGGCGAGATCGGCATGATCACGCCCCCTGTGGGGATCCTCACGATGATCATCTACACGATCGTCAGGGAGCCCGAGGTCAACTGCGGGCGAGCCATCAGTCTCAAGGACATCTGGATCGCCGCGCTGTGGTATCTGCCGCTGGCCATCGTTGTGGTCGTGACACTGATCTTCTTTCCCGGGATCGCGACCTGGCTGCCGAGCGTTGCAGGTAGGGGCTGACCGCGCGAGCTCTGGAGACGGCACCGCGTCGTCGGTCGCAGCAACGAAATCGATGCCGGATCACCTCGCCGAGATGCGGTACCGACGGACCACGGTGTACGAGCTCGTGCATGGGGTCTCGGAGATCTACGGCACGATCATCGCCCCAGATCTGCCGGCGTGGAGGACTCCCGCATGAGACCTCTTTAAGAGTGTACTGTTTTGCTCATCTGTTCGACCACCGCACGCAAGACCGTTCGACCCGGGTCGGTCGCGGCCCGGACCCGAGAGCATGGAGCAAGAGATGACCGACGACCTGAACGATCTACTGACACGTGTGAAGCGACTCGAGGACGAGCGGGAGATCCGCGAGCTTCTCTCCCGGTACGCGTTCGCGGCCGACCTGGGGTACGCAGCCTCCTATGTCGACCTCTACGCCGAGGACGGGCGCGTCAACCTCGGTGCGGGGCGCTTCGGCGCGCCGCGCGACGGGCGGACCGCGTACGTCGGGCACGAGGAGATCTGGGAGTTCATCACCGACACCCCCCATGTCGAGCAGCAGGGCAACTGTCAGCACCATGCGTTGACCGGACCACTGATCCTGCACATCGACGGCGACGATGCGGTCGCCGAGGGCTACTCGCTCGTCATCGTCAAGAGCGACGAGGACAGCCGCCGCACCCGTAGTGCCCGACCGGTCAAGCCGGCCATCAACATCAGCGGTGCGAACTTCAATCACTGGACGCTGCGTCGCATCGACGGCAGCTGGAAGATTCAGGAGCGGCTCAACCGTGAGGTGGGCGATCCCCTGGCGTATCAGGTGGTCGGCACGACCATGCACGGCGCCGAGCCCGACGACGTCAGCGTCAACCCGTTCGGCTCCTCGAGCCCACAGGGCTGAGATGCGCTGAAATAGGTGGGTCCTTCGTGACCAGACCCTTCTTTAGAAGAGTATGCTCAATTCATGCAGATCGACTTGGACCAGGCTGATGCCGACTTCCGGGACGACGCGGCCTCCTGGTTGCGCGCCCACGTGCCTACCGATGAGCGCCCACCCACCGGCGAGTCCATGGTCGACTTCGACCGCGCATGGCAGCGCTGCACGTTCGACGGAGGATGGGCGGGTGTGTCCTGGCCGGTCGAGCACGGAGGCCGCGGACTCTCCCTCCTTCAGCAGCTGATCTGGTGGGAGCAGTACGCCCTGTCGGGCGCACCACACATCGGCGTGTTCTGGGTGGCGACGAGTCACGCCGGACCCACGCTGATCCTGAACGGCACGTCCGAGCAGCAGCAGAAGCACCTGCCCGCGATCCTGCGGGGTGAGTCGACCTGGTGCCAGGGTTTCTCCGAGCCGTCGGCGGGCTCCGACCTCGCGGGGGTCCGGACCACGGGACGTGTCGACGGTGACGACCTCGTCGTCAACGGGCAGAAGATCTGGACGACCCACGGGCAACACAGTGACTTCCAGGAACTGTTGGTCCGAACCGACAGCGACCCGAGCAGCCGCCACAAAGGGCTCACCTGGGTCATCTGTGACATGAACACTCCCGGCATCGAGGTGCGCCCCATCATGACGATGGCCGGTATCCCGCACTTCTGCGAAGTCTTCTACGACGACGTCCGCATTCCCCTCTCGAACGTCGTGGGTGGCGTCGGCAACGGCTGGGCCACGGCGATGTCGACGCTCTCGTTCGAGCGCGGTGCCGGTTTCGTGGTCGAGCAGATCCGGCTCTCCCGATATCTCGACGAAGTCGTCGACCACGCCGAGAACCACACGGGTCCCGACGGCAAGCGCGCTGCGATCGAGGACGACGAGATCTACCGTCGCATCGCGTCGGCCCGGTCCGAACTCGCGGCTCTGCGTGCCGTGACGTACGCGGCAGTCTCGCGCAACCGGGTGACCGGCAAGCCGGGACCCGAGGGGTCGATGTCGCGTCTGCTGTTCGCCGAACTCGAACAGAACGTGCGAGCGCTGGCGATGGACGTCGTCGGGCTCGACGCGCTCGAATACCAGATGCCGTTCA
Source organism: Rhodococcus sp. BP-332 (assembly GCF_019836065.1). Taxonomy (NCBI): domain Bacteria; kingdom Bacillati; phylum Actinomycetota; class Actinomycetes; order Mycobacteriales; family Nocardiaceae; genus Rhodococcus; species Rhodococcus sp. BP-332. The sequence continues at coordinate 49,164 of NZ_JABUEC010000006.1, forward strand.
CACCGCAGGCGTGGTCGGGAGAGTGGCTGTACTCGCCGTCCTCGACGATCGGAGCCGGCACGTCGGACATCCAACGCAACATCATTGCCAACCGCGTCCTCGGACTGCCCCGCTAACGGAGAAATTGTGAACCTCGAACCCACGCAAGATCAGAACGATCTCGCCGCGACAGTCCGCAAGTTCATCGATGCCGAGCTGCCGCTGTCGATGCTGCACCGACCGGTCGATGCCGAGCGTCGCCGCAGAACCTGGATGCGGACGGCCGACCTGGGATGGCTTGCCCTCGGAGTCCCGGAGAGCTCGGGCGGGGTGGGACTCGGCCTGGCAGACGAGACCTTCCTCCTCGAGGAACTGGGTCGCGGCCTCGTGAGTGGGCCGTACCTGCCGACGATGCTCGCGACACAGCTGGCCGTCGCGAACGACGCTGCCGATCTCGTCGAGGAGCTCAGCTCCGGGGAGCGCCGCGCCGGACTTGCCGTTGTCCGCGGCGACGACGAGCCGCTCGTGGTGGTCGACGGCATCGACACCGATTACCTGCTGCTGTGGTCTGCGGACGCCGTCTCGCTGATCCGTACGCCCGACGACCTGCAGGACATCGCGTCGTTGGATCCCGGTACGGCCCTCGGCCACGTACGGCGTCCCGAGTCCGACGCGCTGCTCACCGGTGACGACGCGACCGTGAAGGCCCTGCACTCTCGGGCGGCCGTGCTGACAGCGGCGCAGCTCGCCGGGATGCTTCAGGCCATGCGTGACATGTCGGTCGGGTATTGCAAGACCCGGACGCAGTTCGGGAAACCCATCGGCAGTTTCCAGGCCGTGTCGCGGCGCTGTGCCGACATGGCAGTCCGCGCGTGGTCGTCGACGTCGCTGGCTCGCATGGCGGGTCTGTGCATCGATGCAGGACGGGTCGACGGTCCCTACGTCGCCGCAACCGCCAAGACCGTCGCCGGCACCGGTGCGGCAGCCAGCGCGAAGGACAACATCCAGAATCTCGGCGGCATCGGCTTCACAGGCGAGCACGACGCGCACTTGTTCTACAAGCGCGTCCGGATCGTCGACACGGTGTGGGGGGACGCCCGCCACCAGGCCACTCAGGTCAACGACGGCTACCCGGGCATCGTCGGAATCGGCAGCGACCACGGCCTGAGCCTGCGCGGAGAGTACTGATGACAGGCCCGCTCAACGTCCCGTCGAGGCTGCGAGCGATCGCGTCGCGACGAGGTCACCAGATCGCACTGATCGATCCGTGGGGACACACGACATGGACCGAGATGATCGACGGCATGGACGGTGTCGCCGCGGCGCTGCGCGGCACAGGCCTGGCGGCGGGCGACCGCGTCGCAATCGCCATGGAGCCGTCGACGACCTACGTGACCGTGGTCCTGGGTGCACTCGGAGCCGGCTTGGTACCGGTGCCGATCAACACCCGTCTGACGCCCTACGAGATCGCGGCCTTCCTCGAACCCATTCAGCCTGCTCTGGTCGTCACCGACCACACACATGTCCAGACGGCACGGGCCACCGGCTACGACGTCGTCGTGTTGGCGGCGTCGCACTCGACGACGGACCTGCGCGCACGTCTGGCACCCTTGGCCGGCGAGCCGACGGTGTTCGCGCCTGTCTCCGAGGACTCACCTGCGATCATCTTCGCGACAGGCGGCACGACCGGCATTCCCAAGGGAGTCTGGTACGACCACCGTGGCCTGTGGCTGTGGTTGAACGCGTCCGCGGCATCGAACCCGGGAACGAGGTTCGATGTCGAGCTGTACTTCGCACCGTTCTTTCACATCGCCCTGGGCACGAACCTGCTCTCTCGCCTGTTCGCAGGCGGAACCGTGCACATTCTGCGCAAGTTCGACGCGACTCTCGCGCTCGAGGCCATCGCCCGAGGTGCCACTCGGATCACCGGCGCACCGACGATGTTCGCGGCCATCAAGTCCCACGAATCGTTCGAATCGACTCCGCGCGGCAGTATGCGGGCACTACGACTGGGTTCGATGGCAGCCAACGCCGACTTCATCGCGCAGGTCATGCGCGACTACCCCACAGCTGCGATCCGCACGGGGTACGGAGCCACCGAGTTCGGACCGCTCATCGGCGTGGAGCACGAAGACCTGGTCGCCGGCCGCCTGACCGGCATCGGTAGACCCCACCCGGGAGCCGAGGCGCGCATCCTGCGCGCGGACGGTACCGAGGCCGACTGCGGGGAGGTGGGCGAGATCGTGGTCAGCGCGCCCTGGCAGAGCCGCGGGTACTGGGGCAGACCCGACGAGACGGAGGCGACCTACACCGCCGAGGGGATCCGTACCGGAGATCTCGGTGCGGTCGACGACGACGGCTGGTTCTCCATCAGTGGACGTCTGAAGGAGATGGTCATCACCGGCGGGGAGAACGTGTTCCCCACCGAGGTCGAGGACGTGCTGCGTCGCCACCAGGCGGTCCACGACGTGATCGTCTACGGCGTGCCCGACGAGTACTGGGGCGAGCGGGTCGAGGTCGGAATCGTCTGCGCCGAGGGCGGGGACGTCGAGCTCGACGAGTTGCGCGAGTTCGCGCGGCCCTACCTCGCCGGCTACAAGCTGCCGAAATCGCTCGTCCGCATTCGTGAGGTACCGCTGACGACAGTCCAGAAGCCCGACCGCCGGGCCGCGCGAGCTGCGTCGATCGAGAGCTCGTCCGTCTGACGTTCGCGGGGAGCAGGCCGCGCGGCCCGGCGGACGCGACCGGTCAGGCCGAGACTCCGCGAGCAATGTCCTTCAGTGCGGCGTCGGTGTCCTGGAGCTGATCCACGGAGAACTCCTGCTGCAGTGCGACGATCTTCTTGCACCAACCGAAGTCACGTGACGAGTTGACGGCGTCCGCTGCCACCACGATGCCTTCACGCAGATAGAAGGCGATGAAGCTCCGCGCGCTCATGTCACCCCGCACGGCGACCTGATCGTGGCCGGCCGAGAGCCCCACCATCTGGAGCTTCAGGTCGTACTGGTCCGACCAGAACCAGGGCGGCGACTGGGTCGGCGCCGCGGCCTTCATCACGGTGGCTGCCGCCACCCGAGCGTGCTCGAGCGCGTTCGGCACCGACTCCAGACGGATCGTGGTCCCGGCGTGCACGGAGGGAAAAGCGGCGCAGTCGCCGATCGCCAGGACGTGCGGATCACTCGTCCGGCAGTGCTCGTCGACGACGATGCCGTTCTCCACGAGCAGCCCGGCCGCAGCGGCCAGCTCGACGTTGGCGACTCCGCCGATACCGGCCACGACGAGATCGCAGGGCAGCACGGTTCCGTCGTCGCACAGCACCTCGGTGATGTGACCGTCCGGCGCGAAGGTGAACCCGGCGACCGAGGTGTCGAGCAGGATCTCCACGCCTTCGTCGTGATGCACTCGGCGGTAGAACTCGGACACCACCGGGGCCGTCACGCGTGCGAGCAGACGGTCCTGTCCCTCGATCACCGTGACGGCCACGCCACGGCCGCGCGAGGACGCGGCGACCTCCAAGCCGACATAACCGCCGCCGACCACGACGAGACGAGCGCCCGCGCGCAGCTGGGGACGCAGCCTCTCGGCATCGGCGACCGAGCGCAGGTAGTGCAGATTCGGTGCATCGTCGGGGACGGCGATGCCGATCGACGCCAGGGTCCGCGCTCGCGCCCCCGTGGCGAGGATCAGAGTCTCGTAGGTCGCAGTTCCACCATCGGCGAACGTGACGACCCGATCGGTCGTGTCGATCTCGACGGCACTCGCTCCCAGCAGGGTGTCGATGTCGGCCGATTCGTAGGCTTCGGCGCGACGATCGAGAAGATCGTCCAGCTCCACCTCGCCGGTCAGCAGTCCCTTCGACAGCGGGGGGCGGCGATAGGGAAGAAGGGGCTCGTCGCCGGCTACCAGGATCGCGCCCGTGTGGCCGAGACGTCGCAGGGACACCGCGGCCTCGCCGCCGCCCTGCCCGGCTCCGATGACGAGTACGTCGGTGGTGTGCGTGCTGTTCACGATTGATCCGTCCAGCTGGTCGTGGTGGGTGGGGTGGATTCGAGGCCCTGACCGCCGGAGACGTCAGAGCTGGGAGGCGGGCACGCGGACGACCGTGGAGGTCTCGCCCCGCAGGATCAGCTGACAGCTCAACCGGCTCTCCGGCTGCTGGTCGACGGCACACTCGAGCATGTCGGCCTCGTCTGCGGTGGGAGGCTGGAAGGACGACTGGTCGTCGACGTAGACGTGGCACGTCGCGCACGTCAGCTCGCCCCCACAGTCAGCGATGATGCCGGAGACCAGGTTGTCCATGGCCGACTGCATGACGGAGGTGTCGTCGACGACGTCGACGATGTCTTCGCGTCCATTTGCCTGGATGAAGGTCACACGGGGCATGGAGGTCTCCTCGAGATCGAAAGGTGCAGGGAAGAAGTACATGTCGATGGGTCGGGGCCTGTTGTGGCCTTCACCAGGATCCGGGACGAGGTCGACCTCTCCGCGGTGTGGCCCGCGTGACCACGGTCACGCGTCGTGTGTCGAGTGTAGGTGCAGTTCTGCTAATCCTCACCCTCTTTTCTCGAAGGGTCGAAGTTTTCCTGAAACGCCGCTGCATCCATCACCTCGGAGTTGCGGTGATGGAGGTACGTCAGCAGACCCACCGGGATCGTGCTGCCGCCATTGACCGGAACGACGACGCCTGAGACCCACTGGGCCTCGTCGGATGCCAGGTAGACGCACGCAGGACCGACGTCGTCGGGACGGCCCAGACGCTGCAGTGGAACGGTGGCCAATTGGCGCCGTAAACGGGACACGGTGAGGTAGACCTGCGAATTGTTCTCCGTGATCACCAGACCCGGGGCAACGGCGTTGACGCGGATCCCCAGGTGGCCCCATTCCACGGCCATCGTGCGCGTGAGATTCTCGATTGCGGCCTTGGCGGCGCCGTACTGGCCCGTCATGGGATTGGCACCCGTGGCGCTGCGAGAGGTGATGTTGATGATCGAACCGCCGCGCGTCATGGCTCTTGCCGCGCTCTGGGCAGCGAAGAACGTCCATGTCAGGTTCAGCGAGATGACTCGCTCGAACTGGTCGACGTCGAGATCGATGAGTGGTCCCGTGTCGTCCCGGTCGGCACCGCCCGCGTTGTTGACAAAGGTGTCGAGCCGTCCCGTGCGGTCCAGGACGGTCTGGACCAGCGCCTCGACCTCCGATCGCTCGGAGATGTCTGTAGGGACGGGGACGACGACCAGACCTTCGGCCGACGCCAGTTCGGCGACGGAGTGGAGGGCGTCAGGACGGCGACCGGCGATGAACACGGTGGCACCCGAGCGCGCCATCGCGAGTGTGATGGCCCGGCCCAGGCCGGTCCCTCCACCGGTGACGACGACCGACTGGGCGCTGAGGTCAAACATCGGCGGTCGGAGTCTCGTCGCTCAGGGTCCACCGGTCGGGGAACGGGATGGATACGCGCGCGTGCTGGCCGCCGTCACCGGTCGGTATTGCAGTCCCGGACATGTACTGCGACTCGTCGCTGGCCAGAAAGATGACGGGCCAGGCGTTGTGGGCGATGCTGGGCGGTTCCGGGACCCGGAGCGGCATGACCGCGTGGGTGGGGTCCCAGGGGCCGGCCATCTGCTCGTACGACCGACCGAGCACCGGTGCCTCGGGGTCCTGCCCGAAGTTTGCCGACATGCCGTGGGTGGGGCAGGTCGCGTTGACGCGAATGCCGTACTTGCCGAAGTCGTACGCGGCGGCACGCACGATTCCGATCGCACCCGTCTTGCCGGCGACGTACGCGCCGAAACCCGGGTAGGCCACGAGGGCGGAGGCCGAGGTGGTGACGACGATGCTTCCTCCGCCGGTGGTCTTCATGGCGCGGACCGCGTGCTTGATCGTGAGGAAGACGCCGAGGAAGTTCACATCGTTGACGGTGTTCCAGTCCTCGACGGTGACGTCCTCGAACGCGACGGAACCGAAGCCGGGAACGGTCACACCTGCGTTGGCGTGCGCGACGTCGAGCCGGCCGTAGGTCTCGACCGCGTGGGCCACGCCGGCTTCGATGTCGGACTCACTGGTGACATCGACTCGAAGGCCCGATGCGGTGCCGCCTGCGGCTTCGATCGCCTCGACGACCGGCGCGATCCGCGCCTCGATCTTGTCGGTCACGACGACCTTGGCCCCCTCCTGAGCTGCGAGGAGGGCAGTCTCTCGCCCGAGGCCCGATCCGGCGCCCGTGATGAGCATGACCTTGTTCTGAAGTCGGTTCATGATGTCTTTCGTGTCGGTGGATGGGCGCGCCGGTCCGGCGCCGGGTGTCGTGGGCGCTACTCGACCACGCGGATGGCGGCCTCGGGGCATGCGCCGGCACCGACTCGCGCCTGCGGCTCGTGTCCCGGGGCGACCTCGTTCGAACCTTCCTGGGCGATGTAGCCGATCTCGTCCGAGGAGTACACGGCCGGGGCTTCGGTGTAGCAACGTCCGTGCCCTTGGCACTTGGCGTTCTCGACGACGATCTTCACTGTTCCTCCTGGATGGCGTTCAGCCCGGTCGACAGCGTCCGGATCAATTAAGGATACTGTGATTCGGGATACACTACGCGTATGGTGCGAATTATCGAGACCAGATCGGCTGAATACTCACCGCTACCTCGAAACGGCATCCTCTTATCGCTCTTACATCTGAAGGAGACGTCATGACCGACGCGACTGTCACGGAGAGTCCCGACTTCGACGTGCCCGATCACGTGCCAGCGGAGCTGGTCAGGGTGTTCGACCATTTCAACGAGCCCGGTCTGAAGGCGAATCCGGTGACGTTCTACGACGAGATCCGTCGTGGCGACCACCCCACCTTCTGGAGTCCTGTCTTCGGAGGGTTCTGGGTCCTGACCCGTTTCGACGACATCAAGACCGTGCTCCAGGACGCCGAAGGCTTCAAGAACGAGCACATGAGCTTCCCAGGCAAGAGTGTGTGGCCCCGCAAGCTCATCCCGGTCGAGCTCGACCCGCCGCTGCACATGCCGTACAAGACCGTCGAGGCCAAGGCGTTGTCGCCGGTCAAGGTCCGCGACCTGGCACCGGCCATCACGACCGACGTCAAGGAGCTGCTCCAGCCGATCCTCGACAACGGTTCGTGCGAGTTCTTCCGTGACTTCGCCCAGCCGATGCCCACGACGGTGTTCTGCCGATTGTTCGGTCTGCCCGTCGAGCAGGCAACCACCTTTCTGCAGTGGGAGACCGACCTGATCCACGGGAGCCAGCACGGCGACAGCGCCACGCTCCGGTTGGAGGCGGGACTCAAGATTCAGGCCTACCTCGAGGGGCTGATCGCCGACCGGCTCGAGAATCCTGTCGACGACCTGATCTCGATGTTCACCCAGTCCGAGGTGCACGGTCGCCGCATGACCCCCGACGAGACGCTGGACATGTGCTACCAGCTGTTCATCGCCGGTCTGGACACCGTCACGAGTGCGCTGTCCTTCTGCTTCTCGTTCCTCGCGACGCACCCCGAGCATCGTCGGCAGTTGTACGAGGATCCGTCGCTCGTCCCCAACGCGATCGAGGAGCTGATGCGCACGCACAGCTTCATCTCGGGCAACCGAGTGGCGCAGGCCGACGTCGAGGTCGGCGGCGTGCTCATCAAGAAGGGAGAAACCGTTCTCTACGCCCTCGCGTCCGGATCGCGTGACGAGTCACTCGTCGAGCACGCGGACACCGTCGACTTCACCCGTGAAGGCATCAAGCACCTCGCATTCGGGATCGGTCCCCACCGGTGCGTCGGATCCCACCTGGCGAGGATGCAGCTGCAGATCGTGATGCGTGAGTGGTTCGCCGCGACGGAGGACTTCGAGCTCGCCGAGGGTGCGGAGATCGTGTACCGACCGGCCGGCTCGTCGGGCATCATCCACCTGCCACTGGTCGTGACGCCCAGAGCCGTCGATGCGGGAGCATCCGCATGAAGGTGACCTTCGACAGTCTCGGCCTGGAGTGCGCGGCAGATCTCTACCTGCCGGAGGGCGCCGACCCCGACGCAGAGCTGCCCGGCATCGTGCTCGGACACGGCTTCGGTATGGGTAAGACATCGCTGGTGCAGCAGGGCCGGCACTTCGCCGCGGCGGGATTCGCCGCGCTGTCGATCGACTACCGCTATTTCGGAGAGTCGGAGGGCGAACCGCGCGAGAAGAACTTCCCACTCGACAAGGTCGAGGACTACCGCAACGCGATCAGCTACCTCCAGTCACGACCCGAGGTCGACGCGGACCGAATCGGGATCTGGGGGACGAGCTTCTCCGGCGGCACCGTCATCCACGTCGCGGGTGTCGATCGCCGGGTCAAGGCCGTCGTGGCCCAGGTGCCGGTCTCCGACGGCCGTGGGTGGCTGCAGGTGTTACGGAACCCGAGCCAATGGGAGGAACTGCTCGACGAGCTCGAGGCCGACCGCCGCGGCAGGTTCGCCGGTCGTCCCTCCGGCACGATTCCGTCGATCGGTCTGTCGGGCGAACGAGCAGTTCTGCCGTGGAAGGGGCCCCGTGACACGTCGATGACCACCTCGGTGCCGATGGCGCTCGAGTCGCTCGAGAAGGTGGCCGAATGGCGGCCGCTCGCATTCGCCCGGGAGATCGCTCCGCGTCCGGCCCTCGTCATCGCAGGAAGTGGCTACGACGTGATCCATCCGTTCTCGATGGCGCTGGACGTGCACGCTGCCCTCGAGGAGCCGAAAGAGCTGACGGTGCTGCCGTTCGAGGGCATGGCCTTCTACGGTGGGCCGGGGCTCGTGGCGTCGTTGGCCGTGGCGACGACGTTCTTCCGGACCCACCTGGGTTCGACGGTCGCCGAGAAGCAGAAGGCCCTCGAGCCGACGTCCGCATCGGACGCCGACCGGTGACCCACGCGGACCACGACCGGCCTGCCTACTTCGACGCCTACCCCACGATCGCCTTCGATCGCGATGATCTGGGCGTCCTGACGGTCAGGCTGCACAGTGACGACGGCCCTGTCAGGTACTCGTCGCAGCACCACCACGATTGGGTGCGGGCGTTCGTGGACATCGCGGACGACCGCGACAACCGCGTGATGATTTTGACGGGCACGGGGGACAGCTTCATCGACGTCTTCGCCTGGGACGAGCGCACGGCGGACGCCCAGATGTGGGACGTCATCTACTACGAGGGCAAGCATCTGCTCCGGCGGCTGCTCGACATCGAGATCCCCGTCATCGGGGTGGTGAACGGAGCCGCGACGATCCACGCCGAGCTCGCCCTCCTGTCGGACATCACCCTTGCGTCCGAGAGCGCGATCCTGCAGGACAAGGCGCACGTTCTGGCCGGCTCGGTCCCCGGGGACGGCGTCCAAGTGGTGTGGCAGGAGTTGCTCGGCCCGAACCGCGGACGGTACTTCCTGCTCACCGGTCAGGTGTTGTCGGCGGCGGAAGCGCTCGACCTCGGCGTCGTCAACGAGGTCATGCCTGCGGGCGAGCTGATGCCGAGGGCGCGCGAGCTCGCGCGCGAATTGGCTGCACGGCCCGTCCTCCAGATGCGCTACACCCGAGTCGTGCTCACCGGCCGATTGAAGCGGCTCATCGACGAGAGTCTCAGCAACGGTCTGGCCGTCGAAGGCCTCGCGATACTCGACTCCGTGCGGCTCGCACAGGAGGCCGCCGCGGCGAATCAGGACGAGTGAGCCAGGAACAGGATCTCGAGCCGCGAATAGGTGCGGCCGGGATGGGCTTCGGCGAGATGTTTCTCCGTGCGGTCGACCAGCTGGTCGTCGTCGGTCGCGTCGATCGTGGTGCCACAGGGACAGTGGAGACTTCTCATGGTGTCGGTGCCCTTCCGGGGCGGTGGCGGTTCAGGCATATTAGGCAATTAAGTGCACTCATACCGATGTCGCGGTACAGTGTTCAGCAGCGGATGGGGACTTTCTCCGCTGAAACTCCCGTCAATAGAGAATACTGTAGAGAAGAGCACTAGATGTTCGAAGAGGTCGTGGACGTGCCCGAGACTGCTCGGGAATACGACGTTGTCGTGGTGGGTGCAGGCATCGGAGGCCTCTATGGCGTGCACCGCTTCGCGAGTCAGGGCCTGAGCGTCCTCGGGCTGGAAGGTGCGTCCGGCGTGGGCGGCGTCTGGTTCCACAACCGCTACCCCGGGGCACGGGTCGATATCGAGAGCTTCGACTACTGCTACTACTTCTCCTCGGAGCTCTACAACGAGTGGGAGTGGAGCGAGCGCTACGCGACCCAGTCGGAGCTTCTGCGCTACCTCAACCACGTCGCGGACCGGTTCGACATCCGTCGTCACTTCTTGTTCGAGACCTGGGTCACCGGCGCGCAATGGGACAAGGACGCGTCGCGCTACCGCGTGACGGTCAGCTCGGGTGACACTTTCACCTGCCGATTCCTGGTCATGGCGACCGGCAACCTCTCCGCCGCGCGCGATCCGCAATTCCCCGGCCTGGAGAAGTTCCAGGGCGAGTGGGTTCAGGCATCACACTGGCCGGACCGCGAGGTCGAGTTGGCCGGTCGCCGGATCGGCGTCATCGGCACCGGCTCGTCCGGCGTGCAGACAGTCCCGGTCGTGGCGAAGGTGGCCGAGCACGTCACGGTGTTCCAGCGCTCTCCCAACTTTTCGGTGCCTGCCCACAACGGGCCGATGTCCAAGGACACGTGGGACCGCATCCGGCAGGACGTACCCGGCGAACGTGCAGCTCTGATGGCAAGCGCGGGAGCGCGGCACGTCAGCCCGGGAACGTCGAACGCCGCAGATCTCACGCCGGAGCAGCGCGAAGAGCTCCTCGAGAAGTCGTGGAGTTACGGCGGGCACGTGTTCCAGCGGACCTTCGCCGACCAGGGCACGGACGATTTCTCCAACAGCGTCGCGGCCGAGTTCGTGAGGAACAAGATCCGCTCCATCGTCGACGATCCGGAACTGGCCGAGAAGCTGTGTCCCAAGGATCATCCCGTCGGATCCCGTCGCCTGTGCGTGGACACCGACTACTACGCGACGTACAACCGCGACAACGTGACACTGGTCGACGTGTCCGAGCATGCGATCGAGCGCTTCGACGAGACCGGGATCATCACGGCCGACGGGACCCACCACGAGCTGGACCTGGTCATCTTCGCGCTCGGATTCAACGCCTTCACCGGTGCCATCGACAACGCCAACATCCGCAATGCCGAGGGTGCCTCGCCCACCGACCACTGGGATCGCGGTCCTCGTACTCTGCTCGGCATGACGACGACGGGATTCCCCAACCTGTTCATCTCGACAGGTCCCGGCAGCCCCGCTGTGCTCGCGAACCTGACCGTCCACAACGAGCAGTGCATGGACTGGATCGGCGACTGCATCGCCTACCTCGACAAGTCCGGCTACGCCACGATCGAAGCGAGCGAGGAAGCGCAGGACGACTGGACCGCCCGCGTCGCGGAGGCGGCCGGTTCGCTGCTGCGTCTGCGCACCAAGAACTACATGGTGCACGTCAACGCCGACGACCAGTCGCGCGTCTTCATCCCCTACGTGGGCGGGTTCGGCAACTACGTCGCCAGGTGCAACGAGATCGCCGAGAACGGTTACGAGGGTTTCGTGCTCAAGTGATTCTCGCGTCGTTCCGCCCCGCACCAGTCCGCACCACACGACCGGGGCGGATCCGTTCCGTCCGAGAGGATCTGACATGACGGACAGCGTGACATGGGAGCTACGAGGCCGAGCAGCGGTGGTGACCATCCGGCTGCCGCAGGTCCGTAACGCTCTCGGACCCCGCGAGGCGGCCCTGCTCGGCCGGACGATCTCGGCGGCCGCGGCCCACCCCGATGCCCTGGGGGTCGTGTTGACCGGCGAAGGAGCCTTCAGTGCCGGTGGTGACCTGCCGGCCATCGTCGAGGCGATCGAAGGCCGCGACGCCGCAGGCGTCTCGGAGTTCGTCTATCGCGACTTCCAGTCGATGGTGCGCGCTCTCCGCGAGTGCCCGATTCCGACCGTGGCTGCGGTGGACGGTGCGGCGATCGGGCTGGGACTCGATCTTGCACTGTGGTGCGACGCGCGGTTCCTGGGACCGAAGGCCAAGCTCGCGCAAGGATGGGCCACGCTGGGGCTGATCCCGGGCACGGGTGGCGCGAAGGTGCTGCAGGAACTGCTGCCGGGTGCGCTGTGGCACCTGCTCGGGCAGCGACCGATGAATGCGGACCAGGCAGCCACGCTGGGAGTGGGAGTGCGCTCCGACGACGCCCTCGCCGCGGCGGTCGACCTCATCGAGGGGTGGGTCCCGGTGGGGCGTCCTGCTCTCGAGGGCTACGCCGCGCTGTCGAGGAATCATCTGCCGGACGACACCTACCTGCAGGAGTGCGCCCGCATCCAGGGAGAACGGCTGACGTCCGAGTCGTTCGCCGAGACCGCGCAGGCGATCCTGGCGCGCTGACGGTCGCCGCGCCCGCACGGTTGACCGATGGGTGAGGCCCGGAGCGGCCGTCAGGCGCCCGCTCGTCTCTGCGACGCTCGGTCTCGCTCGACCGCGCCGATGATGGCGTCGCGCACGAGTTCGGGCTGATCCAGGACGAGGTGGTGGTGACCGCCCGGAATGGCTGCGCTGGTAAACAATCCGCCGACCATCACGTCCGCGTCGCGGACGGTCTCGTGCGAGACGAGCGTGCTCTCGGCACCGTGGAAGAAGTCGACGGGGCACGACAGATCGCGCAGATGACGAGCGACTTCGTCGTCGCAGAAGCGCTGGGCGATGGCAGGGTCGAACCGCCAACGCCACGCCCCGTCGCGCTCGACGATGCCGAGCTCTGCGACGTGGCGAACGGCCGCAGGGTTGATCCAGGGCTGAGGCGGAAGCAATCGGAACGCGTCCAGGATGTCGTCCCTGGTCGCGTAGGGACGCAGTGGCTTCCCCGGGATACCGCGCACCTTGGCGCCACCGTGGGGGGTGGGGATGCGCACCTTGCTGTCGAAGGTGACGACCCTGCTGACCCGGTCGGGGTGAAGGGCGGCCGTCGCGTAGGTGACCAGACCGCCCATGCTGTGACCCACGACGACACAGCGTCCACCTGCGACCTGACGGACGACCTCCGCGACTTGGTGGGCCCAGCCTGCCGGGCTGTAATCGTCGTGGGGATCGCTGAGGCCGTGTCCCGCGAGGTCGAACGTCACGACTCGAAGCGAGTCCGCGAGTCCGGCAGCGAGGACGGCGTGCCACCAGCCGCGGTGTGCACGGGCGCCGTGGACGAGCACCACAGCGGGACTCTCGGGGTCGCCACGCACGTCGTAGTGCACGTGCCGACCGTCGACCATCAGGGACGACGACTCTTGCGCACGCGGAACGACGAGTGGATCGCCTGGCGTCCCGGCGCAGGTGGGAGTGTGCCCGGAGGCGGAGTACGACGAGGGGGGCGACAGCTGGGACACGTCAACAGTATACTCAATTCGAGACCGAGTATCAGGATATCGATGCAGGTCCAGCGGCCACCCAGCCGCTGATCGTCGGTTCCGTCGCGCCGACCCCGTGATGTCCGCCAGGAGAAGGAGTGCCATGTCGGTCCCGCTCGAGGAGCACGTCCGCCGTTTCATCGAGAGGGCCGACGCCACCGATCCCTTTCCTTCGGGCGCGAGGTTCGGTTCGCGCGAGGCGGCCGACCACTTGCAACGCATGCGCAGTCGGGTACGGCCACCGCGGGCCTCCCATCCGATCGACCGCGTTCAGGATGTCCGGACGTCTGCAGGCACCGCAGTACGGGTGTACGTGCCGGCATCGGACGATTCGGAGCGGTTACTCGTGGTGTACCTGCACGGCGGAGGATGGGTGAGCGGGGACCTCGACATGCATGACCCGACCTGTCGTTCTCTTGCCATCGGTGCCGACGCTGTCGTCGTCAACGTCGATTACCGGCTGGCGCCCGAGCATCCTTATCCGGCTCCTCTGGACGACGCCGCCGAGGCTGTGGAATGGGCTGTCGCGCACGCCGAGTCATGGGGCGCCGATCCCTCGCGCACGGTTGTCGCGGGCACGAGCGCGGGGGCCAATCTCGCTGCAGCGGTTGCCGTCAGGCGTGCGGAGGCGGTCGCCGAACCAGCTCTGCTCGGCCAGGTACTGATCTATCCCGTCCTCGACGCGGCGATGCATACCGCCTCGTACCGCGAGAAGGCGGAGGGCTACTTCGTCACGGCTGACCACTTGAGATTCTTCTGGGACGCGTACGTCCAGTCCGACGTCGATCGCGCGCATCCGCACATCTCTCCGGGGCTCGCCCCGGGGGTCTCGCAGCTTCCGCCGGCGGTCGTGGTCTCGGCAGAGCACGATCCGCTGCGGGACGAGGCCGACGCCTTCGCCGAGCGGATGCGATCGGTCGGCCGACTGCTGGCGCACTCGCAGGTCCCCGGTCAGATCCACGGCTTCTTGACGGCGTTCGCCGACAGTCCTGCCTCGACCTCGACCCTGCAGCTGGTGATCGACAGCCTCGTGAGGATGCGGACACTCCCGACCGACGGAGCCCTCGTGACCGATGACCCACGAGGACAGTGAGTCTCGGTCCGAGCATGGCGCGGGGTGCCGGGCGACCCGAGCACTCTCGTCGTCCCCGAGTTCGTCCCGGAACGGCGTCAGCGCGCGTCAGGTGCCCGTTGCGTGGGTCGCGTCGGGATCGGGGTTCCACTGCGGCTCGCGCTTCTCGACGAAGGCGCGAGGACCCTCGATGAAATCGGGGTGGGACCACTGCAATCTGATCAGCGCCCACGCATGTTGCAGCGACTGCTCGTAGCTCGTCTCCAGCGAGCCCCAGATGGCTTGCTGCGTGAGTGCCATGGCCTGCGGGGAGTTCTTCGCGATCGAAAGTGCGATCTCCCGAGCCTTCTCGAGTGCTCGGCCTCGAGGAACGAGCTCGTCGACGAGACCGAGTTGGTAGGCGCGCTCGGCGCTCAGCCGGTAGTCACGACCCTGCAGACTCATGCGCAGCGCCGTCCCGAGCGGCAGTCTTTTGGCCAATCCGATGTTTTCGAGACCGCCGACCATGCCGATGTTGACGTGGGTATCGAGGAACTGGACGTGGTCACTGGCCACGACGATGTCGGCGTCGACGACGTGGTGAAGGCCTCCGCCGGCAACGGTGCCGTTCACAGCCGCGATGACGGGCTTCCACACCTTGTTGTGTCGTGCCGACCAGAACACGGTCTGGTCGAGCGGCGCGTTCGCGGCCACCGAGCTGTCCGATGCGGCAATGCCGACGTCAGCCCCGGTGGAGAAATGCCGGTCGCCCGCCCCGGTGATGATGACGACGCGAATCGAGTCGTCGTCGCGGACGTCCTCCCAGATCGCCCGGATGGGCCCGAACATGCCTTTGTGCATGGAGTTGCCACGTTCGGGACGGTTGAGGGTGATCGTTGCTACTGGTCCGTCCTTCTCATAGAGCAGTCCGTCGAGATCTCGGGCGACGTCGAGCTGGTGCCACTTGACCATGGGTTCTCCTTGTAGGTCGAGCCGTTCGTTAATAGAGTATGCTAATAAACCACATCATCAGAACCACGCCAGGGCGTCGACGCCCTGTCCGAGGGTGCCGTGGCCCAGTGCCGCCACGCAGATGTTCAGGAGAAGTCATGGGGATGCTGGACGGTGCGGCCATCGTCGTCACGGGAGCCGGAGCAGGTCTGGGGCGGGCGTATGCAGAAGCTGTCGCCGCCGCGGGTGCGCGGCTGGTCGTCAACGACGTCGATCACGACGCGTTGGCTGACGTCGCGAACAGCCTGAAAGCCGCTGGGCACGCGGTGGAGGTCGTGGCCGGCTCGGTCAGCGACTGGGGCATCGCGGAACGCCTGATCACGACGGCTGTCGACGTGTACGGCTCGGTCGACGGCGTGGTCAACAACGCCGCTGTCTTCCAGTTCGGTGATCCGCGCGAGCTGACCGAGGAGGCGCTGCGCACGATCGTGGACGTCAACGTGCTCGGAAGCAGCTTCGTGGCCCTCCATGCGTACCGGGTGATGCGGGAGCAGGGTCGCGGTTCGATCCTCAATGTGGTGTCCGGGGCGCATGTGGGCATTGCCGGTATGACGGCCTACGGGCTGACCAAGGGTGCGGTCGCCTCGCTGACCTACAACCTGGCTGTCGACGCGGCAGGCACCGGGGTGAGCGTCATGGCGCTGTCACCGGTCGCACAGACCGGCATGGGCGTCGGCGTCGGCGCGCGGGCGGACGGCGTGCAGCGTCCGCAGCCTGCCCGGATCGCGCCGGCGGTCGTGTACCTGATCAGCGAGCGGGGCCGTCACCTGAACGGGCAGGTCGTCAGGTTCGACTCGCACTCGCTGTCGTTGATGGAGTTGCCGAACTACCGCACCGAGCGGATCACCGACGACATCGACACGGCGGAGGGTATCGGTCGCGCCTTCGAGACCCGTCTCTCGGCCGACGTCGAGCCGGTGGGTCTCTACTGAGGTCGTTCTCGATCTCGCGCGATGCGGGCTCAGGGTGGCGGCAGACGGACGTACCGATGAGTGCACTGTGTGATTGCGCTTAGGGTCCATGTGCCGATTTTGCCTGCTTGTGCACCCAAACAGGATACTGATACCGTCCAAGAATGACGTGAGTCACATTCCCGCGCACTTTGCCGGGAGTTGCTCCGCACGTTCCTCCTGCCGCCCGGGTTCCGTGAGGAACTGTCTCCTTTCCACGTATCCGAACGAACGGTGAGCGCGTGTCAACTGAAGTGTCCTCTGTGTCTTCTGTTTCCGATCCGACCTCGCTGTCAGGCGCCGAACTCGATGCAGTGACGGCACGGTGGGTGAGCGGTTTCGAGCTCGCCTTGAGCCGAGCTGAGGACGGCGCGGTCCGCAGCCTGTTCCACGACGATGCCTGGTGGCGGGACTTGCTGGGGTTCACGTGGGATCTACGCACTGCGCACGGGCTGAAGCAACTCGACAGCGCAGTATCGGAACGCGCCGGCCAATCGGGCCTGTCGATGGCGATGATCGGGAACGCCTCGCTGGTCGACGCAGGTACCGAGCACTGGATCCAGGCGATGTTCACGTTCACCACAGACCTCGCGCACGGACGTGGGGTGCTGAGGCTGGTGCGCCGTGACGACGTCTGGAAAGCCTGGACAGTGATGACTGCCATGGATGGGCTTGTCGGCCACGAGGAACTCACCGGCACCAACCGTCCCCACGGCGGAGCGCACGGCACCGATCGCTCGCAACGCAACTGGGCCGAATCTCGCAAGCTGAAGAGCGAGTTCACCGCGTCCGAGCCTGCGGTCGTGATCGTGGGCGCAGGACACGGTGGTCTCGGCCTTGCTGCACGACTCGGCTGCCTGGGGATCGACACCCTCGTGATCGATCGCAATCCACGGATCGGCGACAGCTGGCGGAACCGATACGACTCCCTCGTCCTCCATGATCCGGTCTGGTACGACCATTTGCCGTACTTGCCGTTCCCGTCCAGCTGGCCGGTCTATTCGCCGAAGGACAAGTTGGCCGATTGGCTGGAGTCCTATGCCGCCACGATGGAGCTCAATGTCTGGACGGGTACGGAGCTGCGCGCGAGCGACTACGACGCCGCCTCCGGCCAGTGGAGCGTGACCCTCGAGAGGACCGACGGCACTACCCGGGTGGTTCGTCCCCATCACCTCGTTCTGGCCACCGGGGTCAGTGGGACCGAGCCGAACATTCCTGAGATTGCCGGTGCCGACACATACGCGGGAATGCTGTGCCATTCGCACGGTTTCCCCCATGGCCACGACTTCTCCGGGCGCAGAGCTGTGGTGGTCGGGAGTTGCAACAGTGGCCACGACATCGCTCAGGAGCTCTACGAACGTGGTGCCGACGTCACGATGCTGCAGCGCTCGCCCACCTACGTGGTGAGTGTCGCGAGCGCGGCCGTCCCCATGACAGGTGTCTACGACGAATCCGGTCCGCCGACGGACGTCGCCGACCTGCTCGGAGCGTCATTCCCGTTCACGGCGGCGCCTGAGATGCACCGCGCCACCACGGCTGCAATGGCGGAGTTGGATTCGGACATCATTGCAGCACTGGAGAAGTCCGGTTTCATGTGGTCGTCCGGGATCGACGGAACGGGTGCTCTGGGACTCTTCCTCCACAAGGGCGGCGGGTACTACATCAATGTCGGTACCTCCGAGCTGATCGCTGCGGGCGAGATCAAGATCAAGTCCGGCACCGAGATCGAGACGTTCACGAAGTCAGGGTTGGAGTTGTCCGACGGGAGCGCGCTCGCCGCGGATGTCGTGGTGCTTGCCACCGGTTATCGCGGAATGCTCGACACGGCCCGACGGCTCCTCGGCCCGGACGTCGCCGACAGATGCGGACCGGTGTGGGGGCTCGACGACGAGGGTGAGCTGCGCGGCGTCTGGCGCCAGTCAGGGCACGACGGCCTGTGGTTCATGGGCGGCAACCTCGCGATGGCTCGCTTCTACGGCAAATTTCTCGCGCTCCAGATCAAGGCGATCGAAGAAGGTCTCGTCGGGGACGCATCGCGCGCTCGCCCTGCTCTGTGAACGGTCTTCTCGACGAACGGTCTCACCAGTTACAGGAGGAAATTCGATCATGCCAGGACGAGTCGAAGGCAAAGTCGCCTTCATCACCGGTGCCGCACGCGGTCAAGGTCGCAGTCACGCGTTTCGCCTCGCAGAGGAGGGGGCCGACATCATCGCCGTCGATGTGATGGACGATGTCGACACGGTGTCCTACCCGATGGCGACAGCAGCTGACATGGCCGAAACGGTTCGCGGTGTCGAGGCCAGAGGTCGAAAGATCGTCAGTACTCACGCCGATGTGCGTGACCACCATTCGCTCGAGCAAGCCGTTGCTGCGGGCGTGGCCGAGTTGGGTCGGCTCGACATCGTGTCAGCGAACGCGGGCATTTTTTCCTTCGGCTCGGCCACCGAGCTCGACGAGGCGACGTGGCATCAAATGATCGACATCAATTTGAGCGGCGTGTGGCGCACTGTCAAGGCTGCCATTCCGACGATGGTCGCGCAGGGGACCGGGGGATCGATCGTCTTGACCTCGTCCGTGGCGGGACTGAGAGGCTTCGGTCGGACCGGGCACTACGTAGCGGCAAAGCACGGCGTCGTCGGTCTGATGAAAACGCTCGCGCACGAGCTCGCCGAGCACGCGATCCGGGTCAACACCGTGCACCCGACGCAAGTGGACACACCCATGGCCCAGAACCAGGAGATGTACGACGCGTTCTCTCCACACCTCGCTCATCCCACTCGTGACGACTTCGCCGCCGCTTCCAGCGCCACCATTCTCATGCCCATTCCCTGGGTCGAGGACCTGGATGTCAGCAATGCCGTGCTGTTCCTGGCTTCCGACGAGTCGCGGTACATCACCGGTACGAGCCTCCCCATCGACGGCGGCGCGGCAATCAAGTAGCCCCTCAGGGCTGACTCCACATCGAGACGAAAGTACCGATGGTCGAAGACGACCATCGGTACTTTCGTGTCTGTTTCGTTCGGGTCAGGCGTTTCGCGTCTTCGACCGCACCTCTTCGTACCGACGCAGCGCGAGGGACGACAGGAGGATGATGCCGAGGAACATCGACGAACCCCACACCGGGGCACCGGAGATGGCCAGACCGGCCGACCCGACCGCGATGACGAGCACGGCGACCGCTGCGCCCTGTACATTGAACCGTCCACCGCGGAACTGGGTGGCACCGAGAAAGACCGCCGCGAACGACGTCAGTAGGTAGCCCGGACCGATTTCCGGAGATCCTGCCCCGACCTGGGCGGTGACCAAGACTCCGGCGAGACCGGAGACCAGTGCTGAGACCAGCAAGCCGGCGACCTTCAGCCGGCGGGTCTGCACGCCGACGAGGCGGGCAGCTTCCTCGTTGAACCCGGTCGCATAGAGCCGACGACCGGTCACGGTGCGCTCGAGCAGCCACCAGATGAGCAGCCCGACCACGATCGCGACGAAGACCGGGGGCGTCAGCCCGAAGATGATCTCCGTGTTGGCGATCTTGCCGAAGTCCTGGTTCAACCGCTGGTCGCTCACCGGCACGTTGCCGCTGATCAGCAGGATGACGGCCTGGAAGAAGGCGCCACTGGCGAGTGTGGCGATGAACGAGTCGATGCCCAGCATCACGACGAGAACGACATTCAGTAGTCCCGCACCCAGGGCCAGCAGCAGACACAACACGATCGTCACTGTGAAGCTCAGCTGCCGTTCGACGATCAGGTAGGCCGCCGTGACGCTCGTCATTCCCATGACATAACCGATCGACAGATCGAAGACCCTGGTGCACATCGGGACGATCAGGCTGAATGCGACCAGGGCCGCGACCGAGTTCTGGTTCAGGATGAGCTGCACGGTCGTCGAGCGGGGGAAGAGGTCCGGCTGCGTGACGGAGAAGTAGACGACGATGATGAGGCCGACGTACACCGCCCCGATATTGCCGAATCTCAGCGGTTTCACGGCGCGTTTCCAGGTCCGATCACCTGCGGAGGTGGTCGCGTGTCGTGACGAGATCTCCGTCGATGGCATGTGAGTGGTGTTGTCGGGGTCGGACGCTTTCAGTTCAGACATGACTGCTTTCCATCTCGGTCAGTAAGTGGGGTACGTTGATTCGCTCGCCCTCGGCCGTGGAGGCGATGACTCCCTCGCGCATGACCAAGACCCGGTCGCACAACTCCACGAGATCCTCGACGTCGGACGAGCAGACGAGAATCGTCAGACCGGCCGCGGCTCGGTCCCTCAGGAGTTCGTACAGAGCTCGTCTCGCGCCGATGTCGACGCCGGCCGTCGGCTCGGTCAGCAGTAGGATCCGCGGCTCGGTGCACAGCCACCTGGCCAGAAGTACCTTCTGCTGGTTGCCACCGCTCAGGGTCAGTATCGGATCGTCGGCGACGTGCTCGGCAATCTCCAACGCACGCATCCACTCTCGTGCGAATTCGGATTCGGCTCGCTTGGACGCCAATCGGCCAGGCTTCGACAGGTTTCCGAGCCGTGCAAGGGTCAGGTTCTCGCGGACAGTGAAGTTCGCGATGAGACCTTCTCGCAGCCTCTGGCCGGGCACGAGTGCGATGCCCGCACGGTGTGCGCTGGCCGAGGTGGGCGGGTCGATCGTCTGCCCCGCCACCTGCCAGCCGCCAGAGGCCTTCGATCGACGGGCACCCCCGAGAAGGTAGGCGATTTCTTCGCGACCGGAGCCCTGTAGCCCGGCGATGCCGACGATCTCGCCGGCGTGCAGGGTGATGTCCACATCTTTGGTGTGGTGGCCCGACAGGCCGCGCACGGACAGGACCGGCTCGCCTGCGGCCGGGCGGGCACCTCGTTCCGCAGCCACGGTGTGCTGTGCATTGTCGGTGATCAGGCGAGCCAGATCGACCGCCTTCGCATCGCGGACCGGGGTGTCAGCGACGACCTCTCCCGCGCGGAGCACGATGACCCGGTCTGCGATCTGCTGGATCTCGTCCATGCGGTGTGACACATAGATCACGGCGTGTCCGGCGTCGCGCACGCGATTGATGAGGTCGAACAACTGCGAGACCTCGCGCGAAGGCAGAGCGGCGGTGGGTTCGTCGAGGACCAGGACCCGCGAGTCTCCCTCTTCCCAATCCCACAGCGCCCGCGCGATCGCGACACCGGTCCGTTGGACCGGGTCGGCTTCGCTGAGAGGAGCCGACACGTCGATCTCGATGTCGAAGCGGTCGAGCAGCTCCCTGGTGCGCTTCGCCTGCCGGCCTTGGTCCACTGTGCCGAACTTGCCGCGCAGATAACCGCTGGTGAGGGCGACGTTGTCGACCGTGTTGAGCTCCTCGACGATTCCGAGGTCTTGGTGCACGAAACGTAGGCCGAGGCTGTTGGCACTCTGGGCGTCCCCGAGGATCAACTCGGAGCCGCGGAGCTCCGCGGTTCCGGCATCGGGCTGGTGGAAGCCGGCCAGGATCTTGATGACCGTCGATTTGCCGGAGCCGTTGTGGCCGAGCAACGCGAGCACTTCGCCGTCGTGGACTTGCAAGGAGACGTCGTGAAGGGCCCGTGTGCCGCCGAATCGCTTCGACATATTGCTGATGGACAGAGCTGGTCGCCGCTGTGCATCAGCGATGCGTTCGTCGGTGATCACTTGCCCCACAGCTCCAGGAACTTGGCCTCGAAGTCCTCCGTGATCGGAGTCGTCACGGGCGGATCGCCGAGGGTGTCCGCGGTCACGAGGATGTTCGGGACCGCGCTGTTCGCGGGTGCCGGATCGACTCCGGCTGCAACCCGGGCTGCTCCGTCCATGAAGTACCAGCCGTTCTCGAGGCCGGGGCTCTTGGCCGCGCCCTCGATGGCACCGGTCTTGATGTCGGGCAGTACCGTCTCTTCTGCGTATGCGGTGAAGATCTTGATGTCCTGTAGGCCCGCGGACTTCAGTGCGTTCACCATTCCGAGCGACATGACGCTGGCGGAGAGGAAGACGCTGTCGACGTCCTTGCTCGCGCGCAGTCTGTTGACGATCAGCTCGGAGGCGTTCTTGCCGATGGACTCCACTGGTAGGTCGTAACGTTCGCTGACCTCGCACGTGTCAGGGCAATACTCGTCGAGCCCGCTCTTCATGCCTCTCTCGAGGGAGTCGATGATCGGAAATGCGGGGAGACCGACGAACAGCATGTTGGCGTGACCCTCGGTGCGGTCCGCGACGAGCGAGGCAACGGAAGCACCCTGAGCTTCGATCCCCGGAGGCCCGGAGAAGTTGACCAATGGGCCGGGCTGGCCCGGCGCGGCCGGCTCGTCGAGGACGCCGCCGGAGACGACCGGAATGCCTCTGTCGAAAGCCTCTCGGTAGCCGTCGCCCAGGACCGTGCTCTCGTAGGTGTAGTTCATGATCATGTCGGGGTCTTGGCTCAGAGCCGACTTGAACGCGTTCTGCTGTGCGGCCGCGTTGCTGCTCGACGGAGTGATGATCGAGACGTCCCAGCCGAGCGCTTCGCCGGCCGTCTCCACCTGGTCGCCGAGTGGCTTGCAGAACGACGTCACGCAGTTGACCAGGATGACCTTGAGGCCGCTGGGGATCGCCTTGTCGATGGGCACGGTGATTCCGAGCGGGGCCGATGGAACCGCCAACTCCTGGACCTTGGCGGTTGCGGCCGACACATCGACGGCGGCCCTTTCCTCATCCGAGCCGCGAGAAGCGCTGCCGCCGTTTCCGCATGCGGCGAGCGCGAGCGAACATACGGTCATCGCGGCGATGAGCCCGGCTTTCCGGGTGGTGGTGGGTCGCATGGTGGCGCCTCTCGTGGTTGATACCGAGCTATTCAGGATGTTGTATTGCGAAGGTGGATCCGTGGGCTCGCGTACGCGTTCGTCCCGAGGTCGACCTCTGCTGTCGGTTGTTGCTCTGAAAACCCACATCTACCGGTGGTTCCAGTCGAGTGACCCGCATCACTGTAGGACGCGAGTGTGCTCACAGTAACAACAAGATCAGCCCGCGTCTTCAACTAAGTACACTTTTTTAGACAGCTGGCACGGGGGAGTGGACCCGCTGCCGTCAACGGCGCGTGATCGAACAGCGACCGACGAACAGCGGCCGATCTCAGCGGCGGCGAGGTCAGCCCAGCGATCCGGCGCGATGCAGACTCGGGATGTCGTCGATGTGATCGGCCAGCCTCGTTCGGGTCTCGCTCAACGGGACGGGCTGGTACCGCCTGAACTGCAGGTATTGGCTGATAAGTGCGAGATCGTGCTCGAAGCAGAAGCCGATCGCGCCGTGGATCTGGTGGATGTGGCGCATGACGTCCCGGACGGTCTCGAGGTGGACCAGGCGCAGGGCGAGCGCTGCGCCCTCCCCGGCCGTCGGGTCCGCGTTGAGCCGCCACGCCGTGAACAGTGCGAGTTCGCGGAGACCCCGTGCCGCGACGGCCGCGTCCACGAACCGGTACTCCAGTGCCTGACGTGTCCTGAGCGGCTTGCCGAATTGGATGCGCTCGTTGAGGTGTCGTGCTCCCAGGTCGAGAACGTGGCTCATCGCACCGGAGCTACTGAAGGCGGAGAACGTCTCGTGCCAGGCCCAGGTGCGAGGTGAGCCCACCTCACCGTTTCCGACCGGTCGACACACGGCGGCATGCGGCGCCAGCATCTTGGGATCCGCGGAGAGGGGAGTCGCCATCATCGGAACGATCTGACCGGACGGATCGATGGTGTGGCTCTGATCCAGGAGAGCCGCGTAGTCGAGCAGCACCTGGTCGAGACCGCGGTCGATGGCGTGCAAAGGCACGGATCGCCCGATGCCGGCGCCGGTGATGAGGGCGGCGACTGGCGCGGGGAGTGCGGCACGCCCGGCCTCCTCGGCTACCAGACATGCCACCATCGCCAACTCCGGATCGGAGTCGAGTCCGTCGAGATCGTCCAGACCCACGTGTCGTAATCGTTCGACCGCCGTCGAGAGTGCACCGGCCGCGTCCGTTCGGCTGGACCGCGCGAGCGCGAGGTCGTCGGCACCGAAGGATGCGCGCGCCGATCGTGCGACGTCGAGCGCGACCTCGGGGGTGGTCAGGTCCACGAACAGGCTCTTCCGGCCCGTGCGGTGGCTGTCGAATTCATGACAATGAGTATACTTCTTTTGGTCGGCCGAGGGGTCGGTCTTCATGATGTCCCGAGGAGTCCCTGATGATGGACTACGCCTTCTCTTCCTCCGAGACCGAGTTGCGGTCCGACCTGAGAGAGCTCATCGGTGAGTCGATGCCGGCCGATTATCCCGGCATCTTCGTCGAAAATTTCGAGGAACCACTGGCCGCCAGTTGGGCCTTCTGCCGCAAGCTCGGAGCACAGAATCTGTTGACCCGCGCCTGGCCGCGGCAGTACGGAGGCGATGACGCGTCCGTGTGGTCGCAGGTGGTCTTCAACGAGGAGATGTGGGCTCACAACGAGCCTCGCGGCGGCCAGTACATGGGCGTGACGTGGATCGGGCCCGCCCTGATCACCTTCGGCAACGAGGCCCAGCGCGAGCAGCACCTGCCCGGCATCGCCAGTGGTGACGTCCAATGGTGTCAGGGGTTCTCCGAGCCCGACGCCGGTTCGGACCTGGCGTCCCTCACAACGCGGGCGACCAAGGTGGAGGGCGGATTCAGGGTCCAGGGTCAGAAGGTCTGGACGTCCTATGCCAGCCATGCGCAGTACTGCGTTCTCGCCGCTCGCACCTCGGTGCTGGAACGCAAGCAAGACGGCCTCACGGTGTTCCTGGTCCCGATGGACCGGGAGGGCATCACCGTCCGACGCATCCCGACCATGCTCGGGCCCAACCACTTTCATGAGGTGTTCTTCGATGACGTGTTCGTCGAGAACGTTGAAGTGCTCGGCACTGTCGACCACGGCTGGGAGATCATGACGGCTGGTCTCGCGTTCGAGAGGGTCGGCATTCCCCGGTATGCGCGGGCCGATCGGATATTGGCGGAAGCGCGAGAGGCCACACAGGGCGGCAGTCCCGCGGCGTCGACCGACCTTGCAGCGGCCATGGTCCACGTGCTCGTCGCCAGGCTGCTCAACTACCGCAACTACGACGGACGGGTCAGGGGCGAGGAGACGCCTGCAGGGGGCCCGATCGCCCGAATCGCGTCGACGCTCGTGGAGCAGGAGGTCGCCGACGTGGCGATGGACATGGCAGGGGTAACGGCGCTGGCGCCGGATGCTCCCGGCACGCATCCGGCTCTGGGCCACCTCGAGCACCACTGGCGGTATGCGCAGGCCGCCACCGTGGCGGCCGGCGCGCTCGAGATCCAGAAGATGTTGGTCGGTCGACGCCTCCTGTCGCCTCGGCGCGGCTGAGGGCAGTTGCCCGGATTCGATAAATGAGTACACTCCAATCGTTGACTGTGATGTTCGTCATGGTTGCACAGAGCGGAGGCGCGCGGCGATGACCGCATGCCCGCCGAAACCCCGAAGGGAGCAACCAGTGGCAGCCAAGATCACAGTTTCCGGGGTGAGCAAGCGATTCCCCGGCAAGCGTCCGGTCATCGCGCTGGAGAACGTCGACCTCACCATCGAGAGCGGGGAGTTCGTGTGTCTGCTCGGCCCGTCGGGCTGTGGGAAGTCGACGCTCCTGCGGATGTTCAACTCGCTCATCCGGCCGACGAGCGGACAGATCGAAGTCGAACACGAGACGTCGGCTCCTCTGACAGCCATGGTTTTTCAGGACTACAGCATCCTCCCCTGGATGAGCGTCGAGGAGAACGTTCGCTTCCCGCTCGAGGGTAAGGGGCTGACACCGGAGGACACCTCACGACGAGCCGACATGTGGATCGAACGCCTCGGCCTCGCGGCCTTCCGCGACTCTTATCCGTCAGCTCTCTCCGGTGGCATGCGTCAGCGGGTGTCCGTCGCCCGCGCGCTCGCGTTCGAGCCCGAGATCCTCTTGATGGACGAGCCGTTCGCCGCGCTCGACCCACAGCTGCGCCGTGTGCTGCAGGACGAGTTGCTGGCGATCTGGCAAGAGAACCAGCGGACCGTGGTTTTCGTGACGCACAGCCTCGACGAGGCCATCCTGCTCGGCGACCGTGTAGTCGTCATGTCGGCTCGGCCGGGCCGGATCATTGCCGACGTTCGGGTGCCCTTCGATCGCCCGCGCACGTCGGATCTCCGCTCGCACGCCGAATTCGCACGCCTCGAGCAGCATCTGTGGGAGCTGCTGGCAGACCAGGTCCAGACCACGCCGGCAAGGAGCAACGCATGACTGTCCTCCGTGAACGCAACTCCACTCCTGGTGGGCATGTGGTCTCGATCGACCCGGGGCCCGACGACGTCGATCCAGACAAGTTCGCACGGCGACGCCGACTGCAGAACCAGGTGTTGGGTATCGCCACGCCCATCATCCTGCTTGCCGCCTGGGAGATCGGTGGCCAGACGGGTTTCATCGACAAGCGGTTCTTCCCGCCGCCGTCCGACATCGCCATGACGGCCGTCGACATGGTGCGGAGCGGGTCATTGCAGGGCGATTTCCTCGTCACGATGAAGGCCTGGCTCATCGCCTTCGTCGTGGGCACGCTGATCGGGACGGCTGCGGGCGTCCTGCTGGGGTTGTCGCGCATCGCGCGGGCCGCACTCGAGCCCGTGCTGTCGGCGTTCTACACGATCCCCAAGCTGGCGATCCTGCCGTTGCTGCTGATGATCTTCGGCCTCGGAGAAACCCCCAAGATCATCCTCGTCGCGCTCGGCGTCTTCTTCATCACCTGGATCTCCGCGTTGGAGGCTGTCCTCGATGTTCCTGAGGGCTACTTCGAGACCGCACGATCTTTCGCGGTGGGTCGCGGCCGCATGCTTCGCAAAGTGCTGATTCCGGCGGTACTGCCCCAGATCTTCGTCGGACTTCGGATTGCCGTCGGCCAGTCGATCTTGATCCTGATCGGCGTCGAGTTCGTGACCGGCGACGACGGGCTGGGCCACATGATCTGGAACTCGTGGCAGATCTTCGCCGCTGACCGGATGTACGTCGGCATCATCCTCGTCGCTCTGATCGGGTTCTTCCTCACGAACGCCATCCAGCTCGTCGGTCGTTGGTGCGTTCCGTGGGCGCCTCGTTCGCAGCGCTCACGACGGTGACCACGCCTCGACCGTTCGACTCCCGAGAAGAAGGATTCGCATGAACCTGTCGCCCACCCGAGCTGCGCGCGTTATCGCACTGTCCACCGTGATCGGCGTGCTTCTCAGCGCCTGCGGCGGCAACGGCGACGCATCGTCCGGCGTGACCGTCGACGAGAACGGCCGCCTTTCCGAGCCGACCACGATCACCATGACCTCACCGTGCCAGACGGTCTCGTGCTTCCCGCCCTTCCTGTTCAACGAGTGGGACGAGTTCGAGAAGCGGAACATCACGATCGAGAACACCGTCCTGCCGACGACTGATGCCACGGCGCTCGCGGCGACCGGCAACATCGACGTCTACCAGGGAGGCATGAGCGTAGGCCTGCTCAACGCCATCGCGAGTGGGGCCGACGTCCGGGTTGCTGCGCCCACTTACCAGCTCCTCGACGAGAACGAGGCGGGGTTCTACGTCAGTACCAGGCTGTTGGAGGGTCGGACGTTCGATCCCTCGATGCTCAAAGGTAAGACGATCGCATCCTCTCAAGGCAACGCCGGTGCCACGATGATCGCGCTGACTCGCCTGCTGAAGGAGGGCGGACTGTCGATCGATGACGTCGACATCACCATGATGACCGAGGCGGACCAGATTCCCGCGCTCGAGAACGGCTCCATCTTCATGGCCACGCTCAACGAGCCCTCGACCTTCCAGATCAACAAGAGTGGAGGAGGCGTCAAGGTCGGACGACAGGTGGTCAGTGGATTCCCGATCTCGGTCTACGTCTTCGGGCGAAATCTGATCAGTGGGAACGCCGCCGTCGGTGAGGCGTTCACCGCCGCCCTACGAGCCGTCTACGTCAACCGTCTCCAGGGCGACTACATTGCCGATCCGACGATGCGCGCCGAGATGGAGAAGGCACTAGGCCTGGCACCCGGAGCGCTCGACACTGCCAAGTCCGACTTGTACCCGACGGATCTGGCTTTCCCGGACGGCTGGGTCGAGGCGCACACCCAGACTTGGAGCCAGATCCCCGACCTCTTGCAGGGGGAGGCCGGTGACCTGACGAACGACGACGTCATCGACCGCCGGTTCATGGATTTCGCCAACGGCATCACACCGTGACTGCGGCCGCAGTACCGGTTCTTGCGGGCAAGGTCGTGGTGGTCACCGGGGCCGGCCGCGGTATCGGCCGGGCGATCGCGATCCTCGCTGCCCAAGAGGGAGCCAGCGTCGTGGTGGCCGACGTCGGCGGTCCGGTCGACCAGAGGGAGACTTCGGCGGGTCCCGCGACCGAGGTCGTCGAGCAGATCGAGACGGACGGCGGCATTGCGACGGCCAGCGTGGAGGACGTCTCCACCTCGGCCGGTGCGGCACGGGTGGTCGCAACCGCGCTGACCACCTACGGTCGCCTCGACGCCATGGTCTGCTGCGCCGGGATCCTCGATCACGGGCAGGTGCACGAGATCACCGAGCAGCAGTGGACCGACGTGATCAACGTGCACCTCGGGGGCCACTTCGCATGTACGAGCGAGGCATCCCGAGCCATGATCGCGTCGGGCACCAGTGGTCGAATCGTGCATTTCTCGTCGGCTGCCGCACTCAAGGCTCCCAAGATCCAGCCTGCCTACGCTGCAGCGAAGGCAGGCGTCATGGCGCTGACGTCGAGCAGTGCGAAGGCGCTGGCGGAGCACGCCATCACGGTCAACTGCATCCTGCCGGGAGCTTCCACGCGGATGACCGACAAGGTGTGGGCCGACCAACCCGGCCGAGTCGACGTCGCCGGGTTGTCCATGCGCAGCGAGGACAGCGCCGGCACGTGGCGGGACCCGGCCAATGTCGCGCCGTTCGTGATCCACCTCCTTCGAGACGAGGCGGCCACGATCACCGGCGCCGCCTTCGCCGTGGTGGGCCACCAGGTCACGACCGTGCTCCCGGCGACCTACGGCGCGTCCATCGTCGCCGATCGGCAGTGGACCCTGGAGGCTCTGAGTGCCAGGGTCCCCGGTCTCCTGGCGGACACCGATTCGGCTGAGTCGCCGTGGCCACCGCCCATCGATCGCTGATCGAGCTGGTCGGACGTCGCGCCGGTGCTACTGCACCGGCACGACCTCGCGACGGCCGTCGTGGCCTTCGACAAGACGCGCCCAGTGGAACCCGGGGGAGTGGGCCAGGGCGAAAGGTGTGCTCGTAGCGACCAGATCGTCGGCCACACGAGCGGCCGAGCTGCGTGCTTCGCCGTGCTCGCAGTCAGCCACACCCGGCCAGTCGGAGTCGATCAGCTCGACGGGGTTGTGTGCGACGTCGCCCAGCAGCAGCCCGCGCTCACCGTCGGAGACGAGCTCGACGATGGTCGACCCGGGAGTGTGGCCCGGGGCGTGACGCAGGACTACTCCGGGCACGAGCTCGAGCTGGTCACCGTCCCAGCGGTTCACGGAGTCGGCCAGCGGGGCCAGCTGGGTGCTGGGCCTGTCCTGCTGACGCTCGATACGGACCCCTCGGTAGTGATCGGAGAAGAAGTAGCTCCAGTCGGCTTCGTGGGCGAAGTACTGCGCTCGCTCGAAGACGAGCCGATCGTCCTTCACCGCCCAGCCGATGTGGTCGAAGTGCAGGTGCGTGAAGACGACATGCGTGACGTCTTCGGGGGCGACCCCGAGTGCAGCGAGCTCGTCGAGGAAGTCGCCGCCGGTGAACGGGGCAGGCGGGTCGACACCCACGCCGACGTCGGCCAGGATGACCGCGGAGCCCGTTCGGACCAGGTAGCCACCGATGCTGTTGACGTACTCCCCGCCGTCGAGGTGACAGAGGTACGGCTGCCAGTCGTCGATCGTGCGAGTCGGGTACACGAAGGTCGGATCCATGCGGATCTCCCCGTCTCGAACTCCATCGATTCTGATCGACCCGATCTGCATGGTTCGGCTCCTTCCGAGCGCTGCGCACCGCGGATGCCTTGTCACGGGCACCTTTTGCTGATACTCATAACAGTATACTTATTCGGGTCGAACGCCAGGAGTGTCATGGATCTACAAGGTCGAGTCGCCGTCGTGACCGGTGGTGCCTCCGGAATCGGGGCCGCTTCCGTCGCGCTTCTTCGGGAGAGCGGAGCCGTCCCCGTCTCGTGGGACCTCGGGGGTTCTCCCGATATCCACGTCGATGTCAGTGACGCCGCTGCGGTCGGCGCCGCGATCGCCGAGACGGTCGAGCGATTCGGTCGACCGTCTCTGCTCGTTGCAGCCGCGGCCGTGCCGCACCGCTCGTTGATCATCGACCACGACGTCGAGGCCTGGGACAGGGTCTTCGCCGTCGGTATGCGTGGAGTCATGCTCTCGATCCAGGCTGTGGCACGCACAGCGATCGAGGAGGGGACAGGTGGCTCGTTCGTCCTGATCTCGAGCAACAACGGCATCCTTGCCGATCGCTACCTGTCGGCATACTCGTCCGTCAAAGCGGGCGTGAACCACCTGGCCCGCGTTGCCGCGCGCGAGCTGGGCGAGCACGATATCCGGGTCAATGCAATCGGGCCCGGCCCGACCGAGACGCAGATGCTGGCCAAGAACCTCCAGATCCCGGGGTACGTCGAGAAGATCGAACAGGTCACTCCTCTGGGCCGCATCGGCACCTCGTACGACATCGCCGACTCGATCGTCAACCTGATGCGGGCCGGGTGGATCACGGGTCAAGTCGTGCAGTCGGACGGCGGTGCCTCGCTGACCACCCCCCGTGGTGACTCACGCTCCGCCGGCCAGGCCTCCGCCAACGGGTCGAACGGTTCGGTGCCCCAGCCACTGGCGTGAGCGCCGGATCGCAGCGGTGTCACATCCCGAGACACCGCTGCGTGAAGGTCCGACGTACCGGGCCGGCGAGGTTCCCGATCAGCCGGTCGTGTTCGCCAGCAGCGCGCGGACACCGACGGAGTCGACCTTCAGCGATGCGCTGCGGGGCAGACTCTCGACGACCAACACCTGAGCCGGAATCTGATAGGCGCTGAGGTGGTCACGCAACCAGCCTCGGATCGCGTTGCCGTCGATATCGGCATCTTTCTCCAGCTCGACGGCCGCGTGCGGGATCTCTCCGAGCCGTTCGTCGGGCATACCCACCACGGCTGCATCACGGATCTGCGGGTGGGTCCGTAAGGTCTCGGCGACCTGCCCGGCGGAGACTTTGAAGCCACCACGGATGATGGCGTCGTCCGCACGGCCCTTGATCCACAGGAAGCCGTCGGCGTCGACGGTCGCGAGGTCGTCCGTGCGGACCCAGCCGTCGGAATCCACCGAGTCGATCGCGAGCTGCGCGGAGCGCAGCTCCAGGAGGCCCACGTCACCGAACGGGAGTGGAGCGAACGAGTCGCGATCGACGACCCGCATCTCGACGTTGGAGTGAGTCCTACCCACGCTGCCCCGCTTGGTCTGGGCATGCTTTCTGCGATCAGCGAGGCTCCAGCCCGCTACACCACCGGCGAACTCGGTCGCTCCGTACACGGTCAGGACCGAGATTCCGTAGGTGGCCTCGAATCGTTCGGCCAGCTCGGGGCTGACCGGAGCCGTGCCGACGGTCAGAGCCTTGAGGCTCGCCAGATCGGCTTTCTCCGTCTCGCGGTCGAGCAGCATCGTGAGCGCGGCAGGCGGCACGTTGGCCACGATGGGCCGATGCTCGCGAATCAGCTCGATCCATCCGTCGATCTGGAACTTGGGCAGCATCGCGACGGCACGGCCCTCCGCGAAGTTCAGAAGCGTCGTCCAGACCCCGCCCATGTGCACCATGGGCAGAGCCACGACCGCAACGCTCTTGCGCAGGCTCAACGGTTCCTCGGCTGACGAGGCGTAGTGACGGCTGGCGTCCAGCGCCGCCGACAGCGACGCGTAGGTCAGGGGGATCCGCTTGGGCGGGCCGGTGGTGCCACTGGTCATCATCTCCAGTGCCACGCCGGGGTGCAGACGGCCGACCAGGTCTCCGGCGGCGTACCCGGCTTCCTGAATCACCGCGAAGGTCGACGGGTCGTCTCCCTCCACACTGATGGCGGCGGCCCCGATGTCGCGCGCGGACGCCAACGTGGCCTCGGTCCAGTCCTGTGGGTTGGCAACGATCGCGACCGCGCGTACGGCGCGAATCGTGTCTGCGAGGCGCTCGTTCGGGACCAGATCGCTCAGGGTGAGGATCGCCTGGTTCGATGCGACGATCGAGACCGTGGCCGCGACGGTCGAGGCACCGTTGCGCATGACGACCGCGACGCCCGCTCCGGGTACCGAGGCACCCATCGAGCCGAGCACGGTCTGAAGGACCTCACCTCCGGCAGCGATGGCACCCCACGAGTGCCACCGGTCGGCTATCTGCAGAGCGCGGGCGCTCGGATCGATCGCCGTCACGTCGCGCATGCGTCGGGGCAGGTCAGTAGGCTCGGTCATGTTATTGAGTATACCCATCTAGGTGGTGTGTTCAGGGGGTGTGCGGAGCGCCCGGTGGTGCTCCGTCGGTCAGCTGGGCTCTCTGGGAAGACCCAGGACGCGTTCGCCCAGGATGTTGCGCTGGGTCTCGTCGGTCCCCCCGGCGATGCGGTTGCCCGGTGCGCCCGTCACGAACGTCGTCCAGGCGAACGTGCCCCACTCGCCCGTGTCTGCCATCAGTCGTGGACCCAGCAGATCTGCAGCAGTCTCCGAGATGGTCCGTTGGTGCTGCGTGTACAGCAGTTTGATCAGGGACCCGTGTGGGGCGCGGGGACCGCCCTTCCGCGCGCGCCGGGCGGTCACGGCCAACTGGCGGCGCTGGATGTACAGCGTCGCCAGACGCTGACGGACGATCGGGTCCTTCGTCCTCTCGAGCCAGCGCGCCAGGGCCAACACCTCGAAGTACGTGCCGCCTCGGTTCTCGCCGCCGCCGCGCTCGAATCCGAGGACTGTCAGCGCGACCTTCCACCCGCCGTCCACATCGCCGATGCGCAACGAGTCGTCGATCCGGACTCCGTCGAGGAACACCTCGTTGAACGTCGAGCCGCCACTCATCTGACGGATCTGTCGCACGTCGATCCCCTCCGCATCGAGCGGAACGAGGAACATCGTCATGCCGTGGTGCTTGGGCGCGTCCGTGTTCGTGCGGGCGAGGCAGATACCCCACTGCGCGTACTGGGCTCCGGAGCTCCAGACTTTCTGCCCGTCGATTACCCACTCGTCACCGTCGCGGACAGCCCGGGTGGAGACCGAGGCCAGGTCGGAGCCTGCACCCGGCTCCGAGAACAGCTGGCAGCACAGTTCGCGGGCACTCATCAGCGCCGGAAGGAACCGTAGCTTCTGCTCCGATGTCCCCAGGCGATCGATGGTGTTTCCGACCAGCACCATCGTGACCGTGAGCAACTCGTGCGCAGGCGGAGTCCGATAGGCGGACTCGACGGAGCGGAAGGCGCGTTCGTGCTCGTGCGACAAGCCTCTGCCGCCGAGCTCTGCCGGAAGCGTGATGCCGCCGAAGCCGGCGTCGAACTTCTCCTGCTCGTACGCCGAGGCCTCGGCGATGAGTCGACTCTCTTCCTCACGAGTGAGGTCGTGGAAGACCGAGACGTCGTCGTCGCCCTCGCCCCACGCGCGGCGCGACCGATCGCGCTTCGGCAGTCGTGCGTCCAGCCAGCTCCGCGCCGTCGCGGTGAAATCGTCCAGAGAAGTGGTACCGGTCATGATGGCGTCCTCGGGGTGGGTAGGTCAGAAGGCGAGTCGGTCGGCCAGCAGGGCACGATGCGCATCGGCCGTGCCGAGGAACAGTGCCGATGACTGAGCGCGTCGGAAGTAGAGGTGTGCGTCGTGCTCCCAGGTGAACCCGATGCCACCGTGCACCTGCACGGTCTCGGCGGCGACGTCGCGGTACGAGTCGGCCGACGCGGCTTTCGCAGCCGCGGCTGCGACGGGCAGAGCCTCGAGATCACGCACGGCGGCCGCGGTCGCGTCGTAGGCCGTCGAACGAGCCGTCTCGGTATGGATCAGCATGTCGGCGCAGGCATGCTTCACGGCCTGGAAGGAGCCGATCGGTCTACCGAACTGCTCGCGGGTACGGGCATGCTCCACGCTCATGTCCAAGCACTGCTGCACGCCGCCCACGGCATCGAGGGCCACAGCGGTGCGAGCGATGTCCAGGACCGGTGCCAGGAAGTCGGCCGCGGCACCGGCAGCACCGACGCGAGTTGCTGGTGCCCCGTCCAACGTGACCGTGTTCATCGGCCAGGTCGCGTCCAGCACCGTCATCGGGGTACGCGACACGCGGTCGGTCTCGTCGAGGAGGAACAGGGTGGGCCCCTCGTCGGTGCGCGCGACCACGAGCAGGGAGTCGGCGGACGCCCCGTTCAGGACGAATGCCTTGGTGCCCGTCAGCCGGTAGGTGGTGTGGCCGTCGGCTCGGGCCGACATGGACACGTCGTCGAGGTGCCAGGAACAGGTGGGCTCGACGTAGGCCAGAGTGGCGAGTCGCTCGCCGCTCGCCAGCGCTTCCAGCAGCGGGCCGGAGGTCGTTTCGTCGTCGGCTGCGAGCAGGGCATGGGTGGCGATGACCGCACTGGAGAGGAAGGCGGATCCGGCAAGCCCTGCCCCCAGTGACTCCAGGACGACGGCCTGCTCGGCGAACGAGACGCCACTCCCGCCGAGATGCTCGGGGATGACGAGTCCAGCGATCCCGACGTCGCGGGCGAGTCGACGCCACAGCTCGGCGTCGTGACCCGTCTCGAACTCGGCAACCTCTCGGACGCGCGACGTGGGGCTCGCGACTCGCACGAGATCCTTCACGACGTCACGCAGCTGTTCCTGCTCCGACTCGAACACCATGGACACCTGTTGCACCCCTGAAACCTAGGAACGTCGCGCTCTGACCGCCATGACAGTGTCACCGCCGCGTGTGTATAAAGGATACTGTACTCGGTGGAACACTCGCTCGTAACTTGATTCGTCCTAATCAGGGGTTCACCATCGGGTCAGTTCTCGACCGGAGAGGAAATATCAGTGCCCTCAGAGGCAGTCGCGCCGCGTGCTGGGAAACCATCGCCGCGAACAGCGCGCGCACTGCTTCTCGACCCGGTGTTCGGTGGCTTCTTCGTGGGCAAGATCGTCGCGACCTGCGGTGTCTGGGTGCACAACCTGGTGGCCGCCGTCGTCGTGTATCAGATCACCGGCTCGGCCCTCGTCGTCGGACTGGTGACGGCCGTACAGTTCGGACCTCAGCTGGTGCTGTCGCCGTGGGCGGGCGCACTGGCAGACAGGGGCAGCCCCGCCCGGCAGATCATCATCGGGCGGCTCGTGCAGGCGTGCGGTTCGGCCGCGCTGGCACTGGTCATCTGGCTGCAGGGCGGGGTGTCGTCGATGTCCAGCGCCGCACCCGTCGTGATCTGCTCGGCGATCGCCGGTGTCGGCACCGTCCTCGGTAGTCCTGCCCTGCAGTCGATGGTGCCGCTGATGGTCCGGGACGACGAGATCGGTACTGCGGTCACGCTCAACACCTTTCCCATGACGGCGGCCCGGGCGGTCGGCCCGGCTCTCGGAGCCGTCGCGCTCACCAGCCTGGGTGCGGCCTGGGCGCTGGCCGGTGCAGCGGCAGCCGGTCTCGGGTTCGCCGCCTTCGTCGCGGCGGCTCGGCTCGGCCGGCTGACGCCCACCAAGCAGCGCGGCACGGACTACTCGGTGCGGGCCGCAGTGCGTGCCGTGCGCGCAGACGGACCCATGGTGGCTGCGCTGATCGGTGTGGCGGCCGTCGGCGTCGCCGCCGACCCCCCGTTGACGCTCGGGCCGGTGACGGCATCCGCACGAGGCCTGGGGCCGGAGGGCGCCGGGTGGATCGTGTCGGCCTTCGGGATCGGTGCAGCTCTGGCCTTCACGCTCGTGGGCCGGGCCCAGCGACGATGGGGCGAGCCGCTCGTCGCCTCGGCCGGCCTGGCGCTCATGGGCGTAGTCACGGCGCTGTCGGCGATCGATGCCCCACTGGTCGTGACCCTGGCTCTGTTCTTGCTCTCCGGAATCGGCATGAGTGCCGCGATCGCGAGCCTCACCAGCATCGTCCAACAGCGGTGTCCCGCCGAGCTGCGCGGACGCGTCATGGCCTTGTGGCTGATGTCGTTCCTCGGTCTGCGCCCACTCGCCGCAGCGCTCAACGGCTTCCTGGCGGACGCCGTGTCACTCGAGGCGGCCTATCTGGTCAGCGGCGCTCTCGTCCTGGCAGTACTCGCGCTGTGTCGGCCGCGCCGGCTCGGCGCGACAGACCACCCCGGCCGGCGCCGCATCCTGGCGTCGGGCACAAGCATCAACCGCAAGAGAACAGAGGGGATCGCATGACAGATCGCATGAAGGACAAGGTCGTCTTCATCACCGGAGCGGCGCGGGGTCAAGGCCGAGCTCACGCCGTCGAGCTGGCATCGGAGGGTGCAGACATCATCGCAGTCGACGTGTGCGCGGCGCCGGCCGTGATGGACTACGACGCCGCGACGCCGGAGGATCTCCAGGAGACGGTGGCCGCGGTCGAGGCGCTGGGTCGCAGGATCGTTCACCGCGTCGTGGATGTGCGTGACCTGGCCGGACTGGAGAGTGTCGTCCGCGACGGGGTCGAGAAGCTGGGCCGGATCGATGCGGTCGTCGCGAATGCGGGTTTCGTCACCTGGGGTCGCTTCTGGGAGATCGATCCGCAGACCTGGGACGACGTCGTCGCGGTCAACCTGACGGGGGTCTTCAACACGATGCGAGCAGCGGTCCCGGCCATGATCGAAGGCGGCCGCGGTGGTTCGATCATCATCACCAGCTCGGTTGCAGGGCTGAAATCCTTGCCTGCGCAGGCTCCCTACAGCGCAGCAAAATCTGGTGTCGTCGGCCTGGCCAAGACGGCCGCGATCGAGCTTGCCGAGTACGGGATCCGCGTCAACACGATCCACCCGTGGGGCGTCACGACGAAGATGGGAGTCATCGGTTCGGACGGCCAGGCCGTCTTCGGGTCGCACCCTGACTACGGACCCCTGCTGCAGCAGATATTGAAGGAGCCGCGGCAGTCGTCGCCCGAGGACATCGCGAACCTGGTCGTTTTTCTGGCCTCCGACGAATCACGCACCATCACGGCTGCCCAGATACCGATCGATCACGGCGCGACCAAGGTCTGAACCGCCCCCGTCCGCCGTCCATCCCGTTCATCCCACGACAGAACAAGAGTTCCCATGGACGAGTACGCATCCATAAGCCAGTTCATCTCACGCGCGGTCTATGGCATCGATCACCAACGCGCCGACATCGTGTCGGAGGCCTGGGCCGAGGACGGACACTTCACGTTCACCCTGGACGGTGCCGAGCTGCGCCGGGCCGAAGGCCGCGACACGATCGTCGAGAGGCTCAACGCAGGGTGGGCGAAGCCGGTCGGCACTTCCCGTCACATCGTTACCAACCTGTGGGTGGAGGAGGTCGATGACGTCTCGGCGGTCGCGGTCTACTACCTCACCTTGGCGTCGGGGCGTGCGCAGCCGCCGGCCCTTCGTGCCACCGGCTGCTATCGGGACCGGCTGGTGAGGCACGGCGAGACCTGGCGGTGGCAGGAGCGGACGCTGGAGCTCGACGGCCCGTTGTGACCGTCGGAAAGGGGGTGACGTCGATGACGTCACCCCCTTTCGTCGAACACTCGGCCGATCTGCCTTCGCTCAGGTACCGCGGTATTCGGGGTCCCGCTTTTCGCGCAGCGAAGACATGCCCTCCTTGAAATCAGCGGTACGCAGCGAGATCTCCAGCGCCGTGGCCTCGCGGTCGAGAGCCTGTTCGAGGGTCATCTCGTGACTGCGGTTGAGCATCTGCTTGGCCAGTCCGACGGACACGGTCGCAGCGCGGGCGAACTCCTGCACCACTTCTTCGACTCTCTCCTCGACAGCGTCGTCCGCCACGATGTCGTTGACCAGTCCCCAACGCTCGGCTCGTTCGGCCGGGAGTGGGCGCGAGAGCAGCACCATCTCTTTGGCCCGTTGCGTGCCGACCAGGCGGGGCAACAGGTAGGACGTGCCGCTGTCGGGGGTGAAGCCACGCCCCACGAAGGGTGCCCACAGCTTGGCCGTCTCCGACGCCACCACGTAGTCCGATGACAGCGCGAGCATGTTGCCGATGCCCGCGGCCCACCCGCGCACTCCCGTCACGACGGGGAGGGGCACCTCGATCAACGTCTTCACCAGACGGTTGGCGCCGAGGTTCGTGCGCCGGCGCAGGTGCCCGGTTCGTGGCCGCTCCTGGTTGGTGGTATTGGCCTCCACGAGGTTCATTCCCGTGCAGAAGTGTCGCCCCTCGGCGGTCAACGCGATGACCCTGACGGTGTTGGACCGGGTCGCCTCGTCGAGCGCCGCCACGAAGGCGTCGATGCCGGCCTGACTCAGCGCGTTGCCGGAGGCGGGATGGTTGAGGTGCACACGCAGGACGACGCCGTCTCGCGTGATGTCGACCCCTGTTTCACTGGTCACGGTGGTTCCTTCGTGCTGTTGACTGGATGATGGGCATAGTCATCTGAGGGGTCGAAAGAATTCGCGAACCTCGTCGACGTAGAGGTCGGGTGTCTCGAGGGCGGGGAAGTGTCCCCCGGTCGGCGCTTCCGTCCACCGCGCGACGTTGAATGCCTGCTCGACGCGTGAACGGGGAGGTGCACCGAACCTGTCCGCGGCGGCCGTGCCGCGCTGCCGCCCCGTCACACGCTGGTGCGAACCCGTCTCGAGCAAGAATCCGGACGGCACCTCGACGCGCTCGCCGGCCGTAAGACCCTGCGGCTTAACGGCGGCTTCGTAGTAGAGGCGGTTGGCGCTGCCGATGGTGCGGGTGTGCCAGTAGATCGACAGTGTCGTCAGGATGTCGTCCCACGGCACCATCGAACTGCCGTCTGTGTGGCGATCCGACCATGTGGACCACTTCTCGACGATCCAGGCCGCCATTCCGGCAGGTGAGTCGGTGAGCGCCGTGGCCAACGTCTGCGGCTTGGACGACTGGATGGCCACGTACCCGTGCTCCACCGCTCGCCACGCGCGAAAGCGTGCGGCGTACTCCTTCTCTTCGGCGCTCGGCGAGACTCCGGGCTCTCGGGGGGCGCCGAGGCTGACCATTCCCATGTGCACCCCGATCAGGCGGTCGGGATGATCCAGTCCCAGGAAGGAGGTCACGAAGGACCCCCAGTCGCAGCCCTGGGCTCCGAATCGGTCGTAGCCGAAAGCGGCCATGACCTCGACCCACAGTGCGGCGATGTCGCGCGGGGTCGTCCCGGGCTTCGAAGGAGCCGGCGAGTACCCGTAGCCCGGCAGGGACGGCGTGACGACGTCGAACGCATCGGCAGGGTCGCCGCCATGGGCTTCCGGGTCTGTCAGCGGGCCGATGACCCTGTGCCACTCGTGGAACGTGCTCGGCCACCCATGGGTGATCACCAGGGGCAGAGGGGCCGGTCCCGTGCCCCGGTGCCTCACGGCGTGGATCTGATTTCCACCGACCGTCACGAGATGGTGATCGTCCCGGTTCAGCTCTGTCTCCCTCGCCGACCAGTCGAAGTTCATCCAACGATCTACCAGCTCACGCTGGGCGCTGATCGGCATGCCCGCCGCCCAGCCCGAGTCCGCGACGTCGTCGGGCCAGCGGGTGCCCTCCAGCCGTCGGCGCAGATCGTCGACCGCGGAGACAGGGGTGGTGAGGGTGAGGTCTCGGACAGAGCGCTGCAGGATCATGAAAACCTCCCGGAGGCGGGCTGCGGACGTGTGAGGCGGGCTGATAAAGTATACCGTATTGCTGAACCTACATCGTTCGCTGCGTGAATCGCGGCATTACTCGGATATGATGCGGAGCATTATGAGTACTCAACGAGAGTTCGTGGCCTCAAGCTCCGAGGAGGTCGAGTCAGATGGTTCGAACGACTCCCGCCCTGGATCGGAAATCGATGAGCGGATGCCGGAGGCCGCTGTCGCCAAGACCGGTGGCTCGACGAAGCTGGCCGATCGTGTGGCTACCAGGATCGAGGCCGAGGTCATGGCCAAGAAGTGGCCCGTCGGCGCGAACCTCGGGTCGGAATCCGACCTCATCGCGCAGCACGGGGTGAGCCGGGCTGTGCTTCGCGAGGGTATCCGCATTGTCGAGAGCCACAACGTCGCTCGGATGCGTCGTGGGCCCAGCGGCGGTCTGATCGTCACTGAGCCGAACATCGAGTCGGTGTTGGCATCGGCTGCGCTGTACCTCGACTTCGCCTCGGTCCGACAGCAGGATCTGTTCGCAGTGCGGACGGCGCTGGAATTCACGTGCCTGCGTCAGCTCAGCGAGAATCTCGACGAGGCAAAGATCGCTCGTCTGAGAGAGGCCATCGCCGACGAGGGACGCGTCATGAAGACGGAAGGCGTCGGCGCTCACAACAGTGATCTGCACGTTCTGCTCGCCGAGCTCTCAGGCAATTCCGCGCTGCGGTTGTTCGTCGACGTGTTGGTCAGGCTCACCCAGCAGCGAGCCAAGCAGAACATTCCCAACGATCCGGAGACCGCAGGCGTCCTGCACCACACGCACAGCCGGATCGTCGAGGCGCTCATCGACGGCGACCTGGCGGTGGCGCAACACCGCCTGGCCAAGCACCTCGAAGCGATGTCTGCTTACTACCGCTGACTTTCACTGGGTCAGGCGTCCGCCAGCAGGGGCGCAAGACTCTGTGCCAGTGTGCGCACATGCTGCATGGCCAGCTGCTCGGGGAGGGCCCCGGGCGATGCCCACGGAAATATTCGCACGACAGGGCACCCTGCGAGCCGTTCGAGAATCTGGGCCGCAGCATCCTCCGGAGTGGCCACCAGAATGTTGCCCAGTCCAGGCGTCAGCCCCCGAGCGCGGGCCCTCTCGCCGTCGAAAGGTCGCACCGGAACGCCGGTCTCCTGGGCAGACATACGGCGATAAGAGTCCCACTGGTGATGGTGGTGCTTTCGCACGATCGCCCAGTCACGTTCGGGGTCGTCGCTGACGAATAGGTTCATGGGACCTGCCATGCGTGCTTCCTCTTCGGTGTGCCCGCCCTCGCGCAGCCCAGCTCGGTAGATGGGCAACAGACCAGGATCGAGCGACAGCAGGCCCTCGTTGAGCAGACCGGCGCGACGCGCTCCTTTGGGGCCCCTGTAGCCCAGCCAGATCGGCAGCCTCTCCTGAGCTGTCGGCGGCGTGACCACACCCTCGGCCCAGATGGCGCGCAGCTCGGTGACCCGCGCAGTGGTGTCGGTGAAACGCTGGTCGATGTCGACGCCGTAGAGGTCGAACTCCGGGGCTCGATAGCCCGCGCCGAGGCCGAGCTCGAGACGGCCACTGCTCAGCTGATCGACGACCGCCGCCTCTTCTGCCAGATGAGCAGCGACCCGCAGCGGGGCGAGCATGATCGCCGTCCCGATGCGGATCGACGACGTCCGGGCCGCGACCGCGGCGGCGAACGTCAACGGCTGGGGGAGGTGGCCGTCGTCGAACAGGTGGTGCTCGGAGAGCCAGACCGATTCCAGGCCGAGGCGCTCCGCCTCCTGGCTCAGCTCGAGATTGAACCCGTAGACGCGGTCCCACGGTGCTCGCCAACCCGCGGGATTGCGTACATCTATATGTATGCCGACCTTCATCCCAGGCCCCGTCTTTCCTGGACGCGGGTGCGTCTCTCTCCTAAAGAGGGTACTGTATAGACGAAAGTGGCGATCAGGCGTCGTCAGATGACTCGAAGGGCAGCCGGTGACAAACGCGTGGCGTGACCGATTGGCCGTACCTGCCGTGTGCGCGCCGATGTTTCTCGTGTCCGGTCCGGACCTGGTGCGGGAGGCGTGCAAGGCAGGGCTCATGGGAGTGCTGCCTCGCCAGAATGCTCGTTCGTTGGAGAGATTCGACCAGTGGCTCGGCGACATCCGCGCAGGACTTGCAGCCGATGAGGCTGCGCGTCCGGGCGTGGTTCACGGACCGCTGGCAGTGAACCTGACCGGACGGGTGTCTCCGGACGACATCCCCGCCAATCTCGAGATCTGTGCCCGTCACGGCGTCGAGATCGTCGTCTCTGCGGCCGGTGATCCGACCGAGTTGACCAAGCGCGTCCACGAGTGGGGCGGGCAGGTGTTCCACGACGTCACGACCTGGCGGCACGCCGAGAAGGCGATCGCCGCCGGCGTCGACGGGCTGGTGTGCATCGGTTCCGGGGGTGGTGGGCACGCCGGCACGGTCAGCCACCTGATCTTGGTTCCGCGCCTACGCGCGATCTTCGACGGCACCATCGTCATGGCCGGCGCAGTGGCACATGGAGCTGCGATCCGTGCCGCAGAGGTGCTCGGGGCCGACCTTTCCTACGTGGGCACGCGCTTCATCGCGTCCGAGGAGTCGTTGGCGCCGCCGGAGTACAAGCGCATGCTGGTCGAGGCCACGTCCGACGATCTCGTCTTCACCCCGTTCGGTGGTGGTGGTCCGGCCCGATGGCTGCGCCCGTCGGCCGCCGCTCTGGGGTTGGACCTGGACGGAGAACTCGCGGCGCGTACCAGAGACGGGGTACGTCCCTGGAAAGACGTCTGGTCTGCAGGCCAGGGCGTCGATCTGATCGAGGACGTCGCCCCCGTCGCGGTCCTCGTCGACCGACTACGCGTCGAGTACGACGCCGCGAGCGCAGTGCCGGTTCGCACCGCCACTGCCGTGGCTCCGGGCTGACCTACCGGGATCACCATGTACCGGCGGCGCGGACGCCGCCGGCCCGTTCAATCGAGGAAGGCCGCATCATGACAGACGTCACCACCGAGTTCGAGAAGGCCACCGAGGCGGTATTCACCGACGGCGACGTGGAGCGCGCCCGGCTCCTTCTGGGGGTCGACACGCCGATCAAGAACCAGGAGCACGTCACGACGGCGTCCTACGACAGCATTCGCAACTTCGCGTGGGGCGTGGGAGACAGCAACCCGCTCTACACCGACGAGCACTACGGGGAGACGACGCGCTGGGGCTCGCAGGTGGCGCCGAACATCATGTCCCAGATCATGGGGG
The DNA here is from genome assembly GCF_019836065.1 of Rhodococcus sp. BP-332. NCBI lineage: Bacteria > Bacillati > Actinomycetota > Actinomycetes > Mycobacteriales > Nocardiaceae > Rhodococcus > Rhodococcus sp. BP-332. The sequence continues at coordinate 92,581 of NZ_JABUEC010000006.1, forward strand.
CGCCGATGCTGGGCGATCCCATGCCGGACGAGATCAAGCGCGCTGCGAAGGGCCTGTTCACCGGTATCCATGTCTTCGTGTCGGGCGGGAGCAACGAGTGGTTCCGGCCGATCCTGCCCGGCGACCGAATCGTGGGCTATGCGGGCGAGGAATCGATCGAGGTCAAGAACTCGGAATTCTCCGGAACGTCGGTGATCCAGGTTCGGCGCAGCGTTCGCCTCAACCAGCGTGGCGAGATCGTCGCGATCCAGCGAGTCGTTCGGGTCCTCAGCGAACGAAAGAAGGCTCGGGAGCGCGGCAAGAACTCGACGATCGAGCCCGCGTCGTACACCGACGAGGACATGCGGCGCATCGAGGAGATCTACGCCCAGGAAGGTCCGCGCGGTGCCGATCCGCGGTACTGGGAGGACGTTTCCGTGGGCGACGATCTGCCACCGATGGTCAAAGGACCTCTGACGACCACCGAGATCATCGCCTTCCATGCGGGTGGCTACGGCTTCGCGCCCTACGGCCTGAAGTCGAGTCGCCTGGCGCACGAGAACCGGCAGCGGATCCCGGCCTTCTTCGTCAAGAACGACCAAGGTGTCCCGGACGTCGCTCAGCGTCTGCACTGGGACTCGGAGTGGGCCAAGGCGATCGGCAATCCGCGCGCCTACGACTACGGAGTCATGAGACAGACATGGCTGCACCACTACCTGACCGACTGGGCCGGCGATGATGCTTTCGTGCTCCGGCAGGAGGACTCGATGCGCAAGTTCAACTATCAGGGCGACACCCAGTTCATCTCGGGTGCGATCACCCAGAAACGTCAGACCCCCGAAGGTGGTGTGGTCGACATCGAGATGCAGATGACGAACCAGCGTGGCGAGAAGACCACCTTCGGCACCGCCACGGTTGCTCTACCGAGTCGCATCGGTGGTGCGGTGGTGCTTCCGCAGCCCGAGATCAGCGAACAGCGCAAGGCGGCCGAGATGTACGCGCGGCACCTGGAGCTCGTTGCCGAACGCCGGAGATGAGACCGCCCCGGTGAGTGGACATCACCACCGAATCGAGCAGCTCGTCATCGCCCACTCGGCGGCGACCCGCTGAGCGCCCCCACACGCGACAAAGGACCGACATGGACATCAACGGTGCAGTAGCAGTGATCACTGGCGGCGCATCCGGACTGGGAAACGCCACCGCCATCGCTCTGGCGCAGCGCGGGGCACGCGTGGTGCTCCTCGACCTCCCCAGCTCCGACGGCGCCGACGCGGCGCTGCGCATCGGCGACGCGGCTCGTTTCGTGCCGACCGACGTCACCTCCGGCGACGACGTCGCCCAAGCTCTCGAGGTGGCTGGTTCGCTGGGGCCGGTTCGGGTGGTCGTCAACTGCGCCGGCGTCGCGACCCCCGGCAAAGTGCTGGGGCGAAGCGGGCCGCTGCCGCTCGAAGACTTCGAACGTGTGGTGCGCATCAACCTCGTCGGAACGTTCAATCTCATTCGCCTCGGCGCACAGAAGATGCTCGAAGCCGACCCCATCGGCGAGGAGCGCGGCGTCATCGTCGACACCGCCTCCGTCGCAGCATTCGACGGACAGATCGGGCAGCCCGCGTACGCCGCGTCCAAGGGCGCCGTTGCCGCGCTGACGCTTCCGGTTGCTCGCGAGCTCGCACGCCACCAGATCCGGGTCATGACCATCGCGCCGGGAATCTTCGAAACTCCGATGATGGCAACACTTCCCGAAGAAGCACAGAAGTCGCTCGGGCAGCAGGTGCCACACCCGTCGCGGCTCGGCAAAGCCGCCGAGTATGCGGCCCTGGTCTCGCACATCATCGACAACCCCATGCTGAACGGCGAAACCATCCGGCTCGACGGCGCTATCCGGATGGGACCGAAGTAGATGACGACAAAGGTTCGACTCGATGTCACCGACGGGCCGACGGGCAGTATCCTCGCCATCGAGCTGATCGACCCGGACGGTGGCAACACCATCGACTTCGACTTCGTCGACGAGTTGGCGGAAGCCGTTCGAGCCATCGGTCCGTCGACCTCCTGCATCACGATCACCGCTCGGGGGAAGAACTTCTGCCTCGGGGGAGATCTGGCGGGGTTCGCCTCGGCGGCTTCCCCCGACGACTACGTCGGGACTCTGGCGGTTCGGCTCCACGAATGCCTCGAGGCCCTGGCGTCGTCCGGTGTACCCATCGTCGTCGGGGTGCAGGGGTGGTCCGCGGGTGCCGGAATGAGCCTTGCATTGTTCGGCGACATCTTGATCGCCGAAAGATCGGCACAGTTCCGCACGGCATACGGGGCAGTAGGCCTGACCCCTGACGGCGGCATGTCGTGGTCCCTCCCTCGCGCAGTAGGTCGATCGGTTGCCCTGGATCTGTTCCTGACTCGACGCACGCTGGGCGCTGGCGAGGCTCATACGCTCGGTGCAGTGAGCCGAGTCGTCGACGACGGCACCAGCGCAGATGCGGTGGCGGAGTTGGCGGCGACGATCGCAGCGAGTTCCGCATCTGCCGTTCGCGCCACCCGAGCACTCGTCCACGAAGGTCTGACCTCATCGTTCGTGGACCACCTCGACGCGGAGGCGCGCGCAATTCGTGCGGCAGCAGGCGGACTCGACGGACGGGAAGGCGTGGCCGCATTCGTGGAACGTCGACCGGCACAGTTCTCCACGACCGGCGTGTCAACGGACCGAAAGTGACGACCATGACGACGAACAGCTTTGCAGGGAGAACGGCAGTGATGTCGGGCGGCAGTCGCGGAATCGGACTCGCGATCGCACTCGAAATCGGTAGACGCGGCGGAAACGTGGTGTTGCTCGCCAAGACCGACACTCCCGACCCGAGGCTTCCCGGCACTGTTCACACCGCGGTCGACGAGATCGTCGCAGTCGGCGGACACGCCGTCGCGGTTGTCGGCGATGTTCGCAACGACGAGGACATCCAGCGTGCCGCGGCTACTGCAGCGGAGACATTCGGCGGCATCGACATCGTCGTGAACAACGCCAGCGTTCTGAACTTGTCGAGGACGACCGAGCTACCGTTGAAGCGGTTCGATCTCATGCAGCAGGTGAACGTCAGAGGCACGTTCGCTCTGACGCAGGCATGTCTGCCTCATCTGGTCGAGTCGGAGAATCCACATGTCCTGACGCTGTCGCCGCCCCTCAACATGTCGAAAGAATGGCTCGGTAAGCACCCGGGGTACATGTTGGCGAAATACGGCATGACCCTGGCGGCGTTGGGTATTGCGGCCGAGTACGCCGACGAGCAGATCTCCTGCAATTGCCTGTGGCCCGAAAGCACCATCGCCACCGCAGCTGTCGAGAACCTGCTCGGAGGAAAGGAAGGCGTCGCGCACTCGCGCTCACCGCAGATCATGGCCGACGCTGCCGTCGCCGTTCTCGGACGCAAGAAGGGCGAACTGACGGGACAGACGCTGATCGACGTGGACGTTCTCACAGAGGCGGGGGTCTCGGACCTCAGCATCTACGGCGGGATCGAGCCCATTTCCCTCGACATCTTCGTCGATCCTCGCTGATCGATGCGTCGGGCCCGTCGTGTCGGTTCACGACGGGCTCGCGGTGGTCTCTTTCGTCCTCGTCAGTCCCAATTGCTGTCGAATTCCGACACCATTCCGACATTCACCACACTGACCGTGCATCCGTCCGGCCCGGCAAGCCACGCGTGTTCGGTCGCTGGAATCACGAGCGAATCGCCCTGCTCCATCACAATTCCCCGTCCGGAGCTGAGAATCAACGTCACACTCCCCGCGACCACGACGTTGAAATCGAGAGAACTCGTGCGGTGCATGGGGCTTCGATACCCGGGACCGTAGCTGACCTGTCTCAACACGACCTGACCAGGATTCACGTTCGGCGTGAACGGTTCGTCGCCCGACACAGGATCATTCGTACCGTGGACCGTACCTCCGGCCGAATCTCTCCAGAGCTCTGCCACGAAGCCGGAAGACGGTCCGAGATCTGGAACACCGACAACGCGTTCGCGCGTATGTCGTCCATCCGTCGTCGTGAAATGAAATGCGCGAGGGGGCATTCCGTCACTCACGACGTACGACTTGCCCTCGGTGTCGGACGCCGTCACGATTCTCCGCATTGCGCTGCCTCTTGTCTGTAGTCATCACTTCTACTTCTGGCGAACCTGCCATGGCTGCGGACGCGCATGTCAACGCTCGATCCGGCACCCGCGACATCGGTGGGAGTCACTCTGAACAGGATACTCATTCTGTGGAACTAGGTGATGTGGCGGTTGCAGGGAACCCCGTGAGGACAGTTGACTCCGACGGCGGGCTCTGCCAAGCTTTGATCGATTAAGCATACTTAATTGCCAAGTTGACTGTTGCTTGTGAGCGCCGTCCGGGGTGCACGTCTCGCCGACCCCCCGTGCGACCCGGAGAGATGAGCAACGATGAAAGGCGGGTCGATGACCGACATCGTGATGAACCATCGGACAGCAGTGGTGACTGGTGCAGGTAACGGCCTCGGCAGGGCATATGCGCTTGCCCTCGCCGAGCGTGGCGCGTCCGTGGTCGTCAACGACCTGGGGGCGAGCACGACCGACAAGGGCGCTGACCGCGCGCCGGCGGACGAAGTCGTGGCAGAGATTCGCAGATCGGGGGGCCGGGCCGTGGCCTCCTACGACTCGGTTGCCACGGTCGAAGGTGCGCGCGCCGTGGTACAGCACGCTCTGGACACGTTCGGATCGGTCGACATTCTGGTCAACAACGCGGGTAATCGCCGGCCATCGCCGTTCGCCGTGATGTCCGAGGAAGACTTGCGCGCAGTCCTCGACACCCACCTGATCGGTTCGTACCTCGTCACTCAAGCCGCATTCGGTCATATGAAGGAACGGACATTCGGCCGGGTGATCTTCGTGAGCTCGAATACCGCAGCCTTCGGCGGCACTGGTCTGAGTAACTACGCGACCGCGAAAGCTGGGATCCTGGGACTGGCTCGCGCCGTCGCTCTGGAAGGCCACGAATTCGGCGTGATTGCCAACACGGTCATGCCGATGGCGCGTACGCCGAGGTCGCAAGCCGCACACGGGGCAATCGTCGGCCTCGCCGGATCAGCGACCGGTCAGAATGCGACAACCGATTCAGTGCCGGGACCTCCGCCACTGACGACAGACGAGGTGGCACCGCTCGTCGTCGCGTTGAGCAGTGACGAGTGGACGGGGACCGGCTCCGTCTATTCGATCGGGTACGGACGGATCGCGGAGGTGTTCACGGCCGTGACGCGCGGGTGGTACCCCAGCGATCCATCGTCCTACGGAGCTCGGGACGTCATCGACAATCTGAGCGCGATTCGGGATCGCACGGAGTTCGGCGAGCCGACGTCCAGCCCGGACGAGCGTCAACTCATCGCTGCCTTCGCTCCGCGATCTGCGGGCACTGCCGGCGGGGCGACTTCGTGACGGGCGCCGACTCTCACCCGGAGGATGCACGGACCTTGCCGTCGCAGCTCCTGAGGCTTGTGGCGGTGCAGGAAATACAACGAGTCATGGCGCGCTACAGCCAGTTCGTCTCCGCGCGACGTTACGGCGAATGGGCGGGTCTCTTCGCTGCGGACGGGCAATTCACCGGTCCCGAGGGGGTGCGGGCAGAGGGAACCGAAGGCCTCGAGAAGTACATCCGTGCCTCGCACGCAGGATGGGTGATGAAGCAGATCACCACCAATTCTCTCATCGATGTCGACCTCGGCGAGGGAACTGCCACAGCATCTTCCGACTGGTTCGTCTTCCGTGTGGACGGAGGGCAGAACCGGGTCGCCGCGGTGGGTCGTTACGAGGACGAGTACGTCTTCACTGCTGGTCAGTGGCGGATACAGCGGCGCCATGCGGTCACGTTGAAAGACGGTGTCGTCGGCGAACCCACCGTTCCTGACGCTGGGTGATCACGCGACGCGAGCGCTCACAGTCCCTCGACGTTCGTTGTGAGGCAGCAGGATCGGAATCAGGAACACTGCCTCGACCAGCATCATGACAACGCCGCCCGCCCGTTGGTCGGCGATCGCGCCGAGGCCGCTGGTTCCGTGCACGTGCCCTGCCATGATGGGCTCCGTGGCGATGATGAGGGCAAGTCCGAGAATGCCGGCCGGAATGCCGGCGACATAGACAGTCAGCCGCCGGGTCTTCTCGATCTCGGGGCGTTCGTCGGACAGAATCGAGCACCACAGGCACAGACCGACCAGGAGCGCTGCCGTGGACAACACGCCCGCCGATGTTCCGGTCACCGTGACGATGGGCAGATGCCAGAGGTACATCACGATCACGTAGCCGAGCGCGACAGGTACAGCCGCGACTCGAACAACTCTCGTGGACAATCTGATCCGTTGCCGGAGGAAGCCGGATGCGAGTGCCGGAGCGATCATTACGAGGATCATCACCTGCGTCATCATGGCAAGGTGCGACATGTCGGCAGCGCTGCGAACCGACGGCAAGAGCGCAACGACAACCGCCGACACCGCCGCGACCGCCAGTGCTGCGTCGACCGAGACCTGAGAGAAGCGCGTGGTCAGGCGACGTCGCGCCATCCACAGCGCCGCGCCGGCCACGCAGGCGGTCGCCAACAGTGCCCACGTGCTCATCGATGGACTCGAACTGACGGTGTGGGCAGTCATGTCCATCGACGATCCGGCGTGGTGGTGATGACCACTCGTGCCGCCGTCTGATGCGATCGCGGGGACGGAAGGGGCCGAGGCTCCGCTTCCGTCGTCACGAAGTCTCGAGCCGACGAAGATCAACCCGCGAGCCACGATGAATGCAGCGACGAGTTCAGCCAGGGCCAGAAGGCCGACCCTCAGCAGCGTGGGTTCGGTCTGTCCACGTCGGGGTGCCGACCGGGGCCGCTCGGATGGTGCTGCATGCGAACACATCACCTGCTCGCGTCGAATTCTCGTCGTGCCAGGCGATGGAGAGGCTTGCCGGGAGTGAGTCCGATCGCCTTGATCAACACGTACCAGGCGGGGACGCTGATCCAGTTGTCGACGATCACACCTGCGGTGGAATCCACCGTTCTCACCGCACCCAGCACGCGTGCGAGTGGTGACGGCGTCGGGTCCACGTTCGATGAGGTCATAGCTGTGTTCTCCTGTTTCTGGTGAATCCGCGGGTCAGGTGCTCGCGGAGACCGGGCGGGACAGTGATGTCGTGGAAGCCGGTTCGGTCGACCGGGCTGAGGCAGGACTGATCGAGACCGCTGTCCGTCCTGCGAGTTCCACTGCGACCGTTGCGGAACCGTCCGCATCCGCCACGAAGTTCGATGTCCGGCCACCGGCGTCGACCACATACCGCGAATGGGGAGTCAGCCGAGCGAGCGTCAGGTCGGTGGTCGCCTCGCCGGAGACCGGGTAGAGGACCAAGTCGAGATTTGTCCCGTCGGTCTCCGCCCGAGCCACCATCGCGTCGGCATAGGCAACCGCGTCGAGGACAGGCCCGTGCAGCCACGAATCCGGCAATCCACGTTCGATCAGGTCGAGCCAACCGCCCTTCCTGTTGAACGCGCTTTTTGCCACGAACGCAGTAGCTTGGAGCGAGGCCCCTTCGAAGGTCAGCCGGCCGTGATCTCTGGTGACCCTCGTCGTCTCGAACAATTCGTCCCACGCGGCCTGCGCCAGCTTCTCGTCACCGGCCTCACGCGCGGCGTCGATGATGCCGCCGTACTGGAGAACTTTTCCGCTGCCGGCGTTGCCGGGGTCGAATCCGCTCGGTAGGTCTTTGAACACCGTGCCGGTCGGGTCCCCGTTCTCGTCGAAAGTCGATACGCCCGCGCGGGTGAGTGCCCAACCGCGGTCGGCGAGTTCGGGCGTCAGTGGTCGCATCTCGGTACTGTTGAACGGCATTGCGCCGTTGCCGTACCCCGTACGCGTGGACTTGAACATGTGCGAGGTTCCGTCAGGCCGATGGAACTCGACGTCCATCGACTTGGTGAAGCCGTACTTGATGCGGTCCCAATACCCCGTGCCCGACATCCGGTCGTGAATGCGGAAGGTGTTGGCACCGGTGCCGTTGCAGTAGGGATAGACCCAGTTCGGTTCGCACGCGATCATCGACCACGGTGACCTGGAGATGTCGTCCACGATCGCATCGCAGATGGTGGTGAGGGAATAGTCGAACGAGTTCTCGTCGTTCCACCGAAACTTCACTGCTCCGGGCTCGGTGTAGCGCATGTCGCCGGTCGCGGATTGATATGTTGCGATCTGCAGGCCGAAAAATCCTGTCAGCATGATGTTCTGTTTGCGGACGGGGTCCGGATTGTTCTCCAGATTTCCCCAGAGGTTCTCGAGCCACCAGTAGCTCCACACCTTGCGTTGCTGGAACTTCTGGATCAGCTTGCGTTGCGCTTCGCTCAGGTAACCGTGGAAGGCCGGCATTCGGCTGTACTGCAGCATCGACAGTGCCCAGCCGAGATAATTGAGCTGATAGCGGACCGCAGAAGGCTGAAACTGCTCGAGGATGTCGTAGTTCGACCAGTCACCGTCATCCTGCAATGCGACATCGAGAACAGTGCGAGCGAGCAGAAGCTCATCGAGAGTCAGTTCGTCGGCCACGTACGGCTCGGGCCGGTCGTCACCGCGGAGTGGGGGAGTGAAGGTTTCGAGGTACTTGTTCGTCTCCTCGGCGACGGCCTGCTGCTTGACGAAATCCTCTCGGATGCGGCCGACCAACCACGCGGTACTGCCGACCACCAGCAAGGGGACCACCACCCGAGCTGCATCCGAGACCCTCGTGGACCCGCCCGCGTCCTTGCCCGCCGACGCCGCACTACCCAGCCACACGAGCGGCGTCATCAGCATGTTCCCGCTTCCGATCCACACGATCAGTCCGGTCGCGCTGGTGAGAGCTGACAGCAGCGCTTTCACCGGCTTTCGGGTGTAGGCCTGGCCGCCGCCCGGTGCCATCAGCCCCAGTCCCACTGCCCTGGCGCGCTTGCTGCGTCCGAAGACGTTCAGCGCCAATCCAGCCGCCTCGACAGATCCCAGGATGATGAACGTTCGGCGTTGACGCGCCCTCGTCAACGGTCCGGTGCGGTGATCTCGGTGAGGGATGGTGATCGACGAGGGATAGATCCCGGTCTCGGTCGCCTGTCTCTCGGGGCTGTCCACGCTCCTGAGCTTCGGCGCAGCGATGGTGGCCAGACCGCCCAGAGCGCCGACTGCAAGTCTCAGCGGTCCAGCCGTTCGCCGTCGCGTTCTTCTGTTCACGGGCTTCGACTCCTCGTCGGCTCGAATCAGCTCGGACCGAGTTGTCCGGCTGGGTGTTTCTTCTCAGGCTTCGGACGCTTTCCGTGCGCGACGACGCTCGGCGTCGATCACGATGTCGTTGAACGACGGTTGTCCCTTGCGGATCATGCGCGTCTTCAGTGAGGTGAAAAGGGTCATGACGAACAAGCAACACGCCATCGTCGACTTACCTCCGAGATGAGCCGGCGGTAGTACGCCGGTCGAACGAGTGCTGGCACGGTGCCAGCGCCCTGCGTCAGGAGAACACAAATCCTCGGTAGCCCTCTGCGGCAATCTCGTCGCACATGGCCCTGAAGTTGCCGACACCACCGATGTAGGGCATGAACACTCGGGGCTTTCCCGGTATGTTCGCGCCGACGTACCACGATGAGCCTGTCGAGAAGAGTGTCGTCTCGCCGACCTCTGCGACATGACGTACCCACTCTTCCTGGGCGTCGAAGTCCGGATGAGAAATTCGGTATCCCTTGTCTTTCATGAACGTGATGTGGTGCGCGATGAATTCCACGTGCTGTTCGATCGACACGACCACGTTGCCGAGCACCGACGGGCTCTGTGGGCCGGTGATGATGAACATGTTCGGGAATCCGCTGACGGCCACTCCCAGATACGTCTTGGGACCGTCGCTCCACTGATCCCGGAGGGACGTGCCGCCCTGTCCGCGTATGTCCACGGCAAGAAGTGCGCCGGTCATTGCGTCGTACCCAGTGGCAAAAACGATGGCGTCGACCTCGATCCGGTCTCCAGCCGTCGCGATACCGTCAGCAGTGATTCTTTCGATCGGTGCGGAAGACACGTCGATGATGTCGACGTTGTCTCGGTTGAATGTCTCGTAATAGTCGGTGTCGACGCATACTCTCTTCGAGCCCAGCGCAAAACCTTCCGGTGTGAGAATCTTTGCTCGATCTTTGTCTGCCACCGACTCCGCGATCTTGCCGCGAACGAATTCGGCTACCGTGTCATTGGCTTTCGGTGACGTCATCAGGTCCCCGAACGCGTTCATTATTCGTGCGCCACCCATCGCCCAGTACTGCTCGTACCGAGCAGTCCTCTCCTCGTCGCTCACGTCGAACGCGCTGTCCGTGCTCGGAGGATAGGGTGCTCCGGCTGCCGAGTTCCTGCTGGCCACTCTAAGGGAGGCGTAATTTGCCTTGACATCGGATATCTCGTCGTCGGTCAACGGAGTGTTGCGAGCGGGCATGCTGAACGACGGGGTCCGCTGGAGAACTGTGACGTGCTCGGCCTGGCGAGCGATCTCGGGTATGACCTGTATTCCGGAGGAGCCGGTGCCGATGATCGCGACAGATTTTCCTCGGAAGTCGACATCATTTTCCGGCCAGTTCCCCGTGTGGTACGTCTCGCCTGTGAAGTCGGTCAGTCCGGGGAAATCAGGGATCTGGGCGGCCGACAGGTTGCCCGACGCCATCACGAAGAACGTGCTAGTGAATTCGTCGCCCCGGGCCGAGGTCAGATTCCACGACGTCGAGTTGTCGTCGTACCGTGCTGAGACGATCTCGGATCCGAGGCAGATGTCGTCGCGCAGATCGAAGCGGTCTGCGACATGGTTCAGGTAGGCGAGGATCTCGGGTTGGGTGGGGTAGCGCTCGGTCCAGTTCCATTCCTGATCCAACTCGGGAGAGAAAGAATAGGAATAGTAGAAACTTTCGACATCGCACCTCGCGCCGGGATACCTGTTCCAATACCACGTGCCGCCGACACCGTCGCCACGTTCGAAGACCTTGGCGTTCAGTCCCTGTTCACGCGCTTTGTGGAGCATGTACAGGCCGGCGAATCCTGCACCTACGATAGCAATGTCGAGAGTTGGTTCGTGATTCATCCGACCTGTCTTTCACGTTGGCGATCAGAAGCTTTCGGGATGTGGAAATGGGGCGTAGACGACTGCACGCGTCGTCACTGCCCCGTCGAGAACGTCAGCACCGGCTTGATCGAGGCCCCGCTCGCGGCGCTCGATACCGCGTCGTTGATGTCACCGAAATCGAAGCGGTGCACGATGTGGTGCATCGGTAGGTGGCCTTCCTGATGAAGGCGAACCAGCCTGGGGATCATCACTTGTGGGTCGGCATCGCCTTCGATGCAGCCACGCACAGTCTTTCCACCGGCGATGAGATCCTGCACGTCCATGCTGACATCGGCCGGCCCGGTCCCGACGACGACGAGTGTGCCTCCTCGGCGTAGCGACCGGGCTGCGCCGCGGATGACCGCGGGGTTTCCCGTCGTGTCGAAGGCGTGGGTCGGTCCGCCGTCCGTCAGCTCGTCGACAGCGTTCGCGATCTCGGGATCACCGCCGTCGAGGACGTGGGTCGCGCCGACCTCCAGTGCAGTGTCCAGTCGTGAAGGCGACATGTCGACGCCGACGATCTGTCGGGCGCCGAGATACGAGGCGGCCATGACGGCCGCCATACCAACGCCTCCCAGGCCGTACACGATGACGCGTGAGGTCGGGTCGGGTCGAAGGATGTCGAGCATCGCGCCGGCACCCGTCTGGACGCCGCATCCGAACGATGCCATCTCCACCAAGTCCGAACCCGGCGCGACGACGACAGCGTTTCGGCGTGCCGTGACGGCATGCCGGGCGAAACTCGATTGTCCGAAGAACGACCCGAACACCACCTCTGCGCCGTGTCGCAGGGTCGCGCTTCCGTCCAATCGCCGTCCGGAGACGTTGGCCTCGGCGAATCTCGTGCAATAGGCGGGGCTGCCTGCTGCGCAGGAGTCGCAGAGACCGCACGACGCGAAACTGATCAACACGCAGTCACCGACGGCGACGTCGTGCACATCCGCCCCCACCGCCGCCACGACACCGGCTCCTTCGTGACCGAGGACGGCCGGGGTGCCCGCCGGGCTCATCGCGCGAGCCACGAGGTCGGTGTGGCAGATGCCGACGGCTTTCATCTCGACGAGAATCTCGTCACCTTGCGGGAGGCTGAGTTCGACTTCGTGGATCCGAAAATCCGAGACGGTGTCGAAACTGAGTGCAGCGTCGGTCTTCAGACAGCTCATCGGCCGATCTCTCGTAGCACCTCGGAATGCGCGTGCGCGATGCGACCGCGGATGTCAGCTGCCGCTTCCGCCGTCATGGAGGGTGGTCCGATCATGCCGACGACACCGCCGGGAATCTCGGACGACGCGACAGCACGGTGGTGGCTGAACGTGTCGAAGCCGGCCTTTCCGTGGTAACTCCCCATTCCGCTTCGTCCGACTCCGCCGAAGGGGATGTCCGGGAGCATGGCGTGTACGGCGAAGTCGTTGAGGCTGATACCGCCGGATATGGTCCGGCTTCTGAACTGTCGGAAGGATGGGCTGTTGTCGCCGTACCAGTAGGCGACGAGCGGCGACGGTCGCGTTGCGATGTACTCGATGACCTCATCCATGGACGAGTAGGGCATGACGGTCAGGACGGGGCCGAAGACCTCCTCGTTCGCCACCTCCATCTCGTCGGTGACGTCGAGCAGGATGGTCGGTGCGATTCGACGAGTGTCGGGGTCGGGAAGCAGCGCGCGCTCGTCCTCCGGTACGGCCTCGACGGCCCGTGCCCCCTTCGCTACGGCGTCGGCGATCAGACCGGTCACCCGTCGAAAGTTGCGGTCGTCGACGATGGAGGTGACGGCGGTGTCGGTGGAGTAGTGCGGGTGAAGGGCGATGAGACTCGACGTCAGCGCAGCCACCAGCTCGTCCACCCGACTCGCCTCAACGAAGACGTAGTCGGGGCACAGGCAGACCTGGCCGCCGTTCGACATCCGAGACCCGGCGATGCGTCGGGCGGCTTCCGCGATGTCCGCATCCTCTGCGACGACGGCAGGATTCTTACCTCCGAGTTCGAGGGTGACAGGTGTCAGGTTCTCGGCGGCTGCCCTCTGCACGATCGTGCCGACCGCAGGCGAGCCGGTGAAGAAGAGATGACCGAAGGGAAGGGACGAGAAGGCTGTGGCGACGTCCAGGCCCCCGGTGACGACCACGAGCTCGGAGGGATCGAAGTACCGGGACACCGCCTCCGACAGCACCGCACCCGCACGGGGACCGCCGTCGGAGAACTTGATCATGACGCGGTTTCCGGCCGCAATGGCCTCGGCCGCAGGATGAACCACGAGGCTGACGGGGAAGTTCCACGGGCCGACGACACCCACGACCCCCAGCGGCACCGCATCGATCTCGGTGGGAATCCCGGCTTCCGCCGATCCCGCGACCACGACCGGCGTCATCCAGTTCTCGAGACTGTCCTTCAGGTGGGCGATGTGATCGACAGCGCCCACGACGTCTGCGCTCAGGCTGAACGCGAGGGGGCGATGACCGAAATCGGCCGACATGGCCTCTGCGAGATCGTCGGAGGCGCCGAGGACCGCAGCCAGTAGCCGGTTGAGCCGGTCCTTGCGCACCTCGATCGACGGCGGTCCCTCGCGTAGGTGCGCCGAGCGCTGAGCGTCGAACAGCGGTCGCAGGTCGGCAACGGTCTGCTCGCGGGGCTGAAGTGTCGTGGTCATGAAGGGTCGAGCCTCTCGTCGTGCGTGTGCGAACTGGAGATGAGTTGATCGTGCGAGAACGCCGAGTGCTGCGGTGTCGTCTCCACGACGCCTCGTGACACGAGGTCGTCGATCGTCGAACGGTCGAGCCCCAGCACGGAACCGAGTACCTCGTACGTGTGCTCGCCGGCGAGCGGCGCGGGCCGCTGCGGGGCGTCGGCCACTGCGGTGAAGAGGGCAGGGAGGTTCTCGGCGGGTAACGCCTGAGACAGCAACGGATGATGCATCGACCGGAAGAAGTCACGCTCGGTCAGATGCTGGTCGTGAAGCAGTTCGGGAACTCTGAGCATCATTCCGGCTGCGATGCCGGCGGATTGGAGAAGATGTGCTGCCTCCCGAGGCGTCCGGGTCCGGGTCCAGGCGGCGACCACCTCGGTGATGTGATCACGGTTCGCGTCGCGGTCGGCAGCGGTCGCGAACCGACGATCGCTCGCTGACAGAGGGATTCCGATGACAGTGCTCAACCGGCGGAACGCGTCGGTTCCGGCTACGTCGACGACGACCCACTCGTCGTCGCCCAGGCACGGGAACACCCCACGTGGTGCGTCGCCCCGGAGCTGGTTTCCTGCCGCGGTGAGAGAGCCCGGACGCAGCGATTCGACCGCGAACGCCGGCCTCAGGTGATTCAGGATCACCTCCGCTTGAGCGACGCTGACGGTTCCTCCTCGTCCCTCTCGCATCCGTCGCAACAGGAGTGCCAGCACGCCACTCGCCGCGACACGAGCCGCAGTGTGGTCGGGGTAGATCGTCGAGGCATCGCTGAAGCCGTCACCGGATTCGGGGTAGCGCCACAGGGACGTGAGTCCGGTCTCGGACCGGACGAGGGGGCCGTATCCCATCCGTCTGCTCCACGGACCCGTCTGGCCGTACGCGGAACTGTCGGCGACGATCAATCGCGGGTTGAGACCGCTGAGGACGTCCCACCCCAGTCCGAGCGACTCCATGGTTCCGGGTTTGAAGTTCGAGAGGATCACATCGGACTTCAGCGCGAGCTCCTTGAACAACCGCAGTCCCTCGGGGGAGCGCAGGTTCAAGCCGAGGCTCCGCTTGTTGCGATGACCCCAGGCGAATCCTGCTGAAATCGGTTCTGGTCCCGGGTTTTGACGTCCTCCGTCCGGGAACGCGCTGTTCTCCACCTTGATGACGTCAGCGCCCAGATCAGCGAAGAGCCGTCCCAGCTCGGCGCCCATCACGATGACACCCAGATCGAGCACACGAAGGTCGGAGAGGGGGTGACGCCTGGTCGGTGCCACCGCGGAGATCGGAGCCCGAACGGCTTCGATCTCGGCGAGTTCGCAGAGCGCGTCCGCCTCCGCCGAGATCTCGTCGTGGTGCTCGTCGAGACCCGGTGCCGGACGCCGGACGCCGGCGCGCTCTCCGTCGATGACTACCGCCCCGTTCGGGACCACGGCCTCCCCGAAGGGCGTCATGATGCGCACGAATGCGCCGCGTTCGTCGAAATGGTCGCACGCGAGGACTTCACTCGGGTCGAAGATTGCGGCCACCGGAACGCCGTAGGACTGTGCTGCGATCACGATCTCCGCACGGTGGAGAGTGGCGAACAAGTGTTGGATCGCGGGATAGATGATCGGTGCCGCGGCGAAGCGCTGCGGCAGAGACATCAGCTCCGGGTCGCTGAGCTCGACGGGTCTGCCGAGCCAGTCGAACATGCCCATCCATTGACGTGGTGCCAGCATGCAGATGCGCACGAAGCCGTCTGCGCAGGCGAACACCGGGTACAGGTGGCGGGCATCGGGACGGTCGCGCGGGCCGTCCGCGGCGGGGACACCGCCGGTTGCAGATCCACCCATTCCCCAGCCGGGATCCATTGTCTGAACCAGGGTCTCGAAGAGGGACACATCCACGTGGCCCCCGGTGCCTGTCTGGACACTACTGAGATAGGCCACGAGAACCGCCCATGCAGCCTGGGACGCCGCTGACTCGACGGCGATGGGCGAGGGCGGTAACAGTGGCTGCTTTCCCGGAAGGCCGGATCTCGAGAGCTCGCTCGACATGGCGTTCAGTACTGCGTCGGTAGCGATCCAGTCGCGATAGGGACCCGTCTGGCCGAATCCCGTGATCGACGCCACCACTGCCTGCGGGACGCGATCGCGAAGTGCGGAAGGGGAGACGGCCAGCGTGTGATGGAGGGCCGGTCGAGAGTCCTCGACAATGATCTGGCAGGTCCCGGCGAGTCTCCAGAACGCCTTCTGGTCGGCCTCGTCCGTCAGATCGAGCGCGATGGACCTCTTACCGGTGTCGCGAACGAACGAGGCCGATGGTTCGTCGGGGGACGCGTGGTCTCGCGGTACGGAAAGGTCCCGCACCTGAATGACGTCCGCACCCAACTCACCGAGGAACCGCGAAGCCGAGGCGCCTGCACCTGCGCACATGTCGAGTATTCGAACCCCGTCCAGAGGTGAATCGCTGACGGTCGACGATCTCGGCATTCATGCTCCTGCTGTCGGAAAAGTGTGACGCCCTTCACCCTGAGTCGTCGCTGGGGCGATGGCCAGCGCCATCTTTCGCACGTAAACGTGCTCGAATGCGCAACGTTGGTGCAGACTTCCCGCATGGACGTCCACCATCTGCGCTGCTTCGATGCCGTTGCGCGGGAGCTACATTTCGGCAACGCGGCGGCGCGTCTCCACCTCACGCCCTCGCCCGTCAGCCGGGCGGTCAAGGAGCTGGAGCGGGAGCTGGGAGTGGATCTCTTCGTACGCAAACACCACGAGATCGTGCTGACGCCGGCGGGCGTCGCGCTGGCTCCGAGAGCGCGAGCAGTCCTTGCCGACATCGCGGACATGGCACTGATCGCGCAGTCGACGGCGCCTGATCGTGCGCGGGTCGTCCGAGTCGGCGGTTCCTTCCATCTTCCGCCGACATATTTCGACGAGTTCCTCGAGCTGGTGCAGCGCGTGGCCGCGCCTCGCGTCGTCGACGTGGTCTCGCACCCCTCTGCTCAGCTGGTGTCATCGGTGGAGCAAGGGGAGCTCGACATCGCCATGGTCTATCTCCCGGTGGACATTCCGGAGATATCGGTGCTCGAGACGGCACGGTTGTCGTTCTGGGTGGCCATGAAGTCCGACGACCCCCTGGCGGCCGAGGAGCGCGTCGCGCTGGCCGACCTCCGCGACAGGACCGTGGCGATCGCGTCGGCGCGCTCCCAACCCGCGGCTGTCAACGGCTTGTCCGAGCGACTCCGTCGCGAGGTGGGTGCTGTTCGACATCTCGACGACACCGACATGATGAGCATCGCCAACCACGTGCGACGGTCCGACGATCTCACCCTCAGTCTCGATCCTGCGATGGGCGGCACCAGCCGCGTCTTCGACGATGCTGCCTTCGCGCTCCGGCCATTGGACGAGCCGTCGATCTACTTCTCGGTCGGCCTGGTGTGGCGAACGTCGGCAGCCGCAGGTGACCGGTTGGTCGACAGTCTCGTGGAGGCCGCTCGCACGCGCTGGTGCAGTGGACCCGAGTCCCTCTGACGCGGTCCCGATCTTCACCTCCGGCGTTGCCGAAAGCGCAACGCTCGCATGAAGAATTGGGCAATAGACGAAGGCTGCTCGTGTGTGTCACCGTGAAGCCCCCCGGTGCGACGTGGATCACAGCGGCACCCTGCCGACCGAGCCGTCCGAACGTCGCTCCACTGCGGGCCCCTCTCGCGCTGTCCCGCGCACTGCCTCAGGAGAACGACCATGGCTCTGGACGACACCACCTTTCGAGACCGATCGCGCAACGGTCGCACATCGGATGCCGGCGAACGTGGTGCGCGATCGTCTGCACCCACAGGCCTGCCTCGATCAGTCATCGCGATGATCGTCACCCTTGCCTTCAGTGAGGCTCTCGTCGCAGTCAGTGCCACTGCGGCCATACCGCTCATCCCGAAGATGTCCGAGTCCTTCGGCGCCTCAGGCGCGGCCACAGCGTGGATCGCCATCATCTCACCGCTGATGGGAGGCGTCACCACTCCCGTCATGGGCAGACTCGGTGACACGTTCGGGTATCGCAAGGTCCTCGTGGCCGCATTCGGTCTGCTCTGTGTGGGCACACTGCTGTGTGCGGTGTCGACGAGCTTGCCCATGTTCCTCTGCGGGCGTGCACTGCAGGGATTCGTCATCGGCACTCTGCCCGCGGTGGTGGGAATCTTGCGCAATCACCTCGAGCCGAAGGCTGTCAGATCAGCACTCGGGATCGTCGTGGCCGGTCAAGGTGTCGGCGTCGGAGTGGGATTCATCCTGGGCGGCCTGCTCCAGGACTACGACTGGAGCGTCACGTTCTGGGTCATGCTCGGACTCGCGACTCTCGCGGTGATCGCACTACTGACGACCTTGCCCGGCGCCAGCGGCGAGCACACGGGGGGTCGGTTGGATCTCGTCGGTGCTGCGATGTTCTCGTGCTTCTGCGTGGGGATGCTCCTTCCGCTCAGTATGGGAAGCACGTGGGGGTGGTCGAGCCCGGTGACGCTCGGGCTGTTCGTGATCGCAGCCGTCGCCCTCCCGGTCTGGGCGGTATGGGAGTTACGCCACCCCGAACCGACCGTCGACGTGAGGCTCTTCTCGAATCCGTTCTTCGTCCTTCCCAACATTGCCGGCTTCATGATCGGCGCGACGTGTGGCGCGCTCTTCCTGCTCTTCGTCGGCTATGCCTCGTTGCCTCGCGAGGTGGCCGGGTTCGGATTTTCGGCCAGCATCCTTCAGTCCGGCTCGTTCCTCGTGCCCGATGCGGTGTGCGTGTTGATCGGCGGGCTACTGGTGGGCCGGATCGCTGCTCGACGAGGCCCTCGATTCGTATTGCTGGTCGGATCCGTGTTGACCTCGGTGGCGTATCTGTTCCTGACGCTTGCCCATACGGAGAAGTGGCAGATGTACCTTGCCTCGGCAGTCGTCGGCTTCGGGATAGCGGGAGCGAACACGGGAATGTACCTACAGGTGGCCCGGACAGTGTCTCCTGACCGGGCCGGGATGGCGCAGGGCGTGAACTCCCTCGTCTACGGCCTGGGTTCCGCGACCGGAAGCGCGGCCATAGCCGCGATCCTCGCAGCGCACACGAATGCTTTCCCGTTCTCGGACGACCGAGGCTACGGCGTCAGCTACGCCCTCTGTTTCGTCTTCGGGATCATTGCGGTCGGCTCGACACTCCTCGACGGGTTCCTCGCAAAGCGAAGCGGCGCGGGGGAAGTCTCGGCGACCTCCTGACCCGACGACCTGCATTCCTCGAACAGAACGGACGACGTGAATGAACCAGACGATAGATGTTGCGGGCAACGGTTGCGTGCTCGTGGAGCAGCAAGGACACACGCTCATCGTCACGATGAACAGACCGGCCGTGCGCAACGCGGTCAACTTCGACCTCTCCATCGGGGTCGGGGAGGCGATGGAGTTCGCAGAGGAGACGTCCAGCGTGCGGACGGTCATTCTGACCGGGGCAGGAGACAAGGCCTTCTGTGCCGGCGCGGATCTGAAAGCGGCGGCGGCGGGCGAGTTCAGCATCGATGACGACCGGCTGGCACGCTGGGGTTTCGCCGGCTACGTGCAGCACGCGATCAGCAAGCCGACGATCGCCGCGGTCAACGGGTTCGCGCTCGGGGGCGGCACGGAGATCGCCCTCGCGAGCGACCTCGTCGTTGCGCTGGACACAGCTACCTTCGGCCTTCCGGAGGTCAAGCGTGGTGTGTTCGCTGGGGCCGGCGGAGCATTCCGGCTGCCCAGGCAGATACCGACGAAAATCGCCATGGAAGCGATGTTCACTGGTCGACCGATCTCGGCCGCGCGGGCGTACGAGCTCGGATTGGTGAACGCGCTGGCTCCAGCGGGCGAACTCATGAACACCGCACTCGATCTGGCGGAGGTCATCAACGCGAATGCGCCACTCTCCGTTCGAGCGACGAAGAGGATCGCGATGGGAATCGACGACCACACCGTTCCAGCGGAGCGCGACGACTGGGCCCGCACCCGCCGAGAGGGTCGCGTTCTGTCCACGAGCGAGGACTCCGGCGAAGGGATGCGCGCCTTCGCCGAGAAACGTGAGCCTCGCTGGTCCGGTCGATGACAGCACACTCGCACGTCGAACAGGATCGAGGAACAGTGGATCGACTTCATCTGGACCCCAGTACCCCCGTTCTCGTCGGATGCGGACAGGTATCCGATCCGCTCGATCACGGTGACTACCACCGGTGGTCGGCCGTCGAGCTCGCGGCCGAGGCGTCGAAGAGGGCCCTCGCGGATGCGGGTCTGGAGGCGTCCGCAGTGGACACGGTGGCAGGGGTTCGTCAGTTCGAGATCTCGTCCGACTTCGGCACGGCCCCTCTCGGACGCTCGAACAACTTCCCGCGTTCGGTGGCGCACCGCCTCGGTGCATCCCCGAAGCGGGCGGTACTCGAGGTGGTGGGAGGGCAGGGCCCGCAGCACCTCGTGAACGAGTTCGCCGAAGAGATTTCTGCCGGACGTGCACAGACAGTCCTCCTCTTCGGTTCCGAGGCAATCTCCACTGCACGGGCGTTCGCGGGGAAGGACGACTCGCCCGATTTCGATGAAGTGGTGGACGGCGATCTCGAGGACCGGGGATACGGTCTGGAAGGTCTGATGAACGAGTACGAGATGCGGCACGGGCTGGTGGGCGCACCGCCTCAATACGCGTTGCTCGAGCACGCGCGACGACATCGAATCGGTGTCGATGTCGGGGCATACGCAGATCAGATGGGCCGGCTGTTCGCGCCGTTCACCTCCGTGGCAGCGCGTAACCCCTTCGCTGCTGCGCCGATCGAGAGGACGGCCGGCGAGCTCGCCACCGTGACCGCGAAGAACCGGTTGATCGCCGACCCGTACCCCCGATACATGGTGGCCCGAGACCAAGTGAACCAGGGTGCTGCCGTGGTCATGACCTCCGTCGGTGCGGCCGATGCCGCAGGAATTCCTGAGGACCGCCGGGTCTATCTTCACGGATCGTGTGACCTCCGTGAACTCGACCTGCTCGACCGGCCGGACCTCTCGCGCAGCCCAGCGGCGGTGCGAGCGTCGGAGATCGCTCTGCAGCGGGCGGGTCTGGCGGTGGACGACGTCGCCTACTTCGACCTGTACAGCTGCTTTCCCATTGCCGTGCTGAACGTGTGCGACGGGCTCGGACTCGCTCCGGACGATCCCAGGGGGCTGACTCTGACGGGAGGGCTGCCCTTCTTCGGTGGGGCGGGAAACAACTACACGATGCATGCCATCGCCGAAGCGATGAATGCCGTTCGCTCGGGCACCGAGGGACCGGCGTTCGTCGGTGCCAACGGCGGGACATTGAGCAAGTACTCCGTGGGGATCTACTCGACTCTGCCGAGAGCGTTCCGCGTCACCTCCGATGCTCCGATTCAGGCCGAGCTCGACTCGGTCGAGCGAGTCGCTGTGGCCACGCTCGACGGCGCGACTGCGGCAGTGCTGGAGAGTTACACCGTGGTGCCCCGCAAGGAGGGCGGCGCGGCATCGTTCGTCGTGGGCCGGCTCGGCGACGGCTCCCGCATTCTTGCCGTGTCCGAGGACGATTCGATTGCGGAAACTCTCCAGCTCGGCACCTCGATCGGAACCAGGTTCAGTGCGAGGCCGTCGAACGGGCGCAACATGCTGATCGAGGTCGGCCGATCGAATTGAGCGGACGCGGCACACGGCTCTCGGCGGTCTTCACTTTCGTCATTTCGACTTGTTCTTAAATGATTCGAGGCAGTCACTCACCAACGAAAGACAATGATGACCAAGTACAGACGAGAAATGATGTCCAGCACCCGTCGCCCCCCCGTTGGGAGCGGGTGGGTTTTTTTCATCAGCACCGCCGTGGTTGCGGTTGTGCTCGCAATCCTCGCCTCCTTCGAGGATCCCTCCGGTTTGGCTACAGGCCTTTGGGTAGCCGCCCTCGCGGTGGGCACTCTGGCGATCGGTGCGTGGTATTCGCTCGCTGTCGCGTGGGCGCGTCGGCGTAAACGACTGTGGGGCTAGGCCGACTTCGTTTGCGCCTGCACAAGCCGGGCACCTCAACTGACCCCATGGGAAAGAAATGAACAGACATGACACAACAACTGATCAGTGATTCAGAGCAGCCGCCGAAGGACAGTAACGACCCCGACATCGATCCGCGCCCAACCGGGCCTCGAGATAGCAACCTCATACGGTACCGCGAGGCCATCACCGAAATTCCTGACAACCCGCGGTGGGGACGTGTTCGCTCGCGGCTCATGTTGCGTACTGCGCTGCTGGTCTTGGCGCTCACTCTGGTCGGCGTGGCGCTGATTCTGTTCGGCGGCAACAGGTGGACAGATGCCGCCGGCATATCGATTTTGGTGCCAGGCGGGGGATTCCTTTTCGACGGTTGGCCGATCTTGTTCGTGCTGACCTGGGCGCTGTTCTGGCTGGGTTGGAATTTCTGGGTCGGTTTCGGTTCTGTATTCCATGTTTCTGCGGTATACATACTGTCCATTCTCGGGGGAATCGCGATGGCTGATGGTCCTCGGCTCGGCTTGGAATCGGGCACAACCTGGCCTTGGGCAATTCCGGTGCTACTCTTCGGCGCGGCGCTCTACGTCGTCCACCATCTCGTCAATGCGGTGCGCGGCCGAGGCCGCGATCTTGCGGTCAGGGACGAGCGGCGTGAAACCCTGGCGAATACCGATCCTGCCGTGATAGAGCAAATTGTACGTTCGTTCGATCCGCCTCACCTTCGTCCAGCCAACCGCGCCTTCGATCCCATTGGGGTCGTGCGCACGCCCAGCGGACTCGAGTCACCGTTGCCCGTCAGCGATGCCGATGCTGCACTGGCGAAGTATTTTCTCGACATCTCGCTGCAACCGATCCAGTCTTTCGACAGATGGGACTGGGGCTCAAATGCCGTTGAGGCCAGCGCGCTTCGCTATCAGGTCACCGATACCGGGCAGGTTCTCGCGATGCTGCAAGCCAACTACATTCCAGCGTATCCGTCATTGGTAGAGCAAGCTCAGCGAAACGTCATCGCCAAAGCTCAGGAGATCCCTGTGTGGGGTTATTGGTACTTCGAGAATTTTTTCGGGAACTTGAAGAAAAAACCCGACCCCGTCGGCTCGCAGGGCGAAAACATCATGTTCACCGGATTTCTGACCAAGCACCTGGCTCATTACGAGGCCGCAACCTGTGACCATCGCTATGACCAGCCGGGCGCTCTGAAATTCACGTGGGAAGACGGGCGGACATTTTCCTACAGCTTCGCCGATCTGGCCGCCCGGAACTCGACCGCCTTCGGTACTGCTCCGATGGGAATGTGGCCGTGCGAACCAGGCCAAATTTACACCGCCTGCAATCAGATGGGCGCTGCCGGCATTCAGGGATACGGGGCGCTCCATGGCACTGATGAATGGTCAAGAGTCGAGGATCGCTATCTCTCTTTTCTCGAACAGGAATGGACGAAACTCAACGGAGATATACATGGCCATTTCAATCAGCGACTGGGTATGAACGTCGGCTCTCTGACGTGGAACGACGGAACATCCCCGATGTTCGTCGACGGCAACCAATTCATCTACATGTTCGGCCGGAGTCTCACGCCGGAGATTGCGTCGCGGCTCTACATTCTGGGTAAGAACCCCGAGACGATGAACTACTTACCAGTCGTCGACGGAGAGATGAAACTCCCCGACCTGGAAAGTGACGCCGGCCAGAACTTTTTGCAGCGATTCCTCATTCGCTTTCCAAATATCAAGAGCTTTATCTCTGGCGCGTTCGTCTCGATGGAGTCGACCGGCTATCCCGCATCCAGCGTCCCCATGTACGGCGGTATTGCAGATCTTGCCAGGCAATTCGGACGTGACGACATCGCCGATGCTGCAATTGTGGGGCTAGACAAGAACAAGTTCGCGGTCCAGCCCGACGGGCGGCCGTATGCAGCGTCCGTAGCCGTTCAGGCTATTATCGGACGAGCTCGCTGGGGTCGTCTGTACAAGCAGGAAGACTTCCTCAACGCGCGAATTCCGCGCTACGGCGGCCCGCTCCTGGCTTCAGCCCCCTACCCTGAAGTTCTGGTTACGTACGCCAACGGCCGCGACGGCACATTGTGCCTGGTCCTCGAACCAACGGACAATCCCGGTGAATTCCCTTTGTTTTTCGAGCGTCTTACCCCTTCGACCGAATATGTGGTTGGGGAAACCGGCGTCACCTTCTACACCGACACTTTTGGGTCTGGTTGGGCCTCGATACCACTCGGACGCCGCACTACTTTGCTCATCGAGCCTCGCAAGAACTCCGTCAATTAGCAGAACTCGGATACGAATATGAAAACCAAAAGTGATTACTCAAACCATGTGCTTGCCACCTATGTCTTGACCATTACCCTGCTCATCACCGGCGGAGTTTTGCAAACGCTGAGCCTGGTTTCTTAGGCAATCAGTCGACCCACCCATCGATCCTCGACGAACCACATGCGTTCCAGTACGAGTAAAATATTTGGAGGTCGTAAATATGGCATGTTGCCTTGTCGCCACCTACATTTTCAGCAGCATCTGGAGGCGGCTGCGTGGCGGCGGTGTAAGGGAATTCGACCAGTCCGCCTGGCTCGCCTACTATTACGAGACAGCTATCAAGCCCACCCAAACGCCGGTGGTATAACTGTGTCGAATTTCTGAGAGATCGCTTGCAGATAGTGTCCTTGCATCTGCTCCCGGCCTCGATCTTTCTCGCCGGCGAAGTGCCGCCGGCCTCAGCGGGTCCAGCTTACGTTTGAACCTGCGAGCGTACGCTGGCGCGGCCGATGTCGATCGGCGGTGCTCTGACTCACGGCCTGAGGTTGAGAACCCAGGAACGCTCACCGCCGAGAGCCTAGCCGCGCCGGCCAGACCGGCCACGATTGATCCCGGTTCGATTGTGGCTGTATCAACGGCTCTTAGACACCACCGTCTCCTCAACGAGGTGACCGATGACCAGCCTGCTCGTCGTGCCCGTTGCTTGCGAGAGAGCCAGACGTGTGGGACGTCATCAGGTATGACATGTCGAACGAACTCAGGTGGCGGGTGGGGGGATAATGTGCCGGACAGCCTCTCGAGCCCAAGCAAGTACGTGACCGCTCACAGAAGTACGACCCGTATGCAGATAAGATGAGCAGCTCATCGCGCCGCTGACCCCAATTTTAGCGCGTAACCCGTTCGCTGCTGCGCCGGTCGTGAGGACGGCTGACGAGCCTGTGACCGTGTCGGAGAAGAACCGGTTGATCACCGACCCGTACCCCCGGCTACCTGGTGGCCCGAGTTCAGGTGAGCAACTCTCGAGTTCGGCACGTCGATCGGTACCGAATTGACGGCACGGCCATCGGACGGGCGCAACCTGCTCATCGCGGTCGGCCGGTGAGCTGCCGCGGACGGTGAACACCGTGGTCGCGCCTCGGTAGTCGACAGTGCCGTCGAGACTCCAGGAACTCCTGGACTCTCGACGGCACTAGTAGTGTACGGGGCGGTCAGCTCGTCCGAAAAGCGGTGCTAAGACACCTCTGTCAGAGATTCGACCCGAGCGGGTCGTCGAGCGATGCCCAGGAGATTCGCCTTGATCTGGAGGGCGACGAGCTCGCCGTGATTGCGACCTCCCGCAAACCCACTGGTCATGAACCACAGACCGGGTTGCTTCGTGGGCCGCCAGACGTTGCGCAGCTCTCCGTCCTCGTCGAACCCGCCGATCGGGCCCAGCTCATCGGCCACGTCGTTGCCGAAGAATCGACGGACTTCGCCCTGCAGATTCTCGTAACCTGTTGCCAGAACGACAGTGTCGAACGGCAGCTCGTGTCCGTCGTGCCGCCGAACTCCGTCGGGAGTGAATGTCTCGACGTCTCGAGTCTGCAGCATCTTCACCTGGCCCGAGATGATCATCTCCGAGCAACCGGTGTTGAGGTAGTAGCCCCCCGATCGCTCGAAGAACTTCCAGAACCACCCCGTGCCCTCCCATCCGTCGTCGATCTCCATTCCGGCACGTCGCAGGTTGTCGAGGAGCTCACGATCGTTCTCGTTCGTCCTGCGGGTGAGCGCCTGGAAGTTGGGGATCATCAGAGGCCGCACGAATCCGGCAGAGGAGAGCATGTCGCCTTCGTACAGGGGTGTCCCGTCCATGTACTGCAGGTAGGACATGTCGGCGCTCTCGAGGCTCACGATCGAGGTGGGGTTGCGCTGCAACATCGTGACGTGCGCCCCCATCTGGGTCATGTATTTCGCAGCGTCGTGGCCACTCGAGCCTGTTCCGACGACCAGCACGTTCTTGCCTTCGTAGCCCAGTGCCGAGTGGAAGTCCTTGGTGTGGAAGACCTCGCCGCGAAACGCGTCGATGCCTTCGAGTCGAGGAATGTTGGCTGCACCGCCCACTCCGCCCGTCGCCATGACGATGTGCCGCGGGCGGAGTTGCCGACGAACGCCATCGCGCTCGACGTCGACCTTCCAGGTCTGTGACGAGGCGTCGTACTCGGCACTCCGAAAATCGGTCGACGTCCAGTAATTGATCTCCATGGCGTCGACATAGGACTCGAACCAGTTGGCGAGCTTATCCTTCGGGAGAAACTCGGGGAACGACCTCGGGAACGGCAAGAACGGGAACTCCACCATCAGAGTGGGGTTGTGCAGCGCCAACGCGTCGTACCGCGTACGCCAGTTGTCGCCCACTCGCGGATGGCGGTCGACGACCAGAGCATCGACGCCGAGATTCTCGAGGTAGGCGGCCGTGAACACCCCGGAGTGACCGCCGCCGACCACCAAGACCTCGGGCTCACGATCGATGTAGGAACTCTCCAGGTCCCGATGCGCCTGCCACGACCATGCCTCGGGGCTCGGTTCGTAGCCCAACCCTGCCGGCCACGGTTCGGAGACGTGTCCTGTGAGGGTGCGCAGTCGCGTGAGAAGCGTCCAGCAGCGGAAGCGCCCGTCGCGGTCGTCCTGCACCAGTCGGACCACGCCCGTTCCTCCACCGATGCTCAGATCGAACTCGATGAACGCCTCGGTCACGTCCCTGCCTCCGCGGACCACTCGACGAGGCGCGGACATGGACTCGGCGATGCGCCAGCGGGTCGGTCCCACCCGATCCGACTCGCTCAGCATCTGCTCGGCGATGGCCTCGTCACCCGCCGCGCAGCACAGGTCCCAGGTGAAGGCGACCATGTCCCGCCAGTACGAGTCCGCGACGAACAGGTCCGCCAGAGACTGGGCATCGCGCTGCGACACCGCGCGTTCGACGTCGCCGAGCCAGGAGGCGATCAGATCGCTGGGCTGCTCGGGTGCTCGCGAAGTCATGCCACGGGCCCGGGCTGGTCGGACGGCGAGCCGACGAGGTCTCGGGACGCCTCGGCGACCGTCGATGACCTACGAGCGGAACGGTTCGTACTCGCACACGTCGGGTGACCTCGATGGGCCTCGGCCGGTCGCTTCATGCTCTTCCTCACTTCGATGGACCCTTAGCGTGGTGCTGATGAGGGTATTCATTACGGTGTTTACGTCGGTAGCGCTCGCGTCTATCGTGAACTTACAGCAGTTTTCAGATGGTCGCGGTGGGTCTGACGATAATAAGTGGCCTTTATTGCTGGCCGCGATCTGGCGGGCGCAGTGAATCCAGCATCGTTCAGATCTCGGCGATCTGCGCTGCGCAGGCGCGATGCGCGGCCATCACGACGGTGGCGTGGGGGCCGCGTGACACCGGGGACGGGAACATCGATGCGTCGACGACCGAGAGGCCCGCCATCCCTCGCACCCGGCCGACGGAATCCAGAACGGCGAGGGGATCGTCGTCGGCGCCCATGCGCGCGCTGCCCATGGTGTGCAACGACCCGCCCAGCGACATCTCGGCGCGGGACATCTCGGGAGGAAATACCTCCGCCACCGCCGCTGCCAGCATCGGAGACGACAGGATGTCCATCGCCACCCGGACTCCGGTTCGCAGCGCTTCGCGGTCCGCCTCTGTCGCTGCATAGTCGTGGTCGACCGCGGGCGCGGAGAACGGGTCGTCCGACACGACGGTGACGACCCCTCGTGCTTCGGGGGTCATGTGTGCTACGCCTACGGTCGGCAGCATCGGAGGAAGCCCGGGGATCATGCGATCGAACGAGGACGTGTAAGGACGGATCTCGAGGGGTCCGATCTCCAGGACGGCCTGCAGGGGTGTACCTGCATCCGGTGCACTCGGACCGGTCACCGGCTGGTACGTGACGACGATCTCAGGATGGTCGGCGACCCCGAGTCCGACGCCAGGGAGATGCTGAACTGTCGGAAGACCGATCTGCCGAAGCTGTGCGGCGTCGCCGATTCCGGAGTGCATGAGCAGGTTCGGTGTACGCACCGCTCCGGCCGCCAGTACCACCCGATCCGCGTAGGCCGTGAAGTCTCCGTGGTCGTCCCGGCCCGTGACCCCGACGACTCGCTCGTCGCGCACGATCAGTCGCGCCACGCGCGACCGCCCGCGAACGGACACCGTGTCCGCGACCGGTCGCAGGTAGGCCTGTGCCATGGAGATGCGTCGACCGTGCACCACGTTCGACGGCACGGCACCGATCCCGTCGCGGGCATCCGGGGCGTTCAGATCCTCGACGTACTCGTACCCCGAGGCCACCGCTGCGCGGAGAAACGCCTGTGGGAGTGGAGCAGTGACCGCGCGAGTCACCGGCACCGGACCGTCCGAGCCATGATGGTCGCGCGCTCCGAAATCGAGATCGTTCTCGATGCCGGCGTAATGCCGGGCAACGGTCGCCCTGTCCCACCTGTCTTGTGGCCAGCTGTCGAAATCGGACAGTGGTGCGCGCACGAAGTACCCACCGTTGACGGCGCCGGATCCACCGAGAACGCGGCCCCGGGTGGTCACGAAGTGATGGTTGCGCGTCGTGTGCGCCGTGATCGGATCGATGTAGCGAGACCCGGGGCCGATCGGCATGCGCCGGGCGTCCGTCAACTCGGACGGCCACGACCCGGTGGGGGCCGAGAGCGCGAAGGCGTGGCCGGCCTCGAGAATCAGGACCGAGGCGCCGGCCTTCGCAAATGCGGCAGCAGCGACGCAGCCCGCGCTGCCCCCGCCGACGACGATGACGTCAACCATCACGCCCGGACCGATGAACCGACCATGCGCAGAACACGCCGGTCACCGAAGGATGCCGAGGTCGTCGGGTGTCCATCGTTCGACAGCGGAGACGAACCGTTGTCTGAGTCCCGCGAGCAGGTCGGCGCCCTCTGCCGGTGTCGCGCCGCTGGGATCGCCGAGAACACCGGAGCTGGACACGCTCATGACGCCGGACACGGTCATGTGCTCCATCAACGTGGCGACGGGGTCGGTGTTACCGACGACCGCAGCCTCGATCACGACCTGATCCGGTGCGATGTGCAGCATCAGCGACGTCTCGGTCCGTCCCGCATGCGCGTCGGCCCCCGGGATGCTGCACGGGAACCAGGCCACGTCGCGCCCTTCGTACCGCAGGAGCGCCACGGCCTCGGCGAGGGCGGATCCGTTGCCGCCGTGCCCGTTCACGAACACGACCCGGTCGGCCCACCGGCAGATGGATCTGCCGTACTCGACGAGAATCGTGCTCAGGGCAGTGCGCCCGAGGGACACGGTGCCGGGGAAGCCCTCGTGTTCTCCGCTCGATCCGTAGGCGAGGGGAGGGGCGATCCATGCATCCGACACGCCGTCGGCGACCGCTTCGGCAATGGTGGTGTCCGTGTTCAGCGGGAGGTGGGGTCCGTGCTGTTCCACGGACCCCACCGGCACGACCACCAGACCGCCGTCGACGTGCGGCCATCGAGCGGACCCGAGTTCGGCCATGTCAGAGAGTGTGCGCAGCCTGATCGACGTCGGCTCCCAAGGCCCTGGCGAAGCCGTCGGGCACGACGATGTCCTGCGGGGTCAGGTCGTGGATCGAACTCTTGCCCATGCCGAGCAGCGCGCTGTCTGTGCCCATACGCAGCACATCCAGAACGTTCTCCACACCGGCCTGCCCGTTCGCGGCGAGACCCCACAGGTAGGCGCGGCCGATCATGACTGCGCGGGCACCGAGGGCGACGGCTTTGACGACATCGCTGCCGCGTCGGATTCCGCCGTCGAGAAGAACCTCGATCTCGTCGCCCACGGCCTCGGCGACGGCGGGCAGCATCCGGATGGTGGCCGGTGTGCCGTCGAGGTTGTTGCCGCCGTGGTTGGAGACGGAGATCGCGGAGAATCCGGCGTCGACGGCTCGGTGGGCGTCGTCGATGCGGGAGATGCCCTTGAGCATGAACGGGCCGTCCCACTGCGCACGGAGCCAGGCGATGTCGTTCCAGGACGGCGGCGGGGTCTGCTGCCACATGCCGTACGCGCCGAAGAAAGTCGGCGGTTGTGGAGCGCCGGCGGGCAGGATGTTCGGTGTCGTCAGATCCGGGATGCGACCTGACTTGGCGAACTTGTAGAGCCACGCCGGGCGGATCAGGCCCTCGGGCGCGAACTTGACCATGGCGGCGAGGTTCATCGTCTCGGGAATGGCGGGGCTGCCCCAGTCGCGCCCGTAGGAGAACGACCAGTCGAGGGTGAGGATCATCCCCACCGCGCCAGCGGCTTTCGCCCGTTCCATGCGGGCGACCATCTCCTCGCGGGTGCCGAGCCAGTAGACCTGGAACAGCGTCTGCGAGTTGACCGCGGCGACGTCCTCGACGGATTTGGAGGCGAAGGACGACAGTCCCATGATGGTGCCGCGGGCGGCGGCGGCGCGGGCGACAGCGACCTCACCGTCGGGGTCCACGGCCTGCACGCCGGTGGGCGAGATGATCACCGGCATGGAGATGTGTTGCCCCATCACCGTCGTCGACTGATCACGGACGGCCGCGTGGCCGGCGACGTGGGGTGCGAAGCCGAGTTCGCCGAACGCTGCCATGTTGTCGTCGTAGGTGTTGCCGCGTTCGGATCCGGCGATCAATGCCGAGTACACCGACGGGGGAAGCCGCTTCTTGGCTCGTCGCTGCATCTCGGCGACGCTTTCCATCCACGGGTTTCTCGCCCACGGGTTGTGGGCTTGGATATCGCGAAGCTTCACTGATCGTCCTTGCTGAAAGTCATTCCTGCGAGCGGGTTCTCATCACAGAGTTTCGATGCCGGCGGCCGGCCTCCGGCCTTCACGTTGGCGGGTGCGCCGTCGCGGCGGGTGAGCAGCGTCAAGGGGATCGACGCTTTCGGGGTGGACCGCTTCCCGGTGCGTGAGTGGTCGACGCTCGATTTCGGGACGGTGCCGCGGTCGGCGGCGAGCGCGGATTCGCCGTAGCCCTGGACGCATTCGGGGTCGGGGCCGTCCATGGGCAGTCCGGTGAAGAACTTCGCGGCCATGCATCCGCCGCGGCAGGCGTCGAAGTGCGCGCACTTGGTGCAGGCGCCGCTAGTCTGCGGTGAGCGCAGTTCCTGGAACAGTTCCGAGGTCTGCCAGACGGCCTGGAAGCCGCCCATGGTGGGGGTGGCGTCGCGGACGATGTTGCCGGCGAGGAACTGTTCGTGGATGGCGAAGGGGCAGGCGTAGACGTCGCCGATCGGGTCGATCAGGCACACCACTCGTCCTGCGCCGCACAGGTTGAGCCCCGGGAGGGCGTCGCCGAAGGCGGAGAGGTGGAAGAAGGAGTCGCCGGTGAGCACACCGTCGCCGTTGGCGACGAGCCAGTCGTAGAGTTCGCGCTGCTGTCCGGCGGTGGGGTGCAGGTCGTCCCACACGTCGGCGCCGCGACCGGACGGGCGCAGGCGGGTGATGCGGAGGGTGGCGTCGTAGGCGTCGGCGAGGGCCTTGAACTCGTCGAGCTGGGAGACGTTGTGGCGGGTGACGACGACGGAGATCTTCGCGTCCCGGAACCCGGCGTCCTTCAGGTTCTTCAGGGCGCGGACGGCCATGTCGAACGAGCCGGGGCCGCGGACGGCGTCGTTGACCTCGGCGGTGGCGCCGTCGATGGAGATCTGCACGTCGACGTAGTCGGACGCGGCGAGCCTCGCGGCGACCTTCTCGTCGATCTTGACGCCGTTGGTGGAGAACTTCACGCCCACCTGGTGGGCGGTGGCGTAGTCGACGAGTTCCCAGAAGTCGGATCGGACGGTCGGTTCACCGCCGCCGATGTTGACGTAGAACACCTGCATCTTCTGCAGTTCGTCGATGATCGACTTGCACTGCTCGGTGGACAGTTCTCGTGGGTCGCGCCGCCCGGAGGAGGACAGGCAGTGCACGCAGGAGAGGTTGCAGGCGTAGGTGAGCTCCCACGTCAGGCAGATGGGGGCGTCGAGGCCGAGTTCGAACTGGTCGACCAGGCGGCCTACCGGTTGCTCGGGGCGGGCGAGGGTGGAGGTCATGCCGGGCCTTCCTTCACGGGAGTGGGAACGATCATCGTCGAGTCCGCGAGAGCGGCGAGTGCTTGCGCGTAGCGCGGCATCGCCGATTCCTCGATCCCCATGGCCGACATCGCGGATCGTGCATCCGGATGCGATGACAGCGAGGTGACCAGTGACACGATGACGGCGTTCTTGAGGAACGAGAGCTTGCGGGTCCCGAAGTGATACAGCAACGCCCCGAACGGTTCCGGGCGCAACGCGACCTGAGGATTGAGCTGCCACGCCAGGGCCAGGTCCACCGTTCGGGGCGATGCAGCGAACACGTCGGTCACGGCCGACTCAGTAGACGCCGCACATACCGTCGATGGAGACTTCCTCCACCAACGACTCCTGAACCAACGGCTCCTCGGACTGGGATGCTTCGGACATGGTGTTCGACGGATCAGACATGGGAACCTCCATGAGAGTGTGATGCGGGACGCGTGAGGACGACGTGGTGTCGCACACCACAGACAATAATGGCATCGAGTGCACAAAGTAAACAGTTCGCGGGAACCGAACCGGGAGGATCGTCGTGCAGCAGGAACCACTCAGTGCCGTGGGTCGGCCTCCCTCCGCCACCAAGGGGGGAATCAGTGACGTGGCCATAGCGCTGTTCGCGGAACGAGGGTTCGATGCGACGAGCGTCGACGACATTGCCCGCGCGGCGGGCATCGCCAGACGAACCTTCTTCCGATATTTCCCGTCCAAGAACGCCGTCCCTTGGGGGGATTTCGACGCAGGTCTCATTCATCTTCGGCAGATGCTGTCCGAGACCTCGCTGTCTTCATCTATCCCGGACGCAGTGATGGACGCGGTGCTTCGCTTCAACGCGTTTCCGGACGAGGAACGAGAGGTCCATCGAACACGTCTGCGCCTCATTTTCGAAGTGCCGGCACTACAGGCATATTCGATGGTGATGTACCAGGGGTGGCGGCAAGTAATCGCCGAGTTCGTGGCCGGACGCGTCGGACAGAATGCCGATGACCTTTATCCCCGAACCGCAGGTTGGCTCGCCCTGGGAGTCGCGATCTCAGCGTACGAACAGTGGCTGTCGGACGATGGTGCGGAACTGGTCGATCTACTTCGAGAGGCATGCGGGCCGCTACACAGCGGTCTGCAATGCGGGCCCGGGCTGTAGTTGTTGTTCTGTGCACGCCCGTTATTTCGGTCCTAACGCCGGCCGACGGGCTGACAACCGACCTCGCAGCCCAGTGTCGGAGACGACCGTTCGAAAACCCTGCTGGAGAGGGGCTTCTGCATTACAGTTCGAGTACCGCCAGTGCAATCCGATGACCGAGAATCGGTCGGCCCAGTCGAGGCTGTCGGTAGACGACATTTGCCCGCGCCACACAAAATGAAGTGAGTGGTCAGCCCGGCAATGGGACTCATCGCGTGATCCGAGTGCCTCCACTGCGGTGCTGTTGCATTTGAATCCTTCAGGGCCGCGAGGGTCGCGCCAGTCGGGCCGCCACTCATGTTGCGCTCGCGTGTGGTGTCGGGCGGGATCTTCCGATGGGATCGGTGCACCACCACCACCACCACCGCCTCCTCTCTGTGTGTCCTTCCGAGTTGTGTTGTCGCCGTTCATCGTCTGTGTGGCCCCGGGTGCTCGGGCTGGAAGGAGTTTGTGTGGTCATGCGTGAATCCGACAGCACTCCTCGGCTCGTGCGGGGCCGCTACGATATTCGGTCTCTCGCGGTGGCGTGCGCAGCATCGGGGGCAGTGCCACTGCTGGTGGTCGCCCTCCTCGTGCCGACGCTGGTGGGCCCGAACGGGGTGTGGGCGCTGGCAGCGGTCAGTGTGTTCACTGCGGTCACCGTGATGGTCACAGTGCGCGTCGGTGTGCTCGACGACCGCCAGTTCGTGCTGCTGGGGTCCGGCGGCATGGCGGGAGTGGCGGTATCGGCGTTCGTCATCGTCGACCCCGCGTCGACAACAGCCGTCGGGGCTATGTTGGCGGTGGTCCCGGCGATCGCCGCGTCGGGATCCTCGCGTCATATCACTGTGGCTCTGACTGCGGTCGCGATCGCGTTGGCGACTGCGGTGTGCATCGACGAGACCGTCGGGACCGTCCGACTCGTGGCGGTCGGGGCGACAGTCACCACGGTGCTGGTACCAACGGTGCTGATGGCTTCGCTGCGATCGCGTGTCTCCGCCGTGACGTCACGCCTCGAAGACCTCGCGGATACCGACCCGTTGACGAGGCTGCTCAACCGCCGGGGACTGACCGCGCGTGCCGCGGCGATGCTCGATCAGGCCTGTATCTCCGCTGTCCCGCTACTGGTGTGCCTGGTCGACATCGATCACTTCAAGTCCGTCAACGATCAGTTCGGTCACGCGGTCGGCGACGACGTTCTTGTCGAGGTCGCGGCGACGCTGCATGCGGTGGCGGGTCCGGACGCGCTGGTGGCGCGGCTGGGCGGCGAGGAGTTCCTCGTCGTCGGTCTCACATCGGTCATGGGCGGTGTGGAGGGGACGATCCTGGCCGCCATGCGCGAGACGGGGACGGTGACCGTCAGTGTCGGAGTGGTGCGCTGCACCGTCGTGAGCGACGACGAGGTAAACGACCCGTGGTCGGCGGTGGACTCGTTGACCGCGACTGCTGATCGGGCACTGTATGCGGCGAAGTCGTCCGGGCGGGACCAGGCGGCATACGTCCTGGCTGAGTCACTGTCCTGGTCGGGAGCCGCGGTCGGGGGCCGGGGCAGGCCGGTCTTTGATTCCGGTCATCCGCGTAGTCAGGTCGGCCGACCGTCGACCAAGCGCTGACTACCTGCTGGAGAATTCGAGCATTCTGATCCATCGCCGCGGAGCGCTCTCGTCACAACGCTCCATCAACACGCCCTTCGCCTTCCCGAAGAGATCGCTGCTGGCCAGCGCAGTGCGCCGCGACGCGTCCTCCCCTAGTGAGAGTTCAGTCGCCGCTCCTTCGATCTGACGAGATATTCTGTGCAGCAGAGCAATACCAGGCTATTCGGCTTCACGAACAGTATTTTCGGTGTCACGAGAGTGTCACAAGTCGGGACGGACTGAGGTGGATCGAGGCGGACACGGCTGGACGAATGTGCACTCAGAGCCGCTTTCGCGAGTCCACGTGAATCCACCTGATCGGGTCGTCGAAGCCTTGTAAGCGAGCGGCCTTCGGTTCAATCCCGAAAGGAGGCTCTCGATATGCCTCTGAGCTGCGGAAATGCTTTGAAATCGCCTCGTTTGACCTCTCGTTTCACAACTTTCGTCGGCCCGTCCGTGCAGGTCCGCCACGGTCCAGGGGCGTCCGGTCACCTGCGAAAATTGCCGAAATGCGGCTCAATGTCACGAGTTGTCACAACTCATTCGTAACTCGTTCGCGGAATCAGGTGGACGTGGGGGCGGCGCATGGACTTCTGAACGAGCGAGTCTGCGATTGTCGGCGGACGTCCCAGGACTTCTGCGAGGG
>NZ_JABUEC010000007.1:0-117328 GCF_019836065.1 Rhodococcus sp. BP-332
AACCAGCAAACCAAAACAAAATATTGGCACTGACATTCATCGACACACTGTTGAGTTCTCAAAGAACACGCACACACCACCACCACCCACACGAAGCAGGAGGATCCGGGGCAACCGTTCCAGCCTAACCACACCGCAACACCCGAGTCAAACACCAGGCACCACGCGGATCAGGAAGTTGGACTGTACGCTCAGCCTACACGACGTGCAGACGAACCTTTTCTGTCCGATCGGCCATGCGACTCCGTCCCACCTCGTTCGCCCAGCCCCATAAGGCCTTCGGTCGGTGTCCGTGTCGCTCTGACTCGAAGAAAGTTACGCCTGCGGACCGCTCCATGCAAATCGGCAGGTGTTCCGCGGTCCACGCGGCGTCGGCCCAGGTCAACGCGTATGTCGGGGCCCGCGCCCGCTCACCCTGGAGCGACAGCCCGACTATGACGCCGCTCACATCGGTGGGGATGCCGCGCCGATCTCGTCCAGATCGGGCGCCGGGACGGGTTCGCCGACCTGCGTCGTCAACGGGAGGACGCCGGCCCACACTCCCCCGGCGGCGATGTCCCCCTCGTCGTCGTTCGGTCCGCCCGACCGTGCCTTCACCGACGCCTCGTACAGCGGCAGTGCCACCACGCGAGTCGCGGCCAGCTCCTTGCGAGTGTTGGCCCTGACCACATCGGTCCGGCCGGGGACCAGCTTGTTCACGATGAGATCGAGTGCGACGGCGCGCTCGCCCTCGTCGTCCACGACACGGGGTGTCCCCCGCACCACGGCACTCCGGTAGTTCATCGAGTGATGGAACGCGGAGCGCGCCAGCACCAGCCCGTCCAGCACCGTGATGCTCACGCAGACGTCACCGGGAGCGCCCAGGGTCGTCGCGGCCACCGAGCCGTGGAGGTACAACGTCCCTTCGACATCGGGACCGTCCAGGTCGTAGGCGAACGCAGTCGGGACGACGAGGGGACTTCCCTGCACCACCACTCCGAGGTGACAGAGCTGTGCGGCGTCGAGCACGTCCGTCAGAGCAGCGCGATCCGCCTGGGCGCGAGCTCGGTTGCGTCGCAACGTCGTTCGGGGTGTCGGAGACAGAGCTGTCGCCGTCGGCGAGGTGTCGGGCCGCCGGCCATGCGCATCGTGCATCGTCATGCGAATCAGTGTGCGGATCACAGTGGTCCGCCGTCACGGTCCACTTCGATACTGTTCGGCTGGACCACTTCCACCAGCGGGAAGGCATCGACGTCATGGCCTCACACGCGTTACCACTCTCCGTGGACCGATCCTCGACGCGTCCACTCCCGTTGCAGATCGCCGACGCACTACGCACCGCCATCGTCGACGGACTTCTGGTCGCCGGCGATCGTCTCCCGTCGACCCGATCGCTGGCCGCAGAGCTGTCGGTCTCCCGCGGCGTCGCCGATCAGGCCTTCGACCAGCTCGCCGCAGAGGGGTGGATCGAGGGCCGCGCCGGATCCGGCACGTTCGTCTCCCCCGACCTGCGGTCCGTCACACCGACTACCGCCGCCGTGTCCGACGCGCGTCCACGCGCAGAGGCGGACAGCGCTCCCCCCACGCTCGCGCTTCGACCGGGCATCCCCTGGACACCGCCCTCGGCGACCGCGGCATGGCGGCGGGCGTGGCGCATCGCCGGCACGGAGCCCGCTCCCCACGGTTACCCCGATCCGGCGGGGCCCGTCCGTCTTCGCCGCAGCGTGTGTTCGCTGCTCGGCCGTGCGCGCGGAATGAGCGTCGATCCCGATCGCGTGGTCGTGACGACGGGTGCCACCCATGGGCTGACTCTGGCACTCGCGGCGATGCGCGCGGACCGTCCGGAACCGAGACCTGTTCTGGCGATGGAGGATCCGGGATATCGGACTGCGGCGTCGGCGGCGATCGCGATGGGCTGGGACCTGTACGACGTCCCCGTGGATGCCGGCGGCATGAGGGTCGACACGCTCGCGTCCACGCCCGAGACCACACGCGCCGTGTACGTGACACCGTCTCACCAGTACCCCACCGGCGGAACCCTCGACGTGGGACGTCGTGCCGCTCTCATCGCCCATGCGCAGAGCACCGACACCGTCGTCGTGGAGGACGACTACGACTCCGAGTACCGCTACGACGTCGCGCCGCTCCCCGCCTTGGCGCACCTTGATCCGGATCGCGTCGTCTACCTCGGCACCATCGCCAAGACCCTGGGCGCAGGCGTGCGACTCGGGTGGATGGTGCTGCCGTCGTACCTCGTCCGGCCGGTGCTCGACCACCGCCTGGCCACGGGCGACTTCCCGTCGACACCCCTGTGCTCGGCGATGACGTCACTGCTCGACGACGGCGAGTGGGATCGCACGGTGCGAGCGGCGCGGCGGCGCTACCGCGATCGCGATGCGGCAGTACGGGATTCGCTGTCGCCGTTCGGTGAACTCCGTGGCCTGGGCGCGGGTATGCACACGACACTCGTCCTGTCGCCGAGACGAGCGGAGGCGGTCGCCCGCGGCGCAGCACACCGCGGAATCGAGGTACCGACCGTGGCGCTGTCCACTCGATCGCACACCGACGTGGGCGGGTTGGTCATCGGCTACGGCCGACTGACCGACACGGAGCTCCGAACGGCACTCACCGTTCTGGTCGACGAACTCCGACGCCACCGCGACTGACGTGCAGCGGCGCGAACGTCACTGCACGCGTTCGATGTCTCCACCGAGATCCTGCAGCTGCTCGACGAACCGCGGGTAACCGCGGTCGATGTGATAGACGTCGTGCACCTCGGTGGTGCCGTCGGCCACGAG
Source organism: Rhodococcus sp. BP-332 (assembly GCF_019836065.1). Classification (NCBI taxonomy): domain Bacteria; kingdom Bacillati; phylum Actinomycetota; class Actinomycetes; order Mycobacteriales; family Nocardiaceae; genus Rhodococcus; species Rhodococcus sp. BP-332. The sequence goes on from NZ_JABUEC010000007.1 coordinate 2,778, forward strand.
GCCGGCGAGCACGAGACCGGCGCCCGCGCGGATGTCCGAGGACCAGACCGGTGCACTCGACAGCCGCGACACCCCGCGGACCACCGCGTGGTGGCCGTCCGTTCGCGCGTCGGCACCGAGCCGGATCATCTCCTCGACGAAGCGGAACCGGGCCTCGAAGACGTTCTCGGTGATCATCGACGTGCCGTTGGCCACCGAGGCGAGGCCGATCGCCATGGGCTGCAGGTCCGTCGGGAACCCGGGGAACGGGAGCGTGGCGAAGTTGACGGCCACCGGTCGTTCCTCCTGCACGACGCGGAATCCGTCCGGGCGGAGGGTGACGGCGCTGCCGGCCGCCTTCAGCTTGTTGAGCACGAGGGTGAGGTGTTTGGGATTGACCCCCGACACCGTGACGTCGCCACAGGTCATCGCCGCGGCGATGCCCCACGTCGCGGCCACGATGCGATCACCGATGACGCGGTGTTCCGTGGGCTTCAGGCTGGGGACACCGATGATGGTCAGTGTCGGAGTTCCGGCACCCTCGACGCGAGCACCCATCTTGTTCAGCATCGCGCACAGATCGGCGATGTCCGGCTCGCGGGCAGCGTTGTCGATCACGGTCTCGCCGTCGGCCAGCACCGCCGCCATCAGGATGTTCTCGGTCGCGCCCACGGACGGGAAGGCCAGCCGGATCGTCGCGCCGTGCAGCTTCTCCGCTGTCGCGACCACACACCCGTGCTCGATCTCGCTGTGCGCGCCGAGCAGGCGGAGACCCGACTGGTGCATGTCGAGCGGACGCGAGCCGATGGCGTCGCCGCCGGGCAGTGCCACCACGGCCTTGCGACACCGCGCGACCAGCGGTCCCAGGACGCACACCGACGCACGGAACTGGCGTACCGCCGCGAAGTCGGCGTGATACTTCGGCTCGGCCGGTGTGGTGATGCGCACGGCATCCCCCTCGAGTTCGACGTCGCACCCCAGCCCACGGAGAACGTCGGCCATGAGGGGGACATCGAGAATGTCGGGGCAGTTGGTGAGGGTGGTCGTGCCCTCGGCGAGCAGCGCCGCGGCCATCAACTTCAGCACGCTGTTCTTCGCCCCACCGACCGACACGTCGCCGGAGAGACGACTACCGCCGGTGACCAGGAAACGTTCACTCACGACGTCAACAGTAGAGGCATCGGTCGTCGATCAGAGCATCGGCCGACTGCCAGTAAGGTTGATCCATGGCGGTTCACCTGACCTCGATCTACACCCGTACCGGCGACGACGGGACGACGGGTCTCAGCGACTTCTCCCGCGTCTCGAAGAACGACCCGAGGGTCGTGGCCTACGCGGAGTGCGACGAACTGAACGCTGCTCTCGGACTGGTGTTGGCGGTCGGATCACCGCCCGAGGGCGTGGCGACGGTGTTGCGCCGGATCCAGAACGATCTGTTCGATGCCGGAGCCGACCTGTCGACTCCTATCCAGGAGAACCCGAAGTACCCACCGCTGCGCGTCACGCCGGAGTACGTCACGCGGCTCGAGACGTGGTGCGACGAGTTCAACGACACTCTCGCGCCGCTGACCTCCTTCGTCCTTCCGGGCGGGACGGCTGCTTCCGCGTTTCTGCACCAGGCGCGCACCGTCGCGCGACGGGCGGAGCGGGCAGCGTGGGCCGCTGTCGAGGCACATCCCGAGACGACGGGGCCGCTGCCGGCGACCTATCTCAACCGACTGTCGGATCTGCTGTTCATCCTCGGGCGGGTCACCAACCCGGACGGCGACGTCCTGTGGAAGCCGGGCGGCGAGCGTTAGCGCGACTGACCACGGGCCCGAGCGAGCGAGGTGTCAGGCCGGGCCGCTGCCCGGCATGTTGCGCTGCGACCGGTCGGACGGCCTCGACTCGAGCCACGACGTGAATGCAGTGAACGGGCCACGCTCCATGGCGATCTCGTAGCGGCGGTCCCCCGCGTCGAGTTCGACGATCGCGGTCTCGTCACTCATGATGTCGAACTCGGAGCTCTGCGGACTGCGCCGCTCGCCCTGGATCAGAGTCTGGCGGATCATGCGGCGGTCCGGACCCGGACGCAGACTCGACAGCTTGTAGAACACGAGCACGTTCTCGCCGTAGCGGACGATGCCGTGACGCCACCCACTTCCCGCCGCGGCGGGAAGACTGCGCAGGATCACGGCAGTGCCCCCGCGGCGGAGAAGCACCAACCGATACAGAAAAGCCGCGGCGAGCCCTCCGAACAGCACGACCAGAACGACAAGCACTGTCATCCAGGACGTCATCTCTTCGGAACCCGCCGCGGCTTCTTCTCGTGTACCTAGGCCCGCTCGACCGCGCGGACACGCCCGCGTGCGATCGCGAGCGCCTCCTCGTCGTCGGAACCCTCGGACAGCACGGACCGCGCAGCCTCGACGTCGATGTCCTCCGCGAACTCGGCGGACTCGGCGAGGATGGTGACGGTCCGGCCGGTGACCGACAGGAAACCACCGTGCACGGCGGCGACGCGCCGTTCACCGTCGCCCGTCGTGATGGCCACGGTGCCGCCCTCGATCAACTGACCGAGCACCGGCTCGTGTCCGGCCATGATGCCGATCTCGCCCTCGGTGGTCTGAGCGCTGACCAGCGTGGCCGTTCCCGACCACAGGCGTTCCTCGACTGCGACCAGTTCGACGTCCATCTCAGCCATCTCGGACTACTTTCCGGAGATCTTCTTGGCTGCGGCCTCGACGTCGTCGAGTCCACCGCAGCTGTTGAAGGCCTGCTCGGGAAGGTGGTCGTACTCGCCCTTGGTGACCTTGTCGAACGCCTCGATGGTGTCGGCCAGCGACACGACCGAACCCTCTTCACCGGTGAACTTCTCGGCGACGATGAAGTTCTGGCCGAGGAACTTCTCCAGACGACGGGCACGGGAGACCGTGACCTTGTCCTCCTCGGACAGCTCGTCCATACCGAGGATGGCGATGATGTCCTGCAGCTCCTTGTACTTCTGCAGGATGCGCTTGACCTCGTTGGCGACGCGGAAGTGCTCGTCTCCGACGATCGACGCCTCCAGGATGCGCGAGGTGGACGTCAGCGGATCGACAGCGGGGTAGATGCCCTTCTGCGAGATCGGACGCGACAGCTCGGTGGTGGCATCGAGGTGGGCGAAGGTCGTCGCCGGTGCGGGGTCGGTGTAGTCGTCGGCGGGCACGTAGATCGCCTGCAGAGACGTGATGGAACGACCACGCGTCGAGGTGATGCGCTCCTGGAGCTCACCCATCTCGTCGGCGAGGGTGGGCTGGTAGCCCACGGCGGACGGCATGCGGCCGAGGAGAGTGGAGACCTCGGAGCCTGCCTGCGTGAACCGGAAGATGTTGTCGATGAAGAGCAACACGTCCTGGTTCTGCACGTCGCGGAAGTACTCGGCCATGGTGAGAGCCGAGAGGGCGACGCGCATACGCGTGCCCGGCGGCTCGTCCATCTGACCGAACACCAGGGCGGTGTCCTGCAGAACGCCCATCTCCTCCATCTCGAGGTGGAGGTCGGTGCCCTCACGCGTGCGCTCACCGACGCCGGCGAACACCGACGTGCCGGAGAACTCACGTGCGATACGGGTGATCATCTCCTGGATGAGCACGGTCTTGCCGACGCCTGCGCCGCCGAACAGACCGATCTTTCCGCCCTTGACGTACGGGGTCAGGAGGTCGATGACCTTGATGCCGGTCTCGAGGATCTCGGTCTTGCCCTCGAGCTGATCGAAGGCCGGGGGCTTGCGGTGGATGCCCCACTGCTCGCCGTCACGGCCGAGTCCGGGGCTGTCCAGGCAGTCGCCGAGGGCGTTGAACACGTGGCCCTTGACGACGTCACCGACGGGAACCGAGATCGGCTTGCCGGAGTCGACGACGGGGGTGCCGCGGACGAGGCCGTCGGTGGGCTGCATCGACACGGTGCGCACGAGGTTGTCGCCGAGGTGCTGTGCGACCTCGAGCGTCAGCGTCTTGGCGACGGCCTTCAGCTCGATCTCTGCGTTCAGCGCGTTGAACAGCGCGGGGATGGATCCACGGGGGAACTCGATGTCGACGACGGGACCGATGACGCGCACGACGCGCCCGTTCTCGGACGACTTGGCGCCGGAACCCGTGCTATCGGTTACTGCTGCGGTCATGTTCAGTCTCTTCCTGAGCTCGCGGCAAGCGCGTCGACGCCGCCGACGATCTCGCTGATTTCCTGGGTGATCTGAGCCTGGCGTGCCTGGTTGGCCTGGCGTGACAGGGCATTGACCAGATCGTTGGCATTGTCCGTGGCGGCCTTCATCGCGGTGCGACGAGCGGCCGACTCGGATGCCGCCGCGTCGAGCAGTGCGGCGTAGATGCGGGTGCTCACGTACTTCGGGAGCAGCGCGGACAACAGCGTGTCCGCCTCCGGCTCGAAGTCGTACTGCGCGGTGACCTCCTTCGACGACGGCGAGTCGCTGAGCATGTCTGCACCCAGCTCGATCTCCTCGTCGTCGTAGTCGATCTCCAGAGGAGCCATGCGGCGCACCGTCGGCTTGAGCGACAGCATCGACACGAAGGTGGTGTAGACGATGTGGAGTTCGTCCACACCCTCGACCGTGCCCTCGCCGTTCGGTGCCTCGATCTCCTCGCCGGACCCCGCCATGAACAGCTGGACGAGGTGCTTGGCGGCCTTCGCGGCATCGGTGTACGCCGGCTGCTGCGAGAAGCCCGTCCACGCGCCCTTGACGTCGCGATCACGGAACGTGTAGTACGTCAGGCCCTTTCGGCCCAGAACGTAGATGACCGGCTCCTTGCCCTCGGACTTGAGGAGCTGCTGGAGCTCCTCGGCCTCACGAAGGATGTTGGAGTTGTAGCCACCACACTGACCCGAGTCGCTGGTCACGACGAGCACGGCGGCCCGCTTGGGCTCCGCACGCTCGGTGAGCAGCGGATGGTCCAGCGAACCCGAGGCACTGGCCAACGCCGAGAGCACCTTGGTGATCTCGGTGGCGTACGGCTTCGACGCCTCGACGCGGGCCTGCGCCTTGGTGATGCGCGAGGTCGCGATCAGTTCCTGCGCCTTGGTGATCTTCTTGATCGAGTTGGTCGACCTGATCCGGGAGCGCAGCTCACGAATGCTGGGCATCTGTCACCTCACTCCCTGTTCGACGTGCCGCGGGTCCGCTCATCACTTGCTGACAGTCTTGCGAGTGACGGTGACCTTCTCCTGGTCGACGTCGCCCTTGTCGAGCGCGTCGGCCTCTGCCTCGTTGACGATCCGCTCGCCCGAGGACGTCAGGAAGCCCTGCTTGAACTCGTCGGTCGCCTTCGTGATCGCGTCGGCGGCCTCGTCCTTGAGAACCTTGCCGCCGGCGATCGCCTCGTAGGCGCTCGACGCGTTGCGGTGCAGATCCTCGAGGAGCTCGCGGTTGAAGCGACGAACGTCCTCGACCGGGACCGTGTCGTAGTAGCCGGCGTCGACGAGGTAGATCGAGACGATCTGGTCCTCGACGGACACCGGGGTGTACTGGTCCTGCTTGAGCAGCTCGACCCAGCGGGCACCGCGCTCGAGCTGCGCCTTGGACGCGGCGTCGAGGTCGGACGCGAAGGCGGAGAACGCCTCCAGCTCGCGGAACTGAGCCATCTCCAGACGGAGCGAACCGGCAACCTTCTTCAGACCCTTGGTCTGCGCCGCGCCACCGACTCGGGACACCGAGGTACCGACGTTGATGGCGGGACGGACACCCTTGTTGAAGAGGTCCGACTCGAGGAAGACCTGGCCGTCGGTGATGGAGATGACGTTGGTCGGGATGAAGGCCGAGATGTCGTTGGCCTTGGTCTCGATCAGCGGCAGACCCGTCATCGAACCGCCACCGAGCTCGTCGGACAGCTTCGCGCACCGCTCGAGCAGACGGGAGTGCAGGTAGAAGACGTCACCGGGGTACGCCTCGCGGCCCGGCGGGCGACGCAGCAGCAGCGAGATGGTGCGGTATGCCTCGGCCTGCTTGGTCAGGTCGTCGAACACGATGAGGACGTGCTTGCCCTGGTACATCCAGTGCTGGCCGAGGGCCGAACCGGTGTACGGGGCGAGCCACTTGAAGCCGGCCGAGTCGGACGCGGGAGCGGCGACGATGGTCGTGTACTCCATGGCGCCGTGCTCGTCCAGAGCGGACTTGACGCCCGCGATGGTCGAACCCTTCTGGCCGATGGCGACGTAGATGCAGCGCACCTGCTTGTCGGCGTCGCCGGTCTCCCAGTTGGCCTTCTGGTTGATGATGGCGTCGACGCAGACGGCGGTCTTGCCCGTCTTGCGGTCGCCGATGATCAGCTGACGCTGGCCGCGGCCGATGGCCGTCAGGGCGTCGATGGCGGTGATGCCGGTCGCGAGGGGCTCCTCGACGGGCTGGCGCTCGAGCACCGATGCCGCCTGGAGCTCCAGGACACGCTGTTCGTTCGACTCGATGTCACCGAGACCGTCGATGGGCTTGCCCAGCGGGTCGATGACGCGTCCGAGGAAGTTGTCGCCGACGGGGACCGAGAGGACCTCGCCGGTGCGCTTGACTTCCTGGCCTTCCTCGATGTGCTCGTAGTCACCGAGGATGACGGCACCGATCTCACGGTCGTCGAGGTTCAGTGCCACGCCGAGGATGCCGCCGGGGAACTCCAGCAGCTCGTTCGACATCGCGGACGGGAGGCCCGTCACGTGAGCGATTCCATCGCTCGTGTCGGACACCAGACCGACCTCTTCACGAGAGGACTCCGGTGCGTAGTTCGCTGTGTAGCTCTCGATCGCGCTACGGATCTCGTCGGAGGAGATCGTCAACTCCGCCATGTTTTCCTGCTCTCACTGTCTGGTGTTTCGTGGCCGGACCGGCTGTGCGGTCGACGTCCGAAACGCGGGGTGGGGCTTGTTACCGAACTGGGCTTGCTACAGAACTCGGGTGCTGCGATGCGTACCGCTCACCGGAGCGACTTCCTCAGGGAGGCGAGACGACCCGCACCACTGCCGTCGATGACCTCGTCGCCGACACGGACGACCAGTCCGCTCAGCAGTTCCCGGTCCACCTCCACGTGGACGGTCACGGACTTGCCGTAGATACCTTCCAGCCTGGACGTGAGCCGAGAGATCTGATCGTCGCTCAGCTCGGTGCTGCTGCGGACGTGAGCGACCTCCTTGTCACGACGAGTGGCCGCGAGTGCGGACAGTTCGCCGAACACGGATGCCGGTGCAGCACCCTTCAGTCGACCGACGGCCTGGATCGCCAGGGCCTCGGTGATCGCGGTGACCTTGCCGTAGAGCAACGTCGACAGGAGCGATCCCGACGCCTCGGCGGGCTTGCTTCGATCGGACAGCGCCTGCTCGAGGGCAGGATCGCCGGCGATGATGCGGCCGAGACGGAACAGCTCGTCCTCCACGGTGCCCAACTGATCCTGGTCCTGCGCCGCGCGCAGAAGTGCCTCACGGCCCAGGAGTACGAGCGAGTCGGTGAGGTCACGGGCCGACGACCAGTTCTGAGCGACGGCGGCCTGCAGTGCGGCGGTGGCCGCTGCACCGATCTTGCCGTCGAACAGGCGGCCCGCGAGCGCGCGTCGCGCGTCCGGAGCAGCCGACGCGTCCGCGAGTGCGGCGCGCAGTGGACGCTGTCCGTCGAGCACCGACACGACCCCGAAGAGGTCGGATCCGGCGCCGGCGGCAGCCGACGTCGCATCCGACGCCGCATCGAGCTCGGCCGTCAGGACGGTGCGGGCCTCGGCGAGGGCTTCACGACTCGCTGCGTACATGGTGCTCACTTCCCGCTAGCGGAATCTGCGCCGACAGAATCGAGTTCGTCGAGGAAACGATCGATCGTGCCGGCACGCTTGACGTCGTCGGACAGCTGCTCGCCGATGACCTTCTCGGCCAGCTCGACAGCCGTACGGCCGAGATCGGCACGCAGTTCGGTGACGATCTGCTGACGCTGAGCCGCGAGCTGCTGGTGACCGGAGGCCACGATGCGGTCGCTCTCCGCCTGTGCACTGGTCTTCATCTCCGCGAGGATCTGCTGACCCTGGGTGCGTGCGTCTTCACGGATCTTGGCGGCTTCCTGGCGTGCGTCGGCCAACTGGGCGCGGTACTGCTCGAGCGCCTCCTTGGCTTCGGCCTGTGCCTCTTCGGCGCGCTTGATCCCGCCTTCGATCTTCTCGGACCGCTCGGAGAGCACCGTCTGGAATCGCGGGAGCACGAACTTCCAGAAGAAGAACCCGATGACGGCGATGCAGACCGCAGACCAGACGATGTCGTAGGTCGCGGGGAGGAGAGGATTGATGTCCTCTTCCCCCTCCGCTGCTGCGAGGACTGCGAATGTCGACATGGCGATCAGAAAATGAAGCCGGCGACGAGGCCGATCAGCGCGAGGGCCTCGGTGAATGCGATACCGAGGAACATGTTGGTGCGGATCTGGCCGGCGAGCTCGGGCTGACGCGCGATGCCCTCGATGGCCTTACCGACCACGATGCCCACGCCGATGCCGGGGCCGATGGCCGCGAGGCCGTAGCCGATGGCTCCGTAGCCTGCGCCGGTGACTTCCTGTGCTTCCTGCGCGAGGTAGGTGAGGCTCATTGTGATGTGTTCCCTTTCTGTTGCCCACGACCGGTCGGCAGCGGGTCAGGTCTGTCTGGTGGCTGGAGAGTCGGTGGGTGGGTCAGTGCGAGTCGGCGTGCAGGGCGAGGTCGATGTAGACCGCCGTCAGCAGCGCGAACACGTAGGCCTGCAGGAAGATGACCAGCAGCTCGAACAGCGTGAAGCCGAATCCCGCGACGAGCGAGAACAGGCCGAACACCTTCATGCCGGTCGCCGCCTCGAAGAAGAAGAACTGCGTCGCGCTGAAGAACAGCACCAGCATGATGTGGCCGGCGAGCATGTTGGCCATGAGTCGCACGGTCAGCGTGAAGGGCCGCAGGATGAACGTCGAGATGAACTCGATGGGGATCAGCAGCAGGTGCAGCGCGATCGGCACGTTCGGAACGACGATGCTGCTCTTCACGTACTTGAAGAACCCGTACTTCTTGATACCGACGTAGTTGAAGACGACGTACGCGAGGGCTGCCAACACGATCGGCATGCCCACTCGGGCATTCGACGAGATGTTGATGAAGGGGATGACACCCGAGAAGTTGAGGAACAGCACCGCGAAGAAGATGGTCGCGATGACGGGCAGGAAGCGCTTGCCCTGCTCCTTGCCGAGAACCTCGTCTGCGATCTGATCCTTGACGAAGCCCAGTGCGAGCTCACCGACGTTCTGGATACCGCGGGGCACGATCTTCGGGCTGCGCATCGCGAGGCTGAAGAACGCGAGAAGAACGACCGTCATGATGATGCGGACCAGCATCAGCCGGTCGAGCTCGAACGGGGTGCCCTCGAACAGGATGGCCGGTGGGAAAAAGTCGGACAGTGACGGCGGATGGAACTCCGCGGCCAAGTTGGTGACGCTCAGCGGTCTCTCCCGTGTTCGGCCGCAGGCGAAGGACACCCGCGGTTCGATCGGACATATGGCATTCGGGCACGATCGAGCTAGGACGATCTACAAGTCGACTCGGGTCGGCTCGAGTAGTCGTCAGCCGCGTCGGACCGTGCTCACGGTCCCGCGTCTGTCGGGTGTCGGCGACTTCGTCGACTCGGTGACGCGACGCCTCGAAACGGACGCTTCGTCGCGGTACACACTCTCACATGGCGTGGACTACGAGAAACAGCTTCGGTGACGTCGATCACCTGCAAAGACGGTTCCGGGCGGCGCGATGTGTCCGTTACGCCCGGTAAGCCCTCGCTCGAAAGGAACTTTATCAACACAACACGCTGAGTTGTGTCGGGGGTCGCTCCGCGGACGACACTACTACAAAATGTCGTACTACTGAACGTCCGAGTCGGGGTCGCCCGCGGGGGAATCGACGTACGGAACACGCTGCCGGAAGATGCCGTACATCTCGGCACCCAGGACGATGACCAGGGATGCGAGCACCACGATGCCCAGTGTCGGGCGGTTGTAGAAGTCCATCCCCCGCAGCAGTCCCAGCACGATCACCGCGATCAGCATCTTCACGATCCACCCGCCCAGCAGGACGGCCCCGACCGCGGTCGGCGGCAACTTGGCCGAGAACAGGACGGATGCGGCGGTGGCGAGGATGAACAGACCACCGACCGCGGACCCGAGCAGCGCGCCCCACAGACCCTCGAGGCCGGCGACGAGCACCGCGATGATCGCAGCGACCACGGCGAGGCCGAGCAGGGCGATGACGCCGTACCGGACGGCGGCGCGGAGCGGTGCGGTGGAGGACGGGATCGGTGCGGGCGAGAAGGTCACGACACGCAGGTTACCGGCGGCCCGGATCCCGGAACGACGGCACCGCGGTGACCACCAGGGCGAAGACGAGTCCGCCGGCGAGCAGCAGCACCACGAGGCGGCGATCGAACAGGGACGCGCCGACCGCCCCGAACGCGAGCACACCGACCCACAAGTAGATGAGCAGCACCACGCGGCGATGCGAGTGACCGATCTGGAGCAGACGGTGATGCAGGTGCATCTTGTCCGGGCTGAAGGGGCTGCGGCCTGCACGCGTGCGACGCACGATCGCGAGCAGCAGGTCGAGGATCGGGATGAACATGATCGCGCCCACCAGCAGCAACGGGGTCAGCAGACCCAGGAGGTCCCGCGTGCCGTAGGCACTGAGCCCGATACGTCCGGACGCACTGGTCGCGACGGTGGCGAGCATGAGGCCGATGACCATGGAACCCGAGTCGCCCATGAAGATGCGCGCCGGCTGGAAGTTGTGCGGCAGGAACCCCAGGCACGCACCGGCGAGGGCCGCGGCGATCATCGCGGGCGGGTAGGCGCTGACGTCACCGCCCTGCTCGTGCAGCAGTCCGACGGAGAACAGACAGATGGCCACCGCGGCGATCAGGCCGACGCCCGCGGCGAGGCCGTCGAGACCGTCGATGAAGTTCATCGCGTTGATCATGACCACGGCGATGAGCACGGTGACGAGACCCGCCTGCAGCTGGTCCAGGATCAGCGTCGACCCCTCGCCCCACGGCAGATACAGCAGGTACCAGCTGACGCCCATCAGCACCAGGACACCGGCCGCGGTGACCTGACCGGCGAACTTGGTCAGCGCGTCCAGGCCCCACCGGTCGTCGACCACACCCACGGCCATGATGATGAACCCGGAGACCAGGGCCGCCTGAACGTCCGTGGTGAACTCGAACCCTCGGGTGAGGGCCGGCAGCTTCTGCGCGAAGAGCAGCGCGACGAGCAGCCCCAGGTAGATACCGATACCCCCGAGCCGGGGCGTCGGGGTGACGTGGACGTCGCGCTCACGCGGTACGGCCACCGCGCCGAAACGCAGAGCGCCGAGCCGGACGGCTCCGGTGACCAGGAACGTCACCACCGCTGCCGTGAGCATGACGAGAAGAAGCTCGCGGATGGGGACACCGGCGCCCCCGTCCGACTGGGCCAGGAGCGCACTCGCGTGCGTGGGCACGGCCGTCACCACGGTGACTCCCGCGGCGGAGCCGAGTGCGGCATTCGTCAGGCGCTTCCGGCGACGAGCGACTCGGCGGTCACGCCGAGGACCTCGGCGATCTCGCTCGTCGAGACCGCGCCGACGCGGAGAATGCGCGGGGTGTCCCCCGTCAGGTCGACGATCGTCGACGCGAGCGCGTGCTCGGCCGGACCGCCGTCGAGATACACGGCCGCGGACCCGCCGAGCTGTACGCGGGCGTCCTCCGCCGTGACGGCGGGCGGGCGGCCGGAGATGTTCGCACTCGAGACGGCCAGGGGGCCCACCTCGCGCAGCAGTTCGAGAGCCACCGGATGCAGCGGCATGCGGAGCATGACGGTGCCGCGGGCGTCGCCGAGGTCCCACGCGAGCGACGGCGCCTGGTGCACGACGAGACTCAGGGCTCCGGGCCAGAACGCGCGGATGAGATCGCGCGCCGCCTGCCGCACTCCCAGCACGAGGCCGTCGATCGTGTGCCAGGACCCGACGAGCACCGGCACCGGCATGTCGCGGCCGCGCCCCTTCGCGCGGAGCAGATCCGTGACGGCGCTGCTGTCGAAGGCGTCCGCGGCCAGCCCGTACACGGTGTCGGTGGGCATCACGACCAGTCGGCCGGACGACAGCGCACGCTTGGCGGCATCGAGACCTGCCGCGCGAGAGGCGGAATCGGAGCAGTCGTAGACGGTGGACACCCGGCCCATCTTGCCACTGCGTGCACGGCACGCCTGCGCAGCGGTGGCGCGATCTCGCGTCCTAGGTGATCCGGCGCTGCCGACGAGCGACGACGAAGCGTGGGCGGTCCGCGAGATCCCGATGCTGGGACACGTCTCCGAACACCGCTCGCCCCTCCAGGAGGGCGACCACCCGGTCTCCGTGCGAGTCGTCGTGCTCGATGCCCACTCCCCCGTCGATCCGCAACCACCGCGCGATGTTCGCGATCATCGGTTCGATGACGGACAGCCCGTCCGGGCCACCGAACAGCGCGACGTGCGGATCGTGGTCGATCACCTCGGGATCGAGCCGCGCACTCGTCGGCACGTAGGGCGGGTTCGCCACGACCAGGTCGACGGTGCCGTCGAGCTCCGTGAGCACCGTCCTCTCGGTCACGTCACCGTGATGCAGATGCACGGGAGTGTCGCCGTCCGACGCCCGCAGGTCGGCGTTGCGCCGCGCCCACGCCAACGCGTGCGGATCCTTCTCCACCGCGTGCACCACGGCGTCCGGGCGAGCGTGGGCGATCGCGAGGGCGAGTGCGCCGCTTCCGGTGCACAGGTCGAGGACGACGGGCGGATGCCGCCCGGCGGACTCGAGGAACGCGAGTGCCCAGGCGAGCAACAGTTCCGTCTCCGGGCGGGGGACGAACACCCCGGGGCCCACCTCGACGTCGATCTCCCCCAGTGACGACGTTCCGATGATGTGCTGCAACGGAATTCGCTTCGCACGCTGCGCGACGGTCGCACGGTAGGCCTCGGCGACCTCGGGCTCCACCAACGGGGTCAGGCCGAGCCGCCCGCGGGGAACCGACAGCAGATGCGCGGCGAGCAACTCGGCGTCGACCCGCGGGCTGGGGACGCCGGCCTCGGTCAGGACGCGGGTTGCCTCGACGATGGCCAGACGTAGCGGGACGCGACTCACCGACACAGCTTCGCACTGCCGGTCGGCCCGGCGATCACGCGGAGGTCATTCCGCCTGGAGCCGCGCCTGTCGGTCGGCCGCGGCGAGCGCGTCGAGGAGCGCGTCCATGTCACCGTCGAGAACGGCGTCCAGGTTGTGCGACTTGAAGCCGATGCGGTGGTCGGTGATGCGGTTCTCAGGGAAGTTGTACGTGCGGATGCGCTCGGACCGATCGACGGTGCGCACCTGGCTCGCACGCCCGGCAGCCGCCTCCTTGTCGGCCGCTTCCTCGGCCGCCGCCTGCAGCCGCGAGGCGAGCACCTGCATCGCCCTCGCCTTGTTCTGCAGCTGGGAGCGTTCGTTCTGACAGGTGACGACGATGCCCGTGGGCAGATGCGTGATGCGCACCGCGGAGTCCGTGGTGTTGACGCCCTGGCCACCCTTGCCGGACGAGCGGTAGACGTCGATGCGCAGATCGGTCTCGTCGATCTGGACGGCTTCGACCTCGTCCTGCTCCGGGTAGATCAGGACGCCGGCCGCCGACGTGTGCACTCGTCCCTGCGATTCGGTGACGGGAACACGCTGCACCCGATGCACGCCGCCCTCGAACTTGAACCGCGACCACACACCGTCGGCTGTGTCGGTGCGCGCCTTGATGGACAGCGTCGCGTCCTTGTACCCACCCAGATCGGAGACGTTCGCATCGAGGATCTCGACCCGCCAGCCGTGGCGCTCGGCGTACCGGACGTACATCCGAGCGAGATCGGACGCGAACAGGGCGGACTCCTCGCCGCCCTCACCCGACTTGACCTCCAGCACGACGTCGTCGGCGTCGTGAGGATCACGGGGCGCGAGCAGGTCGGTGAGGGTGGTGTCGAGCTCGGCCACGGTCGCCTCGAGCGCCGGGATCTCCGCGGCGAAGCCGGCGTCGTCGGCAGCGAGCTCGCGGGCCGCCTCGAGATCGTCGCGGGCGGCACTGAGCTTGGAGTACACACTCATGATCGGGGCCAGCTGCGCGAACCGCTTCCCGGCGCGGCGAGCCGCCGCCGGATCGTCGTGCAGCGAGGGATCGGACAGGTCGCGCTCGAGTCCGGCGTGCTCGGCGAGGATGTCGTCGATCGCGGACGGTGTCGCGGAGGCGGCCACGGTGTTCTCCCTGTCGAACCGAAGAATGTCAACGAACAATGGTGCAGAAACGACCGACGCCCGCCCCGAGACGAATCTCGGAACGGGCGTCGGCGGAAGAGCTAGCTGTCGGCGTCGGCCTTCTTGCCTGCGCGCTTGCCGTAGCGAGCCTCGAAGCGAGCCACGCGGCCGCCGGTGTCGAGGATCTTCTGCTTGCCCGTGTAGAACGGGTGGCACTGCGAGCAGACCTCGACGTTGATGCGCTCCGCCGAGTTGGTGCTGCGGGTCTCGAAAGTATGTCCGCAACCACACACGACTGTCGTCGCTGTGTAATCGGGGTGGATTCCTGCCTTCATGGTGTCCCTTTCATGGTCGCCGGGTCGCCTCGACTGTCGAGAGCGTGAACCGGAACCGGACTCGGCCGATCAGTATGCCAGAGCAGCTGTCCGCGCTGGTAATCGTCTCAACATCGGTGCCGAGACGTTTGTTCCGTCGATCCTCGGGGGTCAGTCCTCCGGCGAACCGGGCGCCGTCTTGGAGACCGACATGAGGAACTCGATGTTGTTCTTGCTCTTCTTCAGTCGGTCGATCAGCAGATCGATCGCCTGGTGCGAGTCGAGCCCGGAGAGCACCCGACGCAGCTTGTGCAGCACGGCCGCCTCGTCGGGACTGAGCAGGAGCTCGTCCTTGCGGGTGCCCGACGGATTGACGTCCACCGCCGGGAACACGCGCCGCTCGGCGATCTTGCGATCGAGCTTGAGCTCGGCGTTGCCCGTGCCCTTGAACTCCTCGAAGATCACCGTGTCACCTGTCGAGCCGGTCTCCACCATCGCCGTGGCGATGATGGTGAGCGATCCACCGTTCTCGATGTTGCGCGCGGCACCGAGGAAGCGCTTGGGCGGGTAGAGCGCCGTGGAGTCGACACCACCGGACAGGATGCGACCCGAGGCCGGCGAGCTGTTGTTGTACGCACGGCCCAGACGCGTGATCGAGTCGAGCAGCACCACCACGTCGCGGCCGTCCTCGACCAGACGCTTGGCGCGCTCGATCGCCAGCTCGGCGACCGAGGTGTGGTCGCCCGGCGGGCGATCGAAGGTGGAGGCGATGACCTCACCCTTCACGCTGCGCTGCATGTCGGTCACTTCTTCGGGACGCTCGTCCACGAGCACGACCATCAGGTAGCACTCGGGGTTGTTCGTCGCGATAGCGTTCGCGATCGCCTGCAACACGCTGGTCTTACCCGCCTTGGGCGGGCTCACGATGAGCGCACGCTGCCCCTTGCCGATCGGCATGACCAGATCGATCACGCGCGTCGTCAGGATGTTCTGCGTGGTCTCGAGGCGCAGCCGCTGATTCGGGTACAGCGGCGTGAGCTTGTTGAACTCCGGCCGCTTGCGGTTGCCGTCCGGCGGCGCACCGTTGACCGTGTCGAGACGGACCAGCGGGTTGAACTTCTGCCGGGAGTTGTTCTGCTCCCCCTCGCGGGCCACTCGCACGGCACCGGTCAGTGCGTCACCGCGTCGGAGGCCGTTGCGGCGCACCATGTTCATGGAGACGTACACGTCGTTCGGTCCCGCGAGGTATCCCGAGGTCCGGACGAACGCGTAGTTGTCGAGCACGTCGAGAATGCCGGCGACGGGCTGCACGACGTCGTCGTCGCGCAGTTCGGGCTCGCGCTCACGATCACGCTGGTTGCCGCCGCCCTCGGGAGCACCGTCACGATCGCGCCCACGGCGACGCTCGCGGAAACGACGTCCCCGCCTGCCGCGGCCCTCGCCGTCCTCGTCGTCGCGGGGACCGTTGTCACGAGGCCCGTTGTTGCGGTCACCCTGGTTGCGGTCGCCCTGGTTGCGATCGTTCCGGTCGCCCTGATTGCGATCGTTCCGGTCGCCCTGGTTGCGATCGTTCCGGTCGCCCTGATTGCGATCGTTCCGGTCGCCCTGATTGCGGTCGTTCCGGTCGCCCTGATTGCGATCGCCCTGGTTGCGATCGTTGCGGTCGCCCTGGTTGCGGTCGCCCTGGTTGCGGCCCTGGCGCTCGCGGCGCGGCCGGTCCCCGTTCTGACGATCACCCTCGCCCTGGTCGCGGTCGTCGCCACCGTCGGTGCGGGTGGTCTCGGCCGGAGCCGTCGTGGTGGACGCTGCCGCGTCGGTGGACTGGTGCGCGCGGCCGTCCTGCGTCGGCGCAGCGTCGTTCTGCGACTCGGCGGCGGTGTCGGTCGACTCCGCGGCGCCGGCACGGCGGGTCGCTCCGCGACGGTTCCGCGTGCGACGCGGGCCGTCGGGGTTCGCGCCGTCGGACGCTGCACCGTCGGAACCCGAGGTGTCGGCGCTGGGAGTACCGGCGTCGGAGCTGGAGGCGCCGGCGCTCGCACCGTCGGCTCCGGATTCCCGGGGGGCCACGGCGTCGGACACACCGGCGGACGGTGCGTCCGACGTGGCGGCGGGCGCGGACCGGCTCACGCGGGGTGCGCGCGACGGTGCCTCGGTGGCAGCCGCGGACGCGGGCACCTGCTTGGCCTCGATCGCGGACACGAGGTCGCCCTTACGCATCCCGGAGACACCCTTGATGCCGAGTTCGGACGCGAGTCCGCGCAGCTCGGTGAGCACCATCCCGGAGAGTCCGGCACCGCGGCGCGACGTGCGCGGGCGCGTGTCGGACTGGGTCGCCGGAGCAGCGATAGATTCCGTATCGGTCACGGAGGTCCTTTCCTTCCCTCGCGCGCCTGGTGCGCAGATCGAGGGTTCGTTCCGCCGTTCGACTCTCGTGTCGAACTCGGATGCCGCGTACGTTCGCGTCGTGCAGAAGAGCGAAGGCTGTTCCAGGATGCGACTTCCCTGGCGGCCGTGGCGCGCCGATCGACGACGGCGGCACCGCTGGAGCTCGAGGCCGGGAAGTAATGCCCTGGAGAAATCGGCGCGCTGACTGCGCACGATGTACGGACGCGTACCACAATAGCCGTGATGCGAGGTACGGGCAAGAATGTCCGCGTCAGCGCGTCGTGACGCCGTCCGCGATCTCCAGCTCCAGCACCGTCATCCCGTCGTCCCCGGCGCGGTCGGCCAACTCGCGCGCGATGCTCGCCGTTCCGAGCACGAGCACGGTGGGTCCGGCGCCCGAGACCGTCGCGGCGTGCCCGTGTGCGCGCAGGGTCTCGACCCATCGCGACGTCACCGGCAGGGCGGAGGCCCGGTAGGGCTGGTGCAGGCGATCCTCGGTGGACACCATCAACAGATCGGGTCGCGTCGTCAGGGCCACGACCGCGAGCGCGGATCGGCTCGCGTTGAACGCGGCGTCGCGGTGCGGAACGAGGTCGGGCAACAGTCCGCGCGTGTGCGCCGTGGACGACCGTTCGGTCGGGATGAGCACCGTCGCACCGATGTCCGGGTGCACGTCGAGACGGGCGGCCGCATAGGCCCGCGGCCCCTCCGGCGGTCCGGACTCGCGGCTCCAGGACACCACGGCGCCGCCGAGCACGCTGGCCGACGCGTTGTCCGGATGACCCTCGAACTCGGCGGCCAGCTGCACCATCTGCTCGGGCGACAACGCGAGAGCCGGATCCAGGGACGCCGCGAGGCAGTTGGCCGCGGCGAGCCCACCGACCACTGCCGACGCCGACGAGCCGAGGCCGCGAGAATGGGGAATCCTGTTGTGGCACCTTACTTTCAGACCGTCCGCCCACACGCCGGCCGACTCGAGACCACGCTCGATCGCTCGCACGACGAGATGCGACGGACCCCACGGAACCTCGCGCGCACCCTCACCGTCGACCTCGATGTCGAGCCCGGATTCCGCCACGGTGACGACGACGTCGTCGAACAGACCCAGGGCGAGCCCCAGTGTGTCGAACCCGGGTCCGAGGTTGGCACTGGAGGCAGGCACGCGGGCGTGCGCCACCGTCCCGCTGGTGAGTGTCCTCGTCACGTCGGCCGGCCCGGCCACTATGCCGACTCGGGAGCAGCCGGGTTCACCGACGACCCTGGCGCCACAGTCGATCCCGCCACCGAGATCCCGATCATTCGGACGTTCCCTCGAGTCGGAGAACGCTGGTGACGGCGGTGACGATGTCGAGTTCCTTCAGCGCGTCCACGGTGGCCGCCAGAGCCGAGTCCTTGGCGCGGTGCGTGACGACGACGAGACGGGCATGCTTGCTCGCGCCCTCCTGGCGCACCGTGGAGATGCTGACGTCGTTCTTGGCGAACTCGGCCGCGACGGCGGAGAGCACTCCGGCGCGATCCGCGACCTGCATGTTGACGTGGTACCGCGTGGGGGTGTCCCCCATGGGCGCGACGGGGAGCTTGGCGTACGTCGACTCCCCGGGTCCACGGCCGCCGTAGAACTTGTTGCGCGCCGCCATCACCAGGTCGCCCATGACGGCGGACGCGGTGGGAGCGCCGCCCGCACCCTGGCCGTAGAACATGAGCCGTCCCGCGGCCTCGGCTTCGACCACGACGGCGTTGAAGGCACCCGACACCGAGGCGAGCGGGTGCGACAGCGGTACGAGCGACGGGTAGACGCGGACGGAGATGCGGTCGTTGCCGTCGTCGTCACTCACACGCTCGCACAGCGCGAGAAGCTTGACGGTGCAGTCGAACGCACGCGCGGTGGCGATGTCCGCCGCGGTGATCGAGGAGATCCCTTCGCGGTGTACGTCGGCCGAGGTGACCCGCGTGTGGAACGCGAGCGAGGCCAGGATGGCGGCCTTCGCCGCAGCATCGAAGCCCTCGACGTCGGCCGTCGGATCCGCCTCCGCGTATCCCAGCCGTCCCGCCTCCGCGAGCGTGTCCGCGTAGTCCGCACCCGTCTCGTCCATGGCCGAGAGGATGAAGTTCGTCGTGCCGTTGACGATGCCGATGACACGGTTCACCCGGTCGCCGGCGAGAGACTGCATCAGCGGCCGGACCACCGGAATGGCCCCTGCCACAGCGGCTTCGAAGTACAAGTCGGCGCGGTGGCTCTCGGCGGCGTCGGCCAACTCACCGGTGTACTCGGCGAGGAGTGCCTTGTTGGCCGTGACGACCGACTTGCCGGCGTTGAGCGCGGCGAGGATCAGTTCGCGGGCCGGCTCGATGCCGCCGAGCACCTCGACCACCAGGTCGACGTCGTCGCGCGCGACGAGTGCGCGCACGTCGGTGGTCAGCAGGTCGGGGTCGATGCCGCGGTCCTTGCCGATGTCGCGCACCGCGACTCCCCGCAGCACGAGCGGCGCACCGACGCGGGCGGTGAGATCGGTGGCGTGATCGAGCAGGATGCGCACGACCTCGCTGCCGACGTTCCCCATACCGAGGACGGCGACGCCGATCGGCTTGTCCACGGGACTGACGAAGGCCGCGGCCTCCGACGACACTGACGATTCTGGAGCGGTCACCGGTCTACCTCCAAGCTGAGCAGGTCGTCGAACGTTTCGCGGCGGAGTACCAGCCGCGCTTGCCCGTCCCGCACGGCGACGACGGCCGGACGGGGCAGAAGGTTGTACCGGGACGACATCGAGTAGCAGTACGCACCCGTCGCGCCCACGGTGAACAGGTCACCGGGACCGAGATCCTCGGGCTGCCACGTGTCACGGATGACGATGTCGCCACTCTCGCAGTGCTTTCCGACGATCCGGGCCAGAACGGCCGGAGCCTCCGACGTACGCGACGCGAGGCGGCCGACGTACTCGGCCTGATAGAGCGAGGTCCGGATGTTGTCGCTCATGCCCCCGTCGACGCTGATGTAGCGGCGCGTGTGGGTGCTGTCGACGGTGACGTCCTTGACGGTGCCCACCTCGTACAGCGTCACGGTGCCCGGTCCCGCGATCGCGCGTCCGGGCTCCACTGCCAGTGTCGGAGTAGGGATCCCGGCGGCCGCCGACTCGGACTCGACGATGTGGGCGAGCTTGGCGGCCAGATCCTGCACGGGAGGCGGGTTGTCCCCCGGCACGTAGTGGATGCCCATGCCGCCGCCGAGATCGACCACGGTGATCTGCGAGGTCTTCTCGGTGCCGAACTCGGCCTTGATGTCGCGCAGCAACCCGATCACGCGGTGAGCCGCGAGCTCGAACCCGTCGACCTCGAAGATCTGGGATCCGATGTGCGAGTGCAGGCCGACGAGGCGCAGATTGTCGGTCTCGAACACCCGACTGACGGCCCGGAGCGCGCTGCCGTCGGACAGGCTGAAGCCGAACTTCTGGTCCTCGTGGGCGGTGGCGATGAACTCGTGCGTGTGTGCCTCGACCCCGACGGTGATGCGGATCAGGACGTCCTGCACCGTTCCCGCCGCGGCAGCGACCTCGTCGAGCCGGTCGATCTCGATCATCGAGTCCAGCACGACGTGCTCGACACCGGCGCGCACTCCCGCCTCCAGTTCGGCCCGTGACTTGTTGTTGCCGTGCATCGCGATCCGGTTCGCCGGGAAGCCCGCGTTCAGTGCGATCGCCAGCTCGCCGCCCGAGCACACGTCGAGGGACAGACCCTCGTCCGCGACCCAGCGAGCGATCTCCCCACACAGGAAGGCCTTGGACGCGTAGTGCACCCGCTCGGGGGCACCGAACGCCTCTGCCATCTCGCGGCAGCGCGACCGGAAATCGTCCTCGTCGATGACGAACAGCGGCGTGCCGTACGTGGCTGCGAGTTCCGTCACCGGAACACTGGCCAGCGTCACGACGCCGTCGTCACCACGAGCTGCGTTGCGGGGGAACACCTTCGGATGAAGGTCCGTGAGTGCCGCGCTGTCCGCCGGACGCTCCGGCATGCCGGGGCCCGACTGCTCGGCGTGCCGCGGCCCGGCGGGATGCGCGCTCACATCTTCTCCGGTGCACTGACACCGAGCATGGCCAGGCCGTTGGCCAGGACCTGCCGAGTGGCGTCGCCCAGGGCGAGCCGCGCTGTGTGGACGGGCATCGGATCCTCGTCTCCTCGGGGAAGTACTCGACACGCTCCGTAGAACCGGTGATAGGCACCCGCCAACTCCTCGAGGTACCGGGCGATCCGGTGGGGTTCGCGCAGCCCCGCCGCACTGGCGACGACGCGGGGGAACTCCCCGACGGTACGGACGAGGTCACCTTCCGCGGCATGGGTCAGCAGCGCGAAGTCGGGATCCGCGGCGGAGACGCCCAGCTCCTCGGCACCGCGGGCGAGAGAACACAACCGGGCGTGGGCGTACTGCACGTAGTACACCGGGTTGTCGTTGCTCCGGCTCGCCCACAGCGCGAGATCGATGTCGATCGACGAGTCGACCGACGACCGCACCATCACATACCGCGCGGCGTCGATCCCGATGGCCTCCACGAGGTCGTCGAGAGAGATCACCGTGCCCGCACGCTTGCTCATCTTCACGGCGACACCGTCGCGGACGAGGTTGACCATCTGACCGATGAGCACCTCGACGGTCGCCGGATCGTCGCCGAAGGCTGCGGCAGCGGCCTTGAGCCGACCGATGTAGCCGTGGTGGTCCGCGCCGAGCATGTAGATGCACAGGTCGAACCCGCGAGATCGCTTGTCCTGGAAGTACGCGATGTCGCCGGCGATGTACGCGGCGTTGCCGTCGCTCTTGACCACGACGCGATCCTTGTCGTCGCCGTACTCGGTGCTGCGGAGCCACCAGGCCCCGTCCTTCTCGTACAGGTTGCCCGAGGATTTCAGCGTCTCCACAGCGCGCTCGACCGCGCCGGACTCGAAGAGCGAGTTCTCGTGGAAGTACACGTCGAAGTCGGTGCCGAACTCGTGCAGGTCCGACTTGATCTTCGTGAACATCGCGTCGACGCCGAGGGCTCGGAACACCTCCTGCCGCTCGTCGTCGGGCAGACCCATCACGTCCGGTCGCTGCGTGACGACGGCCGCGGCGATCTCGGCGATGTACTCGCCCGCGTAGCCGTCCTCCGGAGCGGGCAGACCCAGCGCCGAGGCGACCAGCGAGCGTGCGAACCGATCGATCTGCGCGCCGTGATCGTTGAAGTAGTACTCGCGGGTGACCGCGGCACCCCGCGAGGTGAGGATGCGCCCCAGGGCGTCGCCCACCGCGGCCCAGCGGGCGCCGCCCAGGTGCACGGGACCCGTGGGGTTCGCCGAGACGAACTCCAGGTTGATCGAGGTCCCGGTGAGCTCGTCGGACCAGCCGTAGCGATCGTTCTCGCGCTGCACGCGCTCCACGATGGCGCCCTGAGCGGACTTCGCGAGCCGGATGTTGAGGAATCCGGGACCGGCCACGTCGACGGCCTCGACAGCATCGGCACCGGCCAGAGCGTCCGCGAGCCAGGTCGCCAGGTCGCGGGGGCTGACGCCCGCCTTCTTGGCCACCTGCATCGCGACGTTGGTCGCGTAGTCGCCGTGCTCGGGATTGCGCGGGCGGTCCACCGTCACCGTCGCGGGCAACACGGCAGGATCGAGTCCGTGCTCGGTGAGCACGGCCGCTGCGGTGGCATGCAGCAGTTCGGCGAGGTCGGCGGGAGTCACGGGGCCTTATCCTATGGTCTCGCTGCACAGCACCCCGACCGCGGTCACCGGTGGGTCCGACGGGAGCGCTTCAGCGAGGGCTCAGACTCCCTCCGTACAGTGGGGCTGCCTCGAGTACGCGGCCACTCATCTCCTCGATCGAAAGAGCGCTCCGACCATGCCAAGCGGTTCCGACAAGAAGTCAGCCAAGGCCATCAAGGCTGCCAGCAAGACCGGCACCCGGAACAAGGGTGGTGTCCCCTCCAGCGTGGGATCGGGCAAGCGGCGCCAGATCCCGTGGCTGACGGTGGCGGCATCCGTCGTGGTCATCGCGCTGATCGGCGCCCTGGCCTGGAACCTGGTGCCCAAGTACCAGGACCGCGCCGAGGCGCAGCGCTTCGCTCCCACCGAGGAGAACCAGGACCCGTCGACCGGCATCGACGGCGTGGTCACGCAGGACTATCCCGCTGCGCTGCACGTCACCGGCTCGCAGCGTGTCGCCTACGACCAGTCGCCGCCGTTCGGTGGCCCGCACGACCAGGTGTGGGCCAACTGCATGGGCACGGTCTACCCGGACGGCCTGCGCACCGAGAACGCCGTGCACTCGCTCGAGCACGGCGCCGTCTGGATCGCCTACAACCCGGACGACCTGAGCGAGGACCAGATCTCGACGCTGGCCGCCAAGGTCGAGAACCAGCAGTACATGCTCATGTCCGCCTACCCCGGACTCGACTCCCCGATCTCCCTGCAGTCGTGGGGCCACCAGCTCAAGCTCGACAGTGTCGACGACCCCCGGATCGACCACTTCATCGCCGCACTGCGCCTGAACCGCTACGCCTACCCCGAGGTCGGCGCGAGCTGCTCCACGACGCCGGAGACCTTCGACCAGGACAACCCGCCGCCGTTCGACGGCAGTGCACCGGGCCCCGACGCGGTGCCGATGAGCGGCGAGGGCCTGACCCCCGACGCCTCCGAGACGGGTGCGGGTCAGCTCCCGGGCGGGCTGGGCCTCCCCACCGACGGCCTGCCCACCGACGGCGCGGCAGTGCCCACACCGTGAGCGTGGCGACGGAGGAGCGGCCCACGGCGCAGCGGAGTCAGCGGTCGGCGCTGCTGGTCCTGGGCGCGGTGGCCCTGCTCGTCATCGGATTCGCCGTCGGCTTCCTCGCGCAGACCCCGTTGCGGGACGATCCGGCACCCACACCGGGCGCCGATTCGGTCGACGTCGGGTTCTCGCAGGACATGACCGTGCACCACAACCAGGCGATCGAGATGGCGACCATCGCGCTCAGTGGCGCCTCCGATCCGCTGGTCAAGAATCTCGCGTACGACATCCTCACGACACAGCAGAACCAGGCCGGGCAGATGCAGGGCTGGCTGGCGCTCTGGGACGCCGCTCCGTTGCCGACGGGCGGCTACATGGGCTGGATGACGGAGGACGGCGGACACTCCATGTCCGGCTCGTCGATGTCGTCCATGTCCGGGTCCGGCTCGTCCACCGGTCCCGTGCAGACCATGCCGGGTATGGCGAGCACGCAGGACATGACGGCGCTGCGCGCCGCCACCGGTCCGGCACTGGACGTGCTGTTCCTCCAGTTGATGCTGCGCCACCACGAGGGTGGTCTGCCGATGATGGAGTACGGCGCGGTGCACGCGGAGACGCCCGCGGTGCGCAATCTCGCGCAGACGATGGTGAACACCCAGACCTCGGAGGCTCAGCTGATGACGCAGATGCTCACCGAGAAGGGTGCTGCTCCGCTCTGATCGCGTGATGCGCTACTGTTGGCACCGCCCGAAACGGCACATCGGAGTTCGCTCCGGTGCGCCCCCGTAGCTCAGGGGATAGAGCGTCCGCCTCCGGAGCGGAAGGCCGCAGGTTCGAATCCTGCCGGGGGCACCCATCACTCGCCCGGTGCGAGCACCGTCAGTCGTTCGCCAGGAGCGCCGTCATCACGGCGTCGGCCGTCAGCCGGGCCGTCGGTTTCCTCGTAGGCGCCAGGTCGTGTCCCGCAGCCTCGATCGTCACGATGGTCACCGCTCCCCCGATCCGCGTCGTGTGCTCGCGCAGTTCGTCGCCGGTGGCGAACGGGTCCCGCGAGCCGTGCACGATCACGGTCGGAGCGGCGATGCCCGGGAAGTGCTCGGTCCGCAGGGTGTCCGGCTTCGTCGGCGGGTGCAGCGGATAGGACAGTGCGAGAAGAGCGTCCGCGATGTCGGGGTCCTCGGCGAGGAGCATCGAGGCCTGACGGCCGCCGTAGGAGTGACCCCCGACGATCACCGGTCCCCGCGCATCCAGCGCCCGCACCGCGGCGGCGATACCGGCACGATCCGCGGCGGCGCCCGCTCGGTTCGGAGGGCCCTTGGGCCGAGCCTGACGAAACGGGAGATCGATCCGCGCCGTCAGTACCCCACGGTCCGCGAGCTCGGTGGCCACGGCCACCAGAATCGCTGCGTCGCAGTTGCTTCCCGCACCGTGGGCGAGCACGGCCGTCGCGACGGGTGCGCCGGCGGGTTCGTGGACGACGCCGTGGATCCCCTCGGCTCGCCACTCCCGCAGCGTTCCCTCCGTCATGCCGCGACCGTAACGCAGAACGGGCACCGACCACAGTGGTCGGTGCCCGTCCTTCTCGTGCGTCCGGTGTCAGGGAACCTGAGTGAGCCCCACCGTCGGGAAGAACGCGCAGGTCTTGCCGTCGTGCGAGACCTGGCCGAAGATCGCCGACAGCACGGTGCCCGAGCCCGTGGCGACGGGTGCCAGGCGGACACCGGCGTTGGGGAACTTCGAGAGGTTGTTCGTCAGCAGGTCGCGTCCGATGGAACGGAACGGCTCACCCAGTGGCTCGATGATCTCCGCGAGGACGACGTCGGTGAGACCACCCATGTCGGCGAAGCCACCCTTCAGCGTGTTGACGTTGAACCACGCCACCTGCATGCCGGACTTGTTCGCACCGTCGTTCACGATGCCGCCGGGCGCCGGAACGAAGGCGTACAGCGTCTCGCCCGGATCGGCGATCGTGGTGTCGATCCCGGGCAGTGTCGGAATGGTGACACCCGGCACCTTCGGCGTGTACGGGCCGGGAGCCGAACCGGCGACCGCGGGCACGATGCCGAGCGGCGCACCCGGGAGCGCGGAGCAGTTGATCGCGGCCGTCGGGTAGAAGAACGGCGTGAGACCGAAGCCGCCGAGCAGTCCGTTCGCAGCGTCCAGCAGCGCCAGCGGGTTCGTACCGGCGGGCTCCGCGACATCGACCGACGGTGCGGCACCCAGCACGGCGCGCGCCGCCTCGAGGGCGACGTCCCCCGGCGCAGCGGATCCCTCGAGAGTGGCCAGCGCCTGCTGGAACGGGTCCGGAGCGGGTGCCGGATCGGCAGAGGCGACGGCCGGCAGCGCGAGCGCTCCGGCGCAGGCGATGGCCAGGGCGGCCACCGTTCGACGAGGCCGACGGAATGTACGCATGCATGCTCCTGAATGGCTCGGGGTCGACGATCTCGGGATCGAGATGCGCGTGCGGTCCCGTGGGAACCGTGTGGTCCGATTCGATCACGGGTTTCGTCAGGTCACGGTCGTCGAGACTGCATTGATACCAAAGTGTCGCATGATGCAGATGTGACGGATGTGGCGATCGACTCGGTCGCGCGCCGAGTCGATCCACCGTGCGAACGTGGGAAGATCGACCCATGTCGTCAGCGCCGAAGCTTCCGCTGGACCCCATCGCGGAAGCTCACCGCCAGTGGATCCGCCACGGATGGTCGGACGCCGCCGACGGCATGGCCGCGGTCACGTCCATCATGCGCGTCCAGCAGATCATGATGGCGCGCGTCGAAGAGGTCCTCAAACCCACGGGGCTGACCTTCGCTCGCTACGAGTTGCTGACCCTGCTCACCTTCACGAAGACCGGCGCCCTGCCGATGGCGAAAGCCAGCGCGCGCCTGCAGGTCCATCCCACCTCGGTGACCAACGCCGTCGACAGGTTGGAGAAGGCGGACCTGGTCACGCGGGTGCCGCACCCCACGGATCGCCGCACCACACTCGTCGAGATCACCGAGGCGGGACGGCAATTGGCGGTCAAGGCGACGGAAGATCTCAACGACCGCGTGTTCGGGCTCCCCGGAGTCGCGGGTGCGGATCTGGACAGACTGGTGTCCATCCTCGCTGGGGTCCGGCGGCGCGCCGGGGACTTCGACGACGAGGACACGTCCGGCTGGTGACAGCAGAGATCCGGTGCCACTCCCCTCGCTCGGGCGAAGGAGAGTCGCACCGGATCTCGGTACGGCCGGATCAGCGGTGGCGGAACACCGGCTGTCGCTTCTCGGTGAAGGCAGTCATGCCCTCGGTCTGATCGTCGGTGGCGAACGTCGAGTGGAACAGGCGACGTTCGAACCGAACACCCTCCGCCAGAGTCGATTCGAACGCCCGATTCACGGCTTCCTTCGCCATGACGGCGATGGGCAGCGACTTCGCGGCGATCGTCTCGGCCGTCTCCAGCGCATCGGCGAGCAGATCGGCCGCCGGCACGATCCGCGACACGAGCCCTGCTCGCTCCGCCTCCTCGGCGCCCATCTTGCGGCCGGTCAGACACATCTCCATCGCTTTGGCCTTGCCGACGGCACGCGTCAACCGTTGCGAGCCACCGATTCCGGGGATCACCCCCAGAGCGATCTCCGGTTGGCCGAACTGAGCCGTGTCCGCTGCGATCAAGATGTCGCACATCATGGCCAGCTCGCAACCCCCACCGAGGGCGTAACCCGCCACGGCGGCGATGGTCGGTGTGCGCACTGCGGCGAACGCGTCCCATTCGGAGAAGAAGTCCTGCGTGTAGACCTCCATGTAGGTCTTGGACTGCATCTCCTTGATGTCGGCACCGGCCGCGAACGCCTTCTCGGAACCGGTCACCACGATCGCCCCGATCGCCGGATCACGATCGAACGCCACGGCAGCCTCGACCACCTCGGTCATCAGCTGAGAGTTCAACGCGTTCAGCGCCTTCGGCCGGTTCAGCGTGATGACGCCGACGCGGCCCCTGGTCTCGACCGTGATCGTCTCGAATTGCTGCGTCTCCACTTTCGGCGTCCCGACGTCGCTCACGCGGTACCGCCCGAACGCTCACGGATGTCCTGCACGATGCCGGAGAAGTCCCTGTCCCCGTGCTCGGCGGCGTACGCCTCGTACATCGCCGAGGCCAGCATGCCCAGCTGCGCCTCGACACCGTTGGCGCGCACGGCCTCCGACACGAGACCCAGATCCTTGCGCATCAACGCGGCGGCGAATCCCGGCGTGTAGTCGTTGTTCGCGGGACTCGTCGGCACCGGTCCCGGAACGGGACAGTTGGTGGTCAACGCCCAGCACTGTCCCGATGCCGTGCTGGCGACGTCGAACAGTGCCTGATTGGTCAGCCCCAGCTTCTCCCCGAGCACGAAGGCCTCGCTGACGGCGATCATGGAGACCCCGAGAATCATGTTGTTGCACAGCTTGGCCGCCTGGCCGTTGCCGCTCTGTCCGCAGTGCACGATCTTGCGACCCATGATCTCGAGCAGCGGATTCGCCTCGGCGACGGCAGCGTCGTCGCCCCCGACCATGAACGTCAGCGTGCCCGCGGTGGCTCCACCGACGCCGCCCGAGACGGGAGCGTCGACGGCGCGGTGGCCCGCGGCCCGCGCGACGTCGGCCGCCGTACGGGCATCGGCCACGTCGATGGTCGAGGAGTCGATGAACAGCGTGCCGGCGCCGGCAGCGGGGACGACGTCGGCATAGCAGTCGAGGACGTGCTTGCCACTGGGCAACATCGTCACCACCACCGAGGCACCCGCCACGGCATCGGCGGCCGACTCGGCGACCGTGATGCCCTTCTCCCGCGCCTGGTCGAGCGAGGCGGGAACGAGGTCGAAGCCTCGGACGTCGTGGCCGGCCGCGGCGAGGTTGGCCGCCATCGGCCCGCCCATGTGCCCCAGCCCCAGGAAGGCGATCACGGTGCTCACGATTGTGGTCCTTTCGAGACGGAGTCCGCCGCAGCGGACGTCAGACCCAACTCGGCGTCGCCGAGCGGTGCGAAGAAACGATCGACGTCGGAGGTGGTGACGTCGTCGAGATGGGCAGGCCGCCAGCGCGGTCGACGATCCTTGTCCACCACCTGCGCGCGGATGCCCTCGACGAGGTCGGGGCTGTCCAGGCAGGCGATGGACACGCGGTACTCGTCGTCGAGGACTTCGTCCAGGGACGACGCCGCGGACGCGCGGCGCAGTGAGCGGAGCGTGACCGCCACCGACGTGGGGGACTTCGCCTCGATCGCGTCGGCCGCAGCGACGGCCTCGTCGCGGCCGTCGGCACGTAACCGCGCGACGATGCTCGCCGCGTCGTCGCCCGTGTAGGCCGCGTCGATCCACTCACGCTGCGCCGCCAGAGCCGACTCGGGAACGGGCGAGACGAGCGACAGTGCGGTGTCGACGGTGCCCGTGTGCAGGGCTTCGACGAACGCCGGCAGATCCTCGGTGGGCACGAAGTGGTCGGCGAATCCGGCAGCGACGGCGTCGCCCGCCGTCATGCGCGCGGTGGTCAACGCGAGGTGAGTGCCGATCTCGCCGGGCGTCCGGGCGAGGAGATACGTCCCGCCGACGTCCGGAACGAAGCCGATGCCGACCTCGGGCATCGCGACCTTCGACTTCTCCGTCACTATGCGGACCGTCGCGTGAGCGGAGATTCCCACTCCGCCGCCCATCACCGCACCGTCCATCAGAGCGACGATCGGCTTGCCGTACCGGTTGATCCGCGAGTTCATGACGTACTCGTCCCGCCAGAACTGCGCGGTGGCGGACCCCGTCGGCCAGTTCTCGCCCGCCTTCGCCTTCGCGTCGTCGTGGATCGCGACGATGTCGCCACCGGCGCACAGTCCGCGCTCACCGTTGCCGGTGATCAGCACGGCGCGCACCGACGGGTCGTCCTCCCACCGCACGAGAGCCGCGTCGATGTCGCGCACCATCGCGTGGCTGAGCGCGTTGATCGCGCGCGGCCGGTTCAGGGTGACCGTGGCGACCCCGCGGTCGACCGTCAGCAGGACGTCGGAGTTCTCCGCGGCGGTGTCGCTCACGCGGCACCCACCACCGATCGGGCGATGACGATTCGCATGACCTCGTTCGTTCCTTCCAGGATCTGGTGCACTCGGAGATCGCGGACGATCTTCTCCAGACCGTACTCACTGAGATAGCCGTAGCCACCGAGCAACTGGAGCGCGTCGTTGGCCACGGTGAACCCCACGTCGGTGGTGAACTTCTTCGCCATCGCACACAGCTGCACCTTGTCGGGAGCATCGGCGTCGAGAGCACTCGCGGCCCGCAGGAGCAGGACCCGGGCCGCCTCGAGATCTGTCCGCATGTCGGCCAGGCGGAACTGCAGTGCCTGCGCGTCGAGCAGCCGTGATCCGAACGCACGACGGTCGGCGAGGTAGGACACCGCGGCGTCGAACGCCGCCGTCGCGCCGCCCAGCGAGCAGGCCGCGATGTTGATGCGACCGCCGTTGAGACCGTTCATCGCGATGCGGAACCCGTTGCCCTCGCCGCCGAGCAGATTCTCGGCCGGCACCGTGACGTCCTCCAGGATCACCTGGCGGGTGGGCTGCGCGTTCCAGCCCATCTTGGCCTCGTTGGCGCCGAACGACAGTCCCGGCGTGTCCTTCTCGACGACGAACGCGGAGATGCCGGACGGGCCGGGCCCGCCGGTGCGTGCCATGACGACGTAGACGGCGGACTCGCCGGCACCGGAGATGAACTGCTTGACGCCGTTCAGGACGTAGGTGTCGCCGTCGCGCACCGCCTTGGTGGACAACGCGGCGGCATCCGACCCGGCACCGGGCTCGGTCAGGCAGTAACTGCCCAGCGTGTCCATCGTGCACAGGGCCGGAAGCCACTGTCGCCGTTGATCGTCGGAGCCGTAGGTGTCGATCATCCACGCCACCATGTTGTGAATCGACAGGTACGCGGCGATCGACGGATCACCTGCGGCGAGCTTCTCGAAGATCCGCACGGCGTCGACGCGGCGCAGACCGGAGCCGCCGACGTCCTCGGCGATGTAGATCCCGCCCATACCGAGAGCGGCGGCCTTGCGCAGGACGTCGACCGGGAAGTGCTTGGTCCGGTCCCACTCCACGGCGTTCGGAGCGAGGAACTCCGCGGCGAAATCCGCTGCCGTCTCGCTGATCGCGCGCTCGTCCTCGTCGAGCGCGAAGATGTCCGCCACCGTCAGTCCATCGTCGGGATGACGAAGTGGTTCTGCGCCACAGCTTCCTTGCGGCCGCTGGGCCACCGCTGGGTGACCGTCTTGGTCTTGGTGTAGAACCGCACCGAATCCGGGCCGTGCTGATTGAGGTCGCCGAATCCGGACCGCTTCCAGCCACCGAAGGTGTGGTACGCGATCGGCACCGGAATGGGAACGTTGACGCCGACCATGCCGACGTTCACCCGCGCGGTGAAGTCGCGCGCCGTGTCACCGTCGCGCGTGAAGATCGCGACACCGTTGCCGTACTCGTGAGCCGACGGCAGGCGCAGCGCCTCCTCGTAGTCGGCCGCACGCACGATCTGCAGCACCGGTCCGAAGATCTCCTCCTTGTAGATGCGCATGTCCGTCGTCACCTTGTCGAACAGCGTTGCGCCGGTGAAGAACCCGTTCTCGTGGCCGGCAAGGGAGAAGCCTCGGCCGTCGACCACCAGGTCCGCACCCTCGTCGACACCGATCTGCACGTAGTCCGTGACGCGCTGGACGGCCTCGGCCGTGATGAGCGGTCCGAAGTCGCTGCCCGCATCGTCGCTGCGTCCGACGCTGAGCTTCTCGACGCGCTCGACCAGCTTGGCGCGCAGGGCCTCCGCGGTCTCCTCGCCGACGGGCACGGCCACGGAGATGGCCATGCAGCGCTCACCCGCACTGCCGTAGCCGGCACCGATCAGCGCATCGGCCACCTCGTCGAGGTCGGCGTCGGGCATGACGATGGCGTGGTTCTTCGCACCGCCGAAGCACTGGGCGCGCTTGCCGTGCGCCGCCGCCGTCTCGTAGATGTACTGGGCGATGGGCGTGGAGCCGACGAAGCCCACCGCGCTGACGCGGGGGTCGGTCAGGATCGCGTCGACTGCTTCCTTGTCACCGTTGACGACGTTGAAGATTCCGGGAGGGCCACCGGCCTCGAGGAAGAGTTCGGCCAACCGCAGCGGCACGGAGGGGTCCCGCTCGGACGGCTTGAGGATGAACGCGTTGCCGCAGGCAATGGCGGGCGCGGCCTTCCACAGCGGGATCATCGCGGGGAAGTTGAACGGGGTGATGCCGGAGACGACACCGAGAGGCTGACGCATCGAGTACACGTCGATACCCGTTCCGGCACTCGCCGTGAACTCACCCTTGAGCAGATGCGGGATGCCGGTGGCGAACTCGACGACCTCGAGTCCGCGCTGGATGTCGCCCTTGGCGTCGGCCACGGTCTTGCCGTGCTCGGACGAGAGCAACTTGGCGAGCGGCTCCATGTTCTCGTTGATCAGGGCCAGGAAGCGCATCAGGACGCGGGCACGCTTCTGCGGGTTCTGCAGCGCCCACTCGACCTGCGCCTCCTCGGCGTTCGCCACGGCCGCCTCGACCTCCGCCGTACTGGCGAGCGGAACGCGGGCCTGCACCTCGCCGGTGTTCGGGTCGAAGACGTCGGCGAAACGGCCCGACTCCCCCGCCACGTGCTGTCCACCGATGTAGTGCGTCAGTTCTCGGGTCACGGATCCACCTTCGTCGTCGTTGAGTGAGGTGATCCTATAGTCGGACGTCCACGTATGTCCAGGATCACGCCCCGCCCATCCGCCGGTAGAGCGCATCGAGCTCCGCCATCGCGGACCGCACCCCGCGCTCGTCGACGTCCGCAGTCCGCAACGCGATGCGCAGCAACGACGCCTCGAGATCGTCCGACGCCGGCGAGAACAGCGGGTCCGGCAGCGCGGGCAGCGTCGTCGCGTCACCGAAGTGATCGTCCGGATCGACCGTCGCCTCCGCGTCCTCGACGAACCCGACCAGGGCATCGAGGTCGACTCCGCGCAGCGCCAGCAGGCGGGTCGGGTCCTCGTCGATCCGCTCCGCGGCGAGATACGTCAGCGCCGCGGCGTGCTTGCAGGGCCACCCGCTGTCGGGGCAGGTGCAGTCGAAATCGAGCTGCGACGCACTCGACAGCAGCAGCCGCGGCCCCAGCGCCCGCGGAACCGAGCCGGAGGCGAGCTCGGTCAGCATGCCGGGCGACTCCTGTACGTCGGACATCAGCGCGTCCATGTCGAACGGATCCAGGACAGCGATGCTCACGGACGCCGAGAACGGCTCCACCTGACTGCCCTGGACGTCGCCGTCGATCCGCCCCGGCCGGAGTTCGAGGGAGATCACCTGCCCGCCGCGGGCGTACGTCCGTCCGCGCGAGAGCCGCCCGGCGTCGGCGATCGACTCGATGGTCTCCACGAACTGCTTGCCCCACCACGTGCGACCGAAGGCGCCCCGAGAGGTCTTCGCCGCGATGCCGTCCGGGATCCGCCGCCGGGGGCCGAACTGGTCGAACTGCGCCATCAGTCGCCCACCGCGTCCTCTGAGAGCGTGAGCAGATCGCGCAACTCCCCCGTCGACAACTCGGTGATCCAACTCTCGCCGGAGCCCACCGCGAGATCGGCCAGATCCTTCTTCGTGGTGAGCATGGTGTCGATGCGCTCCTCCACGGTGCCGACGCACAACAACTTGCGCACCTGGACGTCCTTGCGCTGGCCGATGCGGAACGCGCGATCCGTCGCCTGGTTCTCCACCGCCGGATTCCACCACCGGTCCAGGTGCACCACGTGATTGGCGGCCGTCAGGTTGAGGCCGGTGCCACCCGCCTTGAGCGAGAGCACCATGATCGGAGGACCGCCGGCGGACTGGAACTCCTCGACCATCGCGTCCCGTCGGCCCTTGCTCACACCACCGTGCAGGAACGGGACGGGAACGCCGAACCGGCGTTCGAGGTACGGCGCCACCATCGAGCCGAACGCCGTGAACTGGGTGAACAACAACGCCTTCTCGCCGTCGCCGAGGACCGAGTCGAGGATGTCGTCCACGAGTGCGAGCTTGCCGGAGCGGTGCTTGCCACGACGTAACACCGTCGACCCGTCGTCGAGGAAGTGCGCCGGGTGGTTGCACACCTGCTTGAGCCGGGTCAGCGCGCCGAGCACCGCACCCTTGCGCGCCATGCCCTCGCTCTCGGCGATCTGTCGCATCATCTCGTCGACGACGGCCTGGTACAGGCTCGCCTGCTCGGCGGTGAGGTTCGAGCGCACGGTCATCTCGAACTTGTCGGGCAGATCCGCGATGACCGTCTTGTCGGTCTTCACCCGCCGCAGAACGAACGGTGACGTGAGGGAGCGCAACCTGGCCACGGCGGTCTCCTCCTTCTCGCGTTCGATCGGGATCGCGAAGCGTGCCCGGAACGTGGCCGGGGTGCCCAGGATGCCGGGGTTGCAGAAGTCGAAGATCGACCGGAGCTCGTCCAACCGGTTCTCCACGGGCGTGCCCGTCAGCGCGATCCGGTGCGCCGCGGGAATCGCCCGCGCCGCGCGGGCCTGCGCCGTGCTGCTGTTCTTGACGTGCTGGGCCTCGTCGAGCACCACCCGTCGCCAGGTCTGCGCCGACAGTTCGCCCACGTCGCGGGCCAACAATGCGTACGTCGTGACCACCAGATCGTGCGAGCGCACGGCAGCCGTCAGGTCGTCCCCCGTCGCGCGATCCGGCCCGTGGTGCACCAGCACGCGCAGGGTCGGCACGAACTTCGCCGCCTCGCGCTGCCAGTTGCCCACCACCGACATGGGCGCGACGAGCAACGTCGGTGTCACCGATCGCTCGTGCGCCAGGAGAACCAGCAGCTGCAGCGTCTTCCCCAACCCCATGTCGTCGGCCAGTACCGCCCCGAGGCCGGCCGAACTCATGAAGGCGAGCCACTCCACACCGCGCTGCTGATACGGCCGCAGCGTCGCGTGCACCGAGTCGGGCACCTCCACCGGTTCCGGCCGGCGGTTCGGGTCGAGCAACTTCTGCGCCCAGCCGGTGGCCTCGATCCGCTCGACGGGAACCGGCGGCGGTTTCTCGGCGGACAACTGCCCCAGCACGTCGGCGAGCGGCAGGGCGCGGTCCCGGTTCTGCTTCTTCACGTACTCGATCGCGCGGCTCAGGGCGGTTCCGTCGGCCTGCACCCAGGTGCCGCGCAGTCGCACCAGGTCGCCCTTAGTCGACGCGAGCCGGGCCATCTCCTCCGGCGTCAGTTCCATGTCGCCGATGGCCAGTTGCCAGTCGTACGAGACGATCTCGTCCAACCCCACCGCCCGGTTCTCCGCGGTGGGCGACGGCGGCGAGTCGACCTTCAGCCGCAACGACGCGTCGAGGCGACTCCACGCCCGCGGAAGCAGCACCCCGACCGACACGGCACGCAGCTTCTCGACCCCGTGCAGCACGAAGTCGGTCACCGCCGCCGTGGGCAGCAGCATGTCGAGCGAGCCGGTGTCCGTCGCCATCGAGCGCAGCGGCTCGTACGCGGCCATCGCCTCGCCGAGCTTCGCCACCGCGACCCGGAACAGTTCCGCGTCCCGCACACCCGGCGCTCCGCCACCGTGTGCACCGGGCGCGCCGCCGCGGTGCACCACCACCGGCGTCGGCGCCTCACCGTCCGGACGCAGCAACACCTCGAGCGGCCACAACGGCTCCCCGGTCTCCTCGTCGTCGTCCGGTTCGGTGAGCCGCAGGACCAGCTCGGGCTCGTCGCCGCGCAGGCTCGCCCGCCACTGCTCCAGTGCCGCCTCGGAGCGAGCCGATCCCTCCTCGTACGGCTCCTCCTCGACGAGGGACCACAGGAGCGGATGCTCGACTCCGGGGCGTCCGATGACGCGGCGCACGATCGGATCCGTCACCTCGGCGAGCAGGTCGTCGAGGACGGCGCGCGCACCGCCCTCCGCACTCTGCACCGGCGGCATCGCGGCCGCCAGTTCCGCGCGCCACGCGCGCTGTGGCTCCCCTCCGACCAGTCGCCACCGTAGCCACCACTGCGACTCGAACCGCACCTGCACCGGGACCACCCGCGCGGCACGGACCCACCGCTCCACCCCGGCCACCACGAGGGCGAGATAGCGCAGATCCCCGGAGATCGCGGGGTGGCGGGGCGGAACGCGCAACAGCAGTTCCGCTGCGTCCGCCGGCGCCAGCGCGATCGACGGCATCGACACCGCCACCTGTCCGCGCGGCGTCGGCAGGGTGACGTCGGCACGGTGCCGCATCCGTCGGGACATCACCTTGGCCAGGTGAGGCGGGAGCTCCGGCGTGTCGGCCGAGTGACGGTCGCCGCTCGGGGCGTCGTCGTCCTCCCACAACATCAGGCCTCGACCGGGGGTCCAGAGGCCGTGGAGCATGGTGCCATCCAATCACTGCGAGGCCTGTGCAGAACGTCCCGCGTCCTGTCGGACCCACCCGGCATACTCGCTCCTCGTGACCTTCTCCTCGACCCGGCCGACGCGGCGTCTCGCGTCCGCGCTCGTCGCCGCGATGGTCCTGGCCGTCCTCACCGGCTGCTCGACGCTGCTGGGCGCGCCCACTCCCGCACCGGGCAGTCCCCCCGCGACGACGATCGAGTCACTGCTCGCGCAGGTCGCCGTCGTGGACTCCCGGCCCGACGTGCCGGGGTACGAGCGCAGTTGCAAGGCCGGGGACGGATGCGTGTTCGGTCCCGCCTGGACCGACGACTACGACGGCCCGGGCGGACACGACGGCTGCGGCACCCGCGACAACGTGCTGCAGCTCGCGCTCACCGACGTGCAGTTCCGACCGGGAACCAACGACTGCGTCGTCGTGGCGGGATCGTTGAACGATCCGTTCACGGGATCGGTGCTGCCGTTCAGCAAGCAGAGCGCGGGCGACGTGCAGATCGACCACACCTACCCGCTGGCGGCGGCGTGGGACATGGGCGCATGGCAGTGGCCGCTCGATCAGCGCATCCGTTTCGCCAACGACATCACGTACAACCTCATGGCCGTCTCGGGTGCGGAGAACCAGTCGAAAAGCGACAAGACCCCCTCGGACTGGATGCCTCCCAACGGCGCGTACCACTGCTACTACGCGGGGCGGTTCCTCACGGTGGCCGTCCGGTACGGGCTTCCCGTCACGGTGGCCGACCGGGACGTGCTGACCACGGTGTCGAACTCCTGCCCCTGACTCCGTCCGAACCCGAGCCGACGCCGGAACCGTTACGCTGCCCGTCATGTCGCGTGTGTTCACCAAAGACACCCAGCTCTGCATGTCGTTGTCGGGGCGGCCCAGCAACATCGGGACCCGGTTCCACAACTACCTCTACGACGAGCTGGATCTGAACTTCGTCTACAAGGCGTTCACCACCACCGACCTCCCCGCGGCCGTCGCCGGAATCCGTGCGCTCGGAATCCGCGGCTGCGGAGTGTCCATGCCGTTCAAGGAGGCCTGCATCGAGCACGTCGACGTCATGCACGACTCGGCGTCCGCGATCGACTCGGTGAACACCATCGTCAACGAGGACGGCGTGCTGCACGCCTACAACACGGACTACCAGGCCGTCGCGGACCTCGTCCGGGAGGCCGGTCTCGACCCGTCGTGGTCGGTCGCGGTCACGGGCAGTGGCGGCATGGCCAAGGCCGTCGTCGCCGCGCTGCGGGACACGGGCTTCACCACGGGAACTGTCGTGGCGCGCAACGAGAGAACCGGACCGGCTCTCGCCGAGAAGTACGGCTACGGCTGGTCGGCCACCGCCGACGACGTCTCGGCCGACGTCCTCGTCAACGTCACACCCGTCGGGATGGCCGGCGGTCCGGACTCCGACGCGCTGCCGTTCGCCACCGAGCAGATCGCCGCCGCTCGCGCCGTCGTCGACGTGGTCGCGGTGCCGTCAGAGACACCGCTGATCGTCGCGGCGCGCGCCGCCGGAAAGCCCGTGATCACCGGTGCGCAGGTGGTGGCACTGCAGGCCGCGGAGCAATTCGCGCTGTACACCGGCGTGCGCCTGCGCACCGAGCAGATCCAGCGGGCCTCCGAGTTCAGTCGGCGCTGAGGTCGTTCGACCAGCCGACTACTCACGGAACATTCTGGCGGTGACCTCGAGGGCGGCGCGCCGTGGGAGCAACCGCACACCGGCCGACTGCAGCTTGTTGTTCACTCCGGACACCACCGAGGCCGGGGGCCGCTTGGCCGCGAGCGCCGCGAACGTCGTGTCCATGACCTGTTCCGACGTCTGCATCTTCCCGAACGCGGCGTCCTTGCTGCCGAGCACCTCGAAGAACTCGGTCTCGGTGGGACCCGGCGAGACCGCCATGACGGTGACACCGGTCCCGCGAGTCTCGACGGCCAGCGCCTCGGTGAAGCTGAGCACGAACGCCTTGCTCGCCGCGTAGACGGCCATTCCCGGGAGCGGTTGGTACGCCGCCGTGCTCGCGAGCGTGACCAGCACACCCGCGCCGTGCTCGATCATGCCCGGCAGGAACGCACGCGAGAGATCGACGACAGCAGCGATGTTCACGGCGATCTCGTTGCCGAGCGTCACCGGATCCTCCTCGACGAACGGCTGGTGCGTCCCGAATCCCGCATTGTTGATCAGCGAGTGCACCGTGATGCCGCGGTGACCGAGAGTCGCCTTCAGCGCCGATCCCGCACCGGGCACGGCGAGGTCCGCGGCGATCGGGGTGGCGGTGACACCGTGCCGGGAGGAGATCTCCGCAGCCAGCTCCTCGAGGCGATCGAGTCGCCGCGCGACGAGCACGACGTCGCACCCGAGGGACGCGAAGCGTCGTGCGAAATCGGCACCCAGGCCCGAGCTCGCGCCGGTGACGAGGACGGTGGATCCGGTGAGACGCGTACGCAGCGTCGACATGGTCATCCGCTCACTGTAGGGACCGGACGTCCGACGATCAGAAGTGCTGCCATGTGGGTTTCTCCGACAACGCGTACCGGTAGTAGTCACTCGACCCCAGCGCCGACGCCGCGCCCTCGTCGACGACCACGGTCACGTGCGGATGCATCTGGATCACCGACGCCGGACAGGACGCGGCCAGCGGCCCCTCCACCGACGCGGCGAGAGCGTCCGCCTTCCCTTCGCCGAGTGCGACGAGGACCAGATGGCGGGCCTCGAGAATCGTGCCCAGACCCTGGGTCACCACGTGATGCGGTACCTCGTCGGCGGAGTGGAAGAAGCGTGCGTTGTC
Organism: Rhodococcus sp. BP-332; assembly: GCF_019836065.1. NCBI lineage: Bacteria > Bacillati > Actinomycetota > Actinomycetes > Mycobacteriales > Nocardiaceae > Rhodococcus > Rhodococcus sp. BP-332. The sequence continues at coordinate 41,641 of NZ_JABUEC010000007.1, forward strand.
CTCCCGCGTGCGGCGCGTGAGGGTCTTGACCCGCGTGCGGGAGACGAGCGACGACCCCGGTTCGTTGAAGCCGATGTGGCCGTCGGACCCGATGCCCAACAGTTGCACGTCCACACCGCCCGACGCGGCGATCGCGGCGTCGTAGCGAGCGCACTCGGCCGCGACGTCCGCCGCCTCGCCGTTCGGACCGTCGATGGCATCCGGGTCGATGTCGATCGCCGCAGCGAACTCCGTGGCGATCACCGAACGGTACGACTGCGGGTGGGCGGCCGGCAGACCCACGTACTCGTCGAGGAGGAACGCCCGGCAGGACGCGAACGACAACGCCTCCTCGCGATGCCGCCGACCGAGCTCCCGGTACGTCCCCAACGGGGTGGACCCCGTCGCCACGCCCAGCACCGCGGCGCCTTTCCTGACCCTGCGTTCGACGATGTCCGCCACGGTGCGGTGCACCGCCGCTGCGTCGTCACGGATGACGATCTCCATCCGGCACACCCACTTCCACTCGTCCGCGCCTCACGACGCTCGTCACGGTCAGATCGGCATCGGTGATCACGATGTCCGCGCGCATCCCGGCCGCCAGGCGCCCCACCGTGTCCTGCAGGCCGAGGAACCGAGCCGGTGTGGTCGCCCCCATGCGCACCGCCGACACCAGGTCGACTCCCGACTCGGCCACCGCCCGTCGCACGATGTCGAGGACTGTCGACGTTCCGCCCGCGATGGCTCCCGGCGCATCGCCGTCCTGCGTCAGGCGCGCCACCCCGTCCGCGACCGTCACGTCGAGCGAGCCCAATCGGTAGGGACCGTCGCTCATCCCGGCCGCGGCCATGGCGTCGGAGACGAACACGATGCCGTCGGGTCCGACGAGATCGACCACCATGGCGACCGTCCAGGAATCGAGATGCACTCCGTCACCGATGAGTTCGAGCACCATCTCGCCGCGTCCCGCCGCCGCGAGACACGCGGCCACCGGTCCGGGCGCCCGATGATGCAGCGGCGGCATCCCGTTGAACAGATGGGTGGCGCTCACCGACCCGGTCAGCCGCGCCAGCGCTGCCGTGACCGTGGCCGCATCGGCGTCGGTGTGGCCCACGCTCGGACGGATGTCGTTCTCGGCCATCACCCGAGCGAGGGCGTCCAGGTTCGCGGTCTCCGGTGCCAGCGTCATCGACCGCACGGCTCCCCCACCGGCCGAAACCACGGCCTCGAGGAGGCTCGGATCGCCCGGGACGATCGCCGCGGGATCCTGTGCACCGCAACGGCTACGGGCGAGGAACGGCCCCTCGAGATGAACGCCCGCGATGTCGCCGCGGCGCCACAGCTCCGCCAGCAGTGTCGTCCTGTCGACGAGCACCTCGCGCGGGGCGGACACGAGGGAGGCGAGCATGGTCGTCGTCCCGCTGCGCACGTGATGCGCGACAGCGGCTTCGACGGCGTCGGCCGTGGCATCGGGAAAGCCTGCTCCCCCGCCGCCGTGACAGTGCACGTCCACCATACCCGGCAGAATCGTCGACGACGACGACGGGACGGCGATGTCCGTCCACTCGCGGGCCGGGCCCACCCGGACGATCCGATCGTCCTCGAACTCCACCACCCCGTCCTCGAGCACACCGTCCACCAGGACGACGCGGCCGCGGAAGAGGGTCACGCCGAGCCGTCGCCGGCCGGCTTGTCCGTCGGCGCGGTCGTGGCGTCCGTCGATGCGGTGGTGGCCGCCGGTGCACCGGTGGTCACCGCCGCGTCGTCGAGGGTCACGTCGTCCTCACGTCCGGGCGTGCGCAGGTTCCACTTCTTGATGACGAAGCTGAACAGCACGTAGTAGATGACGGCGTAGACCAGGCCGATCGGGATGAGAAGCCATGCCTTGGTGGCGATTCCGTAGTTCAGCAGGTAGTCGATACCGCCCGCGGAGAAGAAGAAGCCGTCGTGGATGCCCAGTGCGTTGGTCAACGCCATCGAGGTACCGGTCAGCACGGCGTGCACGATGTAGAGCGGCCAGGCGACGAACATGAACGAGTACTCGAGCGGCTCGGTGATACCGGTGACGAAGGCCGTGAGACCGGTCGAGAGCATGATGCCGCCGACGAGCTTCTTCTGCGACGGCTTCGCGTTGCGGTAGATCGCGAAGGCAGCGGCGGGCAGCGCGAACATCATGATCGGGAAGAAGCCGGTCATGAACACTCCGGCGCTCGGGTCCCCGGCGAAGAAGCGGTTGAGGTCGCCTCGGACGATCTGGCCGCTCGCGTCCGTGTAGTCACCGACGAGGAACCACACGACGGAGTTGAGGATGTGGTGCAGGCCGGTCGGGATGAGCATGCGGTTGGCGAAACCGTAGATTCCGCTGCCGACGACGGAGTGATCGGCGACGGTGGTGCCCACCCAGTTCAGGGCGCTGTAGAACAGCGGATACACGAAGGACATCAGGACGCCGACGACGAGACCGGTGATCGCCGTCAGGATCGGGACGAGGCGTCGGCCGCTGAAGAAGCCCAGGTAGTCGGGCAGCTTCTGACGGTAGAAGCGTTGCCAGAGAACGGCGGAGAGCAGACCGATGATGATGCCGGCCAGCACGCCGTAGTCGATGACGGCAGGGTCGCCGTTCGCGTCGACCTCGCCGTCGAGCACCACCGGCGACATGGCCGTGAAGACGCCGTCGACCACCATGTAGCCGACCACCGCGGCCAACGCGGTGGAGCCGTCCGACTTCTTCGCCCAGCCGATCGCGATGCCGACTGCGAAGATGAGGGGAAGCCACGTGAAGACCGACTGCCCGGCGGCCGAGATGACCGACGCGGTGGTCTCGAGCGGGGCGAAGCGTCCGAGCAGATCGGGCTGGCCGATGCGGAGCAGGATGCCTGCGGCGGGGAGCACGGCGATGGGCAGCATGAGACTGCGCCCGAATCGCTGCAACCCGGCGAGTGCGCGGGAGTCCTTCTTCTCGGTGGGCGTCTGTGGTGCGGTGTTCCCGGTGGCAGTCGTGCCGGCCATGGCGACCTTCTTCTCGTGTGTGTTGTGGACCGGTTCCATCACGGGTACTGTCCGGTCATAACCAGTTGTAGTTTGACCAGGTGGCAGCCTGATGTCAAACAGAAAGTGTGAGCACGCCCACCTGCATCGCATCGCGCCGGGGGCGGGTCACCGAGCGGAAGGAGCACCGCATGTCCAAGGCGGACGCCATCGTCGCCGGGCTCGGAGGAGCCGGGAACATCGTCGAGATCGAAGCCTGCATCACGCGGCTCCGCACCGAGGTGCGAGACGGAGCACTCGTGAACGAGGCCGCTCTCAAGGCCGCCGGAGCACACGGGGTCTTCCACAAGGGGACGGCCGTGCAGGTCATCGTCGGGCCCGAGGCGGACACCCTCGCCGAGGACATCGACGACATCCTGTGACCGACACCGCCGTGGGCAGCCCGCTCGCGGGCACCGTCATCGCACTGGCCGACGTCCCCGACCCGGTGTTCTCCTCGCAGATGGTCGGCGCCGGCGTGGCTGTCAGACCCGCTTCGACGACCGGAATGGTGGACGTCCACTCGCCCGTGTCCGGTCGCATCCTCAAGCTGCACCCTCATGCCTTCGTGGTTCTGACGGAGGACAGGAAGGGAGTGCTGGTGCACGTCGGTATCGACACCGTGACGATGAAGGGCGAGGGTTTCGAACTCGTCGCAGCAGAGAAGGACTCGGTGTCGGCTGGAGACGTCGTCGTGCGCTACGACCCGGCCGCTGTCGCCGCCGCCGGATTCGACGACGTGTGCCCCGTCGTCGTGATGGACTCCGCCGCGGACTCCTTCGCGACGCCGTCGGTCGGGTCGTCCGTCACTGCCGGCGAGCCGCTCTTCACCCTCTGACGCGCCGGGGTCAGGCCAGCCCGACCAGCTTCTCCGACTCTCTCCACAGCCCGTCGACCACGCCGGGATCGTCTACCTGCCCGTTCGTGCGACCGCGAGCCTTGTGGCGGCTGTAGTAGATCCCGGCGACCTCGGCGTCCGGCTTGTCGACGGCCACCGACACCAACGGCTCGGCGCCCGACTCGGCACTGATCGAGGCCACGTACTTCAGCGGAGTCCGGTAGATCACCCGGAACAGGACGTTGGCGTTGCCGAAGTTGCTGCGCACCGCTCCGGGGTGGACGGCCACCGACGTGATGCCGCGGTCGGACCACCGCTCCGTGGCGCCGCGGGTGAAGCCGATGTTCATCAGCTTGCTGGTGCAGTAGGCGCGGAACTCGGCCGGCGAGGAACGGTCGTAGGCCATGTCCTGCAGATCGATTCGTCCACCGAGGTTGCCCACGGACGACGTGTTGACGATGCGACTGCCCGCCGTACCGCCGAGTCGGTCGAGCAACAGATGGGTGAGCAGGAACGGCGACAGGTGATTGATCTGGACGTTCGGCTCGTGCCCGTCGGCGGTGCGCTTCGACGGATCGAACGTTCCACCCGCGTTGTTCAACAGGACGTCGATGTGATCGACGGAATCCCGCAGCTCGTCCGCGACCCGTCGCACGTCGTCGAACGAGGCGAAGTCGGCCACGAACGCGCGACCACCGATCTCCGAGGCCGCGGCGGCGGTCTTCTCCGGTGAGCGGCCCACGACGAGCACCTCCGCACCGCGTTCCGCCAGGGTGCGCGCCGCGATGCGCCCGATCCCGTCGCTCGCTCCCGTCACGACGATGGTGCGACCGGTGAGCGAACGGGGAGTGGGCACGAAGGAGCCTTTCGATCTGCGGATGGAACGCCTCGACCGAAGTGTACGAGCGGACGGCGTCAGCGACGCTGTCGGCTGTGGACGTCAGCGACGCTGTGGCCGCCGCCCGCCCTGGACCTCCATCGTGAGCTGGTACCGATCGCAGCGGTACCAGCTCTCCGTGTGTTCGATCGGCCGGTCACCGCTGAACGACACCCGGTCGAAGTACAGCACCGGCGCCCCACGCTTCGTCCCCAGCAGCGTCGCGGTGTCGTTGTCGGCCGCCGTCGCGCTGACCGTCTGCTCGGCGCGATCGATGGTCTGCCCGTAGTGGGAGGACACCGCGTCGTAGATGGACTTGCTCAGATCGAGATCGACCAGGCCCGGCAGCACGGCGGCGTCGTACCACCCGTCGTCGACGCTGACGGGCTCTCCGTCCGCCAGTCGCAGCCGCTTGATGTGGTACGCCTTGCCGCCCGCGGCGATGTCCAGCGCACGGATGGTGGCCACCGACGGATCCTCGAGCCGCGCGAAGAGAACGACCGTGGTGGGTTCGAGACCCTGAGCGCGCATCTCCTCCGAGAACGACGCCAGGTGGAGCCTCGACTGGACGGGCCGACTGGCGACGAACGTGCCCTTGCCGCGCACCCGCACCAGGTGGCCCTCGTTGACGAGCTGACCGATGGCCTCGCGCACGGTGATCCGACTGACCCCGTAGTCCTCCATGAGGCGCCGTTCGCTCGGCATCAGATCGCCGGGCTGGAGTTCCTTGGTGCACCGGTGCAGCAGGATCGCGCGGAGCTGCTCGTGCTTGGGTACGGCACTGTCGCGAAGGTGGACGGGCATCACCACGGCGTGTACTCCCGAGAATCGGCGCGACCGGAGCGATCTGTGGCGCGAGCGGTACGGACTGGTCCCGTCCAACTTACTACCGTGGCTGCGCCCCGTGCGCCTTTTGCGCACCCTGGGATACGCGAAAGGCGCACGGGGATGGAATCCTCACCCGCATGACCGAGAGCACCGTCCCGTCCGCAGCCGACTGCGCCGTCCTGTGGCCAGTCGCCACCCGCTGGGAGGACAACGACCACTACGGGCATGTCAACAACGTCACGTACTACTCGTACTTCGACACCGCGGTGAACGGGTGGCTCATGCAGAGCACCGGCCTCGACATCCGCACACTCCCGGCCATCGGCGTGGTGGCCGAGACGTCCTGCAGGTTCCTCAGCCAACTGAGCTTTCCCGACGATCTGCAGGTGGGTATCGCCGTCGAGAGACTCGGCAACACCTCGATCGTGTACGCACTGAGCATCTTCCGGGTGGACGGCGAAAACCTGACCCCGGCGGCGGCGGGACGGTTCGTGCACGTCTACGTCGACGCCGAGACCCGCCGCCCGACACCGGTCCCCGCCGAGATCCGCGCGGTCGTCGAGGCACTCGGACAGTGACAGCCCCCGGCCGGGTGTCCCTCGCCGTGCCGATCGGCGCGGGTGTGGTCACGGCGCTCGTCGGCTTCACCAGTTCGTTCGCCGTGGTCCTCACGGGCCTGCGCTCGGTGGGGGCGAGCGAGTCCCAAGCCGCGTCCGGACTGTTCGCCATGTCTCTCGTCATGGCCTTCGGGATCACCGGTCTGGCACTGCGCTACCGCATCCCGATCACACTGGCCTGGTCCACACCCGGTGCCGCGTTGCTCGCGGGTACCGGAGCGGTGGTCGGCGGATGGCCGGCGGCCGTGGGGGCGTTCGTGACCGTGGGCATCGCGATCGTGCTCACCGGAGTGTGGTCCGGCCTCGGCCGCGTCATCGCGGCGATCCCGGTGTCGTTGGCACAGGCGATGCTCGCCGGCGTCATCCTGCCACTGTGTCTCGAACCCGTGCGGGCCCTCGCGGACAATCCCGCGGCGGTCGCCCCCGTCGTCGTCACATGGGTCGTGCTGCTGCGCTTCTCCCCGCGCTGGGCGGTACCGGCGGCCTTCGCCGTCGCCGCAGTGGTCATCGGCATCTCGCTCACGACGGGCGACACCTTGATCGGCGCCCGATCGCTGCTCCCGAGCCTCGACCTCGTCGCACCCACCTGGACGTGGCAGGCGCTGATCGGCATCGCACTGCCGCTCTACATCGTGACGATGGCGTCGCAGAACATCCCGGGAACGGCCGTCATGGCCTCCTTCGGCTACGCGGTACCGTGGCGAGCCTCGATGACCGTCACCGGTGTCGGCACAGCGATCACCGCGCCCGCCGGCGTTCACGCCGTCAACCTCGCTGCCATCAGCGCAGCGCTCGCGGCCGCCCCGGACGCGCACCCGGACAAGGATCGTCGGTGGATCGCGGCGGTGGCTGCCGGGGCGTCCTACCTGGCCCTCGCGCTCGCCTCGGCGGCGCTGGCGACCCTCGTCGCCCTCGCGCCGGCCGGCATCGTGGAAACCGTTGCGGGACTGGCATTGCTGGCCACCCTCGCGGCATCGCTGGCCGCCGCGTTGAGTACCGAGGCGGACCGCGTGCCGGCAGCCATCACGTTCGTGGTCGCCGCCTCGGGTGTGGCGATCGCGGGGATCGGCTCGGCCTTCTGGGCGCTCGTGCTCGGTCTCGTCGTCCGACTGGGCCTCACCCGACGCGCCTGAGGACCGGGGCTCCTCGTGCGCCTTTCGCGTATCCAGGGGTACGCGAAAGGCGCACGGGGGCGGAGCCCACTCAGAGGATCCCGGCCTCCTCCGCCGTGGCGACGGCGCGGCCGATGATGCCGTCCACCAGATCCGTCGTCGGAGAACCGTCGCGTGCCCGGTTGCGCTCGTCGTCGATGGCCCGGCGCATGACGCCCTCGGCGATGACGGACAGCTTCCACAGCGCGAGGGCGTGCCAGTACCCCACCGCGGAGACGTCGCGGCCGGTGGCGGCGGCATAGAGCTCGACCAGCTCGTTCCTCGTCGGGAAGCCCGGCAACGTGGAGGACATGAACATGCCCGCGTTGTCGTCGTCGGCCTCCGACCAATAGGCCAGCAACGCACCGACGTCCGCCAGTGGATCGCCGAGCGTGCACAGCTCCCAGTCGACCACCGCGACGATCGCATCGTCGACACTTCCCTCACCGGATCCGCTGGTGATGATGTTGCTCAGATGGAAGTCGCCGTGCACCAAGGAGACCTCGGCCTGCTCCGGAGCCGACGCCGCCAGCGCGGTGGCCAGGCGCTCGATGTCCGGAACGTCCCGCGTCTTCGATTGCTCCCATTGAGCCGACCACCGCTTCAGTTGCCGTGCAGCATACGGCTTGTGACTCGCCAGGTCGGTGAGTCCGGTGCTGTCGAGATCGACCGCGTGGATCTTGCCGAGCGTGGCGGGCATGGCCTCACCGATCGTCCGACGACGTGCCTGCGACAGTGTCTCCGCGACAGTCGGGCTGTCGACCACCAACCCGTCGACGTGACTCATCAGCACGAGGGGCGCATCGGTGACGGCGGGGTCGTCGGTGAGGGCGATCGTCGTCGGCACGGGCACCGCGGTGTCCTGCAGCGCGGACAGGATGCGGTACTCGCGAGCGACGTCGTGTGCCGACGCCAGCAACGTGCCCAGCGGCGGACGCCGCAGGACCCAGTTGCTGCCCGCGGCGTCGGTCACCGCGAAGGTCAGATTCGACTGCCCGTTACCGATGCGCTCGAAGGTCAGTGGCCCCGAGACCCCGATGTCGAGGCTCTCCATCCACGTCGTGACCGCACCGTCGTCGAGGCCCGGTGTCGTTCCCGTCGTCACTTGTCGATCTTCCGGTAGGGCGCCAGCTCGGTGCGTGCGATGGTCCGCTTGTGCACCTCGTCCGGACCGTCGGCGAGACGCAGGGTCCGCAGGTGGGCGTACATGCTGGCGAGCGGGAAGTCGTCGGAGACACCGCCGCCGCCGTGGACCTGGATGGCGCGGTCGACGATCTTCAGGGCCATCGCGGGCGCGGCGACCTTGATGGCCGCGATCTCCACGCGCGCTTCCTTGTTGCTGAACTCGTCCATCATCCAGGCGGCCTTGAGCGTGAGGAGGCGGGCCATCTCGATGTCGATGCGGGCTTCGGCGATCCAGTCCTGGATGTTGGCCCGCGCCGCGATCGGCTTGCCGAACGCCACGCGGGACGACGCACGGTCACACATGAGTTCCAGTGCGCGCTCTGCCATTCCGATCGCACGCATGCAGTGGTGGATTCGGCCGGGGCCGAGACGTGCCTGGCCGATCATGAAGCCGGCACCCGGTCCGGCGAGCACGTCCTTGCCGGGGACGCGGACGTTCTCGAACAGGACCTCGGCGTGACCCTCGCGGTCCTGGTACCCGAACACGGGCAGTCCGCGCAGGACGGTGACGCCCGGCGCGTCGATCGGCACGACCATCATCGACTGCTGCTCGTACGTCGACGCCTCGGGCGCGGTCTTGCCCATGACGATCAAGACCTTGCAGTTCTGGTGCAAAGCGTTGGAAGTCCACCACTTCCGACCATTCAGGATCCAGTCCTCGCCGTCGGCCACCATGGACATCGCGATGTTCGTCGCGTCGGAGCTGGCGACATCGGGCTCCGTCATAGCGAAAGCGGAGCGGATGGTGCCCTCGAGCAACGGTGCGAGCCACTTCTCCTTGTGCTCGTCCGTGCCGAAGCGGGTGAACACCTCCATGTTGCCGGTGTCGGGTGCGGCGCAGTTACAGGCCTCGGGCGCGATCGCGGGGCTGCGGCCCATGATCTCCGCGAGCGGCGCATACTCGGCGTTGGTCAGACCGGGGCCGTAGGCGGGATCCGGATGGAAGAGGTTCCAGAGGCCGCGCGACTTCGCGTCGGCCTTGAGCTCCTCGAGGATCGGCGGCTGGAAGTGCGGATCACCGGACTCCAGGATCTGCTGGGCGTAGACCGCCTCCGCCGGATAGACCTTCTCGTCCATGAACGCCAGCAGGCGCTGCTGGTAGTCCTTGCACCGATCCGAGTACGCGAAATCCATGTCAGCGATCCTGTCCTGGCCGTGCGGCCGTCTCGAGAGATGTTCGGTACCGACGCATCCCGGCGATCCACCGGTCGTAGTCGGCACTCTTGTGCGAGTAGAACGTGAGCACCTCGGGGTGCGGGAGAACGAGGAACTTCTCGGTCTCCATCGCCTCGAGGACGATGCGAGCGACGTCCTCCGGTTCGAGGACGGTGCCGGCGCCGGTCACGGCGGAGGCCGCCACCGAGGCACCCTCGGCGTCACTGTCGAAGCCCGAGTTCAGGAGCGCCGTGTTGACGCCCATCGGGCACAGGCAGCTCACCGCGATGCCCTTGTCGCCGTAGGTGACCGACAACCATTCGGCGAAGCCGACGGCGGCGTGCTTGGACACCGAGTAGGTGGCCGATCCGATCTGGGTGAGCAGGCCCGCCGCGGACGCGGTGGACAGGAAGTAGCCGTGCGTTCCGCGCTCGATCCATCGCGGGATCACCACGCGCGCAGCGCGCACATGGGCGAGGACGTTGACCGACAGCGCGGTGTCCCAGGCGGCGTCGGTGCTGTCGAGCCCCATCCCTGCCGTCGTCCCGGCATTGGCGATGTAGATGTCGAGTGGCCCGAACGCCTCCTCGACCCGCTCGATCATCTGGGCGATCACCGCGTCGTCGGCGACGTCGCCGCCGACGGCGATGCACCGCTCCCCCAGTCGCGCGGCGACCGCATCGGCGGCCGCCCCGTCGAGATCGGCGACCAGGACCGAGTTCCCGGCCTCGACCAGTGCAGTGGCGAGGGCGGCGCCGATACCGGCGCCACCTCCCGTGACGATGGCGACCTTGTCTGTGACCCGCATCATTCAGATAGTAGGCATGCGCAGTGGGTGACGGGCTTTCAGGGTCAACGAACTCGAGGTCGACCTCGAGTTCAGAAAGTAGTCCGGTGCCGCTCCTGCTCGACGATCTCGTCGATGTCGCCGAGCCGCTCCATCGAACTGACTGCTCGGCGCGTGCGCATGTTCTTCGCCAGCCGCTCGCGGTGCTTGTGCGTGAACGCCCAGTACCCCGCCGTGAACGGACACGCGTCCTCCCCGACCCGCTTCTTGGGGTCGAACGCGCAGCCCTTGCAGTGGTCGGTCATGCGGTCGATGTACGCGCCGCCGGACGTGTAGGGCTTGGTCGCGATCACTCCCCCGTCGGCGTGCTGACTCATGCCGAAGACGTTGACGGGCATGACCCACTCGTACCCGTCGACGAAGTGCTCGGTGAACCACCGGGTGAGCGCCCGCGGGTCGTACCCCCGTTGCAGCGCATGGTTTCCGAGGATCATCAGGCGCGGGATGTGGTGCACCCACCCGCGATCGCGCACGCCGGCGAGGGCGTCGGACAGGCACGCCGCGGTGACCTCCTCCGCGTCGAGGGTCTGGAACCATCCGGGCAGCGGGGTGTCGGCATCGAGGGCATTGGTGCGCATGTAGTCCTCGCCCAGATGCCAGTAGAGGTGCCACACGTACTCGCGCCACCCGAGGATCTGGCGTACGAACCCCTCGACGCTCGCCAGCGGTGCCGTCCCGTCCCGGTAGGCCTGCTCGGCGGCGCGCGCCGCGTCCAACGGGTGCAGCACACCGAGGTTGAACGGCACCGACAGCAGCGAGTGCGACATGGTCCAGTCCGCCGCCATCACGGCGTCCTCGTAGGGACCGAACGTGGCGAGACGGGTGGCCACGAAGGTCTCCAGCGCCGACGCCGCCTCGGCTGCGGTGACGGCGAAGAGACGCGGTCCGTCCTCGCCGGACCAGTCGACGTCCATGGCGTCGAGATCCGCGCGCACACCGGCGTCGATGTCGTCCTCCTCGGGCCACCACGGTTCGGGAACACCGAGTGTCGTCCGCTTCTTGGGCGGCTTCTCCCTGTTCTCCGCGTCGAGGTTCCAGGTGCCGCTCACCGGGTTCTCGCCGTCCATCAGGATGTCGAACCGGCGGCGCTGCTCTCGGTAGAAGTTCTCCATCAGGAACGACTTCTTGCCGACCGCCCACTCGGCGAAGTCCGCACGGGACAGGGCGAACGTCGGAGTCGGCACGATCTCCTCGACCAGACCCTCGTCGGCCAGCCGACGGACGAAGGCCTCCGCACGCCGCGACGTCGGTTCGTGCACGACGACCGGGCGCCCGACGCGGGCCAGGCCCTCGCGGTAGGTGTCGGCTCGGATGTACGTGGCACGGTCGCCGAGTTCGTCCGCGAGGTGCCGCATGCCGCTGAGCAACAGATGCGCCTTCTGCCGATGACCCCGTCGACGGCCCAACGCGCGCGCCGACTCGATGATGACGACGTCGCGGTCCACCATCTCCTCGGACGAGTGGACATGGGGGCCGAGCTGATCGGCGAACACCCAGAGCGGAGCCGGAGAGGACATGCTCTGCTGTTCCCCGTCCTCCGCGGAGCCAACCGGCCGGGCACCGCTACGCGTGACCGTCCGCCACCGTCATCCGATGCCCATCCTGCTCGTTCTGTGCGTGTCGGTGAGGCAATCGCCGAGCGAGTTGCTCACTCTCGTACACATCACTTGCGCAATGCGGTCAGGCGAGCATGCTGTGAGGTGAGCCACACCCGGTTCGTCCACACTGTGCGCCCTCCTCTCACGACGAGGTCCGCGCACCGGCGGAGAGGAAGCCATGACCCGATCGGACACATCACCGCGGGGCGATCGCATCGCGCATCCCGTGCAGCTCGTCCAGCCCGACGGCCGGCGAGTGCACGACCCCGAGCACTGGCGACTCGTCGCCGACGTCGACGCCGCTCACATGCTCGACATGTACCGCGACATGGTGGTCGCTCGCCGCATCGACACCGAGGCGACCGCGCTGCAGCGCCAAGGTGAGCTGGGACTGTGGGCACCGCTGCTGGGTCAGGAAGCAGCCCAGGTGGGCTCGGCTCACGCCGTCACCGCGGACGACTACATCTTCACGAGTTACCGCGAGCACGCGGTGGCGTACTGCCGAGGCGTGCCGGTGGAGAAGCTCACCGCACTGTGGCGCGGTACTGCGCACTCCGGCTGGGACCCCGACGAGTACAACATCACCAACCCGGCGATCATCGTCGGAGCGCAGGGACTGCACGCCACCGGCTACGCCATGGCAGCGCGGCTCGACGGTGCCGAGATCGCCACTGTCGCCTACTTCGGCGACGGCGCCACCAGCGAAGGCGACATCTCGGAGGCGCTGTCGTTCTCAGTCTCTTTCGGGGCCGGCGTCGTGTTCTTCTGCCAGAACAACCACTGGGCCATCAGCGAGCCCGTCGCGCTGCAGAGTCCGCTGCCGCTCGCCTCCCGCGCCGCCGGCTTCGGCATGCCCGCCCTGCGGGTCGACGGCAACGATGCCCTCGCCGTCCTCGCCGTCACCCGTGCCGCCGCGCACCGCGCCCGCACCGGCGGAGGCCCCACGTTCATCGAGGCCATGACCTACCGCATGGGCCCGCACACCACCTCGGACGATCCGACGCGGTACCGCGCCGACGCCGAGCGCGACGTGTGGGCGGCGCGCGATCCGTTGGACCGCCTCGACAGACTGCTCACCCGCGAGGGCGCCTTGACACCGTCCGTGCGCGAGGGCATCGCCGCGACCGCCGACGACGTCGCCGCCCGGCTCCGCTCCGCCACGATCTCCGCCGTCGATCCGGAGTCGTCCACCCTGCTCGACCACGTCTACGCCGAACCCCACGCTGTGGTGGACCGCCAGAAGGAGACACTGCGATGACCACCGGAACCCTCTCCCGCGCCGGCGCGACCACCGCGTCGTCCGATCTCCACGTCAAGGGCACCCTCGGTGGTGCGATCAACGCAGGTCTCCGCGCCTCCCTCGAGGCCGACGACAAGGTCGTGCTGATGGGCCTCGACATCGGCAAGCTCGGCGGTGTGTTCCGCGTGACCGACAGACTGCAGAAGGACTTCGGCGATCAGCGCGTGCTCGACATGCCCCTCGCCGAGTCCGGCATGGTGGGCACCGCGTTCGGCATGGCGCTGCGCGGCTACCGCCCCGTCGTCGAGATCCAGTTCGACGGGTTCGTCTATCCGGCCTTCGACCAGATCGTGTCCCAGGTGGCCAAGATCCGGTACCGCACCGCCGGTCGCATCGGCGCCCCGATGGTCATCCGCATCCCGTTCGGTGGTGGCATCGGAGCCGTCGAACACCATTCGGAATCTCCCGAGGCGTACTTCGCCCACACGGCGGGCCTGCGCGTGGTCAGCCCGAGCACGCCCCACGACGCGTACTGGATGATCCAGCAGGCCGTGCACTCGGAGGACCCCGTCGTCTTCCTCGAGCCCAAGCGTCGGTACTGGGACAAGGGCGAATGGGCCACCGATGCGCCCGATCTGCCGCTGGACGCCGCTCGCGTGTGCCGCACCGGTACCGATGCGACAGTGGTGGCCTACGGGTCGATGGTGCAGACCGCACTGAAGGCAGCCGAGGTGGCGGAGTCCGAGGGCCACAGCCTCGAGGTCATCGATCTCCGGTCCCTCTCACCGCTGGACACCGACACGGTCTGTCGGTCCGTGCGTCGGACCGGGCGCCTCGTCGTCGTGCACGAGGACACGGGCTACCTCGGCATCGCGGCGGAGGTGGCGGCCCAGGTGTCGCAGGAGTGCTTCTACTCGCTGGAGGCACCCGTCCAGCGGGTCACGGGCTTCCACGTTCCGTACCCGCCGGCACGCCTCGAGCGGCACCACCTCCCGGACGTCGATCGGATTCTCACGGGAGTCGACACGGTTCTCGCAGGCTGACGCGCCGCACGCGAATCACTGCGCCGGGTCACAGGATTCTGCCAGCCTCGTGCGCCATCATGGGGACCCGTGAGTACCACGACGACGCAACAGATCGCGCTTCGCGCCCGACGCACCACCCCTCGGTGGTGGGCACTGACAGGAGTGTCTGCGGCGGCACTGGTCGTGCTCTACGCCGTTCTGCCGCTGCTGGGCGTGCGCTACCCACCGGCGTCGGTCGCGCTCGAGGCCCTCTACGCCCCGGCCGACACGGTGCTCGACGTCATCGACGTGACGACCGTGCTGGTGGTGGTCGCCGCGCTGACGGTGGTCGCGGTGGTGCGCAAGTTGCCGTACGGCATCGGCGCGATCCTCATGCTGTGCCTCGGGTCGACCCTGACCGCCGCAGCCGGGTCGGCATGGCTGTCCGATCACATCGCGACGTCGGCACTTCCCGACGGCCGCGTGGTCGCAGCATCCTCGGTGATCGCGTCGGGTGCGCTCGTCGTGCCCGGTCGGCTGCGTCCCGTCGTCCTGGGGCTGGGCTCGGCCCTGGTCGCCGGCGTGGCCCTCGCCGCCGTGGTCACCGCGGGTGCGACAGGCATCGGCATCGTCGGGGCGCTGCTGGTGACCGGGATGTGGTGGGGCGCCGCCGGTGTCGTCATGGCGCACTCCCCCGTCGCCGCTGCACGCGAGGCGAAGAACCCTCTCGACACCGCGGCCCTGATGCTCCGCCGCCGGTGAGCGGGCGGGGCATCAGGGCCGGGTACACCTAGAGGGCTTTGAGTTCCTCGATGACGGCGTTGACGGATTTCTTCGCGTCGCCGAAGAGCATCGACGTGCGGTCCGCCGTGAACAGCGGATTGTCGATACCGGCGTACCCGGAGCTCATCGACCGCTTGAGCACGATCACCGACCGCGACTCGTCCACGTTCAGGATCGGCATCCCGTGGATCGGCGAACTCGGGTCGTTGCGCGCCGCCGGGTTGGTGACGTCGTTCGCGCCGATGACGAGGGTGACATCGGTGCGGGAGAACTCCCCGTTGATGTCGTCCATCTCCTTCATCGCCTCGTACTCGACGTCGGCCTCGGCGAGCAGCACGTTCATGTGACCCGGCATGCGCCCGGCCACCGGGTGGATCGCGTACTTCACCTCGACGCCCTTGGACTCGAGGATCGACGCCATGTCCTTGACCGCGTGCTGCGCCTGCGCGACCGCGAGACCGTACCCGGGCACCACGATGACCTGCGAGGCGTACGCCATCTGGATCGCCGCGTCCGCCGCCGAGGTGGACTTCACCGTGCCGCCGGCGTCGTCCGGGCCACCGACCGCGGACGCGCCGCCGCCACCGAACGACCCGAACACGATCGCCGGGATCGACCGGTTCATCGCCGTCGCCATCAGGTTGGTGAGGATGGTTCCGGACGCGCCGACGATCATGCCCGCCACGATCATCGCAGTGTTGTTCAGCGCCAACCCCGCCGCCGCAGCGGACAGACCCGTCAACGCGTTGAGCAGCGAGATCACCACCGGCATGTCCGCGCCGCCGATGGGGAACACCACGAACAGGCCCATCAGCGCCGCCGCGACGAGCACCAGCACGATCCACCACTGCGAGGTGCCCTCACCCGGGGTGGCGCGCAGACCGATGTAGATCGACACCGCCACCGCGAGAAGCAGCAACACGATGTTGGTGAGCTGGAAGATGCGCGCGTTCTTCACGAACGCCTTCTCCACCTTCTTGTTCAGCAGCTCCTGCAGCTTGAGGAACGCCACCAGCGAACCCCAGAACGACACCGAGCCGATGACCGCGGCGAAGAGCGATCCGATGACGATGTGCACCGTCGGTTCCTCGCCGTGCTGGAACGCCGAGAAACCGTCGGTCTCGATGAACTCCGACCAGGCGATCAACGCGACCGTGCCACCGCCCACGCCGTTGAACAGCGCCACCAGCTGCGGCATCGCCGTCATCTTCGTGCGCTTGGCCGGCGGGACACCCAGCAGGACACCGATGGCCAGACCGGCGGCGATGAGGATCCAATTGATCGCCGCGGTGTCGCGGACCTCGATGAGAGTGGCCACCACGGCGATACCCATACCGACAGCGGCGATCCAGTTACCGCGCACCGCCGTCTTCGGGCCGGTCAGACCCATCAGGCCGTAGATGAACATGGCGAACGCGACGACGTAGAGGATGTTGACGAGGTTGTTCATCAGGAATCAGCACCCTTCTCACCGGCTGCAGTCGACGCAGCAGCAGGCGCCTTCTTTCCCTTGAACATGCCGAGCATGCGGTCGGTCACCAGGAACCCACCGACGACGTTGAGCGTGCCGAAGATCAACGCGACGAACGCGATGATCCGCACACCCCACGGCGCGTCCTCCGGCAACCGTCCCAGCACGATGAGGGCGCCGAGCACGACGATGCCGTGGATGGCGTTGGTGCCCGACATCAGCGGCGTGTGCAGCGTGTTCGGCACCTTCGAGATGACGGCGAAACCGACGAACCCGGCCAGGACCAGGATCGCGATGTTCGCGAGCAACGGTGTGTACATCAGGCGTCCGCCTTCACGGTGGTGTCGGCCGTGCGCGTCACGCACGACTTCGCGAGGACCTCGTCGGTGAAATCGGGGGCGAGGGCACCGGCATCGTCGAGCATCAGCTCGATCAGGGCCGAGATGTTCTTGGAGTACAGCTCACTCGCGTGCTCGGGCATCGTCGCCGGCAGATTCAGAGGCGAGGCGATGATGACGTCGTTCTTCACCACCGTGCGGCCGGGCTCGGTGAGCTCACAGTTGCCGCCGGTCTCCCCGGCGAGGTCGACGACCACACTGCCCGGCCGCATCCCCGCGGCAGCCGCCGCGGTGACCAGCCTGGGCGCCGGACGACCCGGCACCAGAGCTGTGGTGATCACGACGTCGAACGTCGAGATCGCCTTCTCCAGCGCCGCCTGCTGCTGGGCACGCTCGTCCTCGGTGAGCTCACGGGCATACCCGCCCTCGCCGGCGGCATCGATCCCCAGATCGAGCCACTGCGCACCGACCGACCGCACCTGGTCGGCGACCTCCGGGCGCACGTCGTACCCGGTGGCGCGGCCACCGAGACGCTTCGCCGTCGCCAACGCCTGCAACCCCGCCACACCCACACCGAGCACCAGCACCGTCGCCGGCTTCACCGTGCCCGCCGCGGTGGTGAGCATCGGGAAGAACCGCGTCGATTCCGATGCCGCGAGCAGCACCGCCTTGTAGCCGGCGACGTTGGCCTGCGAGGACAACGCGTCCATGACCTGAGCGCGGGAGATACGCGGAATCGCCTCCACCGCGAAGGCCTGCACGCCCGCGGCGGTCAACTCCGGAATGATCGTGTCCGCGTTGCGCGGCGCGAGGAAGCCGATGAGCGTCGATCCGCGGCGGAGCTTGCGCACCTCGGCCGAGGACGGTGGCGCGACCTTGACCACCACGTCGGCGCTGTACGGATCGCCGATGCTCGCACCGGCGTCGACGTACAGCTGATCGGGGATCAGCGCTCCGAGGCCGGCACCTGCCTCCACCACCACGCGCACGCCCTTGCCCGTCAGCGCGGCGACCACCTTGGGAACCAGCGCCACGCGGCGCTCCCCCTCGTTCGTCTCACGCACGACGCCGACCAGCGTCCCTGCTTCTCGAGAATCTTCCACCAGCTGTACTTCCTGTGAATGGCGGCACGTCCGCGTCCCGCGGAGCTGCACTGCCGCCGACTGTCGTCGGTTCCGAGAACGACCTCGTCGACGGTGGCTCATGTTCGCCCGCGTGAGAGGTCCTGAAGTCGGCCGGGTGGGCCCACCGCAAGGTAACGCACGACACAGACGTACCGAGCGTCGATGTCGAATGTGAGGCGCAGGTCATATCGGACGGACTGTGTCGGTGCGGCTTGGCACACTCGGGTCATGACCACCGACAGCGACGATCGCGCGTCCGACGTACCGCCACCCGTGCTCGACGCAGTCCGGTCCGCGTCACGCGTGGCCGTGCTCACCGGCGCCGGGATGTCCGCGCAGTCGGGCGTGCCCACGTTCCGCGACGCGCAGACCGGTCTGTGGGAGCGGTACTCACCGGAGGAGTTGGCCAGCCCCGACGCATTCGTCCGCGATCCGGATCTGGTGTGGGCCTGGTACCGACGCCGAGCGCAGCTCGTGGCCGCCTCGAGCCCGAACGCCGGTCATGTGGCCCTCGCGCAGTGGCAGAGGTCCGCACCGCAGCAGACCGTCGAGATCGCCACGCAGAACGTCGACGACCTGCACGAGCGCGCGGGGTCCACCGTGCTGGCGCACGTCCACGGCACGCTGGCCGCGGTGCGGTGCTCGATCTGCGAGGAGCCGTTCGAGGGTCCCGTCGACGATGTGGAGGACGGTGCCGAACGCATCGCGCCGCCCGCGTGCGGTCTCTGCGGCAGCCCGGTCCGCCCCGGCGTCGTGTGGTTCGGCGAGCCGCTCCCGGAAGCGGAGTGGGCGGCGGTCGCCGCGTCCGTCGAGGCCGCCGACGTCGTCCTGGTCGTGGGAACGTCCGGAGTGGTCTACCCCTTCGCAGGGCTTCCGGCCCAGGCTCGCAGCGCGGGCGCCGTCGTCATCGAGATCAACCCCGACGAGACCGCCGTCTCCGACATGGCCCACCACGTCTGGCGGGCGACCGCGGCCGGCTCCCTGCCCGCACTCGTCGCCGCCGTCACGGAGCAGCAGCGATGACCGAGTGCGTGTTCTGCGACATCGTCGCCCGCCGCGCCCCCGCGACGATCGTCCACGAGACCGACTCGGTGCTCGCGTTCCTCGACATCCGGCCCGTCACCCGCGGGCACACCCTGGTGGTTCCCAAGGTGCACTCCTCGGGGCTCGAGACACTCGACCCGGTCGTGGGTGGGCAGGTCTTCGCCGCCGGCCAGGCCCTGGCCGGCGCGATGCGCCGCAGCACCCTGGCGGCGGACGGGGTCAACCTCGCCATGAACGACGGACGCGCCGCCTTCCAGACCGTGTTCCACTCGCACCTGCATGTCGTACCTCGCCACCACGGCGATCGCATCCGCTTCGTCGCCGGCATGATCACGCGGCGTCAGAGCGAGCCCGAGGCGACCGCCCGGGCAATTCGGGCCGCACTCGCCTCCTGAGGTCCGATGCAGCCGCTCAGGCGGCGGCGAAGAACCAGGAGACCACGAGAGCACCGGGGTCGATGACGCCGCGCGCCGCGTCGCCGATGTAGCTGGCGCGGCCACGCTGGGCGACGGTGTCCGTCGTGGACTCGGCACCGCGCGTCGCAGCCTCGGCAGCCGCGGCGAGGGCCGCCGAGAGCTCGACCGATCCGGCGTCCCCCAGAGCTCGTGACGCCGGGTCCAGCGCGTCCACCATGGTCTTGTCCCCCGGCTGCGCACCGCCGAGATCGGTGATGGCGGCCAGTCCGTCGGCCACTCCCGCGGCGATGCTCGCGGTGCTCGCCCCGGGACCGTCGAGGGCGACCGAGACCCGGTGGAAGAACGCACCGAAGAGAGCGCCGGACGTTCCGCCCGCATTGCCGAGGAATCCACGAGCCAGGATCTCGAACACCGCTGCGGGCGAGGCGCTCTCGTCCACCGCGAAGTCGGCCAGACCGATCTCCATGTTGACTCCGAAGTCGCCGTCACCGGCTCGGCGATCGAGGTCGGTGAGCTCGTCGATCGACGACCGGACACGCTCGACGAACGACGAGACCCAGGTGGTGACGAACGGGTCGGCCGCGCCGCCGGGAAGCTCCGACGCCGCTGCCGCGTCCGTGTCGTCCACGGCGTCGTCGTGCAGGTCCTGCGCCGGCGAGCGGGGCCACGCGGGCGCCTCGGTCGGGGCGTCCCACAACCCGAGGATCTCGTCGTCGCAGCGGACGGCGGTCAACGACACCCCCGCCATGTCGAACGCCGTCACGAGGCTCCCGACGAGCGTGCGTCGGACGGTGATGCCGCGCCCCTCGAGATACCGCAGCGCGGCACCGAAGACGATGTCGAGTTCGAGCGGATGGGTCGCGCCGAGTCCGTTGACGATGAGCACGACGTCCTCGCCGCCGGACAGTCCCAGCGAATCGGCCACGGGTCCGAGCAGCGCCTCGGCGATCTCGGTGGCGGTGAGCGTCGCGACGCGCGCGGTGCCGCGCTCGCCGTGGATACCGACACCGAGTTCGACCTCGTCGTCGCCGAGCTCGAAGGACGGGGACGACGCGCCCGGAACCGTGCACGGACGGAAGGCCACCGCCATGCTGCGAGCGCCCTCGGCGACCCGCCGCCCCAGCGCGGCGACGGAGGCGAGGTCGTCGCCGCGAGCAGCGGCGGCGCCGCAGATCTTCTCGACGGCCACCGTCGCGGCGGTTCCGCGTCGGCCGGGCCCGTCCTCGCTCTCGGACGCGACGTCGTCGGCCACGAGCACCGTCTCGACCGTGATGCCGTCGGCAGCACACAGATCGGCCGCGATGCGGAAGTTGATGACGTCGCCGGTGTAGTTCTTGACCACGTGGATCACGCCGGCGCCGGCCTCGACGGCCCGCGTCGCCGCCTCGATCTGCAGCGCGTTCGGGCTCGTGAACACAGACCCCGGCACCGCCGCGTCCAACATCCCGGCGCCGACGAAGCCGGAGTGGAGCGGTTCGTGGCCGGAACCACCGCCCGACATCACGGCCACGCGCCCGTGCGTCGTGCGGCTGCGGCGCGTGAAGTATCCGGGCCGTTCGACGAAGCGGAGGTCCGCGCTGCGCCGGGCGGCGGCGCGGCAGGCGTCGACGATGACGCGGGACGGATCATCGATCATCTTGTGCAGCGACATGCACCCGACACTAACCACGTCTGCACACCCGACGCGTGCGTACTGACCTACGCTCCCGCCATGCGCCTGTTCCTCGCGTCCTACCGATTCGGGCTCGCCCGTGACCGGTTCCTCGAACTGACCGGACCACCCGGCCGCATCGCCGTCATCGCCAACGCGGCGGACTCCTGGCCCGACGCCGCGCGCGCGTCCGCGGTCACCAGTGAGTTCACCCTCCTGCGCTCGGCGGGTTTCCTCCCTGTCGAGGTCGACCTGCGCGAGTTGATGCCGAGCACGGCGCACGACGTCCTGGCTGCCTTCCCCGCCGTGTGGGTCCGCGGTGGGAACACCTTCGTGCTCCGGCGCAGGATGGCCTCGTCCGGTGCAGACGAGGCGATCGCTCGACTGCTCGCGGAGGATGCCGTCGTGTACGGCGGGTACAGCGCCGGAGCCTGCGTCCTGGGTCCGACGCTGCGGGGCGTGGAGTACGCCGACCCGCCCGGCGAGGTGGAGCCGACCACGGGCGAGGACGTGCTGTGGACCGGCCTGGGGATCATCGACGACGTGCTCGTGCCGCACTGGGCGTCGGACACTCTGGATCCCGACGGCGCGTCGGCCGCGATGGCCGCGGCGTGCGACGCGGCGGGAACGCCGTACCGCACGCTCACCGACGACCAGGTCTACGTCGTCGACGGCGGCGATGCCGCGGTGATCTGACTGTCAGCCGCTGTGCGCGATGGGCATCTGGAACGGCGCGAGCCGGTCCATCGCCGACCACGCGAGCCGGCAACGCCGCACGGTCATCTCGTCGGCGTCACGGAGCAACGCATCGAGCAGCAGGCCCGGACGTTCGGACCACTGGGCGGCGAGAGCGTCCATCTCGGCATCGGTGAACAGTCCCGAGCGTCGTAGCGCCGACGTCCACTCGGTCACCTCGCCACGATGGAGCGACTCGAGGGTGTCGTAGTCGACGCCGCCGGAGACGAAGTCGTAGGAGAACAGCGCCGCCGCGCACTCGAACGGGGTGTTCTTCGTCGGTCTGCGCGACGCTGTCGTCGATGGTGCAGATGCCGACCGTGTGATGTCGTGTGACGGTGCCATGAGTGCCTCCTTCTCGCCCCCTCGGTCTCGGCCCACGTGCCGATCTCCGTCATCCGGACGCTAATCCTCCGACGTGCTCTTGTCGGCACCCATCGGGGCACGATCTGGTAACAGAGTTGCTCGTGTGACTGATGTGAACATCGGCCGGACGTCGACCCGGCCACCGTTCGACGCGGTCTCCCACTGTCCCGCACCGTGTCTCGTCATTCCGGCGAGGTCACGGGCAGGGCTGGGGGTAGCGTCGAGACGTAGGACCCGCCGGTCGAGGAAGGTGAGCATCATCGACGATCTCGTGACGTCCCTGACAGACGCGGTCGGAGCCGCCATCGTGGTGACCGATCCGGACATCACCGCCGGCTATCGCCAGGACTGGGCCCGCGATCCGAACGCCGGCACTCCCCTCGCCGTCGTGCGCGCCACCAGCACGGCCGACGTCCGCGCCGTCATGCTCTGGGCCACCGAGCATTCCGTCCCGGTGGTGCCGCGCGGCGCGGGATCCGGTCTGTCCGGTGGTGCGACCGCCGTCGACGGCGGCATCGTGCTGACGACCGAGGCGATGCGCGCCGTCACCGTCGACCCGGTGACGCGGACGGCCGTGGTCCAACCCGGTCTGCTCAACGTCGAGGTCAAGGCCGCTGCGGCCGAACACGGCCTGTGGTACCCACCGGATCCGTCGTCGTTCGAGATGTGTTCGATCGGCGGCAACGCCGCCACCAACGCCGGCGGCCTGTGCTGCGTCAAGTACGGGGTGACCACCGACTACATCCTCGGTCTCGAGGTGGTCCTCGCCGACGGCACCGTCGTGAACCTGGGCGGCCCGCGTCTGAAGGACTCGGCCGGCCTGTCGCTGACCAAACTCTTCGTCGGCAGCGAGGGCGTCCTCGGCATCATCACCGAAGTGACGCTGCGACTGATCCCGGCTCAGCCACCCGCGAGCACGGTCGTGGCCACCTTCACCCGCCTGTCCGACGCGACCGACGCCATTCTGGCGATCACCCGCTCGCTGCGGCCCGCCATGCTCGAGTTCATGGACTCCACGTCGATCAACGCCGTGGAGGACGCCATGAAGATGGGCCTCGACCGCACGGCGGCAGCGATGCTCATCGCCCGCTCCGACTCACCCGGCGCGCACCGCACCGAGGAGACCGAGACCATGGCCGCGGCGTGCACGGCCGCCGGCGCCGACGAGGTGTTCGTGACCGACGATCCCGACGAGGGCGAAGCGTTCGCCGCAGCCCGGCGCTTCGCCATCCCCGCCGTCGAACGCACCGGATCCCTCCTGCTCGAGGACGTCGGAGTTCCGCTGCCCGCACTCGCGGACCTGGTGCAGGGAATCGCGAAGATCGCCGATGCCCGCGGCGTCGTCGTCGCCGTCATCGCCCATGCGGGCGACGGGAACACGCACCCGCTGATCGTGTTCGACCCCGAGGACGCGGACATGGAGGAGCGTGCGCACCAGGCATTCGGCGAGATCATGACGCTCGCGATCTCGTTGGGCGGCACCATCACCGGGGAACACGGTGTCGGCCGGCTCAAGAAGGCGTGGTTGCCGGATCAGGTGGGCGAGGACGTCATGGAGCTGACCCGGCGCATCAAGCACGCCCTCGATCCCGCGGGCATCCTGAATCCCGGTGCCGTGCTCTAGTTCCGGGTGTACCCGTCGGCGACCTCGAGCACCTCGTCGAGGATCTCGAGTCCCCGACGGATGTCCTCCTCCGTCGTGACGAGCGGCGGCGCGATCTGCAGCCGATTGCCCGCCACGAACGGCCACAGCCCGCGCTCCTTGGCCGCCTTCGTGACGGCCGCCATGGGAGCCGCGGCGGCGCCGGTGGCGTTGAACGGTGTCAGCGGCTCGCGGGTGTCCCTGTCCGTCACCAGTTCGACGGCCCAGAAGAACCCCATGCCCCGCACGTCACCCACGCTCGGATGCGCCTCACCCAGCTTGGTGAGCCCCGGCCCGAGGACGTCCTCCCCCACGGCGCGGACGTGGCCCAGGATGTCGTCGCGCTCGAACACCCGGATCGACGCGACACCGGCGGCGCAGCCGAGCACGTGTCCCGAGTAGGTCAGACCTCCCGGATACGGCGTGTGGTCGTACCGCTGCGCGATCTCCTCGGAGATCACCACTCCGCCGAGCGGGACGTAGCCGGAGTTCACACCCTTCGCGAACGTGATCAGATCGGGCTCGACGCCCCACGCCTGGCACGCGAACCAGTGCCCGGTCCGGCCGAAGCCCACCATCACCTCGTCGGCGATGTACACGATGCCGTAGCGAGTGCAGAGTTCGCGGACACCGGCCAGATACCCCGGCGGCGGGACCAGCACGCCGTTGGTGCCGACCACCGACTCGAGAATGAGCCCCGCGATGTTCTGCGGTCCCTCCAGCGTGATGACCATCTCGAGGTGGGCCAGCGCCGCGGCCGTCTCCTCCTCGGGGCCGGTCGAATTCCACGGTGACCGATAGGGATACGGCCCGAAGAACCGGACGACGTCGACGTTGGTCGGCTCGGTTCCCCACCGGCGCGGCTCTCCCGTCAGACCGATGGCCACACCGGTGCCGCCGTGGTACGACCGGTACGCGGCCAGCATCTTGGTCCGCCCGGTGTGCTGGCGAGCGAACCGCACGGCGTGCTCGACGGCCTCGGCCCCGCCCGTGGTGAAGAAGACCCGGTTCAGGTCACCGGGAGCGCGCTCGGCGATCAGTCGAGCGAGTTCGCTGCGCTTGTCGTTCGCGACCGTCGGGGAGATGGTGGTGAGCACACCGGCCTGCTCGACGATCGCCGCCACGATGTCGGGGTGCTGGTGCCCGATGTTGACGTTGACCAGTTGCGAGGAGAAGTCGAGGTACTTCCTGCCCTGGTCGTCCCAGAAGTAGGACCCGGACGCCCCGGTGATGGTGACCGGGTTCAGCTCCGCCTGGGCGGACCAGGAATAGAAGACATGGTCGGTCATGTACCACCTCCGTTATCGGGCGATTCCGGATTCCGTCGCCACCTCTGACGTCATCATGGCAGGAAGAACCGACTCGCCGTAGGCATCCAGCGTCGCGGTCTTCGCATCGTGTTGGAGGTAGACCGCGAACTGGTCCACACCGAGCGACTCGAGCTGCCGGAGTCGCTGCACGTGCTGCTCGGGCGAGCCCAGGATGCAGAACCGGTCGACGATCTCGTCGGGCACGAAGTCGGCGTGCGTGTTGCCGGCTCTGCCGTGTTGGTTGTAGTCGTACCCCTGGCGGCCGGCGATGTAGTCCGTGAGAGCGGCCGGGACACCGGAGGTCGCTCCGTAGCGGGACACGATGTCCGCCACGTGGTTTCCCACCATGCCGCCGAACCACCGGCACTGATCACGCGCATGCGCGGCGGCGGCCGCGGAACCGTCGGTGACATAGGCGGGGGCGGCGACGCAGATGGTCACGGCATCGGGGTCGCGCCCCGCCTTCTCGGCGGCGTCGCGGACGGTGGCCACGGTCCACTCGACGATGTCGGGATCAGCGAGTTGCAGGATGAACCCGTCGGCGACCTGCCCGGTGAGTTCCAGTGCCCGCGGGCCGTATCCGGCGATCCACACCTCGAGCTCGGACCGCGACGCCCACGGCAGCCGCACGGTGGTCTCGCCGATGCGGGCGGACCGCCCGTTGCCGAGTTCGCGGATGATCTCCACCGACTCGGCGAGCCGCGCGATCGTGGTGGGCTTCCCACCCAGAGTGCGCACCGCGGAGTCGCCGCGACCGATCCCGCACACGGTGCGGTTGCCGTACATCTCGTTGAGTGTGGCGAACGTCGATGCCGTCACCGTGACGTCCCGCGTCGACGGGTTGGTCACCATCGGTCCGACGACCACCGTGCGGGTGCTCGCGAGGATCTGACTGTGGATGACGTAGGGCTCCTGCCACAGCAGGTGTGAGTCGAAGGTCCACACGTGGGAGAAGCCGTGCGTCTCGGCGATGCGAGCGAGTTCGACCACCCGCGAACTGGGCGGTGTGCACTGCAGCACCACTCCGAAGTCCATCCCTCACACCAGATTCTGGGACAGGTCGCGGCGCACGAAACGGCCGTGCCCGGCGCGGCCCAGGTACTCGCCGCGGTCGACGACGACGGTTCCGCGGGAGATCACCGTGTCGACGTGGCCGTCCACGGTCATGCCCTCGTAGGCCGAGTAGTCCATTCTCATGTGGTGTGTCTCGACTCCGATGGTGGTGCGGCCGTTCGGGTCGTAGACCACCAGATCCGCGTCGGCACCGGGCGACACGATGCCCTTGCGCGGGTACATCCCGAACATGCGGGCCGGCGTCGTGCAGCACACCTCGACCCACTTCTCGAGCGTGATCTTCCCCGACACCACACCCTGGTACATCAGGTCCATCCGATGTTCGACCGACCCGATTCCGTTGGGGATCTTGGAGAAGTCGCCGATTCCCATCTCCTTCTGGTCCTTCATGCAGAAGGGACAGTGATCGGTGCCGACCGTCGAGACGTCGCCCGTGCGGAGGTACCGCCACAGCTCGTCCTGGTGCCCCTCGGCACGGGACCGGAGCGGGGTCGAGCACACCCACTTCGCACCCTCGAAGCCCGGCGCACCGAGTTGCTCCTCGAGCGAGAGGTACAGATACTGCGGACACGTCTCGGCGAAGACGTTCTGCCCCGTGCCTCGTGCCGTCGCGATCTGCTCGAGCGCCTGTTTCGCCGACACGTGGACCACGTACAGCGGCGCTCCTGTCACGTCGGCCAGCATGATCGCGCGATGCGTTGCTTCTTCCTCGAGCTGCCACGGCCGGGACGTGCCGTGGAAGTACGGCGCCGTGTCACCGCGTGCGATCGACTGCTCGACCAGGACGTCGATGGCGATGCCGTTCTCCGCGTGCATCATCAGCAGCGCGCCGGTCTCGGCGGCAGTCTGCATCGCCCGCAGGATCTTCCCGTCGTCCGAGTAGAAGACGCCGGGATAGGCCATGAACAACTTGAAGCTGGTGACACCTTCGGAGACCAACTCGCTCATGGCCTTCAACGAGTCGCTGTCGACGTCTCCGATGATCTGATGGAAGCCGTAGTCGACGGCGCACGAACCGGCGGCCTTGTCGTGCCACGTGGCGAGGGTGTCCTGCACACGCATCCCGGGGTTCTGGATGGCGAAGTCGACGATGGTGGTGGTTCCGCCCCACGCGGCAGCGCGCGTCCCCGTCTCGAACGAGTCGGAGGCGAAGGTGCCGCCGAACGGCATCTCCATGTGGGTGTGGCCGTCGACCCCTCCGGGGATCACGTACTTCCCGGTCGCGTCGACGACGACGTCGCTCGACGACGCGAGGTCGGCGCCCAGCAGCGTCGAACCCGGTTGCAGCACTGCGACGATCGTCTCACCGTCGATCAGGACGTCCAGGGGCTGCGACCCCGTCGGCGAGACGACGATGCCCCCGTGGACGAACGTGGTCGTCACGGTGTCACCAGGGGACCGTAGGCGTCGGGTCTGCGATCGCGGTAGAAAGCCCACCGATCGCGGACGGTCGCGATGAGCGACAGGTCCAGATCGCGGACGATCACTTCGGCCGCGCTGTCCGAGGCGACGTCGCCGACGAACTTCCCCTCGGGATCGACGAAGTAGCTCGTACCGTAGAAGTCGTTGTCGCCCAACTCCTCGACTCCCACTCGGTTGATCGCGCCGATGTAGTACTCGTTGGCCACGGCCGACGCCGGTTGCTCGAGCTTCCACAGGTAGTTCGACAGGCCTCGCGAGGTGGCGGACGGATTGAACACGATCTCCGCACCGGCCAGTCCGAGTGCGCGCCAGCCCTCCGGGAAATGGCGGTCGTAACAGATGTAGACCCCCACCTTGCCGACGGCGGTGTCGAACACGGGCCAGCCCAGGTTGCCGGGGCGGAAGTAGAACTTCTCCCAGAAGCCGTTCAGGTGCGGAATGTGGTGCTTGCGGTACTTGCCCAGGTACGTGCCGTCCGCGTCCACCACGGCAGCGGTGTTGTACAGAATGCCTGGCTGTTCCTTCTCGTAGACCGGCAGCACCATCACCATGCCGAGTTCCTTCGCGAGAGACTGGAAACGCTCGACGGTGGGTCCGGGAACCGATTCGGCGTAGTCGTAGAAGGACGCGTCCTGCACCTGGCAGAAATAGGGGCCGTAGAACAGTTCCTGAAAACAGATCACCTGCGCGCCCTGCTCGGCTGCCTGGCGGGCGTACTCCTCGTGGGCCTGGATCATCGATTCCTTGTCGCCGGTCCAGGTGGTCTGAACCAGTGCTGCTCGAACGACAGTCATGACATGACACCTCCGCGTCGGCCCCGTACCGGTGATCCTGCACCCGATCGGCCGGGTCGTCCACCGGTGGAAATCAGCCGTTCGCCACTTCGGGAGGCAGCGGATCGAGCATGTCCACCGAGGATCCGTTCCACCGGTAGCGAACGAGTGCCGGACCGCCGGAGGCTTCCGCGGTGGCCTCGTCGCCGACGAGCCACCGGTACGAGATCGTCACGGTGTCGTCGGTCTGCGCATACGGGTCGAGATCCGTGAACGCGTACGGACGGGCGGTCGCCGTTCCGAGGTATGCGCCGTCATGGAAGAACAGGACCGTCGTGGGACTCGAACCGGTGGCACCGTCGGGAACGGCCATCGCCCAGGCCAGCGTGGCGCACGGATCGCCCTGGCTGTACAGGCTCCAGGCGCTGTCGGAGAAGGTGGGCAGAGAGTCGATCGCGGACGCGACCACCGAGTCGTCCAGGCACGGATCGGCAGGAGTCTGCCTGTTGCCGTCCACCACCTCCTGCGGCAGGTCGTCCAGCATCACCACGGACGATCCGTTCCAGGTGTAGCGGACTAACCCGGGTCCGCCGGACTGCTGCGAGGTGGACTCACCCTCCCGGAGCCACCCGTATGACACCGTGACCGTGTCGTCGGTCTGCGAGGCGACGTCGGTGAACGAGTACGGCAACGCGGTGGCGGTACCGAGATAGGTGTCGTCGTGGAAGAACAAGACGGTCCACGGACTCGACCCCGTGCCCCCGTCGAGCGCCGCGAGCGCCCACGACAGCGTCGCGCAGGGATCGCCCTGGCGGACGAGCCGCCACCCACTACCGAAGAACTGGGGCAGCGATTCGATGCCCGCCGCCACGACGGAGTCCTCCACACACGCGGTCGACGGTTCCGGCGCGGCCGACGACGCGGGTTCCGTACCCGGTGCCGGACCCACCGCTGTCGAGGTCGTGGTGGTGGTCGGAGGAGGTGGCGCCGCGGAGCCCTGGCCGGAGTCGGAGCACCCGCTCGCGAACAGCACGGTGACGGCCAGGGTCGCGAGAAGTGTTCGTCTCATGATCGGTCCATCCGAGCGAACAGACCGATCGTTACGTCGTCGACGAATTCGTCATCGATCCGTGACCCGAAAGAATAGGAAACATCATTGTTGTAGAAAGGGTGACCATATCTAGGTCAGCCTGACCTTGCTGGTGGAGACGCTTTTCGCGTATTACCGTCATCGTCATGACTTCCCTCGAAATGCCCCGCGTCAGTGAGTGCAGTGTCAGCGCCTGTTCGTACAACCACGACGGATGCCACGCCTTCGCCATCAATGTCGGAGGCTCGAACGGAACGGCCGATTGCGGCACGTTCATTCCCTTGAGCACCAAGGGCGGTCTCGACACCGTCTCCACCCAGGTCGGTGCGTGCCAGCGCGTCGACTGCTCGTTCAACGACAACCTCGAGTGCAGCGCGGCAGCGGTCCGCATCGGCGCCGGCGAGTCGTCGGACACCGCGAACTGCCTCACCTACAGCAAGGCCTGACGAACCTCAGCTGAAGCCGAGCACCTTCTCGCCCCAGATCTCGCGCAGCTCACGGTCCGGATCCTCGACCAGAGCATCACGCCCGTCGATGACGAGAGTGCGACGACGCTCGTCGTAGGGCGCCCAGTGCTTCGACCCGTCCAGCGCGGCAGGAACCCCGTGCCACGCGAACGCCACCCAGCGTCGCTGAATTCGCCGGGAGACCTGCTGCGCTGCCTTGCGCCCACCCAGCCAGAAGGTCGGGTCCCGGTCGAAGGTCCCGAAATTGCCGAAGACGTACGGCAACTCGGTGGCGTGACCGGCGCCGATACGCGCCGCGCGCAGCACGGGTGTCGCGTGATCGAAGCGGTAGACGAACGTCGGCGCTCGTCGGCAATGGGCCTCCGCGATCCACAGGCTCGGCATCCGGAACCCTGCGTCGCGCGAGAGGGCCAGCGCGCCCGCACTCTTCGGCAGATCCGGGTACGCGGAGAGGATGTCGGCGATACGAGCCGGTGAGAGATCGGGATGATCGACGGCGATCGCCTCGAACATCGTGCTCACCGTGTCCGAGGTGACGGGCATCAACGGCGACTTCATCAGGCGGAACACCGATGCCTCGTCGTGATTCGACCCGATGATGAGCGGGACGTCGTGCGAGAAGCCCTTCTGGAACGCGGCCACCGGATACCGGGGCACCACGTCACCGTCGACGACGGGTGCGAATCCCAATGTGCCGGGCACCTTCTCGGGAACCTCGTAGACCAGCTTCTCGGCTGCGTCGACCAACCTCTCCACCGGCATCGTCCGCAGCTCCTCCGCACGCTCCGCGGGCAGATCGACGAGTTCGAGGAATCGCTGCGCGACGGTGCGCGCGCGTTCCGGGCCGTACACCGAGGTGGCCGGGGAACTCTGGGCGATCGCCTTGTGGAACAGACCTTCCGCGTGCGGTGACGTCATGAGAGTGGTCACCGACGCGCCACCGGACGACTCACCGAAGACGGTGACGTTGGTCGGGTCGCCGCCGAACGCGGCGATGCAGTCGCGCACCCACGTGAGCGCCGCGATCTGGTCGCGGAGCCCGAGATTGGTCTCGAAGACGCTGCCGTCGGTGTCGAACGACGACAGGTCCAACCACCCCAGCGCGCCCACCCGGTAGTTGACGGTCACGACCACCACCTCACCGAGGCGGGACAGGTTGCGCCCGTTGTATATCCGTTGCGCAGATGATCCCAGGACGTAGGCACCGCCGTGGATCCACACCATCACCGGACGGGAGATGCCGTCCGGTGTCGGGGCCCAGACGTTGAGAGTCAGGCAGTCCTCGTCCATCGGGATGGACGAGTCCATGGGAATCGGGCCGTCACGGCCCTGCGGTGCCATCGCACCGAAGGTCCTGCCGTCGCGGACCCCGTCCCACGGCTCCGGTGGGCGTGGTGCGCGGAATCGGTGCTCCGCCACGGGTGGCGCCGCGAACGGGATACCCTTCCAACTGACCACGTCGCCGTGCCCGTAGCCGCGGATCTCACCGTCGCGCGACGAGACGACATGGCTGCTCTCGGTTGCCCCCACGAGGACCGACGTTACAGGGAGTGCGGGGATCGGACCCCGATGGTCGTCACGCTGTCACCAGTCGACCGAGCGCGAACAGGGCCGCTGGAGAGTAGCCGAGGACGAGCGGTGCCAGACCGTCCACGACCAACCACGTCGACGAGCCCGACCCCGCGCTGTCGACACCGTGTTCCAGGGTGAGCCCGGCACTCGGAGCGCCGATCCACGCGCGCCACGACCACACCCGTGCGGCCTCGTCCACGGAGTGGACCTCGAAGGACACCCGCACGCCGAGGGGTCCGCGCACCGTGCCGGTCGTGCCGGCGGCGAGACGGTCGGTGGACGCGTCGACCCCCATGATCTGCGGTGCCCACGTCGACCAGAGCGACAGGTCCATGTACCGCTCCCACGCGACGTCGGCGGAGGCGTCGCCGGTGCGTCGCAGAGTCTTCTTCATGACCGGCGGGATTCACCGTTCCGGCGCTGCTCAAACTGCCGTCAGGTCGCCGCTCCACAGCGGTCGCGCCGGGCGTAGGGTCCGAACCAAGCGAAACTCCTCCGCCATCGACCGGCGCGGCCGGTGGCCGACATGTAGGTGGACAAGGATGACCACACAGGCATCGGCCAATCACACGGCCAAAGTCATCGGCGTGACCATTGCGGCCGCCGTCGGCGGCTTCCTCTTCGGTTTCGACAGTTCCGTCATCAACGGCGCCGTCGACTCCATCCAGGGCAGATTCGCCCTCGGCGAGTTCCTCACCGGCTTCACCGTCGCGATCGCCCTGCTCGGGTGCGCGGCGGGCGCCTGGTTCGCCGGCGGACTGGCCGACCGGTGGGGACGCAAGAAGGTGATGCTGCTCGGGTCCGCACTCTTCATCATCTCGTCGGTCGGCTCGGGTCTGGCCTTCAGCGTTCCCGACCTGATGCTGTGGCGTGTGCTCGGCGGTCTCGGCATCGGCATCGCGTCGGTGATCGCCCCCGCGTACATCGCGGAGATCTCGCCGGCCCGGATGCGCGGCAGCCTCGCGTCGCTGCAGCAGCTGGCCATCACCATCGGCATCTTCGCCGCACTGCTCTCGGACGCCGTGCTGGCGGATCGTGCGGACGGTGCGTCCAACGACCTGTGGCTCGGCCTCGAGGCCTGGCGATGGATGTTCATCGTCGGCGTGATCCCGGCCGTCGTCTACGGCGTCCTCGCGTTGCTCATCCCCGAGTCGCCGCGTTACCTCGTGGGCAAGCACCTCGACGAGGAGGCCGCGCAGATTCTCGCGAACATCACCGGCGAGAAGCACCCCAACGAGCGCATCCACGAGATCCGCCTGACTCTGCGCAAGGAGCAGCGCTCGTCGTTCGCCGACATCCGCGGTCCACGCTTCGGTCTGCAGCCGCTGGTGTGGGTCGGAATCATCATGGCCGTCCTGCAGCAGTTCGTCGGTATCAACGCGATCTTCTACTACTCCACCACACTGTGGAAGTCGGTGGGCTTCACCGAGAGTCAGTCCTTCACCACGTCGGTCATCACCTCCGTGATCAACGTGGCCATGACGTTCGTGGCCATTCTCTTCGTCGACCGGGTGGGTCGGCGCAACCTGCTCATGGCCGGCTCCATCGGTATGTTCGTCGGTCTCCTCATGGCGGCGATCGCGTTCTCCCAGCAGATCGGCACCGGCGACGAGGTCTCCCTGCCCGATCCCTGGGGCGTCGTGGCGCTGATCGGAGCGAACCTGTTCGTGATCTTCTTCGCGTCGACGTGGGGACCGATCATGTGGGTCCTGCTCGGCGAGATGTTCCCGAACCGTATGCGCGCCATGGCTCTCGGCATCGGTACGGCCGCGAACTGGGTGGCCAACTTCGTCATCTCGCTGCTGTTCCCGTCGCTCACCGAGATGGTCGGACTCTCCATCGTCTACGGCGGCTTCGCACTCTTCGCCGCCCTGTCGTTCTTCTTCGTGAAGTCCAAGATCCCCGAGACGAAGGGCATGGAACTGGAGGACATGAAGTAGCCGCACGACCGCCGGTGCTATGGTCGGCGAGTTCTGACACGGGGTGCTTCGCGTCGCGAGGCTGAGACCACACCCGAGAACCTGATGCAGGTAATTCTGACGAAGGGATGTCACGGCCATGACGCCGTACGACCATGCGGTCGACGCTGCCTCCACCACGGATGCAGCCGACCTCACACGCTTCACCGACCTCCTCTGGGACCGCACGGCAGGCCTGCGGGCCCGGATCGGCGATCTCGAGTTCCTCACCCGACTCGGCGACGGCACCCTGCCGATCACGTCGTTCCGGACGTACATCGAGCAGGACGGCCTCTACCTCGAGGGATACGCGAAGGCCTTGGCCCTCCTGTCCTCGCGCGCAGTCGATCCGGAGGCCGGAGCGTTCTGGGCCACGTCGGCGGCGACGGCCGCGACGGTCGAGAAGTCGTTGCACACCAGCCTTCTCGCCGACGTCGCACTCGGCGGTCCGTCGGAGAAGCCGGTCGAGCACAGCCAGGCGTGCCTCGGGTACGTCTCGTTCCTCACGGCGACGGCGGCGACCGACACCTACGCCGTCGGCGCCGCGGCCGCGCTCCCCTGTTTCTGGATCTACGCCGAGGTCGGCCGCGGACTCGCGGCCTCGGCCCGCGCCGTGCTCGACGCTGATCCGCACCACCCGTACGCCCGGTGGGTGACGACGTACGACGCCGAGGACTTCCAGACCTCCGCCGCGCGCGCCCGCGAGCTCGTCGACGCGGCTGCCGAGGTGGCCGGCCCGGCCGAACGACAGCGGATGAGTGACGCGTTCGTCGTGGCGATGCGCTACGAACTGCTGTTCTGGGACACCGCCCTGAACACCGTGCCCTGGCCTGCTTCGGGGTCGGACGCATGAGGGCGCGGCACACGAGGGTCGGACGCGTCGCGGCTCTGCTCACCGTGTCGCTCGTCGCCGCCGCGGGTCTCGCGGGCTGCGCCACGTCCGATGCCTCCGACGCGAACACGATCCGCTTCGCGCTCGACTGGACACCCAACACGAACCACACGGGCCTGTTCGTCGCCCAGCAGGAGGGCTACTTCGCGGACGCCGGGCTGAACGTCGAGATCCTGCCGTACAACTCGACGTCCCCCGACACGCTGATCGACTCCGGCAACGCCGAGTTCGGGATCAGCTTCCACAGCTCCGCCACCTACGCCCGCGCCGCCGGCGCGAAGGTGACCTCGGTGATGGCGCCGCTGCAGCACTGGGCCACCGGCATCGGCGTCCGCGCCGACCGGCAGGACATCCGGAGCCCCCGAGACCTGGACGGGCGGACCTACGCCGGGTTCGGCGATGCGGGCGAGGAGGCCACCCTCAGCAAGGTGATCGAGAACGACGGTGGCACCGGCGATTTCGAGACCGTGGTGCTCGGGACGTCCGCGTACGAGGCGGTCTACTCCGGTACCGCGGACTTCACCGTCTCCTACTTCGCGTGGGAGGGTCTCGAGGCCGAGCGGGCCGGAACCCCGATGACGTACTTCGACTACACCGACTTCGGCTTCCCCGACTCGTACGCGATCGTCGTCGACGGCGGTGACGAGTGGATGGCCGAGCACCCCGAACAGGCGCGACAGTTCGTGCAGGCCTTGCAGAAGGGTTACCAGAAGGCCGCCGACGATCCCGACGCGGGCGCGCGCGATCTGATCGACGCCAACCCGGGAGCATTTCCCGACGAGGACCTGGTCGTCGAGAGTCAGCGCATGCTGGCGGAGCACTACATGCTCGACGAGAACGGCCGCGTCGGGACGCAGACCCTGGAGCGATGGTCCGGGTACTCGAAGTTCCTGTTCGACGCCGGTGTCCTGGCCGGGCCCGACGGCGCACCGCTGACCACCGAGCCCGACTGGTCGACCTACTTCACCGATGAGTACCTCGATCAGGGCTGAGCGCGGCGGACAGGTGGGGCGGTACGCGCCGGCGCTGCTGCTCGCGGCGGGCCTCGTGGCGGCCTGGCAGGTGTACGTGGTCGTCAGCGGCATCTCGCCGCGCGTACTCCCCTCCCCCGCCCGCGTCGTCGATCAGGGCTGGACGAACCGTGCCGTCATCGCGGGTCACGCATCGTCCACCATTCAGGTCACTCTGCTCGGTTTCGCCGTCTCCCTGACGATCTCGTGGATCATCGCCACGGCCGTGGACTTCTCGCCGTGGCTGCGCCGCGCCATCGTTCCCCTGCTCGTGGTGTCGCAGACACTGCCGGTCATCGCCGTCGCTCCCCTGATGATCATCTGGTTCGGATTCGGCATCCTCCCCAAGCTCCTGGTGATCGCGCTGGTGACGTTCTTCCCGATGACCCTCGGCCTGATCGAGGGATTCGCCTCCGCGGACAAGGAGTCCGACGCACTGCTGCGCAGCATGGGAGCGTCACGGCGACAACAGTTCCGGTACGTCCGGCTCCCGTCCGCGCTGCCGCGCTTCTTCACCGCGCTCCGCATCGGGATCACCTACGCCGTCGTCGGTGCCGTCTTCTCCGAGTACGTCGGCGCCACGTCGGGTCTGGGCATCTACATGGCGCAGCAGAAGAACGCGTTCCGCACGGATCTCGTGCTGGCCGCGGTCGTGGTCACGGCGGTGTGCAGCATCGCACTCTTCCTCCTCACGTTCGTGGCCGAGCGGCTTCTCGCGCCGTGGGCGCTCGCGGCGAAGGAGGGAACGCGATGACGGATCCTGTTCTGGAGCTGACCTCGGTGCGCAAGTCCTACCCGGGGACACCGGTACTGGACGGGATCGACCTCGCCGTCGAGGGGGGACAGTTCGTGTCGATCGTCGGCCCGAGCGGCTGCGGCAAGAGCACGCTGTTGACCCTCCTCGCCGGTCTCGACACCGCGGACAGCGGCACCGTGGTGACACCGCGCTGCGCGTACATGCCGCAGAAGGATCTGTTGTTCCCGTGGCGTTCGGTTCTCGCGAACACCGCACTCGGGCTGGAGGTGCAGGGGGTTCCGAAGGCGCAGGCGCGGCGCCGGGCCCGCGACCTGTTCCCGATCTTCGGCCTCGACGGCTTCGAGAACGCACGCCCCTCGTCGCTGTCCGGCGGGATGCGGCAGCGGGCCGCACTGCTCCGGACCGTCGTGCAGGGACGCGACGTCCTGCTGCTGGACGAGCCGTTCGGCGCTCTCGACTCGCTGACCAGGACGGCCATGCAGGACTGGTTGCAGGAGGTGTGGCAGCGGTACCGCTGGACGGTCCTGATGATCACCCACGACATCCGGGAGGCGGTGCAGGTGTCGGACCGGGTCGTCGTGCTGTCACCGCGGCCCGCGCGGGTGGTCGCCGACGTGAGCATCGATCTGCCGCGGCCGCGACGCGCCGAGACCGCCACCACGCGGGAGTTCGCGACCTACGAACGCGCACTGCTGGACGCTCTGGGAAGCACAGGCCCTCGTCCCGGCGCGGGCGAGTAGGTTCGGTCCATGGCAGACACAGACGACACCCGCGTGGAGCACCATCCCGATCGTCAGCGTTTCGAGATCCTCGTCGGTGAGGAGGTCGCCGGCTACGCCGAGTATCGGCAGACCGATCCGACTGTCCGGGACTTCGACCACACCGTGACGCTTCCCGAGTTCCGCGGCCGCGGACTCGCGGCCGTCCTGGTGCGTCACGCACTCGACGACACACGCGCCGCGGGGCTGAAGATCGTCCCGTCGTGCTCCTACGTGCATCACTTCGTCGAGACGCACGAGGAGTACGCCGATCTGACCGTGTGAGCCGGGACTCGCGACACCGTGTCGGTGGGCCGCGTTACGGTCGCCCCATGAACGACCTGAACAGTGTCGACCTCTCGCCCGAGGCCGCCTGGAGCCGGTTCCGCACCCTGCTCGCCGATCACCTCGACGGGATGCCGGCGGGACACTCACTGGTGCTCGCGTGCCCGCACGCCGGCTCCGATCCGGTTCCGCCCTGCCTGCAGTTCTACGGATGGGACGACGAGACGGTCCGGTGCGAGGTGCTGGCGGACGAGTACCTCGCCGAGCACCGCCGGTGGACGTCCGAAGGGCGCGCACTGCTGGAGCAGTTCGGGTTCGCCCCGCCGCCGTCGCTCCCGCACACCACGCGCCGCGACGACGAGCCGGTGAACTGGTTCGTCGATCGCCCGCGGCGCTACGCCGACCAACTCGCCGACGCCGCTGTCCGCGTCCTGCACTCGGTGTGGGGTGTCCCGCACCCGTCGTTCCTCGAGCTGGACGGCGACCTGTGCGGCCCCGTGATCGAGGACCGGTTCGGCGCGTCGTCCACGGACCCCGAGGACGCGCCGCCGTCCGACCCTGTCCCGTTCGACCCGCTGCGGCCGGTCCGCACGTCCGGTCCCGAGGCCCGTCTCGAGATCATCGAGCAGACGCTCCTGCACATCCTCGGGTTCGTGCCGCACCCCGACGAGGACGGCGACTACCCGTTCCGTCTCGGGCCGGCCTGGCTCTACCTGTGCCCCACCCCGGAGGCGCCGTTCGTACAGATCCTCGCGCCGCTCGCGGCCGGCGTCACCGACGAGGCGCGAGCACTGTCGGTCGTCAACGACGTCAACCGCCGGTGGCCGCACGTCAAGGTGCTGCTGGACGAGGATCGCATCGTCGCCACCATCGACGTCACGGTGGTGCCGTTCGTCCCGCAGCACGTGGCCGACATGCTGGCCGTCATGGAGAAGTTCGCCGGCGAGGCCGCCGAGCATCTTCGGGCCGGGCTCGGGGCGCGGCCCTACCTCGACGCGTTCGGTGAACCGACGCCCGAGTACGACGCGGGTGACGGGACGGACGAGCACGGCGGTCCGGTGATTCCCGAGGCACTGCGCACGATCGCCGAGGCGGTGTGGGAGCGCGGCGCCGACATCGACGTCGAGGAGGTGCTGAACGCGTGCGGACACGATCGCACGCGCGTCGTCCGCTTCCTGGACGTGGCACGCGAGTGCGAGCTCTCCGCCCTCGATCGCACGCTCGACGACACCGATCCGCGAGTCGCCGCGTCGGCCGGTCTCGATGCGCGGGTCTGGCGCACCACCTCCGCGCTCCTCACCTCCGCGCACCGGCGTCTGGCCGCCGACCGCGTCGACGGACCGACGCGGTCGTCCGGCTCCCAGCTCGACCTGTTCGGGACCGACCTAGCCGGCGGAACCGGTGACAGCCTCTTCGACTGACGAGAAGGGTGCTGCCGATAGCCTTCGATGTGTGGTGACCACTCCGCGCTACGGCGGCGACAGCCTGTCCGATCTTCTGCCGTCGGTGCTCGGCGCACTCGGCGTCCCCGGTGAGTCCGACACCGTCGGGCTGGGGTTGTCCGGGGTCCGGCGGGTCTGCGTACTGCTGATCGACGGCCTCGGAGCTCGACAGTTGGCGGCGCACGCCTCGGCAGCGCCGACACTCTCCTCGCTCACCGAGCGGGTCGTCACCGCCACGTTCCCGTCCACCACCGCGACGTCGTTGGCGTCACTGGGCACCGGACGCACGCCCGGTGAGCACGGCATCGTCGGCTACCTCACCGCCGTGCCCGGCTTCGACCGTCCGATGAATCCGCTGCACTGGCGTCTGCACGGTCAGGGACCCCGCGTCGATCTGCTCGCCGAGCTCGTTCCTGAACAGTTCCAACCTCGCGACACCGTGTTCGAGCGCGCCGCGGCGGACGGGGTGTCCGTCACTCGCATCGCGCCGTCCTACCAGCGCGAGTCCGGGCTCACCCGCGCCGTGCTGCGCGGCGGGGACTTCTCCGCGTCGGTGTCCGCGGGCGACCTCGTCGCCGAGACCTCGCGCGCGCTGCGGCGCGGCCGGCGGTCCCTCGTCTACTCGTACTGGTCCGAACTCGACCTCACCGGCCACGTGCGCGGGCCGGACTCCGACGCGTGGCGCCACGAGCTGACTCAGGTCGACACCATCGTCGCCGGCATCCTCGGCGAGTTGCCCTCCGACGCAGCGCTGATCGTCACCGCCGATCACGGGATGGTGCAGATCGGCACCCGCGTGGACATCGACGCGACGCCCGCGCTCACCGCCGACGTCCGGATGATCTGCGGCGAACCCCGCGCGCGCCACGTCTTCGCCGACGCCGGCGCCGCTGCCACGGTGCTCGATGCCTGGCGGGAGACCCTGGGTCCGGACCACCTGGTGGTGGGCCGCGACGATGCGGTCTCCCGGGGCTGGTTCGGGCCGTCGGTGCGCCCCGACGTCGCGGCGTGCATCGGTGACGTCCTGGCTCTGGCTCTCGGCGACGGCGCCCTGATCCGCCGCGGGGCCGAACCGAACCAGTCGGCGCTGCCCGGCCATCACGGCTCCCTGACCGACGTCGAGATGACCGTTCCTCTCCTCGTGGCACGGGGCTGACACGCCAAGAATCGCCCTGATTCCAACGCTTCTCGGGGCGCCGCGACGGTCCTACGGTGGGACGAGTGACCCTCGACAACTCTTCTCTCGCCCTGCACTGGTTCCTTCCCACCTACGGCGACAGCAGGGCGATCGTCGGCGGCGGACACGGCACGCGAGTCGGCGCCGCAGGCGGAGATCGTCGCGCGAGCATCGGGTACCTGTCGTCCATCGGCCGCGCGGCCGAGGAGTTCGGCTTCACCGGTGCACTCACCCCGGCCGGCGCGTGGTGCGAGGACGCGTGGCTCACCACGGCGATGCTCGCCCGCGAGACCGAGAAGCTCGCATTCCTCATCGCCTTCCGACCGGGTCTGATCAGCCCGACCCTCGCGGCGCAGATGTCGGCGACGTTCAGCAACCATGCGCCCGGCCGACTCCTGCTCAACGTCGTCACCGGGGGCGAGGCTCACGAGCAGCGTCAGTACGGCGATCACCTGTCCAAGGACGAGCGGTACGCCCGCACGGACGAGTTCCTCACCATCGTCCGCGGCCTCTGGCGCGGCGAGTCGGTGACGCACCAGGGCACGCACATCCAGGTCGAGGATGCGTCGCTGCCGTTCCTCCCCGACCCCACGCCTCCGCTGTACTTCGGCGGCTCCTCTCCCGCTGCGGGCCCGGTGGCGGCGGACCACTCCGACGTCTATCTCACGTGGGGTGAGCCGACCACGGCCGTGGCGAAGAAGATCGAGTGGATCCGCGGACTCGCGGCCGAGCGCGGACGCACCGTGCGCTTCGGCATCCGTCTGCACGTGATCACCCGCGACACGTCCGAGGAGGCATGGAAACAGGCGGGCGCGCTCGTCGAGGCGCTCGGCGAGGACGCCGTCGCGACGGCGCAGTCCAACCTGGCGCGGAGCGAGTCGGTGGGCCAGCGCGCGATGCTCGCTCTGCACGAGGAGAGCCGCAGGACCGGGTCCTGGAAGGACCCGCGCGCACTCGAGATCTCCCCCAACCTGTGGGCCGGTGTCGGCCTGGTGCGCGGCGGGGCCGGAACGGCCCTCGTCGGGAGCCACACCGAGGTGGCCGATCGCATCGCGGAGTACGCGGCCATCGGCATCGACGAGTTCGTTCTCTCCGGTTATCCACACCTCGAGGAGCTGTACTGGTTCGGCGAGGGTGTCATCCCCCAGCTGCGCAGCCGCGGACTGTTCTCCGGCGGCGCCGCGGCACGCGCCACCGGCCACACCCCGTTCCTCCCCGCCCGATGACCACCGAACCCGGCCCGAAGACCCTGCCGCCGGTGCTCGACGACGACGCTGCGCTGGCCGTCGCCGCCGCACTTGGGGCGAAGATCGCCCCGTCCGCGATCGAACGTGACCGCGATCGACGGCTGCCCGGCCCGGAACTGGACCTGCTGTCCGCGTCGGGCCTGCTGGGCATCACCGTGCCCGCGGAGTTCGGCGGCAGGCCGGTCTCGGCGCGCACCCTCGCCTCGGTGTTCCTCTCGCTCGCTCGCGGGGACGCCAGCATCGCGCAGATACCGCAGAGCCACATGACCTTCCTCGACGCGCTGCGGCGACAGGGATCGACGGAGCAACAGCGACGCTTCTTCGCCGAGGCCCTCGCCGGTCGCCGCTTCGCCAACGCCCAGAGCGAGCGCGGCACACCCTCCATCGCGGTCGACCGGACCACGGTGACGTCCCGTCCGGACGGCACCTCGTCGCTGAACGGCACCAAGTACTACTCGACGGGCGCGCTCTTCGCACACTGGTTGGTGGTCCGCGGCGTGCAGGCGGGCCCCGGCGAGCAGGGTGATCAGAGCCGAAAGGTGCTGGCCTACATCCCGGCGGACGCGCCCGGAGTGCTCGTCGAGGACGACTGGGACGGGCTCGGGCAGCGCACGACGGCCAGCGGCACCGTGACCCTGACGGACGTCGTGGTGCCCGCCGACTCCCTCGTGCCGTACTCCGCCCTCTTCGACGACGCGACCACCTACGGGGCGCGCGCTCAGCTGCTGCACGCCGCCATCGATGCCGGCATCGCCCGCGCCGCCGTCGACACCGCTCGCGACGTCGTGGTCGTCGCTCGCCCTCCGGTGGACGCCGACGTGGCGACGGCCGACCGGGATCCGTTGCTGCTGCAGCAGTTCGGCGAGGTGGAGATCGGGGTGCGCGGGGCCGAGGCGCTCGTGCGCGAGGCCGGCGAGGCGATCGACGTGGCCGAGCGCGAGCTCACACCGGACAGCGCCGCGGCGGCCTCCATCGCGACAGCAGCGGCCAAGGTAGCCTCGGCGCGTGCGTCCCTCGACGCCACCACGGCACTGTTCGACGCGGGCGGAACTCGCAGTGCCGCAGCCTCTCTACGGCTGGACAGGCTGTGGCGCGACGCGAGGACCCACACGCTCCACGACCCTGTGCGATGGAAGACTCAACACGTCGGCCGGTACGCGCTCACCGGGGCGCACCCGCCGCGCCACGGACTGATCTAGTCGCGTACCGGTGTCGCGGCGTAGGGACGCCCGAACTGCGTTCGCACACCGTCGGAATACAGCACGGAGTCCGGCGGGCGGGCGGCCAGGTCCCCCACGCCCGCCGCGGCCATGAGCTGGTCGTCGCAGCGCACCAGGGTCGCCGCGCGCAGCGGCCACCGGCGGTGGGTGTTGGGGACGTAGACGGGTCGGCCCGCGACGGACGTGTGCATCCCCCACCGAGCGGTGAGGAACACCGACAGCGGATCGTCGGACATGTCGGTGTCGCCGGGGGACACGGTGAAGTCGGTCGTCGCACCACGGTGCGGCGGTGCCAGTCGCCGAGAGCGGTAGCCGACGACCCGGTTCCGAGGATCACCGTCGTCGACGATGTCGATGTGCGACCAGCGATACGGCACCCCCGCCGCGTTCGTGGCCAGCACCACTGCGGCACGGGTGGCGTCGAGAGAACGGAACACGACCCCTCGGCGATCGTCACCGTCGCGGCTGTAGAGCCGCACGTTGATCTCGCCGAAGGTTCCGAGTCGCGGTACCGGTCGGCCGTACCCCAACCCGGCCCCCACCATCTCGAAGCCGATCAGTCCGACATAGGTGTACCCGTCCATCGTGTCGGGGACGATGCCGCGAGGCAGCAACGGCGCGACGACGTCCGGGGCGACACGCCAGTGCAGGAACACGAGGCGTTCCCACCGCTGGTCCATGATCACGGGGCGCGGCAGCACAGGCGGGCGAGGCCAGAGATCGACGCTCCGATCACGCACCGAAGAGGTTCTTGGCCTTGAGGATCAGCTCGTAGACACCCCAGGCGAAGGGAACCCCGACCCACAGCCAGGACACCACCACGACGGGCACACGCGCGCCCTGCTTCGTCTCGCTCATACCGTCGCCTCGTTCTTGTCGTTCGTACCCTCGTCGGTCGCAGTGCCCGGCGTCGTCGCCTCCGGGTCCGGCTCCGAGTACTTCGGATCCACGGGCTTGATCAGTTCGTTCGCGACGAAGCCGATGGAGAGCAGGACGATCATCGTCACGAACGCGGGAACGTACCGTCCGGTGGTTCCCTCCTCGCCGAGGTCGGCGATCGCGTTGACGATCAGTGGTCCGAGCACGCCCGCGACCGACCAGGCCGTCAACAGTCGTCCGTGGATGGCACCGACCTGATAGGTACCGAACAGGTCACGCAGGTAGGCGGGCGCCGTGGCGAAGCCTGCACCGTAGAACGACAGGATCACCATCGCGCTGACGAGGAACAGGACCTTGTTCGTGTTCGTGAAGAGCGAGATGTACAGGTAGAGAAGCGCACCCACACCGAGGTAGAGACGATAGATGTTCTTGCGACCCACCAGGTCGGACACCGACGACCACACGAACCGGCCGAGCATGTTCGTCAGCGAGAGGAATGCGACGAAGCCCGCGGCCGCTGCCACCACGGATTCCGGGGCGGTGGGGTCGGGAAAGAAGTCGGTGTAGATGCCCGCGGCGCGCTCGAGGATACCGATGCCGGCGGTGACGTTGAAGCACAACACGATCCACAGCAACCAGAACTGCGGGGTCTTGACGGCGTTCGCCGCGGACACGCGTGCGGTGTGCTGACCCGCCGGGGTCTGCGGTGGCGTCCACCCGGCCGGCTTCCAGTCGTCGGCGGGAACCCGGATCAGCACGACGCCGAGCGCCATGAAGACGGCGTAGCCGAGGCCGAGCGTGAGGAACGTCGTGGCGATCG
Organism: Rhodococcus sp. BP-332; assembly: GCF_019836065.1. Lineage (NCBI taxonomy): Bacteria > Bacillati > Actinomycetota > Actinomycetes > Mycobacteriales > Nocardiaceae > Rhodococcus > Rhodococcus sp. BP-332. Next base: position 85,710 of record NZ_JABUEC010000007.1, read on the forward strand.
AGGCATCGGTGTTGCCGCCGTACGCGGACAGGAGCTTGGTGGTCAGGGGCGAGGCCACCAGGGCGCCGCCGCCGAATCCCATGATCGCGATACCCGTCGCCATGCCCGGGCGATCGGGGAACCACTTGATCAGCGTGGAGACCGGGGAGATGTACCCGATGCCGAGGCCGATGCCGCCGACGAGTCCGTATCCGACGATCACCAACCAGAACTGGTCGAGGCTCATGCCGAGGGCGGAGATGAGCAGCCCGGAGCAGAAGAAGAGGAGCGACATCGTCATGGCCCACCGCGGACCGTGCGTCTCCACCTTCGTGCCGAGCACGGCTGCGGAGAGGCCGAGCATGACGATGGCCAGCTGGAACGGGATCGCGGTCATCGTCCCGCTCAGTCCCATGGCGGTGTCGGAGGAGATGGCGGCCTTGAACACGCTCCACGCATAGGCCTGGCCGATCGCGAGATGAATCGCGAGGGCGGCCGGCGGAATGAGCCAGCGGCTCCATCCCGGTGGCGCGACGATACGGGCGCGTTCGAGTACTGCTGGCATGGAGGTCGTCCTTCCGGCGCGGGTCACGCGCTCAGAGGTCGACCGCGTACTACCGTGCTTTCACCGATCCGACTCGTTCCAAACAGGACGAAGGCACGGGCGCACGTCAGAGCGTGTCCCGCGAGATCTGATCGGACACCGAATGGGTGTTGTCGGCCGAGATCTCCCGCGTACCGGACCGGGAGATGAGATCGTCGATGCGCTGGTCGAGGCCCACGGTGCGCTGCACGGCGTCCAGGCTCCGGTGCTCGATCTCCGCCACCGCGATCTCGTCGACCACGCGTGACAACGCGGCGACCCGGTCGATCACCTGATCCCACACCGGGATGAGATCGGCTCGGCGCACGAGCACCTCGCGTCGACCCTCCTCGTCCACCATGTCCCCCTGCGCCTCGAAGGCCGCGGTGAGTTCCGCGTCCAACTGGGCGAGTGCGACCACGTCCACTGCGATCTGCACCAGTTCGGTTCCCGGGTCGAGCTGCGCCCGGGCCACCGCGAACAGGTCCGAGCGCCAGATCCGCGAGGAGAGGATCCGGTCGTGGTACATCCCGGCGAGGAACAGCAGGGTGTCGTAGCGATCGGCGAACCGATCCGCGTCCGTGCCCGCGAGGGTGCGGACGACGTCGGCGCCCCGCGCGTGCAGCGTGTCGAGGCGCTCCGCCGCGGCGCCGCCGAGGATCCCTCGGGCTCGCGAGAGTGGACCGGGTCCGACACCGAGCGGAGTCGGCGTGTGCCGCAACGCCTCGAAGAGGGCGGTGCGCTGGTCGACGTCGAGGTGGATGCCCTCGCGCCGCTCCCGGCGGATCGCGCGGACCCCCGACGCGTAGTGACCGGAACTCATCACGAACCGCGTGCGGTACGACCCCAGTCGACGTTCGAGCAGCACGTGCCGTTGCAGCAGAGCCAGGCGCGTGGGCCCGGTGCGCAGTACGGCCGTGCGACCGTCGATCCAGTGCAGCTCCTCCGTGATCAGCCGCAGGGTGCCGAATCCGCCCAGTGCGGGGAACTTCCGGCCGGCGCGCAGGCGCATGAGCGCGATGCCGCGCGTCTCCTCGTCGAGACGACCCAGTGCGACGAGCAGCGCGGCGCGGTCGGACAGCGGCTCGTGAGCGCGTCCGGACCGGTCCGACTCGATGCGCGTCGACTCGGCGATGGTCCGCACGGTGTCCGCTCGACGGGCACGCATGTCCGCGGGGTCACTCGTCACCGTTCTCCACCTCCCCTACCGATTCTGCAGGTGCCACCAGTGTTCCAGATCGAGTCGGGACACGGTTCTCACGTCCGCGGCCACCCCCGCGCGGCACTACCATCGAAGCGTGACGAACATCGAACGACTACGCCACCTCGCCGGGCTCCACGGCGTCGCCACGTCGTACGAGGGGTGGGACAAGGCCCGCCGCGACGTCGGTGAATCCACCCTCCGCTCTGTCCTGACGGCGCTCGACGTGCCCGTCGACAGCGACGACGACATCGAGACCGCGATCGTCGATCACGACGAGGCACCCTGGCGGCGCACCGTGCCGGCGGTCGTCGTGGTCACGTCCGGCAAGGACCACCACGTTCCCGTCCACGTGCCGCACGGGACGTCCGTGGCGGTCACCGTCGAGCTCGAGGACGGCGGCACGCGCGAGGCGGCTCAGCAGGACGTCTGGGTCGACCCCCGCGAGATCGACGGCGCCCTCGTCGGCCGAGCCACGTTCGCCGTCCCGGTCGATCTCCCGCTCGGATGGCACACGCTGCGCGCGGAGGGGGACGACGGTCTCGAGGCGTCGTGCACGCTGGTCGTCACGCCGGCCCGTCTGTCCACCGCCGAGGCACTGTCCGATCGTCAACGATGGGGCGTACTGGCGCAGCTCTACTCCATCCGGTCCGCACAGTCGTGGGGCATCGGCGATCTGGCCGATCTGGCCGACATGGCGGCGATCCTGGGCGGCGAGCACGGAGCGGACTACGTCCTGGTCAATCCGTTGCACGCCGCGGCGCCGCGGCCACCGATCGAGGCCTCGCCCTATCTGCCGACCACCCGTCGATTCTTCAATCCGCTCTACATCCGCGTCGAGAACATCCGCGAGACAGCGATGTTGCCGCGCGACAGGTATGCCCGCATCCGCGACACCGCGCGCCGACTGCACCGCGCCGACGGTCGCACGGACGATCTGGACAGGGACAAGTCTCTGCGCGCGAAACTCCGTGCGCTCGAAGCGATCTTCCTCGTTCCGCGGAGCGCGTCCCGCCAGGCCGCGTTCGACGAGTTCCGCGCCGCGGAGGGCGTGGGCCTGCACAACTTCGCCACGTGGTGCGCACTGACGGAGAAGCTGTCGCCGGACGACACGCGATGGCAGACGAAGGCCGCCGCCCCCGGCACGCCGTGGGTCCAGCGGCAGCAGGCGAAGCTCGCGCATCGCATCGAGTTCCACAGCTGGCTCCAGTGGATCTGCGACGAGCAGCTGGCCGAGGCGCAGGCCACCGCGCACCGGGCCGGAATGGCCATCGGTGTCGTGCACGATCTGGCTGTGGGAGTGCAGCTCTCGGGTGCCGACGCCTGGTCCCTGGGTTCCGCACTGGCCGAGGGCGTGACCGTCGGCGCTCCCCCGGACGACTTCAATCAGCAAGGGCAGCAGTGGAACCAGCCACCCTGGCGGCCCGACCGGCTGGCCGAACTCGGGTACGCACCGTATCGCGACATGCTGCGCACCGTGCTCAAGCACGCGGGCGGGCTGCGGGTCGACCACATCCTCGGACTGTTCCGGCTCTGGTGGATCCCCACCGATGCCGAGACTCCCGCGGGCGGCACCTATGTCACGTACGACCACGAGGCGCTCATCGGCATCCTCGCGCTCGAGGCGGAACTGGCCGGCGCCGTGGTCATCGGTGAGGACCTCGGCGTCTTCGAACCCGTCGTCCAGGACTACCTGGCCGAGCGGGGCGTGCTGGGCACGTCCATCCTGTGGTTCGAGCGGGACGACGACGGCCCCATCGCCCCGGAGAAGTACCGCGAGCTGTGCCTGACCTCGGTGACCACCCACGACCTGCCGCCCACCGCCGGGTACCTGGCGGGTGAGCACATCGATCTGCGATCGCGGCTCGGCCTCCTCGAGAGAGCCGTCGACGAGGAGCGTGCGCAGGACGAGGAACAGCGTGAGTCCGTGCTGGACCTCGCGCGCGAGCGTGGCCTGCTCGCGGACGGTGCGTCCACCGGGGAGACGGTCGCGGCGCTGTACCGGCTGATCCAGCGCAGCCCGTCCCTGCTCATCGGAGTGGCACTGGTGGACATGGTCGGCGAGCACCGCATCCAGAACCAGCCGGGAACCGACGAGACCCAGTATCGGAACTGGCGCGTTCCCCTCGCCGACGCCGCGGGCCGCGCGGTCTCGGTGGAGGACCTGCGGCGCGCGGACCCGTTGGTGCAGTACTGAGACGCCCTCACCCCGCCGACGCGGCGGGGTGAGGGGTGGTCGTCAGATCGCGCCGAGCAGGGACTCGTCGTCGCGCTTCTCGCCGCTCTTCAGCATCTCGCGCGCGGTGTCGAGTCCTTCCCACACGTTCCACATCAGCACACCGCGCAGCACGGAGTCGTCGTCGAGGTAGTACACGACGCCCTCCTTGCCCGGCGTCTTCCAGTCCTCGACCGTCCTGAGGTCGGTGCTCATCGTGCCCACCGCCTGGTAACCGTTGTCGAACACGTCGGAGTAGAAGTACGGCGTGTACGTGTACGGCTCGGTGGAGCCGGCCATGATCTTGCCGACCGTCTTTCCCATGCTGTTGGCGTTGTCCACGTGCTCGATGCGACGACGGCCCAGGATCGCGTCGGGGTAGTTGGCGACGTCGCCCGCGGCGTAGACGTGCTCGTCCGCCGTGCGCAGGAACTCGTCGACCACGATGCCGTTGTCGACGTCGAGCCCCGACTTCTCCGCGAGGTCGGTGTTCGGCGTCACGCCGAGCCCGAAGACCACCGCGTCGGCATCGATCGTGGAACCGTCGCTGAGGGTCAGCGACACCGCATTGCCCTGCTGCGCACCGGAGTCGACCTTCACACCCGTGCGGACCGTGACGCCGTGATCCTCGAAGTCCTGCTGGAACACCGACGCGAGGTCCGCGGGGAACATGTGGCCGCCCACCACGTCGTCACTGCTCACCAGGGTGACGGTGACTTTGTTCTGCGCGAGCGCCGCGGCGATCTCGGTGCCGATGTAACCACCGCCCACCACGACGATGTGGGTGCCCTCCGTCGCCAGCGCCCGCAGGCGCCGGTAGTCCGCGAAGGTGCGGAAGTAGACGACCCGCTCGGACGGACGCAGGTCCAGCGTCGTCGGGGTCGCCCCGGTCGCCAGCAACAGCGATCCGTAGTGGTGGGTGTCCCCCTTGTCGGTGGTCACCGTGCGGGCGTCGCGATCGATCGACGTGACCGTCGTCGACAGCACCAGCGTCGCACCCGTCTCCTCGGTGCCCAACGGCACCTCGTCGGTGGTGAACTCCGCGTCGGTCCACAGCTTCTTGCTCAGCGCGGGGCGGGTGTAGGGACCGTCGACGTCGGAGCCGACGACGAGGATGCTGCCGTTCTCGTCGTGCTCGCGGATCCCCTTGGCGGCGTTGTCGGCCACCATTCCTCCACCGACGATGACGTAGTCGTACTCGGACACGTTGTACCCCTCTTCATGAGCCGTGCGCGCCGACCGAGTCGGGCCGTGCATCACCTGCACAGGGAGTAGCCGATGCGGGCTCCGCGGAAACCCGACCGTGTCGTACCTGCGTGCTGTGATGAGTTCCGACGCTCGGCCGAGTCACATCCGACGGGCGCATCGTCGTGTCACGTCCGGAAGGGAAGTCTCATGGCCTCACGCAGTTCGGGTGCCACCGCCATCAGCGCGGTCGGCCTCGTCAAACGGTACGGGGGCGTCGACGCACTCGACGGTCTCGATCTCGAGGTGCCCGAGGGCACGGTCATGGCACTGCTCGGGCCCAACGGTGCCGGGAAGACCACCACCATCCGCGTGCTCACCACACTGCTGCGGGCCGACGCCGGCACCGCACGGGTGGCGGGGCTCGACGTCGTTGCCGACGCGGCGGAACTCCGCTCACGCATCGGCGTCTCGGGGCAGTACTCCGCGGTCGACGAGTACCTGACGGGCTTCGAGAACCTCGACATGGTCGGTCGGCTGTACCACCTCGGGAAGAAGCGCAGCCGTGATCGGGCACGTGAACTGCTCGAACGGTTCGACCTCGTCGAGGCGGCCGACCGGCCGGTCAAGGGCTACTCGGGTGGGATGCGCCGACGCCTGGACCTGGCGGGCGCCCTCGTCGCCGATCCACCGGTCCTCTTCCTCGACGAGCCCACCACCGGGCTCGATCCTCGCGCCCGCCTCGAGCTGTGGTCGGTGATCGAGGAACTGGTGCAGGGCGGGACGACCCTGCTCCTCACCACCCAGTACCTCGAGGAAGCGGACCAGCTGGCCGACGAGATCGCGGTGATCGATCGTGGTCGCGTCATCGAGCGCGGCACCGCCGACGAACTGAAGTCGCGAGTGGGCGGAGCCAGGCTGGAGTTCGCCTTCGACACGGACGGCGATCTGACGACGGCGCAGGGCGTCATGGAGCGTTTCGCACCGGGTCAGGTCACCTCCGATGCCGCGTCCCGGCGGCTCACGGTCGGTGCGGACGACGGGACCACCACGTTCGTCGACGCGCTGGTCCTGCTCCGCGAGAACGGCGTCACCCCTGCCGACGCCTCGCTGGGCAAGCCCAGCCTCGACGACGTCTTCCTCACTCTCACCGGCCAGACGTCGACCCGGCCCGACGCGGCCGATCAGCAGCCCAGCGGACAGGAGACGGCCCGATGAACTCACCCACCACGGCGCTGAGCGACGGCGCGACCATCGCCCGACGCAACCTCATCAAGATCAAGCGCGTCCCCGACCTCATCGTCTTCACGCTGCTGTCGCCGATCATGTTCGTCCTGGTCTTCGCGTACATATTCGGGTCGGCCATCGAGATCCCCGGCATGTCCTACCGCGAGTTCCTCATCGCCGGCATCTTCGCGCAGACCGTCATCTTCGGGTCCACGTGGACCGGCCTCGGGCTCGCGGAGGACATGCAGAAGGGCATCATCGACCGCTTCCGCTCCCTGCCCATGGCTCCGTCCGCGGTGCTCGTCGGACGGACCAGCAGCGACATCGTCATCAACGTCATCAGCCTGGTCGTGATGTCCCTGACCGGTCTGCTGGTCGGCTGGCGCATCCGGTCGTCGTTCTGGGAGGCCGCGGCAGGATTCGGTCTGCTGCTGCTCTTCGCCTACGCACTGTCCTGGGTGATGGCGGTGATCGGGCTGTGGATCCGGACGCCCGAGGTGTTCAACAACGCCAGCTTCATCGTCATCTTCCCGCTGACGTTCATCGCCAACACGTTCGTGCAGAGTCAGGATCTGCCCGGGATCCTGCAACCCATCGCCGAGTGGAATCCTGTCTCCGCCATCACGCAGGCGAGCCGGGTGCTGTTCGGGAACACGAACCCGACGATGCCGCCTCCGGACGCGTGGCCACTCCAGCACCCGGTGCTCGCGACGGTGGGATGGTCGATCCTCATCCTGATCGTCTTCGTACCGTTCGCCATCCACCGCTACACCAAGGCGGTGAGCCGCTGACGTGCTGAGCCGGGGCGGCCGCACCTCGCGTTCACAGCCTGATCACACGAAGTTCGTGTAGAAATTATCTCCTGTGACGGCAACCAGACCTTCTGCGGAGACTGCAGCGGCCGCCCCGTCCGGCGGGGCGCGCCGACCGCAGGAGATGCTGCGTCGCGCCCGCCGCGCGGACATCGCGGTCCCGGCGATCGCCTTCCTCCTTCTCGCCCCGCTCTACAGCGCACTGTCCGTGGTCGGTCAGCACCAGCTGCGCACCTCCGGTTTCGACCTCGGCATCTTCGTGCAACAGATCGCCTCGTACGCACGCCTCGACGCGCCGACGTCGGATCTGCTGGGCACGGGCTACAACACGCTCGGTGATCACTTCTCTCCGATCACCGCACTGCTCGCGCCCTTCTACCGACTCGCCCCTGTCCCCGAGACCCTGCTGATCGCCCAGGGCGTCCTGTTCGCCGTGGGTGTCGTGCCCCTCTCCCGGTGGGCGTGCCGCAGCCTCGGCACCGTCGCGGGCATCGTGGTGGCCCTCGGCTACGGACTGTCGTGGGGCCTGCAGTCGGCACTGAACTTCGACTTCCACGAGATCGCCTTCGGCGTCCCGATGCTGGCCTTCGCCATGGCAGCGCTCGGCCAGGGGCACTGGCGTGCCGCGGTGGCGTGGACGCTCCCGCTCGTCTTCGTCAAGGAGGACATGGGGCTGACCGTCATCGTGATCGGCGCCCTGATCGCCTGGTGGACCACGGGCCGCACACGGATTCTGGGCCTGGCGACGGCCGCGTGGGGCGCGGCGTGGATCGTGCTGGCCATCACGGTGGTCATACCGCTGCTGAGCGCCGACGACGCCTACGGTCAGGGCTCGAAACTTCCGCCCCTCGGTGAGGGCATCGCCGACACCACACACGGTCTCGTCAGCGGGGACTCGCGCGCCGCGACCGTGCTGCTGCTGTTGGCCGTCACCGGCTTCGCAGCACTGCGGTCACCGTTGACGCTGGTGGCAGTACCCACCGTCGCATGGCGGTTCCTCAGCGACAACACCAATTTCTGGAAGCCTATCTTCCATTACAACGCGATCCTGATGCCGATCCTGTTCGCCGCGTTGATCGATGCACTCATCCGCGGTCGGCGTGACATGCACCTGTCACCGCGTGCCCAGAGAGTGGTGCTCGCCGCCGTCGCCGCCGTCGCTCTGGTCGCGCTGCCCTTCCAGCCGCTGGCTCGGCTCGCCGACGCCGACGGGTGGCGCGTCGACCCGCAGGTGACCACCGCGAGAGCCGTGTCGGCATCCATACCGCCAGGGGACCGCGTGTCGGCCTCCAACAACCTGGTCCCGCAGTTCGTGTCCGACCACCCCGTCTCGGTGTTCCCGCAGCGGGAGACCGATTCCACGACACCGGACTGGATCGTCGTGAACATCGGCCGGCCCGCCGGGTGGCCCAAGGACGAGTCGGGCGACAACACGGCGATCAGTGCAGCTCTCGCGGACGGTTACTCGGTCGTCTCCGACGTGAACGGCATCCTCGTACTTCGTCGGTGAGGGGTCAGCGTCCGGGAACGGGATTCGTCCAGCCCGGGTCGGGTGCCGCGTGCCGACCTTCTCCGGACGGCTGCACCGACTGCGGCGCGGTATCGCTCGCCGACGGCGGAGCCGGGTTGCTCACCGACGGCGGAGCCGGGTTGCTCACCGACGGCGGAGCCGGGTTGCTCATCGTCGCAGCTCTCGGCGACGGCTGACGGGGCTCGTCGTCGTCACCGGGAGGCGGCGACGGAGGATCGATCGGGTCGCGATCCGGATCGGGGCCGGTGTGCGGCCCATGACCACCGGACTGCACCTGGGGAGTGGCGGGGAGCGGCGCGGGGCCGGGACCCGGTGCCGGGTCGGGGCGCGACGGTGCGGGGTCCGGCTCGGGAACCGGTGCCGGTGCGGCAGGTGCCGTGACGGCCGGCGTCGGCTCGGGAGCCTCCTCGACCTCGACGACGTCGGCGACGTCGTCCACCACCGGAGCCGGGGGCGGCGCGGGGGGCGGCGGTGCCGTGTCGACCGGCGGCGCGACCGGCTCGGGTGCCGTGACCGTCGGGGCGGGCGGCGTGACGCCGGGGATCTCGAACGGGAGCGGCGGAAGCTGGAAGACGAACGGTGCCGGCGCCGGCGCGGTGCCGTTCTGCACGGCTGCGGCCTGGTCCTCTCGCCGCTCCCTCCGCTCGTCGGCTTCCTGCGCCGCGAGGTCGTCGGCTGCCTGCTTCGCTTCCTTCTCCTGGCGTTCGCGTTCCGCGTCCTCTGCCGCGCGCTCCTTCTGCGACAGTTCGTCGCGACGCCTGCTCTCGGCGACCTTCTCCGCCGCCGTGTTCGGTTCGTCGTTCACCGATGTCGGGGCAGCGGACGCCGCGGGAGCGACGAGGACGGACGCGCAGGTCACCAGCCCCCAGGCACCCAAGGCCATCGCAGTCGCGGCGAGACCGGATCCCACTGTGTGTCGGCGGCGTACGGGCGCGCGGTGCGTCATCGTGTGTCTCTCTCGAGTCGTGGCGGGAGGAGGGCCGGAAGACGGATCACGGAGCGGGACAGACGCCGGTGCAGTCGATCTTGCGGACGATGGCGAAGCCGTCGTCGTCCTCCCGCACCGTGAACTGCTGGTCGTACCGGAACTCCCGGCCGTCCGGAACCGTGAGTGTCAGGACGGCGTCGAAGACGAGCGGGTCGGAGGTGGGCGCCACGTCGATGCGGTGCCGTATCGCCGGGTCCACCGCGTCGATGGATCGCTGCAGATCGGCCACCGTGGCGTCCACACCGGCCGTGTCGGACAGATCCCAGAGCGCTGCGGCCGCTGCGGCGTCGCGATCTCGGTAGTACAGATCGTCGTAGCGCACGATCACGGCGGGACCACTCGCGCGGGCAGCATCGATCGGCGGCGGCGCCGCCGACGCGGTCTGATCGGCCGCGTCCGCACCGACACCCGCGGTGGCGACCGGGACCGGTGCGGAATCCGCGGGGGCGCGCTGCATCATGACGGCGGTGCCGAGTCCTCCCGCGACGAGAAGGGCACCGAGGGCGGCGAGGGCGGGAAGTCGCCCGCTGCGACGACTCGGCCGGGTGTCGGCAGAGCGCGCGCGCAGTGTCGCCGTCGTGCTGTCGAAGGAGGGTGTGTGGTCGTCGGCGTGCAGACCCGGGTGCGCGTCGGGAACGATCGGGCGTACCGGCCCGCGCGTCCGCATCACGACGGCGGCGACGTGCGACCAGGCGCGGCGAACGTCCGCATCGGAGTCCGACGTGGACGGCACGTCCAGCACGGTGCGGACGCCCGCATCCCCGAGCACGCGTCGCAGATCCGTGGAGCCGGACCGCGAACCGGCATGTACCGCATCGTGTTTGACGACGACGATGCGATCCGACCAGGAGTCACGGCCGCTGCCGCGGAGCGAGTCCATCAGTGCCACGACGCGCAGTGCGGCGGCCTCGGAATGGGGAATCGGGACGACGATCGAGTCCGCGTCGTCGATCATCGCGACGAAGTACGGCTCGTCGCTGCGGGCGTGCACGACGACGGTCTGCCGGTGGTGCGTCAGGACGGTCAGAACGGCCTCGATGGCGTGCGGGTCCTGCAGCGACGCATCCGCTCCGAGAGCATCGTGCCCTTCGGGCCGGGTGTCGACGTAGTGGGACAGTGCTCGCGGATCGCACTCGGGTGCCACCAGAGCCTCGACGTCCTCGGCGATCTGCGCGGCGGCACCGTGCCCGGTGGCCTCACCGGCCAGATCCCAGGCGATCACGCCCCCCGGCCGACGCTCGCCGACCGCGGCGGACATCCCGGCCAGCGCATCGCTGCCGAGATCCTCACAGAGACCGATGTCGGCGATCACGATGCGGTGTCGGACGGGGAGAGCGCCGGACAGGACCCGCCGATCCTCGCTCTCGGTCGTCCCGGGGTGCGAGCCGAACAACCCGCGGCGGTGCGGTCGCGGTTCGTGTTCGACGCCCGGGGTGAGGAATGTGGACACTAGGCGAGCTCGTCGCGGCTCGGTGCCGAGGTGGACCGGACGACGGGCAGGTGGTGACGACTCCTCATACCCTGTCCCCCGTCCTGTTTTCACCGCCTGTAACGGTCCCCCCGACCGTAGTCGAGGAGAATATAGCGCACACGCACGACGTGCGGGCAGTGCTCGGAGAACCGACTGCCACGAGACGCCGCGCGCGCGGTGGATCAGGAGTGACCGAAGGGCACCGGCGAGTCGCGACGCAGTCCGCTGGCCCGCAGCACCCGGCGACGGACACCGGCGCGCACCGACTCCTCGCTGCCGATGATGCGCACGGTGCGGCGGGCGCGCGTGATGGCCGTGTACAGCAGTTCCCTCGTCAACAGCGACGACGTCTCGTCCGGGATGACCACCGAGACGGTGTCGTACTGGCTTCCCTGACTGCGGTGAATCGTCATGGCGTACACCGTCTGCACGGCCGACAGCCTGCTGGGATGAACGAGGAACGGAGTCGACCCGCGCGCGAACGCGGCGACCACGCCGCCGTGTCCGTCGTCGACGACCACGCCGGTGTCGCCGTTGTAGATACGGTTGTCGTGGTCGTTCGTCGTCACCAGGAGCGGTTGCCCGAGATACCACTGTGCGGCGTCGAGGAAGGTCGAGGTGTCGGCGCCCACGCGGTCCATCGCCCACCGTGCCCAGTGATCCACACCGGAGGGGCCCTCGCGGTGCGCGCACAACAGGCGGTGCCGCTCGAGAGCGGCGAGGGCCGCGGCCGCATCACCGGACGCGGCGGCCGCGGTCACGGCCCGAGCGGTGGAGACCACATCGCGTTCGAGCGACGACACGTCGGACCGCGGACCGAACTCGAGGGCGGGATCGCCCGAGTTCAGCAGGCGCACCACCTCGTCCTCGTCGCCGTCACGCACAGCGACGGCGAGATCGGCGATGACACCGCCGAACCGACGCCCGCGGCTCAGTCGCACGGTGCCCGCGGCGAGTCGGCGCACCTCGCCCGTCGAGAGACTCTTCTCCGACGAGTCCCCCGCCGCCGGGACGGACCCGAGGTCGGCGCCCACCAGGGCGGTGACCACCTCCGGCAACGCCGCCGTCACCGGCCGCGCGACCAGATCGGCCAACACCGCGCCCGCGTCCACCGAGGTCAGCTGGTCGGGATCGCCGACCAGTACGAGCCTGGTGTCGGCGCGGACCGCCTCCATGAGTCGGCTCATCAGCGTGGACGACACCATGGACGTCTCGTCGACGACGACCACGTCGTACGGGAGCCTGTTGTGTGCGTCGTGACGGAACCGACTGCGGCTGCCGGGCTGCCAGCCCAGCAGCCGATGCACCGTCATCGCCGGGATGTCGTCTCGCAGTCCGAGTTCCGGTGCCTGCTCGGCCACCGACTCCTGCAGTCGCGCAGCCGCTTTCCCGGTCGGCGCGGCGAGCCCGATCCGTAGACCGGGGCCGTGCACTGCGGTGAGCAGAGCGAGAATGCGCGCGACCGTGTGCGTCTTGCCCGTTCCGGGGCCGCCCGCGATGACGGTGGTCCACCCGGTCACCGCGAGTGCCGCCGCGATGCGCTGCCTGTCGGGCACCTCGGTGCTCGGGAAGTAGGTGGCCAGTCCCTGCCGCACCGCCTCCACGTCGACGGCCGGCGCGTCGAGTGCGCGCGCCGCCAGCACGTCCCGGATCACTTTCTCCTGCAGGTAGTACCGCTGCAGGTAGAGCAACGGGCCGTCCGCGGTGTCCACCACGAGCACCGGTCGCAGCGGACCGCTCTCCCCGCCCAGGACGAGTGGGCTCGCCCGGAGGGCGGCCACGACCGCCGCGTCGTCCGGCCACGGCAGAGCGTCCGTGTCGACCCCGTCGTCGGCCGTGACGTCGCGCAGGCGGGTCAGGTCCAGGCACACCGAGCCGACGCGCACCGCGCGCACGGCGAGTGCCACGGCGAACAGCGCCAGTTCGTCCCGTTCCCCGCCGAGCGCGCCGAGTCGGAGGGCGACGTGCACGTCGGCCGCGGTGAGGACGCCGACGTCGTTGAACGCGCGCAGCACTCCCTTGCCGCGCTGCGCGACAGCGCCTGGGTACACCGCGGTCACGACCGGACTCCTGCGAGCAGATCGGACAGCGCCGTCACGAGATCGGGGGACGGCGCCCAGGAGAAGACCCCGCGCCCGGGCGGAGTGTCCGGGCCGATCATGCCTCGGACGAAATGGTACTGCACTCCTCCGAGGTGTACCCGGGGGTCGTATCCCGGTCGACGCCACCGCAGATAGCGATGCAGCGCAACGGAATAGAGCAGTGCCTGCAGCGGATAGTGCGACTCCATCATCTCGCCGGCCATGTCCTCGACCGTGAAGTCGTCGACGGTGAGGTCGCCACTTCTGATGCGATTGGTCTTGTAGTCCACCACCACGTAGCGGGAATCGTCGGACGACCCGACACGCAGGACCGTGTCGACACTGCCGGTGAGGTAGCCCCGGAGCGTCCGGTCGTCGAGTCGGCGCATCCGCTGCGGATAGGCCGCGAGCACGTCGTCCGAAGCGAGGTGGTGCGCCACGAGATCGGCGACGGCGTGCACGGTCACGTGCGCCGTCGCGGCGTGGTCACCGCCAGACAACGGGATCTCGAAGTCCATCTCGGCGAGCCTGTTCGACGGGTGGACCTCGGCGAGCGTGCCGGTGCCCGCCGCGCCGAAGTCCAGGGGCGTGCGCAGGACGGCCGTCAGCGCCCGAGAGAGATGATCCGCGTCGATGTCGGCACCGTGTGCCGAGACGGCATCGACACACCGGCGCTGCACCTCTGCAGGCAGATCGTCGACGGAGGTGTCGACGTACTCGAGAATCTCGTGCACCAGGGTGCCGAACGCGGCTCCCGCGGGCAGACCGTTCATGAGCGAGGGGGCCCCCGCGCCCACACCTGCCGCGAACGGGTCCTCCACCGGTTCGTCGCCGAGTATCGGGTCCTCGGATTCGACGACCTCGACCGGCTGATCGTGCGCGCCCGCGGTCAGCGCGGAGTAGGACGTTCGCCGCCACGCGGTGTCCAGCCTCCGGTCGAAGTGCGCGACGGCCAGTGCGCCACCGCTTCTCTCGGACGTCCGCGCGGGCCGGGCCACCACCGTCACGTCCTGCACCGCCTCGACGCCGATCGCGCTGCCGCAGCGCGACTGCAGGGTCGTCGCCGCGGAGGCATCGTCCTGCAGGCGCACCGTCGACTCCGGTTCCGCGATGCCGGGCACTCTGCCGAAGAGCAGTCGATGCAACGGGGACGCCGCCGTGATCGCCGTCGGTGCCCACCACAGCACCAGACGGCACTGCGCGCGGGTCAGAGCGACGTAGAGGAGGCGCATCTCCTCGCCCGCCGCCTCCTCGTCGTGGCGCTGCTTGCGTTCGCGGTACCCCGGAGTGGAGGACCCACCGACGTCGCGCACACGCGCACCCTCGTCGTCGTGGAAGAGCAGGGTGTCCGGATCGAACGATCCGGCGGCACCCCACGCGAACGGGACGTACACGATCGGGAACTCCAACCCCTTCATCGCGTGCACCGTGGCCACCTGCACGGCCTCGGCATCGCTGTCGAGCCGTCGGCTGCGGTCGGCCACAGCGCCGCTCGTGGGGTCCTGGATCCGGTCGGCCAGCCAGCGGGTCAACGAGGTCACCCCGTGTCCGCCCTCGAGCGACTCGCGCTGGACGAGTTGCGCGACGTGCCGCAGGTCCGTCAGATCGCGTTCACCGGATTCGGTTGCCAGCAGACGTTTCTGGAGCTCGGTGGATCCGGTGAGATTCTCGACCATCGCCGCGAAGCCCACCCCCGTGACGAGCGCGGACCACTCGCGGCAGCGCGCACTCAGTGCGGAGGTCGCGGCGTCGCCACCCTCGTCGAGGCTGCGAGCAGACCATCCGAGCAACGGTGTGAGCGCGGCGCGCCGCACGACGTCGGCACGGTGCGGTTGCTCCAGTGCCTGCAGGAGCAGCAGCCAGTGCACCGCGGACTCGGTGGCGAACACCGACGAGCCGCCGTACAGCACGGACGGCACGCCGGCGCGCTCGAGAGCGGACCGCACCTGCTCGGCCTGTCTGCCCGACCGGACGAGCACGGCGATGTCTCCGGGAGCGACAGGCCGCGGCGACGCGCCGTCGACCGTCAGCGTCGCGTCGCCGTCGAGAAGCGCGACGATGTCCTGCGCGACGTCGTCGGCGATACGCAGTCGAACCTTCTCGGTGGCCGGGAGGCCCTTGTTGTTCAGCGGACCGGAGCCCGTTCGACCGAACACGCGCAGGCGCACTGGAGGCAGCGGGTCCCGCGTCGTGGCGGCCAGCAGCCGAGGTTCCCGGTGCGATGCCGTCACCGGAGTGACGACGATGTCGGGATGTCCCAGTGCGGCACCCTCATACAGGTGCGCGAGCGAGCCGATCACGGCCGCGTCGCTCCGCCAGTTGGTGGTGAGTGCCAGATGCCGGTCCGCCACCGCGACCGCGTCGAGGTAGCTGAGCACCTCGGCGCCGCGGAACGCATAGATGGCCTGCTTGGGATCACCGACGAGAACCAGGGTGCACTGCCCGTGGAACGCCCTCCGCAGGATGGACCACTGCAGCGGGTCGGTGTCCTGGAACTCGTCGACGAGCACCACCGTGAACTTCTCGCGGACACGCGCGCACGCGGCCGGGCCGTGCGTCTCGTCCGACAGCACGCCGTGCAGGAGTTCGAGGAGGTCGTCGAAATCACGGACCCCGAGCCTCCGCTTCCGGCGCTCGGTCTCCTCCCGCGCCTCGCGGGCCACCGCGACCCGCTGACCGGCCGCCGTGTCGTCGGGAGCGTCCGGACTGAGCACGGCCCGCCGGTCCGAGACCGCGGCCCGGGCCACCGTGCGCGCCTGCGCGACGGTCAGGGGCGGCGAACCGACCTCTGCGCTGTAGCGACGCAGATACAGGTCGTCGACCACGTCGTCGACGAGATCGTCCACGGACTCGACGAAGGTCGCGTCCGGTTCCCGCTCACCCGCGATCCCGAGTCCGTCGAGCATGCGTTGGCAGAAGCTGTGCGTCGTGGCGATAGTCCCGGCGTCGAACTCCGACAGCGCCGTCAGCAGCCGAGTGCGCCGCAGCACCACCTCGTCGTCGTCGACGTCGGCGAGCAATGCGATCAGCTCGTCACCGCCCGTACGGGCCGCCGACGGATCCGCCAGGGCGGCCGCGACCTCGGCGAAGCGTGCGCGCGTGCGTTCGCGTAGCTCGCGCGTCGCGCCCTTGCTGAACGTCACCAGCAGTACGCCCGCGATGTCGGTGACGCCCTCGGCGACATAGCGGGCGGCGAGGCCCACGATGGCGTAGGTCTTGCCCGTGCCGGCGCTCGCCTCGAGCACGGTGGTGCCCAGCGGGAGCCGCCCGGTCAGATCGAACGTGCTCATCGCTGCTCCATACCTTCGAGAGCGCTCATCGCTGCTCCATGCTCTCGTGGGTGAGCAGCGGCTGCCACACTCGTCGCGCGAGCACACCGAAGCGCGTGCCGTCGGCCGACCACTTCGCCTCGTCGGCGGCCGGAGGAATCGCTGTCCACTGCCCGAAGTCGACTCCGCTTCCGTGCACCAGAAGTACCGCCGGCTCCGTGACGTCGCCGAACCGATCCGAGAACTGCTGAGCTGCCGCCGCGAGGGCCATCTCCTCGCTGCTTCCCCGAACGACTCTGGCGGCGTATGCCTCCCCGGACTTCAGCGCCAGGGGCAGTGGCTCGCGCAGACCGCGGTCGCGCAGGTCCGCCAGCTCTGCCAGAACCGCGCGGGCGTCCTCGGGTGTCGTGAGGGTCGACCGCGACACGGGCCGTGAGGACCGACCCCGCGCGGTGGTGACCGCCGTCCACCCGTCCGAGCCGCTCTGCGCCGCGACCGCCAGCAGGTGGATCCAGGCCTCCAGTCGCCGCTTCGGGGCCATCCTCGAATAGGACGTACGCGCCACGGTGGTGCCGTGCACCCCGGGAACGGTGCCCGTGAGCCGCCGCCCCCCGTCCAGATCCACGACGACGTCCACACTCTCCGGAGGCCCGACGTGCATCTCGGCCGCCGCGTCGGCGATGGGCACCACGTCGGTCTCGATCTGCTCGAGCAGGCGCGCACCCTGGGCGAAGGGCGGCAGCGTTCCGCGGCGCCACTCCGCGGCCCGGAAGTCGGCCAGTTCCACACCGGTCAGGAGCGCCGACAGCATGCGCTCTCCGATGTCCCAGGCCGACAGCGCGTCCAGCTCCACGGCGAGGGCGTCGACGACGTCGTCGTCCCGCCCCGACAGACCCACCTTCAGTCGCTGCCGCACGAACGCGGTGACGGGGCTCTGCACGAACGCCACCAGCTCCGCCAACGCCACGTCCGCGGAGTCTCGCGCTGGAAGCGGACCGTCGAGGAACGGCTGCCGCGGAACGAAGGGAGCGCTCGCCGCCACCGCGCCCGCGAGCGCGGCACTGTCGAACCCGGCGGGAGCGCTGCCGTCGAAGATCGACGGATCGAACGGCTGCAGCGGGTGCCGCGTGACCGCGCGGTTGTTCTCGACCCCCGCCGTGGCCGCCACGACCTCGATGACCTCGGACAACGGAATGGCGGGAGGTTCGTGGGCACCCGACACCGGATTGGCCCCGGTGTGGAAGAGAACCAGTTTCTCGCCGGCCGACATGAGGGCGTCGAGCAGCAGCTGACGGTCCTCGCTGCGGATGTCACGCTCGCCGATCAGCGCACCGCGTGCGAGGACGTCGTCGCCGTCGAGGTGGCCGGCGCGCGGGAAGACGTCGTCGTCGAGCCCGAGCAACACCACCACCCGGTGCGGCACCGACCGCATCGGGACCATGGTGCACACCGTCAGTTCTCCGGTGCGGAAGTTCGATCGCGTCGGGCGCCCGGCCAGGCGATCGCGCAACATCGACCGGATGTCGGCGAGCTGCAGGGAGATGTCGTCACCGTGCTCCAGCGCGGCGGACAGCTCCCGCAGCGCATCGACCCGATGTCGGACGTCGGCCGGCCCGACCTCGGTGAGCAGATCGATCGCTCGGATCAGGCTCGCGCGCCACGTCCGGACCGGATGCTCGCCCCGCATACCGCGCAACACGACAGAGACCCGGTCGACCAGTTCTGCGTACCGACCGGCGAGATCGATGTCGTTCCCGTCGACGTCGTCCACGGGAAGGGCCAGGCCCAGCCAGTCCCCCGTGGTCTCGTCGGCAGCGGCGCCGAGCAGCAGTCGGTCCATGGCCGCGGTGAACGTGTTCTGACGAAAGTCGCCCAGACCGAACAACTCTCGCTGCACAGAATCAATGCCCCAGCGCGCACCGGACACCCGTGTCCACTCGGCGAGACGTTCGAGATCGTCGTCGGAGAAGCGGAACCGGGTCCGCACAGCCTCGGACGCAGCGAGATCGAGCATCTGCGACGCGGTGACGCGGTCCCCTGCCATCTCGATCATCGCCGCGATCACGTCGAGCACGGGATTGGTGCGCCGGAGCCCTCGATCCGCCAGCCGCACGCGGAGTCCGTGCGCCGGGTGCGCCGAGGGATCGCCCACCGCGCCCTCGTTCCCGAAGGCCGCTCGCACGAGCGGAGCGAAGGTGTCCACGTCCGGGCACATGATCAGGACGTCGCGCGGTTCGAGCGTCGGATCGTCCTGGAACAGGTGCAGCAAGGTGTCGCGCAGCACGTCGACCTGCCGGGCGGGGCCGTGGCAGGCGTGGATCTGCACGCTGTCGTCCATCCCCGGGACGTCGGGCGCGGCCGGGGCGCGATCGGCCACGATGTCGTTCTGCATCCGCCTCAGGACGGTCGTCGACGCCTCGACACGCCGCGCGTCGGACCGCTCCGGATCGGGGAGATGGCGGTCCGCATCGGCCGTCGGTTCGAGAAGCGGTTGCAACTCGCGCACGTCGCGGCCGAGGCTCACCAGCAGGGGATGACCCGCCGTCGACACCGGCGGCGCGTCGACACGCCGCACCGACCCGGCGCCCGCACGCCGGGACGTCGCAGCCCACGAGACCGGGCTGGGGTGTGGCAGCCACAGATGGACGTCGCGGTGATAGGCCACCGCCCGCAGCACGCGTCGCTGCAGGGTGGTGAGACGGGTCGCCCCGAACAGGGACAGGCGCGACGGAAGATCGAGCGTCGACCCGTCCTCGGCGAGGGCGTCGCAGACCGGGTCCAGTCTCTCCGCGGGGCCGGGCACCCCGATGCGCTCCCGCACCCGGCGCCACAGCTCCGCCTGCCACAGGAGATCCGGCGCGAGCGGGGCGCCGGCGCCGTCCGTGTCGGCACCGGCCGCCCAGTCGACGATCATCGAGGGCCGTTGTGCGGCATACGAACGGAAGAGCCCGGACACGTGGGACGCGGTGGACCAGCGTCGACCACGGCGGTGATCGTCGGGCGCCGCCGCCGCACCGCCGATGCTCCGGGAGAGAACCGAGCACCAGGGTTCGGTCGAACACTCGTCGATCACGCGAAGGACGGTCCACAGCAACGGGCCCGCGGCCCACGGATCCGAGTCGGCGTCCACGCCCGTCACCACGGCCAGGACGTCGTCGACCAGGCGGCCGGGCGACGGGAAGTCGATGTTCGCCGCGATGCCGTCCGACACTCCTGCCGCCCCCAACGAGAGGGAGAGCCGTTGTCGGAGCCACCGCTCCACGCCCTTCGCCGGGACCGCGACGACGTCTGCGGCGAAGGCGTCCGCGAGGGGCTCGGCGAGCAGCGTCGCGAGACCGGTGGCCAACGTGCTCGCGCGTTCGGCGCGGTGGAGCTCGAGCACGTGGCCCTCCTGGAACGTCGTGGTGTCCCACCGACCGTGAGGTCCGGTGTCGACCCGACCGTAGCGCCCGGCTCCGACAGATCACCGTTGACATCCACTGTGCCGTGGTTCACACTCAACCTGTCAGACAGCCTGACAGCAAGCGAAGGAGAACGCCGTGGCCGCCACCCGTACCGAGCACGACCTGCTGGGAGGGCGCGAGGTGCCCGCCGACGTGCTGTGGGGCATCCACACTCTGCGCGCCACCGAGAACTTCCCCATCACCGGACGACCGATCTCGTCGAACACCAAGCTGATCCGCGCGCTCGCCGCCGTGAAGTACGCGGCCGCGGCGGCCAACATCGAACTGGGTCTTCTCGACGAGGTGCGCGGCGACGCGATCCTGCAGGCCGCCCGCGAGATCCTGGACGGCCGGTGGCACGACCAGTTCGTCGTCGACGTGATCCAGGGCGGCGCCGGCACGTCGACCAACATGAACGCCAACGAGGTCATCGCCAACCGCGCGCTGGTGCTGCTCGGCCACCGTCCCGGCGAGTACGCGCACCTGCACCCCAACGAGCACGTCAACCTCGGCCAGTCGACCAACGACGTCTACCCCACCGCCTGCAACATCGCGACGATCCTCGCGGTGGCCGACCTGTCCGAGTCGATGCGCATCCTGCAGGACGCCTTCCGCGCGAAGGCAGAGGAGTTCCGCGCCATCGTCAAGATGGGCAGGACCCAGTTGCAGGACGCCGTGCCGATGACACTGGGCCAGGAGTTCGGCACGTTCGCCGTCATGATCGACGAGGACCGCGCCCGCCTCGAGGAGGCGTCACTGTTGGTGCACGAGATCAACATCGGCGCCACCGCGATCGGTACCGGACTCAACGCCGCCCCCGGCTACCGCGAGGCAGCGGTCCGGCACCTCCGCGAGATCACCGCACTCCCCCTCGTCAGCGCGACGGATCTCGTCGAGGCCACGCAGGACGTCGGTCAGTTCGTGCATCTCTCGGGAGTACTCAAGCGGTGCGCCGTGAAGCTGTCGAAGGTGTGCAACGACCTCCGCCTCCTCTCCTCGGGACCGCGTGCAGGGTTCGGCGAGATCGACCTGCCCGCAGTACAGGCGGGCTCGTCGATCATGCCCGGCAAGGTCAACCCCGTCATCCCCGAGGTGCTCAATCAGGTGGCCTTCCAGGTCATCGGCCAGGACGTCACCATCACGATGGCGGCCGAGGCAGGTCAGCTGCAGCTCAACGCCTTCGAGCCCATCATCATGGAGTCGCTCACCTCCGGCATGACGCACCTGGGTGCGGCCTGCCGGACGCTCGCGGACAAGTGCGTCGTGGGGATCACCGCGCACGAGGCCCACCTGCGAGACAGCGTCGAACACTCCATCGGACTGGTCACGGCACTCAACCCGCACATCGGATACCAGGCCGCCACCGAGATCGCCAAGGAGGCACTCGAGAGCGGACGAGGAGTCGCGGAGCTGGTGCTCGAACGCGGCCTCCTGACAGCGACACGTCTCGAAGAACTGCTCCGCCCCGAACATCTCGCGAACCTCCAGAACTGAGGACCCGATGACCACGACCACCGATCAGCACGGCGCCGACGACGCCCTCCACGCCGCCGAGAACGACGGCTATCACAAAGGCCTGAAAACGCGGCAGGTCCAGATGATC
Organism: Rhodococcus sp. BP-332; assembly: GCF_019836065.1. NCBI lineage: Bacteria > Bacillati > Actinomycetota > Actinomycetes > Mycobacteriales > Nocardiaceae > Rhodococcus > Rhodococcus sp. BP-332. The sequence goes on from NZ_JABUEC010000007.1 coordinate 107,298, forward strand.
GCCATCGGCGGCGCCATCGGAACCGGCCTCTTCATGGGTGCAGGCGGACGTCTGGCGCAGGCCGGCCCGGCACTCGTCATCGCGTACGCGGTATGCGGGTTCTTCGCTTTCCTCATCCTTCGGGCGCTCGGCGAACTGGTGCTGCACCGGCCCACGTCCGGGTCCTTCGTGTCCTACGCTCGCGAGTTCTTCGGGGAGAAGGCCGCCTTCGTCTCCGGGTGGCTGTACTGGCTCAACTGGTCGATGACCGCCGTCGTCGACGTGACCGCCGTGGCGCTCTACATGAACTTCTTCGGCCGCTACTGGGACCCGATCGCGTCGGTACCGCAGTGGGTCTTCGCCCTCGCTGCACTGCTGCTGGTTCTGTCGCTGAACCTGGTGTCGGTCAAGGTCTTCGGCGAGCTGGAGTTCTGGTTCGCCCTGATCAAGGTGCTCGCCCTGGTGGCGTTCCTGTGCATCGGCCTCTACCTCCTCGTCAGGGGGACACCGAACCAGGAGCAGGGCCTGTCGATGATCGCCGACAACGGCGGGCTGATCCCCAACGGTCTGCTGCCCGCCGTCGTCATCATCCAGGGCGTCGTGTTCGCCTACGCCTCCATCGAGCTGGTCGGTACCGCCGCGGGCGAGACGCCGAACCCCGAGAAGGTCATCCCGAAGGCGATCAACACCGTCATCATCCGCATCGCGGTCTTCTACGTCGGGTCCGTGCTGCTGCTGTCGCTCCTGCTGCCCTACTCCGCCTACCGCGCGGGTGAGAGCCCGTTCGTCACGTTCTTCGGCTCGATCGGAGTCGAGGGCGCGGACACCGCCATGAACCTCATCGTCCTGACGGCGGCGCTGTCCTCGCTCAATGCCGGGCTCTACTCGACCGGTCGCATCCTCCGATCGATGGCCGCGGCGGGCAGCGCGCCGCGCTTCGCGATGAAGATGAGCAAGGCCGGCGTGCCCTACGGCGGGATCCTGCTCACGGCAGCGGTTACCCTGCTCGGAGTGGTGCTGAACGCGGTGGTGCCCGAGCAGGCGTTCGAGATCGTGCTCAATCTCGCCGCGCTCGGCATCGTCAGCGCCTGGGCCATGATCGTGTTGTGCCAGCTCAAGCTCTGGCACCTGTCGAAGGAGGGCGTGGTGACGCGGCCGTCCTTCCGGTTGTTCGGCGCCCCGTACACCGGCATCGCCACCCTCGTCTTCCTGGTGGTCGTCCTGGTCCTGATGGGCTTCGACTACCCGATCGGCACCTGGACGCTCGCCTCCCTCCTGGTCATCGTTCCCGCGCTGGTCATCGGCTGGCGCGCAGCGCGCCCGGGCATCGAGCGGCTCGCCCGCGAGCGCGCCCGTGCGGGAGGGGGAACGGTCGCCCGATGAGTTCACCCGCACTGCCGACGGTCGTCGTCCTGACCACCGGCGGAACCATCGCCAGCCGCGTCGGCCCCGACGGTGTCAGCACCACGGGCCGTCACGCCCACGACGTCCTGGTGGATGCCGGACTCCGCGTCGGCGTCCGGGTCCGAGTCACCGACGTCCTGTGCGTCGACAGTGCCGCGATGTCGCTCCTGGACATGGACACCGTCCGCGGCGCCGTCACCGAATCACTGCGTGACGACGCGGTGAGCGGTGTCGTCGTCCTGCACGGCACCGACTCCCTCGAGGAGACGGCGATGCTGATCGATCTCTCCCACACCGACGTTCGCCCCGTCGTGATCACCGGCGCCCAACGCACCGCGGATCACGTCGAGAGCGACGGCCCGCACAATGTCGAGTCGGCGCTCCGCGTGGCCGCCGATCCCGAGCGACGGGGCCACGGTGTGCTCGTCGCCTTCGGCCCGCGCGTTCTCCGGGCCCGCGGGGTACGGAAGTCGCACACGACCGCGCTCGACGCCTACTCCGGCACGCCGGCGGTGGACCCGGTTCCGCGGGAGACGCTGCCGGACAGTCCGATCGACGGGATCCGGGTCGACGTCGTCGCGCTCTACCCGGGTGTCGACGGACTCGTCATCGACGCACTGCGATCCGCGCGCACCGACGGGATCGTGCTGCAGGCGATGGGCGCGGGCAACGCGAACGCCGCGGTCGTCGACGCGGTGCGCCGGTGCACCGATGCCGGTGTCCCGGTGATGTTGTCGACACGAGTGCCGTCCGGCGGCGTCGTCACCACCTACGGCGGCGGAGGCGGGGGCGCCGACCTCGTGCGTGCGGGCGCGGTATCCGCGGGCGACCTCAGCCCCGCTCAGGCACGAATCCTGCTGTGCGCGTTGCTGAGCAACCGCCTACCCGTCACAGCGGACCTGGCCTCGATCAGTACTGCTCGGTGACCATCACCGCAGTCGTCCCGTTCTCCAGCGCCTCGAACACGTGGGGCACGTCGCCGGGATACGACAGGTAGTCCCCCGGTCCCAGTTCCTCGGTCGCGTCCACCGGCCCGCACACCGCCCGGCCGGACGACACCACCACGTGTTCGATCACCCCGTGCATGTGCGGATCGGACAGCCGCGGCGTCCCCACCTCGGCCGTGAGCAGGTACAGGTCGCGGCGTGCGGTCGGTGGGCAGGACGACAGCAGTGTCGCGGTGTAGTCGGACGACTCCGCCGCGATCGACGGACCCTCACCGCGTCGCACCAAACGGACTTCCTGCCGCGGCGGTTCCACCAGGCGCGCGAAGGGCACGTTCAGGGTCACGCTCAGCGCCCACAGTGTTTCGACGCTGGGATTTCCCGTTCCCGACTCGAGCTGAGAGAGGGTCGACTTCGCGATACCCGCGCGCCGGGCCACCTCGGCGAGAGACAGGCCCGTACGTCGACGCTCACGGACGAGCGACGCGGCGATCGCGGCGATGGGTGCGCTGTCGGACATGACTGCATGATGCCACAGTGTTCGTCTCACACTCCCCTCGTTCGCCTTGACGAACGGCACCGCGACCGTTCACCATGAGCACCATGCGTTCGATATGGCGAACACCCCTGTGGCTCACGCTCCGGGACGACCCCGACGTGGCGGTGCGGGACATTGCCGTGGTGTGCCTGGCCGACGCCCTGGTCGGTGCCTCGCTCGGTGCGATCGCCGTCGCCTCCGATCTGCCGTGGTGGCTCCCCTGCCTCCTGTCGATCGCGGTCTTCGCGGGGGCCTCGCAGTTCGTCTTCGTCGGAGTACTCACCGGCGGCGGCAGCGTTCTGGCCGCGGTGTCCAGCGCGCTCCTCATCAACGGCAGACTGCTTCCGCTCAGCTTCTCGGTGGCACCGCTGCTCGGTGACCGACCCGCCGCACGCCTGCTCGGGGCCCATCTGGTGACCGACGAGTCGGTCGCCTTCTCGATGGCCTCGACAACCAGGCGGGGCAGGACCCTCTCGTTCTGGTTCTGCGGCGCGTTCCTCTTCCTCGCGTGGAATCTGGGCGTGCTGGCCGGTGTGGGCCTCGGCGCCGGCGTGGAGAGCGCGGAGTCGCTCGGACTCGACGCCGCCTTTCCTGCCGTCCTGCTCGCACTCGTGATGCCCTCCCTGCACGATCGCGTGACACGCATCGCCGCGGGTGTCGGCGCCGTGGTCGCCGTCGCCGCTGGGGTCGTGGTGCCCGCCGGCGTCTCCGTGGTGCTCGCCCTGATCGCCGTCATGCCGTTCGTGCTCCGACACGGGCGTAGGAACGACGCCTCGTGAGCACCGGGGCCATTCTCGCGGGTGTCGCCGCACTCGCCGTCGGCACGTTCGCGTTCCGCCTGATCGGGATCGCGCTGCGCGGGCGCCGGGAACTGTCCGTGTCGGCCGAGAAGTCGATGACCACGGCGGTCGCCGTCGTGTTCGTCGCCCTCGTCGCGACCTCGACGTTTCCCCGTGACGCGGGCCTCGCGCTCCCCGCCGGGGTCCTCGTCGCCGCTGTTCTCGCCTGGCGCAAAACGCCTTTCGTGCTCGTGGTCGTCGCCGCAGCGGCAGTCACCGCGGGCCTGCGCTGGCTCGGCGTCAGCTGACCCGGGCACGGGCGTAGCATCGTCCGAGTGCCCTTGCTCCTGACCTCGCGTCGCTACGTCGACCTTCGCCTGCAGGCCAGCGCCATCTGTCGATAGACCGTGTTCCTCCCCGGTCCACTCGTCCACCGCGCACCCTTTTTCTCGGCCGTTGTTCTCGGCCGCCCCAGCATTCTCGGAAGGCACCACCATGTCCGCGCCCAGCGCTGCCCCCACCCGTCGACTGCCGCACTGGCTCACGTCGTTCGGGCCCCAGATCGTCGCCGGGTTGATCCTCGGCGTCATCGTCGGACTGATCGCCCGATCCATGCCCGACGCCGCCGACGGCAACCCCAACTGGCTCGTCGAGACGGTGTCGACCATCGGATCGAGCTACGTCAAACTGCTCACCGTCGCCGTGGTGCCCCTCGTGTTCACGGCCATCGTCAGCTCCATCGCCAACCTGCGCGCCGTCACCAACGCGGCACGCCTGGCAGGCCAGACCCTGCTGTGGTTCGCCATCACCGCATTCATCGCCGTGATCGTCGGCATCATCATCGGGCTTGTCGCGCAACCGGGTTCGCGCACCGGCGTCTCGCCAGATCTCGGGAAGGAACCGTCGAGCACAGGGTCGTGGTGGTCCTTCCTCACCGGCCTGGTTCCCAACAACTTCCTCGCGCTCGGCGCCCGCACCAGCGAGACCGAGGGTGCACTGAGCACCACACTGAACTTCAACATCCTGCAGCTGCTCGTCGTCGCCGCGGCGATCGGTATCGCCGCGCTGAAGGTGGGCAAGGCGGCCGAGCCGTTCCTGACGTTCAACGCCTCTCTGCTCGCGATCGTGCAGAAGGTGCTGTGGTGGATCATCCGGTTGGCCCCCATCGGTACGGCGGCGCTCATCGCCAACGCCGTCGCCACGTACGGATGGGACGCGATCGGCTCACTGGGCGTCTTCACGGTCTCGGTGTACGTCGGACTCGCCATCGTGTTCTTCGTCGTCTACCCCATCATCGTTCGGGCGCACGGCCTCTCGATCCGCAACTTCTACTCGGGCGTGTGGCCCGCGACGCAGCTCGGCTTCGTCTCCCGCTCGTCCATCGGCACCCTGCCGCTGACCCAGCGTGTCACCGAGCGCAATCTCGGTGTGCCCCGCGAGTACGCGTCGTTCGCGGTTCCGCTCGGTGCCACCACCAAGATGGACGGGTGCGCGGCCATCTACCCGGCCATCGCCGCGATCTTCGTCGCCCAGTTCTACGGCGTCGACCTCACGATCACCGACTACCTGCTGATCGTGGTCGTCTCCGTGATCGGCTCCGCGGCGACGGCGGGCACCACCGGTGCCACGGTCATGCTGACCCTGACGCTGTCCACGCTCGGCCTGCCGCTCGCCGGTGTCGGCCTGCTGCTCGCCGTCGAACCGATCGTCGACATGGGTCGCACCGCCGTCAACGTCACCGGCCAGGCGCTGATCCCGGCCGTCGTCGCCAAGCGCGAAGGCATCCTGGACCAGGAGCGATTCGACGCCCCGCGCAACGGCGACCCGTTCGTCGACGACGTGGAGCTCGCGCGCTAACTCACGAACAGCGGCCCGCGCACGAAACCCACGATCAACACCAGTAGTCCGCCGATCTCGGTGGCCGCGAGCGCATACATGAACGCATGCGTTCCCGGCACCGGGCGGACGAACTGGTTGTCGGTGTCGCGCAGGAATCCGTGCACCACGTAGCTGACGATCGCGGCGACGAAGAAGAAGACGACAGCCCCCGACGCCACCAGATTCACCCACGTCGGCCACGCGCCGAAGTGCACCAGAGGCACCAGGACCAGAGTCGCGAACGAGTACATCAGCGCCGCCCGGTGAGCGATGTCCACGTACGGATGCGCCTGCCCGTTCTCGGACGTCGCCATCTGGCGGAATTTCCATACGCCGAGGATCAACGCGGCCAACAGGATCAGTGCGGACGCCAGGATTAGGAGCGTCGCGTCCCAGTCGACAACGCGGTACGTACGGAGCGTCACGCGAGCATTGGACCATGGTGGGGCAGAATCTCCACCATGCGCCCCACGTCGTCCCCACCCTCACCGTCAGGGCTGCACAGCTCCGTCGAGGAGTACCGCGCGCGGTGGGATCACTTCGCCGCGGCCACGGCAGCGCTGTCGGCCGCCGTCGAGACGTTCGTCTCCGAGGCGGACATCGACATCGACGCCGTCGAGGCACGTACCAAGTCCGTGGAGTCCGCTGCCGGCAAGTTCGCCCGCCTCCGCGAGGACGGGTCGCTCGAGTTCACCGATCCGCTCGCCGAGGTCACCGATCTCGTCGGGATCCGTGTCATCACGTATCTGACGTCGGACATCGACCGCGTCGCGGACGCCATCTCGAAGCACTTCGTGCTGCTCAAGACCATCGACAAGTCGTCCCTCGCCCAGGAGTCCGGCGTGTTCGGCTATGCCGGACGGCACCTCATCCTCAGTGCGGACGGCGACCGCGTCCCGGCGGGATGCGAGCAGTTCACCGGCCTCGGCTTCGAGGTGCAGATCCGCACCGTGCTGCAGCATGCCTGGGCGGAGATCGAGCACGACATCCGGTTCAAGAACTCCCGCACGCAGGGTTCGCCGACCATCGACCGAGCGTTCACGCTCGCGGCGGGGCTGATCGAACTTGCGGACGCCCAGTTCGAACTCGCCGATCGGCACCACAAGGAGAAGATCACGGAACTGCGCGCGGCCGATGCCGCACGCGGGATGGATCTCCAGCTCACCGCCGATCAGCTGCGCACCATCGTCACCGACCTCCTTCCCGACTACACCCCCAGTCGGAGCGGTCACTACGAGTGGCTGCTGACTCTCGTCAACGCGAACGGGATCACGACGGGCGCGGAACTCGAGGAGGCCCTCGACCCCGCACGAGTCGAGTACGTGACGGCGGCCATGGACTACCAGTACCGCCCAGGTCAGGTGCGGATGGTGGACGACCTCCTGCTGGACCGCTTCGGCGAGGCCCACATCGCGCGCACCTCCTCGCTCACCACCGAGCGTGACCGTCCGGGCAAGCTGCGCTACCGACTGAGCAAGTTGCAGGGCCAGTCCGGCTGACGGGTGTCCGCTCGGTCTGGTATCCCTACGGCGTGACGACGCCACCGAACGACGCTCTGTCCACCATCACCGTGCGCGGCGCGCGGGAGAACAATCTGCGTGACATCGACATCGATCTCCCCAAACGGTCGCTGATCGTGTTCGCCGGGGTCTCGGGGTCCGGGAAGAGCTCGCTCGTGTTCGACACGATCGCCGCGGAGGCGCAGCGGCAGATCAACTCCACGTTCAGCGCATTCGCCCAGACCTTCCTGCCGTCCTACGGTCGGCCGGACGCCGACCTCATCGCGAACCTGTCGGCCGTCGTCATCGTCGACCAGAAGCGCCTCTTCGGCAGCCCTCGCTCCACCGTCGGCACCATCACCGACATCGGCGACTGGCTCCGCATGCTGTGGTCGCGCGGAGTCACCCCGTCCATCGGCTATGCCAACGCGTTCTCGTTCAACGATCCCGCCGGCATGTGTCCCGAGTGTGAGGGGTTGGGCGAGGCTAAGGTCATCGACATCGACGAGTTGGTGGATCAGTCGAAGTCGTTGCGTGAGGGCCCCGTGAAGCACCCGGACTTCCTGCCCGGCAAGTGGCCCTACCGGCTGTACGCGGACTCGGGACTGTTCGATCTCGACGTTCCCCTCGAGCAGTACTCCCCGCGCGAGAGGCATTTGTTCTTCGACGCGTCGCCCGGCGAGGTCGAGATGGTCAACCCGGACGCCGTGTTCAAGACGTACGAGGGGCTGCTCTCCCGGTTCCGTCGAAGCTATCTCTCCAAGGATGCCGACGCGTTGAAGGGCAAGTCGAAGGAGGCGTACGACCGTATCGTCACGCGGGGAGTGTGCCCGTCCTGCAGGGGAACTCGCCTCAACGAGACGGTGCACGCCGCGACGCTCGAGGGACTCTCGATCCCCGACGCGTTCGCGATGCAGGTCTCCGACCTCGCCGACGTCATGGACACGTGGGCGCTCGGCGACCTGGACGGCCCACGCCGCGAGGTGGTGACACAGCTCCGTCGACTGGTCGATCTCGGACTCGGGTACCTGAGCCTCGATCGTGCGACGTCCTCGCTGTCGGGCGGCGAGTCCCAGCGCATCAAGATGGTGCGCCACCTCGGCGCCACGCTCAACGACATGCTGTACGTCTTCGACGAGCCCACCACCGGGCTGCACCCGCGCGACGTGCACCGGCTGAACGACATGCTGATCGCGTTGCGCGACAAGGGGAACACCGTGCTCGTCGTCGAACACGACGCGGAGGTGATGGCCATCGCCGACCGCATCGTCGAGATCGGCCCTGGCGCCGGAAAGCACGGCGGCACGGTGGTCTTCGAGGGCACCTGGCCCGAATTGCGGCAGTCCGAGACGCGTACCGGGACGGCGCTGCGTCGAGACGGTCGATCGCGGCGCACCGCGCGCACTCCGAACGGGTGGATGCGCATCGAGAACGCCGACAGCCACAATCTGAAGAACGTGTCGGTGGACATCCCGCTCGGCGTTCTCGTGGCGGTCACCGGTGTCGCGGGCTCGGGCAAGTCGAGTCTGATCCACGGCCACCTCCGCGACGTCCGGCCCGACGCGGTGGTCATCGACCAGGCACCCATCCGCGGTTCGCGCCGCTCCTCACCCGCCACCTACACCGGACTGCTCGATCCGATCCGTGCACACTTCGCCAAGCGAACGGGACAGCCCGCAGCGCTGTTCTCGCCGAACTCTGACGGAGCCTGCCCCGACTGTCAGGGCACCGGCATGATCTTCACCGACCTCGGCTTCACCGACCCGGTGTCGAGTACATGCGAGACCTGCCAGGGTCGACGCTTCCGCTCCGGCGCGATCAAGCACACCGTCGACGGCGTCTCGATCGCCGACGTCTTCGACATGTCCGTCGACGAGGCCCGCGAGTTCTTCACCGTGAAGAAGGTGCGCGACGTACTCCGGCGGTGCAGTGATGTCGGTCTCGGTTATCTGTCCCTGGGCCAGAACCTGACGTCCCTGTCCGGCGGCGAGCGTCAGCGCCTCAAGCTCGCGACGGAACTCGTGGGCAACTCCCCGGTCCTGGTGCTCGACGAGCCCACCACCGGACTGCACTCGTCCGACGTGGACAACCTGGTCGGACTGCTGTCCGGCATGGTCGACGAGGGTCGATCGGTCATCGTGATCGAGCACAACATGGACGTCGTCGCGGCCGCCGACTGGGTCGTGGACCTCGGTCCCGACGGGGGTCACGACGGCGGCGAGGTGGTGTTCACGGGCACCGTCGACGAGCTCGTTCTGGCCCGGACGCACACCGGCACCCACCTCGCGCGGGCTCTCGCGGAGTAAACCCCCGGTAAAGTGCGGGCATGAGCGACACCGTCACCGCTGCCGCCAGTACGGAACTGGGTGGAATCGCAGGCTGGGCCGTCAGCCTGATGGAGAGCATCGGCGGGCCGGGCGCCGGCATCGCCGTGGCCGCCGAGAACTTCTTCCCACCGCTGCCCAGCGAAATCATCCTCCCGCTGGCCGGGTTCACCGCGTCGCAGGGTGGCTTCTCCCTCGCGAGCGCACTGTTCTGGACCACGCTCGGATCGGTGCTCGGCGCTCTCGGCCTCTACTGGCTGGGCAAGAAGCTGGGCCGCGACCGTATGTACGCCGCCGTGGACAGGATGCCGTTCGTCAGCACGGACGATCTGACCAAGGCCGACGAATGGTTCGTGCGCCACGGCCGCTCCGCCGTGTTCTTCGGTCGGATGATTCCGCTCGTGCGATCCGGCATCTCGGTGCCCGCAGGCGTGTCCGGGATGCCGGTCCTGCAGTTCCTGCTGTACACGACGCTCGGCAGCCTCCTGTGGAACACGATCTTCGTGCTCGCGGGCTACTTCCTCGGGGAGAACTGGCACTACGTCGAGGATTACGCCTCGGTGTTCCAGTACGTCGTCATCGGGCTCATCGCGGTGGCGGTGGTGGTGCTGGTGACCAAGCGAGTCCGACGGCGCCGACGGTCGGACGCCTGACCGCACCCGTCACCGGCCCCCGCACCGCCGCCT
>NZ_JABUEC010000008.1:0-3056 GCF_019836065.1 Rhodococcus sp. BP-332
GTGTGTTGTTTGAGAACTGCACAGTGGACGCGAGCATCTTTGTTGTAAGTAATGAAGAGCGTACGGTGGATGCCTTGGCACCAGGAGCCGATGAAGGACGTAGGAGGCTGCGATAAGCCTCGGGGAGCTGTCAACCGAGCTGAGATCCGAGGGTGTCCGAATGGGGAAACCCAGCACGAGTGATGTCGTGTTACCTGCACCTGAATATATAGGGTGTGTGGAGGGAACGTGGGGAAGTGAAACATCTCAGTACCCACAGGAAGAGAAAACAACAGTGATTCCGTCAGTAGTGGCGAGCGAACGCGGAAGAGGCCAAACCATGTGCATGTGATACCCGGCAGGGGTTGTGCGTGTGGGGTTGTGGGGTTTGTCTTGTCGATTCTGCCGGATCGGCCGACAGTAAGAAATCATGCGGTTAGTCGAAGTGGTCTGGGATGGCCTGTCGTAGAGGGTGAGAGTCCCGTAGACGAAAACTGTGTGACTGTCGTGATGAATGCCCAAGTAGCAGCGGGCCCGTGAAATCTGCTGTGAATCTGTCGGGACCACCCGATAAGCCTGAATACTCCCTGGTGACCGATAGCGGACTAGTACCGTGAGGGAAAGGTGAAAAGTACCCCGGGAGGGGAGTGAAATAGTACCTGAAACCGTGCGCTTACAATCCGTCAGAGCCTTCGAGTGACTTGTCACTGGGGGTGATGGCGTGCCTTTTGAAGAATGAGCCTGCGAGTTAGTGGTATGTGGCGAGGTTAACCCGTGTGGGGTAGCCGTAGCGAAAGCGAGTCCGAATAGGGCGTTTCAGTCGCATGCTCTAGACCCGAAGCGGAGTGATCTACCCATGGCCAGGGTGAAGCGACGGTAAGACGTCGTGGAGGCCCGAACCCACTTAGGTTGAAAACTGAGGGGATGAGTTGTGGGTAGGGGTGAAAGGCCAATCAAACTCCGTGATAGCTGGTTCTCCCCGAAATGCATTTAGGTGCAGCGTCGCGTGTTTCATCCTGGAGGTAGAGCTACTGGATGGTCTAGAGGGCCCACAAGCTTATCGAAATCAGCCAAACTCCGAATGCCAGGATGTGAGAGCGCGGCAGTGAGACTGCGGGCGATAAGGTTCGTAGTCGAGAGGGAAACAGCCCAGATCGCCGGCTAAGGCCCCCAAGCGTGTACTAAGTGGAAAAGGATGTGAAGTCGCGAAGACAACCAGGAGGTTGGCTTAGAAGCAGCCACCCTTGAAAGAGTGCGTAATAGCTCACTGGTCAAGTGATTTTGCGCCGACAATGTAGCGGGGCTCAAGTACACCGCCGAAGCCGCGGCACTCACACAATAATCTGCTCATTCCCTGCGGGGGGTGGGCCAGGTGTGTGGGTGGGTAGGGGAGCGTCGTGTGGCCAGGGAAGCGCCGGAGTGATCCAGGTGTGGAGGCCACGCGAGTGAGAATGCAGGCATGAGTAGCGAAAGACGAGTGAGAAACTCGTCCGCCGAATGATCAAGGGTTCCTGGGCCAGGTTAATCCGCCCAGGGTGAGTCGGGACCTAAGGCGAGGCCGACAGGCGTAGTCGATGGACAACGGGTTGATATTCCCGTACCCGTGTATCCGCGCCCATGATGAATCAGGAGTACTAACCGTCCAGAGCCGCCAGGAGCACCTTCGGGTGCCGGGTGTGGTGATGCACGGGACCTTTCCTGGTAGTAGTCAAGCGATGGGGTGACGCAGGAAGGTAGCTGAGCCAGTCAGTGGTAACACTGGTGTAAGCCTGTAGGGCGAGACCTAGGCAAATCCGGGTCTCACACAGCCTGAGAGGTGATGCATAGCCGAATGAGGCGAATTCAGTGATCCTATGCTGCCGAGAAAAGCCTCTAGCGAGCTGGTACACGGCCCGTACCCCAAACCGACACAGGTGATCAGGTAGAGAATACCAAGGCGATCGAGATAACTATGGTTAAGGAACTCGGCAAAATGCCCCCGTAACTTCGGGAGAAGGGGGACCCCTGCTGGTGATCACTCTTGCAGTGTGAGCTGGTGTGGGTCGCAGAGACCAGTGAGAAGCGACTGTTTACTAAAAACACAGGTCCGTGCGAAGTCGTAAGACGATGTATACGGACTGACGCCTGCCCGGTGCTGGAAGGTTAAGAGGACCGGTTAGTTCCTTCGGGAGCGAAGCTGAGAATTTAAGCCCCAGTAAACGGCGGTGGTAACTATAACCATCCTAAGGTAGCGAAATTCCTTGTCGGGTAAGTTCCGACCTGCACGAATGGCGTAACGACTTCTCAGCTGTCTCAACCATAGACTCGGCGAAATTGCATTACGAGTAAAGATGCTCGTTACGCGCGGCAGGACGAAAAGACCCCGGGACCTTCACTACAGCTTGGTATTGGTGTTCGGTTCGGTTTGTGTAGGATAGGTGGGAGACTGTGAAGCATGCACGCCAGTGTGTGTGGAGTCGTTGTTGAAATACCACTCTGATCGTATTGGATACCTCAACCTCGGACCATGATCTGGTTCAGGGACAGTGCCTGGTGGGTAGTTTAACTGGGGCGGTTGCCTCCCAAAATGTAACGGAGGCGCCCAAAGGTTCCCTCAGCCTGGTTGGCAATCAGGTGTCGAGTGCAAGTGCACAAGGGAGCTTGACTGTGAGACTGACAAGTCGAGCAGGGACGAAAGTCGGGACTAGTGATCCGGCACCGGCAAGTGGAAGCGGTGTCGCTCAACGGATAAAAGGTACCCCGGGGATAACAGGCTGATCTTCCCCAAGAGTCCATATCGACGGGATGGTTTGGCACCTCGATGTCGGCTCGTCGCATCCTGGGGCTGGAGTAGGTCCCAAGGGTTGGGCTGTTCGCCCATTAAAGCGGCACGCGAGCTGGGTTTAGAACGTCGTGAGACAGTTCGGTCTCTATCCGCCGCGCGCGTCAGAAACTTGAGGAAGGCTGTCCCTAGTACGAGAGGACCGGGACGGACGAACCTCTGGTGTGCCAGTTGTTCCACCAGGAGCACCGCTGGTTAGCTACGTTCGGAAGGGATAACCGCTGAAAGCATCTAAGCGGGAAGCCTGTTCCAAGAT